>NZ_CP158133.1:440000-1059202 GCF_036038995.2 Sphingobium sp. SJ10-10
CGCCCTACCCTGATATTTGACCTCGACCCTGATGTCGCCGGGCTTGCTATCGGCCAGCGGCAGGGAGAGCGTCAGCGCGTCGGTGCCCTGCACTTTCCACGGCAAAGATTGCGGCGCCCCGTCGCCCTGTCGCAGCATCACGCCTTCGACGCAGGCGGGTGCTTCCCCGGTCAGGGTCAGCGCATTGTCGCGCCCGACGACCAGCGTCGGCGCTTCACCAGCGACTTTCCAAGACGCATCGCCGGGCAATTGCAGCGCGAAATCGGGCCCATCGAACCGCTCGAAGCCCCAATAGCCGGAGAGATGCCCCTTCACCGTGCCCTGGAAGGCGGCGGGTAGCGGGTCATTGCTCCTGACGACATAGCCGCCGCGATCCGCCCGCGCCTCGACGGGCAAGTCGATCGTCTCGCCGCTTGCCGCCGTCAGCTTCACCGTCATATTGCGTGCATAGGCGGTCGAATAGATAAGCGGCGCGCCCTCGACCGGCAACACCACGCCCGGCCGCGCCGCGCAGATCGGGCCATTGGCGGCGCTGCGCAGGCGCGGCGGGCTGTCCGCCTCGATCGCGGGCATGCCGACGACCAGCACTGATTTGGGCTTCTGGAAGGAGGGCGCCTTGTTGAGCAGCAGGGAGGCGCTTGCGTCACGCCGGATGCTGAGCGTCGGCAGATAGTCGAATTCCGGATTGCTGAACGCGCCGAATATCTTCGCCACGTCGCGCACCACGCCGATATAGGGGCTGTAGAAGCCATAGCCCGCCTCCCGGGTGGAACTGAGTTGCAGCGCCAGGTCGGTCGGCGTGCCGGTCAGCGTCTCCGCGATCGAGCTGCTGTGGACGTCCGCCAGCACCAGATGCTCGCGGTTTTCGAGCAGACAGCTCGCCTGAAGCTCGACCACCTTGGACAGGCATTCGTCATTGAGCTTCATCGACAGGCTGCGCGCCAAGGCCGGGGCGACCGAGCGCAGATATTCGGGATGGCTGTTTTCCTGCGCCCGGATCGCCGTCATGAAGGCGTCCAGCCGCGAGCGGTCGAGCGAGGCCTGGTTCAATTCCTGCGTCGCCCGAATGAACTCGCCCGGCTTGCCGCGTACGGCGTCGACGATCGCGCCTTCCGCCCCGCCCGTGTCAGGCACCATGAACAGCGTCATCTGCCGCGCGCCCTTGGGCACGGTCAGCGTCAGGCTGTTGTCCTTGTCTTTCTTCTTCCAGGTTTCGGCGGCCCTGATCCAGTCCTTGGGCGGCGGATTGGTCGCGCCGCGCAGGAACGTCGACAGCAGCAGGAAGCGCGCGCCCTGATCCTCCGGCAAGTCGGCCTTGATCGACAGCTTGTCGCCTTCGGCCAGGCTGGGCACCTGCGCGATCGGCAGCACGTCCCTGTCCCGCGTGACCGTGATGCGCAGCCCCGGCCCGCCAAGCTCGAACGGAGCGGGATCGGCGGCCAGCGCCGATGCGCCCGGCAAGGCGATGCTTGCCACGCCGCAAGCCCAAGGCAAGATCCTCAATCGGCTCGGCAGCGGCATAACGTCCCGGTATCTTCCTGTCAGCGATCCAGATCCCGCTGTCCCACATCGGCTCCCCAATTCCAAGAGCAGGGCAGACGCAACAGGCTTTGCGACGAAGGGCGGATGCGGCGGGACGAACGGCCCGGATCAGGGCAGGATCAGGGCGGCAAAGTCATGCAGGCTGGGCAGCACCGCCGCGACCAATGCCCGTTCCGCCTCGGTCGGCGGCAGCAGGTCGGGCACCATCACCGTCGCCATGCCCGCTCCTGCGGCGGAACGGACGCCGGCATAGCTGTCCTCCACCGCGACCGCTTCGGTCACGGCGACGCCCAAGCGCTTTGCCGCGAGCAGATAGGGTTCGGGATGCGGCTTGGGACGCTCGACATCATCGCGGGTCACGACCACATCGAAATAATCCGACAATCCCGCCTTTTCGAGCCGCCGACAGGCATAGGACGCCTCAGTCGAGGTCGCCACCGCCATGGGGATGCCCGCAGAAGCGAGCCGCGCCAGCAGCGCTTCGACGCCGGGCCGCATCGGAATGGCCGCTTCCAGCGCCGCCTCGAACAGCAGATCGCTGTCGGCATAGAATTGCTCCATCGGAAAGGCCGCGCCGAAACGCTCCGCCAGCATCACCCGGTTCGCGTCCCGGTGAATGCCGACCATGGCGAGCTGCAACTCCTCCGAAAAGGGCCAGCCCAGGGCGGCGGCGGCCTCGGCCATGGTGCGGCGATGCTCCGCTTCGGTATCGAGCAGCGTGCCGTCCATGTCGAATATGACGGCCCGCACCGGATCGGGGAGGCGACGGTTCAGGATTTCGGGTTCGGCGCTGGCGAAGGTCGAGACTTTCATGCCCCCCAATGTGGAGCTTTGCGGCGCGTTTGACGAGTGCATAGAGCGCATGGGCGGATGCAGCCGCTGCGTCCCCGATCTTCTGAATATAGTTGATGCCGGTCAGGCCACCCGGACCGCCCGCTCGGCTTCGTCCTGACGCCCGCCAAGGCTCTGGCCCTTTGTCCACGAAACCTAAAATATCGCCGGCTCAGGGCTCGATCATTATGTGAATGGCCGTTTCTCCGGGAATCTTGCCTGCCAGCAATTGGAGCGCATATTCGGTGCGTTCCAGCGGGATGGTGTGCGTGTGCATCTTCTCCAGCGGAAACCGACGGGATTCGATCAGTTGTACAGCGATTTCGGTGGTCCGGAATGGCACGGCCGCCATGCCGATGATCTTCAGATTGTTCCGAACGATGAGATCGGATTTGAGGCCCGAGACCAGATCCGATCCGTGCGTGCCCGCCAAGCCGATGGTTCCGTTGGGAGCGACCATCGCCACTGCATGATTGATCGACTTCGAAAAATTCGGGGTCGTGTCCAGAACGACGTCCGCTCCTTTGGGGAGAATCTTGCGGACCTCCTCGACCGGATCGGTTTCATCAGCGATGATGATATGATCCGCGCCAAATTCCTTGGCGAGCGCGAGCTTGGCGGCGTCCCGCTTCAGCCCGGTGATGATAATGCACGAAACGCCGACAGTTTTTGCCGCGATGACGGAGCATAATCCCCTTTGGCCGCAACCGAGAATGACGATCGTGTCGCCCATCGATGTGCCGGGGCGTTGAACAGCCCAGGAAATTCCCGAACCCAAAGGATTGTACAGGGACGCGAGTTCGGCCGGTATCGAAGAGCTTATCTTGTGAACGAGGCTATGAGGGTCGAGATACATATAGTCCGCATAGCCCCCCCACAGCTCGGTGTTCGCGACCCCGACCGGTACATGCCCCAGATATGGGATGTGATCGCGACCGTCGCACACATTATAATCGCCATGAAGGCAATTTCTGCAATATCCGCAGGGAACCGCCGGATCGACGACGACCCGGTCGCCTTCCTTGACACCCCACCGCTTCGACGCTTTGCTTCCGATTTCCGCGATGATCCCCACGGGTTCATGACCGGGGACAACGGGATAGCGAATATATCCCTCCGATTCACCGACATATTGCGACCAGTCGCTCCCGCAGATTCCGCAACCTTCCAACTTCAGCAGCGCGTCGTCATCACCGATCTGGGGCAACGGATATTCGCGCATCTCGATCGCCCGCGGACCCGTTTGGACAATTGCCCGGCTCGTTTTCGCTGACTGCACTGTAAGCATCCCTTCCAATCATATCCAAGAAAATAACCGCGCTGGTACCATGCTACAAGGGTTCAGTATCGCGCCTGCCTGGCGATTTCCGCCGCCCGTTCGATCGCCTGGATCGTCGCAGCGGAAATCGTCAGGAGATATAAATGCCCGGTCCCGCTATGGGACCGGGACGTCATCAGAACTTATACCCGGCCTCGATACGGACTTCGCGTGTCCGAAGCGGAATGGCCTGATATTCACCGATACCGCCGGCGGACTTATCCAGCGAATAGCTTGACACGTGCCTGTTGGTCAGGTTGCGGCCTTGCAGCGAGAGCGACCAGCCACTTTGGTCCTGGTACAGGCGAACGCCCGCGTTGAACAACCAGTAGGCCTTTTGCCGCGCGTTGGGATCCAGCGTTTCCTGCTGAATCGACGAGCTCGTATATTTGAAGTCGGCATTGAAACCGAGCATCAAACCATCCGACAACGCCAGATCATAGTCGGCTCCGCCGGTAGCCGAAACCTTCGGCGCTCTCGGCAATTGGCGACCACTCAAATCCTGAACGCATCCCACTGGCGTGACGGCGCTCTGAGCGCGCGTGCAGGGAGCATTGGCGTAAGTGATATATTTTGCATCGATATAGCCAAATGCCCCGCGCAAAGTCAGTTCCTGAGTGGCGCGCCACTCTGCCGACGCTTCAAACCCCTGCGTACGCGCTTTGCCGGCATTGTTAATGGAATATGCAAAATCGCGCGGGTCGAAGGACGTGATCTGCAGACCCGTGACATTGTAGCGGAAGGCAGCCAGTTCGATCCTCAGCGATCGATCGATCAGCGAACCCTTATAGCCGATCTCGCCACCCTTGGTTTTTTCCGGTCCGTATTGCAGCGTGCCTGCCGATCCGATCGGCCCCATGTTGTTGAGCACGGACAATGTGGTCGGAGCGGCAAAACCGCCGGAGTGATAGCCATGCTTGTAGCTGGCATAGATTAGCTGCCGTTCTTCGGGTTTCCAGCTCAACGTCACTTCAGGCGAAAGATCATCGTCCTTGTACTTGCCCTTGAGCGCCGTTCCAGAAGGCGCGAAGCGGCCGGCAAATGCGGCATGAAGATAGGGTGCGTTCCGCTCCGAATCCTTGACCTCCTTGGTATAGCGCGCGCCCGCCGACAGTTCCAACTGTTCTGCAAAGGCCCATTTGAGCAGCCCAAATCCGGAATAGGCGTCGGTTCGGTCGAAGGATAGATTGGCGAGCGAATAATGAAGCCCCGTGACCGGATCAAGCCCGACGGAACGGAGAATGGCGATGCTGTCCTGCGAACGCTTCCCATATTCATAGAATGCGCCGACAACGAAGTTCAAAGGGCTGGAGAAGTCGCTGCTCAGGCGCAGTTCCTGGGTAACGCTCGTGTTGCTGGCATTGTTTCGCCCGCTTACGACCGGCACGGAAGTGAGATTGGCGTTATCGATGCCCCGGTACTTGTAATGATAATAGCCCGTCGTCGAAGTCAGCGTCACATTGCCGAAGGAATAATTGCTGATAAGCGTGGCCAGCGTATTCGTGCCCGCACCGAAGGCTCTCCTGTGCTTGCCGTCGGTCATCTCCAGGGCGATATCGCGATTTAGCCCCCCCACAGAAACGCGGCCGTCCAGTTTGCAATCGCTGGTCGGATCGACAACGCCATAATCGGTGATGCGCGTCACGCCCGGAGCGCAAAAAAGCTCGCGCGAGCCCGCATCGCCATCATTATGGCTATCCGCGACTAGCACCTTGAGGGTCGTGTTGAAGGCGGATGACGGAGTCCATGTCGCCGTCAGACGCGCGGCCACGTTCCGGCTGCCAGGGCGCCTATTCATGTAACGGCCCGGAACGTCCGGAAAGAAACGGTCGAGCGGATTGACGAGCGGTCCTTCCGGAGCCACGTTTTTCAGCCAGCCGTCCGTTCTGTCGGCCCGAACCGCCAGACGAAGGCCGAACGTGTCGGACAATGGGCCGCCCAAGGCGCCTTCGACATAGCGTTCCCGCGCGTTGAACTCATATCCTGCGCGAATATAGCCGTTGAATTCTTCACCGGGACCGCGCGATTTGATGGAAATGACGCCTTGCGGGCTGTTCTTGCCAAAAAAGAGCGATTGCGGCCCCTTCATGACTTCGACCTGCTGAAGATCGAACATGGCCAATCCGGTCACGCGGCCGCGGCCCAATTGCATTCCGTCAATGTCCATCAGCACGCTCTGCTCAATGAACTGGTCATTGGAGGCTGCTCCAATGCCACGGATCGAAACGAAGGAAGCGACCGCGGTCGAGCTGTTCACGACCTGGATCTGCGGCGAGATCTGCGCGATGCGCGTGAGGTCGGACGCGTTCGTGCGCTCAATCGTCGCGGGTCCGATGGCGGTGACGGCGACCGGCACCTTGAGCGACGATTCTTCCTTGCGGCGAGCCGTCACGACGATTTCTTCCAGCGCCCGCCCTTCGTTCGCCTGAGGGGAATTGCCGGTCGCATCTTGCGCAAATGCGGGACTATCGCCCAACACCATGGCCAAGACAAGAATAGACCCACCCCACGAAAATCTAGTCATTAATTCCTCCCCTTATCCTTTAATACTGTTATGTCGATAGACAGTTTGGATGCAGGCGCCGTCAATCCTTCGCCTGCACGCTCTCCTGCTCATGATCGCGGAATTCAGTTTCCGGTCACGACTGGAGTGATAACTTCATAAAGGTTAGCCACAGCATCGGTCACTTCTACGGCATCGGTGACGTACATTTCGCCTGAAGCCACCAATTGATGCATATGCTCCAGCGCGGCCTGCGGGTCGTCAGTGCGCATCGTATAAGTAGACAGATAGATTCTTTCCGGGGATTTCGGATCGGCGGGATCGGCTATGCGAAAACGCTGCGCCGCCACGAAGCCCGGAAGGGCAACGACATCTGCGAGATGCTGATCGGAATACCATTTATTGAAATCATCCTCTCGTCCCGGCAGGGGTCTTGTGTGGACGACGTACACATATTCTTTCATAATCATCTCCGAAGGTCGTTTTATTCTCGCTATCCTTGAATGCTTCATTCGCCTGGCCACGGAAGCTATCATGCGCGCATAGCTCAAGCAGAGCTTGCATGATGTCGATCGAATGGCTGCTAGAGCATCGAACGCCTTCATCCCTTCCAGTCAGCAACCGATATTCCTGTCCGCTGACAGTGAGCGGTCAAGCAGGTTATAAATATGTTAGTCGATCAATTAAGTAAGTCAAGCGAGAAGTTGATGGTTGCCCTTCTCGGTTTGGGTAATCCGCCCCACTCAGCCTCGACTGATCGTGCTGATGCTCACGAAATTAACGGAGTTGGATGGCCTTGTCGTTCCAGTCAGTCGAACATGCCAGTTCACGTTGCGCTTCAAGCTGGCCAAGGCGGGTAGCGAGCATCTGGGCCATGTGCGAATAAGTGTCGCTTCCCAAGGCAAGGCGCAGGGGCGCCGGATTCTGCTCCACGCTGTCGATCATGGCGTCGACCATTTTGGCCGGGTCGCCCGGCGAAAGGACCGACCCGTCCTCGATGAGGCGATTGACCTTGCGGGAAGGCGAGGCGTCATAGGCCTGGATGCGGGGTCCGCTGATCGCGCCCTGACCGCGGAAACTCGTGCGCGCGCTACCTGGTTCGACGATCGTGCAGCCGATCCCGAACACCGCCACCTCCTGCGCGACGGCCTCCATAAAGCCTTCGATCCCCCATTTGGTTGCGTGATAAAGCGATCCCCCGGCGATCGCCACCTGCCCGCCGAGACTGGATATCTGGAGGATGCGACCGCCGCCCTGAGCGCGCATATGCGGGAGGGCGGCGCGCACAAGCTGAATCGATCCGAGGAGATTGGTATCAATCTGGTGATGAATTTGAGCGTCAGTCACCTCTTCGGCGGCACCAAACAGCCCATAGGCCGCATTGCTGACGACCACATCGATGCGGCCCAAATCCTGCCACGCGGCGTTTACCGTCGTTCTGATCGCGCTTCCGTCCGTCAAGTCGAGCGGAGCGAGCCAAAGGCGATCACTGAACTGCGCCTTCAGGTCATCGACTGCATGAAGGTTGCGGACTGTAGCGGCGACGAGATTGCCTGTGGAAAGCAGCTTTTCGGCCATTAAGCGGCCAAACCCCCGGCTTATGCCGGTAATGAACCATGTTCTCATCAACGAACCTCTTCTTGCGGGCTCAATGCACCGGGAGCCGGCGGCTGAGGTGAGGTGGCAGCGCCACCTTTGATCACCCCCTGCTACGCAGCCGTGCTGCCTCCATCGACAGGTAAATTCGCCCCGGTGATGTAGCTCGCTTCATCGGAAGCCAGAAACAAGGCGGCGGCAGCGATTTCATCGACTGTGCCCATGCGCCGCATCGGAAAGCGGTGGTCCAGCAAGGTGTCGATCGCCTCTTCCAGCCTTTGCCGTTGCCCGAGCGCAGCGCGCACCATCGGCGTATCAATCAATCCAGGCAATACCGAATTGCAGCGAATGGGGTAGCGCTTCTCCGCACAATGCAGGGCCACCACTCGCGTGATGTTGAGCCCAGCCCCCTTGGAGGCGCTATATGCGGCCGTCTGAGGATTGGGTCGGACGGAGGAAGCCGACAGGATATTCACGATGGCGGCCGATTTGCTCGTCTCCTTCATGATTGCCACGGCGAATTTGCATGCCAGAAAGACAGACCCCGCATTTACCGACTGAAGATATTCGAAATCCTCTATACTATTGTCTTCGATCGTGCCCATTCTTATGGCGCCCGCCGAATTCACCAGAATATCAAGCCGCCCTTCGGCTTCCCTGATGTCCTTATCAACATTCGCCCAACCATCAGGATCGGAAACATCCAAAGGGACGAAGCGAGCCGCGGAACCGATATCGGCGGCCACCGCCGCGCCGCGCCGCTCATCCAGGTCCGCGACAAGAACGCGTGCGCCTTCCAGCGCGAATCTTTTGGCGATGGCTGCCCCCATTCCCGAAGCGCCGCCAGTAACAAGCGCGACCTTTTCGACGAGCCTTTCCATGAGCGCTCCTGCAAACAAGGCATGACGGAAGGAACCTAGCGGGGCTCCGGGCGGCTAGAGCAGAATCCGATCCGATTCAATCAGATCGAAAGCCGCTCTAGCCCAGAGACGCCTATCGAAGCTCAGTGATCTTCGACAAGATCGTTGCGGGCGCCGATCATGACCGACGACATTTGGCATTCGGTATCGAAGGGGTTGCTCCAGGCGTGGATCGTTCCATTCTGGATGAGCGTGTCCCCTTCATTGAGCTGAACCTTGACCCCGTCATCAAGCTCGCAGATGCAACTCCCCTTCACGATGCTGATGACATCGATGGTCGCAGACCGATGGAAGCCCCGATCGGACATGGAGCCTTGCATATCCTCCGCCGCAGACTCCGCGGAAGCCCGTTCGAATCCCGATTCGGTCTTTGGCGCAATGGTCGCATGACCAAAACGCATAGCGCCGAGAGGCGGGAACATCCATGAAACCGGCTTACGCGCGCCATCATCCGGAAAATGCGGATTGTCCGCCGCCCAGACATCAAGCCAGCCCCAACCCGCCATGCCGGGCATTTGAACGAAGGTCAGCTCATCATCGCTCGCGACGATGGCACGGCCATTTTCGTTGTGCGCGGTTACGATACGCCTGACCTTTGTCATCACAATTGACCTCTCTAATATGATTTGTCTTTGCCGATTTCACCCGGCGCGGTCAGATGATCGCCCGCGCATCCCGTTCCAGTTCGCGCAGGGCCGCGCCAAGGATCATGACGTCGAGCCCCACCATCATGAAGCTCATGCCGCGCGCCTTCCATTTGGCGAAGATCGCCAGATCGGTGGCCATCATGCCCACCGTGCGGCCGACCCCCTGGCAGGCATCGACCACGCGTCCGATGGCCCCGTCCACGTCGAAATCGGCATCTGCGCTATGCGCGATGGACAGGCCCAGATCGCCGGTTCCGATGAAGAGAACATCGACCCCCGGCACCGACGCGATCTCTTCCGCGTTCCGCACGCCTTCCACGGACTCGATCATCAGCACCACGAGGATGCCGTCATTGGCTCCCTGGAGATAGGGGCCGATATTCATGCCATAGCGGCTTGCGCGCCCCGCGCCGACGCCGCGATCACCGATCGGCGGGAAACGGGCAGCCTGCACGATCGCGCGGGCCTGGTCGGCATTCTCCACATGGGGAATCATGATTCCGCCCGCGCCGGCATCCAGGGCGGTGCTGATCCAGTTTCCTTCCATCGGCACTCTTACGATCGCGGGAATCCCCGCCGCATCCGCTGCTCGAACCAAGTCCTCGATCTGGCTTCGTCCGAAGGCGGCATGCTCGCCCTCTATCGTGATGAAGTCGTATCCGGCATCACCCACAAGCTCCACGATCGCCGGCGCCGGCAAACTCACCCAGGTTCCGATCAGCAGCTCGCCGTCGATAGCAGGCTGACGAATATATGCCGGTCTCTCCATGAACTTATCCTTTTGGTTCAATCGCTCCGCCGACAAAGAACGCGGCATGGATCATACCATATGCCTGGCCATAGCTCGCCTGGTCGAAATGTCGCCCGGAAAAGAAGGAAATCAGATCCACCTCCGCACCCACGGCCAGCCCGACGATCAAAGCCCCGGCAAGGGCAACGCTTGCTCCTCCGATCGCCATCATGGCGATCCCGGCGGTCCCCGCCAGAGCATCGAGTGGGGCCACCGCTGCACGAACTCACCCCTGTTCGCTTCATCCAACCCAGTTCGGCAAATGGAGGGGATATTCAAGGGACTTAACCGCCGTAAGCGCTGCGCCGACCGTCTCATCTCCCCTCCCGCATTATCGAGGTACAAGGCCTCTGCCGTTAAGCCGGATCGAAAACCACCTGCATGGAATCAAGACCGTGCACGAAAGCATGGGACATGTACTTGGGAGCAGGGTGGTGCGGTGACAGCCGCATGCTCGGCAACCGCTCGATGATCTGCTCAAGGGCGATCCGCATCTCGGCTTTCGCCAGCAACGCGCCCGGACAGAAATGAAGGCCGCGTCCGAACGTCAGGTGATTGCGGCCGCCCTTGCGGCCCATCTCGAATTCCTCGGGTTCCTGCCATCTGAGTGGATCGTGATTGGCCGCGATGTTGGAGATCATAACCAGGCTGCCCTTCGGAATCTCCACGTCACCCATCACCGTATCACGCGTGGTCCGACGGTACATCAGCGGCACCGGCGAATGCGAGCGCATGGTCTCTTCGACAAATGCGGTCACGGCATCCGGATTGTTCCGCAGATGCTCCATCATCCCGTCGTGGGTCAGCAGGATATTGACGGCCGACAATATCGCATTGGTCGAGGTTTCATTGCCGCCCACCATCGTCAGATAAGCAAGAGACACGGCTTCCTCATCCCGAAGGGGGGCTCCGTCGACCTCGATCGTGGCGTATTTCGTAAGCAGGTTGTTCTGGGGTTCGGCACGATATTTCTGCAGGAAACCAAAGCAATAGTTCTGCATTTCGATGATCTCGTCGACAAGCTGCAATTCTCTCTCCGGTTCGATAACCGGATCGATGCGCTCGACCATGACGTCAGACCACCGCTTGATGCGCCGCCAGTCCTCCCGCGGTACGCCCAACTGATCGCAGATCACATACATCGGGAACAGGACGGCAAATTCCTGGAAGAAATCCGCCTGTCCCCTGGCGATGAAATTATCGATCAATCCATTGGCGATCGCGCGAATTTCCGGCTCGATCTCCTTGACATAGCTTGGCGAGAAAACCTTATCGACAAGCCCACGATACCGGCTGTGTACCGGCGGATCGGACGTCGCGACGGTGTGAACCTCGGGAAAGCCGCGCTGGGCAAAGCGACAGCGCGCCTCTTCGGCGACCGGGGATTTTGCACGGCCCGTCAACACATCGGCCTGATTGCTGAAAATCTCCCAATTATCATAAACATATGCGCAATCCGCATAGCGCGTGACGACGTAACCGCCGGCCACTGCATCGTAATAGACGGGCTGCTCCGCAAGTAGTTTCTTGAAAAAAGGAAGCGGGCAAGCCCTGGCTTCGGGCGAAGTCAGCGTCCCAAGATCCTTTTGTTGCACCGCTTCCATATAAACTCCGATATAAATTCAAATCGATGCTCGTGGCGAGCAGAGAAAACTTAATTTAGCAAGGCTGCAACTGATCGCCCGGCGGCGATCAGTCGGGAAGCAGCCACTTTCCATTGTCGACGAAGAACTTCTTGACGACCCGTTCCCCGAGGGGAGCGATCTCCTCGTACATTTTTACCAGAGGCTTTTCGCCACCTTCGACATGCGGATAATCCGATGCGAAACACAGCACATCTTCAAGGTCGTAATTTTTGAGGTAGCGCCCGAACGGCTCGAAATCGAACCCGGTCACGCGGACATTCCGCTTCACATAGAAGGACGGCGGATGCGGCAATCCGGCGCCATTCTTATTCACGCGCGCAATATCCAGTCCGTACCACATGTCGAGCCGCTCGCAGAGCGGTCCGATCCAGCCGGCGCCCAGTTCGATGCATCCGAAACGCAACATCGGATGGCGCTCGAAGACGCCGCCCAGAACCATCGTCAGCAGGAAATTTTCGGACAAGGTGTGGAAATGCGCCGTGGACCACGGATCGACGTCGAACTCGCCAAGGAAGGTGAAGCCCTTGAATGCCGGAGCATCGGCCCAGTCTTCGACAAATACGCGCCCACGAGACGAGACATGCAGGCAGACCGCGACATTATTGTCTTCCATCAGCGACCAGAATGGGTCGAGGTCGGGATGGGCAGGCGATTTTCCACCCGGCATTTCGCCGCTCAACAACCAGATCGCACGGATGCCGTTATCGATCAGCCGGCGCGCTTCAGCCATCATGCCTTCGATGGAATCGCTGTAGACCGGAAGCACGGGCCGAACACGGTCGCTGAACTTCGCGACACGAATTCCCCAGTCATTATAAGCCTTGAGCAGTTCACGGCCATAGGCGCGGCGTTCCTCATAGCTGTTCCGGATCTTCTTGCCGAAGCGGTGCTCAGGCGGAAGATAGACCATCGCCGCGCACTGAATCCCCATCGTCGGAAACAATAATTGCCGCTTGATGCCCATAAGGTCCATCACTTCGGGCCGTCGTGAGATATCAGCAGCAGCAGGAGCCGGCGGCCCTTTGAGTTTCCAGATCGTTTCGGGGCTGATCGGAACCTCGTCCTTGACATATCCTGGGACGTTCGGATGATGACGATCGCGCCCGTCATCCTCCATGCCAAGCCAGTAATTTGCCAGGTCCTTCATTGCCGGGCCCATTTCCTGCTCCCATAGTTGGGCCGGCAGTTGCTCATGAGCGTCGATATCCATCAACTCGCCCCAATATGGCTTCAGTGCATCCGGGTAGGCATTCAGATCTGCCATAACATCATCTCCTGCAATAATTCGATGCGCATATCCCAAGCCCGTCCATGGATCGGGCCGAACACGCGTCGCAAACTTACCTGTTCAACCAACCATATTCTTTACCGCCCCAAGGCCCGCCTCGCCGGAATGCGAGGCAAGCTCGGCGTCAAGCAGCGCGTCGCTCAGGACGCCTTTCTCCACGAACGGAGTTCAGGCATGACCTTGTCAGCGAACAGCCGTACGCTTCGCTCGGCATTAGCCCGCGAGAGTCCACCGAAACTCGGCTGGATCAAATAATCATAATCCCCGATCAACGCCCGGCGCGCTTCCAAGCGCTCGAGCACCTGCTGCGGCGTCCCGAAGGTGTTGATATCCGCAAAGGCGCGCGCCGTCTCCTCCAGCGCCACGGACTTGAGTTGCTCTGCAGCCTCTTCGGCGGCTTCCGCATAAGCGCCATAGCCCTTCATCGTCTTGAAGTGGCTGCCCATTATCTCATAATGCTCCATGACGGAGTGATATGTATTTGCCATGTGGGTACGAGCCAAATCCTCGGCTTCATCCGCACTTTCGCCGCAGAGCATGAAGTCGGCGATCATCGGGCGAGGAGCCGGTTGCCCGTGATGCTCTTGGTAAAGCGTCCTGTAGGTATCGAAATGCGGCACCATTTCAGCCCACGGCTTTTGCGAGAAGCAGACCATCTGCGCACCCAACTCCGCACAGGACGGAATGGAATCGGACGACATCGCCACGGCCGATAGCCGATCCCGGAAGCCCGCCCGCGGCTGGGGGCGAACTTCGGTACGGGGGATCTTATAGAAGTTGCCGTCCGCTTCCATATATCCTGAGTCGAGAGCGTCCAGGATGACCCGAGCCGACTCATCGAACCGCTCCCTCGATTCACCCATGTCGATACCGAAGACATCATATTCGCGACGGGCAAGTCCCCGGCCAATTCCGAACAAGGCACGCCCACCACTCAGATGATCCAGAACCGACATCTGCTCGATAACGCGCCTGGGATCATTCCACGGCAGGATGACAACGCCTGTAAGCAGCTTGATCTGCTTCGTTCGAGCAGCCCAATAAGTCAGGAGCTGGATGTTGGAACTCGACGTGGAATAGTCGAAAAAGTGATGTTCAACGCAACTCAGAATCTCATAACCAAGGGGTTCAGCAAGATCGGCAAGCGCCAAATCACGACGCCATGCCTCCGCGTCCGATAGCTGTTTTCCATAATTTTGGAAAATCAAGAGCATACCTATCTGCATTACCTGTCCTCGATTCGGTCACTGATATTATTTACTCAACTAACTAGCACGCAAGGCCTGGGTTCGCAATAGGCCAGCTCATCCCGGAAAGCTTGGATATCTCTCGTCTTCTGAGCCGTTTTCGCCTTCATTCCAGGAATTTGGTCTTCTCCCAAACCACCGGAAGCGTCATGGCAACTGCATGTTCGGCACGGCGTGAAGTGGCGATTTCCCGTCGAATCAAGCGCGAACCGAATGGCCCCGCCCTTCTCACGCCGCAGTACTGCCTCCGTCCACCGGCAGACTCGCCCCGGTAATGTAACTCGCTTCGTCCGAAGCCAGGAAGAGCGCCGCCGACGCCACCTCTTCGGCTGTTCCTGCGCGCCGCATCGGGAAACGGCGATCCAGCAATTCCCGAAGAACCGCTTCCGGATCGGGAACCTGCGCAAACGCCTGGCGTGACATCGGCGTATCGATCAATCCGGGCAGTATCGAATTGCAGCGAATAGGATAGCGTTTCTCCGCGCAATGCAAGGCCACCACACGCGTGATGTTGAGCGCGGACCCCTTGGATATGCCATAGGCGGCGGCGTGATGGTTGGGACGAACCGCCGAGTCCGAAAGGATATTGACGATAGCGGCGGCTTTACTCGTCTCCTTCATGATCCTGACGGCAAATTGGCATGCCATGAACACAGCGTTGGAATTCACGGATTGCGCGAATTTCAGATCTTCCAGGGAACTGTCTTCGATGGAAGCCAGTTTCACGACCCCTGCGGAGTTCACCAGAATGTCGAGACGTCCGTAAATGCCTCTGATATTGGCGTCGAGGTTCAACCAACCCGCAGGATCGGTGACGTCCACGCAAAGGAAGCGCGCTGCGGAACCAATCTCGCGCGCAACCGCCTGTCCGCGCTCATCATTCCGGTCTACTATGATCACATGAGCGCCCTCCGCCGCAAATCGCCGGACGGTAGCCTCGCCAATGCCAGATGCGCCACCAGTGACGAGCGCTATTTTTCCGGAAACCCTTCCCGTCATCGAGCCTTCCCTCCTACAGTGCGCGTCATCGCTGCCGCCCCATCCCGGATAGTGGATAAAGGGCCGCTCACCCGTGGCGGCCGCTCGGATCAACTCCGTGGCTATCCAGAGTTTGGCGACCCAAGTCGTTCAATTCCAGCCCACCGCTGCCATACTCAGCGATCTTTGAAGCGATATCCGGATCAGCGGCGACAAGCTCACGCATGAAGAGTTCCGCCGTGGACGTGACCGGGCGAACGTCCGCCCCGGCGAACAGGGCTTGCGATTGCCCCGCCCAGGCTTCAGGCGTGCTTTCTTCGACCTTCACCGTCGGGTGCACCGCCATCGTCAGACGGGCGGCCCGTCCGCCACTGACCTGAAACGCTTCATTGGTCACAAGGGTGTTCTGATGCGCCAGCCACGCCACGAGCGCAGAGACATGTTCCGGCTGAAAATATGTCTGCACCGCCGCGAGAATGACGGGATCCTTGACGATATCGGCCATCCGCGTCCATGCGCTGGGCAAAATCGCATTGGCGGTGATCCCCACCCTTTCGCCTTCCATCGCGAGACAGCGGGTCAACCCGAATATGGCAGCCTTGGCGGAGCCATAGGCACTGAAACCTTCGTTGCCGAGCATGCCGCTGGACGAGGTGTTGATGATTCGACCGGCGCCAGATCTTGCAAGATACGGCCATGCCGCCCGGCAGACGGAGACGGTGCCGCCAAAGTGCACGTCAAAAACCCTGTTCCAATCCGTCCGATCCGCTTCCGCAAAGTTCACGCTGCTCACAACGCCGGCATTGTTGATGATTATGTCGAGCTGTCCAAAGCTATCGATCGCCGTTGCCACCAGCGCCTCGGCATTTTCGATGACGCTATGGTGGTCGGCAATCGCGATCCCGCCCCGATCCCGAATATATCCGACAACCTCGGCAGCCGCGCTTTCGGCGCCTTCTTCGGGCGCCAGGTCGTTGACCACGACACGGGCGCCCCGCTCAGCCAACATGAGGGCGTGGGACCGTCCCAGGCCTCGTCCGGAACCGGTCACAATTGCCACCCTACCGGCAAAATCCATTAGGGCCATCTCTATCTCCTCAATCCCCTGAAAGGCCGCCGGCGAAGCGCGATGTCACATTCGAACGAGAGCCGCTATCCCACCGCCATGGACCTGCAATCTGCTCCCTCGTACCGATATTAAAGGCAGGTCGAGAGCCGGAGTCTGGCAAGGAAATGCCACTAATTGACTGAACAACTAATTACAAGTAGAACTGGATTGTTCACTGCGCAAATCGCCGGCTATTTGCGCCAGCCAATCACATATCGGGAAGATCATGCCACAACTCATCATCACAAGACGAAATGGGGAGACCCTTCGTATCAACACCGAAACCGATGGATCGCTTATGGAAATGATTCGTGGCGGCGGGCTGGATGATCTCCCCGCAATTTGCGGAGGGAACTGCGCTTGCGCCACTTGCCATGTCCATATCGATCCCGCGTTCGCCCACCTGTTCGATCCCATGAGCAGTGACGAGAGGGAACTCCTTGAAACCTCAGCTCACCGTACGGATCATTCGCGACTGTCATGCCAATTATGGTTCAGGCCCGATGTCGCAGAGGTCGCACTCGAAATAGCCGAGGAAGATTAGAAGTTCGCCGCCGGGCCGATATTGCATTTGCGGTGTAGGTCCGGCGCATCGGTGTGAGCTCTTGCAGATAATCCTCATCGGCGGTCCGGCACGCCCGGAGAGGGACAAAGGCCTTCTTCGGCTAAGTGTTTGCGAGCATCCATCCATGCCCCCCCGATCGACCGGCGAGGGCATTCATCTCAGCCTCCGACGAGAATAGCTTCGATATTGCGGCGTGCCCAACCATCCAGCGTCAGAGGTTCAATACCAAAAGCCTTCAGCATCTCAGGTCGCGCAGGATAGCCGACATCGGTCAGCCATAAATGAGAATGGGCCACCCTTGGCAACAGGCCAAGCTTTATTGCCTCATCAACGTCCACCGAGGTGACAGTGACGGCCTTGCCGCTGACGCTTTCGAGGGCAGCCCCGAGTTGAGCGTAGGAGGCATAGGCGTCTGCAAGCTCAATCTCCGCCCCGTCGAAACGATCTGGATCTGCCAGCGCCTCCGCCGCGACGCGACCGATCGTATCGTAGGAAATGAACGAAACGGGTTGATCTGGCGGCATGGCGATCAACAGGTCGCCCTCCGTTGCCAGGCGCGGATACATGAAGGGGGCGCGCAACACCAGATTATCCAAAACAAGGGATGGTCGCAGGATGGTGCGATGGCGAAAAACAGCCTCACGAACCATATGTTCCTGCGCTATTTTAGTCGGCCAATATTCCCCCTTGATCGCATCGACGGCATTGCCGGAGACAGCCTCTTGCTCGCGTACACCTGATACAGTGGAATGGACATACTGCTCCACGCCAGCCGCCACCGCCGCATCGAGCAGCTTCCGGAATTCCGCCAACGGTGCGCCATCCTGCTGCATCGAAAAAACGCCGCGTACACCTTTCATAGCTGCGGCCAACGCCGTCTCATCGTCGAACGCGCCCTGAGCGATTTCGGCGCCTGCCTTCACCAAGGCAAGAGCCGCCTCACTGGCTGGATCGCGAACCAAGGCACGCACAGGCAGACCCTTCTGCAGCGCATGACGCGCGACACTGCCGCCCTGTCCCCCAGTAGCGCCGGTAACAAGAATGGGCCTTGGATCAACTTGCGGCATATTTCGTCTTTCATCTGATATCGACGCCATCCGCAGATGACATCAAGCCAGGTCGAGGGAAAAGAATTCTCTCTAATGGCGTGCCCTGCCAATGGATAGGACCGGATAACGCCCGTCAAGCAGGGCGACGCGGTTGGACTTCAGGATTCCAAGCCCAAATCAACCAAGTCGAAATGCTGGCTGAGCACGTGCCTGGCCAACTCGCCTATGTGCGCGAGAACCCGCGAGGCATTGGCGGCTTCGAACCGCCGATGATGTTCGAGGCTGTCCCATTCGATCAACACGTAGTAAATATCGGGATTTTCGATGGATCTAAGCAGTTTCACATCTCGACAACCCTCGCCGGCTCGCACCAGGGCAAAGGCGGGTTTCGATGCTTCCTCGAACTCGGCCGCACGCCCTGCAATCAACTCCAGTTGCGAAATTTGTCTTAGCATTCGACTTCCTCGATTTCCCAGACGCCCGCTGGCTCTTTATCGGTGAGCATCCCTAGCCGACCATGCGAACTCGCGTCAATGTCAATTTAATCGATCAACTACATCTTCCGGCACTTGGACCTTGCAGACGGGCTGGGCTGCGGATCAACAGTCGCTGGAATATCCTCCCTACCGACCCCTTGCGCGTGCGATCCTATTGGCGAGGCGGGGAAACCCGCCGATGCCCGTTTATCCCGTACGTTCTTAGTTGATCGAACGACAATTGAGTGTCACTTGAGGGTTGTGTATAGAGACGATACCAGGCAGGTGAAGACCCGAGATGCAGAGGAGTTTCCCAATAGTGCTGTCAGATGTCGAGGCGCCGAAGAATCTTCGGGGAGATACGCGCCTGAAATTTATAGAGAGCACGAGCGCGCTCATGGTGGAGATGGGTTCCACCGACGTCACGTTGCTGCAAATTGCGGCACGTTCCGGCCTGAACAGCGCGCTGATCAAATATCATTTCGGCAACAAGGATGGTCTGCTGACGGCTGTCGCTCTGCATGCCTCAGAGAAAAACATGGAAGCCCTGAGCGAACTGGTCGAGGCAAAGATTTCGCCAAGCAAAAAAATGGAGATTCATCTTACAGGTCTTATGCACCTATACTGGCGCCATCCGTATATAAACGTTCTTTGCCAATATATTCTGCGTCGCGGTGAGGAAAAATATAGGCAAGAGATCGAAAAAAAGATCATGCAGCCGTTCATTCAGTTTCAGAATGTGATAATCCGGCAAGGCATTGAATCCGGCGAATTTCGCAATGTGGATCCTGAAATGACATTCTACATCATGCGGGGTGCGTGCGACTCCCTGATCGACGCCAGCCAGCAGATGGGCAATGCATATCGAGTGAGAGGCATGTCTCAGACGGAACGGCTTGAGTACACCCACGAGGTGGTGAATATGCTGCTCTACGGAATAAGCAATAATCGGCCGTGACAATCGATCCCTGTTTTATAAAACACAGATAATTAAAGAAATAGAGCGGTCGATCTGATGCAACCAGATCACAAACCGCTCTAAAGGAATATCGGATGGAGAAGCGCAGAACGCCCATCCACTTTAAGCAGCCGCTCCAAGCCTTTTATTTGCCACGATTTTTTTAACCAGCGATCGGTTCCAATCGCTTGAAAATCGCTCTAATCGCTAAAATTAAGCTTTAGGCCCGGCTCCGGCCACCGGCAGTGGAGCAGTTTGCCCGTGCCGGAGAGGGTGATGTAGGCGTCCCGCATATCGCTTCCTCCAAAGGCGATATTGGTGACCACATCGTCCGGCAGATCGACCATCTCGACCTTACCGTCCTCGGTCACCACGGCCATACCGCCAGGGTGAATTGCCGCGACGCAAATATTCCCTGACGCCAGCACCGCCATGCTGTCGATCGCTCCCCCTGTCGGGATGGTCGCATGGAGGTGGCCCGGGTGCCCCGACGGTCCGGGCCGCGGATTGCCCGGCCCCTCCAGTTCAAGGCGCCACACCCGCGCGCTATAGGTGTCGGTCACGTAGAGAATGTCTTCCCGCGATGTCAGGCCAACACCATTGAACGACAAGCCCCTGCCATAGGCCTCGCTGATGGAGGTTCCTTCAATATTGGCATAATATAGGCCGCCATATGTCCGGTCATTGAGAAAGTCCTTGCCCAGATCAGTGAACCACATATTCCCTTCCCGGTCGAATACGATGTCGTCTGGCGCCTGGAGAAGCTTCTCCCCACAAGTCTCATAGAGGCGTTCGACCTTTCCGTTCGACAGGTCGATTCGCTCTATTCTTCCCTCATAGCCGGGGCCTTGCCCGAAACACATGGTCGTCAAATCGAAACCGCCCAGATTGCAGATATAGAGCGCGCCATCGGGTCCTAGCGCGGCCCCGGCCGGCCCACCCCCCGTGTCCGCTACCAATTCGCGTTTGCCGTCGCCCCAGATCCGGGTCACATGTCCAGACACGATTTCGGTGACGATGACCGATCCATCCGGCATCACCACCGGACCTTCCGGGAAAGCAAGACCCGAAGCCAACTCTGTGAATTTCAAATGTCCTCTCCCAAAGCTCTTTGGTCACAGGCCGGCCGTGGCGGACCATATTTAATCGCTTAATGACATGTCGGGATCGATTCCGCAACATGCTCCTTTTCGTTGGAGCAGATGGCAGACGGCACGTCCGCCGAAGATTTTACCGCAGCGGATCCCGTCATGACGCGGAGCGACATATCATAACATTTTAATATGAAAGAGATCATGATCCATTATTGGACATAATGTCTTAAGACGATCATTTCGGTGAGCAGAAATCATCAGCCAATAGAGGGTAATTTCGATGGCTCGACCCAAAGTAATTCTTCAGGTTTATCCCGTCATGCCAACAGATGGCGAAGAAGGTCGAAAAGCTGCAAAGCCGATCGGACGGGACGCCGCTCTATATAACAAAATCATCCACGAATGGACGGACGTTCTCAAAGCCGCGGAAGCGCTCGGCGTTTGGGGCACCGCAACGATCGAACACCACCTGCACTCCGAAGGCTATGAAGTCGGTCCCAATCCAGGCGCGCTGAACGCCTATTGGGCGGCGAAGCTGGAAAAAATGCACGTGGGCGCCATGGGCTATGTGATGGCCACGCAGGACCCGATCCGCGTCGCGGAAGAAACCGCGATCATCGACCATCTGAGTGAGGGTCGTTTCTTCGTCGGCTTTGCCCGCGGCTATCAGTCACGCTGGGCGAATATTCTCGGCCAGTTTACCGAAAGCGTCGCCACCGTTTCGGATGGCAGCTCTGACGATCAGAAGAATCGCGAGATTTTCGAAGAGCGCGTTCAAATGGTCCTGGATTGCTGGACCAAGGATTCGCTGCGGCTTGAAGGCAAATATTATCAGGCGCCCTATCCGCTCGAGACCGGCGTCGAGGGTTATCCGGCGTGGAAAATCGCAAAGGAAGCCGGCGCCGAGGGCGAAATTGACGAGAAAGGCAATGTAGCGGCGATCAGCGTCGTGCCGGCGCCCTATCAGCGGCCTCACCCGCCGGTCTTCGTCGCGACGAGCAAGAGCGAGGAATCCATTCGCTATTGCGCACGCATGGGCTTTTACCCGCTGCATTTCACGAGTTTCGACAAGGTCGTGCGCGGCAACGAGATTTATATCCAGGAAGCCAAAAAGGTCGGCAAACATTATCGGACCGGCGAGCGGCAGAATATCGTCCGCTGGGTTCACATCTGTGAATCCGAGGAGGATTATAACCGCAAACTTCGCGAATATGACCTCGATATCTACAAGAATTTCTACGGCCCGTTCTTCCCGCAGTTTCCGACCGGCGATGTCGACGACGATCAGATGATCGAAAACATCAAAAAGTCCGGAATCTATATCGGCGGTACCGTCGAGCAGGTGCGCGAAGAGTGGATCGACATTTATAATAAAGTACCCTGCGAATATATCACGTTGATCTTCCACTATGCGCAGCAACCGAAGGAGGATTGCATCAACACGATTTCGCGCTTCATGACGGAAGTCTGGCCTCACCTTCACTATGACGATTCGGTGACCCAGGCCCAGGTCAAAGAACTCGCTCCTGCATGAACCATATCGATCTGTTGTCAGGGCGCCCTGATCGGGGAATGTCGTGGGAGCGCCCTGCCCTCCCTTATGCTCAGGCGTTGATTTTCGCGGAGGGTATCGGAAATGACGAAGCATCTCAGTGATCTGACCGGCCATCGGATCCTCGTCACCGGCGGAGCCAGCGGCTTGGGCTTGGCCGCTGCCAGGGTGTTTCGCGAGCTTGGCGCCGAACTGTTCCTTGGGGATCTCAATGCACAAGCGCTGATCCCGATCGCTGGGGAGATCGATGCCCGCGGTCATTGCGCGGGCGATGTCGCAGTCGAGTCCGACTGCGAACATATGGTCGAGCAAGCAGTCTCCCGCCTCGGCGGCCTTGATGGCGTTTTTCATTGCGCCGGGATCAGCGACCGGGTCGAGCGGGCGCTCGACCTGGATATGGCGGCCTGGCAGCGCGGTATCGATGTCAATGTCCGGGGGACGATGATGATCTGCCGAGCTGCCGGGCGCGTCATGGTGAAAGCCGGGCGCGGCGCTATCGTCAATGTCAGCTCGGTCAACGGACTAGGCGGCATCCCGCGGCGGCATTCCTATGCGCCGGCGAAAGCGGCCGTCGCCATGATCACCCGTACACTCGCCTGCGAATGGGGCAGCGCGGGTGTGCGCGTCAACGCCGTGGCGCCGGGCTACATCGCCACCCCGATGATCGAGAGCCTGGCTGCCGAAGGCAAGGTGGACGTCAAGCGGCTGGAAGATCGAACGCCGCTGGCGCGGCTCGGCCAACCTTCCGAAGTCGGCCATGTGGCGGCGTTTCTGCTGTCCGAAGCCGCTTCCTACGTCAGCGGCGCCATTGTCCCCGTCGATGGCGGTTGGACCGCCTATGGAGGCCCGGGGCCGGTACAGACCGCCTGATGCGAGCATAGATAGCGGGCAAGTCGCGATGGACTTCGCCCGATTTCAGGAATGAGGAATTAGGTTCGTGACAAAGAAAGTCATCATCACATGCGCCATCACGGGTTCGATTCATACCCCGTCGATGTCGCCCCATTTGCCCAAGACGCCAGACGAGATTGCAACGGCGGCCATCGAAGCCGCAGAGGCGGGAGCGGCGATCGTGCACTTGCACGCGCGCGATCCCGAAACGGGCCGCCCGACCCAGGATCCGGATATCTACGCACAATTCCTTCCGATCATCCACGAGAAATCGGACGTTGTGATCAACCTGACCACCGGCGGCTCGCCGGTGCTGACGCTGGAGGAACGGCTCGCACCCGCAGCGCGCTTCCAGCCCGAAATCGCGTCGCTCAACATGGGGTCCATGAACTTCGGCCTTTACGAACTCACCGGCCGGTTCAAGGAATTTCAATATGACTGGGAACGTCCCTATCTGGAAAACAGCGACGACTTCGTTTTCCGGAACACATTCCGGGATATCGCCCATATCCTGAAGTCCTGCGGCGATGCCGGCACGAAGTTCGAGATCGAATGCTATGACATCGGTCATCTCTACACCGCCGCTCATTTTCTGGACAGGGGCTTCATCAAGGCGCCGCTGTTCATCCAGTCGGTGTTCGGGATTCGTGGCGGCATAGGCATTCATTATGCCGACGTGGCGCACATGAAGGCCACCGCCGACCGTCTGTTCGGCCAGGATTATATGTGGTCCGTCATCGGCACTGGCCGCTTCCAGATGGGGATCGGAACGATGGCGGCGGCGATGGGCGGCAACGTCCGCGTCGGGCTGGAGGATTCCCTGTGGGATTCGCCCGGCAAGCTGGCGACCAGCAATGCCGCTCAGGTCCGTCGCATGCGCACGATTCTGGAAGCGCTGTCGCTAGAAGTGGCGACCCCGAACGAAGCCCGCGAACTGCTGCAGCTCAAGGGCAAGGCCAATGTGCGGATCTGACCTGTGACCCTCTTGCAATCCCGTCCGGCGCCCAATCCCCTGAAGGGGTGGCAGGTTGATCCCGAAACCATAAAGACGGTCGGAACCGATCTCGCCCGGCCGGAATGCATCCTGGCCGAGCGGGATGGTTCGCTGTGGACGGCGGACGCGCGCGGCGGCGTGATGCACATCCGGCCCGACGGCAGCCAAAAACTGGTGGTGCAATCGGCCAGCGCCCATTTCGACCTTCAGGCGGATGAAGCCGATAGCCTTTTGCGGGGCACGCTGCCGAACGGGCTCGCCTTTGCCCGCAATGGCGATTTGCTGATCGCGAATTTCGGGACGGACGCGCTGGAAGTGATGACCCGGGGCGGTCGCAGCCGGACATTATATGACAGCATCGACGGCCAGCCACTGGGCAAGGTCAATTTCGTGCTCAGGGACTCACGCGATCGAATCTGGATTACCGTCTCGACCAAGGTCAATCCTTGGAGCGCCGCGATCTGCAGCAGGCTGGCGGACGGTTATATCGCACTCATCGACGAACATGGCTTGCGGATCGTGGCGGACGGATTTTCGTTCACCAATGAGATCAGGCTCGATGCCCATGAGGAATGGCTCTATGTTGCGGAGACGTCAGCGCGCAGGGTGACGCGTTTACGCGTGCTTGCCGATGGCTCGTTGACCGATCGTGAGATTTTCGGCCCCACCTCGCTCGGACCGGGGGCAATCGATGGCATCGCGTTCGATGCATATGGCAATCTTTGGGGCACGATGATCTTTGCCGACCGGCTGATCGCGATCACGCCCGATGGCGAACTTTTAACCTTGCTTGACGACGGAAATCCCGAAGCCACCGCCCGCTTCGATGAGGAACTCGATAGCGGCCAGCCCGTGCGTTTCGAGACAATGTCTGCCGCAGGGGGGAAAATTGCGCCCTGGCTCGCAAGCGTGACCTTTGGGGGATCCGGTCTGCGCACCGCGTATCTGGGTTCTCTAAAGGGCACGCACATCCCGTTTTTCGACACACCAGTTGCGGGACTACCCATGGTTCATTGGCACGACCACTTCTGAACTCCGCCGTGCCTTGTGAATTGCGCCCTTGAACGATCGCGCCGGTTCCTCGCTACCAGGGCGCTTTCTTCGGATGTTCGGTCCCCCCGGCATCTCTCAGCCGGGCGCGGACGCATGACTCCCCGACCCGGCCAGTTCAAACCTCCGAACCTCAAGCGGCTGTGTAGCCCCCGTCTACCGGAATGCCTGCGCCTGTGACGAAAGACGCCGCATCCGACAGCAGCCACGCGGCCGCTTCAGCCACTTCGATCGGCTCGCCATAGCGACCGATAGGATGGCTGGCGGCCATGGCATCCGCAAGATCCTGACGCGTGCCGATATGCTTGCGCATCAATGCGGTGTCGATGGCTGCCGGAAGCACCGCATTGATGCGAATGCCCTTGCGGCTATAGTCGAGCGCACTCGTGCGCGTGAGCCCAAGGACGGCATGCTTCGTGGCATCATAATCGTAATTGCCCGGAAGCCCAATGACGGACGAGATCGAACCCGTGTTCACGATGGCTCCCCGTCCCGATATGAGCATCTGCCGCACCTCATGCTTGATGCACAGGAACATGCCGGTGAGGTTGATGGCCAGCGTATTCTGCCAATCGTTCAGCGGATAATCCGTCAGGGCGCCTCCTCTCGATCCTATGCCGGCATTATTGAAGGCGCCGTCGAGCGTGCCGAAAGTCGAGACCGCGTGCGCCACCATCGCCTCCACATCCGCTTCAACAGAAACGTCGGTTTCGATTGACGTGGCTCGGCCGCCAGCGGCGCTGATTGCGTCAGCAACCTCCTTTGCCGCGGCGCCGTTTTTGTCGGCCACAATGACGGCCGCTCCGCGTTGCGCAAAGAGCTGGGCGGCGCTGCTGCCGATCCCGCCGCCGCCACCTGTAACGACGATCACCCGATCCTGTAGACTTACCGAGCGATAGGCGTCTGGAGCCGTACCCGCGGACATTTCGACCTTCCGGGTTTCAGTTTCGGGGGATACGGCCATTCTTCTGTCCTCTCTCAAACTGGCGGCTACCGCTTCTTAATTGTTCAATCAACTTTGTACAAGGGGAAGGACTCGATCACCCTTATGCAATTCAGGCATCCGGCTTGCCTGGCGCCGATATTCGGAATCGGGAGCTGCCATGCTCCACCAGCGAGAGTTCGGAGGTAATCAGTTCGACGAACTTGCTGCACGCGGCATCGAGAGGTTTGGTCCGCAGATGCGCAACGAAGTAATTGATATAGATATCTTCGCTGATCGGACTAAACCGGATCTTGTTCGCGCCAAAACGGCTGTAAGCCGTTGCTGAAGGCAGCAATCCGACCCAGTCGCTCGATGCGATAAATTCAAGCGCCCCGGCAAGACCGTCAATTTCAATCATTCTTGCCGGCACAATGCGCCCTTCCCTGAGGGGTTCCTCCAGCAAGGCCGACAAGCTACGCCGCAAAACCGAGGGAACCACATATTTAAAGAGAGGCGGTTCGTTCAGCGACACCGGAATTCGTTCGGAAAGTCCCAAATCGTTGTTGGAAGCAAGAATGAACCGATCGGTGAAGACCTTTTCATAGACGATCGCAGGATGATTTGGCAGCGGCGCGACAAGAGCGAAGTCTATCTGCGCGCTTTCGATAAGAGAGATCAGCGTGTCGCTATAAGCCTCGAATATACGGATCTCAACGTCGGGATAGGCATCTACATAAGTGGACAGAACGGACGCCAATATGGCCATGCTGAGCGTCGGCGGAATACCGACAGTGATTTTCCCCGTTATCACCCCGGAGAGGCTTTTCATATCGAGCTCCGTTTTCCGGAGATCATGAATGATCTGCAGGGCGCGTGGGTAGAGCCGTTTCCCGGCAGCCGTGGGAACCACGCCGCGCGCGGTTCTCTCGAAAAGCGAAACGCCCAGTTCCGTTTCCAGAGTCGAAATCTGCACGCTTATGCCAGGCTGGGTGGCGTTCAGCCGCTCTGCCGCGCGGCTGAAATTTCCCTCTTCATAGGCCGCGACAAAAACCGTGAGAACCCGCGCATCCATCCCAAAATCCATAAAATTACAATATAAGTCACATCATATTGCATTATTTGTAATAATGCCAGCCTCGCGATATCCAAGGTTTCAAGCCGCGTCACGCATATCAAGCTGTGAAGCAAAGGTTCTACGCACCATGCCGGCGGGCCTCGCGGAGAGATACCGATTGGTTGAGATGGAGGTCGTCAAGTGAGCGGAATTATTGAATCGTCCAGCCCGGTCGCGGAAGCAGACGCCATGATCCGAGACGCATTCATCCGTCAGATGCGCAAAGTACCAGCCGCGATGGCAGTCATCGCCACCCAGGCAGGAGATGAACGCCGCGGTCTGGTCGCAACGGCGTGGTGTTCTCTT
Organism: Sphingobium sp. SJ10-10; assembly: GCF_036038995.2. NCBI lineage: Bacteria > Pseudomonadati > Pseudomonadota > Alphaproteobacteria > Sphingomonadales > Sphingobiaceae > Sphingobium > Sphingobium sp. SJ10-10. Next base: position 467,389 of record NZ_CP158133.1, read on the forward strand.
AGTGCGGACCCCCCATCGCTGATGGTAGCGGTGAACAAAAATGCGAGCGCGCACGATTTGATCGCGCAGAGCGGCAAGTTCAGCGTGAACCAGCTTCGCAGCGATCATGGTGAGATCGTCGCGATCTTTTCCAATCAACGCGGACTGCAGGGAAGCGACCGTTTCTCCCAGGTCCACTGGCGTGACGGCAGAAGCGGTGTCCCGGTTCTGCTGGACGCGATCACGGCGTTCGAATGCCATGTCGCCGTACATCACGAGTTCGGAAGCCATACCATCTTCATCGGAGAGGTTACCGATCTGTGGGCAGAAGACTGCGAGTCGGCTCCCGGTGTCTATTGCAACGGGTCGATCCATTCCGTGATCGACGCCAAACGACAAATAAATCAAATATTAGGTGAGGTAAGCGATGTTGGCGAAAACACTCAACCATAATCCGGCGGATCACGATACCGCCTATGGCATTTTCGATACTGTTGCCGAACTGATCCATGAAATACGTAACGGACAGATAGTAATCGTTCACGACCAGAGCGCGGATCGTGGTTTTTTGGTGGGAGCAGCGCAAATGGCGTCTCCCACAATGATAAACTTCATGGCGCATCACGGCAGAGGTCTGATATGCTTGGCATTGACCCGGCAAAGGATCGACGAACTCGCGCTGCCCATGATGAATGACGGCGCTGCGCAACGGGATGGACGTGCCTTCACCGTGTCCATTGAGGCGAGGCATGGCGTCACGACCGGGATTTCGGCTGCCGATCGCGCCAGAACCATCGCGACGGCCGTTTATACGACGGACGCTTCGGTGGAAATCGTGACGCCTGGACATGTGTTTCCGCTTCGGGCTTCGGACGGAGGCGTCCTGGCGCGGGCCGGCCATGTCGAAGCCGCAACGGATCTCCCCCGACTGGCGGGCATGAACCCCTCGGGCGTCATTTGCGGCATAATCAACGATAAGGGTGAAGACGCCGGCCTCAACGATCTCATGATACTCGCCCGCCACCTCGATCTGAAGATCGGCAATATTCAGGACATGGTCGTTTTTCGTCAGAAACAGGACCGGTTCGTCCACTGCTCCGCGAACTCATCCTTTGAAAGCAGTCACGCTGGCGAGTGGAGGATAAAAATATTCACTTCCGAAATCGATCCATCGGAGACTATTGTGTTGCAGAAGGGCGAAGTCGGCCTTGGACGCGGAGTTCCGCTGGAACTGCGCGCCTGTTCACCACTGACCGGGCTTTTCCCGGACGCGGGCGGAGATGACAGCCTGTCCCGTACCATGGACAGGATTGGCGAGCATGGTTCGGGAATCGTTATTCTCACTCCGGAAACGGCGTCGGGTTCTCTTATGAAAGCCTTACGCAAGCAACGGACGGAGAACAGGTTATACCAGCATGATTTCGGCAAGATCGCTCAGATATTGACCGAACTGGACGTACAAAGCACCAAACTGCTCAACCATTGCGATCTCACAGCGGCAAAGCTTAGATCGGCCGGCGTCAGCGTCGTTATCTAGGCTTAGGCTTTTGATTTCACAAATTTTCCGAGTCAGCAGATGATTCCATCTGCTTAGAAAATGCTGTGAAGTCATTGTGTTTGCAGGACCGGAGAGGCCAGAGCATCATGCCGTCCTAGTGACAGGATCATCATGGCCGCAAGGGCGAAGCAAGGAAGCGCCGAAATCAGGAAGCTTCGATAGGAACCGGTTAGATCAAAGACCTGACTTACTACAACGCCCTCATTTGAGTTCACGGCGCAAAATCTTCCCCGATGGCGTTTTGGGCAATTCGGCAATGACTTCTATCAAGCGCGGACATTTGTACGCGGCCAATCGTTCCCGGCAATAGGCGCGCAACTCCGCATCCGTAGCGTGAGAACCATCTTTCAGGCTGACAACCGCCTTGACGGTTTCGCCGCGATAACTGTCGGGTACGCCCACGACAGCGGCTTCCCTGACCGCAGGATGACCATATAACACATCTTCCACTTCTCGCGGCCAGACCTTGAAGCCGCTGGCGCTGATCATGTCCTTTTTTCGATCGATGATGTAGTACCAACCGTCATCATCCACTCTACCGATATCGCCCGTATGGAAACCCGTGGATCGGAACGCTGCCGCGGTTTCGTCGGCCTTTTGCCAGTAACCCGCTGCTACGGTCGGGCCGGCGACCACAATTTCGCCTGGTTCCCCTGCCGCAACCGGATGTCCTTCTTCGTCGACGACCAGGGATTCGAAGCCGATATTGGGCCGGCCGACCGAGATCGCGCCCGAGCTTTCGTCCACCGGAATGTCGAATCCGCGGGGCGTCAAGTGACTGGCGATCCCGGTTTCGGTCAGGCCATAGGCGTTCATCGGCTTGGTGCCGAAAAACATTTCTATCTGCTTCAGCACGGCGGGCGCGGTAGGCGCCCCTCCCGTGACGATCGTGCTCACGCTGCGGACATCCTTGCCGCTTGCGCCCGGCACGTTCATCATGGCGATGAATGCGGTCGATGCGCCGCTGACATGCGTGATGCCGTGCTGCCTGATCGCCTCGACCGCGAGACTGGGCTCGAACCGGTGCAGGAGGACAAGCGACGCGCCCGAACACATCGCAATGCCCAGATGCTGCATGAGGCCGCTGACATGGAAGAGCGGCGCCATCGCCAGGATGACACTGTCGGGCGTCACGTCGAATGTCGCTATGCTTGTTTCGACCCCCGCCAGGATGTTCCTGTGCAACAATCGGACACCCTTGGGCGCTCCCGATGTCCCGGACGTATATACGATATAGGCCAGATCATCGGGTCCGGGATCTGCGCGAACAGGCAAATCGTCCTGGGGCAAATCGGCAAGACCTCCCCGTGGAAGGCTCAATATACGGTCGGAAAAGGCGCGGGGATCATTCACCGATTGGAATTCCAGCGCATCGATGAACAAAGTGAATTCCGGCACTTTGTCCGCCGCTATTTTGGAGAGCACATCCTCATGAAAATCACGCGTCGTCACGGCGATTTTAGGGGTGCAATCGCCAAAGATGAGTTCAACCTCGCGGGTGCGATACATGGGGTTGGCGGGAACGACCGTGCCGCCGGCTTTCCAGACACCCAGCACCGCGACAATGAAGCCCGGAACATTCTGCAAGATCAACGCGACGCGGTCGCCCGGGGCAAGGCCGTGCCGCAGCAGCGACGCGGCAAATCCGTCACTCAGCCTGTCAAGCTCATCGTAGGTCAGCGCGCCGTCGAAATAGCGCAAAGCGACCGACGCTTCCCTTGCGGATACAGCCCCCCTGAAAAGCGTCAGGCAACTGGGGTGAACGTCTGTCGGCACTTATCATCTCCACTCAAACGATTGCTTCACGCCGGGGCCGCCGCACGCAGACTCGGCTTCTTTGGCCCATGCTACTCGAACCATGCGGCCTTGCGCGTCAGGAATGCGGAATGAGGTTGAAGGATATATTCTTGTCCACGCGAATGTCGGGCGGCAGGTTGAGTACACGATCCGCGATGATCCCCCGCATGATCTCGTCCGTGCCGCCTTCGATCCGCCTGCCCGCTGACCTCAGCAGCATCATTTGGAAAAGCTCGCCATCCTCGTTCACATCGCCGCCCATCGCGGCGCCCGCCAACCCCTGAAGGTCCATGCCCAGCATTGCCACTTCCTGGCTGGTGGCTCCAGCCACCAGCTTCATGACGGAATTCTCAGGTCCGGGATCACCCGTTTCGGAAATGGCCGTCATCACCCGGTAATTTGTGAACTTGAGGCCATTGTCCCGCACCGCGATACTGGCGAGGCGTGAGATGAGGCCGGTGTCGGCCAAACCGCAACCCGATCTGCAATTCCGTGTGACGAAAGGCAGCAGTTCCTCGAAGCCCGTCTGCATTTCGGCACCAACCGACGCTCGCTCGTTCATGAGCGCGGTCAACGTCACTTTCCAACCCGCACCAACCGGACCGAGCCGCTGACTATCCGGAATCCAGGCGTCGGTGAAGAATACTTCGTTGAAGTGCGAATGCCCATTGATTTGCTTGATCGGCCTGATGTCCACGCCCGGCGTGTCGGTATCTATGCAAAACATCGTAAGGCCGGCATGCTTGGGAAGGTCGGCGTCCGTGCGGGCAATCAGCAGCCCCTTCTGAGAATCCCGTGCGCCGCTGGACCAGATTTTGCTGCCGTTTATGATCCAGCCGTCCCCACTGCGTTGGGCTCTGGTCCGTATGCCGGCCAGATCGGAACCGGCTCCCGGTTCAGAAAATAACTGACACCAGATTTCATCGCCAAAGATCATCGGAGGCAGCAATTCGGCCTTTTGCTCCGGCGTCCCCCAAACCAGGATCGCCGGGCCGCACACACCAAGACCGACGATGAACGGCATGCCGAGTGGCTTGAAAACGCCTTCTTCCTGCTGCCAGATCAGGGTCTCAATGGGCGATGCGCCAGCCCCGCCATATTCCTTGGGCCAACTCAGGCACGCCCAACCGCCTTTCGCCTTCTTCCGCTGCCAGTCTTTGGCCGCCTTCAGGCTGTCGATGCTCTTGAGGCCCAATTGCCCGAAGGGTGTCTGCTCCAGCTCTCTCTTGAGCTCCATGGGCGCATTTTCGGCGATCCACGTCCGTGCCCGCCTGCGAAAGGCGGCTTCTTCCGCCGAATCCTCAAAGTCCATCGTCTTTTCCACATGCTAGAGGCGACATTCGAATTATTGCTATGATTGCTCCACTATCGCTCTGGAGGAATCCTCTTCCAAAGGCCGCTTCCGCTCCTCGCAGTGAAAAAGGCCGAGATCCGCAGCTTTAGTTTTATTCCAGAATTCGAATGTCGAAAACGGCGTCGTAATAATGACCCTGCCCTTGGAATTTCGATAATAATTATCCACGCCGGGATGAGTCCAAACCAGTTTCTCATGCATGTCGTCGATGGTCTCGATGAAGCTGTCCAAAACTTCCTGTTTTATTTCGAGCACACCAATGTCCTTGTCTACCATCTGCTCTATGGCACTGGCGATGAAATTCATCTGATGTTCGACCAGCGCGATAAGGCTTCCGCCATGGCCTGTCTGCGTATTGGGCCCGTAGATGCAGAAGAAGTTGGGAAAATCCGGGACCGCAGCGCCAAGAAAGGCCGCGCCATCATCGTCGCCCCACAACTCCCGCAAGGTCGTGCCGGACCGCCCCACGACATTGAGGGTCGAAAGAAAGCGCTGCACATCGTAACCCGTGGCGAAGAGGACCGCATCGGCGGTGATCTCCCGTCCTGAGGTCGTGACCACGCGATCTTCGCGCAGTTCAGCAATGCCCTCATTCACGACCGTCACATTAGGTTTGATCAAAGCGGGAACCCAACCATGATCGACCAACAGCCGCTTGCTGAACGGCGGATAGGTCGGAATCAGTTTCTCTATAAGGTCGGTACGATCGCCTAACTGGGAGAGCGTGTGCTGGGTGAGCTGTTCCCTGATCGCATCATTTTCACTGTTGAGCGAGCGTTCGGGATGCGGCCATTCGGCATCCTTGTGGATCTGGCTGTAGAAACGGTCGTTGACCATCCAGCCGATACGCATGCGATAAAGCGTGGTGTAGAGCGGCACATCCTGGAACAGACGCCGCAACGGCTCTGCGATCGGGCCGCGAAACTTCTCGTCCATCGGTGCCGACCATTGCGGCGTGCGCTGAATGAGGGTCAGCGATTTGACCTTGTCCACGATCGCGGGCACCAGTTGCATGGCACTCGCGCCGCTGCCTACGACCACGACATCCTTGCCGTCCAGCCGAAGATTTTCAGGCCATTCGGCCGTGTGCGCAGTAACGCCCTTGAAAGCGTCGAGTCCCTTGATCGCCGGCATCTTCGCCGGACTGAAGATGCCGACGGCACTGATGACGACATTGGCGCGGAGGGTTTCGACCTCGCCGGACCCGGCGCGCCGAACCTGAACTTCCCATTGCTGGGCATCGTCCTGCCATTGCAGCGACGAGACTTCGGTATTGAACTCTATCTGGCTCTCGACATTGAAATCCCGCGCAACTTGCTGAAGATAGTCGCGCAGCTCTGCTCCGTGACAAAAATAGCGTGTCCAGTCATGGTTGGAAAAGCTGAAGGAATAATGATGGTTGGGCGTATCCACGCCGACACCGGGATAACGGTTGGCCACCCATGTGCCGCCCACCTGCCCAGTCTTCTCCAGCACCGTATAAGGAATGCCAAGATCCTGAAGCCGGATGGCCGCGCAAAGGCCGGAGACGCCCGCACCGATGATGATCGCCCGAAAGCCATCGCTGCGTTCCGGCGGGTTCTTGGCCCCCGCGACGCGCGAAGCGAGGCGGATCGTATCCTCGACCATTTCCGAATAGACTCCGGGAATGGACTCGCCTGTCGATACGCTCAGCATATGATTGAGCGTTTCCGCCGACGGAGCGGGCTGTGCGATCGGCTTCCCAGCCTTCCACGCCAGAATGGCCTCCAGCGCGGCCTCGCGTACCTCAGCCTGGATTTTTTCCGAGAGCCCACCAGTATCATGGTCGGTGAAGCCAACCATTGGAGTAGGCAGGTAGGGAGCTTCTAACCAGCGCGCATCGCCTGTTATTTGAAAGAGGAGAAGCAGTAACGTTGGCACGTTGGCGTAATTAAGCGCTTCACGAAGTTCGCTATTGTTCATGAGCGGTACTCCGACGTTGCTGTGACGACCTGTTTCATGAGCGTCCTATCCTAATGTTCTGGTAGTTGTGGGCATTCCAATGCCGGATGATCATTTCCTGTCGGATCGCGCCGCATAATCCCCATAACCGGCGTCGCGCCACCGGACGGCTTCCCGTACCCCCAGTTCGTCCAGCTTAGACCACCATTCATAGGCAGACTCGCTGTTGGCCAGGGCCGCGTCGGTTAAGGTACAGGTGGAGACCGATGATTGAATGCCCATATTTTCGTAGAAGGCGTTCGCCGCAGTCTTCAATCCTGCCAGAAAATCCGCACTGAGGTTGGCGATCCGGTCGGCCAGGGCGATGGTGCGATCCTCCAGCTCAGCTTCGGGCCAGGCATAGTTGATCATGCCCATTTTCTCGGCGGTGACGCCATCGATCGCGTCGCCGGTATAGAAAAGCTCCTTGGCCTTGCGCATGCCCACCACGAGCGGGAGGATGTTGCCGTTGCGCGCGACGCCGATCGCCCGATGGCCCGGATGTCCAAATAGGCAATCTTCCGAAGCCGTGATGAGGTCCGCCATCATCGCAAATTCCATGCCGCCGGCCAGGCAAAAGCCATGCGCCTGGACGATTGTAACCTTCGCCATGCGCCACATATACATTTGAATGTCGGTGCCGGCATGGAGCATCGTTCGATAATTGATCGTCAGAGGCCGGCCGTCCTCCGTGAGCTTCGTACCGCTCATCGCGGGATTGCGAGGAGAAGACGCATTCTGCCCCGGGCCTGAAATATCATGCCCCGTGCTGAAGCAACGCCCCGCCCCCCTCAGGATGATGACGCGTGCCGTCCGATCCAGTTCGAGGTCGTGCAAGGCGGCATCCAACTCTCCCATCATGAACGGCGAAATCGCATTCAGCTTTTCGGGCCGGTTCAATGTGATGCGGGCGACACGGCCATCCGTTCCGACGCGATCGATGTACAGGGTCTCATATTCTGTCTTCACCTTACGCTCTCCCTGAGCGCAGATTTTGCGACGGCGCAGCGCTCACCCGTCAAGTTGGTGATCAGTTTGCTCTCCCATTCACTCGTGCCACCGAGCATCAGCGCAAGCAGATTGGAACGACGATAATGGAGATGGCAATCGGCTTCCCAGGTGAACCCCATGCCGCCGTGCACCTGAATATTGTCCTTCGCGCATTGCTGGTAGGACCAGGTTGCGCCGACGCGGGCGAAGGCGGCCGCTTCCGGCAGCACCGGCGCGTCGGCCGAGAGCGCCCAGGCGCCATAATAGGCGTTGGAGCGAGCCAGCACCGTGCTCACATACATATCGGCCATCATATGCTTCAGAGCCTGGAAGGAGCCGATCGGACGGCCAAAGGCAAAGCGCATTTTCGCGTAATCGCACGCCATCTCCAGGGCTCGCTCAGCGCCGCCAACCTGCTCGAATGCTACCAGAACGGCAGCCTTGTCGAAGACGTCCGATAACAGGCGCATGCCGTCGCCACGCTGGCCCAGCCGCTCCGCAGGCGCATGCTCAAATGTCACCGCCGCCAGCCCTCGAGTCGGATCGATGCACTCCAGCGCCGTCCTGGAGACGTTGGGATGATCCAGCGCCACCGTGAAGAGGGACAGTTGGGCGGGATCATCCTGCTCTCGGGCGATCACGACCGCAACATCTGCGATCGGGCCGTCCAGAACCGGCTTCTTCGATCCGGTCAATTGTCCGCCGAAAGCCGTGGTCGCGATGCTATCCGGATACAGGGGGCCGGCCCCTTCCGCCCACGCGACGGTGCCGACAATCTCCGCCGACGCCACGCGCGGCAACCATTCCCGTTTTTGCCGCTCGCTTCCCGCCGCCTTGATCAGCTCCGCGAATAAATAGACGGTCGAGCTGAACGGCACGGCGGCTACAGTTCGCCCCAGCTCCTGAGCCAGGACGCATAGCTCGAGATAGCCAAAGCCGCTGCCGCCATATTCTTCCGGAATGGCGGCCCCCGTAAAGCCCATTTGGCCCAATTCCGACCAAAGCTCGGCGTGATAAGGACGCTCACCGTCCAGAACGCGGCGCACTTCCATGGATTGCGACTGCGAAACCAGAAACCTTCGCGCTTCCTCTCCCAACTGTCGCTGCGTGGCGTCAAAATCGAAATTCATCAATCCCATCCGAGCATACCGGCCCGACCAAATTGCCGGCTTCCACATAACTAATCGTTCAACTAACTAAAATCAACATAAACATTCCCTCTCCCCCGTCAACGGCGGCCGGGCGCCAGGCTGCGAGGAAAAGAGCCCATTGGAGGCTTGCTTAGATGATAAGCACAGGGCTCCGATCGCAGCCTTTCGCCTATTGGTTGTCCTCGGCAGGCAGGCAGCATGCTCCCTAGAGAGGAAAATCTTTATTTCTGTGCGAAATTGCACAGAAACAGCGCAAAGTCTCCCGTTTGTGTGAAGAGATGTTGATGCTAGGCGCGAGTCAATTACTCAAAACTATTCCGAAAGAGGATGTCGATGGCCGCTATCTTTCTTCCGCGCGCGATGCGTATCGGCGCAGGCGCACTGAAGGAACTGCCTGCCGCGCTTGCCCAACTGGGCCTGGGTGCACCGGTGATTCTGACGGATACTTTCATGGCCGGCAACGGCGCGCTCAATGCGCTGCTCTCCATTCTCTCTGAAGCGGGAATAGAAGCGCGCGCCTACAGCAATGTGATCCCTGATCCTACCGTCGCATCGGTCGACGCCGCGGTTGCTTTCGTGGCGGAGGGGCAACATGATTGCGTCATAGGTTTCGGCGGCGGCAGCCCGATCGATACGGCAAAGGCGGTCGCAATCCTTGCCGCGCATGGCGGCACTATGCGCGAACGCAAGGCGCCGCATCAGGAAAATGTGCCCGGTCTTCCTATCATCGCCATTCCCACCACTGCGGGCACGGGATCGGAAGCGACCCGGTTCACCATCATCACCGATGGCGAAAGCGACGAGAAAATGCTTTGCGCAGGCCTCGCCTATCTGCCGACATTGGCGATCGTCGATTATGAACTGACGCTCACCAAGCCGGCACGGCTCACGGCCGATACGGGCATCGACGCACTGACCCATGCGATCGAGGCCTATGTTTCCAAGCTTGCCAATCCATTCTCGGATGGCATGGCGATCGCCGCCATGCGGTCGATCTGGCCGAACCTGCGCCGTGTCTGCGAAGATCCCGGCAACCGGGCCGCGCGCGAGGCGATGATGGTTGGATCGCTCCAGGCGGGCATCGCGTTTTCCAATGCCTCAGTCGCTCTGGTCCATGGCATGAGCCGGCCGATCGGCGCGCATTTCCATGTCGCGCATGGCCTCTCCAATGCCATGCTGCTTCCGACGGTGACGGCCTGGTCTGCACCGGCCGCTCTGGGCCGCTATGCCGATTGCGCCCACGCGATGGGCGTGGCCGAAGCCAGTGAAGGCGAGCAGTCGGCGGTCGCCCGGCTGATTGAGGCGTTGCATGCCGTGAACAAGGATCTCTCCGTGCCCAGTCCCAAAAGCTATGGCATCGACGAGGCGCGCTGGACCGAATTGTTGCCGGTAATGGCTCAGCAGGCGCTGGCTTCCGGCTCACCCGGCAATAATCCGCGCATTCCCGACGCCGAAACCATCCAGTCGCTTTATCGGCAGGCCTGGGCCTGAATCCCTTTTTCCATTTTTCAGGAGTTCTCCGTGTCCGGACCAGCGTTTGTAGACCATGTGATCCACGGCCGCGTGCCGACCTCTCCACGCAGCCGGTCCGATGTCTTCAATCCGGCGACCGGCGAAGTTACCGGCCGCCTGGCGCTGGGTGGGCCGGCGGAAGTCGATATGGCGGTGGCGGCGGCGGCCGCCGCCTTCCCCGGCTGGGCGGCAACCCCGCCGCATGTGCGGGCGCGCGTGCTGTTCCGCTTTCGCGATCTCGTCGAGCGCAATATCGACCATCATATGGTGGTCGCCGAACAGCGAACGCTTCCACCCGCCGAAGGAACCCGCCTCAAAACCTCGACGCTGCGCTGGCCCAAAGGCATCAGGACCGGGGCCGAATTCATCATGCCGACGTTGAAATAAGGCCCGGCGGATGACCGACGCCTTGCCCACTGAAGAGGTTCTGGCCACCGTTCGGGGACGGTTGGGAGTGATTACTCTCAATCGCCCCAAGGCGCTCAATGCTCTCAATCTTGCTATGGTCGACCAGCTCGACAGCATATTGTCCGCATGGGCGGTCGAGCCGGCGATCGACGCCGTGCTGATCCGTAGCGCCAGCGAGCGCGCCTTTTGCGCGGGTGGCGATATGCGGGCGGTGGGCGTTCTTCCCGATCCTGTCGAACGAAGTGCAATGGGACGCGCTTTCTTCGGCACCGAGTATCGCGTCAACTATCGGATCAACAGTTTTCCGAAGCCCTTCATCGCGCTGATCAACGGAATCGCCATGGGCGGCGGCCTCGGGCTTTCCATCCATGGCTCACACCGCGTGGTGAGCGAAGATCTGCGCATGGCCATGCCGGAAACCGTTCTCGGCCTCTTCCCGGACGTCGGCGGAACCTGGTTCCTGAACCGCTGTCCCGGCATGATCGGTCGGTATCTGGCGTTGGTGGGCCCCCAGATAGGCGCCGCCGACGCGCTGACCGCCGGGCTCGCCACCCATCATGTGCCCTATGTCGCGTTTGAGCAGCTTGTGGCCGATCTCGCGAGCACGGACCGGCTGGATGCCGCGGAGGTTGATGCGATCATCGGCGCGCATGCCGCTTCACCCGAAGGCGGCAAGCTTGCAAATCAACAAACCGAAATCGCGCGCCTTTTCGAAAATGACGATCTCGATACAGTCGTCGCGGCGATCGACGCATCGGCCCCCAATGCCGACTGGATCGCGGAGGCGCGATCCGTGTTGAAGCGCGCCTCCCCCACCAGCCTGCGCGCGACATGGCGGCGGCTGGTGGACGGCAAGGATCAGTCGATCGAACGCATCCTGTCCGACGATTTCCGCATGGCGGTGCGCATTGTCGCCGGGCATGATTTCGCCGAAGGGGTGCGCGCCATTCTGGTGGACAAGGATCAATCGCCGCACTGGACGCCGCCCACATTGGAAGGGGTGACGGACGCGGAGATTGACCGGCTGCTTGCGCCGCTTGCGGACGGCGATCTGGATTTGTCAAAGGGATTGGCATGAGCGGATCACGGGTGGATATCGGGCTGCGGCGACATCGCGCTCCACACATATAGCCGAAAATCGATGTTCATATATTGAGAGGAGTTCAACAATGAAAACCTGGTTCATTACCGGCATCAGTTCCGGTTTCGGCCGCGTGATGGCTGAAAAACTGCTGGCGGCGGGGGATCGCGTTGCCGGAACCCTGCGCAATCTCTCTGCGGTGGAAGATCTGAAATCGCAATATGGCGATCAGCTATATCTGTCTGCGCTCGACCTGACGGACACTGCCGCGATCCGGCCGACGATCGACGCCGCCTGGGCTGCGCTGGGGCACATCGACGTGGTCGTCAGCAATGCCGGCTATGGGCTGATGGGCGCCGCCGAAGAGGTCACCGACGAGCAAATCCAGCATCAGCTCGCGACCAACCTGATCGGATCGATCCAGGTTGTCCGCGCGGCCCTTCCTCACATGCGGGCGCAGGGCGGCGGCCGCATTCTTCAGATTTCGAGCACCGGCGGTCAGGTGGCGATCCCCGGCGGCTCGCTTTACATTGCCTCTAAGTGGGGCATCGAAGGCTTCATGGAAACCGTCGCGCAGGAGGTGGCCGTGTTCGGCATCGGCTGCACGATCGTCGAACCGGGCAGCGCACGCACCAGCTTCCGCCATGGCGGCGCGATCGTCGCGCCTCGCATCCCGGCCTATGACATTTCTCCTTCCCGCAGAACCAACAATGCGATTGAGGACAAGACAGCGATCTCTCTGGGCGATCCGTCCAAAATGGTCGACGCCATGATTGCCAGCGTCGATCAGAATCCGGCGCCGCTGCGCCTCCCTCTGGGCAGCGACTGCCACACGCTGATCGCAAGGTCGCTTGCTGCTCGGCTGGCCCATCACGAAACGCTCCGTGACTTGGCCTTTTCGACCGACAGTTCTGATGGTCAGGGTGGCAGCCCGGTTGTGCATGATGATTGACGGGGTTCCGGACAGAATGGAAATTCCGCATCGAGCGTCATGACCAAACGACAGGTCAGGCGGCAACTCGATCGGATCGTCGATGAAAAAGTGAAGGCCAACCTACAGGTGACATAGCGGCGGCAGCATTTCGATGCACTGCCGCTCACCGCTACGCTGGCTGGCCGCCCACCACAGTCGAAAAAATTCCTTTCAGGCGGCATTTTCCGGCAGTCATGACCTCTTTCGCCGATCGAATGTCGCGCGGTTTTCGCCTTCAAACTAAGGTATCGGGCTGGTGAATTTTGTATCTGCCCGTCACACGTCAAACGTTCGACGATGCATTCTGCATCGGATCGATTGAGCCACAAACTCCCTTGAGACGATGCAAATTATAAACTGCCTAAACAAACAATATTAGGGAGGGGAAGATGAAGATGCGCACCTGTTTAATCGGGGTATCGCTCGGTGCTCTTGCTGCACCAATGGCACATGCACAGACACAACCCGATGGTTCGCCTGATGCGGCCAGTGTGGTTTCCCCCGATGAAATTGCCGACATCGTTGTTACCGCCCAAAAGCGGGCCGAACGTCTGCAAGATGTGCCCATCGCGGTCAGCGTCGCCAGCGCCACACAGCTCGAAAGTTCCGGCGTCAAGGATCTGCCGCAGCTTCAGGCGATCGTTCCCGGCCTTAACGTCAGCGTTGCCAACGGCTCTTTCCAGCCGTCGATCCGCGGCGTCGCGACCAACAGCAATATCGTCGAGCAGCCGGTTTCCCTGTATATTGACGGTGTCTATCTGCCGCAGCCGCAGGAAGGTTTGCGCGACATAGCCGATGCATCGCAAATCACCACACTCAAGGGGCCGCAGGGCACGCTGTTCGGACGTAACGCGACGGCTGGCGTCATCCAGATCACAACGATGGGGCCGGATTTCGATACGCACGGCCAGTTCAATATCAGCTACGGCAGCTATCAGACGGTGCACGCCAACGCCTTCGTGACGGACGGCCTTTCCAAGGATATCGCCGTCAGTCTCTCGACTTCCTATCAGACTCAGAACAGAGGTTGGGGCAAGAGCCTTACCACCGGCAAGGAGGAGGGCAAGCTCGACCACTCCTATTCAACCAGGGGGAAAATATTGTTCAACCTGAGCGACGCGACGTCGCTCCAGATCGTCGGCGATTATCTCAATCGCGAGGATACCGGTTCGACTTTCCAGGCTTATCCCGGGACGCAGATGATCTATCAGGGCTTCACTCCTGGCATCAATCGCTATGACAGCTTTTCTGGCTCGGATGGGTATACCCGGTTCAAGGGCGGCGGTGTTGCCGCCACGTTCAAGAGCGGTCTCGGTTTTGCAAATCTGGTTTCGATCAGCGCCTATCGCAAGTCCCATTTCGCTTTCAAGTTCGATCTGGGCGGCGTCGCACCGCCGATCCTGAATACCACAGCCGCCGGACAGGGCCGGATGTATTCTCAGGAACTGCAACTGATTTCGGACGACGATGGGCCACTGAAATGGGTTCTGGGCGCTTATTATTTCAATTATCGCCAGGGCTATAACTTCTTTTACCGTGACTTCGGCACCGGCGTCCTGCTGAACGGATCTGGTCCCTACCGGGCCAACCCGAACAGGCAAAGCGCCACGTTGACGAGCTTCGAGAAGTCTGAATCCTTTGCGCCATTTGCCCAGGCGGACTTCAAGATCACGCCCACCACGACCCTCACCGGCGGTTTGCGCTATACCTATGAAAAGCGCTCTCTCGATGGTTATGGACGGATCACGAATGGTGCAGGCGTCGCATTGACCCCAACCCATTCGACGCCGGCACCCCTGACAGCAAAAAAGGTGACGTGGCGGTTTGCGCTGGAACAGAAGATTTTCGGGGATGCCATGGTTTTCGCATCCTACAGCCGCGGCTTCAAGAGCGGCGGCTTCAACATCGCCACACCCGCGGCGCCGGCCTATCTGCCTGAACAGCTCGACGATTGGGAAGTCGGTCTGAAAAGCCAATTCCTGGACCGCAGGGTCACGTTCAACGTCACCGGCTTTTATTACAAATACCAGAACATCCAGGTGGCGCAGTTCGTCAACAATTCCCAGACCGTGAGGAATGGTGCACGGGCAGAACTCTACGGCGTGGACGTGGATTTGACCGCGAAACTCGCAACCGGGCTGACCGTGTCGAGCGGATTGGAACTACTGCATCCCTATTTCACACAATATAACGGTGCGCAGTTCGGTACTGACAATCTTGTTTCCGGCGGTGTAGGCATTACCGCCTTTAACGCAAAAGGCCAGCGCCTCGCTTATGCGCGGAAAGCCGTGCTGACGGGCGCTGTCGATTATGTGACGCAGGCTTTTGGCGGAAAGGTCGCGTTCAATGTCACAGCCACACGCAGCGGCAGTTATTTCTTCGAGCCGGACAATGTGGTGCGCCAGCCCGCCTACACCATGCTGAACGCGAGCGTGAAGGTGTCGGATGCTTCGGATCGCCTTAGCCTGCGCTTCGGTGTCAGCAATGCACTGGATGAATCGATCATCTCGCGCAACGTTACGATCGGTTTCGGACGGTTGGTTTCCTATAATTCACCGCCGAGGGAATATTCGCTGGCGCTCGGCATGAAATTCTAGAGCGATTTCCAGTCAGATGGCATCATCTGACGGTTAAGAAATCGCGGTAAAACAAAGAAATAGAGCGGCCGATCTGATTCAATCAGATCGGAAACCGCTCTAAGCGTCAGGCTAAAAACCTAATGGGTTGGCTTATGGCATAATACCATAAGCCGATTGGATCTCATCGACCCCAGGGGCGGGACTTCTCATCGAGAAGCCCCGCCTTTTATTGCAGCAGATCGGGTATGAAACTGCTCGTAAGACCGCGCGGTCCACGAAGAGGATTTTGTGGCGGCCGGGCTTCAAGCATGCCCCACCGAACACAATAAACAAAGCTCTGTACAGGCAGCAGGCAATGCCCGCGCATTCATTGCCGCGAACGGTTTCCCGGAGACCAACTTTCCCCGTCTGTTCCGCTATGCCCGGTTACGCGCTTCAGCAAATCGGCGGGCGCCTCGCTTCCCCGCCAGGCCACATGTTGATCCGGCCGGATCAGCGCGAGCGGCGCTTCGTAGAGTTTTCGCACCTCGGGGTCGGCAATTTCAATGACGCCCAACGGAACGCCCAGCGCACCGGCTTCGGCCGCCACCCGGTCCGCTTCCGGCCGGCTTTGCGGATCGAGCACCAGCATCGTGAAGCACATTCCGAACCTGTCATAGAGCGAACTGCCGTCGCCAAGCCAGCGATGGGGCGCAAGGCTACCCGCGCGGGCGGAGGGATTGTAGTCCTTGGCAGGCACCCACTCGGTGGGATCCCCCTGCTCCGCAACGATGATCGGCGAGCCGCTGTAACTATAGCCGAGCACGATATTCAGGCTGTAGAATTCCCTCGGCTTCGTTTGCCGGATGAATTCCGCAACCTCCTTGCGCACCCTGTCTCCTTCCGGGGAAGGATCTTCAACACCTTCGCGAAACAGCTTGTTGGCGGCCGTGCTGTGGTTGATCGCGGTCTCCTTCAGCACCTGCTCATGAACCGGCCTGCGCTCTGTCTCATAGCTGTCCAGTAGCGAGGGATCGCCCCAGCCTTGCAGCACGGCGGCAAGCTTCCAACCGAGATCGACCGAATCCCCAACGCCCATGTTCATCCCATAGCCGCCAAAGGGCGGATGGAGGTGACAGGCGTCGCCGATCAGAAAGGCGCGACCATCCCGATAGCGATCAGCCAGCAACTGGCTTGCAATCCAGGAATCCGAACTCAGGATGCGGAAAGGCAGATCAAGCCCTGTGGCGCGGCGTAGGATATCCGGCATTTCTTCGTCAGAAAATCGCTCACCGGCGGGCAAGCCCATCGGAATGAAATACCACCGGTCGCCGACATCCATCGGCCCGATCGTGCTCGGCACCTCGCCGTTGAGCTGCCAGTAATGGATGCCCGGGCCATGGCTGTGGGCCTCGGCAATCCCCGGCGCTTCGAAAATCGTGTTGTAATTGTAGGAAAGTCCGAAGGTTCCCTCCATCTTGATGCCGGCCAGATCGCGCACAGTACTACGCGCGCCATCAGCGCCGATCAGGAAGGCAGCGGATATCGTCTGGACAGTGCCGCTGGCGACATCGCGAATCTGGACACTCACCTGATCCTCATCCTGTTCATAACCGACCAGCTCATGCGCCATCGCGACCTGAACGCACGGCATCGTCGCAACATGGTCGAGCAACGCCGCTTCCAGCTTATATTGCGGGATCCACTGCGCATGTTCGGAATAGCGGTGATCCTGCACTGGCTCGCAGGAAAACGCATTTTCGATGCGGGTGATCAAGGGACCGCCCAGGCGCGTCACGAAGACGATGTGCGAAGGATAATCGACGCCGAGCGGAGCGGCATCGGCAAGCTGTTTGGCGATGCCCCATCGCCGCAGATGTTCACGGGTGCGGACATTGGTCAGCTTCGCTCGGGGAGCCACGCCGGTACGGTCATTCTTCTCGATCAGAAGGCATGGAACGGACCGCATGCCAAGCTCGATCGCCAGGGCCAACCCAACCGGTCCGGACCCCACGATAATCACCTGTGGGGTCAAACCCTGAAGCTCAATCGTCACTGCATCATCTCCTCTACAAGTGGGGAAAGACTAGAGCAGAATCCGACCCGATTGCATCGGATCGGCTGCTCTAGACCTTTGTTTTGACGCGTTTTCCGAGTCAGCAGATGATTCTATCTGCTTAGAAAACGCTCTAGCAAAAGCGGCGGGCGCGGGCAGGATATGGGAAATGGCCGGGTGATACATGACGGGGATCACTTTGGTCCGGCATACCGACCCCGGAAGTGGCGCCCCCGTCTCTCGCGCCTTTTCACCCGCAGGATCGTCGCGCAATCAACAGACCCATCATGGTCATGGCGATGGTCGCCAGTGCGAAGGCCAACGCGGCCGCATTCATCGCCATATGGTAGGTGCCGTACAGATCGACTATCCTGGAAGACAGAACCCCGCCCGCGGCAATGGCGAGAGCAATGAATGTCGCCAATATGCTGAACGTCGCCGAAAAGCGCGCCTCACCAAAAAACCGCAGCGCAAAAAAGGCCGCCAGGTCGGCTTCGGCTCCATAGGCCAAGGCAATCAGGACAACAGACAAGCCGGTAATGATCACATAACCGGCAGCGAAGTGGGTAATGATCACCGCACCCATGGTTGCCATCAGCAGGCAGGAGGCCGCAACGATCTGCGGGAATCCCCGATCGAGCAGGAAGCCGATGCACATGCGGCCGAAAAATGTGGTAAACGCGAAGATGCTGCCAAGCACGGACGCCGTCTGGATATCGAACCCGAGCCGGATCAGGATCGGGCTCAGATGATTTAAATAAATGCCAATGGCGAAGCCCGAAAAGATCACAGTTGCCGAGAGCAGCCAGAAGCGGGCGTCCGCCCACCATCTGGCACCCTTGTCTTCTTTTTTTGGACCGGCGCTTTCATCCGCAGACGACACCCCTCGGGCGCCGGTGGGGTTCAGCGCGAGAAAGCTCCATACGACGGGGATCGCCACAACGGTGATGATTGCGGCTATGCCCAGATAGGCTGCTCTCCATCCATAATGGGCAATCAGGTAGGATGTGAGCGGAATTCCCACCACCCCGCCAAGGGTAGCGCCGCTTCCCGAAATACCGAGAGCAAATCCCGGATTATCGCGAAACCAGCTTACGACTGCCCGGCCAAAAGGCACGGTTCCGGCAGCTGCACTGCTCACCCCCAGACATAATGCTATCAGGCGGAGGCGCGGCACCGTCAGCGGCAGCGTCGCCAGCAGCACAAAGCATATCACGAAGCCGATCAAACCCGATACGCTCAGCAGTCTCGGCCCATAGGCATTTGTGAAACGACCTGTCACGGGATAGAGGAATGCCAGCACCAGGAGGCTGATCGGAAGAAAGGCCGCCTCTCCTGCGGTCCACCCAAATTCCTGCCGCATGGGATCGATGAACTGGCTTGAGCTGAAGACGAAACTGCCAAAACCCGCCCCATATCCAAGGACCGCGGCGGCCAGGCAGCCGCGCCCCAAACGCCATTCCGACGGATTGATCCTAACCAATGGCCCCTCTCCTCAGATTTTTTATGTGCCCCACTATGTGTTCGATCGCTGCTGCCTTTTGCCCTCACCGCAAAAGCAGCCCGATACCGCCCAGGCCCAACTTCGCCTGGACCAGTGAATCATCTCGGCGCGGCGGACTTGATGCGGGACGTCTTCAACGCGAAGAAGGGTGCCAACACGCACAAAGCCAGATATTTGGAACAGGAATGGGGGAAGATGGTCGTGATCCGTCCGTTCTCGTCCCGGCTATAGGTGTTGCACCCGCCGACGGTCATCGGATGGCCCTCAAAGCCGCTCTGGACCCATGCGTCGTAGCGCAGGGCAATGTCGCGCCGAACCTCGACGGCGCGCCGCTTCGCCCTTCCGATGCGCTTTATGGCGCGCAGGATGAAACGGGCCTGCTTCTCCTGGATCAACATCAACGATGTCGGTATGATCGTGTTGGGTCCCAAGATCATGAAGAAGTTCGGGAAGCTCGGCACCGCCATTCCCAGATAGGCATAGGCTCCGCCATGCTCGCGCCATGCGGCATGGAGGTCGGCGCCACCAGAACCGGTGACTGTGATCTGCGACAGAAGATTGCTCGACGAGAAGCCGGTCGAGAAGACAACGACATCCACCTCTATTTCCTGCCCGTCCTGCAGCACCACCGAATTTTCGGTGAGGCCTTTGATCGGCGCGGTCACCAGTTCGACGTTCGGCCGGTTGAAGGTGGGCAGATAGACGTTCGAGAAAACCGGGCGCTTGCACATGATCGGATATTTGGGGGTCAGTTTTTCCCGCACCTCCGGATCGGTGACCTGCCGTTCCAGTTCCCGCAAGCAATTGTCGCGGGTCGCGGTCCACAGGTCGCTCCCTATGGTCCGCACGCTGTGCAGGCTTTCGAAGAGCCTGTAGAGCTTTAAGCGCTCGAGGCGGATGCGCCACGGCTGACGCCTGAACTTTTCCCGCTCCTGATCGCTGACCGGCATTTCCTGTTTCGGCAGAATCCAGCCCGGCTCGCGTTGAAAGACGTAGAGGCGGGACGCGACTTTCGCCAATTCGGGAACCGTCTGTGCAGCGGTGGATCCCGTACCGATATGAGCTATCCGTTTGCCGCTCAAATCATGATCATGCTCCCAGCGAGCAGAGTGGAACTTGGGACCCTTGAACCGTTCGATGCCGGGCAGATTCGGAAACTTGGGAATATTGAACTGGCCGATCGCCGATACGACCACGTCATAACGCTCATCCTCTCCGGATTCGCAGAGAACCTGCCATACGCCCTCGTCTTCCAGCCACTTGCACTCCTTCACCGTCCGCCCGAAGCGGATCGCAGGCCGCAGATCATATGCGTCGATGATGTCCTCGATATAGGCGCGGATTTCGGCCGCCGTTCCGTGAGAGGATGACCAGTTCGGATTGAGTTTGAAGGAAAAGGAATAGAGGTGTGACGGAATGTCGCATGCCGCGCCCGGATAATGATTATGATACCAGGTGCCGCCCGCGGCCTGTTCGCTCTCCAAAATTGTGAAGTTGTCGAAGCCGGCGCGTTTGAGGGTGACCGCCATCGCTATGCCGCCAGACCCTCCGCCAATGATAGCGATATGAGGTGAACTCATGTTCTGTCTCACTCTGAAGTCGGCGAGGCTGGCCCAGGTATATTACATTGCAACGCGATCCTGCTGAGGTGTGGACCGGGCTGGAAGCCTCCAGCGCCGGTCGCGCACGATCCACCACGTTGGCCCTCGGGCTGCGCCTGCTCGAATGGCTTAGGCGGCCGGGCGCTCTTCGAGCGGGCGGCGGCGCGCCCGGGCCTGCGCCCTGAGCAATTCCGGCGACGGGGCGACGCGCTCGAGGGGCGCGATATCGATGCCGGGGGGCACGATTTCGTCGATCCGGTCGAGCAGTTCATCGGTCAGCACCGTTTCCGCGCCGGCCAGGATGCCATCCAGCTGTTCCATGGTGCGCGGGCCGATAATCGCGGAGGTCATTCCGGGATGCGCGATGACAAAGGCGAGCGCCATGTGGATCAGCGACATGCCCGCTTCCTCGGCGAGCGGGATGAGCTTCTCGACCGCGTCGAGGCTGGGCACGTCCGTCATCGCCTTTTCGAACATTTTCACGCGCAGCGAGTCAGGCACCTGCCCGCCCTTGCGATAGCGGCCCGTGAGCATGCCCTTCGCGAGCGGGCTCCACGCCATTGTACCCATGCCGTAGCGCTCGCAGGCGGGCAGTATCTCGCGCTCGATCGCGCGGTTCAGGATCGAATATGGCGGCTGCTCTGTGCGGAAGCGGGCAAGGCCGCGGCGTTCCGCAATCCACTGGGCCTCGACGATGCTGGAGGCGGGAGACGTCGTGGCGCCAATCAAGCGCACCTTGCCTTCGCGCATCAGGTCGGTAAAGGTTGACAGCGTCTCCTCGACGTCGGTGTCGGACGACAGGCGATGCGCCTGATAGAGATCAATATAATCGGTCTGAAGGCGACGGAGCGAATCCTCCACGGCCTTGATGATCCAGCGCCGCGAGGTTCCCTGCTGGTTCGGATCCTTGCCCATCGGACGAAAGACCTTGGAGGCAAGCACGACATGTTCGCGCCGGCCCTTCAACGCCTTGCCAACGATTTCCTCGGATTCCCCGACGCTGTAGATATCGGCCGTGTCGATGAAATTGATACCGAAGTCCAGAGCCTTGTGGATGATCCGGATACAATCGTCATGATCGGAATTGAAGTTGCCGCCGAGCATCATTGTGCCGAGGCAAAAGGGGCTGACCTTGACGCCGGATCGGCCGAGGGTGCGGTACTGCATAAATCTCTCCCGTATATGACTGCCTTGCCTCATCCCCATGAACGCGGTATCGAGTGCAAGCGGAACATATTCCGCTTGCTAAATGGAACATGTTCCGGTTGTCAAGAAGATTTGTAATGCTTGAGAAGTCGACCCATTCCCCGGAGGAAGAAACCCTGTTGGCGGGCGGCCGCCGTGTTCGCGCGGATGCCCAGCGCAACTTGGTGACCCTGCTCGAAGCGGCAAAGGCGGTGTTCGCCGAAGCCGGCGTCGATGCGCCCGTGCGCGACATCGCGGAGCGCGCCGGTGTGGGGATAGGCACGGTTTATCGTCACTTTCCCCGGCGCGCCGACCTGATCGCCGCCGTCTTCCGGCAGGAACTGGACAATTGTGCCGATGCGGCAGACGCCTTTGCCCTCACCCATCCGCCTTTCGAGGCGCTGGCATTGTGGATGCGGCGTTTCGTCAAGCTGCTTGTTACGAAACAGGGGCTCGCCCAGGCGATCCATTCCGGCGATCCGGCTTATGATGCGCTGCCGGCCCGCCGCGAGGAACGGCTCAGGCCTGCTTTCCATGCGCTGTTCAACGCGGCGCTCGCCGCGGGCGAGATCCGGACCGATGTCGGCGCCGACGAGTTCCTTGCCGCTGCCGTCAGTGTCTGCAATTCGGGCAGCGCATCCGGGCTGGAGCAGGCGCAGCGGCTCGTCGACCTGCTGGTGGACGGCTTGCACGCCCCCAGGAGCGCGTAACGACCGTTCCTTCCCTGTGATGGGGCGACAAGCGCTTGAGCGGATATTTCCTCGTTCCCGCACGTCACAGCGCCAGACGATAGATGCGCACTGCGCTACCGCTCATCAGCGCCCCCTGCTCGGCGGGCGTGTAGCGGCTGGCGACCCGCTTGAAGGCGTTCCACATCGTTCCATAGGGGAAGGACATCCTGTCGACCGGGAAATTGCTGCCGAACATGCAGCGATAGGGTGAAAAGGCATCCACCGCCGCCACGATATAGGGCTCGATCGCTGCCCCGATCGCCTCCGAACCGGGCATGACCCCTGTTCTGAACCAGCCGAAGCCGGGCACCTCGGCGCCGACGCCGCTAAGCTTGATCGAGACATTCTCGCATTGGGCAAGAGCCTCGATCTTGGCTCGCCAATCCGTGAACACCTCCGCGCGTTTGTCGCGAAAACGCCCCACGCCGATCGGCCCCGCGAGGTGGTTGAGGATGATCGATGTTTCGGGAAACGCCCGCGCCAGATCGACTATGTCGTCCAGCATCGTATGAACGCACAAAATGTCGAGGCTAAGACCCCGGCGCGTAAGTTGCGCCAGACCCGCCCGGAAATCCGGCCGGCGCGATTTGCCAGGAGGAACGTTCAGCGTCTGGAAGACATCGGGATCATAGGGGAGCAATTCGCGGATGCCGCGAAATCGCGTCGGCGAGGCTTCGATATGCGCATCGAGCACCGCGCCGACCGCATCGCCGAGAGTGAGGTCGGCACGACTGACGATACCCGCGGCAACCTTGCCCAACGGGCCGGAACCCGCGGCGAATGTCTCCGCCACCTGCTCGACAAACTCCGTTTCGCCGACGCAGCGCAATTCTTCCGGTCCAGTGTCGCGGAACCCTGAACCGCAATCGGCATAAACCGAAGCGATCAATTTGTGGCCGCTCTCGACGACTTGCGCCTCAAAGTCCAAGGGCAGAAAACGGCCGAAGGTTTTTGCAAACCCCAAGGTCTCGTCCCAGAAATGATGATGGACATCAATGATGGGAAGATCCGGGGCAATCGCCTTTTCCGTCTCCACCGGCTTTGCCTCCGTCATTCACTTCCCTCCCCGCTCCACTAATATTTATCTGGCGGCCGCTCTATTTCTTTGTTTTACCGCGATTTCTTAACCGTCAGATGATGCCATCTGACTGGAAATCGCTCTAGAAGCGCACCATCGTTTCCGTATGTTGCAGCCGGGGTGCGTCCGCGAAATATTCGCCGACATTGGCGCGCCATTGGGTATATTGAGGAGAGTTGCGAAACATCTCCATATGGTGCTCCACCGTTTCCCATTGAATGAGGAGCATGATTGTCGAAGGATGCTCGATGACGCGATGGGCCTCGAACGCGATGAATCCGGGCGATCCCACGAACAACGACTTCGATTTTTCGGCCGCCGCCATGAACTGGTCGACCATGCCTTCCTTTAGCGGAATTTCGACGACTTCTGTAATCACGATAACTCTCCTTTCTGGTTAGAGATGAAGCTTGGCCCTTCCAATCGTCCGGACCGACAAAACACCGAACAGGCGGCACATGCCGCTAATTTGATCATCTGCCGCTGGTTTCCGGCCCCGCAACGCCGTCGATGCCACCGGAGGCCGGAGTGCGGCCCGCAAGGCCCGACCATCTTTCCGCCATGGCTGCCAGAAACACCGCCGAGCCTGCCAACATGCCCATCATCACCACAGCCGACCAGCCGCCGCTGAAATAGATCGACACGCCCAGCATCGATCCGACCGCGCCGGAGAAGTATACGGTGGTCATGTAAAGCGCGTTGATCCTGCCCCGAATGGCGGGCGCCACATCGAGCACGATGATCCTGCTGAGCATTTGCGAAATCTGAATGGCGCCATCGATGATCAGCGAGGCCACAGCAAGCGCTATGGGCGCAGCCCAGTAAAGCGACAGTCCCGAACACAGGAAAGCGGCCACAACAACCACGCTGGAAAGGACGGTGCCGATCCATACCGCCCCTCGATCCGCGATCCGGCCCGCGACCGGCGCTGCCATGACGCCCCCGGCTCCTACCAGCGCGAAGAGCCCGATCTCCGGCTTGCTGAAGCCGAACCGTTCAGCCAGCAGGATGGGAATCGCCGCCCAGAACATGGTGAAGCACGCAAAGAGTATCGCCTGATACATTGTGCGGCGGCGGACACGCCTCTCTGAACCAAACAGGACGAACATCGATATGATCGTTCGCTTATAGGCAATATGCTCATGCGGTTGCCGGGGGGGCATCGTCCGCCACAAGGCAATTCCGAGCATCGCCGTAGCGAAAGCGGACAGAAAATAGACTGAACGCCACCCCCATGCCGCTGCGACGAAGAGCGCGAACGGTCGGGCAAGCATGATGGTCGTAAGGATGCCCGCCATGACGTTGCCGAGGATGCGGCCACGGCGAGCCTCGGGAATTATATGCGAAAGATAGGGGATCAGAACCTGGGCGCCGCTCGAGAATATCCCGATCATGAGCGCGAAGAACAGAAAGGTCATGGCGGAATGCGAACAGGCCACGCCGATAATGCCGATCAGCGTCAAAACACTGCAGGTCAGCACCAGCCTCCGATTCTCTATGATGTCCGACAATGGCACCAAAAAGAACAACCCCAGACCATAACCCATCTGGCTTGCGCTCACGACGCTCCCGGCGAAACGAGGGGGCAGACCCAGGTCGCGGGCGATCGTCGTCAGAAGCGGCTGCGCGTAATAAAGATTGGCGGCGAAAAGAGCGGCGGTGGCGCCTGCCACAAACAAAAGCGACCGTGAAGCGGTTTGATCTGGTCGGTCAATCGCGGTGTCTGTCATACATATTCCCGGCCCGCTCAATCGGGCGAATGATCACCTCCCATATTTGCAAGGACGGCGTTGCGGGCGATCCTAAAATCTTGCGGGAGATACCCGGGACGCCGCCCATGCCGTGCGGTTCCACGCATTTCTCCTCGATAGGGATAGCCACAAGCAAAGATTGTGAAGGGCATCGCTAAATACGATTACCTGTTTGGAGTTGTTCGCCCTAGGCCGCGGTTCTTAAGCGGTTTAGGTGAGAGGGTGCATGGTTCGAGCGCTGGCATTAACCTGCGGAGCAAGACCCGATATGCGTCGGAGACACGCCGATGCCGTCCGCTTGATTACGCCCTACGGTCCCAGAACAAAATGTTCGTAACATCCCCCCACACGAACCCGTCGGCGGCGCGGACGGCACGCATTGAGACAGCTCGATCTGGAGTAATATGATGGCTTATGAACCCGCAGTGACATCCACAGCCGCCATCGGCAATCCCGCAACCTATGATCTCGTCATCAGCCGCGCGCATGTTTTCGACGGCCACAAGGCATATGCCGGTCTCCACAATGTGGCCATCAATGGTGGAGAGGTTGCCGCCATCTCGGCGGACCCGCTTCAGGGCCGGCAACAGGTCGACGCGGCTGGAGGCTGGGTGATGCCGGGCCTGATCGACACGCACATCCACTTTTACGATGTTTTCGGCATGACCGACCCGGAGGCGATGGAAGCGTTTGAAGAAAACAAGCTTCCCGGGCAGCTCGATCTGTTCCTCCAGCATGGGATCACGACGGTCAAGTCGCTGGGCGACCCGACCGGAGGGATTACGGAAACCCGGGCGCGGATCGCTTCGGGCGCGCTGCGGGGGCCGCGCCTGCTGGCGACGGGCGTCGGCATTACCGGGCGCGACGGCCATCCCGCGACCACGATTTTCGGCGGCAATCCCTGGGCGCGGGCGCGGTGGACCGGCGAACCGGCCAACGTGCAGCAGATGCGCGATGTGGTTCATTATATGGCCGACCGAAAGGTCGACGGGATTAAAATCCTTTCGGAGGGGGCATGTGCGCACGCCCCTTCGGCAAAATATGTCTGGGAAATTCCCGGTTTCATGGGACCGGTCGAACTTGTGCGGCTGCCGCTCGACATGTTGCGGGCGGGCATCGAAACCGCCCATGAGCGCGGCCTTCGCGCGACCGTCCACACCACGCAGCAGATAGTGGCACGCGAAGCGGTCGAAGCCGGTGCCGATGGGCTGGAACATGGCGTGACCATGGAGCCGATTACCGATCTCAAGCTGATCGATCTGATGCTGGAACGTGATATCAGCTATGTTCCGACGCTGTGGGCCAATGCGGCGCACCACCCGGATTCGAGCGCCAACACCAAGATCGTTTCCGACGCCGGCGTGAGCATCGCACTGGGCAGTGACACCTTCTCGGGCAGAGGCGTGTTCGGCGAAAATTCGCTTGAAGAGGCCGAGCTGATGGTCGCGGCGGGGATGACGCCCCTACAAGTGCTGGTTGCCGGCACGAGTGCGGCCGCCAAGCATTGCGCGCGGTCCGATCTGGGCTTGGTGGTGCCGGGCAAACGTGCCGACCTGATCGTGCTGACTGCCGATCCCACGCAGGACATCGGCAATCTGCGCAAACTCAGCATGACCATTCTGAATGGCGAAATCGTCGTGGACAAACGCTGATCATGGCCGCCCTCCGCCTTCCCGTCACGGTCCTCACCGGATATCTCGGCGCCGGCAAGACCACCTTGCTGAACCGCATCCTTTCCGAGAATCACGGGGGGCGTTACGCCGTGATCGTGAACGAGTTCGGCGAACTCGGAATCGACGGGGATCTTGTCGTAGACAGCGACGATCAGATTCTGACGATGAACAATGGATGTCTGTGCTGCACGGTTCGCGGTGATTTGATCCGCATCATCAATGATGTTCTCGATCGGACGCAGGAGCTTGACGGCATATTGATCGAGACCACCGGCCTCGCCCATCCCGCGCCGATCGCACAGACCTTCTTCATGGATCCCCACATCAACAGCCGCACGCGGCTCGATGCGTTCGTGGCTGTCGCGGATGCAAGAAATCTGGAGCAGCAGCTTTCGCACAGCATGGAGGCGGAAGCACAGCTGGCTTCCGCCGATCTCGTCCTGCTGAACAAGATCGATCTGGTGGAGCCGGACCAGCTTGCCGCATGCGAACAGCGCATCCGCACGATCAATCCGGACGCGGAAATCAGGCACACCATCCGATCGCAAGTCCCCATTTCCGAGGTGCTGGATCGTAATGCGTTCGACCTTTCCCGCGTCATCAAAGAGAAGCCGGCCGTGGCCGATGATGGACACCATCATCATCACAGCGAAGGCGTCGGCAGTTTCAGCATGGAAGTCGATCGTCCGATCCGGATGGAGCGGTTCCTGCCCTGGATAGACAATCTGCTCGCGATCGACGGTGATAATCTGTTCCGTGTGAAGGGCATATTGGAGGTGGAGGGCTATGACCGCCGCTTCCTGTTCCAGGCCGTTCATCGAATATCGGATGGTGACTTTCTGGATCACTGGCCGGACGGCGCGCGCCGGTCGAAGCTAGTGTTCATCGGCCGCGGTCTGGACCGCGACCGCCTGCGCAGGAACTTCGAGGCGTGCCAGATAAAGCCGAGAGCCCCCGCTTCGACCCAATCGGTTCAAGCCGAAAAGCCAATAGACGCGTCGCCCAAGGATAGCGAAGCCTTCCTCCCCTCCTCGCACGCGCCAACGGCGGCATCGGCATAGCGGCCTTGATCGAAATGAGACGGTAAACCGGCAGCGTATGTGTCGCCAAACACAGCGCCGCCGTGCAACAGGAGAGTATTTTGACGACCCTTGAAAACACTGTCGCGCTGATCACCGGCGCGCAACGCGGCATCGGCGCCGCGACCGTGGCGGCGCTCCGAGAGGCCGGCGCGCATGTCATCGCTACCGATCTTACCGCCCCTACCGGCGGCGATGAAAACTATGTGCAGGACGTAACCGACGAAGCGGCTTGGGCTGCGCTCGCCGCCGACATATCGCAAAAGCACGGCCGTCTGGACATCCTGGTCAATAATGCCGGAATTGCGTTGATAGCGTCCATAGAGGATGAAACGCTGGAAAGCTGGCGCAAGTTGCAGGCCGTCAATGTCGACAGCTTGCTGCTTAGTCACAAGGCTATGTTGCCCCTTCTCAGAAAGGGTGGCGAGGCGAGAGAGGGCGGCGCCTCAATAATCAACCTCTCGTCGGTCGGCGGCCTGATCGGCTTTCCGTTCACCGCGAGCTATTGCGCGAGCAAGGGCGCGGTAAAGCTGTTCACCAAGGCCGTCGCGTGCGAGTTCGGGATGCTGCGGTACAATATTCGGGTGAATTCGATCCATCCGGGCGGTATTGATACGTCGATGCTGCAGACGATCGCGCGCCGCAATGTCGAATATGGCGTGGCCACCGATGAAGCCTCAGCCCGTACGGACATCGAGGCGCAGCATCCACTGGGTCGCTGGGGCAGGCCGGAAGAGATTGCCAGCGGAATAGTGTATCTCGCCTCACCAGCCGCCAGCTTCATGACCGGCAGCGAGCTTGTGATCGACGGCGGCTTCACCGCACGTTGAAGCGGAACGCGTGCGCGGACCTGATATGCGGCAACCACGAACAGAAGCATGTAACCCGCTGACAAGGAACAACCTCACGCTATCGTTGACCGATTACAGAAACCGTCCAGGTTTGTGGGTAAAAAATCAGTCAAGTGATCCGTTTGACCTGAAGTGGTCTGCAAGGTGGTCGATGAAAGCCTTGAACCGCACCGGGACGGTCGGCGTTGGCGCGTGAACCGCGTAAATGCCGACCTCCTGCGAACCCTGATATTGCCGAAGCACACGGCGTAAGGCACCGTGCCGCAGCGCCTCGGTTACGTCCCACAATGAACGTAAGGCTATACCACAACCTCCCAAGGCAAGCTCGCGCACCACTTCACTGGAATTGGTTGTTACACGGCTCGACCCGCCATAGGTGATCGTACCTTCGGGACCATCTAGCTGCCAGGGCAACTGCGTGGCCGTGCCAAGCAGGCAATGGCTGCCTAGATCCTCAAGAGTCATTGGTTCGCCAGTGAGCGCCAAATATGACGGCGCGGCACAGAGCACGCGAAGGCTGCCGCCAAGCCGATGCCCAACCAGGCCATTACCGATCCGGGCGCCTATGCGAATGGCAAGGTCGTAGCTGCCGTTCAAGAGGTCGGTGAACTCATCGGACAGGTCGATTGACAAATGGATCTCGGGGTAGCGCGCCAAAAAGTCTGGAAGCGCCGGAACAACGTGCATACGCCCAAAGGACGTCGGTGCCGACACACGCAGCGGACCGCGGATCAGTGTATGACGACCGCTGATGCGCTCCTCTGCGGCCTTGAGGGATGTACGCAGAGGAAGCAGCGCTGCGTAAAGATCCGTGCCCGCTGGCGTAAGTGCCAGCCGACGCGTGGTGCGGTTGATGAGCCGCGCCGAAAGGCGCTCCTCCAGTCGAACGAGGCGCTTGGAAAGAGCCGCCGTAGACATGCCTCTTGAGCGCGCAGCCGCCGAGATTGATCCTGCTTCCATGATGGCAAGAAAGAGGTCGTAGTCGGGATCGAACATTGTTAACCTGAAGCATAAGATGCGTTGAATTAATTCCTTCTACCGAAAGTCCGGACAACGGAATAATAGATTTTGTGAATCAATTCGAGAGTCATGAAATGACCGTCTACCAGGACAGGGAAGGGCTGCCATGTCCATTACCATGCCTACACCCGACGAGGCGACGCTCGCCAAGCGTGAATATATCGTTGCGGCCATGCGGGAGATCGTCCCCGGCGAAGGGGTGATCGACGATCCCGACGGACTGCGTCCGTGGGAGTCCGATGGCCTCACCGCCTATCGCCAGCCGCCGATGCTGGTCGTTCTGCCCGAAACGGTGGAGCAGGTCTCGACCATATTGCGCTGGTGCCATGCCGAAGGCGTGCGGGTGGTGCCGCGCGGTTCGGGCACTTCACTTTCGGGCGGCGCGTTGCCGTTGGCAGATGCGGTGCTGCTGGGCATGGGCAAGTTCAAACGGATACTCGACATCGACTATGCCGACCGGATGGCCGTGGTACAGCCGGGCGTCACCAATCTGGCGATTACCCAGGCCGTCGAAGAAGCGGGATTCTATTACGCGCCCGATCCGTCAAGCCAGATCGCCTGCTCGATCGGCGGTAACGTCGCCGAGAATTCAGGCGGGGTGCATTGCCTCAAATATGGCCTGACCACCAATAACGTGTTGGGCGTGGAACTGGTGCTGATGGATGGCGAGGTTCTGCGGCTCGGCGGGCGGCACCTTGATTCCAGCGGACTCGATCTTCTGGGGGTTGTCGTCGGTTCAGAGGGCTTGTTGGGCGTAGTGACCGAGGTTACGGTACGCATCCTTCCCAAGCCCGAAACTGCGCGAGCGGTGCTGGTGGGCTTCGCCGATCCGGAAGCGGCGGGAGCCTGCGTGGCGCAGGTGATCGCCGATGGCATCATTCCCGCCGGCATGGAAATGATGGACAAGCCCGCTATCCACGCGGCGGAAGCCTTCGTCCACGCCGGCTATCCGCTCGATGTCGGCGCTCTGCTGATTGTCGAGGTTGATGGCCCCGCAGCGGAATGCGACCATCTGATCGAGGAAATCGCGCGGATCGCGCAGGCAAACGGCGCGGTCACCACGCGCGTTTCGCAAGACGACGCCGAGCGCATGACCTTCTGGGCAGGGCGCAAGGCGGCATTTCCGGCGGTGGGGCGCATCTCTCCCGATTATTATTGCATGGATGGCACGATCCCGCGTCGGCGTCTGCCCGAAGTGTTGCGCCGCATGGAGGAGCTTTCGCAAAAATATGGTCTTGGCGTCGCCAATGTCTTCCATGCGGGCGATGGCAACCTGCACCCCCTGATTCTCTACGATGCAAACGTGCCCGGCGAACTCGACCGGGCCGAGGATTTCGGCAACGACATCCTGCGACTATGTGTTGCGGTAGGCGGAGTGCTGACCGGCGAACATGGCGTCGGGATCGAGAAGCGCGACTTGATGCCGGAAATGTTCAGCGAGGATGACCTCAAGCAGCAGCAGCGGGTCAAGTGCGCGTTCGACCCTGGACTGTTGCTGAACCCGGGCAAGGTGTTTCCAACACTGCACCGTTGCGCCGAACTGGGCCGGATGCATGTGCATCATGGCGAAGTGCGGTTCCCGGAACTGGAGCGCTTCTGATGCTGCGGCCGCGCGATACCGAAGACCTGCGTGAGATCGTCGCCGCTGCGGTGGAGAAAGGTACGCGACTCGAATTGCGGGGCGGCGGCACGCGCGCCGGTTTCGGCGCGCCGAGGGATGTGGAAACGCTGTCGCTGGCGGCGCTGTCGGGTGTGATCGATTACGATCCTGCCGAGCTGGTGCTGAGCTTGCGCCCGGCAACGCCGCTGGCCGAGGTGCAGGCACTGGTGGCGAGCGAGGGGCAGATGCTGGCTTTCGAGCCGTGGGGCGATGCGGCCTCCACCATCGGCGGCGTGGTGGCGGCGGGAGTGGCCGGCTCGCGCCGTATCACCGCTGGCAGCGCACGTGACCATCTGCTCGGTTTCTCAGCGATATCCGGCCGGGGTGAGCGCTTCGTCGCGGGTGCAAAGGTCGTGAAGAACGTGACGGGCTACGATCTGCCTAAGTTGATGGCGGGGTCGTGGGGACGGCTCGGAGCGATGACCGAATTGACGCTGAAGGTGCTGCCCGCCCCGCGTGAGGCGGTGACGATGGTGGCCGATGGCCTCTCCGCCGCCGCCGCCCATGCCGCGATGGCCGCTGCATTGGGCAGCAAGGCGGAAGTCTCCGCCGCCGCCCATCTGGCGCGCGGGTTGACGCTGCTGCGGGTGGCGGGGTTTGCTCCCTCCGTCGCGGCGCGTTGCGCTGCTTTGCCTGGCCTGCTTGCCAAGCATTGCGAACTGCGCCGGGTCGACGATGCGGATTCGCTATGGGCCGAGGCAATGACTGCGGTGGGGCTGAAGGGAGCGGTGCGATGGCAGGTTCACCTCCCGCCCAGGCACGCCCCTGAACTGGTCGAGAGCCTGGCCTCGCTGGAGATCGACTGGGCGATGGACTGGGGTGGCGCACGCGTGTGGATTGCCCTGGATAATGAGGGCGAGGATGTGCGCGCGCAAGCTGCGCGACTGGGCGGCGAGGCAATGCTGGTTTCCGCGCCCGCGGCGATGCGCGCCCGCGTGCCTGCGCTGCCGCCCCGCGCAGCGGGTCTGATCGCACTGGAGCAGCGGGTACGCCGCGCCTTCGATCCTGCCGGAGTCTTCTCTACGGGCCGCTTCAAGGAGGATATGGATGCAGACCAGCTTTCCGCCTGAAACGCGGGACGATCCGGCGATGCGTTCGTCGGAAGAGGTGATCCGCAAGTGCGTCCACTGCGGCTTTTGCACCGCTACCTGCCCGACCTATGTGCTCCTTGGTGACGAGCTGGATTCGCCGCGCGGGCGCATATACCTTATCAAGGACATGCTGGAGAATCGGCGCGAACCGAGTGTCGAAGTGGTCAAACATGTCGATCGGTGCCTCTCTTGCCTGTCGTGCATGACCACGTGCCCTTCGGGCGTGAACTACATGCACCTCGTCGATCACGCGCGCACTTATATTCAGGAGAGGCATCGCCGACCGTTGGCCCAGCGGCTGATCCGCGGAACCTTGGCCGCGATCCTGCCTTATAGTAATCGTTTTCGCGCAGCCCTGATGCTTGCCATGCTGGCCAAGCCCGTCCGCCCGCTGCTGCGTCGCATCAACGCTCTCCGGCCGCTGGCCGCGATGCTGGAACTTGCCCCCTCGCGGGTGCCGGCACGGGCTACTAACGACGCGAAGCCGTTGCCGCAACGCAAAGGGCGGGTCGCGCTGCTGCAGGGTTGCGCCGAGCCGGTTCTGCGCCCGGAATTTCGTGCTGCGACAATCCGGCTGCTCAACCGTTTCGGACATGAGGTAGTCCTTTCCTCAGGAGAGGGATGTTGTGGCGCGCTGGTCCACCATATGGGGCGCGAGCACGACGCTCTGGATGCCGCCCGGCGAAATGTCGACGCATGGATCGCCGAGATTGAGGGAGAAGGGCTCGACGCCCTCATCGTCACGGCATCCGGTTGCGGCACCACAATCAAAAACTACGGCTTTATGCTGAGAGATGACCCGGCTTACGCTGAAAAAGCGGCGAAAGTCTCCAATCTGGCGCTCGACGTCACCGAATATCTTGATCGGGTTGACCTGCCTGTCGGCGAACCTATGGATTTGACTGTAGCTTATCATCCCGCCTGTTCGTTGCAGCATGCCCAGAAGGTAACGGGACTACCCAAGAGGCTGCTCGAACGGGCAGGTTACACCGTTCGCCTCCCTGCAGAGGCCCATCTGTGTTGTGGATCGGCCGGCACCTACAACATTCTTCAGCCCATTATCGCGGACCAGCTTGGTTCGCGTAAAGGGCAAGCCATCGAGGCGCTGGACGCGGATGTGGTAGCTACCGGCAATATCGGTTGCGCGACGCAGATTGGCCGCTTTGCCGCCGTGCCGGTCGTCCATACGGTAGAGTTGCTTGATTGGGCCACAGGAGGCCCGATGCCCGGCGCGATGCGTTCATCGAAAAAGGAACAGAGAACATGAGTAATAATGGCGTTTCTTTGACCCAAGCGCAGACAATTGTTGATGCGACACTGAGTGAGGCTCGCAAACTGGCCCTGAAACCGATGAGTGTCGCGGTGCTTGATGCGGGCGGTCACATGGTGGCATTCGCGCGCGAGGACGGTTCATCGACCCTGCGACCGCAAATCTCGACCGCAAAGGCTTCAGGCGCTCTGGCACTGGGCGTATCGTCACGCGTTATAGGTGAAATGGCCGTCGATCGACCGACATTCATAGCCGCTGCGGCAGGCTTGTCTGCGGGAGGCATAATCCCCGCTGCAGGTGGCCTGTTGATTCGCGACGCAACGGGGCAGGTTGTTGGTGCGGTTGGGGTTACTGGAGATACAAGCGACAGCGATGAGCTATGTGCTCTTGCGGGTGTCTCGGCTGCGGGATTGTCGATCTGAATGGCGCTCAGTGGCTAGGCCGTAAACTCAAGCAATATAGTCATTGCCCATGCCCATCGCGTTCCCTTGAACCAACCTATGGGCAGCGCGATGGTCCAAGAGCGTGATCGTCTTAGATTAGGATCGAAGGCGTCCAAAAATCTACATGTTATCCGAGCTGCTTTTCCAGTTCACCGAGCACACGGTAACAGTCGAATACCTTGGCGACACTCGAATTGGGCTCCCGGCCCTCGCGGATGGCGCCAATGAACTCGCGGTCCTGCAACTCTATGCCGTTCATCGACACAGCGACCTTGCTGACATCGATCGGCTCTTCCTTGCCATTCACCAGATCGTCGTAACGGGCGATATAGGTGCCGCTGTCGCCAATATAGCGGAAGAAGGTGCCCAGCGGCCCATCATTGTTGAAGCTCAAGGACAGGGTGCAGATCGCGCCCGTCTCGCTCTTGAGCTGGATCGACATATCCATGGCGATGCCCAGTTCGGGGTGGATCGGCCCCTGCATCGCATGCGCCGACACGATCTTGCCCGCCTGATAGGCGAACAGGTCGACCGTATGCGCGGCATGGTGCCAGAGCAGATGATCGGTCCAACTGCGCGCCTCACCCTTGGCATTGATATTCTTGCGGCGGAAGAAATAGGTCTGGACGTCCATCTGCTGGATGTTCAGCTCGCCCGCCGTGATGAGGTTATGGACATATTGATGCGACGGGTTGAAGCGGCGCGTGTGGCCGACCATGCAGACGAGGCCGGTTTCTTGCCTCTTCGCCAGCACCGCCTGCGCATCGGCCCAACTGTCGGCCAGCGGGATTTCGACCTGCACATGCTTGCCCGCGTTCATGCAGGCGATCGCTTGGCTCGCGTGCATCTGGGTGGGTGTGCAGAGGATGACCGCGTCGACATCGTCGCGAGCCAGCGTTTCGGCCAGCTCGGTCGTCGCATGACCGATGCCATATTTCTCCGCGATCGCATGCGTCGGTTCAAGATTGCGGCCGATCAGGGAGGTGACGGTCACGCCGTCGATATTCTTGAGGCCGTCGAGATGCTTTTCGCCAAAAGCGCCCGCACCGGCAAGGGCTATACGCATGGGGAGTTTCTCCTAGAAAAAGGTTAGCCGACGGGTTCGAGCACCAGATGCCCGATCGCCGTATTGGAAGCAGGAACATGATAATGGCGATGCAGTGGCCTGACCTTTTTGCCCAGCGCCCCGCGCATGATCAGCCACATCACCATTTCGATCCCTTCGGACCCGGTTTCCCGCAGATATTCGATATGGGGAATGGCCCGCAGCGCCTCCCCATCGTCGTTGCTCATCAGGTCGAGGAAGCGGTTGTCCCACTCCGCGTTGATCAGCCCCGCACGCGGCCCCTGAAGCTGGTGGCTCATGCCCCCGGTGCCCCAGACCTGCACATTCAAATCCTCGGGGAAACTTTCCACCGCTCGGGCGATCGCCTCGCCCAGCAGCCAGCAGCGATTGCCCGACGGCGGCGGATAGGTGACGACATTGACCGCGAGCGGAATGACCCTGCACGGCCATTGCCGCGGCTGGCCGAAGAGCAGGCTCAAGGGCACGGTCAGGCCATGGTCGACATCCATCTCGTTGATGATGGTCATGTCGAATTCGTCGAGGATCAGGCTCTGCGCGATATGCCAGGCGAGGTCGGCATGACCCTCCACATCGGGCACGGGGCGCGAGCCCCAGCCCTCATCGGCGGGCTTATAGCGCTCGCCGCATCCAATCGCGAAGGTCGGGATGATCTTCATGTCGAAGGCGGAGGCATGGTCGTTATAGACCAGGATCACGACATCGGGCTTTTCCTGGGCGATCCACTGGCGCGACCAGTCATAGCCGGCAAACACCGGCTGCCAATAGGGTTCGGCGGCCTTTCCATTGTCCATGGCGGCGCCGATGGCGGGCACATGGCTGGTCGCGACGCCGGCGGTAATGCGGGCCATCAACGTTTCTCCTTGATCGACCGGACACCTTGCGGAGAACGGCCGCCGGCGATCATCATCGCCTGATAATCTTCCGGACTCATGCCCGTCATCGTGCCGACCGCCTGAAGGAAACTAAGGCCATCGGTCGAAAACACCTTGGCCAGGAAATAGATATTGCCGCCCAGATCGAGGCAACGATTATAGTCGCGGTCGAGGATCGCCTGGCGTTGCTCCTCGGTCATCGGCCATTCGTCGATATAGGCGCGCTCGCCCGCCTTCCAGCGTTCGCGATTTTCCGCCTTCATCAGGCTCATCGCAAACTGGTTCATCCATAACCCTGCCGCGCGCGCTTGCCCGTGTAGACCCGCGTGCCGGGAATATCATCGAACTCGGCCAGATATTCGTGAATATCGGTCATCTCTGGTCCTCTTCTATCGGCATCCATCCCCCAGTCCTTCCTTCCAATCCGAACCGGGGGATGAATTCCGTCCTACAGGCCACGCATCTTCAACTGCGCGTCGAGGCGCGGGAAGATGCGCCGCGCATTGCCCTCGAAAATGGCGTGGCGTTCGGCATCGCTGATATCGAGCGCGTCGACATAACGCTTGGTATCGTCGAAATAATGGCCCGTCGTCGGATCGATGCCGCGCACCGCGCCGACCATTTCCGATCCGAACAGGATATTCTTGTTGTCGATCACGTCCGCCAGCAGGTCGATGCCCGGCTGATGATAGACGCAGGTGTCGAAGAAGATGTTGTTCATGAGATGCGTGTCGAGGCCGGGCTTCTTCAACATATCGGCAAGACCCCGATAACGTCCCCAATGATAGGGCACGGCACCGCCGCCATGCGGGATGATGAAGCGGAGCGTCGGGAAATCGGAGAACAGGTCGCCTTCCAGCAACTGCATGAAGGCGATGGTGTCGGCGGCGATATAATAGCCGCCGGTCGCATGCATCGCCGGATTGCAGCTTCCTGACACATGGATCATCGCGGGGACGTCCAGCTCGACCATCTTCTCGTAGAAGGGATACCAATAGCGATCGGTCAGCGGCGGATGCCGAAAATAGCCGCCGCCCGGATCGGGATTGAGGTTGCAGCCGATGAAACCCATCTCGACGCAGCGCTCCAGTTCAGCGATGCTGTTCGCCATGTCGGCCTGCGGAGACTGCGGCAGCATGCAGACGCCCACGAAGGTTTCGGGGTAAAGGCGAACGACGCGGGCGATCAGGTCGTTGCAGCGGGTCGCCCATTCCCTGGCGACATCCGCATCGCCAACATGCGGCGCCATGGCCGATGCGCGGGGGGAGAAGATGGTGAGGTCCGCGCCGCGCTCCTTGATGAGGCGCAGTTGGTTGGATTCGATCGTGTCGCGGATTTCGTCGTCGGAAATTTCGGGATAGGCGGGGGCAGGCACGCCAGCCTTGAAAGCGGCCTTCTGTTCCTCGCGCCAGACATCATGGCCCTTTGGCAGCACGGTATAATGGCCATGGCAGTCGATAATCAGGGTCATGCGGCATCCGCCCTTCGAGCGTTGGATTGATTGATATGGTCGATCTTCGCGGTGAGGCCTTCGGGCGGTGAGGTGACGCCCAGTTCACCGATTGCGCGCTGCCGTTCGACGGTGCCGCGGGTCATCGCCGCGCCCGTGCCCAGGCTCTCCAGCGTCTTGACCACCTCTTCCATCTCGGCGGCGCGGCGCATTCCATGGACCAGCATCCGGTCGAGATTATAGTCTGCGCGGTTCTCCCACGGCCTTGCCCTTTCGCTGGCGTCGAGCGAGGCCAGCACCTCCTCGCGCACGCCGGCCGCATCGGCGGCAAGCACGCATTCGGCGGTCAGCGCCTCCACGCCCTTCACCATGACCGACCGGATCATCTTGATGGCG
Organism: Sphingobium sp. SJ10-10; assembly: GCF_036038995.2. NCBI lineage: Bacteria > Pseudomonadati > Pseudomonadota > Alphaproteobacteria > Sphingomonadales > Sphingobiaceae > Sphingobium > Sphingobium sp. SJ10-10. Next base: position 505,510 of record NZ_CP158133.1, read on the forward strand.
GAGGCGCGTCCCACCGCATCGCCAACCACGCGCATGGCGGCAAAGCCCAATGCGGAGAGCAGAGCCTGCGCATCCTGCGCCCTTTCGCCGCTCAAAAGCAGCGGCACCGAAAGGCGCGCAGGGTTGACGGGCGCCATCACGGCGACATCGACATAATGGCCGCCCGCCGCCTCGATAAGTTGCGCCGCCTGCTGCTTGGTCCGGGGCGCGACGCTGTTCATGTCGCAATATAGAGCGCCGGCGGCGAGGCATTGGGCAGCCACTTCGGCAGCGGCCAGCGCCTGATCGGCGGTCACCAGCGACAAGATGAGGTCGACGCCCGACAGGGCATCGTCAAGGAAGCGCGCACCCGACACATGGGCCGCCTTGTAAGAGGCCAGCATTATATCATGATCGGGCCCGTTGCCTGTCTTGCGGTCGAACACATGCGCCCGCGCTCCCCATCCGCCCGCCATGGCGAAGGTTGAACCCGCCTCGCCAAAACCGATCAAACCGACTTCCTGCTTCATGGACAGGGGCATGACGCATCCCCCGCAAGGGCGCCAATCGAATCCGCGCCGCTCCTATAAGAATTTACGAATATATTTTTCCGGCTTCGGTCTCCATGGCGTCCAGGAAGCGCCCTTGCAGGCGTGTCGGGCGCCAGTCGGTGCGGGTGGTGATGCCGATGGTCCGGCTGACCGATCCCGGCGCCGAACCGATGTTGGCCACTATTCCAACATCCAATTCCAGCGCCAGTTGGTCCACCGACAGCAGCGTCAGATAATCGCCGCCCAGCAGTAGCTGCCGGATGGTCATCACCGACCCGCATTCGATCGGAACGGCGGGCAGCTCTCCACCCAGCGCCTCAAGCATGCGCCGCCATAATTGTCGTAGCGGCGCGCCTTCAGGAGGCAAAATCCAGGGGAAACGGCGCAAATCGTCGGGGGTCCAGCCGCCCGCCAACGGATGCCCGGCGCGCCCGATGATGATCGGCCGGTCTTCGAACAAGGGCGTTTGCGTCAAGTCCTGCCCGACGGAGGGATCGCGCAGCGCGCCGATCATCATATCGACCTCTCCATCGCGCAACGGGCCGACCAGCTCGGCGTGGGAGCCTTCATGGACGCTGATGTCGACCTGAGGAAAGTCGGCGCGAAAGCGGGCAATGGCGGCGGGCAGCAACCGCGCGCGCGACAACGGCATGGCGCCAACCACGATCCGCCCGCTCTCCTGCCCCCTGATGTCGGCAATATCCTCCAACCCGGAGCGCAATTCCGCCAGCGCCAGCCGCAACCGCCGCGCCAACAGCGCGCCCTGTCGGGTCAGCGCCAGACCGCGCCCGCGCCGCTCAGCAAGCCTGTAGCCCATGGCAAGGCCCAGATCGCCCACCGCCCGGTGCAGCGAGGGTTCGGTCACGCCCGCTTCCGCCGCCGCCGCCGGATAGCTGCCCGCCCGCGCCAGCGCGACGAAAGCGCGGATTTGGGTCGCCGTCACCCGGCTGCTGCCGATCAGCCGCAGCGCCACATCGACCCGTGGCGCCAGCGCCAGCGCCGCATCGGTTGGGGCCATGCCGCCCGGTTGCCGCTCGAACAGGGGCAGGCCCAATTGCGCCTCCAGCTTGGCTATGCCCTGGGTGACGGCCGGCTGCGTCAGATTGACCGCGCGGGCGCCGAGCGAAACGCTGCCCTGCTGCACGACAGCGGCCATGGCGGCGAGATGGCGGATATTGAACTGATCGGGGGACATTCCGGATCATTAGCAAAAATTTATGGGTTCCGCATAGATCGGATTTGTCGACCCCAACGGGCTCGTTCATGGGAATCATCAACTTTATTCCGTGGGAGTAGGATCATGTCCGGCGTCGTTGTCCAGAATATCGAGCGGGCGGAACTTTCCATCATCGACGGCTTGGCCCGATGCGGCGTTGCCACCGCGCATGAGGCGCAAGGCCGCACGGGTCTGCTCGCGCCCTATATGCGCCCGATCTACAGCGGCGCGCGGATCGCGGGCAGCGCCGTCACCATCTCGGCCGCTCCGGGCGACAACTGGATGGTCCATGTCGCGATCGAGCAGTTGAAGGAAGGCGACGTCCTGCTGCTGGCGCCGACCAGCCCCTGCACCGACGGCTATTTCGGGGACTTGCTCGCGACCTCCGCCCAGGCACGCGGATGCCGGGGGCTGATCATCGACGCGGGCGTGCGCGACGTGCGAGACCTGACCGCCATGAATTTCCCCGTCTGGTCGAAGGCAGTTCATGCCCAGGGCACGGTCAAGAATAGGCTGGGCAGCGTCAATATTCCGGTGGTGTGCGCCAATGCGCTGGTCAATCCGGGCGACGTGGTGATCGCGGACGATGACGGGGTCTGCATCGTGCCCCGCGCCGATGCGGGCGCGGTGCTGGAAAAGGCGCAGGCACGTGAGGCCGCTGAGGAAGCCAAGCGCCTGCGTCTGGCGGCCGGGGAACTCGGTCTGGACATCTACAATATGCGTCCGCGTCTCGAAGAAATGGGGCTGAAATATGTATAAGCCCTGCCAAATGACGAAGGGAGACGGGGAATGACCTCCGCCCGTGTCATGTGGATGCGCGGCGGCACGTCCAAGGGCGGCTATTTCCTGAGCGAAGACCTGCCCGCCGATGCCGCCGCGCGCGATGCCTTTCTGTTGCGGATCATGGGTTCGCCCGATCCGCGTCAGATCGACGGCATGGGCGGCGCCGATCCGCTGACCAGCAAGGTCGCGCTAGTGAAGAAGTCTAAGCGGGAGGGCGTCGATGTCGACTATCTCTTCCTCCAGGTCTTCGTGGATCAGGCGATCGTCAGCGACGCGCAGAATTGCGGCAATATCCTGGCCGGCATCGGCCCCTTCGCCATCGAGCGCGGACTGGTGCCTGCGCGGAAGGGCGAAACCCGCATCGCCATCTTCATGGAAAATACCGGGCAGATCGCCATCGCCACCGTCGAAACGCCGGACGGAAAGGTCCGCTATGACGGGGAGGCAAGGATCGACGGCGTGCCCGGCTCCGCCGCGCCCATCCCTCTGGAATTTCGCGACACCGCCGGTTCCTCCTGCGGCGCGCTGCTGCCCACCGGCAACGCTTTCGATGAGGTGGAGGGCGTGCGCGTGACGCTGATCGACAATGGCATGCCATGCGTCGTCATGAAGGCGCAGGATGTCGGCGTCACTGGCTATGAGGACCGTGAGACGCTGGACAATGACTTGGGCCTGAAGGCCCGGATCGAGAAAATCCGGCTTGCCGTGGGTGAACGGATGAACCTGGGTGACGTCAGGGAAAAATCAGTGCCCAAGATGATGCTGGTCGCCCCGCCCCGCAGCGGCGGCGCGGTCAGCGTGCGCAGCTTCATCCCCCATCGCGCCCATGCCTCGATCGGCGTGCTGGGCGCGGTCAGCGTCGCGACGGCCTGCCTGATCGAAGGCTCGCCTGCGGCCGAGGTGGCGAGCATAGCCGCGGGCAGCCGCAAGACCCTGTCGGTCGAGCATCCAACCGGCGAAACCACCTGCGTCATGGAACTGGACGAGAAGGGCGCCGTCACCAGCGCGGCGATGCTGCGCACGGCGCGCAAGTTGATGGATGGAGAGGTTTTCGCATGAGTGCCAATGACAGCGGCCGTATCATTTCCTGGCACGAAAATCCCTCTGTCCCTACTTTCACCCCGCCGCCCGGTGCGGTGGACGCGCATTGCCACGTCTTCGGCCCGATGGCGGATTTTCCCTTCAGTCCCAAGGCCAAATATCTGCCGGAAGACGCGGGCCCGGACATGCTGTTCGCGCTGCGCGACAGGTTGGGCTTCGCGCGCAATGTCATCGTCCAGGCGAGTTGCCACGGCACCGACAACAGCGCGACCCTGAATGGCATCGCCAAATCCGGCGGCAAGGCGCGTGGCGTCGCCGTGGTCGATCCCGCCGTCACCGACGCCGAACTGGAAAGGCTGCACGCGGGCGGCATGCGCGGGGTGCGCTTCAATTTCCTCAAACGCCTGGTCGACGATGCGCCCAAGGACAAGTTTCTGGAGATCGCAAAGCGCATCCAGCCGCTCGGCTGGCATGTGGTTGTCTATTTCGAGGCGGATATATTGGAGGAAATGCGCCCCTTCCTCGACGCAATCCCGACGCTGATCCTGATCGACCATATGGGCCGGCCCGACGTCAGCCAAGGTCCGGACGGCGCCGATATGCGGGCGTTCCGCCGCCTGCTCGACAGCCGCGATGATATATGGACCAAGGTGACCTGCCCCGACCGGCTCGACCCCCTGGGCGCGCCTTGGGACGATTTTGCTCATGCGGTCGCGCCGCTGGTGGCGGATTATCAGGATCGGGTGCTGTGGGGCACGGACTGGCCGCATCCGAACATGGAAAAGGCGATTCCCGACGATGGCGCGCTGGTCGACATGATCCCCCGCATCGCGCCAACCGCCCAATTGCAACGCAAGCTGCTCGTCGACAACCCCATGCGGCTTTACTGGCCCGGCGAATAGCGGCGGTCGCGTGCCTCAGCCAATGAGGAAGCGGCCCTATAGCGCACGTAATGCGCGCGCAGGCCGCACCGACATCAACGGGATGGAGCCCAGCAGCCCGATCCCCAGCGTCAGCACAGCGCCCGCGCCTAAAGTCGACAGCACCAGCAGCCAATCGGGCGCCCAGCCGAACTGGAATATCTGCACGATCACGAACCACGCCGCCGCCAGCCCCAGCCCCAACGCCACCAGCGCCAGCACCCCGGCGAGCAGCGCATATTCGATCGCCTGCGCGCCCAATATCTGCGCGCGCGTCGCGCCGAGCGTCTTCAGGATCACGCTGTCATAGGCGCGCGCCTGCCGCGACGCCGCGATCGCGCCGATCAGCACGGCGATGCCCGCCAGGATCGCGACCGATCCGGCCAGCACGATCGCGGTCGACATCTGTCCCAGCAGAATAGTGACCTGCGCCACCACCTCGCCCACCGCGATGATCGACACCGAGGGGAAGGCCGCCAGCAGCGCACGGGTCATCGCTCCCTCCGACGCGCCTTTCGTCGTAATCGTCGCTGACAGGCTGTGCGGCGCGCTACGCAGCGTGTTGGGCGAAAAAACCATGATATAGTTGAAGCCCATCGTCTCCCAGTTGACCTGCCGCAGGGAGGCGATCCGCGCCTCGATCTCGCGTCCCAGCACCGACACGGTGAGCCGGTCCCCGACGCCAACGCCCATCACCTTCGCCGCTTCGCGGTCGAGCGAGATCAGCGGCGGCCCGGCATAGTTTCGGGGCCACCATTGCCCCTTCACCAGTTCCGATCCCTCGGGCAGCGTCTCGCTATAGGTGACGCCCCGCTCGCCGCGCAGGAACCAGGCGCCTTCGGGCAGTTGCTTGAGGTCCGCCACGCGCTGCCCGCCATAGGCGACGATCGTTCCGCGCAGGGTCGGCACCATATTGACCTTGGCCCCAGGCGCCTCTTGCGCGACGAGCGAGAGAAAGCGATCCTTCCCGGCGATAGGGATGTCCAGCACGAACTGGTCGGGCGCGGTGCGGGGCACGGTGTTGCGGATTTCGGCGCTGAGGCTCGACTGGATCGCCGCGAGCGTCACGAACAGCGTCAGGCCCAGCCCGAGCGCCACCACCAGCGCCGAGGTCTGCGCGCCCGGCCGGTGGAGATTGGCCACCGCCAACCGGGCAAGGGGACGGCGCGGCGCGGGTGCCCGGCGTGCCAAGCGCCGGACCAGCAGCCCGATCCCGGTCAGCAGCGCCAGCACGGCGGCGACGGCGCCCAGCATCGACGCCGCGAACCATGGCTCCCGCGCTGTGCCCAGCGCCAGCGCGACGGCCGCCGCCCCGGCCGCGCCCACCGCGATCATGCTCGCGCGGTCGAAACCGCGCCGCTTGTCCACCGTCTCGCGAAACAGCGCGGCGGCGGGCAGGGTGCGCGCATGCGCCAGCGGCGGCATGGTGAAGATGAAGGCGATCAGCAGGCCGTAAAGCGCGCTGGTGACGAGCGGCCAGGGCGCGATGGCGAAGCCCGGCTGCACCGGCAATATGTCCCGCATCGCGGCCACCAGCCCCAGCGGCAGCACGATTCCCGCCGCCAGTCCGCATGCGATCGCCAGCATGGCGACCACGCCGATCTGCATCAGATAGATGCGCGCAATGTCGGCGGACGACGCGCCCAATATCTTCAGCGTCGCGATGCCGTTGCGTTTGATCGTCAGATAGGAGGCGACGCCGTTGCTGACCCCGATCCCGGCGATGGCAAGCGCGGCGAGGCCGATCAGCGACAGGAACTGCCCCATCCGCTCCAGAAAACGGCTGGTCCCCGGCGCTGCCCCGTCGCGGTCCTTGATCTCGAAGCCGGAGGACGCAAAGGCGCGTTTCAGCCGGTCCCCGACCGCCCCTGCGTCCCGGTCCGCCGCCATGCGGATGCGATATTTGCTTTCGTAGAGGCTGCCCGGCTGAATGAGGCCCGTACGCCGGATGCCCTCCATCGACGTGAGCGCGACCGGCCCCAAAGTGAAGCCCTCGCCCACGCGATCGGGCTCGTCCGCGATGATGTCGCGGATGCGGAAGGTCGCCGTGCCATAGCGCAAGACATCGCCTGGCTTCACGTCCAGCCGGTCCGCCAACGCCTGTCCGATCACCAGTTCGTCGGCGCGCATCGGCCCTGCCCGGCCGCCTTTCAGCATCAGCGTGCCGTAGAGCGGATAGACCCCGTCCACGCCCTTGAGTTCGGTCAGCACGGCGGATGGGCCTTTGCCCTCCCCGACCCGCTGCGCCATTGCGCGCAGCCTGATCGTCTCGCTCAGCACCCCTTCACGCCGGAACGCCGCTTTCTCGGCCGCGCTTGCCTCACGCTGCGACATCGCCACTTCGACATCGCCGCCCAGCAGCAACTGCCCCTTACTCGCAATCTCTCCCGTGATCGCGGCGGTCAGGCCGCCGATCGTCGCCAGCGTCGCAACGCCCAGGAACAGGCAGATGAACAGCGGCCGCAACCCCCGAAAGCCGCGATGCAGATCGCGCCGGGCGATCCGCCAGCAGCCCCGCCAGCCCAGCCCCCCTCGCCCGCCAAGCCCCGTCACGGCCTCCGGTCCGCAATGATCAGCCCGTCGCGCATCTCCACGATGCGATCGCACCGTTCAGCCACCCCAGGATCATGGGTGATGATCACCAGCGTCGCGCCGTTCGCTTCCCGCCGGGCGAACAGCAGTTCGACGATCGACCCGCTGGTCGCGCCATCCAGATTGCCGGTCGGCTCGTCGGCAAAGATGATGTCCGGTCCTGGCGCGACGGCGCGGGCAATGGCCACGCGCTGCTGCTCGCCGCCCGAAAGCTGGGCGGGGTAATGATGCAGCCGATGCCCCAGCCCCACCGCCTCCAGCTCGTTCGCCGCGCGGGCGAAGGCATTCGCGAACCCCGCCAGTTCCAGCGGCACGGCGACATTTTCCACCGCCGTCATGGTCGGCAGCAGGTGGAAGCTCTGCAACACGATGCCCACGCGCCCGCGCCTCGCCCGCGCCAGCGCGTCTTCGTCCAGCGGTCCGTAATCAATCCCCGCGACCTGCACCTCGCCTCCGCTCGCGCGCTCCAGCCCCGACAGGATCGCCATCAGCGACGACTTGCCCGACCCCGACGGTCCCAGGATCGCCAGGCTCTCCCCCCTGGGGATGGAAAGGTCGATACCCTTCAATATTTGGGTGGGCGCTTCGCGGGTGCCGAGCGAGAGGGTGACATTGCGCGCTTCAATCGCGATATGGGCGAGGGAGGACGAACCGTGCATCAGCGAAAGGAACCCCATGAAGGCGGGAAGATGGTCGATATATGTGGGCGCGGTGGCGATTGTGCAATTGCTCACCGCCTGTTCGGGCGAACCAGCCGCCAGCAACAGCGCAGCGCCGTCCGCGCAGGCGCAGAATAGCGCCGCCCCGGTCGAAGACGGCAAACTCGTCCTCGTCTTCGGTGACAGCCTCTATGCGGGCTATGGCGTGGCCCAGAATGAAAGCTTCCCCTTCCGCCTCGAACAGGCGCTGAAGGCCAAGGGGCTGGCGGTTCAGGTCCGCAATGCCGGGGTTTCAGGCGAAACCTCTTTGGGGGGCATGCAGCGCCTCGCCTTCACGCTGGACGGCCTGCCGCGCAAGCCCGACCTGCTGCTGCTCGACCTTGGCGGCAACGACATGTTGCGCGGTCTGGCGCCGGAGGACAGCGAAAAGAATCTGCGCGCTATATTGGACCAGCTCAAGCAGCGGCAGATCCCAGTGCTGCTCACCGGCATGCTGGCCGCGCCCAATATGGGCAAGGATTATGGCGCAAAGTTCGACGCCATCTATCCCCGGCTGGCCAAGGATTACGGCCTGCCGATCTACCCCTTCTTCCTTGAAGGCGTGATCGGGAATCCCAAGCTGATGCAGGCCGATTCCATCCATCCCAATCCGGCCGGGGTGAATGTGATCGTCGGCAAGATCGCGCCGGTCGTGACGGGGTTGCTGAAGGACGCCTAAGCGCAACGTGCTCCAGCGAAGGCAGGAGCACGCTGTGCCTACCCTCTCACCCAATCATCATCAGGCTCGCATTACCCCCGGCAGCCGTCGTGTTGATGGAGGTCGACACCTCCTCCAGCAGCCAGTCGAGCGGATACCCCCCATCCGCCCCCGCCGCATGGACGCTGACGACCGGCCCCGGCAAGTCGGCCACTTCCTGAACCACCGCACCAATCCGCCCGGCATCCCCCTCAACCAGCACCGCTCCAAGCGGCCCGTCCGCCTGTGACGCGAAATGCGCCGCAATATGCGCAGGCAACCCCTGCGGCAGCGCCATGTCCCGCAACACCCCGCGATTGCCAGTCGCCAGCATCGCCGCCATCTGCTGCAACAGCCCCTGCCGCGTCGCGGGCCGCATCCCGATCTGCCCACGCGGATGCAGCGCATAGAGGTTGCGCTCCCCCACCGGCCCCGGCAGCGCCATCTCCACCCCTAACGCCGACGCATCGCCATAACGCCGCGCCATGGCCGAAGCCTCCGCTTCACCCTCCGCTGCCAGCCAATCGGCAAAATCGCTGAGCGGCGACCGGAGCGAACCCGCCCGTTCGGCAAAAACCGGGGGCGTGGTCACCAGCCGTCCCAGATAGAGCGGCCCACCCGCCTTGGGCCCAGTACCCGACAGGCCGCGCCCGCCAAAGGGCTGCACCCCAACGATCGCGCCGATGACGTTGCGGTTCACATAAAGATTGCCCGCCTTCACCCGCCCGGTCACCTGCGCGATGGTGTCGTCCAGCCGCGTGTGCAGGCCGAAGGTCAGGCCATAGCCGGTCGCGTTGATCGCATCGATCAACGCGTTCAACCCGGAGCGGGGAAAGCGTATGACATGCAACACCGGCCCGAAAACCTCGCGCTTGAGTTGCGCTATGTCGTCGATCTCGATGATGGTGGGCGGCACGAAGCTGCCGTGCGCCGCTTGGTCCGGGAGCATTTGCTGCTCCACCGCGCAGCCCAGAGCGCGCATCGAGGCGATATGCCCCTCGATCCCCGCTTTAGCATCCTCGGTGATGACGGGGCCGATATCGACCGCCAGCCGATCGGTCCGCCCGATGCGCAATTCCCGGAGCGCGCCCTTCAGCATCGTCAGCGTCCGGTCCGCCACATCCTCCTGCAAACAAAGGATGCGCAGCGCCGAACAGCGCTGCCCCGCGCTGTCGAAGGCCGAGGCGATCACGTCCGCCACCACCTGTTCGGCCAGCGCGGAGCTGTCGACGATCATCGCATTCTGCCCGCCCGTCTCCGCGATCAGGGGGATGGGCTTGCCCGATGCGGAGAGGCGGGATGCCAGTTGCCGCTGGATCAACCGCGCCACCTCGGTCGATCCGGTGAACAGCAATCCGGCGGTCTGCGGCGCCGCCACCAGCGCCGCGCCGATCTCGCCCGCGCCGGGGATCAGTTGCAGCGCGTCGCCCGGCACGCCCGCCTCATGCAGCAACCGCACCGCCTCTGCCGCGATCAGCGGGGTTTCCTCGGCGGGCTTGGCCAGCACCGGATTGCCCGCGACCAGCGCCGCCGCGATCTGCCCGGTGAAGATCGCCAGCGGGAAATTCCAGGGCGAAATGCAGACGACCGGCCCCAAAGCCGCCTGCGCCGGGCCGAAAGCCGCCCGCACCTGGGCCGCATAATAGCGCAGGAAATCGATCGCCTCCCGCACTTCGGCTATGGCGTTGGGCAGCGACTTGCCCGCCTCGCGCACGATCAGGCCCAGCAGGATCGGCATGCGCGCCTGCATCGCGTCGGCGGCCCGCTCCAATATCGCGGCGCGCTCCGCCACCGGCACTTGCGCCCATTCGCTGCCGCCAGCGCGAATGACCGCCGATCGTGCATGATCCGCTGACGCTTCGAACACTGTCCCAACGAGATCGCGCCGATCGGCGGGGTTGAGCACCAGCCGCGCCGTGCCTTCCCCATTCTCCGGCGCGGCCGTCCAGTCGATCGCCGCGCTTTCCGCCAGCGCCTGCGTCAGCGCCGCCAGCACGCTCTCGTCGCTCAGGTCGATCCCGTCGGAATTGCGCCGGTCGGGATAGAGCCCGGACGGCAGCGCGATCTCCGGATGCCGCGCGCCCGGATGCGGCATCGCCCGCACCATCTCTACCGGGTCTGCGATCATCTCCTCCACCGGCACCGCCGGGTCGGCAATGCGGTGCACGAAGGAACTGTTCGCGCCATTTTCCAGCAGGCGCCGCACCAGATAGGCCAGCAGCGTCTCATGCGTGCCGACCGGCGCATAGATGCGGCAGGGGCGGTCGAGATTCCCCTTCCCTACCACCTGCTCATAGAGCGGCTCGCCCATGCCGTGCAGGCACTGAAACTCATAGTCGCCAAGCCTGAAATCCGGCCCGGCCAGATGATGGATAGTCGCCAAAGTCTGCGCATTATGCGTCGCGAACTGGGGGAAGACTTTATCCGTCGCCGCCAGCAGCTTCTTCGCGCAGGCGATATAGGCGACGTCCGTATGCACTTTGCGCGTATAGACCGGGAAATCCGCCAGCCCGTCGACCTGCGCCCGTTTGATCTCCGCGTCCCAATAGGCGCCCTTGACCAGACGCACCATGATCCGCCGCCCGGCCCGCTGCGCCAGATCGACGATCCAGTCGATGACGAAGGGGCAGCGCTTGCCATAGGCCTGCACCACGAAACCAAGGCCGTTCCAGCCCGCAAGGTCGGGGTCCAGCGCCAGGCTCTCCAGCAGGTCGAGCGACAATTCCAGCCGGTCCGCTTCCTCCGCATCGATGTTGAGGCCGATGTCATAGCCCTTGGCCAGCAGCGCCAGTTCCTTCACGCGGGGCAGCAATTCCCCCATGACCCGTTCCGCCTGGGCGCGGCTATAGCGCGGATGCAGCGCCGACAGCTTGATCGAGATACCTGGCCCCGCATAGACGCCGCGCCCGTCCGACGCCCTGCCGATGGCGTGGATCGCTTGGGCGTAATCGGCCAGATAGCGCGCCGCATCGGCCGCCGTCGCCGCCGCCTCGCCCAGCATGTCATAACTGTATTGGAAGCCCTTCGCCTCCTGTACCCGTGCGCGCTTCAGCGCCTCGGCAATCGTCTCGCCGGTCACGAACTGCTCGCCCATCATCCGCATGGCGAGGTCCACGCCTCGCCGGATAACCGGCTCGCCCACACGCGCCACCAGCCGGGTCAGCGCCGCGCCGAGGCTCCGGTCATCGACGCTGCCGACCAGCTTCCCCGTCACCACCAGTCCCCAGGTCGCCGCATTGACGAACAGCGACTTGCCGCCGCCCAGATGCCCGCCCCAGTCGCCGTCAGCGATCTTGTCGCGGATCAGCGCATCGCGGGTCGCATCGTCGGGAATGCGCAGCAGCGCTTCGGCCAAACACATCAGCGCCACCCCCTCCTGGCTGGAGAGCGAATATTCCTGCACCAGCGCCTCGACTCCGCTGCCATTGCGGTTGGCGCGCAGCGTCGTCACCAGCCTGCGCGCCGTTTCCCGGGCCGCCTGCCGCATTGCGTCTGGCAGCGCGGCGGCTTCGAGCAGGGGCGCCATGCACCGCGCTTCATCACGACGATAGGCGGCGGTGATGGCCTGGCGGAGCGGCGACTGTACGCGTATGGCGGGGGCGAAATCAGCGAAGGGGGGCGGGTTCGTCATGCGTGCCATGATAGAGAAATCATGGCATGCAGACCGACTTATGAATAGCAGATATCCAGGAAATATGCCTTATTATTGGCGATTTTCTGGCGAAATATCCTGTATATCATGGATAAATCGGACGAAAAGACGCCCGCCCTCAATCCTCGTCGATCAGGATGCGCACCGCCGCGCCATCGGTGTCGTCGAACTGGCCATTGCCCAGCGCCCAGAAAAAGGCCGCCAGACCCAGCAATCCCAGGCCAAGCGCGATCGGGATGAGCAGGCTGAGACCGATCATTTCACGACTCCTTTCAAACGCAGGGCGTTGGCGATGACGATCAGCGAGGATGTCGACATGGCGACCGCCGCAACCAGCGGCGTCACCTTGCCCGCTATGGCCAGCGGCACCGCCAGCACATTATAGCCGATCGCCAGCGCGAAATTCTGCTTCACCACGGCGACCGTCCGCCGCGCCACATGCACAGTGAGCGCCACGGGCGCCAGCCTGTCGCCCAGAAACACGGCATCGGCGGTGAGTTGGCTCGCGTCGCTGGCGGAGGCGGGCGCCATGCTGGCATGGCCCGCCGCCAACGCCGGGCCGTCATTCAGCCCGTCCCCGATCATCAGCACCTTTTCCCCCTTGCCCTTCAACCGGCCGATCAGCGCTAGCTTGTCGGCTGGGCGCAGATGGCCGATAGCGGTGGTGCGGGTTTCGCGGGCGATCTCCTCCAGCGCGTCGGGGCGGTCGCCGCTGGCGATCAGCACATTCATCCCCATGCCGCGCAGGGCGTCCAGCGTATCCGCCGCGTCGGGCCGCAGGGCATCGGTGAAGCTCAGCAGCATGGCCTGATCGCCGCGCCGATATTCCGCCGCCAGCCCGAACAGGTTGATCAGGCTACGTGGACGCGCGAGGGAAACGGATACCCCTTCATAGTCCGCGAAGACCCCCTCTCCGGCGACTTCGCGGATCTGGTCGAGCGCGGCGGGCGTTACACCCTTCGCCTCCAGCGCCTGCCGTAGAGCAATGCTCAACGGATGGCGCGAGGCCCGGGACAGCGACAGCAGGATCGAACGGTCGTCGCTCCACAAGCGGCGCAACCCCTGCGGGACGGGACGGCCCAGCGTCAGCGTGCCGGTCTTGTCGAACACCGCCTCGCTGACTTCCGCCAGCCTTTCCAGCGCCGACCCGTCCTTGACCAGCACGCCCCGCCGCATCAGCGCGCCACAGGCGACGATCTGCGCCGCCGGCACCGCCAGTCCCAGCGCGCAAGGGCAAGTGATCAGCAGCACGGCGACCGCGATCAGCAGCGACTGATGCACGCCCGCTCCGGCGATCATCCACCCCGCAAAGGACAATGCCGCCAGCAGATGGACGCAGGGCGCATACAAGCGCGCCGCCCGGTCCGCGAGGCGGACATAGCGCGACTTGCCCTGCCCTGCCTCCTCCATCAGCCGGGCGATGTCGGCAATGACGGTATCTGGGCCCGCCGCCGTCACCTCCACCTGGATCGGTCCGTCGATGTTGAGCGCGCCCGCCTGCACGCTGTCGCCGGGACGCACACGCACCGGGGCGCTTTCTCCTGTCAGGAAGGCGATGTCGAGGCCGCTTTCGCCCTCCACGACTCGCCCGTCGGCAGCCAGCCTTTCGCCCGCCGCCACCAATATCGTCATCCCCGGCCGCAACGCATCAGCCCGCGTCCACCGACTGCTCCCATCCGCCGCCAGCACCAGCGCGCCGGGCGCGGTCTGCTTGAGCAGCGCCGCCACCCCCGCTCGCGCCCGCCCACGCATCATGCTGTCGAGCGAGCGTCCTGCCAGCAGGAAGAACAGCAGCATCACCGCCCCGTCGAACCAGGCATGGGCGCCGCCGGTCACGGTTTCATACAGGCTCATGCCGGTCGTCAGCAGCACGCCGATGCTGATCGGCACGTCCATGTTCGTCCGCCCCTGCCGCAGCGCCGCCCAGGCCGAACGGAAGAAGGGCTGGCCCGCATAGGCGACCGTCGGCAGGGCGATCAGCGCGGAGAGCCAGTGGAACATCTCCCGCGTCGCGCCCGCCGCCCCCGACCAGACCGACACCGACAGCAGCATGATGTTCATCGCCGCGAAGCCCGCGACCACCAGCGCGCGCGTCAGCCGCCTGCTTTCGGCCGCCGCGACATCCAGGCCCGCATCCGCCAGCGGCTCCGCCTCGAACCCCAAAGCGGCGATGGCGGCGCGCAGGTCGGGCGGAGTCAGGGCCGGATCGTGCCGGATCGCGACCCGCTTCGCGCCCATATTGACCCGCGCCGACACTATGCCGGGCTGGCGGGGAAGCCCCTCCTCGATCTTGGCGATGCAGCCGACGCAATGGATGCCGGGGACGGCGAACAGGCTTTCGGCCGTCTCCTCCGTTACGGGATCGGGGATCAGCGCTTTCGTGGCCATCAGTCGACCTCCCTCAACAGATGTTCCTCGCGCCCGGTCAGGCGCAGATCGAAGCGGATTTGCCAGCGGCCCAGGGGCAAGGCGCGGTCGCTGGCGTAGACGCCCGGCGCCATTTCGTGGAACGCCAGCGACAGGTCAGGCGCCCGGCCCAGCGGATGCTGCGCGACCGCCATCACGCCGCCGCCCGCCACCGGCGCGCCCTTTGCGTCGGTCAGGGTCAGGCGGACATGCCGCGCTGCATCCATCGTCACCTTATCCTGCCATCCCAGCCGCCGCTGTGCGCGGGCTTCTGCCAGCCAGCCATTGAATTTCTGGCTGGCGACATAGCTGTTTTCGACCACGGTGCCGCCGAAGGACCGCACCGCGATGGTCGCCATCAGCATGTTGACCGCGATCACCACGGCGAAGAACGCGACCAGGATCGCGGTCATGTGCCAGCCGGTGAAACGGCGGATGGGGGATGGAGAGGTCATGCTTCAGGGCCTTTCAAATCGGGCGGGTTCGCTGGCGCTGCCGCCTTCACGATCCATGGCGCGCGCAGTGAAGCGGAAATCCTGCCGCGCCGGGCCGCCGGACGGCAGCGTCAGGAAGATGCGCAGTTTCGCCACGCTGTCGGCGGGCACGGTCGTCCGCACAGTGGGCGAAGCCGCCTCACGCGATCCCGCGTCGGTCCAAATCCTGCCGCCGGGCAGGCCGCTCAGGCCGACCTCCATCTGGCGGGGCCGCGCCTCCATATTGCGCAGCTTGACCGTATAGGCGTTGCGGATCGCGCCGTCGGACAGGCGCACAAAGATCGGGTTGCGGTCCTGCTGCGCGCTGATTTCCAGCCGCTCGCGCGCGCCGAGCGCGAACAGCATCGCCGCGCCGATCCCCGCCCAGACCGCGAAATAGGCGATGGTGCGGGGGCGCAGCAGCGTCCTCAACACCGGGCGCGGCGCCGCGCCTTTCTGCTCCGCTTCCGCATCGTCCTGCGTGCAATAGTCGATCAGGCCGCGTGGCCGTCCGACCTGCGCCATCACCTTGTCGCAGGCGTCGATGCAGAGCGCGCAGGTGATGCAGCCGATCTGCGGTCCCTCGCGAATGTCGATGCCGGTCGGGCAGACGGCGACGCACTGGTTGCAGTCGATACAATCCCCATAGTCCCCCGGATGCGCCTCCGCCTTCTTCAGGCTGCCGCGCTTCTCGCCGCGCCAGTTCTTGTAGGTGACGACCAGCGATTTCTCGTCCAGCATCGCCGTCTGTATGCGCGGCCAGGGGCACATATAGATGCACACCTGTTCGCGCATGAACCCGCCCAGCACGAAGGTCGTCGCGGTCAGCACGAAGGTCGTGACATAAGCGACCGGCGCGGCGGTCCCGCTCCAGAATTGCTGCTGCAAGGTCGGCGCATCCGCGAAATAGAATATCCATGCGCCGCCGGTTATGAAAGCGATCCCCAGCCAGATCGTCCATTTGAACATTCGCCGGGCGATCTTGGCCAGACCCCAGGACGCCTTGGCCAGCTTCAACTGCGTATTGCGGTCGCCGTCGACGAAGCGTTCGACATGCTGATAGAGATCGGTCCACACGGTTTGCGGACAGGCATAGCCGCACCACGCCCGCCCCACCGCCGAGGTGACGAGGAACAGCCCGATCCCCGCCATGATCAGCAGGCCCGCGACATAATAAAATTCCTGCGGCCAGATCTCGATCGCGAACATGTAGAAGCGGCGGTGGGCAAGGTCGACCAGCACCGCCTGATCGGGCGCATAAGGCCCCCGGTCCCAGCGCAGCCAGGGCGTGCCCCAATAGATGGCCAGCGTCACCGCCATGATCGCCCATTTCAGGCGGCGGTAGAAGCCGTCCACCGCCTTGGGATAGACGCCCTTGCGCTTTTCATAGAGCGAAGCGGAACCGGACATCAGCATGGCTTAGCGGCCCGCCCCCGCTGCTGCCTGGGCGGTGCCCTCACCCCCGCCCAGGCTGTGCACATAGGCCGCCAGCATGCGGATGGTCGCCTTGTCCAGCTTGTCGTCCCAGCGCGGCATCACGCCATGGCGGCTGTTCCAGACGGTTTCACGGATCGTCCCTGCATCGCCGCCATAGAGCCAGATGGCATCGGTCAGATTGGGCGCGCCCAGGCTCCGGCTGCCCTTGCCCGCCGGGCCGTGGCAGACCGCGCAATTGTCGACAAAGACCTTGTCCCCCCGCCGCGACGCCGCACTTGGCCGGTCCTGCCCGCTGATCACGCGGACATGCGCCACCACATCGTCGACCTGCGCCGCCGTCAGCAACTGATCCTTGCCGAAGGCGGGCATCAGCGACTGGCGCGTGGCATCATGGTTCGGGTTGCGGATGCCGTCGGTGACGGTCTTCTCGATCGTCGCCAGATCGCCGCCCCACAGCCAGTCGTCGTCATTGAGGTTGGGATAGCCCTTCGACCCTGCCGCGCCCGATCCATGGCACTGGACGCAATGGACGCGGAAGGCCGCCCGGCCACCCTCGACCGCCGCCTGCATCAGTTGCGGCTTGCCCGGCAACGCGGTGATCGGCGTCTGAGCGATCGCCAGCCGGATCGGCGCAATCTGCCTTTCCCGCGCCGCCAGTTCCTTGTCCAGCGCGCCCCGGCTCGACCAGCCGAGCATGCCGCCGGTCGCCCGGTCGATCATCGGCCAGGCCGGATAGGCGATGGTGTAGCCGAGCGCGAACAGGATCGTCGCGTAGAAGGTCCAGAGCCACCAGCGCGGCAGCGGCGTGTCCAGTTCCTGGATGCCGTCCCATTCATGATGCTTGATCTCCGTCCCGGTGGCGGGGTCGATGCGCTTTTCGTCAGCCATGGTCGGCCTCCGTTTGGTCTTCGAAGATGGCGAGCGCGGCTTCCGCGCTGCGCTGTCGCCCATGGGGCAGGAAGTGCCAGCCGATGAGGGTCACATAGACCAGCCCCATGAACACCAGCCCCCAGCTATCGGCGAAATGCCGCAAGGCGTCGTAGCTCATCTCTCGACCTCTTGCGGTTTCGCGCTGTCCACATCGACCAGCGTGCCCAGCATCTGGAGATAGGCGACCAGCGCATCCATCTCGGTCAGCTTGGCCGGATCGCCGTCGAAATCGCGGGCCTGCGCTTTGGGATAGCGCTTGACGAGGTCGCTGCTGTCCGCATCGGGATCGGCCTGAGCCTTCAGGTCGTCATTGGCCCTGGCGATGTCGTCCTTGCTGTAAGGAACGCCGACATCGTTGAGCGCGGTCAGATCCTTGCGCATGTCGGGCAGCTTCAGCTCGCGCTCGGCCAGGAAGGCATAGCCCGGCATGATCGATTCCGGCACCACGGCGCGCGGGTCTTTCAGATGCTGGACATGCCATTCGTCCGAATATCTGCCGCCCACGCGGGCGAGGTCCGGGCCCGTGCGCTTCGATCCCCACTGGAAGGGATGATCGTACATGCTTTCGGCGGCGAGACTATAATGGCCGTAGCGTTCCGTCTCGTCCCGGAAAGGACGGATCATCTGGCTATGACAATTATAGCAGCCCTCGCGGATGTAGATATTCCGTCCCGCCAGTTCCAGCGGCGTATAGGGGCGCACGCCTTCCACCTTCTCGATCGTATTGTCGATCCAGAAAAGCGGCGCGATCTCCACTATGCCACCGATGGCGACGACGATGAGAGACGCGATACCCAGCAGGGAGACATTCCGCTCCAGCCTGCCATGGTCGAAGAATTTGCCCTTGGTCTTGCTTGCCATGTCCGAATACTCCTTCAGGCAGGCTGGGTGACGAGCGGCCGGTCGGCGTCGGCGTCATAGGCGGCGTCGTTCATCGGCTTTTCCTCGCGCAGCGGGCTGCCCGCGATGGTCTTGCCGATGTTCCAGGCCATGATGATCGCGCCGCTCAGGTACATGAGGCCACCCGCCGCCCGGATCAGGTACATGGGGAACATGGCGCTCACCACTTCGGAGAAGGCGTAGACGAGGTAGCCGTCGCTGCCATATTCGCGCCACATCAGCCCCTGCATGATGCCCGCGACCCACATAGCCGCGGCGTAGAGAACGATCCCCAGCGTCGCCAGCCAGAAGTGCCAGTTCACCAGGCGAAGACTGTACAGCCGCTCGCGCTTCCACAGTCGTGGCGTCAGATAATAGAGGCAAGCGAAAGTGATGAGGCCGTTCCACCCCAGCGCGCCACTATGCACATGGCCGATGGTCCAGTCGGTATAATGGCTGAGACTGTTGACCGCCTTCACCGACATCATCGGACCTTCGAAGGTGCTCATGCCGTAAAAGGCCAGCGCCATCACCATCATACGGATGATCGGATCGGTGCGGATGCGGTCCCAGGCGCCGTTCAGCGTCATCAACCCGTTGATCATCCCGCCCCAGCTTGGCATCCACAACATGACCGAGAAGACCATACCCAAAGTCTGCGCCCAGTCGGGCAGCGCGGTATAGTGGAGATGGTGCGGCCCCGCCCAGATATAGAGGAAGATCAGCGACCAGAAATGGATGATCGACAGGCGATAGCTATAGACCGGCCGCTCGGCCTGCTTGGGCACGAAATAATACATCATGGCCAGGAAGCCCGCGGTCAGGAAGAAACCGACCGCATTATGCCCGTACCACCACTGCGTCAGCGCATCCTGCACGCCCGCGAAGGCGCTGTAGCTCTTGGAACCGAGCAGGCTGACCGGCATGGAAAGATTGTTGACGATGTGCAGCATCGCGATCGTCAGGATGAAACTCAGGTAAAACCAGTTCGCCACATAGATATGCGGTTCGCTGCGGCGCAGGATGGTGCCGCCGAAGACGACCAGATAGGCGACCCAGACGATGGTCAGCCACAGGTCGACATACCATTCCGGCTCGGCATATTCCTTGCCCTCGGTAATGCCCAGCAGATAGCCGGTCGCCGCGAGCACGATGAAAAGCTGATAGCCCCAGAAGACGAACCGCGCGAGCGCCGGAAAGGCCAGCCGCGCCCGGCAGGTCCGCTGCACGACATAAAAGCTGGTGGCGATCAGCGCATTGCCGCCAAAGGCGAAGATCACGGCGGAGGTATGCAACGGCCGCAGCCGCCCAAAGCTGGTATATTCAAGCCCCAGGTTCAGCGCCGGAAAGGCAAGTTGAAGCGCGATGTAAAGCCCCGCGAGAAAGCCCACCAGACCCCAGAAGACGGTCGCGATCACGCCCCAGCGGATCGGATCATCGTCATATTTCCCCTGGCTTTCGGGCATCTTCAGCAGCCCGCGCGTGATCGCCTCATAATCGGCATGCCGCATCGTCAGCACGGCCACGGCCAGCGCGGCGGCGCACACGATCCCCATATGCACGGCAAAGCCGAAGTCCGCCGCCGCCAGCGCCGCCAGAAAGGCCAGCGTCGCGAGCGCGAACCAGCCGCCCGTCTTCCAAACCAGTTGCTCCATAGCCAACTCGCTTTTTAAATGATTTCCCCGTCAAAGGCTTTGCGGCGTCCTTCGCTGCGGAACCGCCCTTCTGCATTGACCTCTGTCAAAGCCGGCGTCGTAGGTATGTAGGGGAATGTCCGTATCGGGTGGTTTGCGGACATCATCTCCGTCATCCCAGCGAAAGCTGGGATCTCAGGCGATAGGGTACGGCCTAGCCTCACGAGATCCCAGCTTTCGCTGGGATGACAACCTGTAATATCTGCTATCGGCCAAAAACCGTCCCTTCACTCCCCCTCAGCCATGCCTTCCAGCCGATCGGCATCGACGATGCGCACCCCGCGCCGTCCGGCCAGCGCAATCACACCCAACCGCTTCAAATCGCTGATCTGGCGGGAAACCGTCTCAATAGTCAGCCCCAGCACATCGGCTATCTGCTGCCGCGACAGAGGCAGTTCGATCACCCCCTCCCGGTCCGCCCGCAGCCGCCGGTGCATATCGAGCAGCAAGGTCGCCACCTTCTCCTGCGCATTCTTCCGCCCCAGCAACAGCATCCACGCCCGGGTCCGGTCGAGATCATCCAGCGTCCGCTGCAACAACCGATGCTCCAGCGCCGGATGTTCGCGCGCGAAGCCGTCGAAGGCGCCCCTCGGATAGAGGCACAGCCGCGCATCGGTCAGCGCCGTGACGCTATGCGGCGTCCGCGCACCGAAGGGGCGGCCAATGAAATCCGACGCATAGACGACGCCGACGATCTGCTCCCGCCCGTCGCCGGTGGAAGTGGAAAGCTTCAGCGTCCCCTCGATCACATTGGCGACCAGCGTGGAGCTGTCGCCCTCCCACATCACGGTCTGCCCGGCCTGCAACGATACCCGCCGCCCGATCCGGTTCAGCGCGACGCGCTGTTGTTCGTCAAGATCGGCGCAGATCGCCTGATCGCGCACCTCGCAGCGGTCGCAATATTGCCCGCTACAGCCCTTGGACGCCGGCGCCGCCGCCATGACGAACGCCGCATCGCTCTGCGCCTTTTGCGCCAGATCAAATCGCATATCCATGCGCCGATCCATGCCGCGACAGCACGATGCGACCTATCCGTAATTGTCCCTATGGGAAGAGGGGGTCGATCGGAATCATGTCGGATTTGGGTGGTTTCCCGCCATTTAAATCCGTCATCCCAGCGAACGCTGGGATCTCAGGCGATAGGGCACAACCCAGCCTCACGAGATCCCAGCTTCCGCTGGGATGACGTTTGTTAATGACCGCTCCTGGCCAATTCCGGCCGTCAGCCGACACCTCGTCAGAACTTCATCCCCACACCCACGCCGAAGACGAAGGGATCAAGCTCCAGCTTCACCCTCTGCACTCCCGTAGCGGCGGTAGACAGCCGCGCGGTGGTGTCGATGTCGATATATTTGACGTCGAGATTGAGGAACATCCGCTCGTTCAGGTCGATATCGACGCCAACCTGCCCTGCCCAGCCGAAGCTGTCGGACATATGCACCTTGGTCGCGCCCACCGCGCCTTCCAGCGCGTTCGACGCCTTCTCATTATAGAATAGCGTATAATTCACCCCCGCCCCGACATAGGGCCGGATCTTCCCTTCGGGCAGGAAATGATATTGCGCCGTCAGCGTCGGCGGCAGCACCCAGGTGGAAGCGAGCCTGCCGATGCTTCCGGTCGTGCCGGTCCGCCCGCTCGCGCTGTGCTTGGTGGTCGCGGCGATCAGTTCGAAGCCGATATGGTCGGTCGCCATATAGGTGACGTCCACTTCCGGCATCACGCTGTTGTCGACCTTCACCTTCTCGCCCGGAAAGGCGGGCAGCACGCTCCCGCTCTTCTCGTTGGGCGCGACCATGATGCCGCGCAACCGCACCAGCACATCGCCCTGCGCCGCCTGGGCAGGCGCAGCCAGAATAGCGCAACCGGCAGCCGCGCCCAGCAGGATCGTCTTGATGGTCATGTCCTTGAAACTCCATCCCTGTTGTCAGTGCCGCTCTCCTGCCGCACCGCAGCGAGGCCGGCATTGATCCTGCGCAACCGGCAATTTGACCTGCCTCAATGCCGCAGGCCCGCTCCCCATAGGATCAAGCGCAACATGTGGATCTATCATTGGTAGGGATATTTTCGAGCTCAGGGCAACTCGCCGAACTCTCGTGATCCAGCCTATCATCAAGGGATTAATCGAAGTTGTGACGAAGATGGATTTGGGCTCGGCTCATCTTAGACTGAAGGGGCTAGACGCTGCTGAAATCACGATTTTTGTCGCGATTACATTCCACAGCTTTGCCGACAGGAATGCCAATTACTGGCGCTTCGTGATTCTAAGCTGACTCCCGCTCTATGCTCGCGTTTATTGGGCGACGACAGATAGAGGCCGACGATATCGTGGACCTTATCGACGAACAGCGGGTCGCTCGACATCCAGCGCCATGACGCCCCGGTTTTGCCGATATAACGCAGTGCATAGAATAACTCGCGAAGGCTGTGTCTCCGCTGGCCGGCGTCCGCCCGTTGCAGCAGCGGGTAGGGCGAGCAAGACTTGCGTCAAGTGTTCATGACAAGTCTTTGAATCTTATCGATTCTCAAGTCCATGACAATCTCTAGCCAAATAGTTCAATCCATCGCCTTTTCTTTATATCTTTTGGCCATAGCTAAAGTGATAAACAAAATGCGCCAATGGCAATTTGCGGAGACTAATGCATACTATGAAGAGTTAGAGGAGATTATCATGTATCGCTTCGCAACGGAGACAGTCCAACTAACTGATCGCGAGACAGAAGTTCTGGGCTTCATCGCCTTGGGTCTCTCGGCCAAGGAAGTGGCACTGAAATTGTCGATTTCGCCCTGCACGGTCGAACGGCATATCGAGAATGCGCGACTTAAGACTCGGACGCGCAACCGCACGCACATGATAGCCTACACGCTACGTAGCGGGATGCTGCCGTAGCCGTAGGTCCGCACGTCCGTGTCTGTCTGAAGAAGGTGCTCGGTTGGCGCCGGGGGCGCAACAGCGCGCTCCAGAGTGCCGGTGCAAGGACTTGTCTTTGACGGTCACGCATTCGGTTACCGTCGGCTGCCGGCCGATTGCCACGCAATCGCGGTGACAATATTTGTCCGAGTGGGACCATGCCCCCTCTGACAATAACGTCTTGCACGACGCCCATTGCTCGCAACATCCCGAACCCGAATGGAGAAGCGATGTTCACGCGCTGCGCAAGATCGACCTTTGACCGAAGGTCCGATGGCAGTGGCGAGGCACCTATATCTCTCCGCTTATACCTTTCTAGATAGAATGGGTTAGATTGGGGAGTAGATTAACCAGACTACGCCCCTAGTTAAAACTTGCTACTCTAGCCGTCATCTTCTTGTCACAATTGTTAATGGACCAGGGGGCTGCCGGACGGCACACCATGACCGAAACTCGCTCGATCGCTGTCGTTGCTGAACGACATATTTTTTATAATGCCGGTCTGGCGGCGATGCTCCGGCGAGAAGTCGGATTCGCCAAGGTCATTCGCGTTCACGACTATGGCAGCCTTGCTAAAATATTGTCTACCGAATTTTCAGTTGATTTCCTTGCTCTCGACTTCGACTTGCCTGGATCTTCGGGACTGGCGACGATACGAGAACTTCACGAGAAGCAGCCCGCAATGCGCATGGCGGTCTTTTCCGACCGCACGGATCTGCGCGAGGTGCTGTCCATTATTTCCGCCGGCGCACACGGCTTTATCCCCAAGCAGATCGGGAACGGCGCGGAACTGCTCAAAGCGCTGCAAACCGTGGACGAGGATGGCATCTTTGTTCCAGCCGAACTGCTTGAGCGCCAGCGCCCGCAGGACGACGAGAACGAGGACGAGGAGACCATCAACCTCGAGGCGCTTTCCGGGCTGACAGATCGGGAGCAGCAGGTGATCAGGCTCCTCTTGGCAGGTCATACCAACAAGGTCATCGCGCGCGAACTCGGGATTTCGCCTAGCACCGTCAAGGTGCACGTTCATGCCGCATTCCGCACGCTTGGGGTCCACAGCCGGCTCGCCGCCCTGGCAGCGCTGCGCGTGACTCGGCGCACGGGAACCGAAGCCTGATCGACAGGACTCTCCGCCATGCTGTTTCTTCGAACGCACGAAGCGGCCAATTGGAGCGGCATCCAACCCGCTCTCCCGCCCTGCCCAGCAGAGCCATCGCCGGTTCGTCCACTCAACATCGTCCACGTCATCACCCGTCTTGTGCTTGGTGGTGCGGAGGAGAATACGGTCGCAACCTGCCTCCATCAGGCAGAATGCGGCCACCGGGTGACGTTGATCCACGGCCCTGGCGCCAACCCGATCTGGGCCAAGCGCATCGGTGACCGTATCCGGCTTATCAATATGGACAGCCTCGTCCACCCCATAAACCCTCTTGCAGACTTTGTGGCGATACGCGACCTGCGCCAGCTCTACCGACAACTTCAGCCGGACATTGTTCACACGCACGAGAGCAAGGCGGGGATCGTCGGCAGGGTGGCCGCCGCCGCTGCCCGAGTACCGCTGATTGTGCACACCATCCACATCGCCCCATTTGTCGCGGTGAGCGGTGGGCAGCGCCTGCTCTATGTCGATGCGGAGCGGGCCTGCGCGCGGTTCACCCATCTCCTGATCGCCGTCAGTCGCGGGATGCAGCAGGCCTATCTCGATGCGGGCATCGGCGGGGATGTGCCAATTCAGGTAATCCACAGCGGAATGCCGCTCGATCACTTTATTTCCGCAGTCCCTCCTTCCGACTGGCGAAGCCGCATCGGCGGCTGGAATGGAAGGGAACGGCCCCGCTTCATTCTCAAGATAGCCGCGTTTGAGGAACGGAAGCGCCAACTGCCATTGCTTCGCGCAATGGCGGAAGGGCTCCGCGAGCGTAGCAATGCATGTCTGCTTTTTGCCGGCGATGGGCCGGAACGCCTTCGGTGCGAGGAGGAGGCCCGTACCCTAGGCATCGCGGACAAGGTCCGCTTCCTCGGCCACGATCCGGCGCCGTGGGAACTGATTGCGCTCACCGACCTGTGCGTGCATGCGGCCGAGCGGGAGGGGCTGCCGCGCACGGCAGTCCAGGCGATCGCCGGGGGCAAGCCGCTGGTGGTAGCGCGGCTGCCGGGGATCGAGGAGATCGTTGCAGACAATATCAACGGGATCATCACCGACGCCGATGACCTCGCCATGACTGCGGCACAGATATTCGCCCTGTTGGACTCGCCTGACCGCCTTGCCCGACTGCAGGACGGCGCCCGATCAACGGACGTTTCGTCCTGGCGCGAAGAAAGGATGGGAGAACGGATCGACCGCGCCTATGCCAGTGCGCTGACGGGCAATGTTGCACAGCAGCTGCCGATCACGACGATCGAGTTCCTCGGACTTCCGGGGTCTGGCAAGACGACGGTCGCCCGTAAACTTCTCGGTCTCTTACGCGAGCAGCGGGCGCCGGTGCGCTTTAGCCGCGATGCGATGGGTGATGAATTGTCCTTCCTGCGCAGGTCGCTGAGACGCCTCGCCCTGCTCGCCCCGGTCTTTTTTAGCAGCCCCCGCGCAATCTTCTTCGCATCGCGCGGACTTACCCCGCATAAGCGGGGCGGCAAGGATGCCGCCAAGACCCGTTGGAACTTCCTGTCGGTGCTGGCAATGCAGTTGCGACAAGGCCATAACGGCCTGCTGATTGCCGATCAGGGTTTGGCGCAGGCGATCTGGACCGCGCGCATCCACCACGGGCATGATGCCGCCCCCGCCAAACCGGTGTTCGATCGACTGGACGGCTGGATCGGCGAAACCCTCTTCATCCACGTCGAGGCTCCTACCGCCGTCGCACAGCAACGGCTTGCGCAGCGACGGCGGCACACATCGCGTTTCCAGAGCGCGGAATCCATCGCAGATATCTCTCTCTGGAGGCGTGGTGAGGAGGCCATAGAGCATATTGCCGATGAGATCGAAGGAGAACTCAAGCGCCGACACCTTACGGGCCGGCTGCTTCGCATTCCGAGCGACGGCGGCGACACTCCGCTGGACCGCGCCAAACATATCAGTGACCATCTCTCGCAGCTCGAGCGCGACGGTCGCAATGGGGTGAGATCAGAGAGCATGATTCGACTGGATTGAGTCGCATCACGCCCCCTCAGTCTTTTGTTTTCCGTATTTTACGGGCGGTCAGTTCTTCCCCCTGACTTCAAAAATGTTCGAGCTCATCCCGACCCAGGCTCCTGGAGCGTTTCTCAGACCGGCTGGGCAGCATCCTGCAGGTTCGAACCGGGGCGTCTTGCGCGGGGCGCCCATCCCGAGGTCGATGGCTGACCAACCGGGCGCTTGACCAAATTCAAGGGCGGTCGTGCGACCGAGTTCAGGGGCGGCGCGGTAAAATAAGCGCCAAGATAAATGATCCAGAACAGGAACGCCGTCGTCGGTGAGAAGGAATCGCTGAGCTGGTTCCCAATCAGGTAAAAGATTGCGCCCAGATACATGCCAGCCACGATTGTGTCCGACTCCCGATCGACCTGCCCCTTGGGCAAGGTGGCAAGGAGGAAATTGGCGCCGCGGCTGACGGCACTCAGCACCAGTGCGACCGCTGCCGCCAGACCAAAAACGCCCATTCCACGGAAATAATCGAGAAACATATTATGCGAATGAGCGTAGCGGTAAATCCGCGTCCCCGCACCCTCCCCGAGCAGGGGATGGTCGAGGCCGATCTGGATCGACTCCTTCCACACCATGTCGCGCGTCTGCATGCTGGGAAATTCCCACAGGCCATAGGTCAAAATGCTGTTCACCCGCCTGAAGAAATCCGGACTGGCCCAGCTCAGCACCCACAGGGTCGCAGGCACGGCGAACGCGATCCCGCACAGAATGACGGACAGCTTGAATAGCGTCTTGTCCAGGCTGCCGCTTCGGCTTCCATGGTAGAGCCAGGTCAGCGCCGCCGAGACGAACCCAAGTGCCAGTGCGGTCTTGGTGCCGCTCATGAAGATCGCGGTCGCCAGGACCAGGAGCATGATCGTGCACAATAGGCGAGACATGGCTGTCCGGGCATTCAGCAGCAGCGCGATGGACAGCGGCCAGACCGCCATCACCGCGACGCCCAGCTGGTTTGGCTTCTCGAAAAAGGCGAGGAAGCGATAGTCGCGCATGACGATCGAACGGCCCCAGCCGGTCTGCGACAGCCCGATGGCGATGCCGAAGACCAGCACTCCCGAGAACAGCAGCGCGAAAACCATTCGTCGCTGCAAGTGGGACGGCATACGGGAAAACAGGATCAGCGCGCAGATCGCATAGATCATCGGCAGGATAACCCGAAACGCGCGTAGCGGCACCGGCGAAACCAACATGGACATGAAGGCCATCATCATGACCACGCAGACGCAAAGCGCTTCCAGCCACAGGCCGCGGCCATACCGGCCGTGCAATGCCCGCCGGAAACTTCCCGGCCATGCGGGTTGCGTCAAAGCCCAGAACGCGAGAATGAACGGCATTGCAAAGGCAAAAGACAATTCGCCGGCCATCAGCGGCCGGGGAATCCAGAACGGCAGGAATACCGCCACCGCGACCAGGATGCTAAAGCCGCTCGCTGCCTGTGCTGGCGGGTTTGCAAGAATGGGCGCCGAAATCTGCGGCGATCGCAACGACACGCGCCTTGCACCTGGCGACATTGCCGTCACACCTCCTTCTGCAATTGGCGAAGCGGATTCTCATTGGCAATTCCATCTTCATCCAAGGGATAATCGTAACGATATGCGTAGCCATAGGCGCCGGTATCCTTGGCCGGATCATATTTGCTGATGACCAGTCCGATCTGGTCGGCGCCGGCATCGCCAAGCCGCTTCAGCGCGATCCTCACATCCGCCTTGGACGTCCGGTTGGCCTCGACGACGAATACCGTCGCATCCGCCATCCCGCCGATGCGCGGGGCATCGGCAAGCCCCAGGACCGGCGGGCCATCGAGGACTATCGCGTCATACAGACCGGCTGCTTCATCCAGCAGCGCCGCAAAGCGGCTGCTCGCCAGAAGCTCGGCCGGATTGACCGACGACCGGCCGCCGCGCGACAGCACCGAAAACCCGTGATGCTCGCAATATTGCACCGCGTCCATGAGACCTTCACCGCTCCCTTTCGCCAGCAGGTCGGTAAGGCCGAATTGGTTCACAAGACCAAGGAGCTTGTGAAGCGACCCGCGGCGCATGTCGCCGTCGATGACCAGCACCTTCTTGCCGGTGGCGGCAAGACTCGAAGCAATCTTGACGGCAATGGTCGATTTGCCCTCGTTCGAGCTGCTGCTGGTCAACAACAACACGCTATGCTCGGGAGTTTGGACGATAGGATTGAGCGCGAGGCAGATGGCGTGGTGCGCCTCCGTCACCGCGGACAGCGGATCGTCCATCGCTTCCGCGATGCTCTCGTCACCCTTGAGCAACGGAACGACGCCCAGCAGAGGCTTACGGAAGTCGCTCTCCACGTCCGTCGGTCCGTGCACCTTGTCGTCCATCCGGGTACGGACGAAGCCTGCCACGAGCGCCAGCGCGACGCCCGCCAGGCTCGCAAGCGCCATGTTCAGCGCCGGCCGCGGATAGGATGGCGACGAGGGCATCTGCGCCCGGTCGATGATCGAGATGGGATTGGTCGTGTTCGCCACCTGCGTACTCACTTCGCTATAACGCTGTAGCAGGGTGTTGTAGAGATTGCGGTTGGTATCCACCTCGCGCTTCAGGATGTTGTAGCGCACGTCCTTGCCCTGCTCGGCGAAGGTCGCGGCCTTGAGCGCACCGACGCTGCCCCTGAGCGCCGCCTCTTGTCCGGCCGCCACGCGAAATTGATTGCCGATGGACGCGCGGACGCCCCCGGCGATGGCCCCGATCTGGCGGTCCATCTCGGCAATCTGGGCCTTGGCCTGCATGATTGCCGGATGATCGTCCTGGCGACGTTGCCGCTCCTGCTGCAACGTCGCTTCCAGCTCGGCCCGTTGACGGGTAAGGTTCTGGATCGCGGGGTTGCTGAGCACTTCTGGAAGGCTCATGGCTGGCGTAGCCATTGCCTGCTCCCAGCGCTCCTGCGCCTGCATCCGGTTCGTCTGCGCCTGTGAATAAGCGCTATTGAGGTCCACCAGACTCGCGGTGGTGATGGACCGCCGTTCGCCATCGCTCCCGGCTATTCCCGCGGCATTGCCGGCGTCCACGAGACCCGCGGAGAGGGCGTAACGGACCAGACTGCTCTCCGACTTCTCGAGCCGTCCCTTGGTCTCGCCCAACTGCCGGTGAAGGAAGTTGCGCGAATAGGTGAAGGTGTCGAGCCGCCGTTGCAGGGTGTCGTTGATGAACGTCTCGGCGAAGCTGTTGGCGATCCGCGCGGCAAGCGCCGGATCGTGACTGTCATATTGAACGGCGATCAGCCGGGTGTCCCGCGGAGAGGAAAGGTTCAGCTTTTCCTGCAGCGCGCTCGTCACCATTGCGGCGCGGAAATCGCCGGCCGGTTCATTCTCCAGTCCCGCCTCCCGAAGAAATTGGGGGTCGTTGACCAGGTTGAGTTGATGCGCGACGTGCTGCGCGGTGGAGCGGCTCCCCAACAGGTCGACCTGGGTCTGGAGCATCCTGTTGTTCTCCGAGCTCCCAGGGTCGGGCGTGATATTCTCGGTGCCGAGAATGCGCGCGGTCTGCGGTTCGATCTGAATGGTTGCCTGCGCGGTATAGACCGGCTTGGGCAACCAGATGCTTGCCAAGCCAATGACAAAAGCAACCAGCACGATGGCGAGCATCATCACGCGATTGCGGACAAGCATCCACCAAAGGGCCAGAAGGTCGATCCCCCGGGTGGGAACACCAGGATCATATTCGGCATAGGACTGGATAAGCCGGTCATCGTCGACCCTTACCAACTGGTCGTTCTGGGGCGTCAGCGCAAGAGTCTTGCCGTGCATGGTTATCCCCTGTCGCTAGAAAGGCCGGAACCGGAAGATGTTCAGGATCGGAAATCCGGTCGTGATGTCACGCCACGTTCTGCGGCCTTCCGAATAGCCGACGACGATCACGTCATCGGACCTGATTTGGGGATCGGGCGCCTTGCCGCTGCGGATCTGGCGGATGTCGAAAACCGCTCCCTCCCGCTGTCCGTTGACCAGTCGGAACACGACCACGTCGTTGAGCGCCGCATACTCCGTTTCGCCCTTCGCCAGCGAAAGTGCGCCGAGCAAAGTCGTCGGACCTTCGATCGGATAGACGCCGGGCTGGGTGACCTCGCCCTGCACGGCGACCTTCTGCGCCACCGGCTTGGCGACGACGACGGAAACCTGAGGATTTTTGAGGTATTTCTGGCCATAGCGGCCGGCGACTTCCTTCGCCAGTTCGCTGGCGGTCTTGCCGCTCGCCCGAACGTCACCGATCAGCGTCAGGTTGACATTGCCGAACGCGTCGACTGGTGCTGCCTTGGTCGAAAGATCCGGCTCCTGCAACACGGTGATGTCAAGGGCGTCCAGCGGACCGATTCGGTATTCTGCGGGCGCGACATTGCTGATCGCCGCAGGAACGAGGTTATATGCCGTTCCGCCGCTGGGCAGGCCGGCGCCTACATTATTGCTCGCGCACGCAGCGACGCCGCTCAGCGCCGAAAGGATCAGCAAGAAACGATGGTTCATGCCGCCACACCTCACAACTTGGACTACGCGCAGCCGCCGCTTGGGCGCACGAACACGCAGGCGATCGGGCTTGAACCGCCCGCCGCAACCAAAGTTGTGCTCGCGCGAGCATATTTAAACAATCTTCGCGAAGGTCTAGACCCCAAGGGCTAGCCCGAAATCAGAATTCAAAAGTCCAGACCAGACGTCCATCCTCATGCTCCGCTGAGCCATTCGGGATTCCTTCGTTCCGTTTGATTTCTGCCGTCTCGCGCGGCTGATCAAATGTGTCGGATGGCGCCAGACGGTTGTTGGCAGATTTCGACGTCGCGTCACATCGTGACCGGCGATCGACGTTGCGCGGCCTATCGTCGGTCCGAAATCGACGATGCGCCTTTCTGTCGGAGAGTTAAGCATGGCTACTCGCATCGATGAAATGACGACGAGACCGCTGCAACGGACTCCGGCCAACGCAAATCTCGCTGGCGCATCTGCGCCCCGGCTCACTGGTCTTGTTAGCGACGAACCGCCTGTCGCGGCTACGCGCATAATCGAGCCCATGCCGCGACACGCCTCCGGGTTGGTGCTACAACGCTGCATGGATCTCACACTTGCGATCTTGTGTCTGCTGGTTCTGTGGCCGGTGATGCTCGCCGCCGCCATCCTGGTGCTGCTCAGCGGTCCCGGGCCTATCTTCTACAGTCAGCGCCGTTTCGGCCGCAACGGCGAGATTTTCCGCTGTTTCAAGTTCCGGACGATGCAGGCCGATGCCGATCGGCGGCTTCGTGAACTCCTGGAGTCGTCGCCCGCCATCAGTGCGATCTGGAAAAGAGATCGAAAGCTTCGCGATGATCCGCGCATCACTTATTTCGGACACTTTCTTCGGCGCTATAGTATCGATGAGTTACCGCAACTTTTCAATGTGGTAAGGGGCGAGATGAGCATTGTCGGCCCGCGGCCACTCGCCACGGACGAAGCCCATTTCTACGCAGATGCGTTTAGCACTTATTGCTCTTTGAGACCCGGCATCACCGGCCCATGGCAGGTCAGTGGCCGCAACCAGATTTCCTTCGAAGGCCGGGCGCAACTCGATTGCGAATATGCGCGCACCAAATCCGTTGGCCAGGATTTTCGGATTATCCTGCGGACTATTCCGGTGGTTCTTCACGGCACCGGGTATTGAACGCCTTGACCCTCGCTCACGCACCTGCTCCGGAACGGCGATTGCAGTCGGAGAAGCGGCAGATCCGCAAAGGCGTTGCCTGGAACGCGGTCGGGATGATGGTAGGCAAGGGCTCGAGCATTCTTGCCAAGGTGGGTCTCGCCCGGCTCCTGCTGCCGGAACATTTCGGCTTCTTCAACATGGTGCTGGTCTTCTCGGCTATCATCGCGATCATTGCCGATCTTGGCTTTCGCCTCGGCCTGATCCAGCGGCAGCGAGATCAGCGCACCAAATTGCTGTACGACAGCGCCTTCTGGCTGCTGTTCGTGACGTCGTTCGTGATGATCGCAGTCATGTGGCTGATCGGCGTTCCATTTTTGGTCTGGTTCTATGGTGAACCGCATCTGGCCCCCATCGCGCTGGCGATGAGCACCGCGATCGTGTTCCAAAACCTGCAGGTGGTGCCGGAAGCGCGGCTGGCGCGCAGCATGCGGTTCAAGCAGATCGCCCTGGCCGATATCGCCGGCACGCTGGCCGGATGCGTCGCCGCCATCGCGCTTGCGCTTGCCGGCGCGAATGTGTGGAGTCTGGTGGCACAGACGCTGGTTGCCGCCGCCTGCACATGCGCCGTCACCTTCGCGCTGTCCGGATGGTTTCCGCGCATGAGGATGAACCTGGCCATTCTTCGCGACCTTAGTTCCTATAGCAGATTTATCGTCGGTTCCCGCGTGCTGATCTCCTTTCAGCAGAACCTCGATTATCTGCTTATCGGCAAGCTTGTCGGCGCTCATGCGCTCGGCATCTATTCGATCGCATTTCTGCTGACGGAAACGCTGCGGGGCAAGGCCTATTGGCTGGTGAGCAAAGCCGTTTTCCCGTTCTACAGCAGGGCGATCGGACGGGACGCGGATATCCGCGCGGTCTATCTGGGAACGGTTCGCTATATGTCCGTAACGATATTTCCGGCAGCCACGGTGCTGATCCTGTTCGCGAACTACATCGTCCCGGCCTTGTTCACCCCCAAATGGAACGCCGCCATCGTCCCGATCCAGATCCTTGCAGCGGCGAGCATGGTCGCTGCCTCCGCAGGCACTCCGGGGGAGGTGTTAAGGGGGATCGGCCGGCCCGACCTCGATTTCCGCATCAACCTTGCCGTTTCCACTCTGGTCGCCTTGCCGGCGCTCTGGATCGGGATCAGCTGGCTGGGTCTACCCGGTGCGGCGTTGGCTGTCCTCGGCCATTATTGCGTGTCACGCATTGCCTATGGAGTAGCCCTTTGGCGGCTGATCCGCCTGCCCATGCTTGACCTATTCCACGCCCTGCAGCGCCCCCTGCTGGGCAGCGGCTTGATGGCCGTCATCGCGTTGCTGGTCGGTTCCTGGCATTCGCTCATCGTCCTCGTCCTGGCTCTCGCAGCCTATGCAACGGTGGTGTGTCCGTTGGTTCTTCCCCGGCTTAGACCGCATTATTCATAGCGAGGGTCTGTCCGGCAATCGCTTGCTGTCACTGCCATATCCTGGAAACCGGCAAGGACAGATTCCTGTCCAAAAACAGCGGGGCCGATCAGGCCAGCATTCTCGGCTGAATGCCCCGACCGATCTCAGCGGCAAGCGCGCCGCCTCGATTCGTCCAAGAATCCCTTTATCTTTCAAAGAATAAGCTGGATTCAGCTAAAGACGAATATTGTTACAACTCAAGTACAGTGGGATGAATCCCTCTTAAATGATGGCAATTTTCCGACGAACTGTTCCGTACGAGCGCTCGATTACCTTGTCACGCTACCCCGTAACAAATAGTAACAACCCGTCTTCCACAATCCTCCGGCGGCTCCGTACCGGCGGTGATCCTAGTGCGAACGACGCGCGGACGGCGGCTCGGGGACCGCTTTTTTCGCATCGGGCAGCTTCCCCATATGGTGTCGGTCCACATGGGCTTAAGTCGATGTTTCGCACATCAACTTGAGCGCAAGTCACTGATATTACATTGATTGTTACATATTATTTGAAATATTTACGATTAATTCAGATTAAATAGATAAAATAAACACTCCTAAAGCTATTTATAAGAAATATAACAAATAAATTTCAGGAAGTGTTTTGGTCGCACAAAGGAAATTTAATATATGACGTACATCACTCTTTCGCAGGATTACGGATATACTCCTTATAGCGTGTCGAATCTTGCCGCAGGTTCGGTGATCGATGCAACCAACGCTTCCTGGATCGTTGACAATAGTCGCAATGATAATCCCGATGCCACCCATCTCTCGACATGGGGTACGGGCGCGCTGAATACCTACCCGTTCAAGGTCACGAACGCTGGTACCGGCTTGCTGATCAAGGGCGGCGAAATCTGGGGTCAGGTGCCGCAGCAGTCCGACTGGGAATATACCTATACCAATTCGGCCGCGATCCGCGTCGAGAACGCGCCGAATGTCGTCATCGATGACTGGCGCCTCGACAAGACATGGGACGCGATCCGGATTGCCAACGGTTCCAGCAACTTCCTGATCGATGATACCCACGTCAGCAACGCGCGGGACGATGCCGTCGAGAATGACTATGTGATGGGCGGAACCATTCGCGACACTCTGTTCGACGGCGTCTTTTCGGGCATCAGCCTTGGCGACAGCGACCATTATGATGGTTCGATGAACACGCTTAAGCTCGATGGCGTGTTCATGCGCATGGAGTCCTACCTTTTCCATGGCGAAATGACGCACGTTTCCCCGTTCAAGACGGATACGGGGGCGCCACAGACGACACCCGACATCCGGATCGTCAATTCAGTGATCGCGATCGAGGATCCCAACCACGCCAGCCAAGGCCGGCTCCAGATTGCCTGGGACCATGTCGTCGAATCGCACGGCAATGTCTTCCTGAACCTGTCGGACACGCCGTTGCCGGCCAGCTATCCGAAGCCGCCGGCCGGTTTCACCATATTGCAAGGTCAGGAGGCTCGCGATTATTGGGCGGCGAGCAAGGCCGCATGGCTCGATAATCATGACGGCACGTCCTATGCGGAGGTGACGCCGCTTCCGCCGCTGCCGGGGGGCGGCACCACCTCATCGATCCCGGCCCCAACCCCTTCGAGCCCGGCACCGACGCCGCCGACCACAACGACCCCGACCACAACTACCAGTTCGGGCTCCATCCACACGATCACCGGCACCAGCAGCGGCGAAAAGCTGATCGGCACTGCGGGCGTCGACCACATTGACGGGCTTGCCGGAACCGACACGATCTTCGGCAAGGGTGGCGCTGATCTGCTTACCGGCGGCCGCGGGCATGACAAGTTCGTCTTCGACACGCACCTCGGCGGCGACGTCGCCACGATAACCGACTTCAATACATCCGAGGACTCCGTCTATCTCGACAATGCCGTCTTCACGAAGCTCGGCTCCGGAACGATGGGCAACCCGGTGCGTCTGGCCGACACCTATTTCGAGCATGGTGACGGCGTGGTGGCCAATGACTCGAACGATTACGTCCTGTACGACAGCCACACCGGCATTCTGTCTTATGATGCCGACGGCAATGGTTCGGGCGCTCCCATTCCAGTCGCGCATCTGTCGGCTCATCTGGACCTCACCAAATACGACATTTTCGTCGTCTGATATCGCGATGGCTCTTCTCCGCTGGCCTAGTCCATCGGTGGCAGTTGACTTCAATTAGGCGTAAGGTGCAGGGCGCTCCTTGAGTGATTTCGAGTGAAATAGAACATTTCACGGTTTGGAAATCACGGAAAACAAAGGAAACTGGATTCTGTTTCGATTCAATCTAATCGAAACAGAATCCAGTTTCCGGGTGCGCCCTGTTTTTCAAGGTGTGTGAGCTGCTGTGCTCCAAAGTCCTCCCTATAGGAGGGAAACTACTGTGCTGATCCTGCCCCAAGCCCTTCGAAACAGTCTGACCGTCAAGGCGGCCCTATCTTCCTGCCGCCGTCATTTCACCTATGCGGCCTTGTTCAGCGCCGGAACCAACCTGCTGTTCATCGCCCCCATGCTGTACATGCTGCAGGTCTACGACCGGGTCGTGCCCACGAAGGGACGGGTCACCCTGCTGTTCCTGACCGTGGTATTGATTTTTGCCCTGGTGACCCTCTCGGCCCTCGATGCCCTCCGGTCGCGGCTGCTGGTCCGGGCCGGTGCATGCCTCAATGAGCATATGGCCAGCCGGATCATGCGGGCCACTTTCCTGCAAGGGGAAACTCGCCCGCGGCTTGCCCGCCAGGCGCTGCGCGAGTTCGATCAGTTGCGTAACCTGCTTACCGGTCCAGCCATGCTTGGTGCGCTCGATGCGCCCTGGATTCCGATCTACGTACTGCTCGCTTTCCTGATCCACTTCTGGGTCGGAGTGCTAACCGTCGTTGGCGCGGCGCTGATCACCTTTCTTGCCTGGCGCAACGAAAATGCCACGCGGGAACCCCTGCAACAGGCGAATATTGCCTCTGCCAGGGCATATGCCAATTATGATACGGCCGTGTCCTCATCCGACATTGTCCGCGCGCTCGGATTGCGTGAAGCCCTGATTCATGGCCAGAGCACCGACCGGGAACGTGCGCTGTCGCTGCAGACCGAGGCGGGCATCGCTTCAGCGCGGCTTGGCGCGGAATCCAAGTTCGTCCGCCTGCTGTTACAGTCGCTGGCTCTGGGCGTGGCCGCGCTGCTGGCGATCACCGCCTCTATCAGCCCCGGCTCGATTTTTGCGTCCATGTTCATTGTCGGCCGCGCCCTTGCGCCGATCGACCAGTTGGTCAACGGTTGGCGCTCGATCATCCAGGCGCGCGGTGCGATCACCCTGCTCGACGAACTCCTCGCCGGCACTCCGCCAGAGATGGTCCGCACCCAGCTGCCCGAACCGCAGGGCCGCCTTGAGGCTCACAATCTGGGCGTCGCTGCGCCCGACAAAAAAATAATCCTCGCCAACATCAGTTTCCGCATCGAACCAGGTGAAGTGATCGCCATTGTCGGTCCCAGTGGCGCGGGCAAGTCGACCCTCGTCCGCACGCTTGCCGGAGCGGTACGCCCGACGGTCGGCGAGGTCCGGTTCGACGGTGCCGAGCAATGGAGCTGGGATCCGGAACAGCTGGCGGCGCACATTGGCTTCATGCCCCAGGAAACCGTGCTCCTGGCCGGAACGATCAAGGACAACATCTCCCGCTTCCGGGCCTGGAATGGAGAGAGTGCCGATCGCATCGACAAAGACGCGATCGCTGCGGCCAAACTGGCCGGAGCGCACGAGATGATCCTGTCGCTGGCCGACGGATACGACCACCCGCTCCAGCTTGGCGGCCGTGGCCTGTCGGCCGGCCAGGCGCAGCGCATCGCCCTTGCCCGAGCCCTGTTCCGTTCACCGCGCTACATCATTCTGGACGAGCCGAACGCCAGCCTGGATGCCGAAGGCGACACGCAACTCATACGCACTCTGGAGCAGCTCAAGGCTGCGGGAAAGACGATCCTGGTGGCCGCGCATCGCCTGAGCGTGCTGCCTGTGGTCGACCGGATCATGGTGATCCGCGAGGGCCAGCTTGCCTGGTTCGGTCCGCGCGACCAGGTACTGCACAAGGTCGCACCGCAAGCGGCGCGGGCCGCATCCAATGGGTGATTCCATGACTATATTGCAGCGAATCACGCCCTCATGGCTGCCTGCCGGAAGGGCGGCCTTGGCACTGCCTGGATCGGAACCGAGACGTGCCGCGGACCCGGACTTTGACATCCGGATGGGGATGGGCCTCCTCATCCTGTTCTTCGTGCTGTTTCTGGGCTGGACGGCTGTGGCGCCGCTCGACGCCGCAGCCATAGCGACAGGTCGGCTGGTCGTCTCTGGAGAGCGTCAGTCGGTGCAACACCCGACGGGCGGGGTCGTCGCCAGCATCCATGTCCGAGAAGGCGCCAAGGTGCGCCGTGGCGATATTTTGATCAGTCTTTCCGCGGCAGAAGCGCGCGGTCAGGAGCGCGCGCTCGCCGGCCAGGCCATCTCCCTGCTCGCGCAACGGGCGAGGCTCCAGGCCGAAGAGGCGGGCTCTCCGACCATCATTCCGCCGCCCGAGTTCGCCCGACTTAAGGGTCAGGACCGGATCGACGCGGATCGCGCCCTGAGCATCCAGGAGACGCAGATCCGTACCCGCTCGGCGGTGCTTTCCACCCAGCAGCGCGTGCTTGGCGAACAGGCAAGCCAGGCGACCAGCCAGGGCCGTGGCTACAGCCAGCGCGCCGGGACTATCCAGGAACAGATCAGCCTCTTGAGCGAAGAGCTTGCGGGCCTTCGCGGACTTGCGGAAAAGGGCTTCGTGCCGAAGACCCGGATTCGGGCTCTCGAACGGGCCAGGGCCGACCTCCAGGGGCAGCTTGCCCAGGATCGGGCGACGGCGGACTCAAGCCGTAGCCAGGTCGGGCAGAGCAAGCTCGAGATCCTGCAAGCGAAGATTTCCTATCAGGAACGGGTCGCCTCGGAAATTCGCGACGTCAATAACTCCCTGGCTGACGTTCTGCCGAAATGGGAGGCGGCACGAGACCAGCTCAACCGCGCCGACATCCGAGCGCCAGCGACAGGAACGGTGGTGGGATTGACCGTGTTCACCCCCGGCGGCGTGATTGGGGCCGGCGAGAAGCTCATGGACATCATTCCCGATCGCATGCCACTGACCATCGAAGCGCGGGTGTCACCCAACGACGCCGACGACCTGGAGGCCGGACAACTCGCCTTCGTTCGCTTCTACACGCTCCATGAGCGGTCGCTTCCAGCGCTGGAGGGCAGCGTCACACGCGTTTCCGCGGATGCGTTCACGGAGCAGCGGACAGGCGAATCCTACTACACGGCTTCGGTGCAGGTGCCGCTCTCCGAACTCCACAAGATCGAGGATTTGCGTGGACCCGGCGCGCTCAAAGCCGGAATACCGGTCAGCATCGAGATCCCGCTGCGCAAGCGCACCGCGCTGCAATATGCATTCGAACCTCTCATGGGTGCGATCGAACGCTCGTTCAAGGAGCATTGATGGGAAGACAGCTTGGGTGGATGCGCCTGCTGTGCTGATTCGGAAATTGCCTAACCAGCTTTTGGCCGAGCATCGAGAGTCCGGCGATAGCGGCGTCCGGTGGATGCGAGGATGTTATTGGCGGATTTGGTCCAACGCAACGGCTTGGGATTGGCGTTATGATTATCGATGAAGATTTCGATGACCTCGATCAAGGCTTTCACCGAGCCATCGGCGCCGCGTTTGATCCGCTTTTCCGACAATAAGGTGAAGAAGCGCTCGACTTGGTCGAGCCATGCCGATGATGTCGGCGTGAAGTGCATATGCCAATGCGGCCGTTTGGCAAACCAGTCTCCAAACATCTTGGTCTTGTGACTTTCGGCAATATTCATAACGACATGGACGTCGAGCTCGGCGGGAACATTATGTTCTAGCTCTTCGAGGAAGGCCCGAAATTCGCTCGATCGGTGGCAAGGGTCGCAGCGATCGATCGCTTCGCCGGGACGGACCATTGCCTGGGCGCTTACCGATGCTTGGAAGCCGGCGAACAGCGTCGTCATACCATGACGTTCATAGTCATGGTTGCGCCGTTCGATTTGTCCCGGCCGCATCGGCACCAGCGCTTGGGTACGGCCGAGAGCCTGGTTTTGGTTCCTTTCATCGACACAGATCGCCAACGCCTTGTCAGGCGGGTCGAGAAAGAGGCCAACGATGTCGCGCACCTTCTCGATGAATTGGGGGTCGCTGGACAATCTGGACGTTTCGGCGCAATTTTGCTGCAGCGAAAAGGCCCGCCCAATACGATATACGGAGGAAGTGGAAACGCCCGCAGCCTTGGCTATGTCGCGAATGTTCCAGTGCGTGGCGTTGACCGGCTTTTCTTCGAGCGTCTTTGCGATGATGGCCTTGATCCGATCATCGTCAATGCGGCGCGGCGCGCCACAACGCGGCTCGTCCGAAAGGCCATCCATGCGTTGTTCGGCAAAGCGCGCGCGCCATGCCCGAACCGTCTTGCGCGTGACGCCAACGGCGGCGGCAATCTTGCAATTGTTCGCGCCATCGGCAGCCCTCAACACGATCTCCGCGCGTTGCGCATCGCGGCGAGACGTGCTCCGACGCCGCACTCGCTGTTCGAGCGCTTTTCTTTCGTCGATCGATAATTCGATCAAGACAAGTTTCGTCGTCGACATCACCAAACTCCCAATAGCCTCCCAGCCCATAGGAATCGCATATGGCGACAGGTGAATAGAAATTTCTGAGTTTACGGCCTAGTTCGGCATTCTCTCAAACCGATTGCCACACGCATGTAACTGCTTTCCGCATGGTTTCTTCGAGGTCACCGTCGGTGTCGATCGAGCAAAGGATAGACTTTGCAAACTCAGCTTCGCTTTCGAGCGTCCACCGGCGAAGGACGGCGTTCGGATCTGGTCCTCCGGGCTTGCGTCGCGCCAGATCGCGCTTGAGCGCCGTCGCGATCGGCGCACTCAGCTTAAGAACGAGTCTGGGTTTCGGGAGGCGTCGATAGATTGAGCGCTCCCGCTCCATCAGCCAGCGCTGAAACGGAGAGCGCGCCTGTGTGATGGCAAGATCGTCGAAGGCACTGCCATCGAGGCCCGTCGCATTGGTTGCCGGGCACCGATCCGAGATCACGATCGTTCCCGATGACATCGCCCGCATGCTGCGGGTCAGAAGTCGGCGGCGATCATAAGCGACGAGCAACTTGCCGATGACAAAGAAGGTGGAATATCGTCGTTCAGCACGTCGCTCCGGCTTTTCATACTCGCTGAGGCGTTCATTCGGCAGCGCCTTGCGGACAGCCGGCACAAACAGTCTGGGCAGGAATGACAGCCAGGTCGCCGGTGGCTTGCCGAGGTGAATCGTCTTCACGTCGAGATTCTTCCCCAGCGTCTCAGCCACGAGTTTGGCCAGCGTGGATTTCCCGGTTCCTTTTGGCCCGACCAGCGCGATCCACGCACCTCCCGTCAGCAACGACAGATTGCGTCTGGAGCGAAAGCGCATGGCGAAATGCTTGCCGACCCGCATGATCCGCGAAAATCCGGCGGCGGCATGGCCGAGCCGTCTGTGATATCTCAGCGCCCAGGCCAGCCGCATTCCCATTGCCACCCGCAAGAGGATCGACCCCTTCGCTATGCAATCGATCATTTGCCGAATGGGAATCTGGACCGATGGGAACCAATCCTCGCAAAGGGCCGCCGCTTCGTTGATGTCGCTCCTTTGCAGGAGCCATGACAACTCGTCCCTGCATTCGTCATAATGGGCATTCACCTTGACGATCTCGACGATGCTGTTGTGCTTGAGCAGCATCCTGAGCAGGAACAGCACCAGTTCCGACGCGGGGTCGGGGATACGTACCCCCATCAACGGGGCGGTCCGTGCCAGGAGATCCTCCTCGACGGGAAATCTGAATGACTTCACGAAGCTGTCGCCGCTCACCAACTGATGATAGGCATGCAGATCCAGCAGTCGGCCGACGTCCGGATCCCAGGCCAAGGCATGAAAAACGCCGGCATGGCCAGCGCCCATGCGGGAAACGGCAAGCTTGAACCCGCACTCATTGATGATGCGCTGAAAGGCGTCCGCATCGGAAGGATGGACCAGAAGGTCGATATCCTCACGCCCGCACAGTGTCTTATCCAGTCGTATATTGCTCTTCCAATGGCAGTAACGGATGCCCTGGCGCTCCAATTCAGCGAACAGCATCAGCTCGATCGAACTGGGTCGCAGGTCGCTTTGGTCCTTGCTGGTTATCGGCGCCAATGGAACGGTTGCGCCAGGAGCGACCAGACTTTCGGCTGGCATAGGATCGCTGGAGGAATAACCGTCATGCCCCACCGCATAAACCTCCCATGCCGCTCCGCGCGAAGAACCCAGCGCTGATCGACCTGCATCTTACTCCATGAACCACGCTGCACCAGTCCTGATCGAGCGGCTTGGTGGTCTAAAACGGTCTACACCCATGGGCTATTTGACTTGACCGGCCTCAGATTGGATTCTGGCCTTTACAGCAGTTCGAAAACCCCAGGATTGCCCACGCCAGGCCGAATACCGGAAAGGGACGGAGCGACACCATGGCGACTTTCAAATTACACAGCGAC
Organism: Sphingobium sp. SJ10-10; assembly: GCF_036038995.2. Taxonomy (NCBI): domain Bacteria; kingdom Pseudomonadati; phylum Pseudomonadota; class Alphaproteobacteria; order Sphingomonadales; family Sphingobiaceae; genus Sphingobium; species Sphingobium sp. SJ10-10. The sequence continues at coordinate 547,259 of NZ_CP158133.1, forward strand.
ACCGCTACCGTCCTTGAGAATGGCAGCAAGACCGGCAATGTTCTTCTGAACGATAGCCTTGCCAATCAGGTCACGCAGATCAAGGCCGGCAACGGCAGTTTCATGCCAGTTCCTATCGAAGGCGTGACGATTCAGGGAATCTACGGGTTCCTCACCATCATGTCTGACGGCAGCTATTCCTATACCGCATCGACCGACGCGGCAGAACGACTCAAAGCGGGCTCGACCGCCAGCGATACCTTCACCTACGCCGCCGTGGGCGGCGGTTCCGGCACCTCCACTCTGAAATTCACCGTGACGGGCGTCAACGATGCGCCTGTATTGACTTCGACCTCCGCGTCCCTGAACACGATCACGGAGGATCAGACCACCAATAGCGGTCATTCGGTATCGTCTTTTCTGAGTTCGACCGATATCGATTCCAGCGCTCTGCGCGGGATCGCGATCACGGACCTCGCATCCGGCAATGGCCAGTGGCAGTATTCGACCGATAGCCGCGCGACCTGGTCCAACATAGGCGCGGTCAACGATGGCTCCGCGCTGCTGCTGCGCTCATCGGACTATATCCGCTTTGTCCCGAATGGCGACATCGGCACGACGGCGAACTTCACCTATCACGCATGGGATCAGACGAGCGGATCGGCGGGCGCCAAGGTCGATGCGACGACCAATGGCGGCCAGACCGCCTTCTCCACCGGCACCGCGACGGCCTCCATTACCGTCACCAACGTCAACGACGCGCCGGTCGGCCTGGCCTCCAGCGCATCGGGTATCGAAGATGGTCCGCCGATCACCGGCCAGGTGACCGCCACCGACGTCGACAGCACCACCCTGACTTACGCGCTTGTCGCGAATTCCGCGGTCGGCGGATCGGTGTCGATCGATGCGGCGACCGGCAATTACAGCTTCACCCCCGCCGCCAACTTCAACGGCGCGGCTTCCTTCAAATTCACTGCCAGCGATGGGAGCCTGACCTCCGCTGCGGCTACGGTCACGATCGCCATCGCTTCGGTCAATGACGGACCGCCTGTCGCCCACGCCGATAATGCGGGCACCTATGCAGACACGCCGGTCCTGGTCGACGTCCTGTCGAACGATACGGACATCGATGGCGATGCCCTGTCCATTTCGGCCCTGGGCACCGCTGGTCACGGAACCGTTCAGATCCAGAACGGGAAGGTTCTTTACACGCCCGCAGCGGGCTATACCGGCACCGACGCGTTCACCTACACCGTTTCGGATGGCGCCGGCGGCACTGATCAGGGGAATGTGAACGTTACCATTGCTCCTGCTCAGTCGGCTGGTCCCACCGCGGTCAGCGTCACCTTCAGCCAAGGCGCCAACGGATACGCCGATGCCATCGATACGATGCTGAGGCAGAATAGGGCATCTATCCCCTTTGCCGACGCGCCTTTTTTCCGATCGATCCTGGAATCGGGAAAGGAATCGCAGCCGCTTTTGAAGTTCGGCAATGTGTTCGGATCCGGGCCGGGGCAGATCCCTCTCGGGGCGACGATCATCTCGGCGTCTCTCACCCTGGAGGTCACTGACGGGTCCGCCTCCGGCGGTTCGATCAACCGCATGCTGGTGGGTTGGAATGCCGCATCGACCTGGAACAGCCTGGGCAGCGGCGTGCAGATCAATGGGATCGAGGCGACGTCAACCGGCGCCATCAACGTCGGGTCGATTTCGAAGGGCAGCCACGCGTTCAACGTGACGGAAAGCCTCGCCGCCTGGAATGATTCGGCTTCGACTTCTACCGGGCAGAACGCGGCGAACTTCGGCTGGGTATTCAAGCCGACCAACATCGACAGTTGGGACTTCAATTCGGCGCAAGGCGCCGTGAAGCCGGTGCTGTCCGTAACCTACACGCTGGCCGGGGTTCCTCCCCCAGCCCTGCCGGCAGTTTCGATCGGGACGGTCGCTACCGCGCACGAAAATGACGGCACAATCACGTTCAGCCTGTCCCTCAGCCAGGCTTCGACACAGGATATCACGATCAACCTTAGCACCAGCGATTTCACGGCGAAGTCGGGGGCCGACTATCTTGCCGCAACCAGTTCCATAACCTTCTCGCCGGGGGAATTGACCAAGACGTTCGATGTCAGCCTATTGAACGATGCCGCCGCCGAACGGCTGGAATCCTTCAAGGTCCAGATCAACTCTGCGACCAACGCCACGATCGACAAGGCCGTCGCTACTGGCCAGATCACCGATGACGATGTCACTGTTCCGCCGATGCCGGCCATCAATGCAAGCGTAGTCGCCGTGCATAATATTTCAGACGCCACCCAATATAATGGCGGTCCCGGTTACGGGATCAGCGATCCATCGGGGATTGCCTATATTCCAAGCCTGGGCAAGCTTCTGATAGCGGACTCCGAGCATGACGAGAGCCCCTTTTACAGCAACATCAACCTGTTCTCCCTGCAACTCGACGGGTCTTACGTCGGCAACTACAGCCTCACTTCCTTCTCAAAGGAGCCTACCGGCCTCGCTTACAACTCGAACAACGGTTATCTGTACATCCCGGACGACGACCAACAGGAGGTGTTCTGGGTCTCGCCTGCGAATCCGTCGGTCAAGCTCGGCTCCTTCGACACTGGCTATCTCGGCCTTCTCGACACGGAGGATCTGAAGGTCGATCCAGTGACGGGGCATATCCATATGCTCGACGGCGTATTGAAGCAGATGATCGAACTTACCGACCAAGGTGTGTTCGTGAACTCGGTTTCGCTCCCATCCGTGATGAAGGATGCGGAGGCACTCGCCTATGATCCCACGCATGATGTATATTTTGTCGCCTCGGGAGCCTCATCCAAGATCTGGGCCATCGATCCGCAGGCCAACATTTTGGCGACCATAGACGTGCTGTCTTCCTATAGCCCGAGCGCCAAGATCAAGGGCATGGAACTGGCGCCCAGCAGCGATCCGAACGATGGCAACGCCTTAAGCCTGTATGTGTCCGACTATGGTTCCGACCAACAGAATGACGGCCGATTGTACGAAATCCACCTAGGCAATGACTGGTTTTTCAATTGGTAAATCAGGCGAGGGGCAGCCAGCATCGGCAGCGATCAGTTTGTAAAGCCGCCCCAACTGTTCGGAACGCATGTATCGGGGTTCGAGCGCGGCTCGGTTGGCAGTCGGGTGAGCTTCGGATGGCAATTGATCCAGTTGTTCTTCGCGCGGGTCCAGGCGTCTCTCGCGGCCTGTCCCCTGAGCAGGCGGAAGCTGGACGGCGGGAGCGGGACGAAGTCGGGGATCGGCGCATCCGAAAGCCACAGGAACAGGTTATTGGAGGAGCCTGTCAGCTTCGACCAGCTAGTGGTCCAGAATTGCGGGTAGGAAGTGCCACCGGCATAATCCACCGCGACAACCGAATTTACCACCTGAAACCGCGGAGCGCGCTGATCGCTCTTCGTCAACGCCCCGAACCGCCGCCCTTCCTTGTAGGAATATTCCTGCAGGCGAAGTAGAACTCCGGAAAGCGTCACCATCTGGTTGCTTGCATCACCCGTGTTGCTGTCCTTTCGCGGCTTGACGCTGATGCCCTGAAACGCGCCGTCGATCAGCGTGTCGCGGATGGTCATGGTCTGGAGAAAGTCGTTCTCGACCGCATCGTCGCGTGCATTGCTGATCCAACTATTTTCGATCAGCAGGCCGGGAGAGCCGCGGCCCACGCGGATCGCATCCCACGCGCCGGTGATCCGTACTCCATCGACGACGCCGTTGGATACTCCCTCAAAGGTGATCACCGAGCTGTTGCAATAGGTGGCCCGCCATTCCGACGATTGCGGCACACGGCTCAGAAACAGGCCTCCGATGATTGCGGTCCGATCTTGCTGCTCTATCAGCAGGGGATATTTGTTGACCGGCAAATTTCCCTGGTCGCAATCCTGATCGGCGGTCGGCTTCGGGTTGCGACTATTGGCGACAGTGAAGATGGCTCGCCGGGCATCGAGAGCGCTGCTGCTCACCCCGGCGGGCGGCGTGAATTTCAGCCGCTCAAGTGGTTGCTGGCCACGTAGATTGACGATCCGCCTTGCCGTCTGGAGAGCTCCGTAGGTGTCGTCGCGGTAGCCGGACATCTTGCTCATCGAGGCAGGAACCAGCGCGGTCATTCCTCCCGCAACCGCCAACGTTGCCACAGCGCAGAAGAGGCGACCTTTTCCGAGCCGAAAAATGGGCTTTGACCGCACAAGCGCCCCTTTCCCCAAAGTGGTCGATCAAGGCGTATCATGCGCCCGCTGAAACTCTTTGACCAGCAGCAATCTGGAACAGGGCGCGCGCAAAAATCGCATGTCGGGCAACCGTTGATAGACGCTGTGAGACCTGATGCACCGCGCGTTACGGAAAGGCAGCGAGTTGGGGTAACGATGGGCGTCGGTTGCACGGCCCTCGTGCGGGGTTAGTGACCTCCCGGTAGATGATTGAACGGCATCACCGATTTGGCTCAACTTAATCTCATGGCCCGGATATTGCTTTTATCTGATCAAGGGTAAATTCATTCCGCGCTGAACATTTGCAACTTGCATCAGGAAGTTTGCGCTACGCACGACCCTGCTTCCTTTCACCCAAGCGGCTCCGAATTGTTTGAAATGCAGGCGGGGGAAGACCTCGGTCCGCGCAGGCCAGCTTTATCCGGCGTGTGAGCTGGGAAAATTTCGGCTTCGGACGTGTTGAAAAGAATTGTTCAATTTCTGACGTGACTACGGCTTCCACATCGGGGTTTAGCCGATGGCGGCCTTTAGGAAATCCGGTGGGTCTGCCCAGCAGCGAACTGGTGATCGGATTTGCCCGATAGCGGGTTACCAGCTTGAACACCCAAGCCCGGCTGATGCCTAATCGATTGGAGGCCTCCGTGACTGCTGCTCGATTGAGCTTCGGCAGCTCGGAAAGTGCGCGGATCACCGGCTCACGCTCGCAAGCAATCCGCCAGGACTGGTCATCTGCTCGTAGACAAGGCGTGTCCGCACTTACCATTTCCCCATCCCCGCATTGGCAGAGACTCGTGTCGTCGGGTCCACTTATATTCTACCAGATTGGGTCGCCGGAGGCTACGATCCAGTGATATTCAGACCATCCAAAGTCAGGACGATCAATGGCTTTCCAGTACACCAGTTTATTGGAAACGATAATTTGGGGTTCAGAGCGGGAAATAGCTTATCGCAACTACGGATTCGACCTCATCGGCCTGATCAGGTTCTTGTCCAAGACCGCGGAGGTCATCGTACTGGCGTTGCACAACGGGCCACCAACTTCCTCAAATATGACGCATCCTCGGTCTCAAGTGACGCCTTGCCTGTCCTACTAAGCGGGCGTCCTGGTTCGCGCTCGATTGGGCTGAGGCGCGCGCGCCTGAACCCTCCAACCGCTTCAGCTTCTGCAACTGCCCCACCACCGCCAAATGGGATAGACCAGCAACGACGGCTTCCGGTTCAAAAACAGTTCGGCCCAACTAAAGGAGAAAACTATCTTGACCCACCAATGATATTCGAAACATAACCATCGGGCGGGAAACTTCTCGTTGAAAAGCCCGAGTCAGTTTTCGAGGCAATCAACACGGATGCCTTTTAGCAGCCAGTGAACCGGCGAGATCTCCAGTGAACCAGATATACGGATCTTTGCTTCCTCTGCTATTGATTGCCATCGCGCTCCTTTGGATCGCAGGCATAGCCTGGTTCTGGCACCTACAGTCAAAATCGAGAGGCATGGTCACGGTCACAATTTTCGACAGGCTGCTGACGATCGTCTGGCTGCCAGCATATCTAAGCACGCTTCTGTTTCTTTCAGTCGCATATATTTGGGACCGCTATATCAAGGCGAGGTGATTTTATGGCAGATGGCCTCATAGAGAGACCGCCATATTTCCTTCTCCATCAGGATCGTCATCTGTCGCCCATAATATGCGACTGACGATCTCGCCCTTGCGTTCCGATCGATATCGGGCGAACATCCCTCCTTCCCAACGACCGCCTTCGCCAAGAAAGACGGGTGGATTGGAGGAGAGCCAGGATGAGCGTCTGTTGTACACGGGCCATCGCGCTCGTCGGCCCCGCCGGAGGGGGCAAGACCAGCCTTGCGGAAGCGATGCTGTTCATAACCGGGGCAATACCGCGCCAGGGATCGGTACAGGCGGGAAACAGCGTGGGCGACGCCAGCCCGGAAGCCCGCGAGCGCGGCAGTTCGACCGAGCTCAACCTCATGCATTTCGAATGGATGGGCGACCGTTTCGCGCTGATCGACGTGCCGGGCGCGCCGGGTTTCACGGCGGACGGGGCGATCGCGCTCGACATGGCCGACCTTGCCATCGTGGTGATCGATCCCGATCCGGAGCGGGCCGCGCTGGCCCAGCCGGTGCTGCGCAAGCTGGAACAGGCGGGCATTCCGCACGCGCTGTTCGTCAACAAGATCGATCAGGCGCGGGGCAGCATAGAGGATCTGCTGACCGCGCTCGCGCCGATGAGCGCCGCCGCACTGGTGGCGCGCCAGATTCCGATCCGCGCCGGGGAGCGAGTCGCGGGCTTCGTCGACCTCGCGCTGGAGCGGGCCTATCATTATGAGGTGGGCAAGAAATCCCAGCAGGTCGCGCTCGCCCCGCATGTGAAGGATGATGAAAGCGCGGCGCGCTTCCATATGCTGGAGCAACTGGCCGACCATGACGACCTGCTGCTGGAACAGTTGCTGTCCGACGAACAACCAAGTCTCGATACCGTTTTTGCCGATCTGGCTCGGGAAACCGCGAGCGGGCTGATCGTGCCGGTGCTGTTCGGTTCCGCGTCAAACGGCTTCGGCATCCGGCGGCTGCTGAAGATGCTGCGCCATGACACGCCGATGGCGGCGCAGACGGCGGAGCGGCTCGCGATCCGGGGGGAAGCGGCGCAACTTTTCAAGATTTCCCACGCCGCGACGGTGGGGCGGCTGGCGCTGGCCCGCATCTTCGGCGGCCCGCTGGCCGATGGGGCGGAGATGGTCGACGGCGACGGGCGGCCGTTGCGGCCCGGCGGGCTGTTCGCGATCCAGGGCGCGGCCACGACGAAAATCCCCTCCGCGGAGACGGGCGCGATCGTCGGCATCGCGAAAATCGAGGGCGTCCAGGCGGGCGATGCGATCGGCATGGCGGGGACTGTCCCGTCGACAGGCCTTGGGGTGGAAAAAGCGGCGGCCAATTGCGCGCTGGCGATCGCGGCCAAGGACCATAAGGACGAGGTCCGGCTTTCCACCGCGCTCAACCGGCTGGCCGAAGAGGATGCCGGTTTGCATTGGGATCAGAACGAAGGGTCGCGCGAAACCCTGCTCCACGGCATGAGCGAGGACCATCTGGCGGTCGCGCTGGACCGGCTGAAGCGGCGCTATGGCGTTGCCGTGTCGGTCCACGCGCCGACCATCGCCTACCGGGAATCGATCCGCAAGGCGGTCACGCAGCGCGGCCGTCACAAGAAACAGTCGGGCGGCCACGGCCAGTTCGGGGATGTGGTGCTGGAAGTCCGTCCGCTCGAACGCGGAGAGGGCGTAAGGTTCGAGGAACGGATCACCGGCGGCGCGGTGCCCAAGCAATATATTCCGGCGGTCGAAAAAGGCATGCTCGATGCCGTGGCGAAGGGTCCGCTCGGCTTTGCGGTGGTCGATGTCACCGCCGCGCTGGTGGACGGCTCATTCCACAGCGTCGACAGTTCGGAACTGGCCTTTCGCACTGCCGGGCGCATGGCCATGTCGGACGCGCTGGCAGCGGCATCGCCCTATCTGCTGGAGCCCATCGCCCATGTGACGATCATGAGCCCAAGCGCCGCGACATCACGCATTACCTCCACCGTGGCGAGCCACCGGGGCCAGATGCTGCGCATGACGGCGCTGGACGGCTGGTTTCACTGGGATGTGCTGGAAGTCCTTTTGCCCGAGGCGGGCTTGCAGGGGCTGGAAGCGGAAATCCGGTCGATGAGCCAGGGCATGGCGCATTATGAAGCGCATTTCGATCATCTGGCGGAGGTCAACGCGAAGCTGGCGGACAGCATCGTGCACCGGGCGAGGGAACCGGCTTAGGGCAAGACGCCCGGCTGCAAATGTCTCAGGGATTCTTCTTGGACTGGCCGAAATTGCTGCCGCTTTGTCCCGGATTCGTGCCGGACTGGCCAGGCGGGGCGCTGCCGCTGGCGGGATTGGAACCCGATTGGCCGGGCGTCGTCCCGTTCTGGCCGGGCGCGCTGCCTGAATTGCCGGGTGGAGTGGAGGAGGAGGAGCTTCCCGCGCCCGGCGTGGCGGAGGATGCGCCTGTCGAGGAAGAGCTTCCATCGGCGCCCGATGCTCCGGCATAGCGCGCGATAAGCGCCGCACTGTCATCCAGGGCGCCGGTGATCGATTGCCCCAGAGCCCAGGTCGCCATCGCCACCGAACCAGCCAGCAAGCCAAGCAGCAACGCATATTCCGCCGCAGACGCGCCGGAACGATCCGCCGCCATTCTTGCGATCAGCCCCTTGATCTGCGGCATTATTCCCCCCTGCCCCATTTCGGTTGCAGGATGCGCCGTTTTGCGAATAATGTAAAATCGATTAACCCTGATCACGCCATTCCGCCGCGGTGAGGGCGGATGCCATCAGGCCGGGCTAAGCCCCTTCACCACGAAGGGCAGGCATTCCCCATCCGGATCGGTCAGCGTCAGATAGGCGCCCGGCTGGATGGTGTGCGCGTCTAGCCGATAGATTTTCTCGTCATCCGCCTCCCCCGGCTCATAGGACAGCGCCCAGCCGTGCCGGGTGTGCAGCAATGTGCCGTGCCGGTCCGGCTCGTTGGGCCAGAAACGGCGCGCCGTCGCCAGTTCGGGATGGATGCGATATTCCTTTTCGTCGATCAGGCCGCCGCTGCCCAGCGGCAGGCGTAGCACATAGCTTCGCGCCGCCGATCCGTTGGGAAAGGCCGGCGTCCGGGCAAGTTCGAGGCGTATGGTCGTCCAGCTCATGACCATTGCAATCGGATTCCGCCGCGAAAAGAGATATAAGGATTATTCCTGATGGCGACCGCGCCGAGGCAGTCCTAGCCAGATGGGGAAGAGACGCTTGCCGGGAGACAGACAATGAAATCGGTCCTGCTGCACATTCATGAAGATCATGGCGCGGAAAGCCGCTTGCAGGCGGCCTGCGATCTGGCCCGTGCATCGGGCGCGCATATCCATTGCGTGCAGGTGACCGCCGTGCCCGATTTCGTCGCGGCTGACATGTATGGCGGCGCGTCCATGGCGCCGGCGATGATGGCCGAACTCTACGATATCGACGAAAAGGCCCGTACACGCATAGAGGACCGGCTGCGCCGGGAGGGTGTGAGTTGGGACTGGCGCCATGTGGAGGGCGATGTCGTCCATGGCCTGCTGTCCGCCGCGACGCTGACCGACGGCATGATCGTCACCCTGCCGGCCGGCCCGCGCAAGGAATTTGCCGATCCGCTGCATCTGGCCGCCGATCTGGCGCTGGCCGGGCGGGTTCCGGTGATCGCCGTGCCGCAGACGGCGAAGTCCTTTCCGGTCACGGGCCGCGCGGTCGTGGCGTGGGAGGGTTCGCAGGAAGCCTCCGCCGCGCTGCGCCTGTCCGTGCCGCTGCTGAAACTGGCGGAGGAAGTGCATGTCGTGACGGTCGAGGAAGCGGGCAAATATCCCTTCCCCGCCACCGATGCGCCGGAATATCTGGCCCGCCACGGCATCAAATGCCAGTTCCACACCTGGCCGCAGGACGGCCGCACCGTCGAAGCGGCGCTGAAGGCCGCCATCGGCGTGCTGAAGCCGGACTGGATGGTGATGGGCGCCTTTGGCCATAGCCGCCTGAGGGAAATGGTGTTCGGCGGCGTGACCCGCGCCCTGCTGCGCGAAGTGCATGTTCCGCTCTTGCTGGCGCACTGAAGCCACGGCATGGTAGGGGCATGGCGGTAGCGGACGACGAAACCGATGGATTGACGCAGCGCGAGCATAGTCTGGAACAGGCTCTGCTCGGCTCCATCCTGGCGACCGTGCCGGACGCGCTGATCGTCATCGACATGCGCGGGCAGATCGTGTCGTTCAGCGCGGCAGCGCAGCGCATGTTCCAATATGCCGAAAGCGACGTGCTGGGCGAGAATATCTCGATGCTGATGCCTTCCCCCGACCGGGAAAGGCATGACGGCTATATCCATCACTATCTGTCGACCGGGGAAAAGCGGATCATCGGCGTCGGCCGCCTGACCAGCGCGCGGCGGCGGGACGGGTCGACCTTTCCCATCGAACTGTCGGTGGGCGAGGTGCAGGATGAGGGGCGGCGGCTGTTCACCGGCTTCATCCGCGACCTCACCGAAAGCCAGCAGGCCGAGCGGCGGGTGGCCGATTTGCAGGCGGAGCTGGCCCATGTCGGCCGCGTGACGGCGATGGGAACGCTGGCCTCCGCGCTGGCGCATGAACTCAACCAGCCCCTGACGGCCATCGCCAATTATCTGGAGGCGGGGCGCGACATGCTCGACGCCGAAGGGCCGGTGGACCGGGAATTGCTGCGCGAGGCGATGGCGGAAAGCGCGAACCAGGCGCTGCGCGCGGGCGAGATCATCCGGTCCCTGCGCGAGTTCATCAAGCGCGGCGAAACCTTGCGCCAGCCCGAACCCCTGCGCGTGCTGCTGGCGGAAGGGGCGGCGCTGGCCTTCATCGGCGTCGACAGCCGGGGGCTGGACATGGACATCAGCGTCGATCCGCGTGTCGACAAGGTGCTGGTCAACCGGGTGCAGTTGCAGCAGGTCATCATCAACCTCACCAAGAACGCCGTGGAGGCAATGGCCGACAGCCCGGCGCGCATCCTGCGCCTGTCCGCCATCCCGGCCCCCTCCCCAACCGACGCCGGCCGGGTCGAGGTGATTGTCGCGGACAGCGGGCCGGGGTTGGCGCCGGAAATGTCGCGCACGCTCTTCACCCCCTTCACCACCACCAAGGCGTCCGGCATGGGCGTTGGCCTGTCGATCAGCCAGACCATCATCGAAGGGCATGGCGGGCGCATCTGGGCTGCGCCGTCGCAATGGGGCGGCACGGCCTTTCACTTCACCCTGGACGCAGTGGACGGCTCGCAAAATGCGGCCAGCAAGGAAGAATAGGGCATGAGCGAAGCATTCCCCATCTATGTCGTGGACGATGACGAGGCTATCCGGCGGTCGCTGTCCTTCATGCTGAAGACGAGCGGTTTCGCCGTGAAGCTGTTCGAGGGCGGCTTACCCTTTCTGAAGGAAGCCGCCGATCTGGAGCCGGGCTGCGTGCTGCTGGACGTGCGGATGCCCGACATCGACGGGCTGGCGGTGCAGCGCGAGCTGCGGGCGCGGGGCATCATGCTGCCGGTGGTGATCATGACCGGGCATGGCGATATCGACATGGCGGTGACGGCAATGAAGGCGGGGGCGAGCGACTTCATCGAAAAGCCGTTCGAAAAGGCGGCGCTGATGGGTTGCGTCGATGCGGCTCGACAGGTGGCCGTGGCGGATCGCGGGGCGGGCGCGCGGGCCGACGACGCCCGGGCGCGGCTCAACATCCTGACCGAGCGGGAACGGGAAGTGCTGGACGGGCTGGTGGAAGGACTGCCCAACAAGACCATCGCCTATGATCTGGGCATCAGCCCGCGCACCGTGGAAATCCACCGCGCCAACCTGATGCAGAAGCTGGAGGTGAAGAGTCTGGCCGAAGCGTTGAGGATCGCCTTCCACGCGGGGATGGAAAAGGGCGAGGCATAGACGGCTAGTTATGGCCAATTGCAGATATTACAGGTTGTCATTCCAGCGAAAGCTGGGATCTCGTGAGGCTAGGCCGCACCCTATCGCCTGAGATCCCAGCTTTCGCTGGGATGACGGAGATGATGTCCACCAACCACCCCTTCCCGCAAATAAGCCCTCACCCCACCAATATCACCCACCCCCAGAGGATGCAGCCAAGCCCGGCCGCCACAGAAACCGCGCGACCCCAGGGCAACAGCTTTTCCAGCGCGACGAGCAGCGTCAGCAGCGCGATCCAGGCGAGGTTCATGATCCCGCCCGCGAACAGCAGCGCCATGAGCATCCAGCAGCAACCCACGCACCAGGCGCCATGGAGCATCCCCATGCGCAGCGCGCCGCTCCATCCCGGCCGGAAATGGCGGCTGAGGAATTGCGCGGGGCTACGGCACTGGCGCAGGCAGGCGTCCTTCCACGGGCTGATCTGATAGACCCCCGCCGCGATCAGCAGCGCGGCGGCAAGCGGTCGGCTGGAGGTCGCCATCGCCATGGGGGAAAGCATCGCCGCTTTGGCCAGGCGCCATTGCGCCAGCGTGGCGATGAGGGAAAAGACGCCCCAGGCGAGGAGATAGCCCAAGGTGAAGCTCTCCGTCGCGGGGCGCGCGGTGGCATGCACGGCGCGGGCGTAAAGCAGGATCGTCGGCGCGGCGGAGGGGAGCATCATCGCGACCATCATCACCCACCACATGGCGAGCGTCACGACGAACTGCGCCGCCGTCCAGAGTCCATCGCCGGGCATCATCATCGCCAGCATAGGGTCTTCGGCAAGGCCCGAGGGCAGCAGCGAAACCGTCGGAGCCATGCCCATGCCCGCGCCGGAGAACAGCCAGCTCCAGGCCAGCGCGATCAGCACCGCCAACGCGACAAGGGAAATCAAGCGGTGCCGGGCGAGCACCGCGCTCCATAACGGCACCATCAGCCCCTGACGACGCCGTGGCTGTCGAGATGGAGATAGGCGAATTGGCCGTAGCTGGACGCATGGTCGAGCTGCATCGGCGCGATCGCGCGGCTAGCGCCGGAGCCGACCTCCGCCACCTCATATTCGAAGCCGTTGGGCAGGCGAATCTGGGCGCGGATTTCCGATCCGTCGACCGGGCTGCGGATCGGTTCGCCGTCCATTTCCAAATGGCCGGAAATGCGCAGGCGGCCCTTGCGCCCTTCCACGTCGACATCGAAGTCCACGGGGACGAAGCTTGGCTCGTGCATAGTCGTGATGGTGGAGGCGAAGACCGCGAAGACGGTCGCCATCGGCGCGGTGTCGCCGCCGGTCATGATCGTCAGCAGGGCGTTGCGCTGGGCTTCCGTCGCCCGTTCGTCGACGAAGGCGGCGCATTCGCCCTGCCCTTCATGAATGGGGCCGGGCCAGCGGAAGACGGCGGCGATGTTGAGGCCGGACAGGTCGGTATTGCCATGGCGGCCTTCATCGATGGCGAAACCGAAGGCGGCCTGGCAATGGCCCTTGTCGGGCAGGCCGCCGAACTGGCAGTTGCAGCCATATTCGCAGTTGCAATTGGCGAATTCCCGGCCCTTGAGCATCCAGTAGACCATGATGCGACTCCCCAGACAGCGGGGCGGACTATAGCAGATTCAGAAGGCTGCGTCGCGTTCCCCTATTGCCTCCATATGCTACAGATTTGCCCCGGCGGCCCTCAATGATTCCTTGACGCGGGCCGTCGCCATTTCGAGCGGGTCGGTCTCCCCCAAAAGGGCGAAGCTGCCGTTGAGCGCGAAGGTGCAGTGGCCGTGGACGGTCGCCACCAGCGAGCGGGCGAGGCGTGACGCGACGTCCCTTGTGTGCGGCGGCAGGACGGCGGCGACTTCGCGCACGACGACTTCGGTAAGGCCCGCGCGCTGGCGGGCATAATCCTCCGGCAGGGGGACGCCGGGCGGCAAGCGATGGTCGTAGATCGCCATCCAGATATTCATATTGTCCTGGGCAAAGCTGAAATAGCCCTCCACCAGCGCGGCGATGCGGTCCGCCGGGTCGCGGGCGAGGCGTCGCTCCAGAAAGGCGGCCCAGAGGTCGAAGGTGCGCGTGTTGATGGCGGCGATCAGCCGGTCGTAGCTGCCGAAAACATTGTAGAGCGTGCCGACCGAATAGCCGATGCGTTTGGCCACTTCGCGCGAGGAGAATTTGGCGAAGCCGGTTTCGGCCATGTGGCGGTGTCCTTCCGCAAGGATCAGCGCCTCCAGTTCTTCGCGGCTATGGTCGGACCGTCTTCCCATGCCAGAGCGATAGTGAAAGAATTGAACGCTGTCTAATTATTTTATTGAACAGTGTCTAATTTTACGCTAGTGCGATGATCGTTCCGCAGGGTTTCAGGGGTGCGACTCATGTTCATGGCGCTTGTTCTGCTGGTTTTCGGGGTGATCCTGTTCGACATGCGCGGGCGGCTGAAGGCCGCCGAGCGGCGGTTGGCGGCATTGGAGGGGACGAGCGTTGGCGTCGGCGTTTCCCTCGCCCTCGACCGTCACCCCCGCGAAGGCGGGGGTCCATCTCCTGAGCGTTCGCCTTGGGGTGAGATGCGGGAAATGGATTCCCGCCTTCGCGGGGATGACGAAAAGGGGGATGAGCGCGGGTTACGTCCCGCGGCGATTGTGGAACGGCGAGCGGACAGTGTGACAGCCCCTCCTCCGCCGCCGATCGAGGAGACCCCGGCCGAACCGGAGAAGCCCATCGCAGCCCCTGTCCGCCCCTCCTTCGGTTTCGAGGAACTCTTCGGCCGCCGCCTGCCGATCTGGGCGGGCGGGGTGACGCTGGCGGTCGCGGGGGTTTTGCTGGTCAAATATTCGATCGACGCGGGGCTGCTGTCGCCATTGGTGCGGATCGTGCTGGGGCTGTTGTTCGGCGGGGCGCTGATCGGGTGCGCCGAGGCTGCCTTGCGGCTGGAGGAGCGGGTGCGCGATGCGCGGGTGCGGCAGGCGCTTTCCGGGGCCGGTCTGGCGACGCTCTATGTCAGCATCCTGGCGGCACATACGCTGTATGGGCTGGTGGGACCGGGGGTCGCCTTTGCCGGGCTGGCGGGGGTGACCGGGCTGGCCATGGCGCTGTCGCTGCGTTTCGGAGCGCCAAGCGCGTTGCTGGGGCTGGTGGGCGGCCTGGCCGCGCCTGCGCTGGTCCAGGCGGGACAGCCCAATGTGCCGTTGCTGAGTTGCTATCTGGCCTTGGCGGTGGGCGGGCTCACCGTGCTGTCGCGGGCGCAGCGGTGGATGTGGCTGGGCGTCAGTGCGCTGATCGGCGGGGCGGCTTGGGGCGCGGTGATGCTGGCCGTGGGGGCGCTGGATTGGGCGTCTTCGCTTTCAGTCGGGTTGCTGGTGCTGATGCTGGGCGTGGTGCTACCGCTTTTCGCCTTTTCGGGCGCGCGGGCGGTGCTGTTGCGGGTCGGCGCAGCGGTCGTCGCGGCGGCGCAAATGGCCGCCTTGGTGGCGACCGGAGGGTTCGCGCTGTTGCATTGGGGGCTGTTCGGGCTGCTTTCGGTCGCGCTGCTGTGGCTGGGGCGGGATGCGGCGCTCCGGCCTTTGGCGGCGGTCGGGGCGGCTGTGGCTCTGCTGCTGGCGGCGGTCTGGCCCGATCCGGAGATGGGACGCTTCGCGCTCGTCATGCTGGGGATGGTGGCGATTTATGGTGGGGCGGCCCTGTGGCGGGTCTGGCGCGGGGGCACGCTGGTCGAGGCGGGGCAGATCGCCGGGCTGGCGCTGGGCGGGTTTTCCCTGGGGCTGGGGCATTTCTGGCGCGAGGGGCTGGATGGAGCATTTGCGCTGCTGGCGCTGGCGGCGGCAAGCTTGCCGGGTGTGGCGATGCTGACCGGCTGGAGTTGCGAGGGGCGGCGGGAGGATGCGCGCTTCGTGACGCTGGCGAGCGCGGCGGCGCTGCTGCTGGTCGTGGCCGGTGGGTTGGGGTTGGCGGCATGGATGCTGCCGGTGGTGATCGCGGCGGTGGCGGCGGGGCTGCTGATGCTGGCGGAGCGTGCCGGGGATCGGCGGGTCGAGTGGAGCGGCTGGGGCTTCGCCTTTGGCGCGGTCGTGGCTTTGGCTGGATCGGATGAGGTGGTCCGGCTTTGGGGCGGCGCGGCGACGGACGCTGCCTGGCAGGGGCTCATATGTTGGGCGGCGGGCGCGTCGATGGCGGCGCTGTTTGCCTGGCGGGCGCGGTTTATCGAGGGCCGGATGGTGGCGCAGGGCGCGGCCGTGCTGCTCGCTTATGGGGCGGTGGCGCAGGCGGTGCCTGCAATCTGGGTGCCGGTGGGAGCGGCTTTGGGCCTGGCCCTGTTGGCGGAAGGCGCGAGGAAACTGGCCGTGGGACGGATGGCGCCTGGGTTGGGCGTGGCTCTGACGGTGGTGGCGCTTTGGGCATGCTGGCCGGTGGGGCTTTGGTTGGGGCAGGCCTTGCTGTCGCTGGTGGGCGAACCGATGCTGGCGCGGGATTTGCCGGGGATCGGGGAAGCGGTGCGGCGTCTGGCGGTACCTGCGGTGGTATTGGGTTTTGCCTTGTGGCGGGCCGGTTCGGTCGTCGGTGTGATCGGGCGACGGGCCGGCTGGGTCGTGGCGGCGGTGCTGGGCGGGGTCGCTGTGCATGTCGGGTATAAGCAGGTCTTCGGGCTGGAGAGCTGGGACGATGTGACGCGCCTCGCCCTGGCGGAGCGGACGCTTTGGGAGGGGCTTTTGATTGGAGCCGGGTTCGTGGCTTGGCGGATGGAGCGACTGGCCCTCCCCCGACCTTTCCCGCCGCTATTGGGACGGGCGGTCGGAGGACTGCTCGCGGGTGCGGGGCTGGCGCATTTGCTGGTCTATACCGTTGTGCTGCATGATCCGCTGTGGTTTCCGCAGGAGGTGGGGAGCTGGCCGGTTTTCAATCTGCTATCGGTTGCTTTTGCACTCTCCTTCGCGGCGCTTTGGATCGCCGGGACTTGGGCGCCGCGCCTGGCGGACGGGTTGCGGATGGCGTTGATCGCGCTGTTCGGGATAGCCTTGCTGCGGCAACTTTTCGTCGGATCATTGCTGACCGTGCCGGGAGTGAGCCAGGCGGAGGACATATTGCGGTCCGTGCTGGCTTTGGGGCTGGCGATCGGCTTCCTGCTCTGGGGCATACACAGGAAAGCCGGGGATTGGCGGATCGCTTCGCTGCTGCTGATGTTGGCGGCGGTGGCCAAGGTGTTCCTGTTCGATGCCTCCGGCCTCACCGGCCTGTTGCGGATCGCATCCTTCCTGGCTTTGGGGTTCAGCCTGATCGGGATTGGATGGCTTTATAATCGCGTGTTGCGTGAGCCGCTTAACAACTCCGCGACAAATGCTGCATAATGCGTGAAGGACGGGGGTAAGAAAATGTCCGCACCTGATCTGTCTTTGCTGGGTAAACGCCGTTTCGCGCCCTTGTTCGTGGTGCAGTTCCTGGGCGCGTTCAACGACAATCTGTTGAAGTTCGCGCTGCTGTTCCTGGCCAATTTCGGCCTCTATCGCGCCGAGCCGGACAAGGCCGAGCTTCTGGCGACGATCGCCACGGGCCTGTTCATCCTGCCCTATTTCCTCTTTTCCGCGCTGGCGGGACAGTTGGCCGACGCCTGGGACAAGGCAAAGCTGGTGCGGGCGGTGAAGGCGGCGGAGGTCGTCATCATGGCGCTGGCCGTGACGGGATTCTGGCTGGAATCGGTGCCGGTGCTGCTGTCCTGCCTGTTCCTGATGGGGCTGCATTCGACGATCTTCGGGCCGGTCAAATTCTCGATCTTGCCGCAGCATTTGCGGCCTGAAGAGATTATGGGCGGGACCGGGCTGATCGAGGCGGGGACTTTCCTTGCGATCCTGAGCGGGCAGTTGCTGGCGGGCGTCATTCCGCCCTGGGAAGCCGGCATGGTCGCGGTCGGGCTGGCGACGCTGGGGTTTTTGGTCAGTCTGGCGGTGCCGTCGGCGCCGACGGTGGTGCCGGGGCTGCGGATCGAGCGGAATGTGTTCAGGAGCACATGGCATATATTGAGGGCCGCCCGGCATGGGCGGGGCGTGTGGCTGTCGATCCTGGGGATAAGCTGGTTCTTTGCGGTGGGCGCGGTGCTGCTGGCGGAATTCGCGCCTTTGGTGAGCGGGGTTCTGAAGGCGCGGCAGGAGGTCGCCACCTTCTTCCTGCTGATCTTCTCGATCAGCGTGGCGCTGGGGTCGATGCTGGTGAACCGGCTGCTCGGCGGGCATGTATCGGCGCGGTTCGTGCCGGTGTCCGCGCTGGCGCTGGCGGGGTTCATGATCGATTTGTGGCTGTCGACCAGCGCTTATGTCCCCGTGCATTCGGGTGCGGGCATTGCCGAATTCGTCGGGTCGCCGGGGAGCTGGCGAATCATGGTCGATCTGTTCGGCATCGCCTTTGCGGGCGGGATGTTCATCGTGCCGCTCTATGCCATTCTTCAGACGCACAGCCCGCGTGAGGAGCGGTCGCGGACCATCGCCGCGAACAATATCGTCAATGCGGCGACCACGGTGGCGGTCGTGTCGGCGGTGACGGCGATGCTGGCGCGAGGGGAGAGCGTGCCCGGCGTCATCGGGGTGATGGGCTTTGCGACTCTGGCCGTTGCGCTGATTAGCTGCTGGTTGCTGCCGGAGACGGTCATCAAGGCGATCGTGCGGGGGCTGCTGCGGCTTTGCTATCGGGTGGAGGTGCATGGGGCGGAGAATATGCCCGGCGTCGGGGAACCGGCGGTCGTGGTGGTGAACCATGTGTCGTTTCTCGACGGCTTGCTGCTGGCGGCTTTCCTGCCTGGCAAGCCGACTTTCGCGGTGCATACGCGGATCGCCAAGGCCTGGTGGGTGAAGCCTTTCCTGCCGCTGTTCGATGCCTTTCCGGTCGATCCGACCAATCCCCTGTCGGCCAAGGCGATGGTGAAGGCGGTGCGGGAGGGGCGCACTCTGGTGATTTTCCCCGAAGGGCGGATTACCGTGACCGGCGCGCTGATGAAGGTGTTCGACGGCCCCGGCATGGTCGCGGACAAGGCCGATGCGCCGATCATCCCGGTGCGGATCGACGGCGCGCAGTTTACGCCCTTCTCGCGGCTCAGAGGCAAGGTGCGGTTGCGGCGTTTCCCCAAGATCTCGCTGACCGTGCTGCCGCCACGCCGCTTCGCCATAGAGGGCGAGATGACGGCGCGGGCGCGGCGCGCGATTGCCGGGCGGCGGCTCTATGACGAGATGAGCCAGATGATGTTCGCGACATCGGACACGGACCGAACCTTGTTCGAGGCGCTACTGGAGGCGCGGCATGTCCATGGCGCGGGCGCGCTGGTGGTCGAGGATGTGAAGCGCGAGCCGCTGAGTTACGGGCGGCTGGTGACGGGCGCGCTGGTGCTGGGGCGGGCCTTGGGCCGTTCGACGCGGCAGGGGGAAGCGGTCGGCGTGCTGCTGCCCAATGTGGCGGGGGTGGCGGTGGTTTTCTTTGCCTTGCAGGCGGGCGGGCGCGTGCCGGCGATGTTGAATTTCACGGCGGGGCTGGCGAACCTGAAAGCGGCCTGCACTGCCGCGCAAATCAGAACGATCGTGACCGCCCGGGCCTTTGTCGAGCAGGGGAAGCTGGGCGACGTCGCTGCCGGGCTGGAGGCCGAGGGGATTGCTGTCCTCTGGCTGGAGGATGTGGCGGCGGGCATCGGGACCGGCGCAAAGCTACGGGGGTTGATCGCCAGCCGCTTTGCCGGGCGGGCGCATAAGCGGCTCGGGGTTACGCCGGACGATGCGGCGGTCATTCTCTTCACCAGCGGATCGGAAGGGCTGCCCAAAGGGGTGGTGCTGACCCATCGCAACCTGCTGGCCAATTGTCGGCAGTTGGCGGCTCGGATCGATTTCAATTCGGCCGATGTCGTGCTCAATGCCCTGCCGGTGTTCCATAGTTTCGGGCTGACGGGGGGCACGCTGCTGCCGATCTTCCATGGGGTGAAGACGCTGCTCTATCCCAGTCCGCTGCATTACCGGATCGTGCCCGCGCTCGCCTATGACGCCAATGCGACGATCCTGTTCGGGACGGACACCTTCCTGTCGGGCTATGCGCGGATGGCGCATGGTTATGACTTCTATTCGCTGCGCTACATCTTCGCGGGGGCCGAGCGGGTGCGGGAGGAGACGCGGAAAATCTATGCCGAGAAGTTCGGGCTGCGCATCCTGGAAGGCTATGGCGCGACCGAAGCAGGGCCGGTGATCGCGGTCAACACGCCGATGCATTTCCGCGCCGGATCGGTCGGGCGGCTGCTGCCGGGGATCGAGGCGCGGCTGGACGATGTGCCGGGGATCAGCGAGGGCGGGCGGCTTTCGATCCGGGGGCCGAATATCATGGCGGGCTATATGAAGGCCGATGCGCCGGGCGTGCTGCAACCGCCCGAGGGCGGGTGGCATGATACGGGCGACATCGTGACCATCGACGAGCAGGGTTTCGTGACCATAAGAGGGCGGGCGAAGCGCTTTGCCAAGATTGGCGGCGAGATGATTTCCCTGCCCGCCGTGGAAGGCTATGCTTCGGCGGTCTGGCCGGATGCGGAACATGCGGTGGTGACGCGCCCGGATGCGCGCAAGGGAGAGCAGTTGGTGCTGTTCACCACGGCGCGGGAGGCGAAGGCGGCGGCCTTGCAGGCTTGGGGCAAGGCGCATGGGGTGGCGGAACTGGCTCTGCCGCGGGAGATCAGGGTGCTGGACGCGCTGCCTTTATTGGGAACCGGGAAGACGGATTATGCGTCGATGACGCAGATGGCGGCCGGGTAGGAAAGCCGATCCTCCCCATGCCTTCATGAGGAGGATCAGGTGATCGAACGTCCCTCGCACATGCTGCGGCGCCTGCTGGTGGGGCAGGTGCGGGGTGTGTTCCATGACAGCGCAAAGGGAGAGAAGCCGGTCAAGGCTTCGGATCTGGCGCTATATCCGCCCGGCTCGGTGATCCGGCGGGTGCATGGCGATGTCACCAGCATGATGATCGGCGGGGTGAGCGCCTTGCTGATGCAGATGCTGCATCCCGCCGCGCTGGCGGGAATTTGGGATCATAGCAGTTTCCGCGACGATATGCTGGGGCGGCTGCAGCGGACGGCGCGGTTCATCGCGGTGACCACCTATGCCGAACGGGCGGAGGCGGAAGCGGCGATCGCGCGCGTGCGGCAGGTGCATGAGCATGTGCGGGGGACTTTGGACGGCGGCGCGGCTTATGCGGCGAATGATCCCTGGTTGCTCGCCTGGGTGCATATTTGCGAGGCGATGAGCTTTCTGGATGCGTGGATCGCTTATGGAGAGCCGTTCATGACGCTGGCCGAGCAGGACCGCTATTTTGCGGAGACCGCCCTGGTGGCGCGAGCCTTGGGGGCTGACCCGGTGCCGGAAAGCCGGGCGCAGGCGGTGGTGTTGATGGCGCGCTTTCGGGACGAGCTGGCGGTGACGGAGCGGACGCGGGAAGTGGCGCGGAGAGTGTTGCACCAGCCTGCGCCTTCGATCGCGTTGGCTCCGGCGCAGGCGATGATGATGCAGGCTTCCGTGGCCTTGCTGCCGGGATGGGCGCGGCGGATGCATGGGTTTTCGGTGCCGGTCATGGCATGGCCCTTGGTTCGGGTAGGGGCTTTTGCCTTGGCCGGGACGATGCGATGGGCTTTCCGGGGGAAGCGCTGATTGAGAGTCCGGCGTGGAAGTGGGCGGTCAGCGCGTAGCGATCGCCGGGGTAGAGCATGCGGGCGTAGGTGATGCGTTCCTCGGCACGCCATGTCCAGCGCTCCAGCGCCAGGCAGGCGGCGTTTTCCGGGGACTGGAGGCTTCCCGCCGTCGCTTTGTCGGCGGTGATGGCGGTGATGCGATGTTCGGCTTCGGTCCAGGGAACATGGGCGAGCAGCCAGGAGCCGGGAGGTTCGGTGGAGAAATCCACCTCCGCCGCTTCGGGGACGGCGGCAAGGTTGATCAGCCGCTGTTCGAGGGCATAGGGCAGGTCTTCTGCGAAATGGCGGCATTCGATCGCCAGCAATTCGCCGTCCGCGATGCGCAGCAGCGTCTTGTCGTCCGCAGTCGCCTTGCGCCGCTCGCAGCTCAGAAGGTCGAGGCGGTAGGCTAGGCCCTGCCCCTCGACTTCGGCGCGGATGTCCGGGATTTCGAGTGCGGCGCGGTGGAAGCGGGGGGCGGCGACGAAGGTGCCCGCGCGCTTGCGGCTTTCGAGCAGGCCCGATTGCACCAGTGAGCGCAGCGCCTTGTTCACCGTCATGCGGGAGCAGCCATAGGCATCCATCCACTCATGCTCATAGGGGATGCGGTGGCCGGGACGCCATTGCCCCGACATGATGCGGCCTTCTATGTCGCGGCGGATGCGGCTGTGGAGCGCGTCTGTCTGGGGACGGGTCAATCGAGCAAGGCCTTGAGCAATTGGGTGTAGCGCGCCTCTATGGCGGGGCGGGCGTGGTGGACGCCCGCGCTAACCCGCTTCTTGCCGGCGCACCAGACGCTATCGATGTCGGCGCGGGCGAAGATCCAGCTATCGAGCAGAGGATCGCCTGAACGAGCTGCGGTGGACGGGTGATCGCGGCGGAGGGTCACGATGTCGGCGCGGGCGCCGGGGGTGAGGGCTGTGGGGAGGTGGCCCAGCGCCTGAGCGCCATTTTGGGCATGATGGTAGAGACTGGCGCCGGTGGATCGGCCTGCCGCGGAGGCGAGCAGGTTACGGCCCTGATGGATCAGGCGCTGGCCATATTCCAGAAGGCGCAGTTCGGCGGCGGCATCGATTTCGACGTTGGAATCGGAGCCTATGCCGATCCGGCCGCCCTGGGCGAGGAAGGCTTGGGCAGGGAACAGGCCGTCGCCCAGATTGGCTTCGGTGATGGGGCATAGGCCGACGGTGGCGCCGTTTTTCGCGATGGCGCCAAGTTCGCTGTCGGTGATGTGGGTGGCATGGACGAGGCACCAGCGGCGGTCGACCTCTGCGTGGCTCATCAGCCATTCGACCGGGCGTTGGCCGCTCCAGGCGAGGCAGGCTTCGACCTCCCGCATCTGTTCAGCGATGTGGATGTGGATGGGACCTTCCGGCGCGAGGATTGTGACGTCGGCCAGTTCTTCGGGCGTGACGGCGCGGAGGCTGTGGGGCGCTACGCCCAATGTCGCGTCGAGGAGCTTGAGGGCTTCCATCAGGCGGGAAAAACTATCCCGGCTGTGGAGGAAGCGGCGTTGGCTTGTCGTCGGGGGCGCGCCGCCGAAATCGGAATGAGCGTAGAAGACCGGGAGCAGAGTCAGCGCCATGCCCGTCTCCTGGGCGGCTTCCGCAATTGCTTCGGCCATGGCGGCGGGGTTGGCATAAGGGACGCCGCTAGGGTCGTGGTGGAGATAGTGAAACTCCCCGACGCTGGTGAAGCCGCTTTCCAGCATTTCGGCATAGGCCAGCGCGGCGATGGCATGCAGACCCTCGGGATCGAGGCGGTCGACGAAGCGGTACATAGCCTCGCGCCAGGTCCAGAAGCTGTCTTTGCCCTCCCCCGCCCTTTCGGTGAGGCCCGCCATGGCGCGCTGAAAGGCGTGGCTGTGGACATTGGGCAGGCCTGCGAAGGCGGGGCCGTGGCGCTCATCTTCAGGTCCGGGGCTGGTGTCGGGGGTGATGGTCGCGATCTGGCCGCCGCTCAGGGTGATGCGGACGCCGCTGCGCCAGCCTTCGGGGAGCAAGGCCTGTTCAAACCAGAGCGCCATTCTCTTCCTTCTCTGGACAATGGTGATTGCCTGCATTTAAGTATATACATTATTGAGTCGATGCCAGTGGAAATGACGATGCCCCCTCCCTGCGATAGAGTCTGGACCCATGCGCGGATCGCGACCATGCGGGCTGGCGTGCCGGTGATCGAGGACGGCGCGGTGGGCGTGCGCGGGGGTCTGATCTGCTATGTCGGACCTGCCGGGGATGCGCCGGACGCGGTGGAAATCATCGACTGCGCCGGACGGTGGATCACGCCGGGGCTGATCGATTGCCACACCCATCTGGTGCATGGCGGCGACCGGGCGGCTGAGTTCGAGATGCGGCTCGCTGGAGCCAGCTATGAGGAGATTGCGCGGGCGGGGGGCGGGATTGTCTCCACCATGCAGGCCACGCGGGAAGCGAGCGAGGATGCGCTGGTGGCGAGCGCCCTGCCCCGGCTGGACGCGCTGATGGCCGAAGGCGTCACCACGGTCGAGGTGAAGTCGGGCTATGGGCTGGACCTTGAGAATGAAGCGAAGATGCTGCGAGCGGCGCGGAGGCTGGGGGAAGCACGGCCGGTGTCGGTCGCTACGACTTTTCTGGGCGCGCATGCGATTCCGCCGGAATTTGCCGGGAATGCGGAGGGCTATGTCGATCTGCTGATCGAGCGGGTCTTGCCGGCGGTGGCGCCGCTGGCCGATGCGGTGGATGGCTTTTGCGAGGGGATCGGCTTTTCGCCCGCGCAGATCGGGCGGTTGTTTGCGGCGGCGCGACAGCTTGGCTTGCCGGTGAAGTTGCATGCGGAGCAATTGTCCAACCTGCATGGCGCGGAACTGGCCGCCCGGCATGGCGCCTTGTCGGCGGATCATCTGGAACATCTGGACGAGGCGGGCGTGGCCGCCATGGCGCGGGCCGGAACGGTGGCGGTGCTGTTGCCGGGAGCCTTCTACTTCATGCGCGATAGCAAGGCGCCGCCGGTTGACGCGCTGCGGCGGGCGGGGGTGCATATGGCGCTGGCGACCGACTGCAATCCGGGGACTTCGCCGCTGACATCTTTGCTGCTGGCGATGAACATGGGGGCGACCCTGTTCCGGCTGACCGTCGGGGAATGTCTGGCCGGGGTGACGCGGGAGGCGGCGCGGGCCTTGGGGTTGCTCGATCGCGTCGGGACTGTGGAGGTCGGCAAGAGCTGCGATCTCGCGATCTGGGACATCGAGCGGCCTGCCGAGCTGGTGTATCGCATGGGGTATAATCCGCTCCATGCCCGTATCTGGAGAGGACGATGATGCTCATTCCGGGCGAGGTTTCGCTGGGGCAATGGCGGGCGATCCATGAGGGCGCGGCAGTCGGGCTGGACCCGGCATCCGCGCCCCGGATCGCGGCGGGGGCAGCGGCGGTCGAACGCATATTGGCGCGGCATGAGCCGGTCTACGGGATCAATACCGGCTTCGGGAAGCTGGCGAGCGTGAAGATCGGGGATGAGGATCTGGCAGCGCTTCAACGCAATATCGTGCTCAGTCATGCGGCCGGGACCGGCCTCCCCTCGCCTGTGCCGGTGGTGCGGCTGATGATGGCGTTGAAGCTGGCGAGCCTGGCGCAGGGGGCTTCCGGGATCAGGCCGCAGACCGTGGCCTTGCTGGAGACGATGCTGGCGCGGGGGCTGACGCCGGTTGTGCCGGCCCAGGGATCGGTGGGAGCGAGCGGCGATCTGGCCCCGCTGGCGCATATGACCGCCGCGATGATCGGGGTGGGGGAGATTTGGGTCGAGGGCAAGCGTTTGCCTGCTGCGGAGGCTTTGGCGCGGGCTGGACTGGCGCCGCTGGAGTTGGGACCGAAAGAGGGGTTGGCGCTGCTCAACGGGACGCAATTTTCTACCGCCAATGCCCTCGCCGGGCTATTCGGCGCGGATCGGTTGTTCCGGACCGCGCTTGTCACCGGGGCTTTGTCGACCGAGGCGGCCAAGGGAACCGATGCGCCGTTCGATCCGCGCATCCATCGGCTGCGGCGGCATGCGGGGCAGATCGCGGTAGGGGAAGCCCTGGCCGCGTTGATGGCGGGGTCGGCTATCCGGGCTTCGCATCGGGCGGACGATCCGCGGGTGCAGGACCCCTATTGCCTGCGCTGCCAGCCGCAAGTGATGGGCGCGGCGCTGGACGTGTTGCGGTCCGCCGCCGCGATGCTAGAGACGGAGGCCAATGGGGTATCCGACAATCCGCTGATCTTCGCGGAGACGGATGAGGCTTTGTCGGGCGGCAATTTCCATGCGGAGCCGGTGGCCTTTGCCGCCGACATGATCGCCATGGCGGTGTGCGAGATCGGGTCCATAGCCGAGCGGCGGATCGCGATGCTGGTCGATCCGGCCTTGTCGGGACTGCCCGCCTTTCTGACGCCCCGGCCGGGGCTGAACAGCGGCTTCATGATCCCGCAGGTGACGGCGGCGGCTCTGGTTTCCGAAAACAAGCAACGGGCCTTTCCGGCAAGCGTGGATTCCATCCCGACCTCCGCCAATCAGGAGGATCATGTGTCGATGGCGGCGCATGGGGCGCGGCGATTGGCGGAGATGGTGGAGAATGCCGAAGGCGTGATCGGCATCGAATATCTGGCGGCGGCGCAGGGTTGCGATTTCCATGCACCCTTGACCTCTTCCGACGCGTTGGAGGCTGTGCGGGCGCGGCTGCGCGCCGAGGTGCCGCATCTGGAGGAGGATCGGCATTTCCATCCGGATATGGAGATCGCCAATCATCTGGTGCGCTCCGGCGCGGTGATCGAGGCGGCAGGGCTGGCTCTGCCGGGCGTGGTGGGATGAGCTGGCTGGAAGTCACTCCTGGCGAGGCGCCCTTGATCGTCGCCCTGCCCCATAGCGGGACCGACCTGGCCGATGTGGAGGCGGATTTCCGTTCGCCCGAACTGGCGCTGTGGGATGCGGATTGGTGGGTGGATCGGCTTTACGCCTTTGCCCGCGATCTGGACGCGACGGTCGTGCGGACGGCGGTTTCGCGGAGCGTTGTCGATGTGAACCGTGACCCGTCCGGGGCTTCGCTCTATCCGGGGCAGGCTACGACGGAATTGTGCCCGACGACGACTTTCGATGGGGAGCCGCTTTATGCGGGGGCCGTGCCTGATGAGACGGAGGTCGCCCGGCGGACCCAAGGCTGGTTCGTGCCCTATCATACGGCGCTGGCCGGGGAGATTGCGCGCTTGAGGGTCCGGCATGAGCGGGTGGTGCTCTATGATGCGCATTCGATCCGAAGCCATGTGCCCCGGCTGTTCGAGGGCAAATTGCCGCTGTTCAATATCGGTACTTTTGGCGGGGTGAGTTGTTCGCCCGTTCTCTCAGCCGCCGTGCAGGAGATTTGCGCGGCGAACGGGCAGAGCCATGTGCTGAACGGGCGCTTCAAGGGTGGGTGGACGACGCGCAACTATGGCGAACCGGACAAGGGCGTGCATGCAATCCAGATGGAGCTGGCGATGCGGGGGTATCTGGATGAAGCGGGCGATTGGCCGCCGGTTTTCGACCCTGAGCGCGCCGCGCCGATGCGTGCCGTTCTGACCAAGATTTTGCGCCGCTGCATCCGTTTTGCGGAAGCTCACGGCTGAATGCCCAATAGCATATGAGGAAGCCTGATGACCCGTATCGATAACAGCCGCATCATCCGGCCTGCCACAGGCACGACGCTGAGCGCTAAAAGCTGGCTAACCGAGGCGCCGTTGCGGATGCTGATGAACAATCTCCACCCCGATGTGGCGGAGCGGCCCGAGGAGCTGGTCGTCTATGGCGGCATCGGGCGGGCGGCGCGCGACTGGGAGAGTTATGACCGGATCGTCGAGACGCTGAAGCGGCTGGACGACGATCAGACTTTATTGGTGCAGTCGGGGAAGCCTGTGGGGGTGTTTCGCACGCATGTGGATGCGCCTCGCGTGTTGATCGCGAACAGCAATCTGGTGCCGCATTGGGCGAATTGGGAGCATTTCAACGAGCTCGATAAGCGCGGCCTCGCCATGTACGGGCAGATGACGGCAGGGTCTTGGATTTATATCGGCACGCAGGGGATCGTGCAGGGAACATACGAAACCTTCGTCGAGATGGGGCGGCAGCATCATGGCGGCGACCTTTCGGGCAAGTGGCTGCTGACCGCCGGTCTGGGAGGCATGGGCGGCGCGCAGCCTCTCGCGGCGGTGATGGCGGGGGCTTCCTGTCTGGCCGTGGAATGCCAGCCGAGCCGGATCGAGATGCGGTTGCGGACGGGCTATCTCGACGCGGCGGCTTCTTCGATCGAGGAAGCCTTGGAGATCATTAAGAAGAGTTGCGCGGAACGGAAGCCGGTATCGGTGGGGCTGTTGGGCAATGCAGCGGAGGTTCTGCCGGAACTCTATCGGCGCGGAGTGCGGCCTGATCTTTTGACCGACCAGACCAGCGCGCATGATCCGGTGAATGGCTATCTGCCGATCGGGTGGACCGTCGCGGAGTGGATCGAGCGGCGGGAGCGGGAGCCGGAAGCAGTGGCAAAGGCCGCGAAGGCGAGCATGGCGGCGCATGTGCGCTCGATGCTGGATTTTCAGGCGGCGGGCGTGCCGACCACCGATTATGGCAATAATATCCGCCAGATGGCGAAGGATGAGGGGGTCGAGAACGCCTTTGATTTTCCGGGGTTCGTGCCGGCCTATATCCGGCCGCTGTTCTGTCGGGGGATCGGGCCGTTTCGCTGGGTGGCGCTGTCGGGCGATCCGGAGGATATTTATCGCACCGATGCCAAGGTGAAGTTATTGCTGCCCGAGGACGCACCTCTCCATCATTGGCTGGATATGGCGCGGGAGCGGATTCACTTTCAGGGGCTGCCGGCGCGGATTTGCTGGGTGGGATTGGGGGACCGGCATCGGCTGGGGCTGGCCTTCAACGAGATGGTGGCGAAGGGCGAGTTGAAGGCGCCGGTGGTGATCGGGCGCGATCATCTGGACTCCGGCTCGGTCGCTTCGCCCAATCGGGAGACGGAGGCGATGAAGGACGGCAGCGATGCCGTTTCCGACTGGCCGCTACTCAATGCGTTGCTGAACACCGCTTCGGGCGCGACCTGGGTGTCGCTGCATCATGGCGGGGGGGTCGGCATGGGCTATTCGCAGCATGCGGGGATGGTGATCGTCGCGGATGGAACAGAGGCGGCGGCCAGGCGCTTGGCACGGGTATTGTGGAACGATCCGGCGACCGGGGTGATGCGGCATGCGGATGCGGGTTATGAAATTGCGCGGGATTGCGCTCGGGAGAAGGAGTTGGACTTGCCGGGTATTTTAGGATGAGATTGTTTCATATTATCAGCTAAAGTGACGATCCTGTTTCATTGGACTGCGTGATTTGCGCGAAAATGAAACCCATTTTCCCCTGGGGCGTGCGATAAGGCTTCCCATGGCACAGGCTGAACTGGCATTTCCTGACGGCGCGGCTGCGGACTGGACGGTTCCGCAGGACTGGGCTGCCTATACGCCTGACGAGCATGCGATGTGGGACCGGCTGTTCGAGCGCCAAGCGGCGATGCTGCCAGGGCGGGTCGTGCCGGAATTCCTCGAAGGGCTGGACATTCTGCGGATGACGCGGCCCGGCATTCCCGACTTTGCCGAACTGTCGGAGCGGCTGATGCGGCGCACCGGATGGCAGGTGGTGGCGGTGCCGGGGCTGGTGCCGGATCGGGTGTTTTTCGAACATTTGGCCAATCGGCGTTTCGTCGCCGGGCGCTTTATCCGCAAGCCGGCGCAGATCGATTATTTGCAGGAGCCGGATGTCTTTCACGATGTCTTCGGCCATGTGCCTTTGCTGACCAACCCGGCCTTTGCGGACTATATGCAGGCCTATGGCGAAGGCGGTTTGCGCGCCGACCATATGGGGGCGATCGATCATCTGGCGCGGCTTTACTGGTATACGGTGGAGTTCGGGCTGATGCGGCGCGAAGGCCGGATGCAGCTTTATGGTGCAGGCATCGTCTCCTCCTATGGAGAGTCCGTCTTCGCGCTGGACGACGCCTCGCCCAATCGGATCGGCTTTGATCTCAAGCGGCTGATGCGGACGGAATATCGCATCGACGACTATCAGCAGAGCTATTTCGTCATCGACAGTTTCGAGGATTTGCTGACGAAAACATCGGATGTGGACTTCGGTCCCATTTATCGCGAGCTGGAGGGCGAGAACGACCTGGCGCCCGATGCGGTGTTGCCCGAAGATCGCGTCTACCATCGCGGCACGCAGGACTATGCGCGAGCGAAGATGACATGCTGACGCGGGAACTGGTGGAAGAACGCTCCTTTTTCGACGGGCTGGCGGTGCAACCCGCCGATGGGCTGCTGGGGCTGATCGGGATGTACCGGGCGGATCCGCAGCCTGGGAAGATAGACCTGGGCGTGGGCATGTTCCGCGACGATCTGGGACGGACGCCGGTGATGCGCGCCGTCAAGGCGGCTGAGGCGATGCTGCTGCGCGATCAGGAGACGAAATCCTATCTGGGTGCGGAGGGCGACCTGCGCTTTGTGGAGTTGCTGGCAGGGGTCGCTTTCGGGACAGGGGCGGATCGGCTGGTCGGGGTGCAGACGCCTGGCGGAACCGGCGCGCTGCGGCTGGGCGCTGAGCTGATTGCGCGCAGCCGTCCAGGGGCGGCGGTGTGGATCGGGACGCCGACCTGGCCCAATCATGCGCCGATCTTCCGGGATTCAGGGCTGGCTATCCAGACGCATCGCTTCTTTGACGTGGCAAGCGCCGAGATCGATTTCGAGGCGATGATCGAGGATTTGGCGCAGGCGCGAGCGGGCGACGTGCTGTTGCTGCATGGCTGCTGCCATAATCCGACAGGCGCGGATTTTACTGCGGAGCAGTGGCAGGAGATCGGGCGGCTGTGCGAGAGTCGGGGCTTGTTGCCTTTCATCGACCTTGCCTATCAGGGGCTGGGCGATGGGCTGGCGGCGGATGCGGCGGCGATGCGCGGACTGCTCGGCGCGCTGCCCGAGGCCGTGATCGCCTATAGCTGCGACAAGAATTTCGGGCTGTATCGGGAACGTGTGGGCGCGCTGTGGGTGCAATCGGATGCGAGCGATCTGGTGCGCGGCAATGTGCTGGCGTTGGCGCGGTCGATCTGGTCGATGCCGCCCGATCATGGCGCGGCGGTGGTGCGGCTGGTGTTGGAGAATGCGGCCTTGCGGGCCGATTGGGCGGCGGAGCTGGACGCGATGCGGGCGCGGATCAATGGACTGCGCATGGCATTGGCGGCGAGTCACGAGCGGCTGGCGGCGATCGGGAACCAGCGGGGCATGTTCGCGCTGTTGCCGCTGGGGCCGGATGCGGTGGAGGCGCTCCGCCGGGAGCGTGGCATCTATATGGCGGGCAATGGCCGCATCAATATTGCGGGGCTGACGCTGGACAATATTCCTGCCTTTGTCGCGGGCCTCGCACCCTATCTATCATAATCGAGAGGATCGCCTTCATGGCTGACAACATCAATCCGCTGGGCCTTAACGGTTTCGAGTTCGTCGAATTCACCTCACCCGATCCCGAAGCCATGGGGCGGCAGTTCGAACAATTGGGCTTCGTGGCCAGCCATCGGCATCCGACCAAGAATATCACGCGTTACAAGCAGGGTCGTATCAACATGATGCTGAACCGCGACGATGCCGGGCGGGTGGCGGCTTTCCGGGGCGAGCATGGGCCGTCCGCGAGCGCCATGGCCTTTCGCGTCGCCGATCCCGAAGCGGCGATGGCCTGGGCGCTGGAGCATGGCGCGAAACCGACGGATGAGGATGATACCGTCATCCAGGGCATTGGCGGTTCCTATCTTTATTTCATCAGGGATGGGGAAGATCTGTACGCCGACTGGGCGGAGTTTCCCGGCTGGCGCGAGGCAGAGGCGAAGAATAATGTCGGCTTGGATATGCTCGACCATTTGACCCACAATGTCCGGCGCGGGCAGATGCGGGTGTGGAGCCAGTTCTACCGGACGCTCTTCGGTTTCGAGGAACAGAAATATTTCGATATCAAGGGGCAGGCGACCGGTCTGTTCAGTCAGGCGATGATCGCGCCGGACCGGGCCATTCGCATTCCGCTGAACGAAAGCCAGGACGACAAGAGCCAGATCGAGGAATTCATCCGCCAATATCATGGCGAGGGGATTCAGCATCTCGCGCTCACCACCGACAATATCTACGAGACGGTGGAAAAGTTGCGGGCGCGTGGCGTGCGGCTTCAGGATACGATCGAGACTTATTATGAACTGGTCGACAAGCGGGTGCCGGGGCATGGCGAGGACTTGGAACGGCTGAAAAAGAACCGGATATTGATCGACGGTTCGGTGGAAAATGGCGAGGGGATTTTGCTGCAAATCTTCACCGAGAATATGTTCGGGCCGATTTTCTTCGAGATCATCCAGCGCAAGGGGAATGAGGGCTTCGGCAACGGCAATTTCCAGGC
Source organism: Sphingobium sp. SJ10-10 (assembly GCF_036038995.2). NCBI lineage: Bacteria > Pseudomonadati > Pseudomonadota > Alphaproteobacteria > Sphingomonadales > Sphingobiaceae > Sphingobium > Sphingobium sp. SJ10-10. The sequence goes on from NZ_CP158133.1 coordinate 579,088, forward strand.
CTTGTTCGAAAGTATCGAGCTGGATCAGATAAGGCGCGGAGTGATTTCGGTGGATGCTTGAGGATCCCCTGTATTAGCTTACAACGCAGAGGCTTGGTCCTTCATCCTGAAAGCAATCGGAACCGTTTCGGATCAATTGCGCTCGCTCTGAATGGATTTTGCGTGGGTTGGGATGAGCGAAACGCCCGTCGCCTCTCTATAAAGCTGCCATTCCCGCGATTCAGGACTTTGCGCCGTTCCGGTTGCTTCTTTCATGCCGTGACAATCGCCCAAAGGCTATGAATTCCCCCGGCTGAAGCGTTTTGCGTTCACGCAATACGCTCATGGGGGAAAGCAATGCGTTTGGGTTTGAAGGCCAAGCTGACGATCGCCGTCGGGCTGACCGCCACTTCGGCTTTTCTGGCGTTGGGCGTCCGGGAATTGCGCAAGGCCTCCGCCGCGACGGTGCAGGGCAGCGCCGCGCCAGCGAAGATCGCCGTGCCTGCCGTCGTGCTGGTGCAGGCGGCGCGGGCGATCCGGACCGGCGAGACGATCACGGCCACGATGATCCGCAATGCGGCGGGTGATCCTGCGCGCTTTCCTTATGCGGCGACCTCCGCCGAAGTGGTGGGCAAGGTTGCGACGCGGGACATTCCCATGCGGGCGCTCGTCGCCCGCGACGCGGTGGGGATGGAGAGCAAGCTCGCCATTCGCGTGCCCATGGGGATGCGCGCCGTCAGCATCGACACGACGGCGGAGATCGCCGTGGCCGGGCTGGTCCGGCCAGGCGATCGGGTGGACGTGCAGGTGGTCTATCCCGGCGCCGACGCGATCAGCGGGGCGCGGGGTTCCGGGCGCAGCCGGGCACAGGCTTTGCTCCAGATGGTGCAGGTGCTGGCGGTGGGCGAGGTCGTCGTCGGCACGCAGCAGCCTTCGGGAGTGGATGGGGCGCTGTCCTCCCCTCCCCCGCCTGCGCGGACAGTGACGTTGGCGCTGACGCCGGAGCAGGTGTCAACCCTTTCCCTTGCGAAAAGCACCGGCGCCTTGACGCTGTCGCTGCGCAATCCGGCCGATAGCGCGCAGGTCGCCGTGGCGGTGGCCGCCTCTGCCGGGCCTGAGCCGGGTGTGGCACCCGCCGCTCCGCGCATCATGACAGCGCCTGCACCTCACGCGGCGCCCCGTTCCATGCCGCATGCCATCGAGCTTGTCGTGGGCGACCGCCGCGAAACCATCTATTCCGGGAGTGCCGGCCGTTGAGGAAGACAGGGATTTCCGCGCTGACAGCCAGCCTGATCGCGCTGGGCTGGCCGATAGGCGCAGCCGCGCAAACGACGCTGCATGTGAAGGAGCAGCGTACCCTTTCCTACCCCCGCGCCATCGGACGGATCGAAGTAGATCGGGAGGGCGTGCTGTCCATCGCCGCGCCTTCGGCCCGGTCGCTGCGGCTGACGGCGATTGGCGAGGGCGATGCGACCGTCAGCGTCTATGGCGGTGACGGCGGGCTGATTGCGCGGGAGCCGGTTCAGGTGGCGGCAAACGCAGCAGCCAGTGCGCCTGTCGTCCGAGCAGGCGAGCAGGTCGTGGCGGTCGATGTCCAATTCGCGGCAGTCTCCGCGACGACGCTCAAGGCGCTAGGGTTCAACTTTTCCAAATTGAGTGGCGATATTCAGGGGGCGATCGTTTCGCCCAGCAGTCTGGCGAGCGCCTCGTTCAATCCCGATGGCCTTTCACTGGAAGCCAGCGCGCCGATCCAGAACGCCTTCAACCTGTTCCTCTCCGCGCCCAATCGCGGCATCGGCGCGGTGTTGAGCGCGCTCTCCTCCAACGGCCTGTCGCAATTGCTGGCGCAGCCGACCCTGCTGGTGCGATCCGGCGAGCAGGCGAGTTTCCTCGCAGGCGGCGAATTTCCCGTGCCGGTGCCGCAGGTTTCCGGATCGGGGAACACGCTTTCCATCCAATATAAGGAGTTCGGCGTGCGGTTGTCCGTCACGCCCTTCGTGCTGTCGAAGGACCATATCGTCCTGAAGATCGCTCCGGAAGTCAGCGAACTCGACTATAATAATGGCGTACAGTTGCAGGGCTATGTCGTGCCGGGACTGCGGCGGCGGTCGGCGGAAACGACGGTGGAGCTGGGCAGCGGGCAGAGCTTCGTGATCGCGGGGCTGAGCTATTCCAGCCAGACGGTGACGAAGGAGCGCACCCCTTTTCTGGGCGATATTCCGGTGCTCGGCGCTTTCTTCAAGCGGCAGCAGAACCAGAAGGAAAAACAGGAGCTGGTCATCGTCGCGACGCCCAGGCTGGTGGGGCCGGTGAAGGCGGACGAGATGCCGCCTCTGCCCGGCGCGGGGACGGCTGGGATCGATCCCGGCATAGGCGACATGATCCTGGGCACGGACGGGCTGGACCAGTCAAACGCGCCCTTTGGCGTGGTGAGGCGGTAAGCCATGGCGACGATATTCCTGCTTTCCGTAGACCGGATGCTGGCGCAACGGATCGACGAGGCGATGGGCGGGCGGGTTTCCGTCGAGCTGGTGCAGTCGATCGAGCGCGAAGCATTGGCGGGGCCGTGCCTCATCGTGATCGACCGGGCGGCGATTCCGCCGGAACGGGCCTTGTCCGCTGCGATAGGAACCGTGGTGGAGAGCGCGGGCGGGCGGCCGGTCGTGCTCGCAACGCAGGAGATGGAGGCGGAGCCGTTGCTGCGCGCTATTCGGGCGGGGGTGGATGATGTCATCCCGCGCGACGGCGAGGGGGCGGAGATTGCCGCCGTCCTGGCGCGGTTGCTGAACGATGCGGCGGCGGATCGGGGGAACCGGGGGCGGTTGACGCTGGTCCTGGGCGCGGATCGGGATGCCTGCGCGATGGTGGCGACCGACATGGCGATTGCGGCGAGCCAAGGTTCAGGCCAGGGCTCGACCTTGCTGATCGACTGCACTTTGCCGACCAGCGCGGCGGCGACTTATCTCGACCTCAGCATCGATTATGGGCTGGCTTCGGCCATAAGCGACATGGAACGGCTGGACGCCAGCCTGCTCGCCAGCACGGTGGCGCGGCATGGACCGAGCGGGCTCATGCTGCTGACCTTCGACGGCGGGACCGGGGCGGAGCCGGCGGGGCTGACGCCGGGCGATCTGGCTGGGCTGATCCGGCTGCTGCGGGGCTGTTGCAGCGATGTGGTGTTGAATGCGGGGAGCCTGCGCCATGGCGGGCTGCTGCGCGAGGTGGTGGCGGAGGCTACCCAAGTGGAGCTGCTCTGCGGCCAATCGATCCGGGAGATCGAGGCGTGCCGCCGCCTGCTCGACCGGATCGGGGCGGAGCGCGAGCGGGTCGAGGCGATGCGGTTGCTGCTGTGGGATCATCTGCCGGGCGTGCTGCTGGATGGGCGGCGGATGGCGGATGCGCTGGGGGTCGGATCGGTGCTGGCCCTGCCGACGGACCGGGCGCGGATGCGCAATGCGTTGAACGCCGGGCGGCCGCTGGCGATGGAGGCGGATGGCGGGACCTATATGGCGGCGATCCGGCGGGCTTGTGGGGTGGCGTCCAAGGCTGGCGGGATCGATCGGTTGCGACGGGCGATGCTCAAAGTCGTGAGCGATTTCGAGCCAGATGCGGGCATCTGGCGGCTTGGAGCCGCAAGGCCAGCGAAGCTAAATCGCGGCAAACAAACAAACGAGCGTGCGTCGTGAGTTTGCTGACCGGGGAAAGGGGCTTCTTGCCTGCGCGGGAGGTGCGGATCGCACCCGTCGCCCAACCCGCCGCCCAGCGGATGAGCGACAATTATCAGCTCGCCAAGGCGCAGACCTGCACCCAACTGATCGAGCAACTGGAGGCGCGTGCCGAGACGGCGGAGACTTTGGGGTCGCGGGCGCTGCGCGAGGAGATCGAGCAGGTCATCGCCAGCCGCAGCCGGCGCGGGCAACTGGCGCTCAACAGCGCGGAACGGTTGCTGCTGATCGAGGATGTCGAGGATGAGGTGGCGGGCATGGGGCCGCTCGCGCCGCTGCTGCGCGATGCATCGGTGGACGACATCATCGTCAATGGGCCGGGGCATATCTATGCCGAGCGCGGCGGATTGCTGGAAAAGGTCGAGACGCGCTTTCGCGACGATGCGCACCTTATGAACATCATCCAGCGGATCGTCGGGCCGATCGGGCGGCGGGTGGATGAGTCCAGTCCCTATGTCGACGCCCGCCTGTCCGATGGGTCGCGGGTGAATATCGTGATCCCGCCGGTGGCGCTGGACGGGCCGACGCTCTCGATCCGCAAGTTCCGGTTGCAGAGCATGACGATCGAGGATTGCGTCTCGAATCAGGTGATGAGCGCGGACATGGCCGCTTATCTGAGCGCGGCGGTGCGATCGCGGCTCAATATCCTGATCTGCGGCGGGACCGGGGCGGGCAAGACGACTTTGCTCAACATGCTGTCGACCTTCATCGGGGATCGGGAGCGGCTGATCACCATCGAGGATGCGGCTGAACTCCAGTTGCGGCAGAGCCATGTGGTGCGGCTGGAGACGCGGCCGCCGACCGTCGACGGCAGCCGGGAGGTGAGCAGCCGCGAACTGGTACGCAATGCGCTGCGGATGCGGCCGGACCGGATCATTTTGGGCGAAGTGCGCGGGGTCGAGGCGGTCGAGATGTTGCAGGCCATGTCGACCGGGCATGACGGGTCGATGGCGACCCTGCACGGCAATAGTCCAAGGGACGCCTTTGCCCGGCTGGAGATGCTGCTGGGCTTTGCCGGGGTACAGAGCGACATTCGCGCGATCCGGCGCTTCATCGCCAACAGCGTGCATGTGGTGGTGCAGTTGCAGCGGCTTTCCAATGGCAGTCGGCGGGTGATGTCGGTCAGCGAAGTCACTGGCCTGGAGGGCGATGCCTATTCGCTGAACGAGCTGTTCGTCTTTCAGGAACAGCCTGCTTTGTCGGGGTTGGGGGAGTTTCGCACCCTGTCGCTGCGGCCCTATTTTACGGAGCGGCTGCGGGATTATCGGAGCGGGCGGTCGTGCTGAGCGGGGCGGCTTTCCTTATCCTCTCGCTGCTGATCGTCGCGGGGATCGGCTGGCAATTGCTGGCGGAACAGGCGCGGCAGCGGGCGGTGATCGACCGGCGGTTGGGCCTGGCTTCGGCGGCGGTGGCGCAGCGGCGGGTGGTGCTGGCGGCGCCGGATGTCGTCGCGCCCTTGCTGGCGCAGGCGCAGATCGACGTCACGACGCAGGCCTTGGGGATTTTCGGCGGCGTGCTGGTGCTGGCGGCGTTGGTTGCCTTGCTGGCGGCGGGGCCGGTGGCGGCTTTGGCGGTGATCGCCGGGGTGCCGCTGGGGCTGCTGGCCTGGGTGCGACGGCGGGCGCAGCGGCGGGTCGAGGCGCTGATCGAGGCGCTGCCTTATTATATCGACGCCGTGCGGCAGATGCAGGCGGTCGGCAATTCGCTGGCGCAGGCGCTGGAGCGGGCGCTGGCCGATGCGCCCGCCATCGTGCAGGCCTATATCGCCCCGGTTGCGCGGCGGCTGGAACTGGGCGCGCCGGTGGCCGACGCGATGCAGATGCTGGCGGAGCGGCTGCGCGTTCCTGAAATATCGATGCTCGCCGCCGCGATCCGCACCAATATGCGCTATGGCGGGTCGATTTCGGCGGTGCTGCTGAACCTGGCCAACATCCTGCGCGAGCGCATCCGGATCAAGCGCGAGCTGAAGGCCGCCATTTCCGAAGCGAAGATCAGCGGACGGGTGTTGATCGTCATGCCGCTGGTGGCGATGGCGCTGCTGGTGGCCATGAACCCCAGCTATATCGATTTTTTCGTCAATGATCCGCGGGGCCACAGGCTCGCGGTCGTGGCAGTGGTGCTGCAAGGAATGGGGATGCTGGTCATGCGGCGGGTGATGAGGCTCGCCTTCTGATGGGGGCGCTGTTTCTTTTCTGTGCGGCCCTGGGGGCGGCCTGCGCTTTTGCCGGGATGCGGATGCTGCTGGCCGACCAGCGGCTGGAGGCGCGGCTGGGGATGGCCGGGGAGCGGACCGCCTTTCGGCTGCCTGGTGCCTTTGCGGCTCGCGGGCGGGACAAGTCGGAAATCGCGGCCAAGCTGATGCTGGCGGGCTTCCAGCATGCGCGGGCGGCCGACTGGTTCGTGTGGACCCGCATGGCGGCGACCGGCGGCGCGGCGGCGGCGGTGATGGTCGTTTCCAGGATGATGTGGGGCGGTTTCTTCGCGCAGCCGCTGTTGATCGTGATCGCCGCCGGCCTGACCTATATCGGGGCCAAGCAGGCGATCCATCTGCTCGCGGCGCGGCGGGCGCAGGCGATCATGGCGGAATTTCCCTTCCTGCTCGACCTGATGCTGATGATGCTGGAGAGCGGGATTTCGCTCGACCAATGCTTCCGTTCCATTGCGCGGGATGAAAGCATCGCCGTGCCGCATCATGCGCGGCTGATCGCGATGCTGGTGGCCGATCTCGACCGGGGGATGCGCTATGAACTGGCGCTGGACCGCTGGGCGGCGCGGGTGGCGGTGAACGGGGCGAAGGAGCTGGCGGCGCTGTTCCGGCAGGCGCTGTTCCAGGGGATCGAGCTGGCCCCTGCCCTGCGCGAATTCGTGCGCGAGTTCACCCAGCGCCGCGTCATGCGGGCGCGCGAGGCGATGGGCGGCATTACCGTGCGGATGGTGGTGCTGATGATCCTCTTCTTCATGCCCGCTCTGTTCGTGGTGCTGGGCGGGCCGCCGGTGGTGGCGATCTTCGATACCTTGCGGGGGATTTCGCAATGAGGCGGTTCATGCTGGCGGCGTTGCTGATGACGGCTGCGCCTGTGCAAGCGAAGGAGGCGCCGGATATACGCGGCCTTTATCTGCAACTCATCCATCAGGCGCGCGGCGACGGGCGGCCCCGGGCGGCGCTGGCCTATCTCGACGATTTCGAGCGGCGCTATCCGGGCGATGCCGAAGCGCGGCTGCTGCGGGTCAACAGCCTGATCGATCTGGGTCAGATCGATGCGGCGGAGGCGGTGCCCTTGCCGGTCGAGACGGCGGACGGCGGGGTCAGCGCGGTACGCGGGCATTTGCTGGCGGCGCGTGGGCGCTGGGCGGAGGCTGCGGCTTTTTACGAGCAGGCGGGCCGCGCCAGCCCAGCCGATCCGTTGCTGCGCAATGCGCTGGGCTATGCGCTGCTGCGCGCCGGACGGGCTGGGGCAGCGATAGAGGCGTTGCGCGGCGCGAGCGACCTGGCGCCGCAAATGGCGGTCATTCGCAACAATCTACTGCTGGCGCTGATCGTCGGTGGGCGGGACGCGGAGGCCGAGGCGGGGCTGCGGCGGATCGGGGATGGCGGGCTGCGGCGGAAACTGGCGGCAGAGGCCGTTCGGATCGGGAAGGGAGGCTGATCGATGATGGTGCTGTGGATGATGCTGGCTTCCCCTTCCCCGCCCCCGCCGCTGCCGGTGGAGAGCGCGGCGCGACAAGTAATTGAAGCGCAGTTGAAGGCGCCCGTCCGCGAGGAGGCGGAGCTTTCGGCGGAAGAGGCTGCGCGGATACGGCAGCTTTATCTGGAGTCCATCGGGCGGCGGGTCGAGCGGGCGCCGGACGAGCGACATGATTGAGTGGAAGCGCCGCGTCTTCCTGCGAAGGCAGGAACCCAGATCGGGCGGCGGGACTGGGTTCCTGCCTTCGCAGGAACACGGTTCGCATGGGGCAAGGGTCAGCTCCCTCAGGCGCGACCAGTCGGCCGCCGTGGCGCCGATGATCGCGGCTTTGGGCGCGGTGCTGATAGGCGCGGCGGGCTTCGCGCTGGATGCCGGGCTTTATTATGTGAGCGAGCGCAATCTGCGCGCCGCGACCGATGCGGCCGCGCTGGCCGCCGCGATGAACCCCGCGCAGGCGACGGCGCGGGCACGGGACAGCCTGACCCGCAACGGCTATGATCCGGCCATTCTCCGCTCGGTGGAGACAGGCCGCTATTGCGCCGATGCGGGACTCGGCGCTGCGCAGCGTTTCGATGCCAGCATGGCGCTGTGTCCGGGCAACGGACGGGTGAATGCTGTGCGCATCCGGACTGGAAAGCCTGCACGGCAGTTCCTGATGCATGTGCTGGGACCGGCCAATCCGCTGCCCGAACTCGCCGCCAGCGCCACCGCCGCGCGCATCGATGAGGCAGGGGTCGGCATCACCTCCGGCATCCTGACCGTCACCAATGCGCTGGTGAACAGCGTCAATGATCTGCTGGGCGCGCTGCTGGGCATCAAGCTGCACCTCTCCACCGCCGATGTCGAGGCGTTGATGGCCAGCAGTGTCGATGCGGGCCTGTTCTTCGATGCGCTGGCGCAGCGGGTGGGGGAAAGCGGAACCTATGCCGCGCTCACCGCCCGGACGGTGGGGTTGCAGGATCTGCTCCATGCCGCCGCCAGCGCCGCCGACAACGCCGCGACCGCCGCCACGCTGACCCTGCTCGCGGGGCAGGTCGGCAACGGCTATACCGTGCCGCTAAAAGGGCTGTTCGGCCTTGGCGTGTGGAAGAACATGCCGGTGGGCGGCGCGAATGAGAAACCCGCCTTGCGCGCCGGGATCAACGCCTATCAGCTCTTTTCCTTCGCGGTGCAGGCGGGAAGCGGCACGGTCGACCTGTCCGATGCGGTCGGCACGATCGCGCCGGGCAGCAGCGTCCTGCTGGCCGGCATGGCGAGCGGACCGATGGACCGGCCGCGCTTTTCCTTCGGCCCGGCGGGGGAAACCAGCGCCGCGACATCCGCATTGCGGCTGCAACTGGATGTCGGCATCAAGAATGTCACCTTGCTGGGCGTCCCGCTGGTGTCGGTCAATCTGCCGGTGACGATCGACATTGCGGCGGCGCAGGGGCAGGTGAGCGCCATCGACTGCCCCGACACGGCCGAACAGGCGCGGGATATGCGCGTCACGGTCCAGGCCAGCACCGGCCTCGTCAACGCCTATATCGGCACCCTGCCCGCCGGCGCGATGACGCGCCCCATGCCCGCCCTGTCCGCCGCCGACGTGCAGCCGGCCCGGATCGTCAACGCGCTGGGCGTCGTCGCCGTGGAAGGCCGCGCCGTGGCGCAGCCGGTCATGGGCAATAGCGGCGCGCTGGTCTTCGGCCCCGGCGGGCAGGGCACGATCGGCCGTCCGGGATCGCCGGGCACGTCCGCCAGCATCGGCAATGGATCGCAGGTCGGGCCGCTACTGACATCGCTGGCCAGCAGCCTTGGCGCGCCGGACGGATTGCAGGTGCAGTTGCTGGGCGCCTGCCTTCCGATCGTCTGCGATGCGACCAAGGCGCTCGCCCGGTCGCAGCTATTGAGCGGCGTCGTCAATCCGCTGGCGGCGCTGGTCGGCACCACCATCGATCCGCTGGTCACCAATCTGCTCGGTGCGCTGGGCATACAGCTTGGCCATGCGACGCTCTGGGCGACCGGGGCGCGCTGCGGGGTGCCGGTGCTGGTGTGAGATCTGGCGGCGGGCGGGCCCCTCCCCCGCTCGCCGCCGGTCATCATGGAGGGAATAAGGAGATATGGGATGAACAAGTTTCTGGGATCGCTGATCGCGAAATTGGCGCGGGATGAAAAAGGGCTGACCGCCGTGGAATATGCCGTGCTGGGCGCGGTGGTGGTGGCGGCGATCGTCGCGGTGGGCACCAATTTCAGGACGCAACTCGGCGCCGCCTTCACCACGATGTTCAACAGCATCCCATCGAGCTGATGCGGAGCCGGGTGCGCCGCCTGCTCGCATGCGAGCGGGGGCTGGCGGCGCTGGAATTCGCGCTGCTGGCGCCCGCGCTGTTGATGCTGGTCTTCGCGATCATACTCTATTCCTTTTACTTCGCGGCATTGATGGGCGTGCGCCATGCCGCCGTCGAGGGCGCCCGCGCCGCCGTGGCGGGCCTCTCCACCACTGAGCGCACGTCGCTGGCGCAGAGCCGGGCGCAGGCGGTGATCAACGGCTATGGCACGCTGCTGGCGGCGGGCGGCGGGCCGGTCGTCACGGCCGGACCTGACGCGACCGGCACCTTCCGGGTACGGGTGAGCTATAATATGAGCGGCAGCCCGATGATGCGCTATGCAGCCCTGGTGCCCATGCCGTCCGCGACGATCAGCGCCAGCGTCATTGTCACCAATGGGAGCTATTGAACATGCTTTATCCCAGCCGCTTCGCATCGGTGACAAGCCCGGTTTGAGTGATATAGGCCGTAACCAGTCCGGCAGGCGTAATATCGAAAGCCGGATTCACGGCGGGCGAAGCGGTGACGCCGATTCGCACCGCGACGCCATGATCGTCGGGACCCGTCATGAACCGTATTTCATCGGCGGCGCGCTCCTCGATCGGCACGCTTGCCCCGTCCGGGGTTGCCGGATCATAGGTGCTGGACGGCAGCGCGACATAGAAAGGCACGCCATGCGCCTGCGCCGCCAGCGCCTTCAAATAGGTGCCGATCTTGTTGCAGACATCGCCATTCACCGTCACCCGGTCGGTGCCGACGATGACCATGTCCACCCTGCCCTGCTGCATCAGCAGGCCGCCCGCATTGTCGACGATCAGGCTATGCGGGACGCCATGGCCCGCCAGTTCGAAGGCGGTCAACGCCCCCTGGTTGCGCGGCCGCGTCTCGTCGACCCAGATATGGACGGCGATGCCCTCGTCATGGGCAAGATAGATGGGCGCGGTCGCCGTGCCCCAGTCGACCGTCGCCAGCCATCCGGCATTACAGTGGGTCAGGATGTTGACCGGCTCTCCACCCTTGCGCGCCGAGATCTCCCGGATGAGGGGCAATCCGGCTTCCCCGATCGCCCGGTTGGCGGCGACATCCTCTTCACACAGGCGAGCGGCTTCGGCATAGGCAAGCGCGGCCCGTTCCCCGGTCGGCTGCTTCACGACGGCGGCGCGCACTCTTTCCAGCGCCCAGCGCAGATTGACCGCCGTTGGACGGGCTGAGGCGAGATGCGCGAAAGCGCGTTCGAGCGACGCGACACCGGGATCCTCCCGCAGCGCCAGCGCCAACCCATAGGCCGCGACGGCGCCGATCAGCGGCGCTCCACGGGTGGCCATATCCGCGATGGCGTCATAGGCATCGCCGGGCGTTCGCAGCACCAGCCGCTCCAGCGCCCAGGGCAGGCGCCGCTGATCGAAAATGCCGACGCTCCACCCATCCGGCTCCAGCCAGATGGAACGCGTGGTCTGACCATCCAGCTTCATGCCAGCGCCAGCTCCTGACCGATCGCCTGCGACACGGCGGCAATGCCGGGAAAGGATGGGCGATCCACCAGCAGCGAGCGCGCAATGCGCAGCGCCCGGCGTTCGCAACCGGCGCGCAAGCCTTCATCCGCGATGCTCTCGAAATCGGCCACATGGGCGAGGCCCAGAATCCGGCGGATCATCTCGCAACCGGCAAAACCCAGAGCATCGGTCCAGATGCTGTCAAGCCGATCCCTGATCGCCGCCTCTCGCAAATCGGCATCGGCCTTGGCCAGAGCGTGGAGCGCGCCATGCTCCGCCTGCGGGTCGAGGGCGCGCCAATGCCCGGCGAAGCGCGAGGCGAATCCCGCCCACAATGCCTCCGCCTGATCCAGCAGCCACGGGTCCGGGCGCTCCGCGGGACGCTGGCCGGACTGCGACAGATAGGCCATCCAGAGGTTGGCGAGGATCATGCCCACGTCGAAGCCGATGGGGCCATAAAAGGCGAATTCGGGGTCGATCACCTGCGTATCGCTGGCCGTCACCATCACCGATCCGGTGTGGAGATCGCCATGCAGCAGCGCCTCCGGGGCGGCGAGGAAGCGGGCCTTCATACGCTGCGCGGCGAGGCGAAGCGGCACATCCGCCCGGAAGGCGTCGACCACATCCTCCAGGCCCGGCGTATGACGGTTCATCGGCGCGTCATAATAAGGCTCGTCGAAGATCAGATCCTCGGTGATCCGGCACATGGCGGTGTTGCCCAGATAGGCGGCGATGCGCGCCTTCTTGTCCGCCACCGGCACCGCAAGGTCGGAGGTGAAGAACAGCGTATCGGCCAGAAATTCCGCCAGATGGCCCGCGAGCAACGGATAGCGTTCCCCTTCGATGAGCGCGCCGCGCAGGGTGCGATGCGGGCTGAGCAAGGCCATCACCGTCAGGGCCATGCCATCGTCATGATGGATCAAAGCGGGCACGCGGTCGGGCGCATGGGCGGCCTGATCGGCCAGAGCGAGCCGCTCATAATAGGCTCGCGACAGGGGTAGCGGCCAGCTTTCACCGACCATGCGGACATAGGGCAGCGCCTGCTTGGCGGCGACGCCGCCTTCCGGCCCTGTGACCAGAAAGACGAGATTGAGGTTGCCGTCCCCGACCTCCCGCACCGTCCAGCCGTCCGGCGTTCCGCCAAGGCGCGCGGCGACGGCGGGAATCGTGGCAAGGAACGGACCGACGCTGCGTTCGTCCAAAGCGGCATAGCTCATCAGCGATCCTCCCCCCAATTTATGACGTCGAAGCTGGAAACGGCGGGAAAGGCGTCGTCCGGCGGCGCCCCATCTCGCACCAACAGGGTCACGGCCAGCCCGGCTTCCTGCGCTGCGGCCAGTTCCTCCGGCGTGTCGGAGAGGAACAATATTTCGGCTGGCGGCCAGTCCAGCGCAGCGGCGATGGCGCGATAGGATTGCGTTTCCCGCTTGCCGCCGATCGCAGTGTCGAAATAGCCCGCGAACAGGGGGGTGAGATCGCCATGATCGCTATGCCCGAACAGCAGCTTTTGCGCCGCCACGGAACCGGAAGAATAGACGTAGAGCGGGATGCCCGCATCGTGCCAGCGGCGCAGCGCTTCTGCCGCGTCAGCATGGACATGCCCGGTGAAATGCCCCTGCGCATAGCCGTCCGCCCAGATCAGACCCTGCAATTGCTTGAGCGGACCGATCTTGCGGTCGGCATCATGCCATTGCAGCAGAAGATCGACGCAGGCCTGCGGGTCCAGTCCCGCCCCGGCTTCAGCCCGCACCGCGTCGAGGATCGGCGCGACCTCCTCCGGATGGTCCGCGACGAAGGCCGCCAACCGGGCGCGGGAATAAGGGAAGAGCACATCATGGACGAAGGCGATGCTGGATGTCGTGCCCTCTATGTCCGTGACGATCGCGCCAGGGCGGCTCCCAAGCCTCATGCCGCCCCCTGATAGAGCGGAATGGCGCGCGCGATCTCGTCGCCGGTGAAGCGGGCGACCCAGCCGTCGGGCGTCGTGAACAGGCGGATGGCGGTGAAATGCGGCCGCTCACCCATGTCGAACCAATGCGGCGTGCCCGCGGGCAGGACGATCAGGTCGCCGGCCGTGCAGAGCAGCGCATGAACCACGCCGCCCGAGCGGATGTAGAACAGGCCCGCGCCTTCGACGAAGAAGCGGACCTCATCATCGTCATGAACATGTTCGGCCAGGAATTTGGCGCGCATGGCCTCTCGTTCCGGGTGATCGGGGGTCAGCCTGGCAATGTCGCATGACCGATAGCCGCCCCGTGCCTTCAGCCGCTCGATGTCCCCGGCATAGGCCTGCATGATGTCGTCGTCCGTGGCGTCGGGCGCCAGCGCCACGTTCGCTTCCCAGCGCTCCAACCCTATGCCCGCGGGCTCCAGCAGAGCGGCGATCGCCGCATGATCATCCCATGAACCTCGCGCTTCATGAGGCGGCTTGTCGTCATATTGGGTCAGCGCGGTCATCGGGCCACTCCATTCAGCTTCAGTTCTTCCCAGGCGCAGGCGAGCAGAAATTCGCACCCCTCGACCATCGCCTCCGCCGCCTCCAGCGTCGGACCCCAGGCATAAAGACCATGGCCGCGAATATAGAAAGCAGGGATCGGCGGTTCCTGCCTCTCCAATATCGGCCGGAGCTGGGCAGCCAGTGCCGGCATGTCCTGACTATTGTCCACCAGCGGAAGGGTCACGCTGGTCCGGTGGGTCGTGACGCCCGGAAAAATCTTGAGCAGTTCATAATCGGCCAGCTCTATGCCGTCCCGGCCTTCCAACGCGCGGCTGAGAACCGTCCCGGCGACGGAATGGGTGTGGAGCACCGCCCCCGCGCCCGGATCGACCGCATAGACGAGGCAGTGCAGCAAGGTTTCGGCGGAGGATTTGCCCGGATCGATCGCCGCGCCGTCCGGCGCGACCCGCATGAACTGCGCTTGCGTCAGGCGTCCCTTATGCGCGCCCGACCGGGTGATGAGGATGGCTCCGTCCGCAAGCCGGGCGGAATAATTGCCCGCCGTCGCCGGCGCGAGACCCCGCGCATCCAGCCGGCGGCCGGCTTCCGCGAGCGCTTGCGCTAAAGAAGGCAAATCAGACATGGCGGGGACATATCCAACAATGGAGAAAAGCGCGAGCCATCGCGCCACCAGTCATCCTTGTCGGACGTCCCGGCTGGATAAAGGCGTTCGATGATCCTTTGATGACAAAGGATCGTTGCAATCCTTAGCGGCTGGAATCAAGGGCAGCAATCAGTGTTGCGACATATCGTTCCGCCGGTTGCCATAGAGATTTATCCAAATCGCTCGCCGCCTCCGAATGATCATGGCCACCCCTCCATGCAATCGGCGAACGGCGGCATGTCGGATGGCAGAATATCAAACTCACGATCCACATCCCAAAAAGCGGATATAAGGAGTAATTTGTTGCGGATGAGCAACATAAGGGAAAAAAAGGGTCTGAATTTATACATTATAAGCCAAGGACGATTGCCACGGTGATGTAGACGGACAACACTCCACCGGGTCTGTTTTGTGGGGTGTTATTATGCGCAACAAGAATAGTCTTAAATACGGCGTAGTCATGTCGGTCCTGATCTGGACGACACCAGTTCTGGCCCAGGCCGCTCCCCAGGGGGATGAGGGCGTTTCCATCATCGTTACCGGTTCCCGCATCCGCCAGAATCCGTTGAATCAGGACAAGCCGGTCGTGACCGTCGATCAGGAAGCGATCGGGCGGACGGGGCTGTCCTCGATCGCCGATGTTCTTCAGCGTATTCCCAGCGCGGCCGGCGGTTTGAATACCAAGGTCAACAATGCCGGCAATATCGGCGGCCCGCCCGACGGCACCGGCGTCAGTTCCGGTTCGGCGGAAGTCGATCTGCGCTATCTGGGCGCCAAGCGGACGCTGATCCTGGTCGACGGCATGCGTTATGTGAATGGTTCCGCGGCAGGCGGCATTCCCGCTTCGGTAGACCTCAACACCATTCCGGCCAACATGATCGAACGGGTGGAAGTGCTTCAGTCCGGCGCATCGCCGCTTTATGGTACTGATGCCATTGCCGGGGTCGTCAACATCATCACCAAACAGTCCCAGAAGGGGCTGGATTTCTCGGCACAATTCGGCACCTTTCGTCAGGGTGATGGCCACACCTGGGATATCAACGCCAGCTACGGCATCCAGACCGATCGCACCTCGCTGGTTTTCGGCGCCAATTATGTGAAGCAGGACGGGGTCCGAACCGCCGACCGCTCCATCTCGCAATGGCCGACGCCGGGCGCCACGAGCTGCGCGGCCGGCGGCTGTTCCAGCGCCACGCCCAATGGCCGTTACGATGTTTTGGGGCAAAGCCTGACGCTGAATGCACCAGTGATCGGCCGCAATCCGACACTGGCGGATTATCGCAACTACAGTTCCAGCACGGACTCCTTCAATTTCGCGCCCTATAATTACCTTCTGACTCCCTCCGAACGCTATGGCGCCTTCGTGAACTTCAAGGGAGAACTGAACGACAGCGTCAACCTGCGCACGCGGTTCGTCTATCAACATCGCGGTTCCACGACCCAGGCCGCGTTCCTGCCGCTGTTCATCGGGCCGGATGCGGGTAACGGCAATCTGCTCGACACCATTTCGGTCGATGTCACCAACCCCTACAACCCCTTCGGCGTCACGCTGTCGTCGGGCGCCGACGGGTCTCAGCCCAATTATTCCACCATCCGGCGGCGGTTCGTGGAAGGCGGGCAGCGCACCTTCACACAGGATGTCGATACGCTGACCATGGCCGCGACGCTGGATGGTTCCTTCGATGTCGGCGAACATAAATGGTATTGGGACGTCAACGGCGTCTACGGCATCAACGACGCGCATCAGGTCTTTACCGGCAATCTCAACGCCGCCAGGCTGCGGCAAGCACTCGGCCCCGTATCGGCCTGCACCGCACCCTGCGTGCCCTTCAACATATTCGGCGGCGCCGGGTCGATCACCCAGGCCATGTTGGATTATGTGACCTTCGACGAGCGGGACAAGAGCGACCAGCGGCTGTGGGACTTCACGGCGAACCTGTCGGGTGAATTGTTCGACCTGCCGGCGGGCGCGGTCGGTTTCGCCATCGGTTATGAACATCGGGACCAGAAGGCATCCTATAGTCCCGATCCGATCATCGTCACGGGACTGGGCGCGGACGTACCAACCAGCCCGGCGCGGGGTGGTTTCAACGTTGACGAAGTCTATGGCGAGATACGGATACCGATATTGGCGGATACGCCCTTCTTCCAGAAACTGGACCTGAACGGCGCGGTGCGCCATTCCAACTATTCCAGCTTCGGCGGCAACACGACGATGACTGTATCGGGCCTGTGGAAACCCACACGTGACCTGCTGCTGCGCGGTGGCTATGCGGAGAGCTTGCGCGCGCCGAGCATCGGTGAGCTTTATGCGGGCCTGTCGCGGACCGACGCCACGATCGACGATCCGTGCACCAGCGCGCCGGGTGGCTCCTTCCAGACCAACGCGACCGTCCGCGCCAACTGCATCGCCAATGGCGTGCCGGCAAGCGGCAGCTATGCCGAACCGAATGGCGGACAGTTGGGTGTCTTCTCGCAAGGGTCGACCGCCCTGAAGCCGGAAACGGCCAAGACCTGGACGGCGGGCGGCGTTTACAGCCCGGCCTGGGCACGGAACAGCGGCTTTGCCAGCACGCTTAGCCTGGAAGTCAACTATTACAAGATCCGGCTGAAGAATGCGATCGACTCGGTTCCCGCCTCGCTGACGCTGCACCGCTGCGCCTTCGACGCCGATCCGGTGAGCTGCGCCGCGATCACCCGCACCGCCAACGGCAATGTCGCCGGGATCAGCGGGCGGTTGCTCAACCTGAACGCGATCCGGACGGACGGGCTGGACGCGTCGCTCATCTATCGCTCGCCGGCCATTTCCGACGGCACGATCGGGCTCACCGTCAATGCCGCCTATCTGATAAAATATGATGTTCTGCCGCCGTCGGACCTCAACGCCCCGGTGCAGAAATTCGCCGGCACGGAACGCGGCAGCACGGATCAGGCCTATCCCCGTTTCAAACTGAATGCGACGCTCGACTGGTCGACGGACGGCTATGGCGCCTCCTTCACCGGACGCTATATCAGCAAGGTGGATGAGCGGGACGGTGTGCACAGCATGGGCAGCACCTTCTATAGCGACATCCAACTCTATTTCTCGCCAGGCTGGATGGACCATCGCGCGCGGCTGACGCTTGGCGTCAACAACGTCTTCGACAAGGATCCGCCTGCCTGCTTCACTTGCGACAGTGCCAATTTCGATCCGACCACCTATGATGTGCCGGGGCAGTTCGGCTATCTGCGCCTATCCTACAAGATGTAAGATATGGTCGGAGGGCGCGACAACAGCGCGCCCTCCGACGATTATTTGTGCTAAGAGCGCTTCCGTAAGAACGCCTGGCTAGACTGGCTCCCAACATCCCGTATTCACCGGCGCGGCCGAAACGAGGGCGGCGGTCAACGCGTACGCCATGACGTCAAACACGGAAACTCTTCCAAAATATCGTTTCTCGGATGGACGTCAGACCGCCACCATTCGCGCCGATTTGGTGGCTAGCGCCCGGAGTAGGGGACGCTCAGCGCCGCCGCCGCATCAATCGATCGGACGTGCCGCACAGACCCAACAGCAACGGTGCGAGATTGGCGATAATCATGCCGCGAAAGCGCGGCTTTCCCCTGCGCGCCGCCGACGGTGAATCACCATGAAACTGCGGTGACGAGCACTGATACAAATCCCGGTATTTCGTAAGTTACCATTGTTCAGTGAGCTGAGGCAAACCGGAATCTTCAATGAAAACGTCGTATCTATCGACGATAACAAGAATTACCCATTTTATTATGACATTGATAGGTAGGCTTTCGAGCCAAATTTATTCATATAAGGACTTATATCAATATTATCCATATCGATTCCTCTCCCGATTTATCTCTGTGATTTATCGGAAAATCCGATGAGGCGTAGCCGCCTGCCGAATACCAATTGAGTCCCGCTGGGATAGGTGGAAGGCATGAAGAGCGCATTGGAGGCGGATTTTCACAGTTCTTCGCAGAGCGCGGCAGGCACCTCATATCCCCATTCGGCATATTTACGGGCGATGACCGCAGCCATGAGCGCGAGTTCGGGCGAGCGATCGCCTGGTCGATGGCTCATGATGATAGGCGAGGTGGCAGGTTCCACCAGATCGCGGAAGGCGACATCGTGGCTGCGCGCCCGATGGACCGATTCCGGCACGATCGCCATGCCTTCTTCCGCGGCGACCAGGCCGATGGCGATTTGCAGCTCTCGGGCCTCATGGACGATGCGCGGTTCGATGGCATGGTCGCGGAACAGGGAAATGACCTGATCCGCATAGCTGGGGCGGGGTGCGCGTGGATAAATGATCTGCGGTTCGTCCGCGAGGTTGCGCAGCGAGATCGGGCCATCGCCATGGGCAAGCGGATGGCCCACGGGGAAGGCAGCGACCAGCTTCTCGTTGCGCAGGATGATGCGGCGCACTGCGGGATCCTCGAAGCGGATACGGCCGAAGCCGACATCGATGCGTCCATCCTTCAACGCGGCGATCTGCTCCAATGTGGTGCTTTCGAGCATGACCAGCTCCACATTCTCTGCGGCCTTGCGGAACTCGCGGATCAGTTCGGGCAGGCGCGCATAGATGGTCGAGGCGACGAAGCCGATCACCAGCCGCCGCCGTCGGCTGGTCGCCGCCGACTTCACCATGGTCTCGACATCCTCCATCCGGGCCAGCAACTGCAAGGCCTGCGCATGCAGCAACCGGCCTACATCGGTGAGCCGTAGCGGCCGGCTCGCCCTGTCGAGCAGCGGCGCGCCGACATGCGCTTCCAACTGCTGGATCGCGCGCGACAGCGGCGGCTGGGCGATATGCAGCCGCTCCGCGGCGCGGTTGAAATTCCCTTCGTCGGCCACGGCCACGAAATAGCGCAGAAGGCGCAGATCCATCATGAACTATACCTCCAAAGTATGGTTCCTTGACCGCATTGATCTTTGAACGATCCTTTGTCGAGGAATATCTATCCCATGAAACCTACGCATTTGGGAGAGTCGCCGCAATGGCTGCATTGAGCCAAGCTGATACCTTCATCGTCGATGTGCCGACGATCAGGCCGCATGTGCTGGCGATGGCCACCATGCACGCCCAGTCGATGGTGATCGTCCGCCTGACGGACGCGGACGGAGTGGAAGGCCTGGGCGAAGGAACGACGATCGGCGGCCTCAGCTATGGCGAGGAAAGCCCCGAAAGCATCAGGTCTGCGATCGACACCTATATCATCCCCGTGCTGAAGACGTGCGATCTTGCGCAAATCGGCGCGACCATGGCGAAGGTGGCCAGGTGCGTGCGCGGCAATCATTTTGCCAAATGCGCCATTGAGACCGCGTTGCTCGACATGGCGGGCAAGCGCCTGGGCATCGCGGTTTCCGAACTGATCGGCGGCGGCCGCGTTCGCGACAGCCTGCCCGTGGCCTGGACGCTGGCGAGCGGCGATACCGCCCGCGACATCGCGGAGGGCGAGGAGATGCTCGATCGCCGCCGTCACCGGATCTTCAAGCTGAAGATCGGCAAACATGAGGTCCGCGACGACGTCGCCCATGTGGGCGCCATCTGCAAGGCGCTGGGCGGCCGCGCCAGCGTGCGCGTCGACGTCAATCAGAACTGGTCGGAGGATCAGGCCAAGATCGGCATGGCGATGCTCCATGATGTCGGCTGCGACTTGGTCGAGCAGCCGGTTGCGGGCGATGCGGTGGGCGCCATGGCGCGCTTGTCCAAGGCCCAGGCCGTGCCGCTGATGGCCGATGAGGCGCTGCATGGCCCGCGCAGCGCGCTGCGCCTTGCCTCGGCCCATGCGGCGAGCGTCTTTGCGCTGAAGATTGCGCAGTCCGGCGGTCTCTTCGCAGCCGCGCAGGTTGCCGCCATCGGTGCGGCGGCAGGCATCGGTCTCTATGGCGGCACGATGCTGGAGGGCGGGGTCGGCACGATCGCATCGGCGCATGTCTTCGCGACCCTGCCGGATCTCGCCTGGGGCACGGAACTGTTCGGCCCGCTGCTCCAGACCGAGAACATAATGAGCGAGCCGCTTGGCTATGGCGACTTCTCGCTCGCGGTGCCGGCCGGGCCGGGCCTTGGCATCGCCTTTGACGAGGACAAGCTCGCCTTCTTCCGGCGTGACCGTGAAGCGGCGCGTCTCCACCCCGTCAGTGCAGGAGCCTGAGACCCATGCTGTTCATGGTCGAAATGGACGTCAACATCCCGCGGGACTTCGACCCGCAGGAAGCCGCACGGATCAAAGCCGAGGAAAAGGCCTGTTTCCAGAAACTCCAGGCCGCCGGCACCTGGCGCCATATCTGGCGCAAGGTCGGCCTTTATTCGAACGTCTCGATCTTTGACGTCGAAAGCAACGCCGCCCTGCACGACACGCTCATGGCTCTGCCGCTCTACCCCTTCATGACCATGAAGGTGACGCCGCTGTGCCGCCACCCCTCATCGATCCATGACGACGATCGCTGATCGTCGAACCACGAATAGGAGAGCATGAAATGGACATCAGCTTCGTACATACCCCGGAAATCCAGCAGTTGCTCGACCGCGCCGCCGGCATGGGGGAAAGCGGCGGCAACCCCCGCCTCAAGGCGATCGTGCGCGACCTCACGCAAAGCGTGATGGAACTGATCGTCGAGCATGATATTTCCGAAAGCGAATTCTGGCTGGCGATGAAATATCTGGCGGACAGTTCGGCGGAGATCGGCCTGATCGTGCCGGGAACGGGCATCGAACATTTCCTGGACCTTTATATGGACGCCAAGGACGCCGACGCTGGCCTTGGCGGCGGAACGCCCCGCACCATCGAGGGACCGCTCTATGTCGCCGGCGCGCCGCTGGTGGAGGGCAACGTCAATCTGAGCGTCGACGCTGACGAGGGCACCCAGACGCTCTCTATGAGCGGCGCCGTCAGCGGCCCCGACGGCGAGCCGGTCCAGGATGCAATCGTTCATGTCTGGCATGCCAATTCGAAGGGCTGGTATTCGCATTTCGACCCGACCGGCGAGCAGACCCCGTTCAACAACCGCCGCCGCATCAAGCTGGGCAAGGACGGCCGCTACGCCTTCCATTCGAAGCAGCCGAGCGGCTATTCGGTGCCGTCGGGCGGCGCGACCGACCAGTTGATGCAGGCGCTTGGCCGCCATGGCAACCGCCCGGCGCATGTCCATTTCTTCATCGAGGCGCCCGGCTATCGCACGCTGACGACGCAGATCAATTTTGGTGATGATCCCTTCGCTGCTGACGATTTCGCTTTCGGCACCCGCGAGGGTCTGCTTCCGGTGCCCAGCCGTCAGGGCGATACGGCCACTATCGCCTTCGACTTCCAGCTTCAGCGCGCCGTCAGCGAAGGTGACGAGGGCTTTTCCTCCCGCACCCGCGCCGAGGCGCTGGCCGAACCGGCAGTCGAGGTCGCCTGACCTTTGAGGAACACGAGAGACAGGATCATGCATGAACATCTGATGCAGCGTGTCGCGACCGCCGTGGTCGACGACCCCGAAACCGGGCTGTTCCGCTGCCGCCGGGATGTCTTCACCGACCCCGAACTGTTCGATCTGGAGATGAAATATATCTTCGAGAGCAACTGGGTCTATCTCGCTCATGAAAGCCAGGTCTCCAGCAAGAACGACTATTTGACGACCTGGATCGGGCATACTCCGGTGATCCTGAACCGCGCCAAGGACGGCGGCCTCAATTGCGTGGTCAATGCCTGCGCCCATCGCGGCGCCAAGCTCTGCCGCCGCAAGCGAGGCAATCAGCCGCTGTTCGTCTGCCCCTTCCACGGCTGGAGTTTCAAGACCGACGGCAAGCTGCTGCGCGCCAAGGACGCCAGCAGCGGCGCCTATCCCGACAGCTTCGATCATGACGGGTCGCACGACCTGACCCGCGTGCGCGTGGAAAGCTATCGCGGCTTCATCTTCGGTTCGCTGAGCCATGATGTCCTGCCGCTGGAGGAACATCTGGGCGAGGCGAAGATCATCATCGACCAGATGGTGGACCAGGCACCCGAAGGGCTGGAGGTGCTGACCGGCAATTCCACCTACACCTTCCACGGCAATTGGAAGATGCAGATGGAGAATGGCTGCGACGGCTATCATGTCAGTTCCGTCCACGAAAATTACCAGTCGACCATGGGACGCCGCGCTGAGGGCGGGACGAAGGCGGTCGACGCCAATGGCTGGTCGAAGGCGCCCTCGAGCGGCGTCTATGGCTTCGAACATGGCCATATCCTGCTCTGGACGCAGGTGCTGAACCCAGAAGTCCGTCCGGTCTGGAGCCGCAAGGACCAGCTTGTAGATCGGCTGGGCGAGGACAAGGCGCGGTTCATCCTCGAACAGACCCGCAATCTGGCGCTCTATCCGAATATGTTCCTGATGGACCAGTTCTCGACCCAGATCCGCGTGGTGCGGCCAATCGACGTCCACACCACCGAAGTGACCATCTACTGCTACGCGCCCATGGGTGAGAGCGCCGAAGATCGCGCCCATCGCATCCGCCAATATGAAGATTTCTTCAACGTCACCGGCATGGGCACGCCCGATGATCTGGAGGAATTCAGCAGTTGCCAGTCGGCCTATGAGGGCGCAGGCGCGCTCTGGAACGACCTCAGCCGTGGCGCGACCCGCTGGATCGCTGGGCCGGACGCCAATGCGAAGGCGATGGGCATGAACCCGCTGCTGTCGAGCGAGCGTAGCGAGGATGAAGGCCTGTTCGTGCGCCAGCATGAATATTGGGCCAGGATCATGCTCGACGGCATGGCCAGGGATGCCGGTGCCGCACCCATGATGGAGGCAGCGGAATGACCCTCATTCTCGACAAGGAGCGCGTGGCGCTTTCCTATCATAACATTTGTGCCTTTCTCTATCGCGAGGCGCGGCTGCTCGACGACCGCTTATGGGACGAATGGCTGCAATGCTATTGCGAAAAGGTCGAATATTGGATGCCGGCCTGGACGGACGACGATGCGCTGACCACCGATCCGCATAACGAGATATCGCTGATCTATTATGCGAACCGTAAGGGGCTGGAAGACCGCGTCTATCGCCTGAAGACCGAACGGTCATCGGCCAGCACGCCGGAGGCGCGCACGTCCCACTTCATCGCCAATGTCGAAGTGATCGAGACACGCGCCGATGCGATCGACCTGCGCTACAACTGGCACACGATGAGCCACCGCTACCAGCAAACGGCGCAGTTCTTCGGCACCGCGTTCGTGACGCTCGACACAACCGGCGAGACGCCGAAGATCCTGAAGAAGACAATCATCCTCAAGGACGATTATATTCATCAGGTCATCGACATCTACCATCTCTGAGGCGCGGGCGATGATCTTCCAGGGACGTTTCGCAGACAAAGTCATGGTCGTGACCGGCGCGGCGCAGGGCATTGGCGCCGGGGTCGCCACCCGCGCGGCGGCCGAAGGCGCCAGCCTTGTCCTCGTCGACCGGGCGGACTTAGTGACAGAAGTCCAGCAGGCGATCATGGCAACGGGCGGCAAGGCCGTGTCCGTGCAATGCGACCTTGAAACCTATGAGGGCGCGGCGCAGGCCGTGGCGGCGGCGATAGAGTCGTTCGGGCGCATCGACATCCTGATCAACAATGTCGGCGGCGCGATCCGCATGCGGCCCTATGCCGCGTTCGAGCCAGCGCAGATCGACGCGGAAATCCGCCGGTCGCTGATGCCGACGCTTTACTGCTGCCATGCCGTGCTGCCGATAATGCAGGATCAGGGCGCGGGTACGATCGTCAATGTCTCGTCCAACGCCACGCGCGGCATAAGACGCGTGCCCTATTCGGCGGCGAAAGGCGGGATCAATGGCCTGACACAAGCGCTGGCGATGGAATATGCGGAAAGCGGCATCCGCGTCGTCGCCACGGCGCCCGGCGGAACCCAGGCTCCGGCCCGCCGCGTGCCGCGCAATGCGGAAGGCGACAATGAACAGGAACGGGCGTGGATGGCGGAGGCGGTCGAGCAGGTCACATCCTGTGCCTTCATGAAGCGCTACGGCACGCTGGAAGAGCAGATCGCGCCGATCCTCTTCCTTGCTTCGGACGAGGCCAGTTATGTGACTGGATCGATCCTGCCCGTCGCCGGAGGCGACATAGGTTAAAGAGTCGCCGAAGGCGATATCGGCTGAAGGAGCCAGGAAATGCGCAAGATATACGACAGCCCTCGGGTCGCACTGGAAGGCCTGTTGTTCGACGGCATGACGATCATGTCGGGCGGGTTCGGGCTCTCGGGCAATCCCGAGAGCCTGATCCCCGAAATCCGGGCCTCGGGCGTGAAGAACCTGACCGTCATCTCCAACAATGCGGGGGCGGACGGCTTTGGCCTGTGGATGCTGCTGGAAAGCCGTCAGGTGCGCAAGATGATCTGAGACGGGAATATAGTGAGACGGGAATATAGGAAGTGCCAAAACTGATCGTCATCAACCGCTCGGGCGACGAAACGAGCATCGATGCCCGCGAGGGCGTGTCCGTGATGGAAGCCATTCGCGACAATGGCTTCGATGAACTGCTGGCTCTATGCGGCGGCTGCTGTTCCTGCGCCACCTGCCATATATTCGTGGATGAGGTCTGGAGCGGCGCGGTCGGCGCGGCCAGCGGCGACGAGGACGATCTGCTCGACTCCTCCGATCACCGCATGGCGCGATCACGCCTGTCATGCCAGATCATGATGACCGCCGCGCTGGATGGCCTGCGCGTCGCTATCGCGCCGGAGGACTGAGCATGGCCTTCACCCAGCGCCCCGGCGCCCGCCTCTACTGGAAAGTCGACGGACGCGACGATGCTCCTGCGCTCATCCTGCTCAATTCGATCGGGACCGACATGGACCTCTGGGACGCGCTGCTGCCCCATCTGCGGAGCCGCTTCGCCTTGTTGCGGATCGACATGCGTGGCCATGGCGCATCCACCGCCGATCCGGGCGATTATTCGCTGGCGATGCTGGCAAACGATGTGCTGGCGGTTGCCGATGCCGCCGGCCTTGATCGTTTCTCGCTTGCGGGCGTGTCTCTGGGCGGCATGGTCGGGATGGAACTCGCCCTGGGGGCGCCCGGCCGGATCGAGAAGCTGCTGCCCATCTGCACCTCGGCGACGATGGACGGCGCATCCTGGAACGACCGCATCGCCAAGGTGAGGGGCGAGGGCATGGCCGCCATCGCCGACCTTGCCATGGGGCGTTTCCTGTCCGATGCCGCCGAACCAGCCGTTTTCGAGGCCGTGCGCCGCCAACTCATCGCCATGGACCCGCAAGGCTATGCCGGATGCGGCGCGGCGATCCGCGACATGGATTTGGCCGATCGGATCGCGGGAATTGCCTGCCCCACGCGCGTCGTCACCGGCGCCCGCGATACATCGACGCCGTTCGCTGGCCATGGCGAACATCTGGTCGCACGCATCCCCGGCGCGACACATATATTGCTGGAGGCCGCGCACCTCGCGCCGCTGGAAGCGCCTGAGGCGCTGGCGGGGGTGATTCTCTCTTTCCTGGAAAGCTGACACATCGGCATGTCCGGCGAGGAGCGGGCGCCCCGCTTCCAGAACATTCTGCTACCGCTGGACGATGCCTTGGGCGGAAAATTGCCGTCGCCTGCCTCGACCGGCTCCGGGAAATGGCGGCTGAAACCAGAGCTTCACCCGACAATGGATAAACCCTCTCCTTTTTACTATCTTAATGGTAGATATAGGCGGCCTTGGGTTTTCATCCGGAAGCAAAATGAACATTACATTCGAACATGCACCGTCCGACAAAGGCATCGAATTCCCCCGGCAGATCGACCTCGTCGTCGAGGGGCTGCTCCAGGCGCGGCTGGACTGGCGCGCCGGGCATGCGCGCCACGCCGAACAGGGCGTCTATTTTCCTTCACGCCAGGCGCTTCAACGCATCTCCCGCGAGTTGGCGATCGCCCTTTTCCCGCTGCGTTTCGGCCCGCCGGAACTGACCGCCCAGAATGAGAATAATTATGTGGCGGCCGCTCTGGAATCCACGCTGTCGCAGCTCGCCGCGCAGATCAGGCTGGAACGCGGCTATCACGAACCCGACAGCGATCAGCAGGCCATTGCGATCGATGTCGATCGGACGATCGGCATATTCGCCGCCTGGCTGCCGACCATCCGCCGCCTGCTCGATACCGATGTGGAGGCGGGCTACGCCGCCGATCCCGCTGCGCGCAGCGTGGATGAAGTGCTGCTCGCCTATCCGTCGCTGACCGCCGTGATCCATCATCGCATCGCCCATCTTCTCTACACATTGGGCGCGCCGCTTGTGGCCCGGGTCATCGCGGAGATTGCGCATGAACGCACGGGGATCGACATCCATCCCGGCGCGACCATTGGCCGCAGCTTCTTCATCGATCATGGAACGGGCGTCGTGATCGGGGAAACGACGATCATCGGGGACCGGGTGCGGCTCTATCAGGGCGTCACGCTTGGCGGCGATCCGGATGTCGAGGGCCGTCACGATATTTTGCGGCATCCCATCATCGAAGACGATGTCGTCATCCATGCCAATACCAGCGTCATCGGGCGGGTGAAGATCGGCGCGGGCTCCCGCATCGGCGGCAATCTCTGGCTCCGGCAGGATGTCCCACCAGGAAGCATCGTCGAAGCGCCCGCCCCGACGATCCGTCAAATTCGATAGGCGCAAAAAAGAGACGAGGCCAGCCTGCGCACCATATCGCCGGCTTTCGATCGTCAGCAGGAAAGTTGGTCCACGACCGGACAGCCATAATGGGAGGACGAAGCATGGAAAGCATTAACCGGCGCGGACTCATCACGGCCATGGCGGGCGCGTTATGGCCGACATCCCTTTGGGCCCGGGCGGACGAAGGGCACATCACCCTGCCCTTCGCCAATGGCGAGCGTCTCCTTGTCCGCTATCCGCAAAAGCGTCCGCTCATCCGTCTCACCACCCGGCCACCACAGCTCGAGACGCCTTTGGCGCTGTTCAACGAAGGGCCGATCACGCCCAATGACGCCTTTTTCGTGCGCTATCATCTTTCGGACCTGCCGCTCGCCATCGATGCGCGGCAGTTCCGGCTTGCGATCGGGGGGCATGTCGACAGGCCGCTCTCCCTCTCGCTCACGGAATTGAAGCGCGACTTCCCGGTCCAGGAAATCGTCGCGGTCAACCAATGTTCCGGCAATGGGCGCGGCTTTTTCGAACCGCGGGTCGGCGGTGGCCAGCTTGGCAATGGCGCAATGGGCAATGCCCGCTGGCGCGGCGTTCCGCTGCGCGCTCTGCTCGATCGAGCAGGCGTTCGGGCGGGCGCCCGGCAAGTGACCTTCAACGGCCTCGACAATCCCCAAGCTGAGGGCGTTCCCGATTTCATCAAGGCGCTGGATATCGACCATGCCCGCGACGGCGAGGTGATGGTCGCCTGGGCGATGAACGGTGCCGACCTGCCCTTTCTCAACGGCTATCCGCTGCGATTGGTCGTGCCGGGGCATTACGGCACCTATTGGGTCAAGCATCTGAATGAGATCAACGTCGTCGATGCGGCTTATGACGGCTATTGGATGAAGACGGCCTATCGTATTCCCGACAATGACTGTGCTTGCGTGACGCCCGGCGGCAAGCCCGACAAGACCCGTCCGATCGGCCGCCTCAACATCCGCTCCTTTCTCACCAGCCATGCGCCCAACGCGCAGATCGCCGCGGGAAGACCGATGTTGCTGTCGGGCATCGCCTTCGACGGCGGGACAGGGATTGCACGCGTCGACATATCGTCCGATGGCGGCCAAAGCTGGCAGCAGGCGGCACTGGGCGAGGATCTGGGCCGTTACAGCTTCCGCCCCTGGCAATTGTCGCAAAGCCTGCCACCCGGCCGCCACCGCATTCTGGTCCGCGCCACCAGCCGGTCGGGAGAGGTCCAGCCGTTGGAGCCCCGCTGGCAACCCGCCGGCTATATGCGCAACGTCGTCGAAGCCGTGGAGATCGTCGCCCTATGAAAGCGCTGCTCCCCATCGCCCTGCTCTTTGCCACCGGCGCAGCCGCAGCGGGCTATCGACTGCCTGACGAGCGGCCGATCGCCCTGCTGCCCGGTCCCGATGTGGAATTGGCGGCAACGACTTGCTCCGCCTGTCACTCGCTGGACTATGTAACCAGCCAGCCTCGCGGCAAGGGCGCGCAGTTCTGGAACGACAGCGTAACCAAGATGGTCAAGGTCTATGGCGCGCCGATCGAACCCGCTGATGCGGCACGCATCGCCGCCTATCTTGCTGCCACCTATGGTCAGAAGGACACCGCCGCCCCGTCCCGTTCCAATCCTTGAGGATGAAGCCTCATCGGTTTTGCGTGTACGCAAAGTCTGCCCACCTCGCTCGGTATAACGGCGGTCGGCACCTTAGCCCTGCTATCGGCGCAGCCTAGGCCACCATCGGAGCAGCGCGTACCGCGACGATGGTTTCACGCAGCCGGGCCAGCAACTCGTCCAGATCGGCATCCTCCGATATGCTGAGGTCGATCGTCAGGGCGCCGCTGCGGCCGGGCTTGGCGCGACCGATGCGCGCGCCGCCCGCGATGATCGCAATGTCGCGGGTTTCCTCCGGCGCTTGGGGCATGGCGGCTTCGCGCAGCCGCGCCAGCACCGTGGCAGGCGGGATCATGCGATCGCCTTCGCGGGCGAGCGCCTGCTGTTGCTCCCCGATCAGTTGCGCTTCGGCAATCATCCGCCCGCGCTGGTCGTGGCGGCGCAACAGCGGGGTCAGCAGTTCCGAATAGCGCACCCGCAATTCGTCCTTGGTGGCGAAGGCATTGACCACCTCCTCGGGCAATTGCGCCAAAGCGAGCAAGCGGCTCAACTGGCTGTTCGACAGATTCAGCGCCTCGGCCATGCGCGATTGCACCCCGCCATAGAAGCGGTCGACCGCATGCTGATAACTGCGCGCCCGGTCCAGTTCGCTGATGTCCGCCCGCTCGCGATTTTCGATATCGGCCAGGCGGAAGGCTTCCTCGTCGGACAGGTCGACGACCAAAGCCGCCAGTCGCAATTCCGGCCGCCCATTATGGTTGAGCCAGTCCACCGCGAAACGGCGGCGGCTGCCGACCAGAAGCTGATAGGGCCGGTCCGAACCCGGCGGATTGAGGCGCACCAGAACGGGAATGCGGTTCCCGCCCTCGCTGGCGATGGAATCGATCAGCGAGCGACAACTATCGGCGGTCAGGCCCGGCTGGTCACGCGGATTGCCGTCCCAGACCGAACATTCGTCCGGCTGGACCGAAATCGCCCCCCGCGATCCCGCGCCCTTGTCCGCAAAATGCGCCAGTCGTTCGTCGAGACGGCTCAGTTGCTCCTCATCGGCGGGGGCTTTGGCGGCGGGCTCATGGGCGAGGGTCGCCAATATGTCGCGGATAAAGCGGGCCATGGATCACTCCCTTTTTTGCGTAGCATGGGTGCGCAATAGCCGGATAAGCGCGGTTGTGACGGAAAACCCGGTTCGTTTTGGAGCAATCCGTTGCCCTCCCTAGAAGCGGCGGCCCACTGTCAGCGTCGCGGCATGGACGTGGCGGTCGGAGCTGAACTCGCCCGCATAACCCAGCCGGACGGACGTGCGGCTGTTCCAGGTTGCGCTGATCCCGGCATTGACCAGGCCCGCATCGCGCGCCAGCCGCGTGGGGCGTAGCGTGAAGATCGGCAAGTCACGAGTGGCGAAGCGGGCCTCGATCCGACTGTCGGGCCGGCTGCGCAATTCGCGCTGCCATTGCGCCTCAACCGAGGGGCGCAGCGTCCAGCCGCCCTTCGCCACATTGACGGAAGCGCGCGCGCCTAACGCGCCGCGCAGCGATTTGGTGCGGAACGCGGCCACCTCAAGCGCGGCGCCGGCGCCATTTTCCTTAAAGCCGCTCACATCGGCATAGCGGTAATGCAGACCGGCAAAGGGCTGTATCCGGACCGCCCCTGCGCGAACCATGGCGCCCGCTTCGCCCGAAGCAGCCCAGCCGTCGCCATCGACCGGCGCCACCATCCGGCCGGTAAAGCCCGGCCAGCCGATCTGGCGCCGCAACTTATATTCGGACAGCGTATAGGATGCCGTCGCATCGGCGTAGAAACGGCCGTTGCTATAGCTGACATAGGGACCGATCATGCTGTTGAACTGGCTGATGCGCGGGCGCTGCGCCGGATCGAGTTGGGCATCGATGCCGTCAATGCCCAGCGACGCGCCGATGATCAGGCCGCGCACCGGCTTCACGTCGATGGCGAAGCGCAGCGACCGGCTGTCGGACTCCACCTCCGGCCGGTCGATGCGGCCTTTATATGTCGCCTGCTTGACGCCGCCGGTCAGCATCATGGTGATGGTGCGATCGCCGCTCACCGGAACGCTGGCGGGCGCGTCGATGGCGATGCTGCGTCGCTCGGCAAGCCAGGAGCGGATCTCGCGGTCGGCGGCGTCCATCGACTGGATCGACAGGCGGGGCAGCAGGGAATAGCTGCGCGGCGAAAGCTGACCCAGCGCATCGGCCCGCGCCGTCGCCGTCGGCAGGGCATCGATCGACGCCAGCATGGCAGCACGGTCGCTGGTGGCCGCGCCAGGCATCGCATCCAGCATCGCGCCGACCGCTGCCTCACCGGGCGTTGCGGCATAGGGCGCATAGGGACCGGCAATGGCGGGCTGAGTAGCGAGCAACAGCAGTGCGACAACGCTCTGGATCAAACGACGGATCGGAAAAAGACGGTTCGACAAGATGGAATTCCCCTTTGGCGAAAATTTTTGCGTGTGCGCAAAAGCCTCCCGGCCTGGCGCTTGAGGGTTTGAGGAGGCAGTGCGCCCACTGCCTCCTCGCCCCCGCCCTTCCCCCGGGGGCTAATGGGGGAGAGCATCGTCGGCGCGCAGTCCGCCATGCATGAGGACCATGCCGGACCGCGCACCAGCGTCAGTTGCCTCCAAGCAGTCCGCCGAGCAGGCCGGTCACAGGAGCGGTCGTCTGGCCCGATCCGGTCGCCGGGGTGAGAGCGTCGTTCAACAGGCCCGTGACGGGGGCAAGGGCATCGCCGGTCCCCTGTCCCGCGCCCAGCAGGCCGTCAACCACGCCCGTTACCGGCGCGAGCGGCCCCCCGCTCTCTCCTCCGGGCAGCGTTGGGGCCAGGCTGTTGACGGTGTCGAGCAGCGGCGCGGCGACGCTGTCGACCGTGCTGGTGACGGTCGCGACCACGGGAGCTACTGCGCCAGTAACCTGGTTGACGGTCGTTCCAGCTTGCGGTCCCAAAATGCCGCCTGCGAGATTGCCGACCGGCTGCAATCCAGCCTCGACCCCGGCAGCCGTCGTCGGCACGGCCACATCGACCAGATTGCCCTGCGACAGGATACCGACCGTTGCCAATTGTCCGGCCACCGCCCCGCCTTCGGATGGCAGCAGATTGACCCCGACCAGCGTATCGGCAGTGGGGGCGCCGGTCAGCGCATTGCCGCCGACATTCGCGCCGACGAGCGGCCCGCCCGGCGCGGCGGAGGGATCCCCGCCGACGCCGCCCAGCACGCCCGTCAGGCCGCCGACCGCATTTTCGACCAACCCTGTCACAGGGGCGAGAACGCCATTGTCACCAACCAGCGGATCAGTGGCGGGCGACAGCGCCCCGTTGACTGTCCCAAGCAGCGGCGTGGCGAGCTGGCCAACGGCGGAGGTGACAGCCGCCACCGTCGGTGAAAGACCGTCGGTGAGTTGCGTCACAGCCCCTCCGGCCGCGGCGCCGAGCAGGGTTCCGGCAAGAGTGCCTACGGGCGCCAAACCCTGCTGCACGCTTTGGGGGGTGGTCGGCAGAGCGACCTGCGCAACCGTGCCATCCCCCGTCAGCAGATCGACCATCGCCACGCTGCCCGTCGCGGGCGTTTCACCCGGCAGCACATTGACGCCGATCAGCGAGCCAGTGCCGGTGGGACCAACGACAGGCAGATTGCCTACGGACGCTCCAATGATCGATCCGCTGGCCGTGGGGCCGACCGGGCTGGTCGGACCAGTGGGACCGGCAGGGCCCGTCGGGCTGGAGGGACCAGTCGGACCGCCGGGACCAGAAGGACCGGCAGGCCCGGTTGGACCGCTGGGGCCAGTGGGGCCACTCGGGCCGGAGGGGTTGGTCGGGCCGGTGGGTCCGCTGGGGCCGGACGGGGACTGGCCCCCACCCCCCGCTCCTATGTCAAACCCCACTCCATCGGCACAGGCACTGAGCAAAAGAAGAGGTATCGCCGTGGCGCACAACAAATAGTGCCTTCCCGATCGGACCGATCCATAACGTGGCATTGCAAGACTCCCTGTTTTTCTGCGAGCAGATCGCAACAGGGGCAAGTTAAGCCGGACAGTCCTTATCGCCTCGTCAAGAAGAAACCGGTCTGGTTGGAATATATTCCGGGTTCCAAATCCGTTCCATCAGAGCGCGCAACAAGACATCACCATATGCGCAAAGCCGGTTACAGCATAAGGAACTTCACGACGACATCTCATTTTTGGCCTTCGCAAAGGCTCCACATTCGCAAAATGAGCCGTTGGACAAGCAAGTCGACCCTCATCTATTTTCTTCCGGAACGGTTCATTCTCATTCGATTTCGTCGAGGTGGATGTAATCGCTATTGTGGAAGCACCTATCGCCAGTCTTGGACCCGCCGCGGGCATAGACGTCGCGCTGCGACTATGCCGCAATCGAACATCGGCCGGTCTCTCAATAGAGCGCCGCTTAGCCGGATATGCTCAAGAAGACCGCATAGGCGCATCGGGCCGTGCGCGAGCATTCCGGTCGCCGCATTCAGCCGGCAACCGGGTTGGTCTATCGAAATGACAGGGGAGAGAGTGATCAGGCCGTCAGCGGCAGCTCATCGCCATCTTGGCCCTTCGACCCAGCTCACCAGGCTGCGCCGCACGCCTTTGGTCACGGGCAGGACGCGATGCTGGAGGAAGGAGGGGAAGATCAACATGCTGCCCCGCGGCGCGAAATTCACGCCTGGCTGCTGAAGACCGAAAAATTCGAAGGCTCCACCCTCATAGTCCTCCGGATCGGACAATTGCACCACCACCGACAGCTTGCGGTCGAAGGGACGGGAGGATTCCAGCCAGACATCCTGATGCCAGTCATATTTGCCCTGCGCCCGGCCATGATATTCGGTATATTGCAGGTCATACGGCCCTGCGATATCGATCCCGAAATTGGTGCGGTTGGACGAATGAATGAACTGCATCAGGCGGTCGACGATATCCTTGTCGCGGTGAACATCCAGCCAGCTTATGGTGGAGGACCGATAGGCATGGTCGCTACGCGCGCCCTGCGCGAAGCCAACAGTCGCGCTTTCCGGCGTATAAAGCGCCGCTCGCTTGACGATCGCGTCGCATTCCGCTCCGGTCAGCGCTGACGGCCAAACCTCCCACACATTGTTCATCGTCTTACTTCCTGCGCATGTGTTTTTGCGTATTCGCAAAAAGGCGGATCAAAACGCCCGCCCTACCCCGAAGAAAAAACGTGCCTTGCGGCTATAGGCCGGATCGGGGCGCTTCACCGGCACGGCCACCTCCGCGCTGACGCGCCATTTCGGCCCGAGGCCCAGCCGTACCCCACCCCCGGCCGATGCGAGACTATAGTCCTGCGCCGCGAGACGATAGACGGGCCGCGCCGTGCTGCGCGCCAGCGCGCCGTCGACGGCAATGAACAGCGCGCTCGCCTTCAGCAACGGCGATCGGGCGGGCAGCGACCATGTGAGTTCCGCGCTGCCCGCGACCGCCTGTTCCGCCGTCAGCGTTCCGGTGCGGAAGGCCATGCCCGCGCCCCGGCCGCCAAGCGGGAAGCGTTCCGTTACTGGCAGATCGTCTTTCGAATATTGTCCTTTGATCGAAGTCCTGAGGCTGAGTTTCCGGCTGATCCCCTTCACTGCGATGGCCTGAACATTGATCTTGGTGAAGCCTGTTTCGGAAAAGCCGGCAAAGGGTCTGGCGCCCAGCGCATTCAGCCCTTGGCTGACCACCGCCGAAAGCGCATAACCGCTCGTCGCATCGGCGTGGGACCAGGATGCGCCCAGACGCAACGCCCTCGATCGGTAATCGCCAAAGCGGATGTCGAGAAAATAATTGTCGCTGTCGATGCCGTCGACTGACGCCGTGACCGATAGATTGGACTTGGCCGACCGCAAGATGGGATAGCTTAACGTCAGCCCGGCCAGTGTCGCTTCGCCCTTCGTCCTGCTGTTGCGTGATCGGGTCTGCACATGGGCGGCCTGCGCGCTCAACGTCAGGCCATTGCTGCCGATCGGCGTGCTGTGGCTGAGCGAATAATATTGATAACGGTCGGGATAGAAGGGCAGATAACCGGACATTCGTGTGCTGTCGCCTTCCCGCGCCATGCCGTTGACCGTGACGGACATCTGCGCCTGCACGCCATCCACGACATTGCTGACGCCGCTATTGTCGATCGTCAGCCCGACCTGCACTTGCTTGCGCTTGACGATCAGGTCGATCAGAAGGTCGCCCGACGCGCCCGACTGCCGAAGCCGGGCATCGACTGTCTGCCCCGGAATGTCGCGCAGCAGAGACAGCGTCCGTTCCAGCCTGCTCTTGCGCAGCGGCGCATCGCGCATCAGACGGCGCATATGCGCGGCGATCAGGCCGGCCGGCATGCTGGGCGACATGCCCGCCAGCCGATAATCCCTCACCTGACCCTCCACTAGCCGGATGGTCAGGACGCCGCCGATGGGCACCTGCGGGGGGATGGAGACGGAATAGAAGGCAATGTCGCTCTTTGCGTAAACGGCACTGATCGCATTGGCGATCGCCTGCAACGTCTCGCCGCTCAGGGGCTGGCCAATATAGGATGCCGTGACGGCATCCAGCCGCGCGGAGGGCAGCGTCGTCCCGCTATAATGGAGCCGGGTCAGCACGGCGAAGCTGGCGGACGCCCCTGCAGGCGCGCCCTCGATCGACGGCGCCGGACGGGGTGCAGCGGCAGGCGGGGGCGCGATTTGCGGCTCCAGCCGATCCGTGCGGTCACGCTCGATGATCGGCGCCGTGCCCGTTTGCCCCGGCCCATCCTGCGCCAGCGCCGGGGCCGCCAGCATCAGGCCCAGGCCAATCGCAATCCCCCGCGCAGCGCGCTTGCGCAGCGTCATCCCCGCCATGATCTGCTGCCACATCGTCCCATGCCACCTTGGACGCCAAAGCGGCCGCCCTGAAGGAAGGATGGGAGAAAATGGCGCGGCCTTCACCTGCAACCGGGACCGGATCGGTGATATTCGCAAGCTTTCGTAAAAGACGAAAACGGGCATTTGCCGGTCACCGGGCAACCGGACGGCGGCAGGCCGTCGCGACAATTGCGCCCATTTTGGCGAAACCGGAGCAACACCCCCCGGCCGGGGTTCTAAGAGGACGAAAACAGCCCTTTGCCTGGACCGCTCAAATCAGGCGACAGAGTCGCGATCCGGGAGGGAAAGCGCCCGAACGACGCCGACCGCGCCCGATTCAGGGCCAAAAAGCCGGAATGACGCGATTTTAACGCTGATTTTCGCTGATATCCGGTCGCAAAGGGACTAGTTGAGCGCGAAGAGACAGGTTAAGACCATCCGTCCACGAAAGGGAGATCATCATGAACAATACTGAACTCGCCGAAGCACTGGCCGCCGATCATGGCCTGACCAAGGCCGACGCGCGCAAATATGTCGACGGCGTTTTCGCCGCGATCGCCGGTGCCGCCGCGAAGGGCGACGAAGTTTCGCTGAACGGATTTGGCAAGTTCAAGGTCAAGGACCAGCCCGCTCGCGAAGGCCGCAATCCTTCGACGGGCGCCGTGATCCAGATCGCCGCTTCCAAGAAGCTGACCTTCACCCCGGCGAAGGCCGTGAAGGACCAGTTGAACGGCTAAGCCGGTCTTCGGCGGCGACGATCGGCCGCCGATGAAAAGATCGGAAGGATCGGCCAGGACGACCAGGCGAGATCCTTTCTTGATCGAATGGCGCGCCCCTGCCGCTTGGGCGGGGCGCGCGCCATCACGGCAGGATGGAGCCTGCCCCTCCCCTCCTCCAAAAGCCCCTGATCTTTGCCGCCGCGACAGACTGGGTGAAGCCCGGCGTCATGTGTGGAGCCATGCCAAGTCGCCGAGAAGGCTGCGCTCTCGCGGTGCCGCAATGGCGCACGATGCCGGCTGAATGCACCGGATTGCATCGGACGCAATCACATCACCGCGCTTCGTATTTGCCATAATGGGCTCGGACCGCCATTTGGCGGGTGCCTTTCAGGCATCCTCTCCTAAACTCAATAGGCCGGTCGAAAGATCGGCCTTTTTTTCGCCCGAACGGATGCGTTCGACAGGAATAGATCTCATGGCATCAAAATATCCGCATGTTCGTTTTCAGCATTGTCATGCTGAAAACGAATATAGTCCACAGCCCGCATTTCCCCGCGCAAACCATCGCGTCAGCGGGCCGGAACTGTCGAAATTCGGCCGGAAAGTCGACGACTGGTAGAGGCAAGTTTGGTGGCCAGCCTGTGTGCCATCTCGAAACAACAAGGTTGTTTGTTCCTTTACAAAAGCACTGAATAGCGCTGTTTCAATCGTTTCGGATTTACATTTCACGCAAAACCGCGCAAAAGGCCGTTTCTATTACTCAAAGATGGGAAGCGGGGCCAATGTCTGAAAACAACCAGCCTGACATCACGACGCTCACTGTTCAGCTGGTGAGCGCCTTTGTCTCCAACAATAATGTCGGGAGCGAAGGTCTTGCCGACCTCATTCGAACCACGCGCCTGGCCTTGACTGATGATCTGGCTGCGAAGCCCGCCGAGGCATCGGCGCCGACTTACACGCCGGCCGTTTCCGTGCGCAAAAGCTTGTCCTCGCCCGATCATATTCTGAGCATGATCGACGGCAAGCCGTACAAGACGTTGAAGCGCCATCTCGCCAGCCATGGCCTGACGCCCAATGATTATCGCGAACGCTATGGCCTGCCGAAATCCTATCCGCTGGTCGCGCCCAACTATTCGGAAGCGCGGCGCGCAGTCGCCACCAAGCTGGGTCTTGGCCGCAAGCCGGTGAACGCCAAGAAGGCGCCCGAGCCAGCTGCCGCGCCGGCAGCTCCGAAGACTGCCGTGACCAAGCCGGCGCCTGCTGGGAAACCCGCTGCAGCAAAAGCGCCTGCCAAGGCCGCCGACACGAAGGCCACAGCAGCAAAAGCAAAACAGGCCGAAGCGAAGGCTCCTGCCGCGAAGCCCGTAGAGGCCAAGGCTCCTGCTGCCAAAACCGTTCCTGCCAAGGCTCCGGCAGCAAAGGCAGCAGCGTCGCGCAAGCGCCTGTCGATCGCCACGCCGGCCACTCCTAAAAAGGATGCAGCTCCGGCAGGGGTTAAGCCTGCCGACAAGTCAGCGGCTGGTGACAAGCCAGCAACGCCTGCCAAGGCCGCCAAGAAAAAACCGGCTGCAAAGCCTGCCCCCAAAGCGGCTACGCCTCAAACGGCCTGATTATCGAGCCTCTTAAAGCGCCGATCAAGATCACGCCCCAACCAGCTATTGCTGGTTGGGGCGTTTTTCTGTCCCGGAGCATGGCTATCAACAGTGGCTTTAAACTTGGTTTGGATCACCGCCTTGTATGAGATTGCCCCCTGTTCAACTCCGCACTTTTAAACGGCAATAACGACACCTCTCCATGATCGAGGTCACTCTGGTTAAGCCTGTAAAGTAATGCCCTGCTTATATTGCCGGTGTCCAAGATTGTCGAAACCCTCCGATCCGAGATGCATAGAGACGATGCTTGGACCACAAGACAAGGTCGTTCCCTCAGAGCAGTTCTGCGGATGCGAAACACTGTGGTATAAAATACGAATATTGTATTCATCTCGTTCAAAAATTTAATTGCCTGTTATCCCCGGCATATTGATCCAGTCGCGGCTTGATCACTTCCAGCCAAAGAGGCGGATAAGCATCCGGTGAAATCACCTCATCTTGCTTGCTCGGCGTTAGCCCTGTTCCCGGAGAAGCTATAAGACCTCAATCCGGGGCCAATATATCTAACGAATACAAACCGACAAACTGGTGGATGGATAATTCTCACAGACCTACAAATACGACTTCGTCTAGAGGAGTGCTGACGCAGCGATCGCTCGCCGCCTGACACAATGGGACATTTGAAACTCGCGTTGCCGCATATTCCAGAAGCTGCCAGGAACCCCGCGAATTAAGCCCTTAAAGACATATGGCAGCATACGGGCGAATGGATCTTGGTGTGAATGTTTAACGCAGCCGCCGAAGTCGAACTGAGTGGAGAATCGACAGAGATATGCCATAGCCTTGCCATTTATCGGTTCATGAGTGGCTGTTTTCTGCGGACGGCGATGCTTGGCCTCGATCGAACATTCAACCCTTGGGTTCTGATGTCTGCGCCATAGCATAATATTCTAAATTCGAATCTGGTCTGCCTAAAAATTAGGCGGCGCCAGAGGCTTCCTGAGAAGGAAAAGGAAAGGTTTCCATAGCAGCATGCCAAAAGCGCCCTGTCGATGCCTGACGAGCCTCCTAGGAGCAAATTGGCAATTCCTCGTTTCTCCTTCCATGACCGGGCGCAGATAGTTCTTCTCGCCCTTCCCCGCCTTTGTTGCCAACAGAGGAGGCTCTTCACGGCGCGATCACTGGATCTCGACCGGTCCTTTTAGCAAAGAACCGCAGTCGCCCTGTCCGTGCGCCTGATCTAGCGTTAATTGAAAGGCTGGCGGTGACGGAGTTATTATGGCATGGAGATATCCGCTTGCCGGACGCCGCCAAGGCATAGTTCCCATGCTCCTCCCTTTCCCCTCCGATAGACTCATAGTCAATACAACCAACCATGCTCTTTAGTTGTAGGGCTTCTTGCACTATGCCTAGAAAATGCAGGATTTTTCTTCTTCACCGGATCACGCCCTGCTTCTCCTCGGTCGACTCGACGGACGGCTCTGCAACAGCCCGGCAGCGGACATTTGGCTAGCCAGGGCTAGATTGAAGGGGGCGGCGGCCCTGGCCAGTTTTGCGGGCGTTCCCATTGGGGTTACCGACCTTCAAAACTGGATTTGCGGACGAACGCCGCCGCCCCGGCATAGCGAGGGGCTGAACGATCCTTTATCGATCGCGGCTTTGTTCCATTTCGCCCTTTCCGCGACGGATGGGGATGATCCGATCGTTCGGGCGACGCTCAATATATCCCGAACCCTGCTCGACGACCGGAAGGAAGCCGATCTATGGGCGGCCGAGGACTTGGTGCGCTTCGGCCCTGCCTGGCGCATGGCCCAGATGCTGTTGGAGGCGCCCTACCCTACAGTTTCCTTTCACGCGATCGCTCAGCGCCTGATCGACGCTCGAGCGAGCCTCGACACGCCAGTCACCGAAGGCCAGCTGGTGACCACCGTGGACGGGCGACAATGGCGTATCGAGCCGCGGCGGTTCGACATGGGATGGATTCTCGCTTGCCATCTTCCTGGCGCGTTTGCGGCGACCGGGCTGAGCTTGCGCCGCTTGCCCTCGTTGGTCGCCTTGCCGCGGTTCCTGCCGGATGATGTTGATCTATTGACGGGGCAGATCGCTGCCATGGTCGCTCGCCAGGCGGGACAGGGGTTGACTGAACTGGACCGGCTGGAGGCGAAGCTGGCGCGTCTGCCAGCCGAATTGACGGTGACGCGGCGGAGCAAGGCGCCTTTACTTATGCGTCTGGAATTGGCCTATCCGGGCCTCCGCAAGACGGCGGTCGCCCGGTTGCTGGGGATCTCCCACCAGGGTGCGACGAAGCTGGTGGCGCAGGTCGAAAAGCTGACGAAGGCCGGTTAGAGTGAATGGGCCTTTGAGAGCCTATCCAACTCAATTCCAGAACATATATCTCCCTGTAGTTATAAGGTTTCTAGTTAAGTTAAAGAGTTAGAGGTCGCGCTATCCCGCGCGAATCGCAGCAATCGCACGAGTCGGGTTCCAGGGTGCGTTCCCATAAGGTCGATGGTTCGTTCCCGAAATGTCGGAGATGCCGTTCCCGAAATGTCGGGAAAACGTTCCTGATGGAGCGACCCTTGTTCCTGGAATGTCGAAGGACGCTGTTTTGCGCCGGCGGGGTTCTGGAGATTGAATCATATTCGCCAAGGGTGCCGGAAAGGAGGTTCAAAATCAGCGGCAGGCGGAGTGAGTGGAGAGCGGCTGGACCATGGGCTGGCTTTGCTATCGGTATAACCCGACACTTCGGGAACGCTTCTTGCCTACCGCTTCGTCGAGCGGGTTTGAAGGCGCGGATCGGCCATGGATTTGTAGGCGGAGCGCTGATGAATAGCCGAAACGGAGGTCTGTCTGAATCTCAAGCATGAGAACGCATATCGATCGTTCCAGCGATGCCGTAATGCCGTAATGCCGGAGTGTTTCAGGAAAACCCGACTTGATCTTTGGGAACCGCTATTCAGCGAAGAGCAAAGTGTTTACGGCCTAGAGGCGGTGCCGGTTCTTTTCGTGGAAGCGGCGAACGAAGCCGATGAACGCCTTTTGATAATTGACTGGCGTGCGGGTGGGATCGGCGTCCAGCCAGTCGCGGAATTCCTGATGGAGCGTCTGATAATCCCAGCCGGGATATTCGGCGCGCAGGGTTGCCAGCGTCGCATTTGTGAGTTCCCCGGCACTGGCTTTGGCGGAAAGCCCGGCCAAGGTCCGGCGGATCATGTCGCCGGCATCGACGAGGGGCTCTTTGCCGGCGGGAGCGGGGGAAGAGGCTGATATAGCCGTCGACCTGCGGTTGTTCACGGATCGCGTCTCTGCGGTTGTCCGCGGAGCCGATGTGGCGTTGGGCAGGGGATCGGCCAGCGGGCGACGGCGCATGCGCAGCGACGGCTCGCGCTTGCCGTCGGCCTGTTCCAGTTCGACCGTATAGCCCGGCAGGGGGTCGCGTTCGGCTATCTTGGCGATCTCGAACTTGAAGCGGCGATAGGCGCCTTCGGCCCCGGACTTTTCGAACAGGGTCGGCATCGAGATGGCGAAACCCCCCTCCCCTGCCCCGCCCGCATGTTTACGCGCCACCTTGTAGAGCCAGCGTTCGCGGCCGCCGGTCAGGTCGAAATAAGCGCGGTCGATGCTGAGCACGCCGCCCTGCATCAGCACGCCTTCGTAGAACCAGTTGCTGAGTTCGATGGTCATGCCCCGCGAGCGCTCTGTGCGTTCGTCGACCAACTGGGTCCAGCCGTCGAGCCAGCTAAAGGTGGCTTCGCGGCGGTTTTCGGCGCGGATATTGGTCTTGATCGTGGTGGAGACGAGGCGATCGAGCGACTGGCCGAGCAGTTCATAGGCGCGGCCTGTGGTCGGGCGATGGATAGCGCGCAGCAGGTCATAGGGCATGAGATGCAGCTTGCGCGGAATGTCGTTGAGCCCGCGGCGCGCCATGTCCGCCAGGACCGAGGCGCAATAAATCAATATGTCGGCATCCCAGATGGTCGCCATGCCATAGTCCGGATTGGCCGAGACATGGACCCAGGCCTTGCCGTCAGGGGAGGTATAGTCGATCGGCTTGACCCGCTTCGACTTGGCGAGGCTGAAGAAGGGGCGCTCCATCATCTCGCGCTGGTCGCGCAGCGGCATGTCCGCAATATAGGGGAGGAAGAGTTCGAACTGGTCGGTGACCTCGGTCTTGGCGGCGCGGGTCATGGGCGGATCCTGAAGATGAGCGGCAGCCCATGGAATGGGGTGGAGGCAAGCGGAGCGGTGTCGGCGGGGCGATACCGTGAACGAGTTGGTGGGGTGGAAAGGAAGTGGGAAGGGCAGGGGCTTTGCGCCGGGGCGGGCGGGTTCCGCCGCGCTGGTGGCGCGATGATCGGCCGCCGTGCCATTTTTGTGGAGGGGGCGGTTTTGTTTGGCAGAGCGATCGAGCGGGGGCGGGTGTTTCCCCGGGGAAACGGGGGAGAGGTTTCCTGGGGGGAGAGGCAGGCGTGGGGGAGCTGTTTCCCCGGGGAAACAAAGGGCAGGGGAAATGCAGCCAGCTCGACCGGCCCTCTATCCTTCCCCCCGCTTTCCATCAGCGCTGAAGTCCTATGCCCTGGCGTTCGAGATGTTCGAGCGTGTCGCGCAAGGCGGTCGCCAGCGTCTCCATATCCGCGCCCGACCCTGCATGAAGGCGGATGGTGATGCCCTGGCGGTTGACCGACTGCACCGTCAGCGCCGGGCGGCCATAGCGGGTGTTCCAGGTGAAGGGCTCGTCCTTGGGCGCGGATTGCGCGACGCGTGGGGCGTCGAGCAGACGCTTGAGCACTTCCGCCGCCGGGATCGTGGACGCGCCCGCAGCCCGCAAGGCGCGCTGCTCGGAGGCGAGGCGTCCTGCCTCGGCATTGATGGCAGGCGCCGCCTTCTGATCGTCCAGAGCCTGGGCCAGCGCATAGGCCGGCTTCAACTGCACGTCGGCTGGCGAGGCGAAGGCGTCGATGACCGCGTCCTCTATGCCCGCCACCTTGATCATCTTGCTGAGCCACCCCTTGGAAAGCTTCAACCGCTCGGCCATGCGGGTCAGGTGGCTGCCATAATGGGCCTTGAGCGCCTCGGCATAGTTGCGCGCGCGTTCCAGGTCCGACACGTCCTTGCGCGCGCGGTTTTCGAGGTCGGCAAGGCGGAAGGCCGCTTCA
The DNA here is from genome assembly GCF_036038995.2 of Sphingobium sp. SJ10-10. NCBI lineage: Bacteria > Pseudomonadati > Pseudomonadota > Alphaproteobacteria > Sphingomonadales > Sphingobiaceae > Sphingobium > Sphingobium sp. SJ10-10. Next base: position 621,913 of record NZ_CP158133.1, read on the forward strand.
TCGTCCAGTTGCGCGACCTGCGCCACGAACATCATGTCCGAATAGCTGTTGGCGCGCAGCCAACTGATCGACCAGTGGCGGCGGGTGCCAGCGATTACTTCATAATCATGATCCGGGTCATCCTCGATCCGGCGGACCACGGCGGGCACCTTCTGCCCGCCTTCCGCGATGATCGAATCGATCAGTTCGCGGCAATTTTCCTCATTGAGATGCGCGTAAAGACGGGCATTGCCGCGCCAGATGCGCACCCTCGCTGGGTCGAGCAGCAATTGCGTGACCTGGCGCACTTCGCCGGAGGCGAGGCGGGCGAGGGCGGATTCGCGGCCGAGCAAGGTCGTGCCACGAGCGCGGTCCTGGCGGGGTGCAGCCGGGGCAGGGGAGGGGGGCGGCACGGGCGTCTGCGCCGTTTCCGGTTCGGCGGGCGCGGGCGTGGCCGCCTCCGGCTCGTCCGACAGAAGCGCCGCCAGATAATCGGATTGTTTACGCGCCATGACATTCCCCTTTCCCGAATCGGGAACATATGGTGAACATATGCGTGTAGGACAGACTTTTATGCCGCATTGACAATGTCCTCCTCCCGCGCTGGGGCGACGCGGCCCCAACCCTGGCGCACCAGCGCCTCGATCTGGCCCATGGCTTCGTCCAGATTGGCGCGGCAGCGCTTGTGCGTGCGCGGCGTGCCGATCGGCTTTTCCAGCTCATAGACCGTCATCATGCGCAGCGCCGCATGGCTGATCTCCGCGCTGTCGAGGATCGGGATGGGAAGGAGGGCAGGGCCGAAGCTCTGTTCCATGATGGCGCGGACCATAGAATGGCTGGGATCGTTGCTGTCGAATTTCGAGCAGAGCAGGCGGACGAAATGATAGTCGACCTCGATCCCCGCCTGCTGGAGCTGGCCGATCACCTGATCCATCATCGAGAGGAACTGGACGGTCGAGCAGAAATCGGGCGTGGTCGCCGCCAGCGGCACCAGCAGGGCGTTCGCCGCCTGCATCACCGCCAGGCTGATCGTGCCGAGCGCTGGCGGCGGGTCGAGCAGCACCACGTCATAATGGCGGGCGAGGTCCATGAGCCCCTGTTTCAGCTTGCGGAAGCGCGCCGCCAGCACGGAGCCGCCGTCGCTGCCCGCCGCCGCCAGCTCATATTCCACGTCGAACAGTTCCAGGTTGGACGGGATCAGGTCGACATTGGGCCAGGCGGTATGCTTGACCGCATAGAGCAGGTCGACCTGCGTCGGGTCGATCGACAGATAGGGGTAGAGCGTCTCTTCCCGCTGGATGTTGAAATGCGGGTTGAAGCCGAACAGGGTGGTGGTCGTCGCCTGGCTGTCGCAGTCGACCACCAGCACGCGATAGCCCTGGACCGCGAAATAATGGGCGAGGTGGGTGGTGACGGTCGACTTGCCGACGCCGCCCTTGAAATTCTGGACCGCGATGATCGCGGGCACGTCCATCGGGGCGCGTTCGGGCGAAGCGCCCAGCACCTGCCGCATGTTCAGCAGCTCTTCCACCTTGTAGCCGGGGCGGCGTCCATTTTCGGTCGGCGGGGCAGGGGGCAGGCGGCCATCCTCCTCCGCCATGCGAATCCGATTCGTCGAGCAGCCAAGCAGTTGCGCCGCCTCGGCAATGCCGAAGCGGATATTGAGTTCCTTGCGGCTATCCGGCAGAAAAGCCTTGCGGCGCAGGCGTTCGACCATCTTTTCGCCGGCCTCCGCCAGATCCCCGATCTGGGTTACCACTGCGTTCATTTGTGCCCTCACGCGCGAAGTTGAAGCTTGTTCCGGATTGATGTGCCATAAATCCTTCAAATTGGCAAATGAGGGGGATTTGAGATGCGGATCGGGGCCGAGGGTGGATAATGAAGCCATTTTCTGCCAGCGAACCGGGACAAGGGGCCGCGTTCGGGCTATGCGTGACCGGCAGACGGATTCGTCGGAGAACGACACCATATGAGCTGGTACGATCGGCAGGAAAATTGGAAGGCGCAGAGCGAGGATGCCCGCAACGAAGCGGACATCGATTATGCGCGGGTCATTCATTCCGCATCCTTCCGCCGATTGCAGGGCAAGACCCAGATCCTCAACCTGGGGGACAGCGATTTCTACCGGACGCGGCTGACCCATTCGCTGGAGGTCGCCCAGATCGCGGGCGGGATCGCCCGGCAGTTCCGGCAGGATTTCGCGGACCATCCGGCCATTCCTCACCTGCCCGACCATAGTTTGATCCAGGTGATCGGCATCACCCATGATCTGGGCCATCCGCCCTTCGGCCATGGCGGCGAGGTCGCGCTCAATTACTGCATGCGGCAGGCGGGCGGGTTCGAGGGCAACGGCCAGACCCTGCGCATCCTTTCGCGCCTGGAGAAATTCTCCGCCGGGGCAGGGGCCAATCTCATGCGGCGGACGCTGCTGGGGGTTCTCAAATATCCCGTTCCCTTCTCGCAGGCCTATAATCCCGCCTGCGCGCCACGGCTCAACGACAAGCCCACCGCCATCCGCATCATCGACCGCGCCGCATCGAAGCCGCCCAAATGCTATCTCGATAGCGAGAGGCAAGTGGTGCAATGGATATTGGCGCCCCTGTCGAGCGCCGACCGGGAGGCGTTCACGGCGTTGCGGCCGCAGACCGGCCAGCATCACAAGGCCATCCATAAATCCTTCGATTGCAGCATCATGGATGTGGCCGACGATATCGGTTTCGGCGTCCATGACCTGGAGGATGCGCTGGCGCTGCGCCTGATCAGCGAAGAGGCCTTCCGCTCGCTGGTGCCGGAGGAGGAATGCGCCTCCTTCCTCGTCCATCTGAAGCAGAAATATCCCGGCGAGTCCGAGAATAATGTCTATGAGAAGCTGGTCGGGACGCTCTTTGGCGAGGGCGGCGAACGCAAGCGCTGCATCAGCCGGATGGTCCACCATCTGATCACCCATTGCCGCATCGAAACGCTGGAGGAATTTGAGGAACCGCTGATCCGCTATCGGGCCGGGATGCTGGAAGGGCCGGCGCGGTTCCTGGGCGCGCTCAAGAACGCGGTCTATCGGGCCGTGATCCAGAGCGCGGGGGTGCAGCAACTGGAGTTCAAGGGGCAGAAAATGGTCGTCTCGGTCTTCGAGGCCTTGGCGTCGGAGCCGGAGACGTTGCTGCCCGCCGAACAACTGGCGCTGGTCCGGGCGGGGGAGGATGTGCCCAGGGTCATTTGCGACTATATTGCGGGCATGACCGACGGCGCCTTGCTCAAAGCCTATGACCGGCTTTTCAGTCCGCGCATGGGGTCGATTTTCGACCAGTTCTGATGGCGCGACGGCTGCCGGAGCCGGGTATGCCATGTGCGAACAGGATCTTGTATCGGGTGATGTTCCGACCCAAAGAGACTGTTAAACCTGCGCCGGCAATTCCGTTCGATAAACCACCTGGCGCAAGCCAAAGCTTGTCTTGACTTCGGCCACACCCGCGATCTTGGTAAGCTTGGCCCTGAGGAATGTTTCGAACTCGCTCAAAGATCCTACCAATACGCGCAGATGATAATCGGCGTCTCCGGACATCAGGTAACATTCCATGACTTCCGGAAAACCCGAGACCATATTCTCGAAAATTTCGAGGTGCTTGTCATCTTGCCGGTCGAGGCGAACGCGGACGAACGCCGTGACCGACAAACCAACGGCAGCGGGATCCACCAGTGCAACATAGCGCGAAATGACACCCCGATCCTCCAGGTGCCGAAGCCGCCGCAAGCAAGGGGAGGGGGAAAGGCCCACCTTTTCCGACAGCTCCTGATTCGACATGCGACCGTTGGCCTGGAGTTCGGCGAGAATTCGGAAATCGAGCGCGTCCATTTCCACATAGGGCATATTCTGTCTCCAAAAATCTAAAAACAAGCATAATCAGCTAAAGTGAATTCGGATACAGCAATTCTTCGCAAGGACATGCCCCGTTTTCCTACGCTATGCCTTTTCTCTCACATCGGGGCACAGCATATGGATTCGACAATTTCCCATTCACGGCATGACACGGTCAGCGCTCTGGAGCATTTGGAGACGCGCCTTCTCTGGCTGTCGTCCTGGATGATCCACAATGCCAATCACATCCGCCCCAAGCGCGACGGATTGAAGGTAGGCGGCCATCAGGCGAGCTGTTCGTCGCTGACCGCGGTCATGACGGCGCTCTATTTTTATGCGCTGCGTCCGCAGGATAAGGTTGCAGTCAAGCCGCATGCCGGTCCGGTCCTGCACGCCATCCACTATCTGCTCGGCAATCAGACCCTTGAGCGCATGCAGAAATTTCGTGGGCTTAATGGTGTCCAAAGTTATCCTTCCCGCACCAAGGACAAGATCCCCGTCGATTTCTCGACCGGATCGGTTGGTCTCGGCGTTGCCGTGACCGCCTTCTCCAGCCTGGTTCAGGATTATCTGATCGCGCATGGGCAGGTGAAGGAGGAGAATGCCGGGCGGATGATCGCCCTCATGGGCGATGCTGAGCTTGACGAGGGCAATATCTATGAATGCCTGATCGAGGGGTATAAGCACGATCTTCGCAATTGCTGGTGGATCGTCGACTATAATCGCCAGTCGCTCGACGCCACGACGGCGGACCGCATGTTCCGCCGCTTCGATGATATTTTCGAGACCTGCGGCTGGCGGGTCGTCACGCTCAAATATGGCAAGATGCAGCAGGCGGCTTTTGCCCGTCCCGGTGGCAGGGCGCTCGAGGAATGGATCGACAATTGCCCCAATGCCGAGTTCGCGGCGCTGACCTATCAGGGCGGCGCGGCCTGGCGCGAGCGGTTGACCGCCGACATCGGCAAGAAGCCGAACGTCAGGAAGCTGCTCGACAGTTTCGACGATGAGGCGCTGGCCCGGCTGATGACGAACCTTGGCGGGCATTGCATCGAGACGCTGATCGATGCGTTCGACGGCGCCCAGGACGACAGGCCGACGCTTTTCATCGCCTATACGGTCAAGGGCCATGGGCTGCCGCTGGCGGGCCATAAGGACAATCATAGCGGGATGATGAACCCGTCGCAGATGGATCAATTCCGCGCCAGCCTGGGCATAAAGGAAGGCGAGGAATGGGCGCCGTGGGGCGGCCTTGGCGACAATGCGGCAGCCGAACTCAAGGCGTTCGTGGCCGGAAGTCCGGTCGCGAAGGTGAAGCCGGAGCCGGTCGCGCCTGCCGTTCCTGTTCCCGCGCGCCTGCCGACGCCCGAGGGCGCCGACCAGTCGACGCAGGCGGCGTTTGGCCGCATCCTCCTCGATCTCGCCAAGTCCGGCGAGGAACTGGCGGACCGCATCGTGACCACTGCGCCTGACGTCACCCAGACGACCAATCTGGGCGCCTTCGTCAATCAACGGGGATTGTTCCGCCGCCAGGAACTGGCCGATGTATTTCACAAGGCGAAGATTCCCTCCGCGCAGAAATGGACGCAGCATGCCGCCGGCCAGCACATCGAACTGGGCATAGCGGAGAATAATTTCTTCATCATGCTCGCCTCGCTGGGGCTGGCCGCGCCACATTTTGGCACACGGCTGCTGCCGGTCGGCACCGTCTATGATCCGTTCATCGCGCGCGGCCTCGATGCGCTCAACTATGGTTGTTATTCGGACTCGCGCTTTCTGCTGGTCGGCACGCCGTCCGGGCTCTCGCTGGCGGCCGAGGGGGGCGCGCACCAGTCGATCAACACGCCGCTCATCGGCATGGGCCAGCCCAATCTGACCTATTTCGAACCGGCTTTCGCGGACGAACTGGCGGCGATGATGCGCTGGGCCTTCGATCATATGCAGCGGCCCGACGGCAGTTCCGTCTATCTGCGCCTTTCGACCCGGTCGATCCCGCAGATCGCGCGTCACGATGATGGCTGGGAAGTCGATGCGCTGAAGGGCGGCTACTGGCTGCGACGGCCCGCCGAGGGCGCGGAGGCCGCTGTCGTCTTCACCGGGGTGGTCGCGCCAGAGGCGATGGCGGCGTGGGAGCAACTCGCCGAGGACATCCCCGGCATAGGCCTGCTCAACGTCACCTCGCCCGACCTGCTGCATCGTGGTTGGTCGGCACGCCGTGCGGCGCGCTGGTCGGGAGGGGCGGTAACGCCTTGCCATGCCGAAATGCTCCTTTCCGCGCTCGCGCCGGGGGCTGGGCTTGTGACGGTCCTGGACGGATCGCCCGGCGCCCTTTCTTGGCTAGGCGGCGTCAAGGGGATGCGGGTCAGCCCGCTCGGCACGGATAGCTTTGGCCAGACCGGCGACTTGCCGGACCTCTATCATGCCTATCGGTTGGACAGCGACGCCATCGTCGAAGCTGCTGCCGAACTCTTTCTGGGGAACTGACATGCCGATCGAACTCAAGATGCCGGCGCTGTCGCCGACGATGGAAAAAGGCACGCTCGCAAGATGGCTGGTGGCCGAAGGCGACATGGTGAAGCCCGGCGATCCTGTCGCCGAAGTCGAAACCGACAAGGCGACGATGGAGATTGAGGCAGCCGATGGAGGTTGCATCGCAAGTCTCGTCATCGCCGAAGGCACAGACGACGTCGCGGTCGGGACGGTCATAGCCTTGATCGCCGAATCCGGCGACGCCGTTCCGGAGCCCGTGCTCAAGCAGGCGGTTCCGGTTCCTGCCGCTGCCGGGCCCGTCGAGGCCACCCCGGTGGCGTCCATGCCCGCTCAAGCCCCTGTCCAGCCCAGGCATGCGCCGGAAGTGGCCGCGCCGCGTGCCCGCCTGTCGCCTGCCGAACGGGTCAAGGTCAGCCCGCTTGCCCTTCGCATCGCCGGGGCCAAGGGAATCAACCTTGACGGCATTAGCGGGACGGGGCCCAATGGCCGCATTGTTCGAGCGGACCTTGGCATCGGGTCACTCGTTACGTCACGACCCGACGCCGTTCCCCAGGCGATCGCCGTTCAACCGGCGCCCGCGATCGCGAGCCCCCCTGCAGGCGTCCCGGCGCAATCGGTCAAGCTCAGCTCGATGCGCAAGACGATCGCGCGGCGGCTCACCGAAGCCAAGCAGACCGTTCCGCATTTTTACCTGACGGCGCGTTGCAATCTCGATCCGTTGCTGAAATTGCGGGGTGAACTGAACGCCGGCCTTGCCTCACGCGGCGTCAAGCTCAGCGTCAACGACATGCTGATAAAGGCCATGGCGCTCGCGCTCGTCGAGGTGCCGGATGCGAACGTGCAGTTCGGTGGCGACGAACTGCATCGCTTCGGTCGCGTCGACATTTCGATGGCTGTGGCGATCGATGGCGGTCTCGTCACGCCGGTGATCCAAGGTGCGGACACGCTCTCGCTTTCCGCCATCGCAACGGCCAGCAAGATGCTCGCCATCAAGGCGCGCGACGGGAAGTTGCTGCCCGAGGAATATCAGGGCGGCACCGCGTCCATCTCCAATCTCGGCATGTTCGGGATCGATGAGATATTTCCCGTCATCAATCCGCCACAGGCGTTAATTCTCGGCGTTGGCGCGGGCGTCGAGCAGCCATGGAAGGTCGATGGGAAGATCGGCCTTGCAACCATAGTCGCCGCGACTGCCAGCTTCGATCATCGCGCCATCGATGGCGCGGTCGCGGCTCGGTTCATGCAGGCACTACGCGCCCTGGTGGAAGAGCCGGTGCGCATCTTGGCCTGAAGGACGAAAGCCCGGGAGGAGGACAGCGCTCTTATGCCGAACCGGAGGGGCGACGCGGTTCCAAACGCGGATCACCCGGCGGCTTAGGGATAATGCCAAATGGTCGAGTGGCGCTCACGGACTTATCCGTCGCGCTCCAGTGAGAGGATCGGATCCGCGCCCGAGGGTGGTTTGAGATTGCCGGTGAACGGCCGGGGCAGTCAGGGATTCCGGCCCTTCAAACTCGTGAAGAATCGCACGGGCCATCGCGGCGTGACCCCTGGCGTCAGGATGGGAATCGCGCGGCAGCCGCCAGTCCGGGGCGAGCGGCACCATAAGATGCGGAATGGCGCCGTTGCCGAAAATCGCCCTCCCAAGGGCGAGTTCGCGCGCGCCTTCGGGCTGGAACACGGGCACCAGGATCAGCGGCCGGGCGCCGCGCGCCCGCACCATCGCGACCGCGGCCTTCAACAGGCGGCGGTCGCTGGCGATGGCTTCATTGATGGCGGCCGCGCCATGATAGGGAAAGAGCACCCGTCCCAGATGGCCGAGCGCCCAGCTCGGCTCTGCCGCGTGCCAACGCCCCGCGCTGTCGATCCAGGGCCGGTTATGGTCGAGGTCGCGCACCATCAGGCTGGGCGAGAACAGGAAGACCACCGCCCTGGGATTCCGGAAGCGCGGGAGTTCGCGCTGGAGATGCAGAAAGCTCTGGCTGACGGAATAGGCGTTGACCGCCAGATCGGCGCTCTGGATGCCGCTCGACCCTTGCACTTTTCCCGCCAGCGTATCCCGCCAGTTCAGTCCCTTGCCGAACATGATCGATTCCCCGACAAACAGGATCGAGGGCGCTGTCAGGTCGAGCGGCGGCGCGCCGGGAGCGACCCGATAGCCATGGCTGTCGATCTGATAGTGCGGCCGCCACGCATATTCCGGGTCGGCCACGCGGCGCGACGGGACATAGACCCAGCCGAGCAGCGGATCGACTCGGCGCAGCGGCTCATCGCCCGGAGTCCATGGCCGGCCTTTCCGCCCGGAGTTCCATTGCAGGATCACCTCGCTCGCGGGCAAGGCCAGCAGTACGGCCATGCCTATGACGATCCCGCGCCACAATCTGTCGCCGCGTCCGGCCCTGATCCAGCGCAGCGTGAACATCAGGACAAGGGCGAGCGCCATCAGGATGAGCCGCTCGATCTGAACGATCGTCATCAGCCAGTCGCTGGGCACGAGAATGTCGGGGAGCAGATGGCGGTCGACCCAGGCACGGGTCATGCCGATCGCCAGCCCGCCCAGCAGCAGCGCGGCGGCGCCGACGCACAGCATGGCGCCTGAGCGCGGCGCCTGGCTCATGCGGATACGCCGGAAAAGCGGAACCATTGTCGGACGGGCGGCATGGACGGGCATGGCAAGCCTTTGTGCCGCTGCCGCCGCCGGTGGTTCAAAGGGCGAAGGCCAGCGCGATCACCAGCGCGCCTTCTGCGCCATGCTGCCCATCCTGACCGGTCCAGGCGACGTCAAGATCGACCCGGCCAAGGCGGCGGCGCAGGCCCAAACGCCAGTCGGTGGCGTCCCCCGCATAGCTGTCCGGCCGATCCTTCAAAAAGGTCAGCCGCCCGGCATGGCCGACCAGCGTCCAATTGCGGGCAAGGCCCAGATGGCCGTTCAGTTCCATGTAGAGCGTCGGCGCGTCCCTGCGGAAATAGGCGGGTGACAGGTAAAGGCGGCCGGAAACATGCCGACCGGCGATGCCGACATAGGCTTCGGTATAACTGCCGCCGCCGTTGATGGCGGAATAGCTGCTGTAGCGGTTTTGGACGATGCCGACATCGATCGTCGCCGCATCCGACAGGCGCTTTGCCAACCCGGCATAGGGCCGGAAGGACAATGGCTTCAGCCCTTCGTCGCGCGTCGCGACCAGCGCCGCCGCGGCGCCGAGATAGAAGCCTCCGTCACCGTCATGCACCATTTCCAGCTCCGCGACGGGCCGATGATCGCTGATCGGCTGCCCGCGCAGCCGGGTCTGGCTGGAAAGGGTCAGGCTGCCACCCAGTTGCGCGGCGGCGGGGGTGGCGAAAAGATGGGCGGTCAGCAGCAGGGCGCAACCCTTAGGCCGTAAACTCATGAATGTCTCGAACGCGCCATTCATGAGTTTACGGCCTAGTTGTTTAGTCGCGGCCCGCCGATGCCACGGCCACCGCGCAGGCGCCGTCGCACCCTGCGGCCCTGCCTTGCACCGTGGCGAGCGCATCGATCACCCCTCCTGCCGACATCACGAACATGAAGCGTCCCTGCCTATGCCCCCGCGCCTGATCGATCAAGGCGATGAGGCCGCTGACATGCGCCGCCGCATAGGATGTGCCGTCCACCAGGCTCCACTTGCCGCCGGGCTCGGTCGCGGGGATGCCCGTCGCCGGCGCGATCTGGACGGGTGCGCGCCTGCCTGATACCGGACTGCCGGAGACGGCGATGACCCCCGGCCAGGAGGCGGGGAAACCGCCGTCCGGCCGATGCGGGTCATAGGCGGCCACGACGGCCGTGTTGCGCGCCATGGCCGCGTCCAGCAGCGTGGAAAGCAATCGGTCCGGCGGCCCGCCCAGGCTCATGTTGATGACCGCTGCCTTATGATCGATGGCATAATGGATCGCCCGGGCCAGGCTGAGGCTGTCGCACAATGCGATCGACCCGGGACTGCCCGCCTGCCAGCAGGCGCGCAAGCCCAGCAGTTGCGCGTCCGGCGCCACCCCCACCATGCCGATCCGGTTGTGGGCCCGCGCCGCGATGATGCCGGCGATCGCCGTGCCATGCGCTTCGGCCGCGAAAGCCCTGCCCGTGACGAGATTGACATTGGCCCGCACCTGCCCCGCCAGATCGGGGTGGCGCGCGTCGATGCCGCTGTCGATCACCGCCACCGTGACGCCGCGCCCCGTCGCCAGCCGGTGGACCGCGTCCAGATGCCAGAGGGTTCGTGCGGGTTGGGCGGGGTAGAGCGGGTCATCATGACCTTGAGCGCCGCCGAGGGTCTGATAGTCATGCATTGGCTGCGACCAGGCGATATGGCTGTCCTTCGCCAGCTCCTGCATCATCGCTTCCGCGGAAGCGCCGTCCGGCACGCGCATCACGAAACAGTCGAGGCCGATGACCGGCATCATCCAGTCCGTCACCAGCGTCAGATGATGATCGCGGGCGATGCGCTGCGCCGCGCGCAGCATCTGGGCGCGGCGAATGCCGTCGCCATAGTCGCCGTCATAGTCGCCGCCCGCCCGGAAATGAGCCGGCGGAAGATGGAGCATCACCAATATCTGCTCCCCCTTGGCCGGGTGCGTGGCGGCGGGCGCGGCGAGTGCCGCGATCAGCAATGCGATCGTCGCGCGCAGGCGGAACAGCGCCGGGATCATGGCGCGGGCTCGATCGGCTGGGCGAGCATGATGCTGCGCCGCGTGCGCAGATCGGCCAGCGCCGCATCCCGCCGGGCCGGCGCGACATCCAGCACATAGGCGCCGGCGGCGGTCGGACCGTCGACCAGCCTCGCTCCGGCGCGTTCGATCGTGAAGCGCAATTCCCGTTCAGGCGTATCGGGCCGGAAGATGACGAGTATGTTGCCGTCGCCCCGCGCCGCCGGTGCGCCCAGCGTGCGATAATCGGCCTGCTGCGCCGCCGGGCGGAAAAGGAGAACGGCCCCGCAGAGCAGCATGGCCGGCATCGCGGCGAAGGCCGCCAGCACCGGCCATGCGAAGGTTCGCCGGGGCGGGGTCACGCGTTCGGCCCTTTGGGTCGGCGCCAGGTGGCGTTGCAACTTTTCCCAGCCCAGATCTGTTCCGATCGGCAGCCCTGCTATGGTCGCCTTTAACCGCTTTTCCCGGTCCAGGGCCGTCCGGCATTCGCCGCAGTCATGCAGATGCGCTTCCACCAGCGCCTGGTCATCGGCGTCCAACTGCGCCGTGACATACCAGGGCAGCAGCATTTCCGTCGCCCGGTGCGGATCGCCGCGAAAGGAGAGAATGTCGGCCATGACCTGTCAGATCCAGTCGCCATAATCGCCCGGCAGGGCGCGCCGCAAGTGCCGCCGGGCATGGAACATCCGCGTCTTCACCGTGTCGACCGGGCAATCCATGATCTCCGCGATATCGCGATAGCCGATCTCGTGAAAATAGCTGAGGTCGACGACTGCCCGCTGCTCCGGCGAAAGGTCCGCCAGCGCCTGGAGCAGCGCGGCGCGTATCCTGTTGTCGCCGGCGCATTGTTCGGGCGAGCGATCGGGGTTGATCCGTTCTTCGATGAACCTGTCCTCCACCGGATCGTCCTGTTTGCGCAGCGCCTTCATCGCCTTGCGCCAGCCGATGGTGAACAGCCAGGTCGACAGTTTCGACCTGCCGGAAAAACTGTCGGGCCGGTCCCATAGCACCAGCAACGTATCGTCCAGCACCTCCTCGACCAGATGCGGGCGGCGCAGGATGTTCGTCAGGAACCGCGCGAGGCGCGGCTGATAATGGCGATAGAGCGCCTCGAACGCCTTGAGATCGCGCCGCTTGACCCGCGCGAGCAGATACAGATCCTCCTCGGCGCGCGCATGCGCGCTCGCTTCCGTTCGGCCTGCCTTCCCGACTGTCTCCAAGAGCGACTCCTTCGCTGCATGAGTGTGCGCCCGCTGGCGCGGCGGTTCAAAAATATTTTGCAGGGGGCGATGAACCGGCTGCTTCGGCCAGCGCCACTCAGGGCTATTGAGGAAGGAGGCATGACATGTCTCATGCGCGATGGCCTGCGGTTCTGGGGTCTGCGGTTCTGGCCGCTCTCATGCTGGCATCGACCGCCGGGGCGCAGCCCGTGGCCGACAGTTGGAGCGGCGCCCGGCTCGTGACCATCCAACTGTCGAGCTTCCGGTTCGAGCCGGCGGACATCGTGCTGGAACATGGTCAGCCGTACCGGCTGCATTTCGTCAACAATGCGTCGGGAGGGCATGATTTTGCCGGGAAGGAATTTTTCGCCCAGGCGCGGATCAGGCCCGAGGATGCGGCCAGGATCAGCGGAGGCCGGGTCGAACTTAGCGGCGGGGAAAGCGTCGACATCCATTTGATCGCGCCGTCGCCGGGCCGCTACAAGATACGCTGCACCCATTTCATGCACAGCATGTTGGGGATGACCGGGCGGATCGTGGTGCAATGATGGGCTGGCGCGCGCCGATCGACCGGATGGTGTGGGGCGACCCGCGCCGTCGGGCGCGCAAGCTGCTGCAATTTGCGGAGGTCGAGGCGCAGGGCGCGCGCGACCTTTTCCGCACGGCGGAAATCACGCGCGATCCTTTGCTGCGCCGCCGCCTCTTCGCCCATGGAAGGGACGAGGTGCGCCACGCCGCTTTATTCCGCGAGCGGGGACTCGCGCTGCGGCGGACGCTGGCCGATCCCGGTCCCGATCGCGCATGGGGCGACGGGCTGATTCCCGGCGAGCGCGGCTTCGACCGGCTGGAGGTCGAGAGAGAAAGCATGGTCGCGCTGCTGGCCTTTATCCATCTGTCGGAACGGGCCGCGGCGCACGCCTTTGCCGCCTATGGCGCGGCGCTGGACCACGATCCGGAGACGCAGGCGGTGATCGCGCGGATCGCCCGCGACGAGGAGGGGCATATGCGCTATTCGCACGACGAACTCGCTCGCCTAGCGCCGGATCGCGGCCGCCGGGCGGTGTGGGTCGCACGCCTGCGCCGGCTCTGGCGGGCCTATTTACGGCTGGCGCTGATCCTGGCCGACATGATCTCGCGGGTCATGCTGACCCTGCTCTATTTCCTGCTGCTGGCGCCTTTCGCCTGGATGGCGAAGCGGGCGGCCCGGCGGGAGGCGTCCGGCTGGCACATGTGCACGGATCAGCCGCGCGACGATGGCGGAGGGCAATATTGATGAAGATCCTCGGCATTTCAGCCTTCTACCATGATGCGGCCGCCGCGCTGACGATCGACGGGCTGCCCGTTGCCGCCGTGCAGGAGGAGCGCCTGTCGCGATCCAAGAACGACCCGGCCTTTCCCCTGCGCGCCATCCAATGGTGCCTCGACCAGGCAGCGGTGGAGCCGGACGATCTGGACGCGGTGATCTTCTACGAACGGCCCGCGCTCAAGTTCGACCGGGTGCTGACGACGTTGCTGCGCGGCTTTCCGCATAGCTGGCGCATCTTCCCCAGGGCGATGAAGAATATGGTGGGGGAAAAATTATGGGTGCGCGGCATCATCAGCGCGCAGTTGGGAATCCCGGTAAAGCGCGTTCATTTTACCGACCACCATCTCTCGCACGCAGCCGCCGCCTTCCTGACCGCCCCGACCGAACGGGCCGCGATCCTGAGCGCCGATGGCGTGGGCGAATGGGCGACGCTGACGGTGGGAGAGGCGCGCAAGCAGGTGGGCGGGCCGACGGAAATCAGCCTGCGGCGGGAAGTGCGCTTTCCCCATTCGCTCGGCCTTTTCTATTCCGCCTTCACCGCCTGGCTGGGATTTCAGGTCAATGAGGGGGAATATAAGGTCATGGGGCTTGCCGCTTATGGCACGCCGCGCTTCGCCGGGGAGGTGCGGCGCATCCTGCAACGGACGCCCGATGGAGCCTTTGCGCTGGACCTTCGCTATTTCGATTATCATCAGGCGGTCGACGCCGCCTATTCCCGCCGTTTTGTCGAGCTGTTCGGCCCGCCCCGCGACCCGTTCGAGCCGATCGACCTTGCGACGCCGCTGGGGCAGCATCAAGCCGATGTCGCGGCGAGCGCGCAACTTGTGCTGGAGGAGGTGATCGTCGAGATCGCCGCCGCGCTTCAGAAGGAAACCGGCCTGCCCGATCTCTGCCTGGGCGGCGGCGTGGCGCTGAACGGGGTCGCCAATGCCCGCATCCTGCGCGAAGCGGGCTATGAGCGGCTGTTCGTGCCCTCCGCGCCGGGCGATGCGGGCTGCGCCTTGGGGGCGGCGCTCTGGGCCGACCGCATCCTGTTCGGCCAGCCGCATCGCGATTGCCCCGATCATCCCTTCTGGGGCCCCGCGGTCGAGGCCGACGATCTGGCGCGGCTGGCCGCTGAGGACGGGTTGCCCTTCGAACGAGTGGGGGATGCGGCACTGATCGACCGGCTGGTCGATGCGATCGGGCACGGCGCGATCGTCGGATGGATGGAGGGCGCGGCGGAATTCGGGCCGCGCGCGCTCGGCCACCGCAGCATCCTTGCCGATCCGGGCGATGCGGCGATGCGCGACCGGATCAACCGCGACATCAAATTTCGCGAATCCTTCCGCCCCTTTGCGCCGGTGGTGCCCGCCGAACATGCGGCGACCTATTTCGAGTTGCCCGCGGGCGGCGCACGTCTGGGCCGGTTCATGTCGGGCGTTTTCCCGGTCCGGCCTGAATGGCGGAATCGACTGCGCGCCGTCACCCATGTCGACGGCACCGCACGCGTGCAGATCGTGGAGCCGGCCATGGCGCCTCGCCTGCACGCGCTGCTCATGGCCTATGGGCAGCGTCACGGCTCTCCCGTCCTGCTCAACACATCCTTCAACCTGGCTGGCGATCCGATCGTGACCAGCGCCGCGGAAGGCTATTCGACATTCCGCCGCGCCGGCATGGACGTGCTGATCGCGGATAATCTGATGGTCCGCCGCGATCATGCGCGGCAGGACCATGAACTGGAGGCAGTGGCATGATCCCGCGCAAGGGGCGCTTGCGGCGCCAGCTCATCATCGTCGGCAGTGCATCCGGGACCATCGCGGATTTGGTGCGGGGTCTGTGGCGGGCGCCCGGCGGGCGGCGCTGGATGATCCCGCCGGTGATCTTCTTCTGCTCCGTGGGGGTGATATTGACGCTGGCGGCCGGCGTTGAGGCGCTGGCGCCCTTCATCTACTCGATCTTCTAGGGATGGATGCGCGCGCCCTGTCGCTGCTCGCCTGTCCCCGGTGCGGCGGGCGGCTGGATGAGGCGCTATGCTGTCGCGAATGCGCGGCAGACTACCGGCAGGCCGACGGCATAGCCGAGCTGCGCCTGCCCGGCGCTGCGCGAACCGAGTTGGTCAGGAATTTCTATGAGGCGGCGCCATTCCCCGGCTATCCGCCCCGCGACAGCATCGACTGGCTGCGCGCCCGGGCGGAGCGCAGCCCGTTCGCCCGGCTGCTCGATGCAGCGATCCCCTATGATGCGCGGATCGTGGAGATGGGTTGCGGCACCGGCCAGATGAGCCTCTATCTCGCGCGCGGCGAGCGGATGGTGATTGCCGCGGATCTCTGCCGCGCGTCGCTGGCGCTTGGCCGGGCGGCGGCCCGCCGGCTCGGCATCGGCCAGGTCGAATTCGTCGAAACCGACCTGCATCATCCGGGGCTGCGTGAGGGTGCCTTCGATATCGTCTATTGCTCGGGCGTGCTGCATCACACGCCCGATCCCCGCGCCGCGTTCGGGCATGTGGCCCGGCTGGTTCGCCCTGGCGGCCTGATCGTCATCGGTCTCTACAACCGCTATGCGCGGCTGCCGCACAGGTTGAGGCGGGGGGTCGCAATGCTGAGCGGCGGGCGCTGGGTTCCGGGCGATCCGGTGCTCGCCAGCCGTCGGCTGCAGCCAGGCCGGTATCGGGCCTGGCTGCGCGATCAATATCATCATCCCGAAGAACATAGCCACACATTGGCGCAGCTCCGCCGCTGGTTCGCGGACAACGGCATCGCCTATGTCCGGACCTTCCCCAGCGCGTTGCTCGGCCAGATGGAGGATATGCGGTTGACCGACGCCGAGGAAGATCAATGGTGGCTGGAAGACCTGTTGGCGCAGATCGGCTGGATCGGCCGGATCGGCTGGGAAGGTGGTCTTTTCGCGGCGGTCGGTCGCGCGGGGTAGCCAGCCTGGATCGGCGCGACCGCGCGCCACTTCGCTTCGATTGCATCCTTCGACAATAAGCGGCAGAATTCCATTTCCCCCAAATCAATTGGCCAGCGAGATTTCGCTCGAAAACGCACAGTCGGGAGAGAGGACATGAAAAGGGCGGCGGCATGCTTGGCGTCTGGATCCATTCTCCTATTCTGTTCCACGCAAGCGATCGCAGGCGCGAGGGATTGGTCCAGGGCGAGCAACATCGCCAGAGCGGCAATCGTCGCAACCGCCTTGGGCGTCCCCAGCGTACAGGAAGACTGGGATGGAGCTTTACAGGCAGGAGCAAGCGTCGGCTCCGCCTTTCTGCTATCCAAAGGATTGAAAGAGCTCATTCCGGAGATGAGGCCGGACGGAACCGACCGGCGATCCTTCCCGTCGACACATGCCGCGACCTCCTTCGCCGCTGCCGCTTCCCTGCAAAATCGCTATGGCTGGAAGATTGGGCTTCCAGCACAACTCGTCGCGGCGTTTGTCGGCGTTGCGCGGGTGAAAGCCAGGAAGCACCATTGGGGGGATGCCGCAGCAGGCATGGTTATCGGTGAGGCTTCAGGGTTTCTCATGACTTCGCGAAGAGACAACGGCGTACGGATCGTCCCCTGGGCAGAGACAGCGGGCGGTGGAATTGCCCTTGACCTGCGGTTTTGAGCTCAGAGTCTGTTTGGAAATGCGCGGAAGAGCGCATTTTAGCGCCGCACCAGCCCTCTCCCCCACCCGGCCACCCAACGGCAGTATTCTATGGGTGGCCGGGTGGGGGAGAGGGCTGGTGCGGCTATGCCCCCAAAGGCGCATTTCCAAACAGACTCTCAGGCGATTATCTTGTTTCTCTCGTCACGTACTAATACGGATCGTTTCATCCTTCGGTCACTGAAATATCGGGGAGATGGACGAGGTGATGGAAGATACGGCAGCCGCTCCGGGAAGGGGAGAAAGATCCGGGACGCCCGGCTTGAGAGCCATGTTGCGCCGTCTTGGGCCGGGGCTCATCACCGGCGCGGCGGACGATGACCCAAGCGGGATTGGCACGCACAGCCAGGTCGGAGCGCAGTTCGGATATGGTCTTGCATGGACCTTCGTCCTCAGCTTTCCCCTCATGGTCGCAATCCAGCAGGTGGCGGCCGAAATTGGAAGGGTGACCGGTGCCGGGATCGCGCGCAATCTGCGCCGTCACTATCCGCGTCCCTTGCTCTGGACGGTCGTGGCCCTTCTGCTGATTGCCAATATTGTCAATCTGGGCGCCGATCTGAGCGCCATGGGCGCAGCGCTGTCTCTTTTGGCGGGGGGAAATTCCACCTTTTACACCCTGTCATTTGGAATCGTCTGCATCCTGGCTGAGGTGGGCCTGAGCTACCCCCGTTATGCATCCATATTGAAATGGACGACACTCTCGCTCTTCACCTATTTCGCCGTAGTCATGGTTGCGCAGGTTCCGTGGGCGCATGCGCTCCGATCCCTCGTCGTGCCGGAAATTCAGTGGAATGCCGCCTACGCAACGGCCCTCGTGGCGATCTTGGGCACGACGATCAGCCCCTATCTCTTTTTTTGGCAGGCCGGGCAGGAGATTGAGGAGCAGCATCGCCATCACGCCAAGCCGCTTTGCATCGCCCCGCAGACGGCCGGCCGCGAGCTGGCGCGCATTCGCTTCGATACATTGACGGGGATGGCGTTCAGCACCTTGGTCTCGCTCGCAATTGTCTTCGCTACGGCCGCCACGCTCCACGCTCACGGTATTTACGACATTGCGACCTCATCACAGGCCGCCGAAGCGCTGCGCCCCATCGCCGGAAAATTCGCTTTCGCCATGTTTGCCCTGGGCATTATCGGGACGGGCCTGCTTGCTGTTCCTGTGCTGGCAGGATCGGCAGCCTATGCTGTCACCGAGATGGCGGGGTTAAGCGGCAGCCTCGACGCCAAGCCGCTGTCGGCGCGTCTGTTCTACGGAACTATCGCTGCCACGACGCTCGGGGGGGCATCTCTAAACGGAATTGGCATCGATCCGGTCCGCGCACTTTATTGGGCCGCTGTCGTCAACGGCATTCTGGCTGCGCCCCTCATGGTGGTCATGATGCTCATAGCCCGTAATCGTCGCGCCATGGGACGATTGTGCCTCCCCTTCGGTCCGACCGTCATGGGTTGGGGCGCCACTATCGTCATGTTCGCCGCAACCGGCATATTCCTTGTCTTTACCGTCCTCAGTTGACTGGATTGCTCAAAGGCGCAGGCGAATTGTCCAAACCGCGCTCTAGGGCGTAGTGACATTTTAGGGATTCACGTCGTCGCCGATTTGTGATTCACCACTGGCTTTTGGAGGCTGGTGTGGAAGGCGAAGTGCTTCGGGACGATCAATGGGAGCGGCTGCGTGAGTTCGTTCCGGGGGGACGCAAGGGCAAGCGCGGCCCGCGCAGTAACGGGCGTTTGTTTCTCGATGCGTTGCTTTGGCTGGCCCGGTCAGGCGGACGCTGGCGTGATCTGCCGGAGAAGTTCGGCCCCTATCAGACGGCCAAGCGGCGTTATTATCGCTGGGTCCAGCAGGGCGTGATCGACCGGATCTTCGAGGCCGTGTCGGATGATCCCGACATTGAGTGGCTGGCGATCGATGCGACTGTGATCCGCGCTCAGGCCCAGGCGGCTGGGGCACGGGTTAAAAGGGGGGCGCTCAAGCCCAGGCTCTCGGCCGCTCGCGAGGAGGGTTCGGCACCAAAGTACACGCCGTAGTCGATGCACTTGGCTTGCCGATCCGCTTCATCCTCGGCCCCGGTCAGCAGAACGACATGGCACCCGCCCATGATCTGATCCGCGGCATCCCGGCCGGCAAGGTTCTGGCTGACCGCGCCTACGATGCCGACAGCCTGCACGACCTCATCTACGAGCAAGGCGGCGAACCGGTCATCCCGCCTCGCCGCCATCGCAAATATCAGCATCCCTACGACCGCATCGCCTACAAACACCGCTGGGGCATTGAGGGCTTCTTCGCCAAGCTCAAACAATGGCGACGCATCGCCACCCGCTATGACAAGCTCGCCGCAAACTTTCTCGGCTTCGTCAAACTCGCCAGCATCATGCTATGGCTCAAATGATTAAATCGTCACTACAACCTAGAGCAAAATCCGACCCGATTGCATCGGATCGGCTGCTCTAGACCTTTGTTTTGCCGCGTTTTCCGAGTCAGCAGATGTCTTTCGCAACGCTTTCCATCACCGCCTGGAGTGGAGCCGGTGCCAACCGCGGGCGATTCACCCGTTTCTTGTGACCGGGATGAGCGCACCTGATATGCCGCGAGAGGCCTTGGAGGCCAGGAATAGGATCACGTCGGCGATCGTCGAAGGTTGAACCCACTGCGCGAAGTCCGCATCCGGCATGTCGGCGCGGTTGGTCGGCGTGTCGATAATGCTGGGCAGGATCGCATTCACCGTCACGCTGGTGCCAATAAGCTCCTCCGCCAACGCCTCCGTCAAGCGATGCACCCCCGATTTTGCCGCCGCATAGGCGCCCATTCCGGCACCCGCCTTGATCGCGGCGCCGGCCCCGATATTGACGATCCGCCCCTCTCGGGCCGCGGTCAGGTGCGGCAAGGCCAATTGCGTGATCGTCGCGGCCGTCGTCAGGTTCATCGCCTGCATCCGGGACCAGTTGCCCAGATCGCCACCCGCCAGCTTATCCCAGACGAAACCCCCTGCGACATTGACCAGGACATCAATGCCACCATGGGCGGCGACAATCTGCGCCAGAGCGTTTTTCGTCTTCTCGCCGTCCGTCAGGTCAATCCCGCCAATGTCCAGCGCGCCCGGCAAGGCAGACTTGGCCGCCGGAGCATAGTCGATGCAGGCGACCGCATAACCCTGTTCGATGAAGGCGTCAGCGGCAACGCGGCCCAGCGCGCCAAATCCTCCGGTGACGATAACCGATCTTGTCATGACTTTCCCCTTTATCGTGACTGTCCCCATGGAATGGGCGTTGTCGCGACGATCGTTCCCCGATCGCGAGACACTCCAGAATTGCATGCGTTCAGCCTAGCGCAGACACCGGAACCAACCAAGGGGACCGCAAGTCCCGCCCAGCTTCACCGAGACCATGCCATCAGCCGCGAACCCCGTTAATTATTGCCGCCGATCAGATCCCCCAAGCCGCCGAGCACGGAGCCTTCGCCGCGATTCTGTCCTCCCCGGCTTCCCGCCGCCGCGAGCATGCGGCCGGCCAGGCGGGAGAAGGGCAGGGACTGTATCCACACCTTGCCCGGCCCGGTCAGCCGCGCGAAGAACAGGCCTTCGCCGCCGAACAGGATGCTGCGCACGCCGCCCGCCCGCTCCAGATCGAAATCCACCGTGTCGGTATAGGCCGCGACGCAGCCGGTATCGACGTGAAGCTGCTCGCCGGGCGCCAGTTCGCGCTCCACGATCGTGCCGCCCATCTGGACGAACACCCAGCCGTCGCCTTCCAGCTTCTGCATGATGAAGCCTTCGCCGCCGAACAGGCCGGTCATGATCCGCTGCTGGAAATGGACGCCGATCGACACGCCCTTCGCCGCGGCCAGGAAACTGTCCTTCTGACAGATCAGCCGGCCGCCATATTGGTCGAGCCGGATGGGGAGGATCGCGCCCGGCGTGGGGGAGGCGAAGGCGACCCGCGCCTTGCCATGGCCGTTATGCGTGAAGACCGTGGTGAACAGGCTCTCTCCGGTGACGAGCCGCTTTCCCGCGCCCAGCAGCTTGCCCATGAAACTGCCGTCGCTGCCGCCGCTGCCGTCACCGAAGACGGTGGTCATGCCGATCGCCGCATCCTTCCAGACCAGGGCGCCGGCCTCCGCCACGGCGCTTTCGCCCGGATCGAGTTCGATCTCCAGAAATTGCAATTCCTGGCCCTTGATCTCGAAATCGATGTCGTCGGCCAGGCCGGGTTGACGATGATGTTGCCAGGGACTGGGGTTCGGCATGTTCGCGCTCCTGATGCTTCGGGGCTCGTCATAGCCGCTTCCGGGCAGCTTGCGCCACCCTTTGGAGGCTTGTCCGGCGGCGGCGTGTTCTGACCCGACCCAAGGTCTAATTGCCCATTCTCCCGAAAGGTTCATCCTGTCCTTCAAGTTTCAGACGAGTCCGGGAGAGGATGATGTTACAGCAGGCAATGGCGCGGTTCGCGGGCAAGACGCTGATCCGCGATAAATACGACAATTTCATCGGTGGCCAGTGGGTGGCGCCGACCCGTGGCGACTATTTCGACAATATCTCGCCAGTGACGGGACAGAGCGTGTGCAAGATCGCGCGGTCGACCGCCGAGGATATCGAGCTGGCGCTCGACGCCGCGCATCTCGCCAAGGAAAGCTGGGGGCAGCGTTCCGCCACCGAGCGGGCCAATGTGCTCAACCGCATCGCGCAGCGGATGGAGGAGAATCTCGACCTGCTCGCCATGGCCGAGACGATCGACAACGGCAAGCCGATCCGCGAGACGACTGCCGCCGACATTCCGCTCGCCATCGACCATTTCCGCTATTTCGCGGCCTGCGTTCGCTCGCAGGAGGGGTCGATTGCCGAGATCGACCATGACACGGTCGCCTATCATTTCCATGAGCCGTTGGGCGTGGTCGGGCAGATCATTCCGTGGAACTTCCCGATCCTGATGGCGGCGTGGAAGCTCGCCCCCGCGCTCGCGGCAGGCAATTGCGTGGTGCTCAAGCCCGCCGAGCAGACGCCCATGTCGATCATGGTGCTGATGGATCTGGTGGGCGACCTGATCCCCGAAGGCGTGCTGAACGTCGTCAACGGCTTTGGCGTCGAGGCGGGCAAGCCGCTTGCCACCAACAAGCGGATCAGCAAGATCGCCTTTACCGGCGAGACCACCACCGGGCGGCTGATCATGCAATATGCGTCGGAGAACCTCATTCCGGTGACGCTGGAGCTGGGCGGCAAATCGCCCAACATCTTCTTTGCCGACGTGATGGACGCGGACGACGATTATTTCGACAAATGCCTTGAGGGGTTTGCGATGTTCGCGCTCAACCAGGGCGAGGTTTGCACCTGTCCGAGCCGCGCGCTGGTGCAGGAGAGCATCTACGAGAAGTTCATCGAACGCGCCGTCGCCCGCGTGCAGAAGATCGTGCAGGGCAGCCCGCTCGACCCTGCGACGATGATCGGGGCGCAGGCTTCGAACGATCAGTTGGAGAAGATCCTTTCCTATATCGACATCGGCAGGGATGAAGGCGCCAAGGTGCTGACCGGCGGCACACGGGCGCATCTGGGTGGCGAACTGGAGCAGGGCTATTATGTGACGCCGACCGTGCTGGAAGGGCATAACAAGATGCGCATCTTCCAGGAGGAAATTTTCGGGCCGGTGCTGTCGGTCACGACCTTCAAGGATGAGGCGGACGCGCTCCACATCGCCAACGACACGCTTTACGGTCTGGGCGCGGGCGTGTGGAGCCGCAACGGCAACACCGCCTATCGCATGGGCCGCAATATCCAGGCCGGGCGCGTGTGGACCAATTGCTACCATGCCTATCCGGCCCATGCGGCCTTTGGCGGTTACAAGCAGTCGGGCATCGGGCGTGAGACGCACAAAATGATGCTCGATCATTATCAGCAGACCAAGAATTTGCTGGTGAGCTATTCCACCAAGGCTCTGGGATTCTTCTGAGGCGGCGGGTCGCACCATGCCGAAGGCGGGCCTCTCCTCTTTCACGCCTTCGGCTTTCGGCGGGCGCCTGGGAACGGGCGCCCGCTTTTTTGTTTTTTCCTTCTCCCTTGAGGGAGAAGGATATGGAGCCTTGCTGAGCGGAGCGAAGCTAGGCGGAGTTGGATGAGGGGGTGGCACCTGCGCTATCCCCCTCACCCAGCTTCGACTAGGCAGCAAGCTGCCAAGTCTGCGCAGCCCTCTCCCTCAAGGGAGAGGGGTAGGAGTGAACCCTATGAACCTTCCACCCCGCATCCTCGCCACGTTAGAAGCCGAAGCCTTGATCGCCCGGCTGACCGCGCGCCACGGCCCCTTGATGTTCCATCAGTCCGGCGGTTGTTGCGACGGGTCGGCGCCGATGTGCTTCCCCCGTGGCGAGTTCAAGGTCGGAGGGCAGGACGTGCTGCTGGGCCATGTCGCGGGCGATGTCCCGGTGTGGATTGGCGCGGCGCAGTTCGAATATTGGCGCCATACCCAGATCACCATCGACGTCGTGCCGGGGCGCGGCGCGGGCATGTCGCTGGAAAGTCCGGAGGGGATGCGCTTCATCGTCCGCTCGCGGGTGTTCACCGACGAGGAGGTGGAAGCGCTCGCCGCAGCGGGCGAACCTTTGCGCGGCGGCTGATTATGCATAGATAAGAACAGGAGAATCTGCGGGAGAGGAACATGACGGTGCTGGCATCGGAAATCGCCTTTGCGTCGAGCCATGCGGGCGATCCGGCCAAGGCCATGGCGGACGTGGCCGGGCAATTGGGCGACGAGCCGCTGGCCGGGATGCTGCTTTTCTGCTCGCATCGCTTCGACCGAGAGGCGTTGGCCTGCGCGGTCAACCGGCAGAAGGAGAATATGGGGGGCGATGGCGTGGTGGCGATCGGCTGTACCAGTTCGGGCGAGCTCACCGAAAATGGCTATGATGAGGACAGTTTGAGCGTCATCGGCTTTCCTGCTTCCGCATTTCACATGAGCTCGCTTTGCTTCGACGATATCGAGAATTTCGACCCCGCTGCCGCGCGCCAGGCGGTGCGCAGCCTTGCCGCCCGCGCCGAGCGGGAAAGCCGCCATCTGGGCGACAGGGTCAATCACGTCGCCTTGTTCCTGGTCGATGGCCTGTCGCACCGGGAGGAATTGCTGACCATGACGATCCAGGATGCGCTGGGCGACATCGCGCTGATCGGCGGATCGTCGGGCGACGGCATGGCGTTCCGCGAAACGGCGATTTTCGACGGAGGCCGCTTTCAGCCGCGAGCGGCGGTGGTGGCGATCCTGTCGACGCCGCGCCTCATTCATGTGTTCAAGGCCCAGCATTACCGGCCGAGCGAGGCGAAGATGGTCGTCACCGGCGCCATTCCGCAGGACCGGATCGTGACCGAGATCAATGCGGAACCCGCCGCGCAGGAATATCTGAGGCTCGCGGGCCATGCGGGCGAGGCGCTGGGCGTTGCCTTCTATGCCGCGCATCCGCTGATGGTGCGGGCGGGAGGCGATTATCATGTGCGGTCGATCCAGAGTGCGAACCCCGACGGCAGCCTCACCTTCTACTGCGCCATCGATGAGGGGATCGTGATGACCGTGGGCGAGCCGGTGGACCGGATTGCGCGTATGGACGCCCTGTTTGCGGAAATTGCCGCCGAGGTCGGGCAGGTCGACCGGATCATCGCCTTCGATTGCGTGCTCAACCGCATCGATGCCGAACAGCGGCAGATCAGCCGGGACGTGTCGGCGCTTTATGGTCGGCACCGGGTGATCGGCTTCAACACCTATGGCGAGCAATATCATGCCCTTCACGTCAACCAGACCTTCAGCGGATTAGCCATCGGGCGATGAGTGAAGCGGACCTCTCTTCCGCCGAAATCGAGGCGCTCAGGCATGAGAACCGCAAGCTGCGCAAGATCAATGCGGCGCTGATCGATCGCGTCGAACGATCGAGCGACATGGCAGGCAACGCCTTTTCGATGTTCGAGACGGCGATTTCTCTTGAAGCCATGGTGCGCGAGCGGACGGTGCAGCTCGAAGACGCGCTGGCGAAGCTCGCGGAGGCCAATGCCGACCTCGCTTCCGCTCATGCGCTGGCGGACGCGGCGCGGATGCGGCTGCGCGATGCGATCGATTCCATCAATGAGGGCTTCGTCCTGTTCGACGCGGAGGACCGGCTGGTCCTCTATAACGAGGCCTATCTGGGCTTCTGGTCCGAAATTGCGGATCATATCCGCGAGGGCATGAGCTTCGACGAGATCGCCAAGCTTGCCGCTGCCCATCATCGCCCGGTCGGGCAGGACCGCTGGGTGTCGGACCGGCTGGCGCGCCATAGCGTGGCGGAGGGCGGGCATGTGCAGGCGCTGTCCGACGGGCGCTGGGTGCAGATCAACGAATTGCGCACCAGCGAGGGCGGCATCGTCGGCATCTATACCGACATAACCGAGGTGAAGGCGGAGGATGCCCGCGACCGGGCGCGGGAACTGGCCGAGCGCAACATCGTGTTGCAGGCGACGCTCGATAACCTCTCCGAAGGCGTGTGCCTGTTCGATGCGGAGGGGCGGCTGGCGGCGTGGAACGAGGCGCTGCAACGTCTGCTGGGATTGCCGGAGGATTGGGCGCAGGGACGGGGCACCCATGAGGCGCTGCTGGATTGGTGCCGGGGCACGCTGGGCATGGACGACAAAGGCTGCCTCGACCGGGGCGGGGCGCGCTATCGCAGCGAACTGGTCCAGGCGGGCGAACGGCGCTTCGAGATACGCAGCAACGCCATGGAACGCGGCGGTCAGGTGATCGGCTTTACCGACGTCACCGACATGCTGCGCGCCCAGGCGGCGCTGCGCGAGACGGCGGAGACGCTGGAGCGGCGCGTGGCGGAGCGCACGTCCGAACTGGAGGCGGAGGTGGCCGAGCGGCGCCAGATCGAGGCGCAGTTGATGGACGCGAAAACGGCGGCGGAAAAGGCCAATCTGTCCAAGACCAGCTTCCTGGCCGCCGCCAGTCATGACCTGTTGCAGCCCTTGAACGCGGCGCGGCTGTTCGTCGCGGCGCTGGGCGACCGGCGGCTGGCGCTGCCTACGCGGGCGCTGGTCAACCAGACCTCCACCGCGCTGGATTCGGTGGAGGATCTGCTGGAGGCGCTGCTGGAGATCAGCCGCCTCGATGCGGGCGCGATCCAGCCGGAGATCAGCGATTTCCGCATCGACCGGCTGCTCGGCACGCTGCGGACGGAATTCGCGCCGATGGCCCGCTCATCGGGCCTGACGCTGACGGTGGAGACGGAGCAGGTCTGGGTCCGATCCGACATCCGCCTGCTGCGCCGCATCCTCCAGAATTTCCTGTCCAACGCGCTGCGTTATACCCAGCGCGGATCGGTGCGCGTCATCTGCGCGCCTGGGCCTGAGGGCATTCGTCTGAGCGTCACCGACAGCGGCCCCGGCATCCCCTTCGACAAGCAGCAACTGATTTTCGAGGAGTTCCGTCGGCTCGATAGCCGGACGGCGGGCAAGGGGCTGGGCCTCGCCATCGTCCGCCGGGCGAGCGACATGCTGCGCCATGAAGTGACACTGGAATCAGTGCCGGGGCAGGGCGCGACCTTTTCCATCCGCGTGCCGCCGGGCGAGGCGGTGGTGGAAGAGGGGGAGGGCGGCAGCCTGCCGCGCAGCGATCGGTCGATGCGCGGGCTCAAGGTGCTGGTGATCGACAATGAGCGGGCGATCCAGACCGGCATGTCGACGCTGCTGGGCGGCTGGGGCTGCACGGTGACGACGGCGGCGGGTTTCGATGAGGCGGTGGCCGCCTTTGCCGGGGACGAGGCGCCCGACATCATCCTGGTCGACTATCATCTGAACGACGGCGAGACGGGCGATACCGTGATCGAGCGGCTGCACGGCCATTTCGGGCGGGTGGTGCCGTCGGTGATGATCTCCGCCGACCGGGGCGAGGAATTGAAGGCGAAGCTGGACGGTTGGGGCATTCCCCTGCTGGGCAAGCCGGTCAAGCCTGCCCAATTGCGCGCGCTGCTGCGGACGATGTTGAAATAGGATGTGCGGGGGTTGGCAACAGTTGAATCCTCCCCACGCTTAGCGCAGGAAGGATTAGGAAGGGGCCAGATGCCGCCTTTCCATTTCGTCCAGAACAGCCTGTTCGAACCCGGTCGGATGTTTCGGATCACCGATCTTGCGGCGGATCGCGACGAGCTGTTCGTCCGTCAGATTGGCCGCTTCGGCAGCGTCTTTCAGATGATCATGCACAGCGAATCTCCCGCATCACTGCGGGCGGCAGTGTCGCATGAAAGTTACGCAAGCTCAATTAAGCGAAAAGTTCTAGTCCGATTGGCAAAGGCCGCCCCCGAAGGAGCGGCCTTCCCAACCATCAAGCCGCCAGGTCGAAGCGGTCGGCGTCCATCACCTTGGTCCAGGCCGCGACGAAGTCCTTCACGAACTTGTCGCCCGCATCGGCGGAGGCGTAAACCTCCGACAAGGCGCGGAGCTGCGAATTGGATCCGAAGACCAGATCGACCCGCGTGCCGGTCCATTTCTGCTGGTTGGTATCGCGGCAGGTGCCGGTGAACAGATCCTTCTGCCCCTCCACTTCCTTCCACGCCGTGCCCATGTCGAGCAGGTTGACGAAGAAGTCGTTGCTGAGCGTCCCCGGCCTGTCCGTGAACACGCCATGCTGCGACCCGCCATGGTTGGCGCCCAGTACGCGCAGGCCGCCGACCAGCACCGTCATCTCCGGCGCGCTCAGCGTCAGCAATTGGGCGCGGTCGAGCAGCAGTTCCTCGACCGGAACGTTGAACGGTACGGGCAGATAGTTGCGGAAGCCGTCGACTTTCGGCTCCAGCGGCTCGAAATTCTGCACGTCGGTCTGTTCCTGCGTCGCGTCGGTGCGGCCCGGAGTGAAGGGCACCTCAATGCTGCGCCCGCCGTCCTTCGCCGCCTTTTCGATCGCCGCCGATCCGGCCAGCACGATGAGGTCGGCCAACGAGATCTTTTTCACGCCCGCGCCGTCGAACTCGGCCTTGATCTTCTCCAGCGCGGTCAGAACGCGGGAGAGCTGTTCGGGCTGGTTCACGTCCCAGTCCTTTTGCGGGGCGAGGCGAATGCGCGCGCCATTGGCGCCACCGCGATGGTCCGAACCGCGATAGGTCGAGGCCGACGCCCAGGCCGTCTGCACCAGTTCCCTCACGCCAAGGCCGGATGCCAATATCTTTTGCTTGAGCGAGGCGATGTCCGCCGCATTGACCAGCACATGGTCGACGGGCGGGATAGGATCCTGCCAGATCAGGTCTTCGGCCGGAACTTCGGGGCCGAGATAGCGCGCCTTCGGCCCCATGTCGCGATGGCACAGCTTGAACCAGGCGCGGGCGAAGGCATCCTCGAACGCCGCCGGATCGTTGCGGAACCGCTCGGAGATTTTCCGATATTCCGGGTCCATCTTGAACGCCATGTCGGCCGTGGTCATCATCGTCGGCACGCGCCTGTCGGGGCTGTGCGCGCCCGGCGCCATGTCCTCCGGCTTCTGGTTCACCGGCTGCCACTGCTGGGCGCCCGCCGGGCTCCTGACGAGTTCATATTCATAGTCGAGCAGCATGTGGAAGAAGCTGTGGTCCCAGGTCCGGGGCGTGGGCGTCCACGCGCCTTCGATGCCGCTGGTGATGGTGTGATCGCCCACGCCGCTTTCATAGCCGCTCTGCCAGCCCAGCCCCTGCTGCGCGATGTCGGCGCCCTCCGGTTCTCTGCCGATCTTCGATGCGTCGCCCGCGCCATGGGCCTTGCCGAACGTATGGCCACCCGCCGTCAGCGCGACGGTCTCCTCATCGTTCATGCCCATGCGCAGGAAGGTTTCGCGAATGTCCCGCGCCGATTGCAGCGGGTCGGGATTGCCGCCCGGCCCTTCGGGATTGACGTAGATGAGGCCCATCTGGATCGCGGCCAGCGGGCTTTCCAGCACCATGTTCCTGTCGGGCTGAATGCGGGTCTGGTTGCCGGGCTGGTTGACCCAAAGCTCCTCCGTGCCCCAATACACGTCCTTTTCCGGCTCGAACACGTCGGCGCGGCCGCCGCCGAAGCCGAAGACCGGCCCGCCCATCGACTCGATGGCGACATTGCCCGCCAGGATCATCAAATCCGCCCAGCTCAGCGCCTGGCCATATTTCTGCTTCACCGGCCAGAGCAGGCGGCGCGCCTTGTCCAGATTGGCATTGTCCGGCCAGCTATTGAGCGGCGCGAAGCGCTGCGAGCCGGAAGAGGCGCCGCCGCGCCCGTCGCCGGTGCGGTAGGTGCCCGCCGAATGCCAGGCCATGCGGATGAAGAAGGGGCCATAATGGCCATAATCCGCCGGCCACCAGGGCTGGCTGTCGGTCATCAGCGCCGTCAGATCCTTCTTCACCGCGTCGTAATCGAGCGATTTGAACGCCGCCGCATAGTCGAAATCGTCGCCCAGCGGATTGCCCGACAGGCCGTTCTGCTGAAGGATGTCGAGCGAGAGCTGATTGGGCCACCAGTCGCGATTGGTGCGTCCCAGCAGGGATCGCAGCGCGGCCGGTTCCTTCATCGGGCAGGCCAGCGGATCATTGCTCGTCTTTGCGTCCATTGCACGATTCCTTTCAGCTTCTCCGGGACCGGGATTCTAGGCCATGCCCGGCGAGGGGGGAACATGGCGGGCCATGTTATTTTTCCGATAACAGTGTGAAATTTATTGCATGAGAGGAATGCCTGATCCTCCCCGTGTTCGATGGGGAGGATCAGGAAGCAAACTATATACTGAATGCGAAATGCCCGGCCCCTTTTTGCAGGCGCCGCCAGTTTTCCGCATTCATATGCACCAGCGTATGATGATCGCCGCCCTCGAACCAGACATCCTGATCCATCAGCATGTCGTCGTCGATGATCGTCTTCAATCCGAAGGCCGCGCCCACCGGCGGGATCGCGCCCAGTTCGCAGTCCGGGAACAGAGCCGCCGCCGTATGCTCCTCCGCCAGCGCCACGTCGCGCGCCAGCCATTGCTGCAGGAAGTTGAAGCTCACATGCTTGGAGGAAGGCAGCACCGCCAGCATATATTCGTCGCCCGCCTGCACCAGCACGGCTTTGGCGACCTGTCTTCCGGGGACATGCGCCGCCTGCGCCGCCCGGGCCATTTCGGTGGCGGGCTCATGCGGCCATTCGTCGAATCGCGTGCCGCAGCGGTCCAGATAGCCGCGCAATCTTTGGGAAATCGCCATGACATCCTCCATCGGCCTACGCCTGAAGACATGGTCAGCCGGGCGTCAGGCGCGGTGCCGGAAAAGGATGCCGGCACTGGGGCGGGCGGCGGGTCTGGCCAATGCCATCCAATGGACAAGGAATAGCAGATTTAGCGCCGATAACCAATCATCATGGGGCCATGCCGATGCGCGGGCGAAGGCGTTCGTCAATGCCTCCAAAGGGACATCGGCCCTTGCCCTGAATCGCTGGCGGATCAGCATGTTGCGCAGATGCCGGGCGCGGGCCGCCGGGTTAGGATGGCGCCGCCGCTGACCGTTCGGGGAGGCGGCGGCATCGCGCCATCCCCCCATGGCGCGATTTCCGGGTCCGGCTGCCCCGACCATTTGCCCATGACGGTTACAGCCGGACCCAATATGCGCCAGCCCGCAGCGCCGGGGCGCTGCGGGCCGGTCCCGGTCAGGCGAAGGATGCCTGGGTGATCGCCGCCGCATCCACATTGGCCAACCGCGCCAATATGTCGCCGCTGCCGCCGTCGATGATCAGGCTTTCGCTGCTGCCGCCGCCATTGGCCGTGGGGTCACCCTGCACGATCTGGAGGCTGGCGAAGGTCATGCTGTCGGGCAGCCGCAGATGATCGACCCCGGCCTGGAAATCGGTGATCAGGTCGGCCACCGACAGCGTCTGGCCATGGGGCGCTTCCAGGATGAACAGGTCGGCTCCGGCCCCGCCGGTCAGCGTGTCGGTGCCCGCGCCGCCGTCCAGCAGGTCATTGCCGTCCAGCCCGTTCAGCACGTCATTGCCGACATCGCCCAGCAACAGGTCGTTCCCCGCCGTGCCGGTCAGGTGCAGGTCGGCGCTGATCGCCACGCCATTGGCGTCGAAGGTCTGGACGAACACGCCTTCGGGCACGTCCACCGGCTCCCGCACGCTGATCGTGCCGGTGATGGTGGACCCGGCGGTGAGGCCGCCGACGATCAGGATCGCCTGATAGTCATGCCCCGCCAACTGGTCGAGCAGCGCCTGCGGCACATGATAGAGGCCGCTGGCGTCCGCCGTCAGCCCGCTGATATTGATCGCGCCCGTGGGCAGGGTGGTCGCATTGGCGATGCCGCTCAGGTCGATCGATGTCGCGCCGTTGGGCGTCACCTGCAGCAACAGCGTGGTCGGCGTACCGGCGATGGAGTCGATGTGGAACGTCTCGGCATGACCGGCGCCGGTCGCGATGACCCCGAAGCCGCCCGGCCCGACCTGAAGGCTGCTCGCCACATCATGCAGCCCTGCCGTGGGGTCATAGCGCTGATCCTCCAGCGCATAGGCATGGACGGTCGCATTCTGCCCGGTGGTGAGGCCGCTGACCGTCAGCGTCAGGCGGTTGTCCAGCGCGAACTGGTCGAGGATCGCCTGATCGATCTGGACGGTGCCGTCCACAACGGTCAGGGCGATCGTCTTCGACAATCCGTCATTGCCCTGGCCCACCAGCGCGAAGCTGGCATTGGCGGGGGCCGACCCGACATAGAGATCGACCGGCTGCCCGACGATCGCGGTGCTGGTGAGCTGGGGCGTGAAGACGATCTGGCGTCCGACCTCCTCGGGTTCCAGCACATAGCTGAGCGCATAGCCGCCATTGTCGAGCGCCTGAAGGTCGAAGGAAACGGCATCGCCGTCGGCGTCGCTGAGCTGCGAGGCGATGCCTTGCAGATGCACGACGCCGCCCGACTTGCTGCCGTCTGCGGCGAAGCGCTGCACCGCAAGCCCGTCGGCCTGATCGTCGCCGTCCACATCGACCACCCAACTGACGGCAAAGCCCCCGCCGGTCAGCGGCGTGACGCGCAGCGGATTATCCTCGTCATCGCCCGAAATCCGGCTGTCCGGGCCGTCCAGCCGCTGGCCGGTATCGACCCCCGCCACGCCATTGGCGTCGAAGGTCTGGACGAACAGCCCCTCGGGCAACAGATGCGGCGTGCGCGCGCTGACCGTGCCGGTGATGGTGGAACCGGCGGTCAGGCCCGCGACATTCAGCGACGCCTGATAATCATGCCCCGCCAACTGATCGAGCAATGCCTGCGGCACGGCATAATTGCCGCCTGCATCCGCCGTCATATTGGTGATGACGATGATGCCGCTGGCCAGCCGGGTCGCGTTGGCGATGCCCGTCAGGTCGATGAAGGCGCCGCCGCTGGGCGTCAGCAGCAAGGTGACGCCGCTCGCCGGGCCGGAGCTGCTGTCGATATGGAAGGCTTCGGCATTGCTGCCCGGCAGCACGATCGTGCCCACGCCGTTTCCTGCGACCTGCCGGCTGACGCTGACCTGTTGCAGCACCGCCGCCGGATCATATTGCTGCACTTCCTCGGCATAGATGCTGGCGCTGACGGTCTGCCCGCTCGTCAGGCCAGAGACCGTCAGCGACAGGCGATGGTCGATGGAAAATTGATCGAGGATCGCCTGCGTGATCGCGATCTCTCCGTCGACGACAGTCACCGCCACCGACTTGGCCAGCCCGTCCATGCCAAGGCCGGTCAGGGCGAAGCTGGCGTTGGCGGGCGCGTTGCTCAGATAGATGTTCGTGGGCTCACCGATGATCGGCACGCCGGTCAGCGACGGGCTGAAGGTCACGGACTGCCCCACCTCCGGCCGGGCCAGCGAATAGGCCAGCACATAGCCGCCATCGTCCAGCGCCTGCAGGTCGAAGGCGACATCCTCATCCGCGGCATAGTCGATCAATTGCTGCGCGATGCCTTGCAACAGCACGACGCCGCCGACCTTGCTGCCGTCGGCGGCGAAGCGCTGCACCGCAAAGCCGTCGCCCTGATCGTCATGATCGGCGTCGACCACCCAGTTGACGACGAAGCCGCCGCCCGAAACCGGCGTGACGCGCACGCCATTATCCTCATCATCGCTGTAGAAGCGCGATTCCGCGCCATCCAGCCGCGCGCTTTCGTTGACCGACTGGCCCTGCGCGTCGAAGGTCTGGACGAACACGCCTTCGGGCACGGCAACCGGCTCGCGCACGTCGATCGTGCCGGTGATGGTGGACCCGTTGGTCAGCCCGCCGACGATCAATATCGCCTGATAATCATGGCCGGCGAGCTGATCGAGCAGCGCCTGCGGCATATGATAGATGCCGTTCGCATCGGCGGTGAGGTTGTTGATCTGGATCGCGCCATTGGGCAATTGGGTGACGCTGGTCACGCCGCTCAGGTCGATCAGCGATCCGCCATTGGGGGTGATCTGCATGTTGACGAAGGTTGGCGTGCCGACGACGGCGTCGATATGGAAGCCTTCAGGATGGCCCGTGGGCGTGGCGAGCACGCCGACGCCGTTGGTCACCGCGCGGCTGACGCTGATCTGCTCCAGCGCCGCCGCCGGATCATAATGCCAATCCTCCAGCGCATTGATGACGACATTGGCGGTCTGCCCGGTGGTGAGGCCGCCGACCGTCAGGGTCAGGCGGTTGTCGATCGCGAACTGGTCGAGCATCGCCTGCGTGACCTCTACGCGTCCATTGACCGGGGTCAGCGTGACCGTCCTGGCCTGTCCGTCCGTGCCCAGCCCGGCCAGCGCGAAAACCGCGTTGGCGGGGGCCGCCTGGATGAAGATATCGGTCGGCACGCCGACAAGGATGGTCCCGGTCGATTGCGGGTTGAAAGCCGCCGGCCGGCCCACATCCTCCAGTGCCAGCGAATAGGTCAGCGCATAGCCGCCATTGGCCAGCGCCTGCACGTCGAAGGCCTGCTCGTCACTTTCGCTGTCGATCAGTTGCTGGGAAATCCCCCGCAACAGGATGATGCCGCCATCCTTGCTGCCGTCGGCGGCGAAGCGCTGGATGGCGAGGCCATCGACATCGCCGTCGCCATTGGTATCGACCGTCCAGTTGACCGCAAAGCCGCCGCCCGGCAGCGCGGTCAGGCGCAGCGCATTTTCCTCGTCATCGGCTTCGATGCGGGCGCCGACGCCGTCGATGCGCGTGCTCGGGTCGACGATGGTTTCCGTCGTGTAGAAATAATGGCCGGTCGGGGAGGGCGCGCTGCTGTTGCCCGCCGCATCGGTCGCCACCGCCGAATAGCGCACCGTGCCTTCGCCCAGTTGCGCGATCTCCGCAGCGGACAGCGCCACGGAAAAGGCCGTGCCCGTCACCACCGCCTGCTTGACCAGCGTCTGCGCGCCGTTGGTGAGGGTCAGCGTCACATTGCTCCCCGCCTCGACCGTGCCGGTGATGCTGGTGCCGTTTGCCGCTTCGCCGCCGGTCAGCAGCGGTCCTTCCGTTGCCGCCAGCGTAGTTGGCGCTGCGGGGGGCGTGGTGTCGAGCGTCACCGCGGCAGGCAGAGACACAGCGCCCGCGAGGCCAGCCGCCGATACGAAGCCCACCGTGATCGACTTGGCGCCGTCCGCGCCCAGATCGCTCGCCGCCAATGCAATGCTGACGGTGCCGCTGGCAATATCTCCGGCACTGAGGGTAACCGCCTTGACCTCCGTGCCGCCGATCATCAGGCGCAGCGTATCGCCCGCCGCCACGCCGCTGCCGGAGCCGAGGCCTACCGACACGACTACGCCGTCCGCCGCTTCCGCCGCCGAAATGCGCGCGCCGTCGTCCACCATCGGCCGGTCGGGCGCACCCAGGGCGCCTGCCGTCGGCGTGGTGGGCACGATCACCTGCACCTGGGTCGAGGCGTCATCGATCTTCTCCGCCAGCGCTGCGCCCTGATAGGCGGTGCTGTTGAGAGCAGCGCCGCCGCCGACCGCCGTGCTCACTTCGCCCGCCAAAGTTTCCTGCGCCACGATCTGGGAGGTGGCGACCGCCGTCAGCGTGTCGACCGCACTGCTGCCGCTGGCCTGCGCGATGCTGAGATTGACGCTCGCGAGCGAACTGCTGATCGCGGCGGCCTGCGCTGTGATGCCGGTCCCGCTTGCCGCCGCGACGGCCTGCACGATCTGGCCGATGGCCGCGCTGCTCGTCAGGTCGACGCTGCCGCCCGCGACCTGGCTTGCAATGGCGGTGACGGCGGCGTCCAGCCCCGTCTGCGCGCCGCTGCCCGCCGCCTCGCTGGCGCTGGCCATGACCGACAGGATGTTGGCGACCTGGATCGCCGCCTTCTGCACCGCCACCGCATTGGCGAGCGCGGCGATGTCGGTCGATGCCGCCACGACGGCGATCGGATCATAGCTGCCAAGGTTCAGCGCGGCGTCCAGGCCCAGCGCCGCCTTTACCTGCGCTTCGGCATTGGCGATCTGCGTGGCATTCGCACCCGCGCCCGCCAGCGCGGCAACGATGGTGGTCAGCGGCGTGACGACGCTCGACCCGTCCGGCGCGCTCAATTGGCCGGTAAAGGCGATGCCGGTCGAAATATCGCGCGACAAATTGGTGCCGTCACCCGCGATCAGCGGCGTCAGCACGATCTGGCCGGTGCCGAACAGGCCGCTGAAATTGCCCTGTGCGTCGGTCGTGGTGTGATATTCAGCGGTGAACTGGCCGTCGCCATTGGCGTCGACAAAGGCCTCGCCCGCGTCGCGCACGCCATTATTGTTGCCGTCGGTGAAGCTCTCATGGTCCCAGACGCCGTCGCCATCGGCATCGCGGAACACCAGCGCGTTTGCGATATAGCCGTCAATGGCCGCACCGCTCGCGCCCGGATCGAAAGCGACGTTCAACGAAGCGGCCCCGCTCGCATTGCCCGCCACATCGGTAAAGGCACCGCCCGCGACCGAGATGGCGACCGCGCCCGTCGGCGTCAGCGTCGCCGTATAGACATTGGCGTTGCTGGGGGAAACGGCGAGATTGCTCAAAGTCCCGCCCGAAACGCTGATGTCGCTCGCGTCGAACCCGGCGGGCGTTTCGCTGAAGCTGAAGGTCACCGTCGCCGTCTGCCCCGCCACCAAGGCGGCAGGTACGGCACTGATCGCCACCGCCGGCGCGGTCGTATCGACCGTGATCGCCAGAGCGGAGGACGCCGTCCCCACATTCCCGGCCGCATCGGTCGCCGTCGCGGTTATGCTGTGCGCTCCTTCGCCCAGCGACACATCGATGCTGAATGCGCCGCCGCTGCCCGCAGTCGCCGTGCCGAGCACTGTGCTGCCGTCCCGCAGCGTCACCGTGGCCCCGGCCTCCGCCGTGCCGGTGATGGTGAGCGCGCTGGTCTGTTTGGTGATCCGGTCGCTGCTGGAGCTGCCGCTATCGTCCGCCGCCGCCAGCGCCAGGCCGGTGGGCGCGACAGGCGCGGTCGTGTCCTTGGCCTTGCCGCCGCCGCCGCCCGCCGCAGCGGCAATGCCGCCGACCGCCGCCAGACCGCCCAGCACGCCGAAGATCAGCCCGTTGCCGCCGCCTGCGCCTTCACTGGCCGCAGGAGCGGAAGGCGCTGCCTCCGCCGGAGCCGCCGCAGCATCCTGCGCCGCGCCCGCCGCCTCGCTGATCCCGTTCCCGGCCTCGGCAAAGGCGGCATCGGGCACCTGCACCGTCACTTCGCCGCCGTGCCGCACATAATGGGCGCCGTTGACCGCCTTGCCGGTGGCTTCATCGATGATGGCAACAAGGGCGTCCTTGTCCGCGGTCAGCACATTCGCGCCCTTGCCCAGGGCGATCGTGCGGACCAGCTTTCCGCCCTTGGTCGAAATCTTCGCTACGATCTTCATTGCGGAACTCCCCTGTTACATATTGTCCGTGAATGGTTTTCAGCGTTCCCGGAACGCTTCCTCGATCTTCAGCACCGGCCGCAGGAAATAGTCCCACACCGTCCGCTGCCCGGTCAGTATCTCGACCGTGCCGGTCATGCCCGGAATGATGGGCAGCGGCCTGCCGTCATGGACCAGCGAGGATTGCCCGGTGCTGATCAGCACGCGGTAAAAGGCTTCCTCATTGGGCTTGCGGTCCTCGCGCAGCGTGTCGGGGCTGATCGTCTCGACCCTGCCCTTCAGCGACCCGTAGACCAGGTAATTATAGGCGGCGAGCTTCACCGTCGCGTCCTGCCCCGGCCGGATGAACGCGACGTCGGACGGTCTGATCTTCGCCTCCACCAGCAGCACGTCGCGGAACGGCACGATCTCCAGCATCGCCGCGCCCGGCTGCACCACGCCGCCGATCGTCGTCACCTGCACATTCTTGACCGTGCCCCGCACCGGCGCGCGCAGCACCGTGCGGTTCAGCGCGTCGCGCCGCCCGGTCACGACCTCCGAAACCTGTGACAGCTCGCTCTCCACCTTGGACAGTTCCGTCCCCGCGTCGGCGCGGTAACGGTTGGTGCGATCGCTGATCTGCATCTGCGCATCGTTGATCTGGCGGCGCAGGCGCAGCACGTCGACCTCCGGCACCAGCCCCCGCGCGGCCATGGGCGCGGTAATCCCCAATTCCCGCCGCATCAGCGCGATCGATCCGGACAGCGCCGCCGTCGACTGATCCACCGCCGCCCGGCGGACCCGGTACGTCTCCGTCTCATAGCGGATCAGGTCGGCATCCCCGGATATCTCCTGCGGGAAGGAGAGCGACAACCCGCTCGCCTCCGCCCGCAACCGGGCCGCCGAAGCCAGCAGGGACCGCCGCCGCCGTTCCATCTCGTTGAAGGAGGATTCCGCCCGCGTCGGATCGATCACGATCAGCGGCTGGCCCGCTTCCACCAGATCGCCCTCATGCACCTTGAGCGCGGAGACGATGCCGCCCTCCAGGCTCTGGATCGTCTGCACCTTGCCCGACGGCACGATCTGCGCCGCGCCGGTGGTCACTTCCTCCAGCACGGCGAAGCGCGCCCAGACCAGCAGCGCCGCCAGCAAAGCCAGCAGCAACAGGGAAAAGACCAGCCAGCCCGGATGCCGGTCCCGCACCTCAGCCACGGCCAGCGGCGAACGCAGGGCAGAGAGCATCGTCATGCCGCCGACCTCACCTTGCCCTCGGACAGCGCTTGCAGCACCGCGTCGCGGGGTCCGTCGGCAATGACCCGTCCGGCATCCATGATGATCACCCGGTCGACCAGCGGCAGGATAGAATTTTTGTGCGTCACGATCACATAGCCTGCCCCGCGCTCGCCCAAGGCGGCGATGCTGCGCAGCACCTCCGCCTCCGATTGCTGATCCATGGCGGAGGTCGGCTCGTCGAACAGAAAGACAGCCGCCTCCGCCATGAGCGAGCGCGCGACCGCCACGGTCTGGCGTTGGCCGCCCGACAGCGTATCGCCGCGCTCACCGACCCCCCGGTCGAACCCCAGTGGATGCGCGCCCGCCAGCGCCATCACCCCGGTCGCCTCCGCCACCTGCAACAGCCGCTGGTCGCTCGCCTGCGGCGCCCCCACCAGCAGATTGTCGCGCAACGTCCCGTGGAACAGCCGCGCATCCTGCCCGACCAGCAGCAGGGTAGAGCGAATATCGGCAGGCTCGATGGCGGTCATGTCGACGCCGTCGAGAAAGACCTGCCCCTCCTGCGGCCGGTAGAGCGCCGCCAGCATCCGCAGCAGGGTCGACTTACCGCTGCCGATCCGCCCGAGGATCGCGACTTTCTCGCCGCGCTTGATGCTCAACGACACGTCGTTCAACGCCGGTTGCGCGCCCTGCTCATAGGAAAAGCTAACATGGCGCAGCTCCACATCGCCGCGCCACGCATCGCTGGACAGCAAATGGCGGCTGGGATCGCGGTCCAGCGGCAGGGCCATGATCTGGTTCAGGCTCGCCAAGGCCGACCGCACCTGTTGAAACCGCACCGCCAGCGAGGAAAGCGTCACCAGCGGCGCCAGCGACCGGCTGGAAAGCTGCACGCAGGCCACCAGCGCGCCCGCCGTGGTCTGGCCGATGCTCGCCAGATAGACGCCCCAGGCGAGCAGGACCGCCGAGCCGATCTGCTGCACGGCAATGGTGATGTTGAGCGCCAGATTGGACCAGCGCTGGCTGGCCAGCGCCCGGTCCGCGATGAAGCCGCTGGAAATCTCATGCCGCCGCCGCATCCGCCCTTCGGCGCGCAGGGCTTTCAGCGTCTCCAGCCCTTCCAGGCTCTCGATCACCGTGCCGTGCCGCACCGCCGCCTCGCGCAGATTCTCGCGCGCCAGCTTCGCCATCGGAATCTGCACCAGCAGCGACAGGGCGAGCACGATGAGGAAGGCCAGCAACGGCACCGCGACCAAAGCCCCGCCGATCATCGCGCAAACGGTCAGGAACAGCAGCGCGAAAGGCAAATCGGCAATGGTCGTCAACGTCGCGCTGGTCACGAAGCCGCGAACGGATTCGAACTCCTTCAGCACATTGGCGAAGGCGCCGGAGGATTGCGCCCGCGCCTCCAGCCGCGTCGCCAGCACCCGCGAAAACACGGCGTCGCCCAATATCAGGTCGATCTTCTTGCCCGCCGCGTCCAGCGCGTGGCTGCGGATGGTACGCGACACGAACTCGAACAGGCAGGCGATCGCGACCCCCGCCAGCAACGACCATAGCGTCACGAAGGCGAGGTTTGGCAGGATGCGGTCATAGACCGTCATCATGAAGATGATCCCGGCGAGCGAGAGCAGGTTGATCACCGCCGACAGCGCCGCCGCCTCGTAAAAATAGCGGCGATGCCGCCACAGCACCGGCCAGAACCAGCCGCTGCCCTGCGCCGCCACCAGATCGTCGGCGCGTCCGTCCACAGCGGTCGGCGGCGCAAAGGCGATGCACCGCTTCACCTCATCCACGCCGATGCCGACCCCCGCCGCGTCGATCAGCACATCGCCGTCCCGCCGGACCGCCACCAGCACCAGCCCATCGGCCAGCAAGGCGACCACCGGCAGCAGATCGTCGGTCACCGCCCGCGCCCCGATGGCGCTGGCGCGGATGCCCAGTTCGGCAAGGCTGCGCAGCATGTCCTCGGGATCGCCGCTGGTCCCGATCGCGGCGCGCAGCACCGCCGCGCTCACCCCATGCCCGCGCAAGTCCAGGCAGCGGGCCAGCGCATCGGCCAGGGAAGTCACGGCCACCAACTCCGTCATGGCCTTGCCCCCGGCCCGATCATTGGCCCCCCGACGACCGCCGGATAGATGCGCCCCAGCACGCCCATCAGTTGATATTGCGTCTGCGCAATATCGAAGCGTTCGTTCACCAATTGGGCGCGCACATTGAACCGCTCCAGCTCATAACCCAGCAGGTCGAGAATGGTCCGCCGCCCCAGCCGAAACTGTTCGAACACGATATTACGCGCATCATCCGCCCGCGCGATCAGCCCCGCGAGCGAAGGTAGCCGCGCCCGCCGCTGCGCCTGGAATGTCCAGAGCCGCCGCACCTGCGCGCCCAGAGAAGTCCGGGCCAGCGTCGCGCTGGACTCCGCCGACTCCAGTTCCGCCCTGGCCGCTTCATGCCGCGCCCGCCCGCCGCCGCTGTCGAAGGGCAGGGCGCTGGCGCGTAACCGCACCGCAAAGCCGTTGAACAGCCGCGTGTCGCCTTCCACCGTCCGCTCGGACGTGCGCGCGCCCTCCAGCGCCAATTGCGGCAACCACCAGTTGCGCGTGCCCTTTACCGCCTCGGCATTTTCCGCGACCTCGATATCGGCGCTGCGCACGGCGGGACTGCCTGCCGCCATCGCCTCGCCATTTTCCGCCGTTTCAGGCAGGGCTCCGGCGATGTCCGGCACGCTTCCCTGCGGTTCGACCGGCAAAGCGGACACTTCGCGAATGCGCCCCCGCGCCTCGGCCAGCGTGATCTCCCGCGTCTGGAGCGCGGTGCGTGCTTGCTCCAGCCGCGATTCCACCATCACCACATCGGAAGCACGGCCCCGGTCGAAGCTCGCAATCTCCACCACCAGCCGGTCCAGCGCCTCCAGCGCCGCCACTTGCTGCGTGCCGATGTCGATCAGTTCCGCTGCCCGCGCATGGTCGATCCAGGCGGCGGCGAGCTGTTGCGACAGATCCGCCAGCGCCGCCTGCTCCTGCACTCCCAGCAGGTCGACCCGCAACCGCCGCCGCCGGATTTCCGCCGGAGTGCGTCCGCCGTCATAGACAAGCTGGCTGACCTTTGCTTCCGGCAACAGGGCGAAACCGGACGACCGGCTGCTATTGCCGTCATCCCATCCCAGATCGGTTTCCACCCCGAATTGCGGGCGGTAGCTGGATTTCGCCGCGCGCACATCGGCGCGCCCGGCGCGGGTCAATTGCTGCGCGGCGACGATCCTGGGATGCGCGGCGGCGACACGCTCAAGCACCTGTTCGAACGTTTCGGCCCTTGCCGGAGCCGACAAGATCGACGCGCCCAGCAACAGACCCCGCCACCAACGACCGGAAACCAACAGCGAAATTCCCCCAACAGACTCGCCGCTGGACTAAAGAGCCTTGGCTTTTCGCACATCACCCATATGCGGTATGGCCCGGTAAAAGCGGGGGGTATCGGACTTTCCTGTCCTGCTCCGGGACTTTCCGTCGAGGCGAGACTGGCGCTTAATATTGTAGGGCGCATGTCGGCCCGGACATTTCCGTGCTCCTGCGCAGGCAGGAGCCCAGGCCTGCCGTCTGAACTGGGCTCCTGCCTGCGCAGGAGCACGTATTGCTTAACGGCTACACGATCTAGTCGGGAATCCGCCCTAATCCGCCCGGAAATGCACCTGATTGGCCTTGATCACCGCCTGTGTCCGGCTGAGCACGCCCAGTTTCTGGAGGATGGCGGACACATGCGCCTTGATGGTCGTCATCGACACGCCCAGATCATGCGCGATCTGCTTGTTGAGCCGCCCGCGCACCAGATGCGCCAGCACCGTCTTCTGCTGCGGCGTCAGGCTGTCGATCCGGCGGCTGATCTCATCCTCCTCCGCCGTTGGCGCGACGCTCTCGCCCATGGCTTCGGGCAGGTAGATTTCGCCCGACACCACGCGATGCAGCGCATCCACGATGGCGCTGCGCTTCAACGACTTGGGAATGAAGCCCGCCGCGCCCGCGGCCAGCGCCTCCTGTACGATAGCGCGGTCGAAGGCGCCTGAAACCATCACCACGGGAAGGATCGGGAAACGATCCCGCAGCAGTTTCAGGCCATCAAGGCGGCGGACATCGGGAATGTTGAGGTCGAGGAGGATCAGGTCGAAATTGTCCTGCTTTTCCAGTGTGGCGACGGCTTCGTCGAGCGTCGCCGCCTCGAAAATCTCGATATTGTCGAAGCTGATCGCGATGACGCTGCGCAGCCCGTCGCGCACAAGGGGGTGATCGTCGACGATCAGCACGCGTTCCATGATCGGCTCATCGCTCATTATGTGGCCCACCCCTCGGCCCGGATAATCGGACAAGTCATGGGATGAGGCAAGCCGCATCGCGCCGGGCGGAAGTGCCGCAACATTCTGCACATGATTGCCGCGTCCCATGACGATCATCTTACTATCCTTTACTTAGGCAGCTTGAACACCCAGAGCGAACCGCCCTGATTGATGTCCTTGAAGCTCTTGGCGACCTCGCCGCCCCACAGCGGCACCGCGCCGCCCCAGCCGGACATGACGGCGACATATTGCTCGCCATCCTGTTCCCAGGTCACGGGGCTGCCCACCACGCCGGAGCCGGTCTGGAACTTCCACAATTCCTGCCCGGTCTTGGCGTCGAAGGCCTTCAGATAGCCCTCCGGCGTGCCGGTGAAGACGAGATTGCCCGCCGTCGACAGCACACCGCCCCAGAGCGGCGCCTTGTTCTTATATTCCCAGACGATCTTGCCGGTCTTGGGGTCCATGGCGCGCAGCGCGCCGATATGATCCTGCGCAATCGGCTTGATGGTGAAGCCCGCGCCCAGATAGGCCGCGCCCTTCTTGTAGGCGATCGGCTCGTTCCAGATGTCCATGCCCCAGTCGTTGCTGGGCACGTAGAACAGGCCGGTGTCCTGGCTGTAGGCCATGGGCATCCAGTTCTTGCCGCCAAGGAAACTTGGGGAAGCGAAGACCGGCTTTCCCTTTTCCGTGGTCGGCGCGCCGGGGCGGCCAGCCTCGATCGTGTTGGGCTTGCCGCCCTTGTCGTAACCATTGGCCCAGGTCGTCTGCATGACGAACTTGTTGGCGCTGATGAACTTGCCGTTGGTGCGGTCGAGCACGAAGAAATAGCCGTTGCGGTCGGCCTTTGCGCCGAGTTTCATCGGCTTGCCGTTGATCGTCGCGTCGAAGGGAATGAACTCGTTCACGCCATCGAAGTCCCAGCCGTCATGCGGCGTGGTCTGATAATGCCATTTGATGACGCCGGTGTCGGGATCGATGGCAAGGGTCGAACTGGTGTAGAGATTGTTGCCGGGGCGCAAATGGCTGTTCCAGGGCGCCGGGTTGCCGGTCCCGAAGAAGAGCAGGTTGGTTTCCGGGTCGTATGTGCCGCCCAGCCAGGTCGCGCCGCCGCCGGTCTTCCACAGGTCGCCGGTCCAGCTTGCGTTGGTCTTGCCGGTGATGCCGTTATCCTTGCCGCCGAGCGTGCCCATATGACCCTCGATCGTCGGGCGGCGCCAGACCAGTTCGCCGGTGTTGACGTCGCGCGCTTCCACCGCGCCGACAATGCCGAACTCGCCGCCGGAGTTGCCGTAGATCACCTTGCCCTTCACCACCATCGGCGCGGCGGTGGCGGAATAGCCGGCCTGATAGTCAGCGGTCTGCTTGTTCCAGATGACCTTGCCGGTGTGGCGGTTCAATGCCACCATATGCGCGTCGAGCGTGGCGAAGATGATCTTGTCGCCATAGATCGCCGCGCCGCGGTTCACCACGTCGCAGCAGGGCATGATCGCTTCGGGCAGGCGGGCGTCATATTGCCACTTTTCCTCGCCGGTGCGCGCGTCGAAGGCGAAGACGCGCGAATAGCTGCCGGTGACGTAGATGGTGCCGTCATAGACGATGGGCTGCGCTTCCTGCCCGCGCTGCTTTTCGCCGCCCAGCGAGGAAGCGAAGGCGGGGACGAGTTTCGACACGTTGGAGGCGTTGATGGCCTTCAAGGGGCTGAAGCGCTGCGCCTGCGGACCCATGCCATAGGTCAGGACATCGCCGGGCGTGGCCGCGTCGTTCATCAGGTCCGCATCGGTCGGCCCTTCGGCCAGAAGCGGCGCGGCGGCGATCGCCAGCGTCAATATTGCGGCGCCGGACAGGCCACGCATCATATGTCCTCTCATTCCATCCTCCCTCTGTTGTGGAGCGTTGGACACGCCCCCGACATCATCAGATTATTGCACCCATTGTGCGCAGCAATTGGACCTTGGGTCGGTCTTTTTTCTTGGCTCCCTCCCCTGAATGGGAGGGGAAGAGCAGGTTTCATCCCGCCGCCAGCGCGGGCGTCCACTCGACCCCATAAGGCGCGAACAGCGCCTTCATCTCGCCGCTCGCGGCCATGGTGGAGACGATCTCCTCCACCGCGTCGCCCAAAGTGCGGCTATTCTCCTTGACCGCCATGCCGATGTCCCAGCCGGGCGAGGTGAAGGCGGGCAGCGGCCCC
Source organism: Sphingobium sp. SJ10-10 (assembly GCF_036038995.2). NCBI lineage: Bacteria > Pseudomonadati > Pseudomonadota > Alphaproteobacteria > Sphingomonadales > Sphingobiaceae > Sphingobium > Sphingobium sp. SJ10-10. Next base: position 666,552 of record NZ_CP158133.1, read on the forward strand.
TTGCGTACCGTCAGCTTTGTCGCCTCCCGGTGCAGTCCTTCCTCGATCTGCGCCCGGCTGGCGAGCACTGCATCGGCCTTGCCCGCCGCCACCGCCGTCACCGCGTCGGAGCCGCTGGGATAGTGCGCCACATCCTTCGCCAATATCCCGCCGAAGGAGCCGATCAGGTAGAAATCGGGAATGGAGTCCAGCTCCGCCGCGAGGCGATGGCCGCGCCATCCGGTCGGCGGCGCTTCCAGGTCGATGGCATTTTGCGTACCCGCAAAACGAAAGCTTTCGCGATAATAAGGCGCGACGATCGCCACCTGATCGTTGCGCGCGGCGAAGGTCCGGTCGAAGGGAATGTGCAGCATCAGGTCGCCGGGCGCGAAGCCGAGCAATCCGCCTTTCCACACGCCATGGCGCAGATCGTCGTCCACGCTCTCGTCGGCTACGAGTTCGGCCACATCGGCGCGCACGCCCAGCTTCGCGGCGAGGGCGTGGGCCAGATCGACGTCGAGGCCGACGAGCTTGCCGCCTTCCTCCCACGACCATGGGCGGTTGTCCTTATAGACCACCACCCGCAGCACACCGAGTTCCTTGACCTTGCCCAGCGGCGCAGCATGGGTCATCCCCGGCAGCAGCCCGAGCGCCACCGCCGCGCCCGCTCCGCCCAAAAGGCTTCGCCGGCTGATCATGCCGTCAGCCCTGGAACTTGGTTTCGAGCCAGGCGCGGATCGCCCAGCCGGCCTTCTGGCCCAGAACATCCCCGAACGGCGGCATATAGACTTTCCCATCGTGGCTGGAGCCGTGGCGGAAACGCTCCACAAACCACTGATCGCCGGACTCGCCTTGCTCAAGATAGCGCAGATCGGGGGCGATGCCGCCGCTTTCCGCGTCCAGCCCATGGCAGCGGGCGCAATTCTGGCCATAGGCCGACTGGCCGATCTCGATCGCCTTGGCATTGCCGCTATAGGGGTTTTTCGCAAGCCATTCCTCGCCGATTTCCGGCAGGGCGGATGTGTCGACGGCCTGCGGCGTCACATTGCCGTGCGCCATCAGGCCGGTTGCTGTGGTCGCGCCTAAGATAGCCATGGCGCCCAGCAGCGAAATGCGTCCCAGATTCATCTTCGAAATCCTCACCCGTAATTCCCCTGATTGGCTGCGAGTGTAGGCCGACGGGCTTTGCTCCCCTATTGGCCGTTGGTACAATCCCGCAGCCGCCGCTCGCCCGATAGAGGCTTGGGAGGAGAGCAGGATGGAGAGGAACATGAAGCGCATCCTATGGGCGGGGCTGATGCTGGTCCCGATGAACGCGCAGGCTGAGACGCTTTATGTCTCCAATGAGCGCGGCAACAGCGTCTCGGTGATCGACGCGGCGAGCGCGAAGCTGGTGGCGACCTGGCCGGTGGGCGGGCGGCCGCGCGGGATCACCGTGTCAAAGGACGGCAAATATATCTATCTCTGCGCGTCGACCGATCATGCGGTGCAGGTGATTGAGCGGGCGACGGGCAAGGTGGTGGCGGAACTGCCGTCCGGCGAAGATCCCGAGCAATTCTTCCTCTCGCGTGACGGCAAGACCCTGTTCGTCGCCAATGAGGATAATGCCGCGCTGACCGCGATCGATCTGGCGAGCCGGAGCGTCGCCTTTCAGGTCGATGTCGGCGGCGAGCCGGAGGGCGTGGCGCAAAGCCCGGACAGCCGATGGGTGGCCGTGACGTCGGAGGAAGACAATGTCGTCAACTGGATCGACGTGGCGAAAAGGGAGATGGTCGACGCGACGCCCCTCGACCTGCGCCCCCGCCATGTCGAATTCACCGCGGACGGTAAACAGCTTTGGGTCGCGGCGGAGGTGGGCGGCACGGTGCAGATCATCGACACCGCCTCGCGCAAGGTGGCGGAGACGTTGCACTTCGCCATTCCGGGCGTGGCGGAGCATCGCATCCTGCCCTGCGGCATCCGCTTCACGCCCGATGGCAGGACGGCGGTGATCGCGCTGGGACGGGCGGATCATGTCGCGCTGGTCGACGTGGCGAGCCGAAAGGTGCGGGCCTATGTGCCGGTGGGCAAGCGGGTGTGGCACGTCGCGGTGAGCGGCGACGGCGCGCATGCCTATGCCGCCAATGGTCTTTCGGACAATGTGAGCGTGATCGACCTGGCCAATGCCAGGGTGACGGGAACGATCCCGGTCGGCGCCGCGCCCTGGGGGATCGTGGTAGTTCCTTGATATTCCCCTCCCGCAAGCGGGAGGAGTTAGGGGAGGGCGTGAGCGCAGCGAGCTTCTGAGCCATCCGTGAGGCCGGAACGCCGCTGGCGCGGCGGCCCACCCCCGACCCCTCCCGTAAACGGGAGGGGAGAACAAACGCCTCGCTTCCTTCCAACTCCCTCCTCCCAAGGGAGGAAGCCCTAAGTCCAATTTCCAGTATGAGGCTGTCCGCCCCACTCTTCCCTTCGCCGGGGGCTTTGACCGGCACATAAGAGGGAGGATGTTATGAAAAGGACGCTGCTCCTCGCGAGCGCGGCCATGGGGCTGCTTTGCGCGACTGCTACGCCAGCCATGGCGGGAACGACGGCCGATCTGCTGAAGCGGCTGCATGAAAAGGGTATTCTCTCCGACGATGAATATCAGGAACTGCTGAAGAATGAGAGCGCAGAGGCGGCGGCAGCCCCTGCGGCGCCTCCGGTAACGCCCGATGCGTCAGGCGGCGGGCGGACCGTTCGCATGACCGATAGTGGCGTGGGCTTCGAAATGGGCGGCGTGACGCTGAAATTTTCCGGCTCGGTCAACGGCTTCTACGTCCATGACAATGGCGAGGCGCCCAGCGCCACCAACAGCGTCGTGGGCGGCGTGGCGACCGTGGGCAGCAACAGTTCGGCCATACGCAACGGCTTGCTCCCCGGCTTCCTGAAGGTGGAGGTCACGACCAACCAGGGCGGCTGGGACGTGGGCGCGCATTTCGGCATGTATCCGGGCATCAACTCCGTCAGCTATTCGGGCGGCGGCGCGAACAGCCCCGGCAATCCGCGCGGGCTTCAGACGGCGGGCATCGATTTCCGCCAGACCTATCTGACCTTTGGCCGCCCCGGCTTTGGCGAAGTGAAGATCGGCCGCGATATCGGCCTGTTCGCTTCGGAGCAGATATTGAACGACATCACCCTGTTGTCGTCGGGCACGCCGGCGGGCAATGTCGCGCCGTCGAACACCACGCTGGGGCGGATCGGCGTCGGTTATATCTATACCGACTTCCAGCCTCAGATCACCTATACCACGCCCAATTTCAGCGGCTTCACCGCCAGCATCGGCATCTTCGAGCCGCTCTCCTCGCTGACCGGGCCGGATGAGTCCAACAAGGAGCCGGGCTTCCAGGGCAAGCTGGTCTATGACGGCAAGTTCGGCGGCGTGGCGACGCGCCTCTGGGCCGCGGGCATCCGGCAGAAGCATAATGTGATCGCTGGCCCCGATTATACCGGCTGGGGCTGGGACGCGGGCGCGAAGGTGACGGTGGGGCCGCTGACGCTGGTCGGCACCTATTATGATGCCTCGGGCCTTGGCACGACGGCGCTCAACCTGTTCGATACCGATGGCCTGGGCAATAAGCGCGACAGCCATGGCTTCTATCTTCAAGGGCTGGCGAGCTTCGGAAAATTCTCTGTGGGCGGCAGCTATGGCGAGAGCAATCTCGACTATGCCAATGCCGCCGACGCGCTCGCCAATCCGACGCTGGTGGACAAGAATTCGAGCTGGGTCGGGCAGGTCCGCTATGGCCTGACGAGCTGGGTCACGCTGCTCAGCGAATATGTCCACACCAAGTCGGAAGCGCATAACGGCAATCAGGCGAGTTCCGACGCGATCGCGGCGGGGGCGATCCTGTTCTTCTAGGGTATGTGGGGATTCAGCCCAGGGTGAGGCGAAAATGGTGGATTTCGAGAACCGGCGCGCAGCGTACTTCAGTACGTGAGCACCGGAAGCGCAGAAATTCGGCATTTGCAGCCCGCCATGGGCTGAATCCTCACGCACCCTAAGCCGACCCAAGGACCAATGTCACGGGACGGGGCCGCATCCTACCAAGGGTGCGGCCCTTTTCATGGGCAGATAAAAAGGATCGGGGATGAGGAAAGGCCTGTGGCTGGCGGGCATGGCATGGGCGCTTCTGGCTGGACGGGCAGAGGCCGACACCGCCAATGCCGATGCGGAGCGGCAGGCGATCATCGTCACCGCGCCGGGCGGCGCGGTCGATGCCGATGATGCGCTGCGCCTGACCAGTGCCGACATCAACCGCGCCGGAACACCGGATCTGCTGGGCGCGCTCACCCGGTCCATCGCCGGCGTCACCTTGCAGGATGCGCAGGGCAATCCGTGGCAGCCCAATCTGGTCTATCGCGGCTTCACCGCCTCGCCGCTGCAGGGGCAGGCGCAGGGGCTGGCGGTCTATCTTGACGGTGCGCGCTTCAACCAGCCCTTTGGCGATACGGTCGCCTTCGACCTGCTGCCCGAGGCCGCCATCGGCAGCTTCACACTGTTCGACAGCAGCGCCGTCTATGGTCTCAACGCGCTGGGCGGTGCGATGGTGATCGACACCAAGACGGGGCTCAGCGATCCGGGGCTGGAGGCAAGCCTGACCGGCGGCCGCTTCGGCGCGCGGGAGGCAAGCGTGGCGGGCGGTTTCGGCAAGGGCGACTTTAGCGCGTTCGGCGCGTTCCAGTACCGTCATGAGAATGGCTGGCGCGACCATTCGCCGTCGACGCTGTATAATGGCTATGCCGATCTGGGCTTCGATACAGCGACGGGCGGGCTGCATCTGAAATGGGTCGGCGCGGATACCGACCTGACCGGCAATGGCGTTGCGCCGGTGGAACTGCTGGCGGCGGACCGAAGCGCGGTCTTCACCTGGCCGGACAATGCGAAGGCGCGCTATGGCCGGGTCAGCCTGCATCCCTGGGTAGCGTTGAGCGAGCGGACGCGGATCGAGGGCACGCTTTATGCCCAGCGGTTGAAGCTGCGCACGGTGAACGGCGATGCCGCCGATATCCAGGGGTGCGGGGATGGACTGCTTTGCCTGGAAACCGTCGATGGCGGGGAAGAGGCGCTGCTGACGGACGCGGGCGGCCACGCGATTGCCGATGTGCTGGGCGGCGAAGGCTATGGCGTGCTCAACCGTGGTCGGCTCGACAGCCGGGCGATGGGTGCCCTGGCGCAGATCATCGACGAGCGGCCTGTGCTTGGGGGCAGCAATCAGCTCGCCATCGGCATGAGCTATGACACGAGCCGCAGCCGCTTCGGCGCCTCGACCCTATTGGGCGCGCTGACCGAAGATCGCAGCGTTGAGGAGTGGGGGCCGGCCATCGTGCAGGAGGATGGCGCTATCGGGCCGGTCGGGCTGGTGGCTCGTGCCAGCTATTGGGGGGTGTTCGCGCAGGACCGGCTGCCCTTGACGGAGCGGCTCTCGGCGGAGATCGGGCTGCGCTATAATCACGCCGCGATCGTCATGCGCGACCGGATTGGCACGGCACTCAATGGCGACCATCGGTTCGAGCGGCTGAATCCCGGCGTGGAATTCGACTATACGCTGTCGGGAGGCCTGAGCCTTCGGGCGGGCTATGCGGAAAGCAATCGCGCGCCGACGCCCGCTGAACTCTCCTGCGCGGATGAGAATGCGCCGTGCAGCCTCGCCAATTTCTTCATCGCCGATCCGCCGCTGAGACAGGTCGTCGCCAAAAGCTGGGAGGCGGGCGCGAGCGGGCAGGGGCGGCTGGGTGGATTTCAGCTCGAATGGCTGCTGTCGGCCTATCGCGCGCGCAACCGCGACGACATTCAATATGTGGCGTCGGACATTCGTGGGCGGGCCTGGTTCCGCAACATCGGCGCGACCCGGCGGCAGGGCGTGGAGTTCAATCTGAAGGCGAAGCGGGGCGGCTTTTCCGGCGGCTTCAGCTATGCCTTCACCGATGCGACTTACCGGCATGAGCTGGCGCTTTCCAGTCCCGCCAATCCGGCGGCGGATGAAGCGGGGGTGATCTTCGTGCGGCCCGGCGACCGGCTGCCCGGCGTCCCGCGTCATAGCGCGGCGCTGTCGCTGGACTTTGTTGCGCGGGGATGGTCGATCGGCGGCGATGTGATTGCGCGGTCTGGGCAATATCTGGTGGGTGACGAGGGGAATGATCAGGCGCGGCTGAGGGGCTATGCGGTGGTCAATCTGCGCGCCGGGATCGACCTTGTGCCGGGGGTGACGCTGTTCGGGGAACTGCGCAATGCGTTGGACCGGAAATATGCGACCTTCGGGACGTTCAGCGACGTGGGGGAGGTGGTGATGGAAGAGGCGCCGGATGCGTCCGATCCACGCGCTTATGGGCCGGGTGCGCCGCGTCGCTGGTATGCGGGGGTGAAGGCGAAGTTTTGAGGGGAATGGTCTTTGGCCATTAGCTGCCATTGAGCGCATCCGTGTTCCTGCCTTCGCAGGAGCACGATGCGCTTCAAGGGAAACAGCGCGAAGCAGACCGTCCCCTATCCACCCATGCCTGCCTTCATCCAGCCGATCAGCCCTAGGACCAAAGGCCCATTGCGGCGATCCGCCGCGCTGCGTCATCTTGCGCCAAAGCCAATTTTCCTGGGAGAGAGCCTTGACCGACATTCGCATCACCCTGGGCGGCATCGCCGCCGCTACGCTTCTGACGCTGGCGCCGCTGTCGGCGCAGGCCAAGGATATCGTCGTCCATATGAAGAACCAGGGCGCGGACGGCGCCATGGTGTTCGAACCGTCCTTCGTGAAGGCGGCGGTGGGCGACACCATCCGGTTCCAGCCGACCAACCCCAGCCATAATGCCGAAACCATGCCCAACATGCTGCCCGTTGGCGCCACGCCGATGAAGGGCATGATGAACAAGGAAGCGGTGCTGACCGTGACCAAGCCGGGCCTCTACGGCATCAAGTGTATGCCGCATTATTCGATGGGCATGGTGGCGCTGGTGCAGGTGGGCAAGGTGGCTCCGGCCGATCTTGCCGCCGCCAAGGCGGTCAAGCTGCCGCCTTTCGCCGCCAAGCGGATGACCGCCGCGCTCGCCAAAGTGAAGTGAACGGGCCGATGCTGAACATCCCTGCGCAAAGAAGCGATGACATCTACCCCGTGCCGCCCCACTGGGCGGCAAAGGCGAAGGTCGATGCGGCGGGCTATGCCGCCGGCTATCGCCGCTCGATCGAGGATGCCGACGCCTATTGGCTGGAGCAGGCGAAGCGGCTGAATTGGCTGCGCGAGCCGACCCGCGCCGATGAAAGCAGCTTTGCGCAAAGCGATTTCGGCATCAAATGGTTCAGCGACGGCATGCTGAACGTGTCCGCCAATTGCCTCGACCGGCATCTGGCCGAGCGCGGGGACCAGACGGCGATCATCTGGGAGCCGGACGACCCGAGCGAACCGGCGCGGCGCTTTACCTATCGGCAGGTGCATGAGGAAGTCTGCCGCTTCGCCAATGTGTTGAAGGGCGCGGGCGTGGGACGCGGCGATAGGGTGACGCTCTATCTGCCGATGATAGCGGAGGCGGCCTTCGCGATGCTCGCCTGCGCGCGGATCGGCGCGATCCATTCGGTGGTGTTCGGCGGTTTTTCGCCTGAAGCGCTGGCGGGCCGGATCACCGATTGCGACAGCAGGATCGTCATCACCGCCGATGAAGGCCGGCGCGGCGGCAAGACGGTGCCGCTCAAGCACAATGTCGATGCGGCGGCGGCGCTGGCGCCGATGCTGGAACGCGTGATCGTCGTCCGGGCGACCGGCGGCGACGTGGCGATGGAGCCGGGCCGCGACGCTTATTATGACGAACTGGCGTCAAGCGTTTCCGCCGACTGCCCGGCGGAGGCGATGTCCGCGGAAGACCCGCTGTTCCTGCTCTACACCTCCGGATCGACGGGCAAGCCCAAGGGCGTGCTGCATTCGACCGGCGGTTATCTGCTCTGGGCGGCGATGACCTTCGATCTCGCCTTCGACCATCGGCCCGGCGAGGTGTTCTGGTCCTCCGCCGATGTCGGCTGGGTCACGGGGCACAGCTATATCGTCTATGGGCCGCTCGCCAATGGGGGCACGACCCTGATGTTCGAGGGCGTGCCCAACTGGCCCACGCCGTCCCGCATCTGGGAAGTGGTCGACCGGCATCAGGTGACGACGCTCTATACGGCGCCGACCGCGCTGCGTTCGCTGATGCAGGAGGGGGACGCGTTCGTAACCCGCACCAGCCGCGCTTCGCTGCGGCTGATGGGCACGGTTGGCGAGCCGATCAATCCCGAAGCCTGGCGCTGGTATCATGAGGTGGTGGGCGAAGGGCGCTGTCCGATCGTCGATACCTGGTGGCAGACGGAGACGGGCGGGCACATGATCACCCCGCTGCCGGGCGCGACCGACCTCAAGCCGGGGGCCGCGACCAAGCCCTTCTTCGGCGTTGCGCCTTTGCTGGTGGACGGCAACGGCGTGGCCGTGGAGGGCGCGGGCGAGGGCAATCTCTGCATTGCGCGGAGCTGGCCGGGTCAGGCGCGGACGGTGTGGGGCGATCATGAACGGTTCTTCCAGACCTATTTCACCACCTATCCGGGGCTGTATTTCACAGGCGACGGCTGTCGGCGCGATGCGGATGGGGATTATTGGATCACCGGGCGCGTTGATGACGTGATCAACGTGTCGGGCCATCGCATGGGCACGGCGGAGGTCGAAAGCGCGCTGGTGCTGCATGAGGCGGTGGCCGAGGCGGCGGTGGTCGGCTTCCCGCACGACATCAAGGGGCAGGGCATCTACGCTTATGTCACGCTCAACAGCGGCGAGGTTGCCGATGAGGCGCTGCGCAAGTCGTTGGTGACATGGGTGCGGCAGGAAATCGGGCCGATCGCCACGCCCGACGTCATCCAGTTCGCGCCGGGACTGCCCAAGACCCGTTCCGGCAAGATCATGCGCCGTATCCTGCGCAAGATCGCGGAGGGCGAGATGTCCGCTCAGGCGTTGGGGGACATATCGACGCTGGCCGACCCGGCAATCGTGGAGGAATTGATCCGGAGCCGGGCGGGATAAGTCGACCTTCTTTCCCACCCGGCGTTGCTTGCCGAAAGCGCAGGGTTAAGGAAAAATTGACGGCCACTGGCCAAGCCCTGCTCCTAAACCATTGATCATAATCGCTTTGTGATCGGCCGCGTCCAATGATAGGAAGAGGCGCGGTTCCGAGGCAAAAGGTTGTCGATGGATAGGAAATTGGCAAGCGAACGGGGTGCCGAACAAAAGGCGTTGGCGGCGCGGTGGGGCATCGCCACCGAGGCCATGGAGGCTTTGGCCGGGGCGCGGTCCATGGAGGCGGTGACCTATGTGTTGCGGGCCTTCGCGCGCCGTGCCGTCGGGGCGGACGGCATTGCGGTGGTCCTCCGCGATGAGGACCAGTGCCATTATATCGCGGAAGATTCGATGGAGCCGCTCTGGGCGGGGCAGCGCTTTCCCGCCTCAAGCTGCGTGTCTGGGTGGGCCATGGAGCATCATCAGACAGTGGTGATCCCGGACGTTTTCGATGATGATCGCGTGCCGGTCGAGGCCTATCGCACCACTTTCGTGCGGTCCATGGTGATGGTGCCGATCGGCCGCATCGAACCCATCGCCGCGCTCGGCGCCTATTGGTCCGAATTCGCCCAGCCCACCGACAATGAGATCGCGCTGCTGGAAGGCCTGGCCCGCGCCGCATCCACCGCGCTGGAAAATGGGCGCCTCTTTGCGTCGCTCGAAGCGCTGAACGACCAGCTCGAACATCGCGTCCGGGAACGCACCAGCGAACTGGAACGGTCGCAGGACAGTCTGCGCCAAGTCCAGAAGCTGGACATGCTCGGCCAGTTGACCGGCCATGTCGCCCATGATTTCAACAATCTGCTGATGCCGATCGTCGCGGGGCTGGACCTGATCCTGTCGGGGAAGAGGACGCCGGAGTCCATCGAGCGGCATGCCACCATCGCCATGCAGGCGGCGGAAAGCGCCCAGACTTTGGTCCAGCGGCTCTTGACCTTCGCCCGTCGTCAGCCGCTTGCCGCCAAGGCGGTCGAGCTGCCAGCTCTGCTCGGCGGCATGCAGGATTTGCTTGCCAGCACGCTAGGGCCACGGATCGCGCTGTCGATCGATCTGCAGGCGATGCTGCCGCCGGTTCGCGCGGACGCCCATCAGCTTGAAGTCGCGCTGCTCAATCTGGCCGTCAACAGCCGGGACGCCATGCCCGATGGCGGCATGCTCAGCATCAAGGGGGAAGCCAGGCGCAACCGGCTACCCGCCGCGCTTGCGCCCGGCCAATATGTCTGCCTCACCGTCACGGACAACGGCACCGGCATGCCTCCGGCGGTCAAGGCGGCGGCGATGGAGCCCTTTTTCACGACCAAGCCGTCCGGGCATGGCACGGGGCTCGGCCTGTCCATGGTCCATGGCCTTGCCGGTCAATTGGGGGGCATGGTGGAAATCGACAGCGCCGTCGGCAAGGGCACCAGCATCCGGCTCTGGCTTCCCATCGAGCGCGCGCCCAGCCCGAAGGTCGATCTCCCGGTCGTGGAAGAGGGATCCAAAGAGCGTTCGGGGAAGGTTCTGCTGGTGGACGATAATGACCTTGTCCGGAACAGCACGCGCGAAATGCTGATCGACATGGGCTATGAGGTGATCGACACCGACCGCGCCGAACGCGCCCTTGGCATGATCGAGTCCGGCGATCGGCCCGACATCCTCATCACCGACCATATCATGCCGGGGATGACGGGGGTGGAGCTGGCGCTGCGCCTGCGTGTCGATCACCCGCACATCGCCTTGCTCATCATATCAGGCTATGAGGGGGTCGACCTGATCGCGCCGGACATCACCCGCCTGTCAAAGCCGTTCCGGCACCAGCATTTGCAGGCCTGTATAGCCGCGGCCCGCGCGCAGGCGATCTGACCGGGGGCATTTTCAAGTCGGAGGATCAGGCCGGAATAACCCGTCATGCCGAACGAGGCCGGCATGACGGGTTATCCCTTATTTTTCAAGCGGGTTGAACAGCGTCGACCGTATAATGCGCGCTGGTCTTGGCGGCGACTTCCTCCGCCGTCACGCCCGGAGCGAGTTCGACGAGGCGGAACGGGCTGTCATGGTCGGGCCGCTGAAAGACGCAAAGGTCGGTGACGATCATGTCGACCACATTCCTGCCGGTCAGCGGCAGGGTGCAGGCCGGGATGAACTTGGGGCTGCCGTCCTTGGACGTGTGTTCCATCACCACGATGATCTTCTTGACGCCCGCGACCAGGTCCATCGCGCCGCCCATGCCCTTGATCATCTTGCCGGGGATCATCCAGTTGGCGATGTCGCCATTTTCCGCGACCTCCATCGCGCCCAGCACGGTCAGGTCGATATGCCCGCCCCGGATCATGGCAAAACTGTCGGCGCTGGAGAAATAGACCGACTGTGGCAGTTCGCTGATCGTCTGCTTGCCCGCGTTGATGAGGTCGGCATCCTCCTCGCCCTCATAGGGGAAGGGACCGATGCCCAGCATCCCATTCTCCGACTGGAGCGTCACTTCCACGCCCGCCGGGATATGGTTCGCCACCAGCGTCGGAATGCCTATCCCCAAGTTCACATAGAAACCGTCCTGCAGTTCCTTCGCCGCGCGGGCGGCCATTTCATCTCTCGTCCAGGGCATCAGACAGCCTCCCTCTGGCGAACGGTGCGGAATTCGATCTTCTTGTCATAGGGTGCGCCGACGATCATGCGCTTCACATAAATGCCCGGCAGATGGATGGCATCGGGATCGAGGCTGCCCGTCGGCACCACTTCCTCGACCTCAGCCACGCAGATCTTCGCCGCCGTCGCCATGGGCTGGTTGAAGTTGCGCGCCGTCTTGCGGAAGATCAGATTGCCGCTCTCATCGGCCTTCCAGCCCTTGATGATCGCCACATCCGCGAAGATGCCGCGCTCCAGGATATAGTCCTGCCCGTCGAAGCTCTTGACCTCCTTGCCCTCGGCCACGGCGGTTCCCACGCCCGTCTTGGTGTAGAAGCCCGGAATGCCCGCGCCGCCGGCCCGGCAGCGCTCGGCCAGCGTTCCCTGGGGGCAGAACTCCACCTCCAGCTCGCCGGCCAGATATTGCCGCTCGAACTCCTTATTCTCACCGACATAGGAGGAGATCATCTTCTTGACCTGCCGCGTGCGCAGCAGCTTGCCTAGCCCTTCGCCGTCGATCCCGGCATTGTTGGAGGCGATGGTCAGATCCTTGACGCCCGAATCCCGGATCGCGTCGATCAGCCGCTCAGGGATGCCGCACAGGCCGAAACCCCCCGCGCATAGCTGCATCCCGTCGAAGAGCAGACCCTCCAACGCGCTCGCAGCATCCGAATAAAGCTTTTTGACCATAAGCATGCATCTCCTTCGAATGGCCATTCTGGCGGGAAGGATTTATCATTTCTAATGATTTGTTTTTTGCTCTAACCAAAAATAATGTCTATCAATCGCATCGGCCTCTTCCATCTCGAAACCCTGCTCTGGATCGACCGGCTCGGTACGTTCGCCGCCGCCGCCGAACGGCTGAACACGACGCAGCCCACCATTTCGGCGCGCGTGCGGGAATTGGAGGGCCATCTGGGCGTCCGCCTGTTTCGGCGCGAAGGCCGGACCATGTCTTTCACCCCGGCCGGACGCCAGTTGGTGCGCGATTGCGGACCGCTCTGGAGCGATCTGCAGAGCATGCTCCTGCGCTGTGGAGGGTTGGAGGAAGCGACCGGCGTGATCCGAATCGGGGCAGGGGAGATCGCCGCCGCAAGCTGCCTGCCTCCCTTCGTGTCCCAATTGAAGGCGGATATGCCGCATGTCAGCCTGGAACTGGAAATCGACCTCACCGCCAACCTGATCCAGCAATTGCTGACCGGGCGCACCGACATCGCGTTCGCAGCCGGGCCTGTGGCGCATCCGTCGCTCCAGTCCCATCCGATCGGGGCGGTTCGCCTGGCCTGGCTCGCCAGTCCTGCCGTCGCTGCGTCATTTCACGGCGATGCGGGGGATCGCACGATCCCGATATGGTCGCTGGCCAGCCATTCACCCATTTACGGGCGCATGCGCGATGCGATCGCCGCGTCGCGGATCGCGCATAAATCGCTCAACCTGTGCAACAATGCGCGGATGATGATCGACATCGCCAAGGACGGGGGCGGGATCGGCATTTTCCCCGAGCCCATGGCCCGCGACGACCTGATGAGCGGCGCTCTGGTCGAGCTGGAGGGGATGCCGGCGCTGGCGCCCATCGACTTCCATGTCGCGAAGCGCATTTCCGACAATGATCCGGTGACTCATGCGATATTCGATCGCGCCAGCGCGCTTCGTCTGGGACCAGAGGGCGATGGCGATCAGGAACCCAATGCCTGATTGGGATCGATGGTCTTGATGCTGGTGGGCGCCTCCCGGCCTTCATAAGGGGCCGTTACACCGGGCGCGGCAGGGGCGGCGTTCGATCCGATGTTAACCTCCCTGTCGACATAGACCTCGAACAGCGTGCCGGAGGGTAATTTGACGTCCTTGCCCCGGATGATCACCGCCAGCGGCAGGAAGAGGATGCCCGCGCCCACCGCGCCTAGCGTGCCGGATTTGCCCTTTGCATTGCGCTCACCGCGCACCGGCACGTCGATTCCGCCCGCCTTGACCGTGCTGACCTTGATGTCCAGCTTGCCGGACCGGCCCAACAGGCCATTGTCCCTGGCCCGGCTGACCTCTCCGACCGCCGGGCTGCCCGCAGGGATCAACGTCACGCCCCCGATCGTGACCGGCTTGGCGACCGCCAGCTCCACCGGGTCGCCAACGCGCGCTGATTTGGAGGAAAGCTCCTGACGCGTCTCCAACTGGATGGTCATGCCTTCGGGAAGGATCATCGACTGGGCGAGGGCCGGACCAGCGGTCGCCGCCAGCAGCAGGGAGGCCAGGGCCGCCCATCTCCTGGTCCGGCGCATCGGCAATGACGCGTGAATCATCGGGCCATCCTCTCCACCTGATGCAGTTGGTCGGGCCTCCAAAGTCGAACGCAAGTTTACGCTTCTGAAGGCCGGGCATCAAGAAACGAGTCCGGCATCCCCAAATGGTTTTTCGCTCGGCCGATCTCAGCCCGCGGCCGAAGCCTTTTGCCGGGACGGCTGAAAGGCCTGCGCCAGTGGTCCTGTCATGCCGATGATGGTGAGATCCCCGTCCATCAGCATCCTGCCTGCCTGTTTCCGCTGCACCTTGCCGCTCGTTGTGCGGGGAATCGCGCTGGCGGGCACCATCACCAGATCGGTGATGCTCAGTTCCAGCCGCTCCATGGCGATGGCGCGCAATTTGCCGGCGGTTTCCTGCAACATTTCGTCGGACAGCGACCGGGCCTTGTCCCGCTTCATCTCCGCGATCAGGACGATGTGCTGCACGTCACCGATCTCGATCTCGACGGCGGCGGCGCTGGCCTGGCCGACCGTTCCGGACAGTTCCGACCAGATATGTTCGACATCGCTGGGCGCATAGTTGCGGCCGCGCACGATGATCGTGTCCTTGAGACGGCTGACGATGAAAAAACCCTCGGGCGTGGAAAAGCCCAGGTCGCCCGTTCGGAGGAACGGCCCGCCTTCATCCAGCCGCCCGCCGAAGGTCGCCTCCGTCGCCGCTTCATTATCGATATAGCCCACCGCGATATGCGGACCCCGCAGCCAGATTTCGCCCACTGAGCCATCGGGCAGCGGTTCGCCCGTCTTGGGATCGACGATACGTGCCTCCGCCCCTGCCATGGCTGGGCCGCAGCAAGCGAGGTCGAGTCCCTCGGCGCTTTCCTCCGCCCGACCGGCGGCCAAAGCGCGGCTGTCATAGGTTCTGACGACCGGCTCGCTTTGCGGCGGCACCGCGATCGTCACCAGCGTCGATTCCGCGAGCCCATAGCAGGGCAGGAAGGCGCGCTTGTCGAAACCGGCATCGGCAAAGCATTCGGCAAAACGGTCGAGCGTGCTGGGCCGGACCCGCTCCGCGCCGTTGAAGGCGACCCGCCAGCTCGACAGGTCCAGTTCCGGGATACCCCGGCGCGTGGCATAGTCGACGCACAGGTCATAGCCGAAATTCGGGCCGCCGCTGGTATGGGCGCGATAGCGGGAAATCAGGTGCAGCCACGACATCGGCTTGTTGATGAACGCGGCTGGCGAGGTGATCACGCAGGTCGAGCCCAGGAACAGCGGCTGCAATATATTACCGAACAGCCCCTGGTCGTGATAATGCGGTACCCAGCCGACGAAATGGGAATCTTGGCTGTGGCCGAAGGCGGCCTGGATCATCGTCTCATTGGCGATGATGTTGCCATGGGTGATCATCACCCCCTTGGGGTTCGACGTGGTGCCGGAGGTGAACTGGAGCACGGCAAGCTGATCCGGCTTCAGCGTGAGGGGCGTGAAGGGATGCGTCCCCTGCCCTAGGGCGGAAAATTCGAGATAATGTATGGCGCCGGGAAGCGCGGCGGACAGTTCCTGCCCGAATTGGCCTGCCATGCTGTCGTCCAGCATGATGCAATCGGGCCGGATGTCGCCCAGCATGCTCAGGATATTCTGCAACCTTGCCCGCCGCCGCCCGACCGGCGCGACCGGAATGGCGACGCCGCCCACCGCAAGGCAGGCCAGCAGCGCGAGCGCGAAATCGGTGCCCGCCGAAAAGAGCAGGGCGATCCGGCGACCGGCCAGTCCCCGCGCCGACAGGGCGCCGGCAAGCTGCCTGACCCGAGCCGCAGTTTGCGCATAGGTCAGGCTGTCCTGCGGCCCTTCGCCCAGGTCGAATATCAGCGCGGGCCGATCCGGAACGGTATTTTCATGGCCAAGGACGATGTCGATTATCGATCGACTAAAGTCTATCTGCATCTTTTTTGCGAACCCGATGATCTTGTTATTCCGCCGCGAAGGCTATCCGAAGCAATCCGATCTTGCGCATGCGGAAACCGGCGGCCGACATGCGCAGATAGCGGGAATATTTCTCGACCGGATGGATGTCCGGATCGACCACGCCGCTTCTCACCGCGCCGCGCAGCTTGTTGCTCCACATTTCGCAGGTGCGCGCATAGTCCAACCCATCGTCGCGCAGCCTTTCGATGCGGAACAGCCCCTTGGACGCGACGACGATATCCTCCAGCGTGGGCAGCTCCGCCGCTGGGAAAATCTCGTTCGAGATGAAGGGATTGGCATCCTCCGGCGACATCTTGCCATAGGCGATGGTCTGGAGCGAGAGCCGTCCCTTGCCCGCCGTCCAGTCGCGGCAGGCCTGGAAGAACTCGCGGTACACCCCACGGCGCTCGTCCACGCTCTGCTGCGGATGGGCGAAATGTTCGAACGCGCCGACGGAAATGATCGCGTCGAACGGCTTGTCGGGGCGATAGTCATGCCAGTTGGACAGGACCGCGCTGATGCCCGGATCGCCCAGCCCTTCTATATAGGCGAGCTGCTCCTCGCTGAGCGTCAGTCCGACGCATTCGGCAACGCCATAGCTGCGCCGCAGATTGCGCATCATGCCGCCCCAGCCGCAGCCCACGTCCAATATCCGCATGCCGCCAGCCGCGCCGACCGACTCCGCATGATAGGCGAGCTTGCGCTGCTGCGCCTCTTCCAGCGGCGCGTCCTTGGGCAATCCGTCCCACATCGCGCTGGAATAGGTCATGGTGGGGTCCAGCCAGGCCGAATAAAAGTCGTTGCCGACATCATAATGGTGGCGGATGGCGGCAGCCGAGCCGCCATATTCGATCTGTTCGTCCTGGATCATTGCGCGGCGGAGCCTTGTGCCTGTTGCGCCGCCATGTCGTTGACTGCCGCGGCGATGCCCGCCGCCGCGTCGCGGATCGCCTCCGCCTCGAACAGCAGTTCCAGCGGCAGTTCGTCGGGCAGGTTCAGCCAGTTTTCCAGTTCCACCATCAGCGAAATCGCCTTGGCGGAATCGATGCCGAAACTGTCGAACGGCGCGTCCGGCGACACGGCGGCGGGCGCCACATTCACTATTTCAGCGATGCGCGCCACGATCCACGCTTCGATCTCCTCTGCTGTCGCTTGTCGAATAAGGTCGAAATTCATCAATGCCCCCCTGCAGACAATCGGGTTGTCCCGAAACTGCCATAATAACCATCCGCCTGCGTCGTGGCGGATGGGTGTGTGACGGAACCGATCTCCGGCTGGGCCGCGATCTTTTGCAGTTCCGGATTCTCGCGCGCCAGCCGGGCTGCCGCGACATGCACGCTCTTCTCCCCTGGAAGGAGGTCGTCGATGGTGATGTGCGACGGCTTGGGCAGACCCCACATCTGACGCATCTCGTTCAGCGCGGCCTGAGATACTTCCACCTCATAGGCGACCGCTTCCCCCTGGCCATAGTCCATGGCCGATCCGAGCAGGGTCAGTTTCCAGCCCACGCCATAACAAAAGCTGAGCATGCGGACATCGGTGAAGCCGACGCAGCGGTCGATCCCGGCCTCATAGGCCAGTTCCAGCGGCGCGATCATGCACGCGGCCTTCCGTCGCAGATTGTGGCGGCGCATGCCCCGTTCAATGCAGAATCCCCGGCTCAGTTCCCAGGTGCGCCCGTCGTCGATCGGGCGGATGCCGGCCGGCAGGACGTGCGAAAAATGGTCGAGCAGCATGGAACAGTCGTCCGTGGGGCGGAAACGCAGCCCCATGACGACCCGGTTCTCGGTCGAAAACCCTATGATGTTGCTCGCGCGCGCATCATCATATTCATCATATTCCAACCCGTCCTTGACCTTGAGATCCCAGCCAAGCTGGTTGACGAACACCTCCGCGCGGGCCTGGTGCAAATCTCTGATCTCGTCCTGGTAAAGTGCGGAATTGTTCTTCGAAATCAGATGAATCAAATCCGTTCGTCTCCCGCATGCAGCGGCTGCGCCTCTAGCATATTATGCTGGGGAGGTCATCGGAAAGTTGCAGGCCGCAATTCATCGGCCCGGCAAAAAATCCAATCGGCAAAGGGGGCTTAGGCGGCCTGCTTGCGCTGGGCGCGCTGAACATGGACTTTGACCGCCTGCACGGAACGGTCCAGAGCCTCCGCAATATCGAGATCGCACCATCCCGCCTGCCGCTGGTGGAGGCAGAAAAGCTCGGTTTCGGTGAGCGACGGGGCGGCCAGATCGTCCTGCGCGTCCAGCAGGGCGATGCCCCGGCACAGGTACAGCGTGGCCATGGCGTGCAGGTTCGCCCGCTCTTGCCCGCTTTCCAGCGTGCTGAGCAGCCGGATTTCGACCTCATATCGCTTCTCGTCCCATCCGGTGATGGGAAAGCAGAGCCGCGGCAGCTTCTCCGGCTGTGCGATCGGCCCGCACCAGCCGGTTTCACCGAACAGGAAGCGCCGGGTTTCGCCGTCGACCTCATAACAGGCATGGCTGGCGGCCTGCAGGCCCAGCGCCTGGCTGAAGCGCGTCACCAGGCTGTCGATAGTGAGGGTGGTGTCGACGCCCGCGATGAAATCGGCCGCGGTGGTCGAACTTCCGGCGCGAAGCTGGAGGCTGGGGATATATTCGCTCATGGTTCCTCACGCGACAACTGCCTGCCACCATGCCGCGCAGGTCTTAAAAGCGGGTTAAGCGGACCCTCCGACGGTCCGCTTCCTCTTTGCGGCAGAGCGAGCCCTGAGCGCGTTGTCGAGCGACAGGTGCTTGACATGGCAGAGGAAAGGCAAAAGGTCGGTTAGCGAAGAGACATTAACGATGGGGACAACATGCGGCCGACCTACCGAACCGAACCTTCTGCCGATCATGCGGTCGATGAATGGCTGGCCTCCCATGGTGAGGATCAGGCCGCGCCCGTCATAGCGGGCGATACGAGCCGCCCGGAACTCTATTCGCGGGCGAGCTGGGAACCGCTGTTCAGGCAGATGCGCGAATCCGCGCCGCTGAACCGGGTGGAGGGAACCGCCTATGGCGACTATTGGAATGTCTGCAGCCATGCGCTGGTGAGCGAGGTGGAGGGGAAGCCCGATCTTTTTTCCTCCTCCTGGAAATATGGCGGCATCACCATCGCCGACCCCGCGCCGGGCGAGGAATTTCAGCTACCCATGTTCATCGCCATGGACGAACCCGAACATAGTGCGCAGCGCAAGACCGTGGCGCCGGCCTTCACCCCGGCGCATATCGCGGAACTCGCGGTAAAGCTGCGCGCGCATACGGGGGCGGTGCTGGACAGCCTGCCCGTGGGCAGCCGTTTCGACTGGGTCGAAAAGGTGTCGATCGAACTCGCCACCAGCATGCTGGCGACGATATTGGGTTTCCCCTGGGAGGACCGGCATCTGCTGACCTTCTGGTCCGACTGGGCCGGACATATGGAGGCGGCGCGTATCCCGGAACTGTTTCAGGTCCGGCGGGAGGTGCTCACCGAAATGGCGACCTATTTCCACCTTCTCTGGGAAGAGCGGCGCGCCAGTCCGGAGGGGGTCGACCTGTTGGGGATGATGATCCGCAGCGACAGCATGTCGGAAATGGGGCCGATGGAATTCATCGGCAATCTCGCTTTGCTGATCGTCGGCGGCAACGACACCACCCGCACCAGCATGTCCGCCGCGATATTGGGGCTGGACCGCTTTCCCGATGAGCGGGCGAAGCTGATCGCGGACGAGAGCCTGTTGCCCAATGCGGTCCAGGAAATCATCCGCTGGCATACGCCGATCGCCCATATGCGACGTACGGCGACCGCCGATTGCGAACTGGCCGGACACAGGATCGCGGCCGGTGACAAGCTGGCGCTCTGGTATATTTCCGCCAATCGCGACGAAGCCGTCTTTCCCGATGCCGACCGGCTGGACCTGTCGCGCGCCAATGCCAGGCGTCATCTGTCCTTCGGCCATGGCATCCATCGCTGCGTCGGCGCCCGCCTGGCGGAATTGCAGCTTCGCATCCTGCTCGAAGAATTGATGAAGCGGCGGCTGCAGGTGAATGTGGTGGGCGATGTGCGCCGCGTCCATGCGAATTTCGTAAACGGCTTCCGGCATATCGAGGTCGAACTGACCCCTTATTGATGGTCCGCCAGGCCCGTCCGATCCGGAGAAGCACGTAGAGAGAGTTTAACCACCAGTTTACCAAGGCTGTCTAAAGGGAGAGGCATTCGAAAATATAACGGAAAACATGGGTCATGCATAATAGGGGTTATAACCGGCGTTGGAAGTGGAGGCTTCTGGCCTCGGCGGTGGTGGGAATGGCGTCGTCCGGCGCTGCATGGGGGCAGGTCCGGAATGATGCGGACATCATGGTGACGGCGCGCAAGGTGTCGGAGCCGCTGCTCAAGGCGCCGGTGTCCGTGACCAGCATTTCTGGCGACACGATTGTCGCGGCGGGCCTGCAGGGCATCACCGATTTGACTCGCGTCGCGCCCAACGTCGATATCAGCGGCGGCATTGCCGGGCAGTTGCAGGGCCAGATCTCCATTCGCGGCATTTCCACGCTGGTCCGCAATATCGGGCTGGAAACCGGCGTCGGCATCTATGTGGACGGCGTCTATGTGGGGCGGCCGGAAAATTTTGTTCAGCATCTGCTGGACATCGACCGGGTCGAGATCGCGCGCGGTCCGCAGGGAACCGAATATGGCAAGAACACCATTGCCGGCGTGATCAATGTTCAGACCAAGCAGCCTGACGCCGATCCCGGCCTGTCTGTCCGGTTCGATGCAGGCAATTATGATTATCGCCGCGGCGAGGCGGTGCTGGGCGCGCGCCTCAACGACCGTTTTTCGGTACGCGGCGCGATAGCCTATGCCCGGCAGGACGGTTTCTACAAGCATCTCTCAGGCGGGCAGGACGCCGGATCGACCGATCTGCTCACCTGGCGTCTGTCCGCCAAATTCGCGCCGACCGACCAATTGTCCTTCGTCGCGCGCTGGGACGGCCTGCGGGACCGTGGCGTTCCGGCCTTCTTCCAGGCCGATGCGCTGGCCGGCTATCCGGCGGATTTTCCGTCGAGGGAGCCGCTGCATATCAACAACAACCTCCCCAATCGGCTCCACCGCGACAGCCAGGGAATTTCGCTGACCGGCGAATGGACGTCCGATGCGATCTCGCTGACCTCCATCACCGCCTACCGGGATTCCTCCTATGATGCGTCGCTGGACGACGATCAGGAACAGGTGGACTTCGTTTCGGCGGATAATTTCAGCGACGATTCGCATTTCTTCAGCCAAGAACTGCGGCTGGCGGGCGAGGCCGGCAAGCTCCGCTATTTGCTGGGCGCCTATTATTTCGACCAGATGGTGCATACCGACCGGGGATTGGGGCTGGGCGCCAGTTTACAGCCGGCGCTGCCGTTTCTTTTGCCCAGCGATAATCTCCTGACCACCAGAGGTAGCGTTAAAACGGAAAGCCGCGCGATTTTTGGACGGCTCGACTATCAGCTGACCAACCGCCTCTCGCTTTCGGGGGGCTTGCGCTATACGCGGGAAAAGAAGCGCGCCCATTTCGAGCAGAACGATATTACCGGCACTTTTCCCAAATTGGGTTTTCTGGACCTGACCTTCGATGACGGATCGACCGACGACGACCTGTCGCCGAGCGCGAGCCTTTCCTATGAGGTTGCGCAGAACACCAATCTTTACGCCCGCTTTTCGCGCGGTTTCAAGAGTGCCGCCTATAATGTCGATCTGGTATCCTTACGTAGCGCCAGCCTGACCGCCAGCCCGGAAAAAGCGACCAGTTACGAGATTGGCTTCAAGACATTGACCCTCGACAAGCGGCTTCGGCTCAATGTTTCGGCCTTCCACACCGATTATGACCGGTTGCAGGTGTCGCAGGTTCTGGGTAGCGCGCTGGCGCTGTCCAATGCCGGCCGCGCGCAGATAGAGGGTGTAGAGGGAGAGCTGGCGCTGCAACTGTCCTCACGGCTTCGGCTGGAGGGGAATGCCGCCGTGCTCGACGCCCATTACAAGACGTTCGACAATTGCGGCGTCCCGGACTCGGTCGGCGGGGGCAGCACGGACTGTGCCGGCAAGGATCTGGTGCTGGCGCCTCATTTTTCGGGCTATGGCGCCGTCAGCTACGAGGTTCCGGTAACCTTCGGAACGATCTTCGCCCGGGCGGACGTGGACCATCGCTCGACCGTCTTTTTCGAGCCGACCAATTCCGACAGCTTCAAATCCGGTCCGCGCACTCTGGTTAATCTTCGCCTCGGCCTGCGCCACGGCAAATGGGATATCGCCGCTTGGGTCAGGAATCTGACCGACAAGATCTACAAGACCTATGCGGACGATCGATCCGGATTGGGTGTATTTAGAACGGCGGCTTATAGCGCGCCCCGCACCTATGGCGTCAGCCTTTCCTCGACATTTTGAACATGCTGCGCGGCGGCCCATGGGACGGGCCATTAATCAAATCTTAGCCAGCAGATGGTGAATAATTCGTGGCGCGATTGGCGCCGGGACAGCGGGAGTGGGATGGCGGACCAGATTTCATCGCGGTCACCTGATGAATGGGAAGACAGGCAGGACCCGATGGATGGCGACCAGCAGATCCTGGCGTCAGCTGGCGTTTTGCGATGCGTGGTGGACGGCAATGGCCTGCTTCACGCGGATCCCGCTGCGGCGCACCGTTTCGGCCTTATGGATTCGCAGCCGCTGTTTCACTGGCTTCGCGGCGTTCGCGGCATATTGCGCAGGCCGGTTTTCCAGTTCATCCGTGCGGTCCGGAAGGGGCAGGAGGCCGAGGCGGCCCTGACGCTGAACGGGGATGATGGCGGCCTGAAAAATGTTCGGGTCATTGCGCGGACACGGTGCACCCCCCTGGGTTGGACGGCCGTCGATCTGGTAGTGGTCGACGTTACGATCGAGCATGCGGAAATCGAACTGCTTCGGCGTAGCATGGAAAATCTGCGTCTGATCGTCGAATATAATCCGCAGCTTCCCTGGATTGCCGATGCGGAAGGCCGGATCATCGACTTCACCGATCGCTGGCTGGAAAATACCGGCCTTGAGCGGGACGAAGCGGAAGGGTCCGGCTGGCTTTCGGCTACTCATCCCGACGATATCGAGCCGGTGACCCAGCGCGTCGCTCATTCCCACGCCACCGGCGAACCCTTCGACGTGCGCGTGCGCCTGATGGTCAACGACCAATATCGCTGGATGCGGGCGCAGGCTTATCCCCGGCGCGACGATTCAGGCCAGATCATCCGCTGGTATGGCTATACCGAGGATATCCATGAAAGCGTGCTGATCGAGGAGCAGATACGCTGGAATGCCGAGCATGATTCGCTGACTGAACTGCCCAATCGGGCGATGTTCAACGCCTGTCTGGACAAGGCGCTTGCCAAGGCGCTGACCGACTTCAAGAAGGTCGGCGTGTTCCTACTGGACATCGACAATTTCAAGGACGTCAACGACCTGATGGGTCATCATGCCGGTGACGAGCTGTTGAAGAGTTTCGCTGCCCGGCTAAGGGAGATCTTCGCCGGCGATGCGGTGGTGGCGCGGCTGGGCGGCGACGAATTCGCTATATTGATCGAGAATGTCGAAAGCCGGCAGCAGCTTGCCGACCTTGCCAACCGCGTCCTTACCATTCGCGAGACCTTTTTCGCCGCGGGCCGGTCGCTCGAATGCCGGGTCAGCATCGGCGTCGCGACCTTTCCCGACGATGGGCGTGTCGCGACGGAGCTTCTTCGCCATGCGGACCTGGCGCTTTATCGCGCCAAGTCGCTGGGACGCGGGCGCATGCAGATGTTCGAGCAGTCGCTGCTGGAGGACATGCAGGAACGCGTGGCCATGATCAACCGGGCCAGGACCGCCGTGCGCGACGGCACGATCATCAGCTATTATCAGCCCAAAGTGTCGTTGCAGACCGGCGAGCTGGTCGGGTTCGAAGCGCTGCTGCGGTGGCGCGACAGTTGCGGCACCATTCGCTCGCCCGCCGAAATCTATGCGGCGTTCGACGATCATGACGTGGCCGACATGATCGGCCAGACGATGACCAGCCAGGTATTTGCCGACATGGCCGCCTGGCGCGCGCGCGGCCTGCCGGTGGGGCATGTCGCGATCAACGTGTCTTCGGCCGAACTGCGGCGGGAACGCTTTGCCGGACGCCTGATCGAGACGATGGACCGGTTTTCCATCGAGCCGCATGCGATCGAGATCGAGATCACGGAAGGCGTTTTTCTGGGCGCGGGATCGGACACCGTGCGCCGGTCGATCGATGAGCTGCATCGGTGCCACATCCCCCTGGCGCTGGACGATTTCGGAACCGGCTTTGCGTCGCTTTCCCACCTGCGGTCCTTGCCGATCAGCACGTTGAAGATCGACCGCTCCTTCGTCAGCGGGGTGACGGCGCGCGAAAGCGACGCCGCCATCGTGTCGGCGCTGATCACGCTGGGACGTGCGTTGAACATGAAGGTCGTGGCCGAAGGCGTCGAGGAAGCGGACCAGTCGATCAAGCTCAAGGCGCTGGGCTGCGACTATGCCCAGGGCTTCTATTTCAGCAGGCCGGCGCCGTCGGAGAATATCCCCGCGCTGATCCAGTCCTGGAACGAGAACAGCGCCATCGTCACCCTGAACCGGCGCGCCGCGTCCTGGCCCTTGCGCGGGACGCGGGGCGAAGGCCGGACGGACTCTCTGACCGCCTGAGGGAGTCATCGCCGCTGGCTTCTTGCCGTCCAGCATGACGCAGGCCTGGCCGGGTTTGGATTTCGTCCCGCCCCCATACGCATCGTGTTCCTGCCTGCGCAGGAACACGGCGCGCTTCAAGTCAATCAGCCCTATCCATTGACAATCGTCCCGCCATTGGGATGCAGCACCTGCCCCGACATGTAGCTGGCGTCGTCGCACGCCAGATTTTCGGACAGCGACCGGGTGAAGGCGGTGATCGCGCCCTTGGTGCTGGAATAGTCGAGCAGTTCCTTCGACCCCTGATACATGGTGATGGAGGTGCAGTTGACGATCGCCGCCCCGCGCTTCAGATGCGGGCGGACCGCTTGCGTCAGGAAGAACATGGCGAAGATGTTGGTCTGGAAGGTGCGGCGTAGCTGTTCCTCGCTGATGTCGCTGTCGGGATGTTGCTCGCCCGCCGTCCTTCCGCCCGGACGATCCCGGCGGTCTTTTCGCGTCGTCATGTTCGCAGAGGTAGAAGATCGCGACATCGGCCCCTTCGCGGGCATCGCAAATCTCCTTTCCCGAAGAACTCGTCGCTCGCCGGGGAGTTCTTCGGGACGAGCCCGGTTCGACGCACCGCCGGAGCGGATGGAGACATGCGATGGTTTTGAAAGCCCTGGCCCTCAATTGCAGCCTCAAGGCGAAGGACGGCGAATCCAGCTCGACCGACGCGATGATCGCGGTGCTGCAAAGAGCCCTTGCAGCCGATGGCGTCGATTCGCGCGCAAGCGCGGCCTGAGCAGTTGGTGGCACGAGCAACGCTATTACAGCAATTTCTCGCCCAGGCTCGACCATGGCGACATGGCCGTGCTGAAGGTCCAGCACTGGCTACAGGCGACCGGAGCGACCGATGCCCGGCTGGCGCGGCTGGCCGAGATAAGCGGACCGGAGGACCGTCCGATCGCGCAAGACATCGACCAACCTGTGATGCCTTGCACGTGGAAGGCGGCCTTACTTCTTCAAGCCGTAGCGCGCGGCAGGCTCGGCATTGAACATGGATTGCAGGAGCGTTCCACTCGCGCTGTCATAGGCTTCGAGGAGAGACAGGTCCGCCAGCGACGGCGCGATGACAGGCTCGCCCTGCTCCAGACCCGACATCACCGAGTCAACGCAATCTTCGGTCGTCATGACGATAGCGTCCGGCAGCGGGTCCAGCTCGGCGCCGCCCGCCACGTCCCATCCTTCGGAAACCACGGCGCCAGGCAGGATCAGCCGCACATTCACACCAGTGCCTTCGACCTCGTTCTGAAGATATTTCGTCAGGAGATACACATAGGCCTTGGTCGACGCATAAACAGGAATGCCGATGCCAGGGAAGGGCGCGAAACCCGCGCCGGAACCGATGTTGATGAGCGTGCCCGCACCCCGCTCGGTAAAGCGCACGAGAGCGGCCTTCGACAAGGTCGTCAAAGCCGTGACGTTGAGGGCGATCATGTTGGCGATGACATCATCCGGCGTTTCGACCAGCGTTTTGATCGTGGAATAGCCGGCATTGTTCACCAGGAACGAAACCGAAGGATCGGCCGAAATGCGCTTCGAGACGGAGCTAACGCCCGCAGGATCGGAGAGGTCGGCGACCAGAACTTCAGCGCGAACCGAAAAACGGCTTTCCAGATCAGCCGCGATAGCGCGAAGCCGGTCTTCCCGCCGCGCGACGAGTACGAGATCATAGCCGCGCGAGGCAAGACGATCGGCGAAAAGCTTGCCGATACCCGAAGAAGCCCCGGTTACGATCGCTGTACCAAGATTCCCAGACAAATCGATTTCCTTTAGCACATGGAGGAATGATGAACGGGCAAGCGCCCAATTCTTAACCGCCGCAATATGCGTCCCGTCCAACCGGGACCATGACCAATACCCTCATGGACAAGGTGACATATATATTCACCCGCCCACGTAGCACCAGGTTCACCTTGCCAGATGTGGTCGGTCTAACTCTGTGTGAATAGTAGAATTCCCATTCCGCTCTCCTGCAATCAGCCTGTTCAATCTGCGCTCACGCGGGCCCCGCGGCTTGAGCGAGATTGCGATGTTTCGGCTGCATCAAACCGTCCTAGCCGCCACGCCCAAAAGTCCCCAAGGTACAACCGCGCGCATGCCAATCGCGCCTCTTTCGCGCACCGCTTGGCTTCCAGGAGTTACCGTGAGCTACATCGTCGACCGTCATAATCTCGACTTTCTGCTGTTTGACATGTTCGATTTGGAGAAGGCGCATGCGTCCGGCCCCTTCGAAGGGCAGGACAGGGAGTTGATTTCACAGCTTCTGGATACGGCGCAGCGCATTGCTGAAGCCGAATATCTGCCTACGGCCGCCACGCTTGACGCCGTTCCACCGACCTTCGAGAATGGCGAAGCGGTCATGCCGGCCTATGTCGCTCGTGCGCTGAATGCCTATAGCGAGGCAGGTCTTTCGGCGCAGAGCTTTCCCGAGGAAGTCGGAGGGCTGGGCATGTCGCATACGGTCAGCATGACCGTCAACGGCATGTTCAGTGCCGCCAATGTCGCGATCGCCAATTACTTCCTGCTGACCGCGGCGGCGGCACGTCTCTTGCTGGCATTCGGCACGGAGGAGCAGAAGTCCCGCTACGCGTCACATATGATCGCGGGGCGCTGGATGGGCACGATGTGCCTGTCCGAACCGCAGGCGGGCTCGTCGCTGTCCGACATCACGACGCGGGCCGATCCCGTGGGCGAAGGCTCCTATCATCTGCGCGGCACCAAGATATGGATCTCCGGCGGCGGCCACCGCATGAGCGAGAATATCGTTCATCTCGTTCTTGCCCGGCTTCCCGACGCGCCCGCCGGCGTCAAGGGCATCTCCTTGTTCCTCGTCCCGCAAAAGCGCCTCGACGAAGCAGGCCGGCCGGGGGAAGACAATAATGTGACGCTGGTCGGTCTGGCGCACAAGATGGGGCAGCGCGGAACGACCAACTGCCAGCTCAATTTCGGTGAGGACGGTGCTTCGGTCGGCTATCTGATCGGCAAGCCCAACCAGGGGCTGCACGCGATGTTCCACATGATGAACGAAGCGCGCATCGGCGTCGGGCATATCGCGACAATGTCGGGACTGATGGGCTATCTCTACTCGCTCGAATATGCGAACGAGCGCCTTCAGGGCCGCCGCATCGGCCAGAAGAATCCCGGCTCGCCCCAGATTCCGCTGATCGAGCATGTCGATATCCGGCGCATGCTGCTGGCGCAAAAGGCGGCGGTCGAAGGCGCGCTGGCGCTGTGCATCTATTGCGCGCTGCTGGTCGATGAGCAAAATGGCGGGGGCGAGTCGGATCACGCTGACGTCGCCCTGCTGCTTGAAGTGTTGACGCCGATCGTCAAGTCATGGCCGTCTGAACATTGCCTTGAGGCAAATAAATGGGCGATGCAAATATTGGGTGGCGCGGGATATACCAGCGATCATCCGGTAGAGCGCCTCTATCGCGACAACCGGCTCAACCATATCTACGAAGGCACGTTCGGCATTCAGGGCATCGACCTTCTGGGACGGAAAGTCCGTCTGGGGGAGGGGCGCGGCCTTGCCCTCCTGATCCAGCGCATCAAGGCCACGATCGGCGAAGCAGCGCACATCCCCGCGCTGTCCGGCCATGCGGCCAAGCTGACAGACGCTCTCGCCTGGGTCACCGACGCCACCGCCGCGGCCCTGGCGGAGCCGGAAATGGAGCGCAGCCTTGCCAACGCGACGCTCTATCTCGATGCGACCGGGACGGTCGTCATCGGCTGGCTGTGGCTGTGGCAGGCAATGGTCGCCGTTCGCATGGAAGAGGGCGGTGCCACCAACAGGGCTTTTTATGAGGCCAAGCGCGCCACCTGCGACTATTTCTTCCGCTACCAACTGCCGCACGCGCAGATCGACCTGGGGCTGGTGAATGCATTGGACGTCACCTGCCTCACCACGACGCCGGAGCAGATCCGCGCGGCCTAGGGATACAAGGCTCGGTTAGGCATGCGAGATAATCAAGAGGAGGATGGCTTGGGAAGCCGGAATACAGGAACGCCCGATCTGCTGTCGACGCTGGACCAAGGCATTTTGACGCTGACGCTCAACCGGCCGGAAGCGCGCAATGCCATGAGCGATCCGATGCTGGAAGCTATGGACCGCGAACTCGCATTTGCCGAAGGCAGTAACGAAGTGCGGTGCGTGGTTCTTCAGGGAAGTGGCCGTGCCTTCTGCGCCGGTGGCGACGTCAAGGCTATGGGAGAGAACCCCATAACGCCGTCCAAACTAGACGATCGCGTCGAGTATCAATGCGCCATTCAGCGCGCGACGTCGGGCAGGCTGGTCGCGATGGCCAAGCCCACCATGGCCATCATCCACGGCCCGGCTGCGGGTGCGGGTTTCGCGCTGGCGCTGGCTTGCGACCTCAGGGTCATGGCCCGCCCGGCTTTCCTGCTCACGGCATTCGCGAGCGTCGCTTTGTCGGGGGATTTCGGCATCGGATATCTGCTCACCCGGCTCGTCGGGACGGCGCGGGCCAGAGAGATGATGTTCCTGCCCGAACGTATATCGAGCGACCGGGCGCTGGACATGGGGCTGACGAACTGGGTGTATGAAGTCGAAGACCTGCCCAAGCAGGCGGCCGTAATCGCCCAGCGCCTAGCGGCCGCTCCGCCCCAGGCGCTCGGCTATATGAAGGAGCATCTGAACAGGGCGCTGTCCTCCGAATTTGGCCCCTATATGGATCGTGAAGTGCGCTGCCATATCGATTGTTCGCAAACGGCGGACCATCTTGAGGGAGTCAGGGCTTTCGCAGAGAAACGAGCGCCCCTTTTCAGCGGGCATTAGAGTGGCCGGGCATTCCACCAGTCATCCCGGCCCGCTGCCCCGGTCCCTTTTGCCCGATGGCATCCGGTCCCGTATCGTCGACGGGGTCGGCGATCTTGACATGCATATTCTCGAAGCCGGTTTTGAAGAGGAGTATCGGCCCGCCATTCTTCTTCTGCATGGCTTTCCCGAACTGGCGTGGTGCTGGCGCAGGCTGATGCCGCTTCTGGCGGCGGCTGGTTATCATGTGATCGCACCCGACCAGCGGGGTGTTGGCCGCACCACTCCTCAGCCAGACGCTTATCACACGGATCTGGAGCCTTATGCCACAGGCAATCTGGCGAAGGATGTCTTCAACCTCGTCGAAGCACTTGGTCTTTCTTCGATCGAGATGCTGATCGGCCATGATGCGGGTTCGATTGTCGCGGGCTTCTGCGCGCTCGCGCGGCCGGACATGATCCGCCGCCTCGTGATTTCAGCATCGCCTTTCGGGGGCGCGCCCCCGAAAGGCGCCGCGCCGGCCGCGCCTTTCCTCGACCATCCGGTCCATGAGGAACTTGCGCGACTGCCGCAGCCGCGCAAACATTATCAAGCCTATTATTCAGGCCCAGACGCGAACAACGACATGTGGCATCCGCCACAGGGGATTCACCAGTTTCTGCGCGGCTACTATCATCAGAAAAGCGCCGACTGGGACGGGAACAGGCCGTTCCCGCTCAAGAGCTGGACCGGCGCAGACCTTGCGCGACTGCCGCATTATTATTGCATGCCGGCACAAAGCGGAATGGCGGAGGTCGCCGCTGCCGTCATGCCCGACGCCAGACAGGTGGCGGCGTGCACATGGCTGAGCGATGCTGATCTGGCGGTCGCCGCCGCCGAATTTGCCCGCACCGGGTTCCAGCCCGCGCTCAACTGGTATCGCAGCGCTCTGGCAGAAGGCATGACCAGCCGGGATATGTCGCCGTTTCACGGCCAGCGCCTCACCATGCCGGTGGCCTTCGTTGCCGGTAAGGTTGACTGGGGTCCATATCAGGCGCCGGGGTTGATGGAAATCATGCGGGACGGGCTGGCGGCGGACTCGGTTTCCATTCACTTTATCGACGGGGCCGGTCACTGGGTGCAGCAGGAACAACCGGAACGCTTTGCGGAGATCGTGCTTGCTCTCGCCAAGCTGTCATGATCCCGCCGAATTTCACGCGGTTGAAGGCGCTGTGCCGTAAATCGCGACCAGAGGGTTGCGAAGGCTGGTCATTGCCCCATGGCGTGCGGATGGCATGATTGGGGCAGCAGTTCGCGCTGATAATCGGCCCGGTTCCAGGCGAGTCCATCGGTTCCTGTCCTGCTACACATGGATGGAACCGTGCGCGCGATCGGACGGAATGCGCAAAAAAAGCGGAGAGGCACAGAATGACAAAGCTCTTGAATGACCACCGGATCGATCCACGGATCAAAGCTATTTTTGGTGAGTATGGGGCGCCGACTGCGCCCGACTTGCTCACACGTGAAGAGGTGATCGCGTTCATGCACACTCCGGAGGCGCAGGAAGCTGTGGCAGCAGATGCCGACTTCTTCGCGGCGGCCGTGTGCGAAGAGTCCGCTCCATCCGCCGGCCTTGTCTACGAAACCAAGACGTTCATTTCGCAACCGGACGGGAATGAAATCAAAATCCAGTATATCCGCCCCGAAGGCACGGACGTCCTGCCCTGTGTCTATTATATGCATGGCGGCGGTATGGCGTATCTGTCGGCCTTCGATCCCAACTACCGCGGATGGGGCAGCATCATCGCGGCGCAGGGCGTGGCGGTCGCGATGGTCGATTTCCGCAACAGCCTGCTTCCCTCGTCCGCTCCGGAAGTGGCTCCCTTTCCCGCCGGCCTGAACGACTGCGTCGCGGGCGTGAAATGGGTCCATGCGCATGCCGAGGAACTGAAAATAGATCCTGCCAGGATCACTCTCGCCGGCGAAAGCGGCGGCGGCAATCTCTCCCTGGCGACCGCGCTGAAGCTCAATCGCGATGGCGACATCGGCCTTATAAACGGCGTTTATTCGCTTTGCCCGTTTATCGCCGGTCAGTGGCCGCATCCCGACCATCCCTCATCCCACAATAATGAGGGCATCTTCATCAGCATCGGGAACAACCGTCTTACCTTGGCCTATGGTATCGAGGCGTTCGAGCGTCAGGATCCGCTGGCATGGCCCATCTTCGCGTCCGAAGCCGATCTCAAGGGCTTGCCGCAAACGGTCATCAGCGTGAACGAATGCGATCCCCTTCATGACGAAGGCGTCGCATTTTATCGCAAGCTGCTGGCGGCCGGGGTGCCCGCGCGCTGTCGTTCCCTGATCGGGACGGTGCATGCGGTCGAGATTTTGCCGAGATGCGCGCCGGACATTAGCGCCAACACCGCCAACGACATCGCCTATCTTGCAAGGACGGGAAGGTGACAGGAAATCTGCTCGCCGCCGATGTCGATGGCCCGCTTCTCGATGGAATAGCTAAAGGAGATTGAAATGGCTGACGGTTCTTGGTCGCCGACACCTTCATTAAGGAGCCAGGTAAGCGAGGCGGAGTGGCAGATGCGCGTCGATCTCGCCGCGCTCTACCGGCTTGTGGCGCTGCATGGCTGGGACGATATGGTCTATACCCATATATCGGCACGGCTGCCGGGGCCGGACCATCATTTCCTCATCAATCCCTACGGCATCTTCTTCGAGGAAATGACGGCGTCGTCGCTCGTGAAGGTCGATATGGACGGCCAAGTCGTCCAGGATACGCCCTACAAGGTCAATGCGGCGGGCTTCACCATTCACTCCGCGATCCATGGCGCGCGCGAAGATGTGAAGTTCGTGATGCACCTGCATACCGACCAGGGCATTGCCGTGTCGGCACAGAAGGAAGGGTTGCTGCCGCTCAGCCAGACTGCGCTGGCCGTCCTCCCCGAACTTGCCTATCACGACTATGAAGGCATCGCGCTCGATTGGGACGAGCGCGAGCGGCTGGTCGCCGACCTTGGCAACAATGCGGCGATGCTGCTGCGCAATCACGGCACTTTGGCCGTTGGCCTGGACGCTGGCGATTGCTGGCGCACCATGTTCATCCTGGAACGGGCCTGCAAGATTCAGGTCATGGCGCTGACAGCGGGGCGCGACAAGGTGCTGATCGCACCCGAAGAGGCGCAGGAGACGGTGGCCGCCCAGATGGCTGCGCGCGGCCCGCTTCGACTGGAGGGCGGTCAATCCGCTTACGAGTTGATCTGGCCCGGTTGCCTGCGTCGCCTCCATCGCGAACTGCCGGGTTTCGATGCCTAACAGAATACATGCGCGATGGCGTTATCGCGCCATTGCGCATCCCGTCTGATACAAGAAAGTCTGATAATGTCCGACCCCAAGGAAATCGAAGGCGCCACCACCCATTTCACGCAAATGGTCGATTCCACCAAAGAGGACTGGGCGATCATCGATAGCCATTACAAGCCCTTTCACGCGGGACTGTCCAACCGGATCCTGACGCATCTGAAGCTGCTGGACGGTGATTTCGGCGGCTATCCCGTGGATCGGCTGGAACATAGCGTCCAAACCGCCACGCGCGCCTATCGGGCGGGAATGGACGAGGAATATGTCGTGTGCGCTCTGCTGCACGACATTGGCGACACGCTGGGTTCAGGCAATCATGCGGATCTCGCCGCGGCGATCCTAAAGCCCTATGTCTCGGAAAAGAACCACTGGATGGTGGAAAAGCACGCCATCTTCCAGGGCTATTATTTCTTCCATCATATCGGTGAAGACCAGCATATGCGGGACAAGTTCAGGGGACACCCGCACTTTGAGTATACGGCGGATTTCTGTCACCTTTACGATCAGTCCGCCTTCGACGCCAATTACGACACCATGCCGCTCGAAGCGTTCGAACCGATGGTCCACCGGCTTTTCTCGACGATGCGATATTCGTTCTACAAAAGCCCGACCGCAGAATAATCGGCCGATAGCAGACAGACATGATCGAAACGCGTTGCGTCAGCCTGAATGGCCTTGAATTCACCGTCGACATTGCGGGTCACGGCAATGAGCAGACCGTTCTGCTGCTACATGGCTTCCCGGAATCGCGCTATATGTGGCATCCTCAGGTAGAGGCTCTGTCGGCCGCGGGATTTCGCGTCATAGCGCCCGACCAGCGTGGCTATTCCACGGGCGCGCGCCCCGCCGAGCAGGATTCCTATCGCGTGGAACTCATCGTCCAGGATGCGGCGGACCTCATGCAGGCGCTGGGCATTGCTGACTTCCATCTGGTCGGACATGATTGGGGCGGGCAGATCGCGTGGTTGCTCGCGTCGGCTCATCCGGACAGGATCCGCACCCTGAGCATATTGTCGCGGCCCCATCCGGCTGCTTTCGCGCGGGCGATGGCGGAAGACCCGGAGCAGCCGGAGCGATCCCGCCATCATCGATTCCTGAAGGATCCGGACGCCTATGCCCGGATGCGCATTGACGGGCTTCGCCCCTTGCGGGAGGCTTTGGAAACCCAGCATGTGCCGCCAGAAATCGCGGCGGTGCATATCGCCAAGCTTGCCGAGCCGGGCGGCGTGGAAGGCGCCATCAACTGGTATCGCGCCAGCGGCTTCACGGGCGCGGAGACGCCTCCCATCGACCTGCCGACCCTCTACATCTGGGGCACCGAAGACGCGACGGTTGGGCGATATGCGGCTGAACTGACGTCCGACTATGTCACCGGACCGTTCCGGTTCGTGACCGTTGCAGGGGCGGGACATTTCATCGTCGATCAATGCCCCGACATCGTGTCGAATCTGCTGTTCGAACATATAAGGCAGGGCGCGGATAGTCCTGCCTAGAGCAGAATCCGACCCGATTGCATCGGATCGGCTGCTCTAGACCTTTGTTTTGCCGCGTTTTCCGAGTCAACAGATGATTGGCTTCGCCGAACTGCCGTTTCTATCTGCTTAGAAAACGCTCTAGCAGGTCTGTCCGCACCAGCGCGCGCTCCGGTCTAGTTGTCACACAGGCGTCGTTGCAGCCGATAGGCTGTCGGCGACATGCCGAGCCAGTCGAAGCAGGCGCGCCAGAGACTGCGGCGATCCGAAAAACCGAGATCGAACGCGATGTCGTCCAGATTGGCGTCGGTCGCCAGCAGGGTGCAGAGCTTCCGCATCCGGACTTCCCGGGAAAGTTCACGGAAACTCGTTCCTTCCTGCGTGAGCCGGCGCTGCAAGGTCGCTGCGCTCATCCCGAGCTTGCGGGCCGCGACACGCTGATTGGGAATTTCCTCCTGCATCAGCACGCGCAATTCATCGACGATCGAACTGGACGCATCCGAACTCACCGAGCGCGGCGATCTCTGCGCGATTTCCATGAAGACGGACGATTCGTGGAAGGAGAAGCTCTTGTAGCGACGCACGCCGAGCGGCAGGTTGAGAATTTCCTTGGGATAGACCATGGAGACGCCGGTTCCGTGCCTCCAGCAACTGGTTGCAAGTCCGGTCAGAAGCGACTCGTTGCGATCGCCCAACAGGCTCGACAGCCTCGTGCGGACGGGTTCGATCCATTGGCCCGTGCCCCAGACCAGGACGCAATGAAACACCATCGCGATCAGCTCGACATAGATTTCGCCCCGTTCGGACAGATCATTCATCGCGTAGGTAATGCTAAGGCCGTCGGAGCCATAGCCGACCGATACCGTCATGCCGGAGGGAATGACCTGAACGAACTCGCAGAAGCGCTTCAGTCCTTCGCTCACCGAATCCATGTGGTTCACCGCGGTGAAGATCACGGTCCAACTGCCCTTCGGTAGTGGCCGGGGGGTGCACCCGTGTCCCTCATCGTCATATTTGTAAATTCCATCGACACACAGATTCCAGAAATCCACACGGGAAATGCTCGCGGGCAGTTGGCCCAGCGCATCGCACAGCCCAGCTCCCGCCATCAGCGCGCGCGCCCGTTCCACGCCGAAAAATGTTTCGACATAATGTCTGGAAAGTTGTTCGGCGCCGAAATTACGGGCCGCGGTTGAAAACAGGACCGATCGGCTATCCTGCATCGCGCTGGGCCATGTCTGAGAGCCGAACATCGACG
Organism: Sphingobium sp. SJ10-10; assembly: GCF_036038995.2. Classification (NCBI taxonomy): domain Bacteria; kingdom Pseudomonadati; phylum Pseudomonadota; class Alphaproteobacteria; order Sphingomonadales; family Sphingobiaceae; genus Sphingobium; species Sphingobium sp. SJ10-10. The sequence continues at coordinate 701,987 of NZ_CP158133.1, forward strand.
GATAGCCGCTTGAATCCTGAACTCGGCAGAGGTTCGCTTTCATATCCAGCCTCTCTGTTGGCGGCTCGTCGTTGCGAAGCCAGTCCTTGAAATAATTTGTACTATAGGGCAAAAACTGGTTCAAGGCAATGCCTGCCACCCATGTCTTAGTAGAGGATAGTCCTGAATTGCCTGTGACCCGACGCCTTTCCGCCATCCCCGGCACGCGCGTGAGGACACGTGGGCCAAAGCGAGCGCCTGCTCAGGCGAGGTCAGTCGAAACCCGCAAACGGATCATCGAAGGGGCGATCCTCGTTTTGGCGGATCGCGGGATTGCGGGCATGACGCACCGGGAGATCGCTCGCACCGCAGGCGTTTCCCTGGCGTCGACAACTTACCATTTCGCCAGCAAGTTCGACATCCTGGCCGCTGCTTCACAGGAAATGCTGGATGAAGACACGCTGCTGCTTCCCCGCGATGACGCTGCCGGGCCGAGCGGGAAGGGAGGGGCGGGGTGCCCCCGATCCTGGCTTGTGGAATTCCTAATCAAGGTGGGTAGAGAGCAACGTGTGCGCAGCGCCTGCTGGACCGAAATCATGCTGGATGCGCCACGCCACCCAGAATCTCTTGCGCTGGCCCGCCGTTGGTTCGCTGCCGCAGCAAAAGTCTGGAGCGAATGGGCCTTTTCATCAGGCGGTGACGACAACGAACTGGCTGCGCGATCCTATGGTGACATAACTGTCGGACTTCTTCTTTTTGTGCTGGTTCTTCGTCCTACCGAGGACGATCTGAGGGCGGTGTTCGATGGCGGCGAAGACCCCCTCGACAGGTGGGGACATGGCGAGAAGGCTCCCGCCGCCAAGCCTGCGCGGCTGACCGGCAAGTCGGCGGTGACGCGGGAGGCGATCCTGACGGCAACCCTGGATGAACTGGTTTCGAAGGGGCAGACGGCGATCGGCCTCAAGGCCATGGCCAGCAAGGCGGGGCTTTCGCCGTCAGGGGCCTTTTACCACTTTCCCACAACCGCCAGCCTGATCGAAGCCGCCCAGCATCGCCTGTTCGAAAATGCGAAGGATCGCTATCGTATCGTTGCCTCGCTGGAACGCGGGGAAGAAAGCCTTGAAAGGCTGATCGATCGAACGACCGTCATCTTCTTCCGCGAAGCGACGGAATATGCGCTGGAAAGTCTCGCAATCTACCGGGTTTGGCTTGAAGCCAGCCGCCAGCCGTCGCTGCAATCTGCGATCTGGGCCGACATTGCGGACCAGCACAGCGCCTGGCGGCGTCTTTTGACACCGATCTCCTCGTCGCTGCGGCCCCTCGATCCGCTACTGTCTCAGGCGTTGTTCACCGGAAAACTGATCCGGCTGGTGGCCAGCGGTTCGCGGACGGAGGATCTGGCCCATGTGCGCCGGGAGTTTGCCCATGATCTGACCATGATCTCCTCCGGCCGTTTCTGGGTGTAAGAGTCCGTTTGAGAAATCGCGGAAGAGCGATTTCCGAGGCGGCACCAGCCCTCTCCCCCACCCGGCCACCCATAAAATACTGCCGTTGGGTGGCCGGGTGGGGGAGAGGGCTGGTGCCGCAATGCGCCAATAGGCGCATTCTCAAACAGGCTCTAAGCCGATTGATCGAAACGCGATTTCCTCCTTGCGGCAAATTGCGACATCGCGGGTGCGATCAACCATCATTCTCCATCGAGCCGAAATCAATACAACACGAATCAGCACAAAAAGACAAAACTGATGGAGGGGTATCATGACGAAAGGCTATTGCGTGCTTGCGTTGCTCTGCGGGGCTGCCGTTGTTCCGGCTGCTCATGCGCAGACGCCCGACGCGCCTGCGCAGGGGCGAAGCGGTCAGGAGCAGTTAGAGGACATCGTGGTTACCGCATCCCGCCGAAGCGAGACTATCCTGAAAACGCCTATCGCGGTTTCGGCTTATTCTGGCGACAAGCTGCGTGCCGCCCAGACGGTGGCGCTGACGGATCTTGTCGGTCCCAATCCGAACATCCAGATCGGCAATAGCTACAACTCAGCGAACGTCGCGATCAGAGGCATCGGCAACGGGTCGTCCATCAACGCCGGGTCCGATGCGGGCGTCTCCATCCAGGTAGACGGCGTATACATGGCCCAGCCCGCGCTCACATTGTCGACGTTCCTGGACGTGGCGCGTGTGGAGGTTCTTCGCGGTCCCCAGGGCACGCTCTTTGGCCGTAACGCCACGGGCGGGGCCGTGAATATCATCCCGAACGAGCCGACCCGGGAATTGCATTACGGCTTCGATGTCACGGCGGGCATCGATCCCGGCAGGATCAACACGTCAGGCTATGTCAGCGGTGCCCTCGATGCATCGGGTAAATGGACCGCCCGCCTGTCCGCCCAGCAGACCTATAACCGCGGCTACACGAAGAACCTGTCGACGCCGGAGACCTACAGCCCCGGCTATTCGAACAATCTTGTCACGTCCAACGCGCCGGGCCGACTGGACGACGCGAACAACCAGTCGGTTCGCGGCCAGATCAAATGGGAACCTTCCGACAGCTTCAATGCCCGGCTGCTTGTCGAATATCAGCGCGATCATTCCAACGGCCCGGCAACCTTCCTCGAAGGCACGCCCGACCCCGACCAGCCTCTTCCCGCAATTCTCGTCGGGCAACCGCTTGGAAGTGTCAGCAAGCGCGAAGTGTACAACAATGAAGCGATGAGGCGGGTCGAAGGCAAGAATGTCAACCTGACGCTGAACTGGGCGCTGGGGAGCGGCGATCTCAAGGCGCTTGGCTCCTATGCGGACACCAAGATCCACAATATTCAGGACGGCGACGGAACCGACGCGCTCCACACCTATTCCGACTTCAACAACAAGACCCATCAATATTATGGCGAACTGCTTTACACGTCCGACGCGTCCAAGCCGTTCACCTATATCATCGGCACCAACTATTTTCATGAAAAGCTGAAGCAGGATATTTCGGTTCCGATCAGCCTGCTGCCCATGCCAGTCGATCTGGGTGCGAAGATCAACACCACTTCCTACGCCTTCTTCGGGCATGCCCAATATGCGCTGACGCCCGAGGCAAAGGTTTTTGCCGGCCTGCGATACACGCACGACAAGAAGGTCGATCTCGACGATTATAATAGCTACGTCGGTATCCTGCCGAGGCAGAGCACCTCGTCCAGTCAGGTCACCTATGAAGTGGGTGCATCCTATGCCTTCAGCACGAGGCTCGACGCCTATGTGAAATATGCCACTGGCTACAAGGGCGGCGGCTTTTCGGCCGGCGGTCTTGCTCCCGCCTTCGATCCGGAAAAGAACACCAACCTTGAAGCTGGCCTGAAAGGCTGGTTCTTCGATCACGGATTGCAGGCCAACATCGCTGCGTTCCACATGAAGTATGATAATCTTCAGGTGAACCAGATCAATGGCGCGTCGACACAGGTCGTCAACGCCGCGAAGGCAACCATCTACGGCATCGAGGCCGAAACCGTCATCCGGCCCGTCGAGGCGCTGCGGTTCGAGGTGTCGGGCGCCTATCTCCATGCGACCTTCGATCGCTTCCGCACCGGCGATCCGGCTCGCCCCGATCTGGGAACGATTGATCCCGATGGCACGCGCAGGTTCGATCTTGATGGCAACAGCTTGCCCCAGGCGCCTCGTTACAGCTTTAGCGCCGGCGGCTATTACGACGTGCCGCTCTCATCGGGCAAGGTCACGCTGGGTGCCCGTTACGACTGGAAGTCACGGCTGTATTTCAGCGAGTTCAACATCCCGGTCTCGTCGCAGTCAGCGGTGGGCAAGCTCAACCTGTCCCTGAACTATGAAAGCGAAGACCGGCGAATCACGGCGAGCCTGTTTGCGAAGAACATCACCAACAAACAGGTCAAATCGAATGTGATCGTGGTGTCGGCGCTGATCGGATCGCTCGCGCTCAGCCAGTATCAGCCGCCGCGGCAGATCGGCGCGTCGTTCGGATACCACTTCTAGAGAGAAACGACAGCAAACCGATGCCGACCGAACATCCGAGCGTGGCGCAGGCCCGAATAGTCAAAGACCATATAGCAGGCTTGATCGCGCGCTCGGATGACATGGATGATCTTGCGGTCGCGATGCGCTATGTGATGGACAATTACTGTCTGACAGGTGCCGAGCGCGACTTCGGATGCTCCACGACGCTCGTCGATCTCGGCACCTGTTCGGGCGAATGGTTCGTCCCGCCGCAGGCGAAGTCCGGCCACCATATCGTCTACATCCATGGTGGTGGCTGGTTCGCCGGGTCGATAGACACGCACCGCCATCTGATCGATCTTATCGCGCGAAAGACCGGGTGCGCGGTGTTTGCGGTCAACTATCGCCTTGCGCCCGAACATCCGTTTCCGGCGGGTCTTCAGGATGCCGGGCGGGCTTACGCCCATGCGTGCTCCAACGGGCCGGCGGGCCCGCTGGAGGCCGCCACCGTCGCCCTGATGGGCGATAGCGCGGGCGGCAATCTCTCCGCCGCGCTCGTGATCGACCTTTTGTCCCGCAACGCCCGGCTGCCCGATGCGCTGGCCCTCCTGTCGGGCGTCGTCGATTTCCGTCCGCCTGACCGGATGCCGCCGGGTTCCGACGATCCGACATGCGAGCCAACGACGCAGACCAGGATCGCTGAGCTGTATCTTCAGGGCGTTACGACAGTGGACGATCCACTGGTTTCGCCTGCCGCAGCCCCTTTGGATGTCCTTGAGAGATTCCCGCCGACCATCATTCAGGCGTCATCCGACGAATATCTGCGGGATCAGGATGTCGCCTTTGCCGCCGCGCTCTGGCGGCTGGCGGTGACGGTTCATCTCAGCATCTGGCCGCACCTGCCGCATGCCTTCCACCTCTTTCCGCAGGAACTGTCGGCAGCGGGTCGCGCAGTGGATGAAATCGCCGCGTTTCTGGGAGATGTCGAGGCGGCTCCGGTCGATAAACTTGCAAGCGTAGGAGCGCAGAATGACTAAATCCTGGCCGGCTATGTCGCTGAAGGAGGCAGAAGCGCAACTCTGCGTTCCGGGTTCGCGCTTCGAAATCCGCACGGCCATCATCAACGGCCGCGAATTGCGGACATGGGCGAGCCTGCCTGCCAACGTCGCTGAACTGGCAAAGCAGGTGCGGGCCAGGCATGGCGAGCGGGAATTCCTGGTCCTCAACGATGAGCGCGTCACTTATGATGGCTGGTTCCGCGCCGTTGCGACGCTGGCGGATCATCTCGTCCGCGAGGGCGTCAAGCCGGGGGATCGCGTCGCCATCGCGATGCGCAACCTTCCCGAATGGCCGGTGGTGCTGTTCGCGGCGACGGTTTGCGGTGCGATCGCCGTGCCGCTCAACGCGTGGTGGACGGGAGAGGAACTGGGCTATGCGCTCGAACAGTCCGGCTCCACCCTCCTCATCTGCGATGACGAACGCTTTGAGCGCGTGACAAGCGGCGGTTCGGCGCTTGCGGATCGCCTGAAAATGATCGTCTCTCGTTCGTCCCGTCCCGGCATCGTCTCGCTTGAATCCATCATCGGCGCGGTCGCGGACTATGCTCTGCTGCCCGAACTGCCGCTGCCGGACGTGAAGATGAACTCCGACGACCCGCTGACGATCTTCTACACCAGCGGGACGACGGGTCGGCCGAAAGGCGCACTGGGCACGCACCGCAACATGCTTTCGGGCCTGGTGGCGATCGATTTCATCGCCCAGCGCGGCGCGTTGCGCCGGGGCGAGCCGGCCAGCGAGCCTACGCCATCGGTCACATTGATGACCATCCCGTTGTTCCACGTGACCGGCTGTGCCGCGCTGTTGATGTCAGCCTTCGCATGCGGCGGCAAGGTCGTGCTCATGCACAAATGGAATGCGGTCGAAGCGATGGCGCTCATCGAGCGTGAGCGGATCACATCGGCGGGCGGCGTTCCGACCATCGCGTGGCAGTTGATCGATTCTCCTGAGAGGAGCCGGTTCGATCTCAGTTCGCTCAATTATGTCCCCTATGGCGGTGCACCGGCAGCGCCGGATCTGCCTTTCCTGATCGAACGGGAACTGTCGGCCGTGCCCTATAATGGCTGGGGCATGACGGAAACGTCCGGCACGATTACCGGGCATAGTGCGGAAGACTATCTGAACCGGCCCGACAGTTGCGGGCCGCCACTTCCAATTGACGACCTGCGCGTCGTCAACGAGGCGGGCGAGGCACTGCCCGTTGGCGAGATCGGGGAATTATGCGTCCGCGGACCGCAGATCGTGATGGGATATTGGCAGAATCCCGAGGCCACCGAAGCGACCTTCGGCGATGGCTGGCTGCATACGGGCGATCTGGCCCGGCTGGACGAGGAAGGCTTTTGCACGATCGTCGGCCGCAGCAAGGACGTCATCATCCGCGGTGGCGAGAATATCTACGCGGTCGAGGTCGAAAACGCCCTGTTCAGCCATCCCGCCGTCACGGATGCGGCGGTGGTCGCTCTGCCGCATGACCGGCTGGGCGAAGAACCCGGCGCGATGTGCCTGATCGCGGAAGGCCATGAAGTCAGCGAGGATGAGCTGAAGCTCTGGCTGCGCGAACGGCTGGCCGCGTTCAAAATCCCGGTGGTGATCCGCTTTCACCATGAGCCGTTGCCGCGCAACGCCAATGGCAAGGTCATGAAAAATGAAGTGCGCACGCTGCTTCTCTCCCATGCGATGCAGGACTGAAATCCTGGCGCGACACGATTTTATCTGAGGAATAAACGATGGATTTCGCACTTACCGCCCGCCAGACTTCCTTTCGCGATCGCGTGCGCGCGTTCATCCAGACCAACGTCAAGCCTCGCCTTGCCGACTATGAAGCCGAAGTCGCGGCCGAACCCCGCTGGAAGGTGATGCAGGTCATCGAGGAGCTGAAGCCGCTGGCCCGCGAGGCGGGCTTGTGGAACCTCTTCATGCCGCCGCATTCGGGCCAGGAACATGTCGACAACAGCTTTGTGTTCGAGGGTGAGCAACTGACCAACCTCGAATATGCGCTGTGTGCCGAAGAGATGGGTCGGGTATTCTGGGGTTCGGAGATATTTAACTGCTCTGCGCCCGATACCGGCAACATGGAAGTGCTCCACCGATACGGCACGCTGGAGCAGAAGGAACAGTGGCTGCGCCCGCTGATGAACGGGGAAATCCGTTCCGCCTTCCTGATGACCGAACCCAATGTCGCCAGCTCGGACGCCACCAACATCCAGACGTCGATCCGGCGTGACGGCGATCATTATGTCATCAACGGCCGCAAATGGTGGTCGACCGGCACCGGCGATCCGCGCTGCAAGATCGCGGTGGTGATGGGCAAGACCGATCCCAATGCCGACAAATATCACCAGCAAAGCATGATCCTGGTGCCGATGGATGCGCCGGGCGTGCAGATCAGGCGCATGCTCAACGTCTATGGCTATGACCATGCGCCGCACGGGCATGGCGAAGTCGTGCTGGACAATGTGCGGGTTCCGGTGAGCAACATGCTGCTGGGCGAGGGGCGCGGTTTCGAAATCGCGCAGGGACGGCTCGGGCCGGGCCGCATCCATCACTGCATGCGGACCATCGGCGTGGCTGAGAACGCGCTTGAAGCGATGGCGAGCCGCCTGCTCTCGCGTCAGGCGTTCGGCAAGCCGATCGCGAGCCAGTCGGTATGGGAGCAACGGATTGCACGCGCGCGCATCGACATCGAAATGACGCGGCTGCTCTGCCTCAAGGCGGCGGACATGATGGACCAGGCCGGCAACAAGAGCGCGCAGGTCGAGATCGCGATGCTGAAGGTCCAGGCTCCGATGATGGCGTGCCAGATCCTCGATGACGCCATTCAGGCGCATGGCGGCGCGGGGGTGTGCGACGATTTCGATCTCGCCTTCGACTGGGCCAACACCCGCACGCTGCGGCTGGCGGACGGTCCCGATGAAGTGCATGCGCGCGCCATCGCGCGGGCGGAGTTCAAAAAATACAAGGATGTGACGGGTGACAGCCTGTCGAGCGGCGATGTCGGGGCTGCGCGCTGATGCCGGGAGTGCTCGCCTCTCCTCGCCTCAGGGCAAGTCGGGATGACCGCAATGTCTGAACCGGCAATCGTCGACAATGCCATCGACATTGGCAAGCTGACAAGGTGGATGCAGGACCACGTCCCGGAGTTCGAGGGGCCGATCAAGCTCGACAAGTTCTCGGGCGGTCAATCGAACCCGACCTTCGCGCTCGACACGGCGACGCAGCATTATGTGCTGCGTCGCAAGCCTGCGGGCGCGTTGCTGGCCTCCGCCCATGCCGTCGACCGCGAATATCGGCTGCTGAGCGCGCTGTATCCCGAAGGCTTTCCCGTGCCTCGTCCCATCGCCCTGTGCGAGGACGACGCGGTGATCGGATCGGCATTTTACGTCATGGAGCGGATCAAGGGGCGGACGCTGTGGGACGGTGCGCTGCCCGATGAAACTCCAGCGGTGCGCCGGGCGATCTATGAGCAGATGGTGGAAACGCTGGCGCGGCTGCATCGGTTCGATCCGGCGCAGGTCGGCCTGACGGATTACGGCCGGCCCGGCAATTATTTCGAGCGGCAGGTGGCGCGCTGGAGCCGCCAATATCGCGCCTCGCAAACCGAGGATGTGCCGGAAGTCGAAAAGCTGATGGAATGGCTTGCCCGGACCGTGCCCGAGCAGACGGCGTCGACGATCATTCATGGCGACTATCGGCTGGACAACCTGATTTTCGAGCCGTCAGGGTCGAAGGTGCTGGCGGTCATCGACTGGGAATTGAGCACGATCGGTGATCCGTTGGCGGATTTCAGCTATTTCGCGGCGCACTGGTTGATGCCTGCCGATGGTCTTGCGGCTCTTGGCAATGTCGATCTGGAGGCGGCGGGCATTCCCTCGCTCGAAGAGATTACCGACCTTTATTGCGCGATAAGCGGGCGGCCGCGCATCGCGAATCCCCACTGGTATTTCGCATTCAACCTCTTCCGGATCGTCGGGATCGTCCAGGGGATCCGCAAACGCATTATCGACGGCACAGCCTCAAGCCTCGAGGCGGAAACGGCCGCAGCGAAGCTCGTGCCGATGGCGCGGCTTGGCTGGGAACAGGCCCGGCTGGCTGGTGCCCTCGAACCGTAAAGACTGGAGAGTGATATGAAAAATCTGTTCGACCTCAGCGGCAAGGTCGCCATCGTGACAGGGTCGTCGCGCGGTATCGGGCGTGCGATCGCGGAAGCCCTGGCCAATGCGGGTGCACAAGTCGTCATATCCAGCCGCAATCTGGATGCGTGCGAGGAGGCTGCCGCGGCGATCAACGCGGATCTGGGTGAAACACGCGCGGTGGCGATCGCGGCGGACATTGCGGTGAAGGACGATCTGCGGGCGCTGGTCGCGGAGACGGAAAAGCGGCTGGGGCCGGTGGACGTTCTGGTCTGCAATGCGGCGGTCAGTTCGCATTATGGACCGACGCTCGAAATTCCGGACGATGAATTTCACAAGATCATCAACGGCAACATTCTCTCCAACCAGTGGCTCGTTCAGCTTGTCGCGCCTGGAATGATCGAGCGGCAGGCCGGTTCGATCATCATTGTCGCTTCGCTCGGCGCCTATCTCGGGTCCGGCATGATCGGCACCTACCATGTGTCAAAGGCCGCCGACCTCCAGATGGTTCGCAACCTCGCGGTCGAACTCGGCAAGCACAGCATTCGGGTGAACGCGATCTCGCCCGGCATCACGAAGACGGATTTCGCGAAGCGGCTTTGGGAAGACCCGGCTGGCGTCGAGCAGGTAACCAGGCGCACGCCCCTGTGCCGCATTGGCGTGCCGGGCGAAATGGCAGGTGCGGCTGTCTATCTGGCGGCCGAAGCCAGCGCCTTCATGACGGGTCAGTCGCTGCTCATCGACGGCGGCATGGCGATAGGCCCGGCGAGGCTTTGATGCCGGTCGACGCGGATCGGCGGCAGATGGAATGCGGCACGCCGCAACAGGAAGTCAGGAATGAAATATGAGCAAATTGTTTGACCTGAGCGGCAAGGTCGCAATCGTGACGGGATCGTCGCGCGGCATTGGCCGCGCCATCGCTGAGGCACTGGCCGACGCGGGCGCTCGCGTTGTCATTTCCAGCCGCAAACAGGCTTCCTGCGACGAGGTTGCGGCTGCCATCAACGCGCGTTCCGGCGAAGGCCGCGCAATCGCCATCGAAGCCAGCATTTCGAACAAGGCGGCGCTTGAGGCGCTGGTCAAGAACGCCCAGGAGAGTCTCGGCCCGATCGATATTCTGATCTGCAACGCGGCGTCCAACCCCTATTACGGCTCCACTCTGGGTATCAACGACGACCAGTTCCGCAAAATTCTGGAAAACAACATCCTGTCGAACCACTGGCTGGCGCAGATGGTCGCGCCGTCCATGATCGAGCGCAAATCGGGATCGATCGTCATCGTTTCGTCGATCGGCGCCTATATCGGTTCGGACACCATCGGCACCTATCATCTGTCGAAAGCGGCGGATCTGGCAATGGTCCGCAATCTGGCCGTCGAATTTGGACCCCATAAGGTGCGGGTCAACGCCATCTCGCCTGGCGTGACACGGACCGATTTCGCCAAGGCGCTATGGGAAGATCCCGCAAAGGAGAAGGCGTTCAGCCAGCAAATCCCGCTGCGCCGTATCGGGGAGCCGGGAGAAATGGCGGGAGCCGCCCTTTTCCTTGCATCCGACGCCTCTTCCTATGTGACAGGTCAGGCCATCGTCGTGGACGGCGGCATGACCATCGCCCCGGTGGCGTGAATACAGGATCAAAATCATGGCGCGCTTCACGAATAAAGTTGTGGCGGTTACTGGCGCGGCCTCAGGCATCGGCGCCGCGACAACGCGTCTGTTTGCAAATGAAGGCGCGCAGGTGATCGCGTTCGATACAAGCCCGGCATTGGCGGACAGCTTTGCTGGGGATGACGCCATCATCACGATGCAGGGCGACGCTGGACGCGAGGAGGATGTGCTGGCGATGTATTCGCTGGCGACAAGCCGCTTCGGCGGCGTCGACATCGTCTGCGCGAACGCGGGCGTGACGGGCGGCGAAGCCGGATTGTTAGACCAGAGTGTCGAAAGCTGGGAACAGGTGTTGCGCATCAACCTGATCGGTCCGTTTCTGGCCGTCCGACTTGGCGCCAGGACCATGTTGGATACCGGCAGGATCGGCTCCATAGTCTGCACCGCTTCGGTCGCGGCGCTGCGCGCGGGGGCGGGCGGTCCGGCCTATTCGGCGTCGAAGGCGGGCGTCATGAACCTCGTGCAGATCGCGGCGCAGCAGCTTGCCGGATCGGGCATTCGCGTCAACGCGGTCTGCCCCGGCCTCATCGAAAGCGGCATGACCAAAGACCTGTATGACAAAGCGCGCGCCAAGGGCCGGGAGGGGTCGATCGGCAAGCTCAACCCGCTCCGGCGCGGCGGACATCCGGCCGAAATCGCTCAGGCTATCGCCTTTCTCGCATCGGACGATGCCAGCTACGTCAACGGGCACGCCCTGGTCGTGGATGCAGGGCTTTCGACTTCTCACCCCTTCGCCCGACCCAGCGCTCTGGGCGAGACCATTTTTTGAGAGAGATATTATGATCGAGACTCATCGCCACGGCACTGTTCTGGAAATCAAGATCGGCAATCCGCCTGTCAATGCGCTGTCCGAGGATGTCCGGCGCGGAGTCTATCAGGCGGTGCAGGCCGCCCAGACCGACGATGGCGTTTCCGCCGTGGTGATCCACGGGGCAGGGCGGATGTTCAGCGCGGGCGCCGACATCACCGAGTTCGGCAAGCCGCTCGCTGAGCCGGGACTTGCGGTGGTGATCGACGCGATCGAAGCCAGTGCCAAGCCTGTCGTCGCAGCCATCCATGGTTCCGCGCTGGGCGGCGGGCTGGAGGTCGCGCTGGGCGCGCACTATCGCGTGGCGACCGCGAGCGCGAAGCTGGGGCTGCCCGAAGTCGCGCTGGGTCTGTTGCCCGGTGCCGGCGGCACCCAGCGCCTTCCCCGCCTCGTCGGCATCTCTGCGGCGCTTGACATGATCGTTTCGGGCAGCCCCATTTCAGGGACCAAGGCGCTGGAAATCGGTCTGCTGGACAAGATCGCGCCGGAGGCAAGCCTGGTGGAAGACGCCATCGCTTACGCCGCGACGCTCGACCGGCCGCGTCCCACCGGCGAGCGTGCCGTCTCCTTCGAGGGGGGCGAGTTCGACCGGTTCGCGGAACAGAATGCGCGCAAGATCAAGGGTCTCGACGCGCCTCAGGCCTGTATCGAGGCCGTCCGGGCGGCGACCACCTTGTCGCTTGCCGAGGGGCAGGAGAAGGAGCGGAGCCTTTTTCATCGGTTGATGGACGGCGCGCAATCGAAGGCGTTGCGCCATGCGTTCTTTGCCGAGCGCGCCGCCGCCAAGATCGACGGCCAGCCCAAGGATGTGCCGTTGCGGTCCATCGCAAAGGTCGGTGTGATCGGCGCAGGTACGATGGGCGGCGGAATTTCCATGAATTTCCTGTCCGCCGGCATGCCGGTCACGATCGTAGAGATGGCCCAGGAAGCGCTCGACCGCGGCACAAGCCTGATGCGCAAAAATTATGAGGCCACCGCAGCCAAGGGGCGCATGACCAGCGCGCAGGTCGAGGGCGCGCTGGCGCTGCTTACGCCCACGCTGGATTTCAACGCCCTTTCGGACTGCGATCTCATTATCGAGGCCGTTTACGAGAATATGGACGTGAAGAAGGAGATTTTCGCACGGCTCGACGGCATCGCAAAGCCGGGCGCGATCCTCGCCTCCAACACATCCTATCTCTCGGTCGACGAGATCGCGCAGGCGACGAAACGGCCGCAGGACGTTGTCGGCCTGCATTTCTTCTCGCCTGCCAATATCATGAAGCTGGTCGAGGTGGTGCGCGGCGACAAGACTGCGCCGGACGTGCTGGCCACGGGCATGGCGATCGCGCGCAAGATCGGGAAGGTGCCGGTGGTATCGGGCGTGTGCTTCGGCTTCATCGGCAACCGGATGCTGGACCCTCGGCTGGAGGGTGCGATGGAGATGCTCCTGGAAGGCGCGACGCCCGATCAGATCGACCGTGTCTCGGTCGCCTTCGGCATGCCGATGGGGCCGTTACAGATGATCGACCTCGCCGGCGTCGACATCGGCTGGCATCGCGACCCCACCCGTATCGAAAGCTTGCGCGACGCGCTCAATGCCGTGGGCCGCTGGGGGCAGAAGGCCGGTGGCGGCTTCTACGACTATGACGAGAAGCGCCGTCATCTTCCCTCCCCGGTCGCGAGCGGGATCATCGACGCGTTCCGGGCGAAGGCCGGCGTGACGCCGCGCGCCATTTCCGACGAGGAAATCATGGTTCGCACCATGCACGTCATGGTCAATGAAGGAGCCAAGATTCTGAGCGAGGGCATCGCCCAGCGTGCATCGGACATCGATGTCGTCTGGATCTACGGTTATGGCTGGCCGCGACATACCGGCGGACCGATGTTCTGGGCGGAGCAGGTCGGCCTCGCCACCGTCGTTGCCGACCTTGAGCGCTATGCGGATCGGCTGGGCGACGACTTCTCGCTGTCACCGCTTCTGGTCGATGCTGCGCGCAGTGGCCGGTCGCTCGACGAAGCGAACGCCGGATGAGCGACATGCTGGTGCGCTTGCAGGCCGATACCGGGGTCACGCACCATTCGGATTGGCTGACGGTTGATCAGGCGATGATCGACCGCTTCGCCGATGCGACGATGGACTGGCAGCATATCCATGTCGATCCGGAGCGGGCGCGCGAGACCCGTTTCGGGGGCACCATTGCGCACGGCTTTCTGGTCCTGTCGTTGCTTTCCTATCTTGAGGAAAAGACCACGGCGGCGCGATTGCCGGACATCAAGGTCGGCGTGAATTACGGCTTTGACCGCGTGCGGTTCGTGTCGCCGGTAAAGGCCGGCAGCCGCATCCGTTCGGCTTCGACGCTCAGGAGCGTGAAAGAGAAGAACCCCGGCCACTTCGAGCAGACGCAGCACATCTGCGTGGAAGTCGAGGGGCAGGAAAAGCCCGCTGTCGTGGCGACGTGGGTAACCCAGTTTTTTGTGTGACCATAAGGGTCTGCCTAGGAGATTTATAATGCAGGACGCCGTTATCGTGTCAGCCGCGCGGACTCCCATCGGGCGCGCCTATCGCGGTGCGTTCAACGCGACACCGTCGCCGACCCTTGCCGCTCATGCGATCCGGGCGGCGGTGTCCCGCGCCGGCATAGATCCGGCCGAAATCGACGATGTGCTGCTGGGCGCATCGTTGCAGCAGGGTTATCAGTCCACCATCGGCCGAACCGCCGCGATGCGTGCCGGACTGCCCGTCACCGTCGCGGGCATGTCGCTCGACCGGCAATGCGCTTCCGGTCTCATGACAATCGCCACAGCGGCCAAGCAGATCATGGTCGACCGGATGAAGGTGATCGTGGCGGGCGGCGTCGAATCCATTTCGCTGGTTCAGACCGAGGCGCTCAGGATCGATGAGGATCCCGAACTGGTGGCGATGGTGCCCGATATGTTCATGCCCATGTTGCAAACCGCCGAAACCGTCGCGCGGCGTTATGGCATCGGGCGCGAGCGGCAGGACGCCTATGCGCTGCGGTCGCAGCAGCGCACGGCGGCCGCGCAGCAGAATGGCGCGTTCGATGACGAGATCGTGCCCGTCGAAGCGACCATGACGGTGCGCGACAAGGCCACCGGCGCGGTGTCGTCCCAGCTCGTCTCGCTGACCAAGGATGAGGGCGCACGGCCCGAAACCACCGCCGAAGGACTGGCCGCGCTCAAGACCGTGGTCGAAGGCGGCACGATAACGGCGGGCAATGCGAGCCAGTTGTCCGACGGTGCGGCGGCTGTCGTCATCATGGATGCCGGTCTGGCCGCCGAACGCGGGCTGCGTCCTCTGGGCCGTTATGTCGGCATGGCGGTTGCGGGCACGGAACCTGACGAAATGGGCATCGGCCCGGTGTTCGCCATTCCCAAGCTGCTCCAGCGCTTCGGCCTCACCATGGACGACATCGGCCTTTGGGAACTCAACGAAGCCTTTGCCGTCCAGGTGATCTATTGCCAGGACAGGCTGGGCATCCCGGAAGACCGGCTGAACGTGAACGGGGGGGCGATTTCCATCGGCCATCCCTATGGCATGTCGGGCGCGCGTCTGGTTGCGCACGCTCTGATCGAAGGGCGTCGGCGCGGGGCGCGCTATGTCGTGGTGACGATGTGCGTCGGGGGCGGCATGGGCGCTGCCGGCCTGTTCGAGGTTCTGTGATGAAAGCCTTGCTTTCCATCGAACCGGGCGGCCCGGAATCCCTGAGGCTGTCCGATATTCCGGTGCCGGACCCCGGTCCTGGCCAGTTGCGCGTGCGCGTGCTGGCTTGCGGCATCAACTACCCCGACGTTCTGGTCATCGAGGACAAATATCAGTTCAAGCCGCCACGGCCTTTCGCGCCGGGTGTCGAGGTTTCGGGCATCGTGGATGCGGTGGGCGAGGGCGTGACGGGCTGGCGACAGGGCGACAGTCTGATCGCGACCCTGGCTCAATCGAGCGGCGGCCTCGCCGAATATGCCGTGTTCGATGCGGCTGACGCGTTCAAGATTCCCGAAGGGCAAGATCCCGTCGCGGCTGCCGGGCTTTTGCTCACCTATGCCACCACGATCCATGCGCTCACCGATCGGGGAAATCTGACGGCGGGTGAGACGCTTCTGGTGCTGGGGGCAGCGGGCGGCGTGGGGCTGGCGGCCATCGAAATTGGCAAGGTCATGGGCGCGCGCGTCGTCGCTGCCGTATCCAGCGAGGAAAAGGCGAAGGTGGTCCTTGCCGCCGGGGCCGACGACGTTATGGTCTATGGCCGCGCGCCGTTCGACAAGGAGCAGGCGCGCGCTCTGGGGCTGGCGTTCAAGGAACGGGTGGGACCGGAGGGCGCGCATGTCATCTACGATCCCGTGGGTGGCGACTATGCCGAGCCGGCCCTCCGCTGCATTGCCTGGGAAGGCCGCTATCTGGTCGTCGGTTTTCCGGCCGGGATACCGAAGATACCGCTCAACCTGCCGCTCCTCAAATCCTGCGATATTCGCGGCATCTTCTGGGGCGGCTTCGCCAAGCGCGCGCCAGACCATAACCGGCGCAATATCCTGCAATTGATCGACTGGTGGACGGCGGGCCGCATCGCGCCCAAGATCGATCAGATTTTTCCTCTCGCCCGAGGCGGCGAGGCCATTGCCCGGCTCGCAAGCCGGTCGGCGGTCGGGAAAGTCATCGTCACGATGGACGCATGATGGACGGCGGAACCGCCCTGGGCATGTCCGCGCCCCGAGCGATCGGGGTTCTGCCGGTGATGTCCATCGTCCTGACAGGGCTGGCAAGCGCCGCCATCATCGTTGCGATGCCGGGGCTGCTCGCCGGCATGTCCTCGAATATCGGCCTGACCGACAGCGAGATCGCGCTCATCACCTCTTCGGAGATGGGCGGGACGACGGTAACGACCCTTTTCGTGGCAGCATGGCTGAGCAGGCTCGACCGGCGCAAGGCGGCCCTTGTCGGGCTGGTTCTGATCATATGGGCAAATCTGCTTTCCGCTTATGCCACGACCTTCCTGACGCTCATCGTCGCCCGCTTCATCGCGGGTCTGGCGGCTGGCGCGCTTCAGGGATTATTGTCCGCCAGCATCGCGGTCACTCCGATACCAGATCGTATCTTTGCGATCTATCTCACCGCAAATCTGGCCGCGACGACCGTCATGCTGGCCCTACTGAGCCGGCTTAGTGCCATAGGGCATCCGCAATGGCTTTTCATGTCGGTCGTCACTCTGGCGACGCTCGCCATTCTGTTGCTTCGCTGGCTGCCCACAGGCGTCGCGGATCTTCAACCCAAGGCGGAGAAGATTACGAAGCCCGGCCATGGATATGGCCTGTCCGCGCTGCTCGGGACTTTCATTCTGCTGGTCGGCGTCGGTCTTACATGGCCGCTGGTGGGCGTGCTGGGGCTGGATCGCGACATGTCGGGCGAAGCGGTTGCCAGCGCCCTGTCCCTAGCAACCATAGGTGGCATCGCTGCGAGCCTTCTGGTGTCCGCCGTAGGGGACAGGGCGGGGCGGCGGCTGCCCATATCGGCTGGCGCGGCGGGCCTGTGCATCGCCGTGTTGATCTTTGTGTTCGACAGCGGCCGGACGAGTTTCGCGGCGGCGGCCTTTGTCTTCATGTTCTGCTGGGTGCTGATCCTGCCCTATTGCGCCGGGCTGGTCGCCACGCTCGATCCCAGCGGACGCCTCTCGGTCCTGTGGGTCACGATGCAGTTTGCCGGCCTCGCCACTGGGCCGATCATCGCCGCCGGCCTGTTGCTGTCATCCGCCGATCTGCCCTTCTACGGCTCGTTCATATGCTTTGGCATTGCCGCTGCCTTGACCCTCTATGCCGAGCGCGGATCGCGGTCGGCCCCTGAAATTCTGGAGAATCCCGTTTCATGACAACCAAATCCCGTGCATGGACGCTCGTGAGGAGGGCCGAAGGCCTCCCCAGCAGCGATCTGTTCGAATTGCGCGACTTTGACGATGCGCCGCTTGCCGAAGGCGAGCTTCGGGTGCGGAACGACTGGCTCACGGTCGGGCCGGCCATGCGGGTGCGGATGTCGGCAGAGACGCGCGGCTATCTTGCGCCCTATGTTCTGGGCGATCCCATTCCGGGCTGGGCCGTGGGCGAAGTGATCGCGTCACGCTCCGCCGGTTTCAAACCCGGCGACCGGGTTCTTCACCAGTTCGGCATGCGCGATTACGGGCAGGGGCCAGCATCGAGCTTCGAAAAGCTGCCCTCGTCCGGCGCGCTCGAACATTATCTGAACGCTATGGGCTCTACCGGCTTTGTCGCCTATTTCGGCCTGTTCGAAATTGCGAAGGCCAAAGCCGGGGAGACGCTGTTCGTGTCGGCCGCGGCGGGTGCGGTCGGCAGCACTGCGGTGCAGATCGGCAAGGCCATCGGCCTGAAGGTCGTCGGCTCCGCTGGAGGTAGCGCCAAGGGTGAGCGGTTGAAAGAGATCGGCGCCGACGCGGTGATCGATTACAAATCCCCCGGTTCGCTGGAGGAAAAGCTGGCGGCGGCGGCTCCGCAGGGCATCGACATCTACCTCGACAATGTGGGGGGCGAGCATCTCGACGCCGCGCTCGCCAGCGCGAACCCGAATGCGCGGTTTGCGATCAGCGGAATGATCGGCAGCTATAATCAGGAGCGCGCCTCCGAAACGATGCACAACCTCAACCGCATCGTGACGCAGCGTATCCATATCCAGGGCTATCTGCCCTATTCCGACCGCGCCGACCTGCTGGATGCTTTTCGCGAGCAGATGTCCGCATGGATCGCGGACGGAACCGTTGGTCCATGGCAGGAAATCCGTGACGGGCTGGAGAGTGTTCCGCAAGCCATTCAGGATCTTTTCGCCGGTGGTTTCGCGGGCAAGCCCCTCATTCGCCTCAACATCGAGGACGCGCGCCCTTGACCGGCGCGGTTCATTCGCCCTCCGCAGGCAGCGGAGGCAGCCATCGAAAGGACGACTTCATGATAGCTCCCCTTATCTCGCTTTCCGGGCGCGTTGCTCTTGTGACCGGCGCCGGCCAGGGTCTGGGTCGTGCACACGCCCTCGCGCTGGCCCGGCATGGCGCCATGGTCGCGGTGAATGACCTGTCCCAAAAGGATGCCGAGGCGGTCGCGCAGGAAATCGTCGCCGCGGGCGGACAGGCCATCGCCTGTTCGGCCAACGTCGCCGATCCCGGCAGCGTAACCGGGATGGTCGATGAGATTGTGGCGCGATGGGGACAAGTCGACATCCTCGTCAACAATGCCGGCATCTTGCGCGATCGCACCTTCGCAAAGTCGACCATCGAAGATTTCCGGGCCGTGATCGACGTGAACCTGATGGGATCGGTCCATTGCACGCACGCCGTCTGGAACCTGATGCGCGAACAGGGATATGGCCGGGTGGTCTTCACCACCTCATCGTCGGGACTATACGGGAATTTCGGCCAGGCGAATTACAGCGCGGCCAAGATGGCGCTGGTCGGCCTGATGCAGACGCTCGCGATCGAGGGGGAGCGCTACGGCATCCACGTCAATTGCCTTGCGCCCAGCGCGGCGACGGGCATGACCAGCGGCCTCTACGACAGCGGCGACCTTGCGCGTCTGGGCAGCGATATGGTCGCTCCCGCCATCGTCGCCCTATGCGCCGAAGAAGCGCCGACCCGTGCCATCATGCTCGCTGGCGCGGGCCGGTTCGCACGGGCGCATGTGACGATGACCAGAGGCGCCTATCTGATCGAGGAAGAAGATATGGCGGCGGCTATCCTGTCGCAGATGGACAGGATCGGCGACCGTGCGGGCGAGCATGTGCCGGCGTCCGGCCCGGAACAGCACCGCATGGAAGTTGCCGGGCTGCAAGAGATCGTCCGGTAACGCCGCTACCGAATATGAGGGGATATGGCGAAGGCTTTTTGAGACCCTACAGGGTTCTCGATCTGTGCGATCACCGCGGGCTGCTGGCCGGCCATATGCTGGCGCAGATGGGCGCGGACGTCGTGCAGGTGGAACCCGAACGGGGGAATCCTGCCCGGCAGCTTGCGCCGTTCGCACCGGATTGGCCCGACGGGGATCAATCCCTGTTCTGGGCCACTTACGCCGCAGGCAAGCGGTCCATCGTCGTGGATCCCGGTCGGGAAGAGGCGCTATGGGAGCGTTTGCTGCAATCGGCCGATCTGCTGATCGAATCCCGCACGCCCGCGCAAGGGCGGCCGTCCTGGCTTGATCCGCGCATGTTGGCCGAACGCCATCCGCACCTTATCCATGTTTCGATCACGCCGTTCGGACTGGAAGGCTCCAAACACGACTGGCCGGACAGTGAGATCACCTTGTGGGCAGCGGGCGGCCACCTCTGGCTGACGCGCGGCCATGACGACCGCCCATTGCGGATCAGCGTGCCGCAAGCCTATCTGCATGCCGGAGCGACGGCCGCCAGCGCGGCACTGATCGCGCTGGCCGACCGCACGCGCACGGGCCTGGGCCAGCATGTCGATCTGGCGGTCGTGCAGACCCTGCCCCAGTGCACGCTCGGAGCCGTCCTTGCCGAAGGAGTAGCGCATGCGGATTTCGTCCCGCGCAGGAAGGCGGGGGACGACCATGTGGTGGACCTGAGCGGGAGCGGGTCCATCACGCGCAAGTCCAAATGGACAGTGTCGGACGGTCTGGCGGAGATGCATCTGGGCATCGGGCTAGCCGCCGGTCCCGCATCCAACAAGCTCATGACATGGATGCGCGATGAGGGCTGGTTCCACCCGACATTCAGCAACTGGGACTGGAGCACGCTTCACGAGAAGATCCTTGCCGGGGACGTCAGCGAGGCCGATCTCGACACGGTTCGGGCCTGGGTGCAATCCTTTCTCGCCACGCGGCACAAGGACGAACTGGTCGGGGTCGCGATCCGGCGCGGCGTCCGCATAGCGCCGATCCTGACGGTTGCCGATCTGGCCGAAAGCCCCCAGTTAGCAGCGCGTGACTTCATCGACACCATAAATGGTCCCTTCGGACCCTACAGGATGCCTGGGGCTTTCGCCCGCGGCTGCCCTGACGGATTTGTGCGGCCCCGTCCTGCTCCCCGGCTGGGCGAACATGACGCCGAAGTCCGGGACGAGTGGTTGGCCGTAAGGCGGTCGCTGCCCGCTCCTGCCGTCGCCCACAACATGAGTGACAGGCCGCTGGAGGGACTGAAAGTGCTCGACCTTGCCTGGGTGGTCGCGGGTCCGTTGATGGGACGCGCCCTGGCGGACTTCGGCGCGGCGGTCGTGCGCGTTGAATCCTCGCGTCGGGTCGAGACCGCGCGCGTCATGGGGCCGTTCCCGCACGGCCAATATGACGTGCAGCAATCCGCGCTGTTCGAGACCTGCAACGCCGGCAAGTTGGGACTGTCGCTCGACCTGTCCAAGGAACCGGCGCGCGACGTCGTTCGCGATCTCGTCCGGTGGGCCGATGTCCTTGTCGAATCCTTCACGCCCGGCCAGATGGCCAAATGGAATCTTTCCTATGAAGAACTGCGTGCCATCAATCCCGAACTGGTGATGGTGAGCACGTCCCTGTCCGGGCAGGATGGTCCCAACGCACGCTATTCGGGATATGGGAACCACGGCGCGGCCCTTTCCGGGTTTCAATATATCGTTGGTGGACCGGATGGGCGTCTAGTCGGTCCTTATGGACCCTATACAGACTTTGTGGCGCCGCGCTTTGGCCTGGCGGCGCTGCTCGCCGCGCTGGATTACCGGCGGCGGAAAGGCAAGGGGTGCCATCTCGACATATCCCAGGTCGAGGCGGGCGTGCAGTTTCTGGCGCCGCAAATCGCGGCCTGTTTGGTGACAGGCGAGATACAGGGGGCGGTGGGCAATCGCGACGCGCTGATGGCGCCCCATGGCGTATTCCGGGCGGCTGGCGAGGATCAATGGATCGCCATCGCTGTCGAGAATGACGGGCAGTGGCGCGATCTGGCCCTGCTGATGGGCGGCGCAAGTCTGGAACGGGACGAGCGCTTCGCCACCGCGCAAATGCGCCGGGCGCATGCCGACGAACTGGAGGCAATCGTCGAGGACTGGACGGCAGCGCGGGATGTGCAATGGCTGGAGCAAAGCTTGCGCCGGTGCGGCATTCCTGCTCATCGCGTCCAGTCCATCTACGGCATGGGCGCCGATCCACAAATGCGCGAGCGGGAACATCTGGTTCGGGTCGACCATCCCCTTTCCGGCACGGCGATGATCGAGGCAGCGCCATTCCGCCTGTCGCGCACGCCTGCGCGCTATGAGCTTTGTGCGCCGCCCTATGGCCGGGACAATGATCGCGTGCTGCGTGGGATTCTGGGTTACGGCCAGGACCGTCTCGACGCCTTGGCGACGGCGGACGCCTTGGCCTGATCGACGGTTAAAGCGCCATTCTGCAGCATGAGGGAAGGGCTGTGATCGAACTATATCATTGCGATGGCGCACGATCGTTTCGCGCGCTCTGGATGCTGGAAGAATTGGGCGCGGAATACAGGTTGCACATGCTGCCGTTTCCGCCCCGTTTTCGCGCGCCCGACTATCTGGAAATCAATCCGCTGGGCACGATTCCTTTTATGATCGTGGATGGAGCAGCAATGAGCGAATCCTCTGCCATCGTGCAATATCTGGCGGACACTCATCCCGGCGCGGGGCTGTCCGTTGCCCCGTCCGATCGCGCCTATCCCGATTATCTCAACTTTCTGCACATGGGGGAAGCGACGCTCACTTTCCCGCAGACGCTGTATTTTCGCTACGCCATGCTGGAACCGCAGGAGCGCCGCAACCCGCAAGTGGCGGAGGATTATCGACGCTGGTTCCTCAAGCGTCTGGACGTGGCGATGGGCATGATGAGCGGGCGGGATTATGCGTGCGGCGATCATTTCACGGCAGCCGACATATCGGTCGGCTATGCCATCAAATTCGCAGAGGCATTGGGTCTGGGCGATGATCTCGCTCCGGCGGCGACCGAATATTTCCGCAGGCTCGAAGCACGCCCGGCCTATCGGCGGGCCATGGCGGTCGAGCGAGACAATGCCATTGAATAACCGGAGGATGGGCCTCGTGCGCCCTCGCGCTCATGCGATTCTGCCCAAATTGCGACCAGGCCGTTGCGCGATAGGGTCATGGCGGTGGGGTGCACGCCCTATTATCACACGTCACGAGGTTTCAGGAAATCCCCATGCAGACACGCATTACTCAATTATTCGGAATTCGGTATCCCATCGTTCAGGGCGGCATGCATTTTGTCGGCAAGGCCGAATTGGCGGCGGCTGTTTCGCAAGCTGGCGGCCTTGGCATATTGACAGCGCTGACGCAGCGGACGCCTGCCGATCTGGCGGCGGAAATCGACCGATGCCGCGCGATGACCGACAAGCCGTTCGGGGTCAATCTGACTTTCTTGCCGGTGGTGAACGCGCCCGACTATCCGGGCTATGTAAAGGTCATCTGCG
Organism: Sphingobium sp. SJ10-10; assembly: GCF_036038995.2. Taxonomy (NCBI): domain Bacteria; kingdom Pseudomonadati; phylum Pseudomonadota; class Alphaproteobacteria; order Sphingomonadales; family Sphingobiaceae; genus Sphingobium; species Sphingobium sp. SJ10-10. The sequence goes on from NZ_CP158133.1 coordinate 724,972, forward strand.
AGAAGGGCATCCCCGTCGTGGAAACCGCGGGGAATAATCCCGTGGAGCATCTGCCGACGCTCAAGGCGGCGGGCGTCAAGGTCATCCATAAATGCACCTCGATCCGCCATGCGCTGAAGGCGCAGGACATCGGATGCGACGCCGTCAGCGTCGATGGTTTCGAATGCGGCGGCCATCCCGGCGAGGATGACGTTCCGGGCCTGATCTTGCTGCCGCTGGCGGCAAAAGCGCTTTCTGTGCCCTTCATCGCGTCAGGCGGAATGGCGGACGGCAAGTCCCTCGTCGCCGCGCTCGCGCTGGGCGCGGATGGCATGAATTTGGGCACACGCTTCGTGGCGACGCAGGAGGCGCCGGTGCATGATCGCGTCAAGCAGGCGATCGTGCAGGCTGGCGAGCGGGACACGCGCCTTATCATGCGCCCGCTCAGGAACACTGAACGCGTGCTGCGCAACCCGGCCGTGGATCAGATCGTCGACAAGGAACGGGCGCTGGGCGACCGCATCCGGTTCGAGGACATTGCCGAGCAAGTGGCGGGTGTCTACTACCGGATCATGGTCGATGGCGATGTCGATGCCGGAGCCTGGAGTTGCGGCATGGTCGCCGGACTGATCGACGACATCCCGACCGTCAAGCAACTTATCGACCGCATCGTCGCGGAAGCGAAGTCCATCACCAAAGAGCGGCTGGCGGCGGTCTTCTGATCGGCATCATGAGCGCCCCCGGCAGGGGCGCTCAAACAGGCGCGCGGTTCAGCTTGCCGCCGGGATGATGGGCAGCAAGACGCGGGAGGGATGCGCTTCATCATGAAGCACCTGCTGATGCGCAACCTTGGCGTCGGCCAACGTGCCGCCCCATTCATCCCAGATGTTGAGATTTCTCGCCCAGCGCGGGAAGCAACTGCTGGTGACATCAAGCTGCAATCGATGGCCCGCCTTGAACAGGTTGCTCGTCGGCAAAAGTTCGATGCGCAGCAAATAGGGCTTGCCGGGTTCCAGCGGCGCTGCCTGATGGGTTAGGTCGTCGGGATTGTCGCGGTAGCGGGCGCGAATGATGCCATCAGTGATGAGGCGTGCCGTGCCATCCGGATGAACATCGACCAGCCGGGCCACGAAATCGGTGTCGACCATATCGGTCGTCACCCACAGTTCGACAATCGGCGTCCCCGTAACTTCGAGATCCTGTTCTAGAATGTCGGATTTATAGACCAATATGTCATCGCGTTTCTCGATCACATTCTGGTCGCTGCCGCCTGGGACGCAGCTTACGCCGAACACGGCGCCACCGCGCGTGGGCACAGGATTAGCGGGATCGTAGACGAAGGCGTCGGGCGGGCCGCCGCCGTCCTGCCGCAGCGACAGGACGCCGTCCCCCTGACCGCTATTGGCCTTGCCGCCGCTCGATAAATAACAGGGCGTTACAATGGTCCGCGCGATCGGCCATTCCTGTTCGTCACGCCACCTGTTCGCGCCCATGACCCAGATCTTGATGGGCGCTTCTGCGTTATCCGCGTCGTCCAGCTCGGAAAAATAGCGGGCGGCAAGGCCCATATGGCCAAAGGGGTTGAGCGCCTGGATAGCGGCGGAACCGGGCGAAATCTGTTCGCCCGTCATCTTGCTCTGCGGATGATGCGCCCAGGGGCCGACGATCAACCGGCTTTTCTGTCGCGCGGCTTCGCTGCCGCCTCTCGCACGCATGCCGACGAACTGGTCGATCGAGCCTCGGATGAATATGTCATACCAGCCCGCGACGATCAGCGCGGGCACGGTGATGTTCTCATACTCGTTCGCCCGCGTGCTGGCCTTCATGGAAGGATCATCGGCGCGTTTCTCCAGCAGATCAAAAAGCTGAGCGCCCTGCACACTGCTCGCTGCCGGTTCGAAGCGACCGAGGGGGAGATGGTCGTAACCGCCGTCGCGCGCCAGTGTTTCGAGGGCGCCCCCTGCGCGTCCGACCGCCGCGCCCTTGGCTTCGGGGGAATCCCAGTCGCGGCGCATGAGCGCTTCCACGCCGATCATGGTCCACCAATAGCCATTGAGTTCAAGTTCGAAGACGCCGCCGCAATAGATGAACGAGCGGTTGAACCAGCCCACCGGAACGATGGGATTGATAGCCTGGAGGGAGAATGGCTGCTCCGCCGCTGCCGCCCATTGCACGAACCCCAAATAGGAAGGGCCGCTCATATAGACCTTGCCGTTGGAATAGGGGAGGGCGGCGGCCCATTCGACCGCCTCCGCGCCGTCCTGTCCTTCGTCTACCCATGGCTGGAAATCGGCCTTGCCGTCCGACGTTCCGCGTCCCCGCACATCCTGGATGATGGTGACATATCCATGCCGGGCACCGTGCGTCAGGTCGGTCGTGAACCCCGGCGCTACCGCTTTGCCATAGGGCGTGCGTGCGAGAATGACCGGCCATCGCCCTTCTCCCGCCGGCCGCGCCACATCGGCCCGGAGCACCGTCCCGTCGCTCAGGGCGCACGGAACGTCATAGTGGATCACCACGTCCTTCGGAGCGGCATCTTGATCAAAGGACGACATAGTCACGCAAACTCCAGAAACTGCTTGGTCACACCAGCGCCTCCAAAAAGAGGCATTCTGGCCGGCAAAGCATGCTTCGCCGGCCAGAATTTCCTGTTCATTATTTCGATCGGATGCGCAGATCCGACTAGAAATGATAGCCCACAGACATGCCCACCTGGCGTCCCGGCTGATATTGACCGAGCGCGAGCGAGCCGATGATGGAGGACACGACGATGACGTTGCCCTTCACCTGTTCGTCCGTCACGTTCTTGACGAACAGGCTGCCCGTCAAGCGCCCGTTCTCGCTCTCATAGTTCAGGAACAGGTTGAGCTTGCCCACCGACTTCTGGGAGGAGATCGGCAGGTTGAACTCGGTGAAATAGACGCGGGACTTCCAGTCGTAGCGGGCGCCGAAGGTGACTTTGCCTGATGAGGTCGCGAAGTCGTAATAGCCGCCAAGGCTGCTCGTATATTTGGGCGACTGCGGCAACGCGTTGCCCGACAGGTCGAGCGAGCAGGGAACCGTGCCAACGCCGGTGCCCGGATCGCACGTGTTGGGCCGGGACGAGTCCGCCGTCTGGAACTGGTCGAACGTCGCATTCAGATAGGCGCCGGACCAGTCGATGCGGAACGCATCAGTCAGACGCAAGGAGGTTTCCAGCTCGACACCATAGACCGTCGCCTTGGCCGCGTTGGTCACAGAGGAGGAGACGCCGACGATCTGGTTCACCTGCAAGTCGTCATACTTCATGTAGAAGGCGGCAAGATTGGCTTGCAGTGCCCGGTTGAAGAAGTTGCCCTTCAGCCCCGCTTCGTAGTTGGCATTGGTTTCCGGCCGGAAGGACGGAGCCAGGGTACCCGCCGAATAGCCGCCGCCCTTGAAGCCGGTCGAATATTTGAGATAGCCGTCGAGAGTCTGGCTGAACGCGTATGAAGCGCCAATTTCGTAAGTCAGCCGGTCCCATTTCGAGGATGACGACTGGAGTGCGCCGCCATTGATAAAATTATTATACTGAACGATCGATTTCTTGTCGCGAGTGTAGCGCAGCCCGGCGAACAGCTTGAAATCGGGCGTGAAGGCATATTGGGCGCGCCCGAACGCTGCGTAAGAGGTCGTGATGAGCGGAACGGCTCCGCCGAACACTGTGATGTCGTTGAGCACCACGCCGCCCCCTAACGGGGCTTCGGCGATGGGAACCTCGATCGCCTGTTCCAGATGCTCCCGGAAATAATTGACGCCGAGCAGATAGGTGAATGGCTTCGCATTGTCCGAGGTGTAGATCAGTTCGTTGTAGGTCTGGCGCGCCGTGTTCTTAAAGGACGCATATGTATCCTCCGCCGCGGTGCCGTCGCCGTCCGATACATTCAGCAGCTTGGAGTCTGCATAGGAGAGGAGAGCCTTCAGGTTTCCGCCACCCAGCGCCCAGTTCAAGGTCAGGTTGGCATTGAAAGCGTGAACCTTGCGATAGTTGATGTTCGCGAACACTTCCCGCTTGCCGACATCACCACGCGACTGCCCGACGAGGATCGACGGGAGTGGAATGGTCGGATCGGGCGTTCCTTCCAGGAAGCTCGCCGGCCCGTTGGAATCGTCATTGGCATATTCGACCAGAATCCGCGCATTGAACGTGTCGGAAGGTACCCACTTGATTTGACCGCGGATGGACTGGTTCTTCGCGTCGTCCAGCCGGTTGGGGCCATTGGGAAGCAGATTGCGCGTGAACCCGCTATTATATGTCTGCTGCGCGGCTACGCGACCGCTGAGCGTCCCCGACTCGTTGAGCGCGCCGTTGACGAAGCCGGATAGCTGGAACAGGACGGGGCTGACGCCCGCCGTCAGGTCAAAGCCGTAATGCGTCTCTGCCGTCGGTTCGTTCGGAACCACGTTGATGACACCTCCGGTGGCATTGCGCCCGAACAGGGTGCCCTGCGGACCGCGAAGGATTTCCACGCGCGCGAGATCGAGGAAGGTGGCAAGGGTCAGCGAAGGCTGACCGATATAGACACCATCGGAATGGATCGCGACGCCCGAATCCTGGCCCGCGTTGATCTGCTGATTGCCGATGCCGCGAATCGTGATGTTCGACGAATTATAGCTGTTGCCGATCTGGATGTTCGGGCTTGGCCCGACCAGATCATTGAGGCTCTTCGTCTGGGCGGCCTCAAGCTTTTGTCCGGCATAGGCAGACACAGCGATGGGGGTCTTCCGAACCGTGTCGCTTCGGCGCGATGCAGTGACAATGATGTCGCCGAGGCTTTGCGACGATGCGTCTTGCGCGGGTCGCGCCGCACTGGCCGCCGGTTGGACCGGCGACACGTCCGCTTGAGCCAGCGCGGCGTGCGACGCACATGTTCCGCAGATGGCAACAATCAATCGATGACGCAATTTCCCCTCCTCATTCATTGGTGTCTCCATCTTTTAATGCGTCTCCGCATTCCTCTGGAATGATGGTTATTCGCAAAGCGGGGGTGATAATTTCTCGCACGAGCGTGAATGGAAAATCAGTCATCGACGAGGCTAGCAGGGAGTGCCTGGCGTTCGCCGTGGCGCGCAGTTCAAATATGAGGAACTGCTCGGCGGTGAAATCTTTTACAGCCTCGCGAGGCCGGGGTGCTGATCGAAGCTTGGCGGCGCCATTACAACACCGGCCGCCCTATATAGCGGCGGAGCATTGCAAACGGAGAAGGCGCCTCCAAAGCCCGAAATGCATTGGGTGGAGAGGACTTCGCGTTAAATTGACAGCGCTTTCAATGGCAACGGGTACTTGATGATCCGCCCGAGGCGCGCATTTCCGCCAAGCCTCCGGCCCAGTTCGTCACAGGCTGATAACCCAGTTCATCACGTGCCCTCTGGTTCGATACTGTGAAATCATAACCAACCAGTCGAAGCATTTGCCGGGTCAGCGGCGGTTCACCCGATCGCCGGAAGGTCCGCCATATGAATTCCATAACCGTCGCCATTCGCCATGCCATGTCGAGAGGAGCGTTGGCGGCCTTCACTACAACGCCACGGGTGGAGAGCAGATCGGACAGCACTGCGCGCATCGACTGGTTCTTGCCGTCCGAAACGAAATAGGCGCGGCCTCCCGGCGATTTTTCGGCGGCCAGAATGGCGCACGCGCAAACATTGTCGACATGCGCCGTCGACATCATCTGTTCGCCGCCGGCCGGCCATCTGAACCGCCCCTCCGCAACATTTTTGACGATATTGTCGAGCATATGCATGCCCCGGCCCCAGATCATGGGCGGCATGATGACGGCCGTGCGAATGCCGGAGATCTTGTTCGCTTCCAAGACAAGTTCCTGCGCGCGCGCTTTGGTCGAAAGATAGGGCGCCCAGGACGGATAAGCGAGTGGCGCGTCCTCGGTTACGTCGCGCATCGGCTTTCCTTCACCCATTACGACGCCAGCCGCGCTGATATACACGAAACACTCCACGCCTTCAGCCTGGGCGGCGGCCAGCATATGGGAAGTCCCTTCGATATTGACGCGCTTGAAGTCGGCAAGCGCGGCCCACATGGTAAACAGGGCAGCCGCATGAAAGACGACGGCGGCGCCCGCCATCCCATCGCGAAGGCTGGCGAGATCGTTAAGATCGCCGGCGACCGGCTGGGCGCCGATCTCCCGCAGCGCTGCCGCATCGCCGGGTGAGCGATGCAACGCTCGCACGGTCCAGCCCTGCTCGACCAGATTCCGGACAAGGTGGCGCCCCAGCAGTCCGGTGGCCCCGGTCACGAATGCGGTTTTCATATCTCCGATCTCCACTAACTCAGCCGGAGATAACAACGCATCATACAACTTACAATATTAGTTATATGTAACTTCCTTATTGCTGACGCTCGGGTTGTGGTGCATATCGCTCCGATGTCCGTGCAATCCGACCGGCCTCTCTCTGCCCTCACGGTGCTGGAAACCGCGAAGCGGCAGGTCCGCCGTTTCGGCGAAAGCAAGACCAATGTGGTCGATATTGCCCGCGCAATGGGCGTCAGCCACGCCGCGCTGTATCGCTTCTATCCTTCGAAGAGCGCGATCATGGACGCCATTGTTCAGGAAGCGATGGAAGACGAAGCCAGGCTGGCCGCCAAACATGTGGAGACGGACGGTCCTGCCGCCGAAAAGCTGACGGCGATGCTGCTCGACCTGCATCGTCGCAAACGCGAGCGGTTCGAGGGCGACCAGGAAATTCACAACCTGTATCGCCGCATCGTCGTGGAACGGCCTGACATGATCGCCGCCTATGCGGACCGCATCACGGCGTTGATCGCCCGGCTGATCGAAAAGGCGGTCCAGCGCGGCGAATGGAAGGTTGACGATGTGGATCTCGCGGCGGGCGTCGTTCGGGATGCCGGGATGATATATGTCCACCCCGCGTTCGTTGCGCAGCTTGTGGCCGCCGGAGCGCCGATCGAGGAGATGCTGCGCGCGACCATAGCCACACTGGCGCGCGCCTTCGAGGCGGGCATCCGCTACGCAGGCGGCGTGCATGTTGAAGGTGCCGCCGCGCCAGAGCCGATCTGAAGTGTCGCGTTCGAACATCTATTATTATGGCCCGACGAGCGATCATTTCATAAGAACCGCGACTGTGGGACGTCATTCCTGTCGGTCCGACCTGCGAGGTTCACATCGTTCCGGCCAACCACTGGTCGTCTCGAGACCCTGGCGACCGCCGGATGGCGCTATGGGGTGGCTTCATGATCCGCGCTGGTTCATGGCGGCTCAGCATGTGAACTCTGAAGAAGCCATCCAGATTCTGTGTGATCTCGAAGCGAAGGCCGCGATCGGCATGCACTGGGGCATCAGCGCTGATTTTGCCGACGACCTGCGCATGGGCCGGGCGGAAAGTCTGATCGAGGAGATGGAGAGCGAGATGAAGCGGGCGATTCCCGAACTCACCTCCATCTACATCCGTCCGGAAAAGCGGGAGGATGCCCTGGTCCTGCCGCGCCCCGCGCCTGACCCGCGATAGCGCCTAACCAGCGCGCTGGCTGGCCTGCATGTCCAGATTGCGCCAACTGGCCCCTTGACCTTGCCATGATGAACATCATCTAACGCCGGTCGATCCTTCCGGAACAGAGGCCTTCATGCTGTCAGCGACCCTCGCCCGCCATATGGGCGCGAGACATATTCATTATGGCTGGGCAGTGCTGGCCGCCACCTTTCTCACGATGCTGGTCGTCGCGGGGGCCGTGGGCGCGCCCGGCGTGTTCATCATTCCCTTGCAAAAGGAATATGGCTGGAGCGCGGCGGATATTTCAGGCGCGCTGGCCATCCGTTTCCTCCTCTTCGGCAGTATGGGGCCGTTCGCCGCCGCCTTCATGAACCGTTTCGGCGTGCGGCGGATGATGCTGATTTCGCTGTCCATCATCATCGTCGGCCTGTTGCTGTCGATGGGCATGACCGAGCTGTGGCAGCTCGTGCTGCTCTGGGGCGTCGTCATCGGCATCGGCACCGGCCTGACCGCGATCGTGCTGGGCGCCACCGTCGCCACGCGTTGGTTCACCCACAGGCGGGGTCTGGTCATGGGGCTGTTGTCCGCCAGCACGGCCACCGGCCAATTGGCCTTCCTGCCGCTGCTTGCCGGGCTGACGGAGCATTTCGGCTGGCGCGCTTCGGTCTTGCTGGTGTGCGGCGCGATCCTGCTGGCGGCGATGGTCGTGCTGCTGCTGATGCGCGACCGCCCCGCCGACCTCTGCCTGCCGCCCTATGGCGAGAGGGAGGTGCATCCGGCCCCGCCGCAGCCCGCCAGCTTTGGCGCCCTGCTGATGAGCCCGCTCCACATATTGGCCGATGCCGCGCGGGTGCCGAGCTTCTGGATATTGTTCTTCTCCTTCTACATTTGCGGCGCCAGCACCAACGGTCTGGTCCAGACGCATTTCATTGCGCTTTGCGGCGATTATGGGCTGGCGGCGGTAGGCGCGGCGTCGATGCTGGCGATGATGGGCCTGTTCGATTTCGCGGGCACGCTGGCGTCAGGCTGGCTGTCGGACAGGTTCGACAATCGCTGGCTGCTATTCTGGTATTATGGTCTGCGCGGCCTGTCGCTGCTCTATCTGCCGTTCAGCGATTTCTCGCTCTACAGCCTGTCGGTCTTCGCGATGTTCTATGGCCTGGACTGGGTCGCCACGGTGCCGCCGACGGTTAAGCTGACGGCGCAGCGCTTCGGGGCGGAGCGGACCAATGTCGTGTTCGGCTGGATCTTCGCCGGGCATCAGCTTGGCGCGGCGAGTGCGGCGCTGGCGGGCGGCCTTTCCCGCACGGTCTGGCACAGCTATATGCCCGCCTTCGTGGCGGCGGGCATATTGTGTCTGATCGGCGCGGGACTGGTGCTGTTGATCAATCGCGGGCGGAGCAAGGCCTTCGCCCTCGCCTGAGCGGCTGCCGACACAGTCGTGTTTCTGTCGGCTCCTACCTATATTATTGGCGTCATTCTTCCGGTCAGCGGCGTCAATCGCCTGACGACCATGCCGATGGCTCACGAGATGAACGCTGTCATCGTCGATTATTTCACGAAGCCCAACTGACGATTGAGGGGGGGCGTGGGGTCGGACGCTAGCGGCAGCGTCCATGGCCTTGAAAGCGCGCAATCCGTACTTCCGTCAGACACCAAGTGCGAAATCGAATGTTACGATATCGGCCACGTCTATACCGCCGCTCATTTCCTCGATCGCGGGATTTTGAAGGGGCCGCTGCTCATTCAGTCCGTGTTCGGTGAGGATTATTGCTGGTCGGTCCTGGGTGCGGGCGCAATCAGATGCCGATCAAGTGCGCAAGATCGTCACCATTCTCGACGAGCTTGGCTTCAAGCCCGCGACGCCGGACGAAACCCGCAGCATGCTGGGACTCAAGGGGCGAAATGCCGTATCGTTCGCTTAGAAGGTGGATGAGGGCGGAGCATTATGGCAGACCTGATCCCGCCGCGTTGCGCATCGATGCGGACGGTCAATGTGATCGACATATCGGGAGTGCGGTGATTGGCCTTGCCAACATATGACGAACAGCGCGCAGCCGCCCGTCGGCGGCTGCCGCACATGCTCTTTGAATATATAGACAGCGGCGCCTTCGACGAGCGCACCTTGAAGGCGAACCACGCCGACCTTGCCCGGCTTCGGCTCAAGCAGCGTGTCATGCGCGACATGTCCGATCTGGATATGTGCGCGGATATCGCTGGTACACCCGCATCGATTCCCGTCGCCCTGGGTCCGGTCGGCTTTGCGGGCATGTATGCGCGGCGGGGAGAGGTCCAGGCGGCGCGCGCGGCGGCGGCGGAAGGCGTGCCGTTCTGCCTGTCTGCCGTCTCGGTCTGCGATTATGAGGAGGTTCGGCGCGATAGCGGCACTACGCCCTGGTTCCAGCTCTACATGATCCGGGACCGCGCCTATATGGGGGATCTGATCGATCGCGTTCTGGCGGCGGGCGCGCAGACGTTGGTATTCACGGTCGATATGCCGCTGCCGGGCATCCGCTATCGCGATGCGCGATCGGGACTCTACGACACGGGTCTGCGGGGTCTGGCGCGGCAGACCTGGCAGGGCATGGCGCATCCCGCGTGGCTGTGGGACGTATATCTGCGCGGCCGCCCGCATGGCTTCGGAAACTTCGCCGCGGCCATTCCCGGCAAGAAGGGTCTTGGCGATTATTGGAGCTGGATTCGTGAGAATTTCGACTGCAGCACCAATTGGGACGATTTGAGCTGGGTGCGCTCCCGCTGGCCGGGCCGCATCCTGATCAAGGGCGTGCTGTGCCCGGAAGATGCCGTCGCGGCCTTCGAAGCCGGGGCCGACGGCGTGGTCGTTTCCAACCATGGGGGGCGTCAGCTGGACGGCGTGGCCTCAAGCATCGCGGCATTGCCTGCGGTGGTGGATGCGGTCGGCGGCCGAGGGCCGGTGCTGATCGATGGCGGGCTGCGGTCGGGCCTGGATATCGTGAAGGCGCTTGCGGCCGGCGCCGACGGATGTCTGCTCGGACGGGCCTGGGCGTTTGCGCTCGCAGCCGGCGGCGAACGCGGCGTTGCCGCCATGCTCCAGGCTCTCAAGGCCGAGCTGCGTGTGGCCATGACCCTGACGGGATGCCGGGTGCTGCGCGACGCCGACCATTCGCTGTTCGACATGGAGAGCGATGACGCGCTTTCCGATCTTCACCGCGATGGTGTGGATCCGGGCTGAAGCCAAAGCTGCCCGGTCCTTCGATGATGCATGCGATATCGATGACATTGGATGACCATATCAAGGAGATACCAGGTGGATATTCTGCAGGCCGACGATATCGTCAAAATCAATGAAGTGCTTCATCTTTGGGCATTCATCAACGACAACAAGCGGTTCGACTTGTTCGACGATGTGTTTACCGAGGACGTGCAGTTCGACTGGACCTATGTTGGTGGTCCAAAGGGGTTGAACGGGATCGACGTCTATCGCGCCTTGCTCCAGGACGCCGTGGATAATGGCATCGTCGCCGATCATCATATCCTGGGCTCGATCGTTCGTATGGACAAGGACGGACATGTACGGGTGCGCAGCCGCTACATCACCCATTTCGGTGATGGTCGCATGGTCAACGGAGAATATCTCCACATTCTGCGGCGAACGCCCAAAGGCTGGCGGGTTTCGCTGCACAAGATGGCACGTCGCATTCCCTCGCTGGACATCGGCGCCGCGCCGCCCGAGTTTTTCGAGGGATGGCCGCTGGCGGCCTGAGGTCAGCGACGCCCTCACTGTCCGACCTGCCGCATGCCGGACTGGGACGGACGATGCTGCCTGTGCAAGACGGCTGCGTGGTCCGCTGTCGGGTCATGCCCAGGAGAGATTGCGGCAATCGGGCCTTGCTATTGGTTCGATCCGCGGGGGTGACGCATTGTCCGACAGGACCATGTTCGCGCCGACCTGACGCATCGGTAACTCTCGCTCGGTCGATCCCTGCCGCGGCCTTGGCGCGCAATTTGGATAATTTCGCAGTGGGCGCCCCGTGGCGCCATGAACAGGAAGCGATATCATGCTCCTTCACGAGCCGTTTGATTTTCATGCCCGCAGCCGTGCCGGCTATGTGCTTTCCAAATCCGATGGGACGGCGCTGACCTACGGCCAGGGCAGGGAAAGGTCGCTTCGCATGGCGTCGATGCTGCTCGGCCTTGGCCTCAAGCCTGGCGAGCGCGTCGCCACCATCATGAACAATGCGATCGATGCATTGCTGCTCATCTATGCGGCCGCCAGAACCGGAATCGTTTGCGTGCCGCTCAATTGCCGGTTGGCGCCGCGCGAATGGATGGGAATGATCGACGACGCGCAGGCGCGGGTTGTCATCGCAGATCCCGCCTTTGGCGAAGCTCTGGACAATGCCGGCGGCAAGCCGCCGATCGCGATCTGCTCCCAATCCACGCGACCGGGCTGGCTCGCCCTGGATGAACTGCTCGCTGTCGCCTCGCGCGATATTCCGCGGACCTCGCTATCGGACGAGGCGCCCGTCCTGCAACTGTACACGAGCGGCACGACCGGCAAGCCCAAAGGCGCGATGATCAGCCATCGCTCGATCCTTTCAGACATCAGCCTGATCTCTTTCGCGATAGGGAATTGTTTTCCCGGGCAGCGCTCGCTTCATCTGCTGCCCTTCTTCCACGTCGCGGGCGTGGGATTTGCGCTTCGTGCCGTTTCCGGCGGCGAAACCCTGGTCATCCTCAAGAGCGTCGATCCGGCCGTTTTGCTGAGAACGCTGGTCGACGAGGAAATCGCCTGGACCTTCATCGTCCCGACGATCATCCAGATGCTCCTGAAGGAGCCGGGTATCGAGGATCTGCGATTCCCCCATCTGCGTCAGATCCTCTACGGCGCGTCCCCGATTGCCGAACACGTCCTCGTCAAGGCGATGAAGATATTCGGATGCGATTTTCTCCAGGGCTTCGGCATGACCGAATTGAGCTGCGCCGGCACTTTCCTGAGCGAAGACGACCATGCGCGCGCGCTCGTCGACCGTCCCGACCTTCTCTCGTCGGCCGGGCGCGCGCTGCCGGGCACGGAGCTGCGTATCGTCGACGGCCATGGCGCGGACTGCCCGCCTGGCGAGATTGGCGAAATCCTGATCCGGGGACCGCAGGTCTTCCTGGGTTACTGGGGGTTGCGGGAAGCCACCGAGGCGGCATTGCGCGACGGTTGGCTACATAGCGGCGATGTGGGATCACTCGACGAGGAAGGCTATCTGTTCATCCGCGACCGTATCAAGGACATGATCGTCAGCGGTGGAGAGAATGTCTATCCCGCCGAGGTGGAAGCGGTGCTGCACCAGCATCCCCAGGTCGCGGAAGTCTCGGTGATCGGCGTGCCCGACGACAAATGGGGCGAAACGGTGATGGCGGTCATCGTGCCCGAGGTGGGATGTGAGTTGAGCGAAGCCGAACTGGATCGCTATTGCCGTGCCCATTTGGGCGGGTTCAAGCTGCCGCGCCGCTACAGCTTCGTGACCGCGCTGCCCCGCAACGCGAGCGGTAAGATCCTGAAACGCGATCTGCGCGCCGGGTTCTGGGAGGGACAGGCGCGACAGATAGGCTGATCAGGCTCTTCCATCAGCGTGAGCCGACCGACGACGGGAGGCTGCGCGCATGCATCGCTCCGGTAGCGCAACGGCAATGAGGCATTCACAAAAACGGGGCGTCGAACGTTCTCACCGCATACGGCCCTTCAGCTTGGGTGGAATCATTGACGCAGGGTGGCACGATCATTGATCTATCGACGGCTCGCCGTACGAAGATCGAGATCATTTATCGGGAACATGAGGCGCGCCTGCTTCGCTTCCTGCGGTTCCGGCTCGGGTCCGATGCCGAAGCCCGGGATACCGCTTGAGGCGGATGAAACTGATCATCATCAACACATAAAGCTGAGATACCGATATGCCCATAACGACCCTCGACGATAAAGCCGCTCTGATTGTTGTCGACCTTCAGAAGGGAATTGCCGCCTTCCCCGTCTTGCGTCCGCTGGATGAAATCGCGGAGAATGTGAACCTGCTTTCCCGAGCATTCAGGCAGCGCAAATTGCCGGTGATTTTCGTCGTTGCAGCAGGAGCCTCGCCGGGTCGCACCGATGCCGCAGTGCGGCACATGGAGCGGTCGGGAGATTTTGCCGACCTTCTTCTTGGCCTTGAGGTGCATCCAGACGATTACCAGATCACAAAATATGCCCGCGGCGCATTTTCCCGGACGGAGCTGGAGGATATTCTTCGCAGACACGGGGTGACCCAGGTTGTCGTCACCGGCGTGGCAACAAGCAATGGCGTTGAGTCGACGGCACGCCAAGCCTATGAACTCGCTTTCAATGTTGTTCTGCCGACTGATGCCATGACTGATGCCAATGCCGAGGCGGAGGCCTATAGCGTGACGCGGATATTCCCGCGGATGGCGGAAACGGGCGAAACCAAAGCGATTCTCGATCTGTTCAAAAGGGAAACGGCAGGCTGAGGAAGGAAAGGGTTTGCGCTCCTGCGGACGGCGAGAATTTGCGGATTTCCAGTCGATTTGAGTCTGCTTGGCGGCCGCGCTATCGATGACTTATTGATGATCCGCTATATTATTGTTGCTACCATTGAAGAATTGGTGACCCCTTTGGGCATCCTGAATGGTCCATAACTGGCCCTCTTCTTCTTTAGTCAGCTCTCGATCCGCGTTTATGTCCGCGATCCGCTCGATTTCGTGACGGACCCCAGCCATCTCCGGCGTATCGAGATCATATTCGTGGGCGGGCTGCGGCGTGGCGATGAAACCACCGCCTTCTGCTTTCTTGCGGGTTCGCTTATAGATAGCCCGCAGGGAACCAGCAGTCGGCGCTTTGCCGCCCGACGCTGCCAGCCACTCCTTCCGCAGCCCCGCTTCCCATAGCGCGGCTTCAGCCTTCGCCAGCTTCAAATCAGAGGTGCCCAAGGAGCGCTGGAGAAACTCCTTCCCGTCGTATCGGTCCTTCTGTTCAACCGGGATACGAACGCGCGTCGAGTAGCGATTGTGTCGGCGGATTATGAAGGCCATTTCGCCTCTCTATGTGGCAGGTTCGTGTGGCAGAACCTACACAAAATCAAGATAAATCAGCATGCGCTGGCTCTAGAAGCTCCCTGTCAGAGTCTCCTGCTGCCCCAGCCAGCCGAATCCTATAGTTTCGTCCCATTTCCAGTGACTTACGTAAGGATCGCATCGAAGAGAGTTGGACCCGGTTTGCCCTGTTTGGACCGGATTCGACGCCTCTTTTATCGCGATTTTATTGGAGCAGGGGCCGACCAGGATGTCGGACTATGACTCGCATGGCCACGCCCCCTCGCTCAACGATACGTCCACGCTGGCATCTTCCAGGCGCACCTTTCTGAACCAAACGCCTGCACAAGTGCGCCGGGCGTGCCTGCTGGACGATAGCATCATGCTCGGCGCGCTTGTCCCGATGGACAAGCCAGCATATCAATCCGGTCAAACTCTCATTATGACTGCGCGACCAACGGGGTGCAGATCAAAATGTACAACGGTGCGGGAATAATTTAAAACCGAGATTGAGAGATTGATACCTGTTGCTCTGCTCGCACCCGCCATTCAGTTTGAAGTTCAGCTCATCAAGATGCCACCACCAGTGTCGACATCCACGCATTCGAGGAACGGGCTGGCCACTAACGGCGGTTGCGAACAGTGGACCAAGCCTATTCCACCGATAGCGCACTTTCTCGTGGCTGATATCGATGCCACGCTCAGAAAAAGCGGATCTTCTACATTTCGAGGTGAAAGCCGCAAGCCGATCATCAGATTAAGGTAGGCTGACGCCTTGATTGCTGACGCTCACATGCCAAATAATGTTACTGAAACCTGCCGTTTATTCTCGTCGAAATGGGTAACTCTTCGCCGAATCGGGGAGCCATCCATGCCGGAGCAATAATTTCGATGATCGCTGGTATGATTTCGACCGCAAGCGGTGGCATGTTCGCAACATCGGCCACCGGCATGCTCACCCACATGAAAAATTGCCATTCTTATTCTCTTTTTACCGAATTTAACTGCCGAAATCCCCCGCCAATTTTGTAAAAACTTGGCATCAAAAAATTTGCATTGGTCAATGAGGCCAAACGGGGGGGCGAGTACTTATGAAAAGTCGACTTGACAGTAGCGCCTTCGTGCGCATCATCGCAACTTCTATGGCGCTTTACAGCCTCGGCGCCGCCGCACGCACGCCTCAAACGGAAGAGCGCTCCGCTTCTGAGGCGGGTTCGGAAGTGAACTCCGAAAATGGCTTTGGAGACATCATCGTCACCGCGCGGCTGCGCAAGGAACGACTGCAGGACGTCCCGGTGGCAGCGACAGCTTATACCGGCAAAGATTTGGCGCTTTACAACACCGAAAGCTTCACAAGCATCGCCGCACGCAGCCCTTCTTTAGGGGTGCAGCCCTTTTCAGGTTCGTCGCAATTCGCCTTGTCTCTGCGGGGCATTGGCACGGGCAGTCTGGCGCCGAGCAGCGATCAGGCGGTATCGATCAACATCGACGGCGTCCAGTTCAGCCAATCGAACGCGCTTCGGCTGGGCCTGCATGATCTGGATCGGGTCGAAATTCTGAAGGGTCCCCAGGCTCTGTTCTTCGGCAAGAACAGCACTGCAGGCATCATTTCAATAACCTCAGCGGATCCTGGGACGAAATTCGAAGCCATGCTGCGCGCGGGATATGAGTTCGCCAATGAACGCAAGTTCGTGGAGGGCTCCATTTCGGTGCCGCTGACCGAGACGCTGGGGCTAAGGGTCACCGCCTATCACAGGAATCAGAATGGATGGTTCCGCAACGACGCGGTGCCTGTGCCATCGGTGCAGGTTCCCGCATTCCTCGGCGGCCAAGGCGAATTCACGCCGGCTGGCGTCGGGCCATCGACGCCTACGGGTCCAGACGAGAGAGAAACCTTTGTTCGCGGAACCCTTGTGTTCAAGGCGCCCGATCAGTCGTTCGAAGCCAGGCTCAAGCTGGCTTACAGCGATTTCGACCGCAAGAACGGATATGGTTTCGTTACACAGCGTGTGCGCTGCCTGTCTCCCGCCGGGCCCACATTTGTCGTGGCGCTCGGCCAGGGTTCGACCGACTGCAAACTCGACCGATATTTCAATGAAGTGCACTTTTCGCCGGGCGTTCTTGCGCTCGATCCGCGGCTCGGCGACGATCAGGGCAGGCCTTATACGCGGCAGCGCCAGTTTCTGGCATCGTTGACGGCGGATTTTAGACCGAGCGATCAACTAACGCTCACCTCCGTCAGCGGATACCATCGGCTGAAGGACAGGATCAGTCTCACCAACGCCCAGGCGAATATTTCGTCAATCGGTACCTTTAGCGGTATCGACCTCGAACAGTTCACGCAGGAACTGCGCCTACTGTCTTCGTTCCAATCACCGTTCAATTTTCTGGCCGGTGGATTTTTCCAGCATGCGACAAACAATCAGGACAACTCCGTTGCCTTCGACGCACCCTATGCACGTTTTTTTTCGGGCGGATTCTTTACCGGTCCGGTACAGATCTCGAACTATCAGGGGCGGCTGAAAACAGACGCATGGTCCGTTTTCGGTCAGGCCATTGTCGATGTGACGTCCAAGGTGCAACTGACGGCGGGCGCGCGCTATTCGGAAGAGCGCAAAAAGGCCGGAGCAACCTCTTTGCCCTATAGTTTTTCTCCGACCACCTTCGAGGTTCCGATTACGCCTGACAAACGCAAATTCACCAATTTTTCTCCGGAAGCCACGATCACCTATAAGCCAGTCGATAATCTGACCCTCTATGGAGCTTACCGAAAAGGGTTCAAATCGGGCGGCTACAGCCTTGATGCGGTGACACTTGCTTATGGAGCGCATGTTCCTGCCGGATAGAGAAGACACTTTCTGTCCCCGATAGAAATGACACCCTTTGAGGACAGCAGGGGCTGCGTGGAGCCATCGGGATAGCGCAGCGCAGACCCTGCTGATGGCGTGACATAGAGGGGAAGGGCATGGACCCGCTGCGCAGGCAGCGGGCTCGGTCAGAGCCGGTCGAACAGTCTCAGCGGACTTTCACAAACTCCAGCGTGCCGCGCGCTTGCAGCTCGGCCCGGCTGAGCCGTGGACCGCGCTTGAGTTTTGGGCCGCCCAGGCGACGGCGATCAACCTTTACCGGCGCTTCGGGCTCGGGAAAGAGATGGGCGGGCTGATCACGGCGGGCAGGGGCATTATTGTTGCGCTGCCGGTGATGCGGCGCAATCGCCTGGATCTGCTTCGCCAGCAGCAGCGCTGCGTCCAGATGCTTGTTGTCGACAATGGCCGGTTGATTGATCCGGGGCATCTTGTCGAACAGGCGATAGGGAAGGACCTGCCCCTCATGACGGATCTCGATCTTGCCGTCAGGATATTCGCAGATGTGAACACGCGTACCTACCAGAGCCTTGCTGATCGCGGTAGGCTCCAGAATGAACAGAACCTTGTTGTAATGCAGCGTCAGTGCCTTTGAAATCTTCCGCTTTTCGCGCCAGACCATGATCGCGCGCAGATCGTCCTGCGGTGCCAGAGGGCGATGCAGATCACGACTGCCTGCCGCTGGGCGGGCAAAGCGCCGATTGTGCCGAACCATATAGCTTGGCAGAAAGACGTTCGCTTCTTCGATCGACGAGATGCCCTCCAGCCGCATCGCCTTGACCAGCCGGTCCTGCAAGGTGCCGTTGGCGCGCTCAACCCGGCCCTTGGCCTGCGGCGAGTTGGCGCAGATGATCTCGATGTTCAGCGCATCAAGCGCGCGGCCGAAATGCGTCATGCCATCGCCCTTCGCCGTCGCCTTGGCGTTGCGGAAGACCGAGTGCTTGTCGGAATAAAAGGCCACCGGCTTGCCGTGCCGCTCGATATACTCGCGCGTCGCTACCATGTAGGAAAAGGTGCTTTCGCTCTCGACCATCTGGAGATGCAGCAGCTCGCTGGTCGCGTCGTCAATGTAGACAAGCAGCGTGCATTTCGGGCCACGCTCCTCCAACCAGTCATGCTTCGAACCGTCAATCTGGACCAGCTCCCCACGACAGTCCCGCCGGTGACGCGGTTGATAGGGGCGAGAACGACGGGCGGCGCGATCCTGCCAGATTCCCGCCTCGATCATCATCTGCCGCAGCGTCTCACAGCCCACCGAAATGTCGTGACGTTCCGCCAGATATTCTCGGGCCAAGGTCGGTCCGAAATCCGCATAATGCGTGCGGACGATCGTAAGGACGCGCTCGCGAAAGGCATCGCTGTGACGCCGGTTGCTCGGCCGACCACGCTTGCGCGACACCAGGCCTGAAGCGCCTTCGGCGCGCAGACGTTCCAACAATCGGAAAATCTGCCGGCGCTTCAAGCCCAGCAGCGTGGCCGCATCCTCAACCCGAAGCGCGCCGCGCTCCACGCGCATCAATGTGTCAAACCGCGAAAGCTCGCCATGGCTCATCGCCACCACCGTCATAAGCGCGTCCTCCCGAACTGCCAGGAGGACCATGCCACCGAGCTCTGCTAAGGACGCCCAAGGGTGTCATTTCTATCTAGCAGAGGGGTGTCATTTCTATCCGGCGCGGCGGTTTCCATTTGAAGCGCGACACCCGAGGTGATGCGTAGCATTTCATCCGGGGTGGGGCGAGCCCCACCCCGGATGGCAAAATTTATCCGGCCTTGAGGAGGGCGATCTGTTCTCCCAGGACCTCGTGCGGGGTGCGATAGCCCAGGCACTTGCGGGGTGTGCTGTTGAGGCGATCGGCGACGGCCTGGATCTCTTTGTCCGACAGGAGCGCAATGTCGGTGTTGGAGGGCAGGAAGCGCCGTATTCGGCCATTGCAATTTTCCACGCCGCCTTTCTGCCAGGGCGCGGACGGTAAGCAGAAATAACTGGTGACGCCGAGCCTGTTTCGCAGTGTCGCAAAAGCCGCAAATTCCGTGCCGCGATCAAAGGTGATGCTACGCCGGAGGGAAGGGGGGATGCCGCGCAAATGCCGATCGATCCCGGCCATGACACCGGCAGAATGTCGGCTCGGATTACGCGCGAGGAAGGTGAAGCGGCTGCAGCGTTCGACCAGCGAGGTGAGGTTGGCTTTGCCATATTCTCTCCGGAAGATCAGGAGATCGCCTTCCCAATGTCCGAAGCTGCTGCGATCCGCAATTTCCTGCGGACGTGCGCCGATCGTATTGGCCACAGGAATATGGAGACCGCGTGGCTTACGAGCGTAGCGCTGCCGTCGAGAACGGCGGGCAACGGGAAGATGGCGCCACAGCTTCTGGTGGCGTCCATCAGGTCCATAGACATATTGGTAAATGGTCTCGTGGCACACCGCCTCCCGGTTGCCCCGATGACGCCGCAGGTAACCCGCAATCTGTTCTGGCGACCAGGCGGCCGACAAGCGATCAGCGATATAAGCGGCGAGTTCCGGTTGGCGAGCGATCTTCCCGCCACGAACTCGACGCCCGCGCGCCATGGTCTGTGCGACAGTCGGAAAATAGCCGCGAAACAGCGGATTCTCATCCAGATGGCGGTTGCGCTTGAGCTCTCGATAAATCGTCGAAGGATGCCGACACAGCGCGTCAGCAATTTGCTGTGCTGACCGTCCGGTTGCTGCCAATCGATAAATGTCGCGCCGCTCGTCCAAACCCAGATGCTGATAGCCGTTCATTGCGTGCCTTCCTGGAAAAGGGATCAAACCCTTATAAAACCTAGGATTTCGCACTTCGAAATAGAATCCACCCGCTTACAATCCGATAGTTTGATAATATATATTATGTTAAAGTCACATCAATTTGGTTGTTAAATGCAGATGTCCATGAATGCTGAGGATGAGCTACCCTGTAGGGCAAGTGACGACCGAACGCCGACTCGACCATCGCAAGAGACATGGCAGTTGGATCCGACAACACCATCTGGTTCAGCAAGTCGCAATCCGGCGGATCGACCTTGCGACCACCGGCAAGTTGCAGAACAGCTGTTGAGGCTGGATCAATCTTAAATCCCATGGACCATCGCCGCTCCGCTCCATTGGAAATAGCGTCTATCATCTGGACAGTTTACCGCTACGCTGGCGTGATCCGAATTTGACGAAACTGGCTACTGCGGCTTCAGAAGCGCAAGAGGCCATGAAGAAAGCATTGGCCTCCCGGTCCCCTCCCTCCCCTTCATGCACTTCGGAGAAATAGCGCTTCACGGCGGCTGATTGGTCGCGCGGCAATTTTGCCAGTCGTCTCGCTAGAGCAAGCGCAGCGGGCAAGACCGGATCTGCCACCTCATCAGCCAGGCCGAGCATCGCGGCGCCATGACCGTCCATCAGGTCGATCCCCCAACTCAACCGACGCGCTTTGGTACGGCCGATGCGCTGGGAAACTGCTTCCAGCCCCCAAGCGGGGAATAGACCGATCGGAACCTCCGGCAGACTCCATTTCGCATCAGGCGTCGTGAAGACAATGTCGCAAGAGGCAGCGAGCGTCAGCCCCCCGCCAATTGCAAAACCGTGCACCGCCGCGATCACGGGTCGAGGGAATACCGCCAGTGCGCGGGCCAGCCTGCCCGACGCAGCCTCAAAGGCCGCCCGCGCGGCATCATCCATTGCCGCGAGACCGGCTAGATCGCTGCCGGCGCAGAAACCATTTCCCTCGCCATGAATGACCACAGCGCCGATTGCAGGATCATGCGCCGCCAGTTCAAGCCATGCGATGGCCTGTGCCACCATGTCGACCGACATTGCATTTCTGCTTTTCGGTCGATTGAGGCGCAGAAGATGAACTCCGTCAAAAATATCGTCGACCGAGACCCAAATGGGGTCAGGCTCTTTCGCTGCATCCACGCGGGATCTCCTCAGAACGAGTTCGATGGTTGGTCGGACAAAGCGGGCGCATTCTTCATGAAGGGAAGGGAAAGAAGCCGGTCAAATTCCCGGCGGGAGCGGGCTACCGGAATCATCATAGTCTCTCCTTATAAATTTCGCGCGCAACATTTAGATAGCTTGTGTATCATATATTAGCTCATTCGAATCGGCGCCAGGGACTATGTTGGCACCGTGGCATCAGGTGGTGCTCAAAAAAAGGCGAACGCAAACCACTGGACGAAAGCAGTAAGCTTTCATACTATATAGGCTGTAGGCATATATTCGGCCACGGGCTGGCCACATCGAGAGGGAACGACAAATGGCGACTGAGATCATCCTGCCCAAGCTCGGCTTTTCCATGAATGAAGGCATGCTTTCCGAATGGCTTGTGGCTGACGGCGGACAAGTGAGCGTGGGCGAACCGCTTTTTGCGCTGGAAAGCGACAAGTCGACTCAGGAGGTCGAGGCGCCCGCGTCGGGCACGCTGAAAATCCTCAAGCAGCCCGGCGAAACCTATGAGGTGGGAACGATATTGGGCGAGATCGTCTGACCGCAATCCTGCCACCCGCATGAGGGGGCAGACATCAATACACAATGGACCAGGAGGGGCGTTTCGGGCGCCGGAGCATTATGAAGCGTACTGACAGGGTTATCATCACTTGCGCCGTCACCGGCTCGATCCATACGCCCACCATGTCGCCGCATCTGCCGATCACCCCGGACCAGATCGCCACGGATGCGATCGCCGCGGCGGAAGCGGGTGCGGCCATGCTGCACCTCCACGCCCGGAACCCGGAAACCGGCCAGCCTTCGCAGGACCCCGAGCTTTTCCGCCAGTTTCTGCCCCGTATCAAACAGTCGTGCGATGCAATCCTGAACATCACGACCGGCGGCGGGCTGGGCATGAGCCTGGACGACCGGCTCGCGCCGACCAAGACGTTCAAGCCCGAAGTCTGTTCGATGAATATGGGATCGGTGAATTTCAACATTTCGGGCGCGGCAGCGAAGATCAGCGAATGGCGATATGATTGGGAAAAACCCTATCTGGACATGACCAAGGATTTCATCCTGTCCAATACATTCGCCCAGATCGAGCGCGCCATGACCGAGCTGGCCGATCAGGGGACGCGGTTCGAATTCGAATGCTATGATGTCGGGCATCTCTATAATCTGGCGCATTTCGTCGACCGCAAGTTGATCGAGCCGCCTTTCTTCGTTCAGGGTGTGTTCGGCATATTGGGCGGCGTCGGTCCCGATCCTGAAAATGTCATGCATATGAAGGCCACGGCGGATCGGCTGTTCGGCGAGGATTATATCTTCTCCGCGCTGGCGGCCGGAAAGCATCAGATGCGGCTGGTGACGCTGTCGGCCCTGCTGGGCGGGTCGGTGCGCGTCGGGCTGGAGGACAGCCTCTATGCGGGCAAGGGCGTTATGGCGACCTCCAACGCCGTTCAGGTCGCCAAGATCCGCCGGGTGCTGGAGGAGTTGAGCCTGACGGTGGCGACGCCCGCAGAAGCGCGCGCGATGATGCAGACGAAGGGCGGGGATAATGTCGCATTCTGATGCCCTCGCCAATGGCATGGCCCTTGCCGAGGGGCCGCCATTGGATGAGACCGGCCTGATCCTGCCTTCTGAATATCCGACCGTCTTTGCCGCCAAAACGCCCGACAAGCCGGCGATCGTCTTCGGCCCGCACCGCTGGACCTATGCGCAGCTGGACCGTGGCTGCAACGCAGCCGTCAGCCTGCTGCGCGAACATGGCGTCGGGCCGGGCGGCCGCTTTGCCTATATGGGCAAGAATAGCGATCTGTTCTTCCTTCTGCTGATCGGCGCGATGCGGGCGCAGGCCGTCATGGTGCCGATCAACTGGCGCAATACGGCGCCGGAAACCCGATATGTGCTGGAGGACAGCGCAGTCACGCTGGTCATCGCGGACCGGGAGTTCGATCCGCTGGTGGCGCAGGCCGACTGCAAGGGTCTGCCCCGCGTCATCGTCGATGACGAGGGACCGGATGGGTTGCGCGCGCGCATCGCCGCATCGCCGCCTGCACCGCATGTGCCGCTCGATCCGCGCGCGCCATGCCTTCAGCTTTACACCAGCGGCACCACCGGCAAGCCGAAAGGCGTGCTGACGTCGCAATATGCCTTCGGCATCCATCGGCATATCGAGACTATATCCGGCTATTTCGACGACTGGGGCGATGATGAGATTCTGCTCTCCCCCCTGCCCGCTTTCCATATCGGGGGCATGTCCTGGGTCTGCACCGCGCTGGTGCGGGGCGCGACGGCGCATGTCATTGCCGACACCAATCCGGCGACCATTTTGGACGCGTGCCTCGCGCAAGGGATTACCCGCACCTTCATCGTGCCGACACTGGTGCGCGCGCTGATCGGGGAGATGGACGCGCGCAATGTCCGCGTGCCCACGCTGCGCGGTATTCATTATGGCGCTGCCTCCATGGACCCGGCGCTGCTAGAACGGTCGGTCGACCGGCTCGGCTGCCGTTTCCTGCAATATTATGGCATGACGGAAATTTCCGGCACCATGGCGATTTTGGGGCCAAAGGAGCATGATGCCGCCAATCCCGCTCTGCTCCGTTCGGTCGGGCGGCCCCTGCCCGGCTTCAGCATCGCGATCCGGGGACCGGAGGGCGAATTGCTGCCGGTCGACACGCCGGGGGAAATCTGGGTGAAAGGCCCAAGCCTGCTGATCGAATATTGGAACAAGCCCGACGCGACGGCGGAGGCGCTGATCGACGGCTGGTATCGCTCCGGCGATGGCGGCAAGCTGGACAAGGACGGCTATCTGTTCCTGACCGACCGGATCAAGGACATGATCGTTTCTGGCGGCGAGAATGTCTATCCGGCCGAGGTCGAAGCGGTTCTGCGCGACCATCCCGCCATTCTCGATTGCGCGGTGTTCGGGCTGCCGCACCCCAAATGGGGTGAAGGTGTCACGGCCTCGCTGGAACTGCGTCCCGGTCATGAAGTCGACGCCGATGAGGTGATCGCCTTCGCGCGCAAGTCGCTTGCCGCCTATAAGATTCCACGCCGGATCGAGCAGGGCGTACCCCTGCCCCGCACCGCGTCGGGCAAGGTGCAGCGCGCCCTGATCCGCCAATATTTCATCGAACGGGACCAGTCCTGAAAGGGAAACGAAGCCAATGTATCTGATCGCGCGACTGGAACTCTCCTATGCCGGCGTCATGGATTTCATGGGCATAGCGCCCAAGGTGCGGGAAAAGATGGAAGCGCATGGCTGCCGCATGCTGCACGCCATGATAACGGATATAGACAGGCTGAACACCGTCATTCACATTTGGGAAGTTCCGGACGCCAACAGCTATTTCGCGGCCGTCGACGCCCTGAAGGCCGATCCCGATTTTCCGGAGATCGTCAGTGCGCTGGCCCGTGCGGTGGTGAACGAGACGCTCTCCTTCGCCTCCGACACGCCTTATGCGCCAATGCGCGGCTGACTGGCCGGAACAAACATAACAGGAGAAGATATTCCATGGCACGGCTTGCGAACAAGGTTGTGATCGTGACGGGCGGGGCGCGGGGTCTTGGCGGCGGAGCGGTGGACGCACTATGCGCGGAGGGCGCGAAAGTCGTGATCGCGGACGTTCTGGACAAAGCGGGAGAGGCGCGTGCCGCGCAGCAGATCGCCGCCGGGCATAGCGCCCATTATGTCCATCTGGACGTGCGCGAGGCTGATGGCTGGGCCGCCCTGATCGACGACACGCTCTATCGCTGGGGGCGGATCGACTGTCTGGTGAACAATGCCGGCATCAATATTCCAATCGATATCGAAGAAGCGACCGTCGACCAGTTCCGCGCCATATTGGATGTCAATCTGATCGGCGCCTTTCTGGGGACGAAAGCGGTGCTGCCCGCGCTGCGTCGGAGCGGTGGCGGCTCGATCATCAACGTCGCCTCCAACAGCACGCAGATGGTCCTGCCGACGACCTCGCTCTATGGCGCCAGCAAGGCGGCCCTTGCGAACCTGACCAAGACGACCGCCGTGCATTGCGCGCTGCGGGGCGACAAGATCCGCGTGAACAGCATTCACCCCGGCGCCCACCTGACCGAAATGCTGGAAAATCCGCAGGTCCAGGCGATGCCGCAGGTCCGCGCCCTGGTGAACGCCATCCCGATGGGCCGCATGGGCCTGCCCGCTGAATTCGGCAAGCTGGTCACGTTTCTGGCATCGGACGACGCCAGCTATATGACGGCGGCCGAATTGTTCACCGATGGCGGTTTGACGGTGGTATCCTTCGCAGATCCGTCTCGCGCTTAGAAGTCAGACGAGCAACCGATCCCGGATCGTCATAATGTCTTCATCATCGAGACCGAGTTCATCGCGGATGAAGGCCTCGGCCGTGCCGTGGCGTACCTCCAGCGCCACGAACATGGCAGCCAGATAGGCAGGATCGGCGCGCATCATCGGCTCCCATATCGCCGGGTCCACCTCCGCGAAGCGATGCCCCACCGGATCACTGGCGATCAGTTGGCAGCCGCGTGCGAAAAATTCATCGGTCAGGGCATAATCGGCGAATATCCGTTCGCGCTCCACACCCAGCAGGTCAAGCAACAGCGCTGCCGCGATACCGGTGCGATCCTTGCCCGCCGCGCAATGGAAGACAAGCGGCAGCGGTCCCTGCGCGATGCGCAGGAAAAGCTCCCGATAGGAAGGAGCCTGCTCATAGGCCAGCGTGCGATAGGCATCGATCATGAGGGCGCGCACGGTGTCCGGCGTCGCATCGGGCCTGTGCATCGCTTCGGTGAGGTCGCCTGCGCTCATATGATGGTCGCGGGACCAGATTTCATATTGGGCAGCCTCTGGCAGCCGCGAAGGCCGTCGGCTGCGCTCGCTGGTCGAGCGCAGATCGCAAATCACCTTGAGGCCAAGGTTGTCCAATATCGCATGATCGCGGTCGCTCAGTTCCGACATCGTACCGGAGCGGAACACCAGTCCTTGCGCGACATGGCAGCCATCCCGTGTCGGATAACCGCCAATGTCGCGGAAATTATGCCCGCCGTCCATGAATATGATCCGGCCAGAATCACGACCTACTTCCGTCATCGCCATTCCTTGCGCTATTCCGCTGCCACTTTCCCGGCCGCATTCAACAATTCCATAGTGAAATCGGGAAGGCGCGCGATCGCTGCATCGGACAGGCCGTAGCGGGGCAACGGCAGGCCGAGGAAACGGCGCAGTCCGTCATCCGACCGATGCAGATAGCTGATGGTCTGGATCAGGCTGCCTATCTGTCCACCGGGATGCATGAAGGCCTCCCCGCCCAGAAAGCGGCCGCCAGCAGCCTCCCCCAATGACCGGACGATAGCGAGGTTCTTTTCCCACAGGCGCCGGCAGATGACATAGACGCCGAAGGGCGTGCCAGATAGCAAGGCTTGCGCCGCCGGGCTTTCCAGAAAGGACCGCACCGGCACGCTGGGATTGTCCCCCCAGGTGTTGGTGAACAGCAGCACGGCATCATAGCGCCCGACAACGGCATCGGGTGGATCGCAGGTGACCGGCACAGTCAGCCCCTTCTGCGCGCCCTGCGTCCATTTCTTCGAATCGGCGATTTTCAAGGGACGCGCCAGCGCATCTTCGGGCGCCGTCATGCTGATCCGGCATGTCCGTACCGTCCATCCCGCCGCAGACGCCGTTGCCGCAGCCTGAAGCGCCGCCTTTTCGGCCTGCCCGGTCAATGAGTAATAGAGGATCAGGCATGTCCTGTCAGTCATATCGAACGCCCTGTTATGCAACCGTGGCGGAGCAGCGATCCAGCACGACATCACCGCGCTCGACGGCGATTGCCCTGAACCGCAGGCGGCCAGCGCCTTCTTCGAAAAATTCGACCCGGATCGTTTCGCCCGGCATCACCGGCTTGCTGAAGCGCACGAACATCGCCTTGAACCGCGCAACGTCATTGTCGCAATAGGCGGATAGGATCGCGCGATTGGCGATGCCCTTGGTGCACAGACCATGCAGGATGGGCATGGAAAAGCCCGCTTTCTGCGCAATGGCCGGATCGGCATGGAGGGGGTTCCAGTCGCCGCTCAACCGATAGATGAGCGCCTGCCGGGGCAGGGTAGCGATTTCCACCGTGCGGTCGGGCGTGCGATCCGGCACGGGTTCGGCCGCCAGCATCGCGTTGCCGAAACCGCCCTCGCCGCCATTGCCCCGCATGAAAAGCGTCGAACGAACCGTGGCGAGATGATCGCCCGTCGCGTTGTCGAACAGCTCTTTCTCCTGATGCAGCAGCGCGCCGCGTCCCTCGCCCTTGTCTTCGATCCCGGCGACCCTGTATTCGCCGCGAAGGGCTCCCGTGGCGGGCAAGGGCTTGTGAACCACCAGATCCTGCTCGGCGTGCAGGATCTTGACCCAATCAATCCCGAATTGCGGATCCTGCGCCCAGAAGCCAGGATGGCAGAGAATATTGGCGTAGGAAGGCAGGCAGGTCAGCGCCTTCTCATAGACGAAGGGCAATTCCGCCTCATTCAGCGGATCGGCGCCGAAGCCGAGTCCGAGTGCGTATAAAATGGTGTCCCGCTTGTCATAGCTTTGCACGATCGGATCGATCGCCATCGTGCGGATTTTCTCGATGTCCATATATCCTCTTGCCCCTCTTCGGCAAACCACCGGCATATTAGTTCGTAATAGAATGATATGCTAGCAATCTTTAATGGGGCGCGCCAGCCTCAATATACTATGCTAGCATACGATCTTGACTCGCGCTCTCCGGATGCTATCGTCATGCACAGCCAATGGGCCGACGCCGCGACGCGACCGGCGACAGGATTCAAGGAGATGGATAGTGGGCAGCGAAACGAAATTCGCACCGGATTACCGCCAGAGTCATATCCCCCCATTTCAACAGGTGATCGCCGACGATCCGGCCCCCGCCCCGGAAGTGTTGCGCGAATATTCCGAAACCGACGTGCCGGTGGCCAGGGTATCGCGGGAGCAATATCGCGATCCCGCCTTTGCCGCGCTGGAAGAAAAGCGCCTATGGCCACGCGTCTGGCAATTTGCCTGCCGTGAGGAGCAGATTCCCGAAGTGGGCGACTGCGTGGTTTATGAAAGCCCCGGCGCCTCCTTCATCATCATGCGCAGCGATGACGACGAGATTCGCGCTTTCTACAATAGCTGCCTGCATCGCGGCATGAAGCTGTGTACGCATGACACCAGCGTCATGAAGCTGGCCTGTCCTTTCCACGGCTTCACCTGGAATCTCGACGGAACATTGGCCCACATACCCTCGCGCTGGGACTTTCCCGATCTGGACGAGAAGAAAATGAACCTGCCCGAGGCGCGGGTGGAGCGCTGGCAGGGATTCGTGTTCATCAACCGCGACGCCGACGCACCGCCGCTGCTCGATTATCTGGGACATCTTCCGGCCCATTTTGCCGACTGGTCCTATGAAGACAAATATCTGGCGACGGTGATCCGCAAGACGATCGACGCCAACTGGAAGACCTGCATCGAGGCATTTCTCGAATCCTATCATCTGGCGGGCATCCATGCGCAGGCGCTGCCCTTTGGCGGCGACGCCAGCACGCAATATGACGTCTGGCCCGACGATCCGCATGTCAGCCGCTTTCTCGAACCGACCGGCGTCATGAGCGACCAGCTTCCGCGCGCGCTGTCGGAGCAGGAAATCCTGAACGCCGCCCTGAATGTCGTCTTTGCGGGGGTTGAGCCACCCCAGCTCGACGAAGGCGTCAAGGCGCGCCATCATATGGCCGCAGGCATGCGCGCAGCCATGGGCGAAGCGGATGGAACGGACTATTCCGCCATGTCGGACGCGGAGGCTGCCGATGCGGTCCAATATTCCGTCTTTCCGAACATGATCATCTTCCGATCGCTCGGCTATCCCTATGTCTATCGTTTCCTGCCGGTGCGTGGCGATCCCAACCGCGCGACCTTCGAATTCCTGATCTTCAAGCCGAAGCCGGCCAACGGACAACCGGTGCCGGAAGTGAATCTGGTGGAACTGGGCGAACAGGATACGTTCGCAGGCGCGGGCATATTGCCGCCATGGCATGGCGAAATCTATGATCAGGATGTCAATGGCCTGCGCCAATGCCAGCAGGGCATGCGCGACGGCGGCAATGCCGACATCATCTATTCCGCCTATCAGGAAGTGCGCATCCGCCATCTTCACCAGACGCTGGCGCGCTATCTGAGCGACGATCCCACGGAGGCGCCGGGACGCCGCTGATTCTTGCTTATCCATTCCCTGGGAGAATTTGCGTTGGAAAGCCGCATCCACACGACGCCCAATCTCTTCATTTCGCGCTGGACGATCGATCCGGCGCAGAGAGAGCGTTTTCTCGCCATCTGGGATGGACTGTGGCGCGGCCATGCCGACGCCATCGAGGTCATGACCCATTTCGTCTATTATGGATGGAGCCGCGATCCCAACCAGTTCGTCGCGATCGAATCCTATCGCGATGAATCCGTCGTCGACGAAATCCGCAAGAATGATGCCTTTCGCGATGCGGTTCGGGCGATGCTGAATTGCTCCAGCGCGCCGATGACGATGGAACTGCTCTCGGGAATGGAGGGCAGTCGGTCTATCTTCGACCTGTACCCGGCCGGTCCGTCGACGGTTCATCCCGACGATGCCCGCGTCCCGGTCCTGTTTCTATAGCGGTTGACGATGGGGGATAGCAGGGCTATTGAATTGGTAATATAGCATACCATATCTGGACAGGTCGCCATGACTGGCTTTATCCCCGCTTTTACCACCAGCAGCACCAACCGGCAGATCGTTCTGAACCGGCGCCCATCGGGTTCGCCGGGGCAGGAGGATTTCTTGCAGCGGGAGGTGCCGGTCGAGGCGCCAAAAGATGGCACGTTCCTTGTGCGGAACCTCTACCTGTCGGCCGATCCGGTTCAGCGGGGATGGGCGTCCAACCCAGCGCTGACCCCGATCGGAGCGCCCATGCGGGCGCTGGCCGTCGGCGTGGTGACCGACAGCCGGGAGGCGTCCGTCAAGACGGGCGATGTGGTCTATGGCTTCTTCGGCTGGCAGGATTATGCGCTGGCGACGCCAGCCGAGCTCCTCTCGCACATCCCCACTCCGCGTGCGCCGCTGCCCGCCTATGCGGGCGTGCTGGGCATGCCCGGCGTCACCGCCTGGCTCGCGCTCCACGATATTGCGCCGCCTGCGGCCGGACAGGCGATCCTGGTATCGACCGCCGCAGGCTCGGTCGGCAGCGTGGTGGGCCAGATCGCGCGTCAGGCCGATGCGTTCGTGGTCGGGTTGACGGGCAGCGACGACAAGGTCACGCGATGCATCGAACGGTTCGGCTATCACGCGGCCTTCAACTACAAGAACGTCGATCTTGCCGCCACGCTGGCAACGATTCGCCCCGATGGCTTCAACAGCTATTTCGACAATACGGGCGGCCCCATCCTCGATACCGCCATTCGAGCCATGGCCCGCTACGGCCGGATCGTCCAGTGCGGCACAGCGGCAACGCCGAGCTGGAACCCGCCACCGACCGGACTGCGCAATGAACGCGAGATATTGATGCGCTGCCTGACCTGGTCCGGTTTCGTCATTTTCGACCATGTGGCGAGGTTCGGTGCCGCCGTGGAACGACTGACCGACATGATGGTTGCCGGGCATTTGCACCATGATGGAAGCGTTGAGCCGGGCCTGCCCAATGTCGTCGGCGCGCTCGAAGACCTGTTTACCGGCGCCAATAGCGGCAAGAAGCTGATCTATATCGGCGAGGATTGAAGCAGGGGACTGCGTTCAGCCGGGCAACCACTCTCCAATTGCGGGGCGGACCGGCTGAATGCGGATCTCCTCAGAAAATATGCCCTCGGTCGAAAAGGGATCGCCTGCAATCAGGGTGCGGATCGCACTTTCATTCTCCGCCTCCAGAAGAAAAGAACTGCCAATCGGCTTGGCATCGGCGCTATCGCTATCCAGCATCGCACCCGCGACCTTGAGCGTGTCGCCCTGCCCCACCCAATAATCGATATGGCGCTGACGATGTTCCAGACGACGTTCGAGTGCGCCGGGCTTATCCTGCGCCATGACCAGAAAATACATGAACTACCCTTTTGCGAATTTGCAGGAAAATATCGGAGATATTCCTACATCTCCCTGTCGAGCTCGGCCTCGTCTTTTTCAATGATATCGCCGGGACGGCCATATTCAGCGAGGATCGTCTTCAGCCGCTTTTTCGCTCGGCTCAGTACCAGCTCGCACACCTCGATTTCCTCCGGCGTCGAATCCGCCAGCAGGTTTTCGTTCGCCTTGGATGCGACGTCGATCATCAGTCTGATGACTTCATAGCCCTGGTCGGTGATGAACACGCGCTTGGCGCGTCGATCGGTCGGATCAGCCCGGCGCTCGACATGGCCGGAAGCTTCGAGGCGATCGACAAGACCGCCCACGGTGACCTTCCCCACCTCCATCAGCCGCGCCAGATCAACCTGGGTCATGCCATTATTGCCGCCGCGCGAGAGGGTGCTGAGTACCGACCATTGCGATCGCGTAATGTCATAAGGCCGCATGATGAGATCCATCATCGTGCGACGGATACGCGACACGTCATGGACCAGATAACCGAAAGTAAATTGCTGCGCTGAAGGGGGTTCGGCCCGACTTTTGGACGTTTTCCGTTTCGCTGCACCGTTGGCCATGCGCATCATCTCTTTCGATATTCACCAATATATCCTGGTCATCATGATGACGCATGCGGCCATGAAATGCACCAGAAATCTTTCACCGCGTACGATTTGCTAACTTACCATATAGGAGAGCCCTATCGTAACGACCGGAAACAGTTCCGCATTTCCCCAACAAAAAGAACGGGCTGCTCGAAGGCGGCGAAATGGCCCCCTTTGTCGACCGCGTTCCAATGGATGATATTTCTGAACAGTCGATCCGCCCATTTTCGGGGCGGTGATAATATTTCTCGCGGAAACTGGGTATAACCCAAAGGAAGGTCGATCTTCATCGGCCGGAAGCTGCCCATGCTTTCCCAGTAAAGGCGAGCGGAGGAAGCACCGCTATTCGTTAGCCAGTAGAGCATGATATTATCGAGCATCTCGTCTCGCGAGAAGATATTCTCCGCTTCACCGTCGCAATCGGACCATGTTCGGAACTTCTCATAGATCCAGGCGGCTTGGGCCACGGGCGAATCCGCCAGCGCGTAGCCGATCGTTTGCGGGCGCGTCGCCTGGAGCCGGGCATAAGCCGATTCAACCTCCGCGAAATGCCGCGCCTTGGCAATCGCAACCCGCTCCTCCTCGTTCAAATCGCCGCCCAAATCCTCCGGCACGACCGTCAACATGTTGAAATGAACGCCCGCCAGCTCCTGCGGCGCCTGCACGCCCAGTTGCGCCGTCACCGCCGAACCCCAATCGCCGCCCTGCGCCACATAGCGAGCGTAGCCAAGGCGCCGCATCAGTTCGGCCCAGGCCTTGGCGATGCGCTCGACACCCCAGCCGCTGGTCGAGGGTTTCCCCGAAAAGCCATAGCCGGGCAAGGACGGCACGACCAGGTGGAAGGCGTCCGCCGCATCCCCACCATAAGCGGTGGGGTTAGAAAGCGGCCCTATAACCTTGTGGAATTCGATGACCGACCCCGGCCAGCCATGCGTCAACAAAAGTGGCAAGGCACCCTCATGCGGGGAACGGATATGCAGGAAATGAATGTCGATGCCGTCGATCAGCGTCTTGAACTGGCCAAAGCCGTTCAGCATCGCCTCGCATCGCCGCCAGTCATAGGTATGCCGCCAATGATCGATCAGCCCGCGTAGCCTGTCCGTGGGGACGCCCTGCTCCCATCCGGACACGGGTTCCCGCTCGGGCCACCGCGCTTGGTCGAGCCGCCTGTGCAAATCGGACAGTTCGCTCTCGTCGATAGCAAGGACGAAGGGCCGGATTTCCTTACTCATGGCGCGCGCTCCAATATGGAGTTGAAGACGACGGCGATGCGATGCAGCAGGCGCTGACTGAAATGCGCGCCCGCGCTGGCAACCAATATGTCATCGGTCAACCCGCCTTCGAACGAATCCCGTCCGCCCGCCAGCACCAGGCTCATCAGGCGCAGGCCTGCCCGAAGCGCGAAGAAGTCGATCTGCCGCTGTGGGATATCAGCTCCGCCCGCCGCCCGATAGGCGTCCATGAACCGACCCCAATCGGTGACGGCGATCACTACCGGATAGCAATAACCCAGATCCTCGCCCGGATGACCGATGGCGCACTGCTCCCAATCGAGAATGGCGGTGATACGGTCATCCTCCGCCAGTATGTTGTGGAACACCATGTCATTATGGACGATGGCGCGGCGGTCGTCGATGCAATCGGCATTGTCGCGCAGCCAGGCGATTGCGCCGGAAATATTGATCGACGGCCAATGCGTGCTCTCGTTCCAGGCGGTGGCGAGCTGTTCGACTTCCTCCCGCCAGGCGGCCGGATCATGGCCCTCTCGCGCCTCCACCAGCCCCTGTCCCACCCGATCCACCGGTTGCGCGTGAAGCAGCGCCATTTGCCGCGCCAGATCCAGAACCACGGCTTCATTATCGGCGGGCAGCCAGTAATCGGGCTGCGCCGGCGCCCCCGCCACCTGCTCCACGAAAAGGAAGGGCGCGTCGAGCCATTGCGCATCCGTTTCCACCAGCACCGGGCGGGGAACCCGCATCCCCGCCGCGTGCAGTTGCGCCAGCAGCCCATATTGCCGCGCCTCATCCAGAAAAGCCGCTCCCGCCGCCTGTCCCGGTATGCCGCGCTGAATCACCATTTTCGCAGGCAGATTGCCTCCGCCGCTGACGGAAAAGAGAGCTGTTTGGCGCGATCGCCCGCCGACCACGAGGCGGAAGGCAGTCACCTCGACATCCTCGCATCCGGGCTGTCTGCGCAGATAGGCTTGCAGCCGCTCGGGATCGATGGAGTTGCCCCCCTTGCCTTCCTCCAGCGGCGCCGCTCGTTCCACGCCGTCGATGCGCGCAAGGGCTTCGTCCAACAGCGCCATTTCCCAGCGCGCGGCCTCCAGCCGTTTTTGAGGCGCAATGTCCCCGCCAACCTGCGCCGCCAGAGTCGCAATGGCATGGCCCGTATTGCGATGGGCGGCCATATTTTCCGGCGGACCAGCCAGCATGTGGATTGCGGCAGGCACCGCATCGGGCAAGTCCGGCCCCGGTTCGAACGCATTCGCCATCGTCGTCAGGACGCGTATGCTGTTATCGAGCGCATCGCGCGCTGCATTGTCCGTCACGAACGGCCGCACGCGGGTTCGCAGCGCGCTCGCCGCGCTCCACAGATAACGCGCCTGGGTCACATCGATTTCCTCTCCGAATAAGATACGATAGCTTATCGTAATAATATGATCTTGTTCAATGGCATTCAGCGAGGATTTTTCGAGCGGCTTCCGCGCAACGGACAAGGGCCGTGGGCACACCTTCGCTGCGCAACGATGCGGACAAGACTTCCAGCCCGACCGGGCCGGAATAGCCGGTCTGGGCAACCGCGTCGAGGAAAGGGCTGAGTGGATAGACACCTTCTCCGGGAACCCGCCGATGATCGAGCGTATCGGTGAACATATCCCCCACTATAGCAGGGCCAATATCGGAAATTTCGACGCCGATGATGACCCCTTGCGGCAACGCTGAAATCGAGTCGAGGGACAGGCCGCAACGGGCGACATGCCAGCTGTCGAGCATCAACCCTGCCCCCTTTCCCAATTGATCGCCAAGGACCATATGGGCCGCAGCGATGTCGGCAATATTGGAAAAGGCGATAACCTCCAGCGCAACGGGCATTCCGCCCTGCCGGGCGATTTCGGCTACCAGGGCGAAGGCATCGCTCATGGCCGCCAATGCGCAGGGGTCGGCGGAGAAATCGCCTGTCGCTTTGATAAGGCGTGCGCCGATTGCGCCGCCAAACGCGATCATCCGTTCCAGATTGCCCCTCCAGATATTCTCGTCGCGCCACCAATCGGTCAGCGCTTCCAGCTCGACATGGCGAATGCCTGCATCCTCCAGCAGAGCGCGCACGCCGGACGTGCCATGCCGCGCGACCTCTGCCTCCAGTTCCGATGCCAGCAGGCCGATGCCTGCATAGCCGGCCTCAGCCGCCAGCAGCGCCCGGTCGCGCAAGGGCATGGGGCATGGGTGGGGATTGGCGCTGGGACGCTGTCCGGCCAGCAACCAATGCGCTGCGATCAGATCGACGCCCGCTGTCTTTTCCATACTCGCCTCTCCTCACGCGTCGATTCCTGTCTTGGCGGATGCGCGCTTTTCATTTAATATGCTACCATACCGTGTGCCAGCAAGATAAGATAGAGTCACGGAAACAAGCGCCATTGATGGAGAGGCACATGACCGGTCCGAACCCTTTGTCCCGTCCGCTCAGCGGAGAACGTTATACGTCGCGCGCGTTTATGGATGCGGAATGGGACAATGTCTGGACCAAGAGCTGGCTGCTCACCATCCGCGCCGATGAAATCCCTGAACCGGGCGATTTTCGCGTAGAGGAAATCGGACGGGAATCGATTCTGATCGTGCGACAGGAGGAAGGCGGCATCCGCGCCTTCTACAATGTCTGTCAGCATCGCGGGAACAAACTCGTCATCATGTCCGAAGGCAGCATGCCTTCCTTCACCTGCCCCTATCATAGCTGGCGGTTCGAACTGGACGGCCGGTGCAGCTATGCGCAAGATCCGGAGGACTTCCCCGGCGGCGATCCCTGCCGTCACGCTTCGCTGATCGAGCTGGCCTGCGATCAGTTCGCCGGTTTCGTCTGGATCAACATGGACCCCGATTGCGTTTCCTTGACCGAATTTCTGGGACCGATCCGGGAAGCGTGGAGCGCCTACCCGCTCGAAACCATGGTGCGGGTGCAGGCCATCTCCGTTCACATGCCCTGCAACTGGAAGCTGTTGCTCGACAATTTCCATGAAACCTACCATCTGCCCACCGCGCATCCGGAAGGCATTGAATATGCCGAGGACAGCTATCGCGAAACCCATATCGAACTTTATGAAAACGGCCATGCGCTGGGCCAGACCAAATGTTGCCTGCCAGCTCACCGGCTTCCTCCTGCCAAGGACAGGCTGACCGATCCGATCGCCGCTGATCTGACGCGCTGGGGTCTTGATCCCGAAGATTTTCGCGGCCGCGAACGCGAGGCGCGGGAAGCCGTGCAGCAGCAGAAACGAGTGCTCCATGCCGAACGCGGCCTGCATCATTACGGGCAGCTGAGCGACGATCAACTGACCGACGTCTTTCACTATACGTTGTTTCCCAATTTCGCGACGTCGTTGAACGCGGATGGCATGTTGTTCCTGCGCGCCCTTCCCCATGCGACGGACCCGGAACAATGTCTGTTCGACTGCTGGTATTATAATTTCGGCGACATGAGTTCGCACAAGTCGCTGGTGACGCTGGATGGCGAGGCGGCGACGGATCATGCGCCGCGCGAATTTGTCCATTATGGCGAAAAGAGCCTGGGCGTGGTTCTGGACGGCGACGCCTGGGTCATGGTGGGGCAACAGCAGGCAATGCACTCGCGTGGCTATCGGGGCGCCATACTCGCTCATCAGGAACGGCGGATCGCGCAATATCATGGGATGATCGACCGCTATATCGCTGGATTCCGGCCTCGCCCGGCTGGACGGAACGCAGCATGACCGGGGAGGTTCGGCGGATCGATCATGTCAACATCCGAACCACGCGGATGGAGGAGAGCGCGCTTTTCTACCAGCAGTTGCTTGGCCTGACGCGAAGCAGTCCGCCCGGCATAACCGGGGTCAAGGCGATCTGGATGCTGGACGGCGAAGGCTATCCCATCGTCCATCTCAACGCGCCGCCAGCCGATGAACCCCTGCGCGCCGAGAATGCAGACACCGGACGACTGCATCATGTCGCCTTCGATTGCATCGGCCATGACATCATCAAGGCCCGACTGGACGCCATGGGCGCGGACTATGAATGTAATCTGGTCGAATCCATCGACCTGCGCCAGATTTTCGTGTTCGATCCCAATGGACTTCGGCTGGAGTTGAACTTCACAGGCGACTGAGTGATCAGCCTGTCATGGGATCGAACAATCTGGTTTTGCCATCCCAGTTCGCACCGGCCGCCTTGATTGCCTCGAACAGCCCAAGCACTTCGGGCTTCAGCACGCCGATCTCCAATATGATGCTTTCATCGTCATTCATCGCGAAATAGGCGACTTCCGACCCGTCTGCGAAGGCCGCCCCCTGCAACCGCCGTCCGCCGCGTGCGGTGATCCACGCCTCGGTCGACGGCATGTCGTCACTGAAGGCGCAAAGATGATGCACGCCCTTGCGCCCGTCGGCGAGGAATTCCTGGAAGATGGATGGACCGCGCGGCTCGATCAGTTCGACCATCACCTCGCCGGAATAGGCGATCGCCGCACCGAATTCGGCCTTGTGCGGCTGGCCCCGATAGTCGCCCCCGACGATGTCGAAAGGGGGAAAGACGAAGAACGGACCCACGCCCATCACCTGCGTCCACCAGTCGATCGCGGCGGACAGGTCTGGAACCATATAGGCCACCTGATTGAAGCTGCCATAAGGGGCTTTTGCCATCGCGCATTCCTCTCCGCCGATACTGGTTATCTATATAATCATATGCTAGCATCTCATATCTGCAACAAGAATCATCAGGCAGAAGTTTCAAGGAGCGAGGATGCCCCGGACCCATTGTCCGACCGGTGAAGGCTGCGCGGCCATCCGCATCCCTGCTCCCCCATGCAGGAGTATGCGATGCTGACCCCCTATGATGAATTTCCGGTCCATCAGGCGCCCTATACGTTCAGCCACATCCCCTCGACCGACTATAATTGGGACGACGGCTATTATTTCGGCGTGTTCAGCCCGGATGAAGGCGTTTTCCTGGCCACCGGCGCGCGCATCAACCCCAATAGCGACATGATCGGCGGCTATGCGCTGCTCAATGTCCGCGGGCAGCAGAGGACCGTGCGCTTCAACCGCTGCTGGCGCGGCAATTTCGACATTGAAATCGGCCCCTGGCGGGTGGAATTCATCAAACCGCTCAAGGAAATCCGCCTCAGCATGGCGGACAATGACAGCGGCCTCAGCTTCGATCTTGTCTGGGAGGGCACCTCGCCCGCCTTTCTGGAGGAGCATCATGTCGCCGAGCATCGCGGGCGGCGGACCACCGACCAGACCCGCTATTCGCAGCCCGGCAAGGCGCGCGGCTGGATCAGACTGGATCGCAGGGAATGGCAGGTCGACCCGGCGGGCTGGTCGGGCGCTCGCGATCATAGCTGGGGTCTCTATGCCGAACGGCCGCCGCTCTCGCCGGTCGCCTCGCTGCTGCCGCCGCGCAAGGCCGACAATGGTCCCAAGCGCGCGCTGCGTTTCTGGACCTGCTTCCGCAGCGATCCGATCAGCGGCTTCTTCCACATGCACGAGACGGCCGAGGGCGTGCAGGCCAAGATGAACGATGTGTTCGGCACGCCCTTTGGCGGCACGCTGTTCCGGGGATGGGAAGGCGAGCCGATCGAACTGGTGAAAGGGCGGCATGAAGTCAGCTTCCACCCCGGCACCCGGATTATGAAGGAGGCAATGGTCACTCTGGAGGACAGCGAGGGCCGGGAATGGCGCGTCCGGTTCGAAGCCATCGGCATGCCCTGGGTGGTGCAGACCATGGGCTATCACCCCGGCAGCTGGAAAGATGGCGGCACTTTCTTCACCTATCATGGGTCGGAGGAACTGGCGCTGGAATGGGACCAGTTCGATTTTTCGGTGCAGCCCTTCACCTATACGCCCAACAAAGTGTCCGGCGAGCAGGCCGCGACCAATTTCGGTGAAGGCACCGGCACCGAACAGCCCGGCCAGAAGATCCAGGGGCCGGAATATCTCGCCCGCGTGACGACCTACGCCCCTGATGGGTCGGTCAGCAGCGGCGCGGCGCAGGTCGAACTGTTCATCAATGGCCCTTATGCGCCCTATGGATTTGAATGACGATGCGCTTCACCCCCGATGAGCTGGCACCGATCCTGTCCCGCCATCTGGGCGGGGCCGCAACCGTGCTCAGCGTCGAGAGTTTTGCGCGCGGTTCGTCGCGCGAAACCCGCTTCGTCCGCTATCGGATCGATGGCGGCCCGGAACGCGAACTCGTCCTGCGCAGTGACTTCCCGGCCGGGAGCACTGACCCCAATCCGCTCGATCTGGAATATTTCATCTACGACCGGCTGAACGCGGCGGACATACCGACGGCGCGCGCCCTGTTCCGGGAGGATGATCCGGCGCGCACGGATCGCCCCTTCTATGCCCGCGAGAAGATCGAGGGGGACTGGAACATTCCCCATTATTCCGACCCCGATCCAGCCTATGACGACCTGCGCATCGCCATCGCCAGGGAGCATATCGCCACGCTGGCCCGCGTCCATGCCGTCGACTGGCAGGTGCTTGGCCTTGGCGAGCGGCTGCCCGTGCCGCGTGACGGGGCGGACGCGGCTCCTTCCGCGCTGCGCCATGCGCGCGACCAGTTTCTGGGGCTTGCCACCGAGCCGATCCCGCTGGTGCTGGAGGCGGTGGAATGGCTGTCCGACCATGCGCCGCCCGCCGACAGGCTCTGCCTGTGCAAAGGGACCAATGGTTATGGCGAGGAAGTCTTCCGCGACGGCCGGATCGCGGCGCTCAGCGATTGGGAAGAGGTGTCGATCGGTGATGCGGCCGCAGACTTTGCCTTCATGCAGGGCTTTCTGGTCGACATAGAGCGCGACGGACACACCCTATGGGGGTTACAGCCCGCGCTCGATTATTATGAAAGCCTGACCGGCCTGCACATTACACCGGAGAAAGTGCAATATTATCAGCTGGTCCGCTCGCTGCGCTTGCTCGTCATGGCGCATAATTCAGCCGCATCGCTGCGTCGGCCCGACGCGCATATCCGCCAGGGCTGGACCGCGACGGAAGTGCTGCACCTGACCAAGCATATCCTTGCGTCCGCCATGGGGATGGCGCCGCCCATCCCGTCGGCGCGCTTCGGCCAACTGAATATTTCCGTGGATATGGGATAGAGCGATGATCCACCCCTCTGCCGTGCAGATCGTGCGCGCCATAGAAACCACCCTGGTCGATGTCGTGGAGCCGGCGAGCGGCAGTATAGCGGCGCGCAGTGCGCTGGCGACGATCGGCCATCTGCTGCGTCATGTCGCCCTGCGTATCGAGTGTGAAGGCCAGCTGCTGGCCGATGATATCGCCGCGCTGCGGAGCCTGCTGGGCCAATTGCATGATTATCTGAGAAGTGCAGGAGACGAAGCGCAGGCGATAGAGGTTGCAAAAGCGCTCGAACGCGCCGCGCCAGATCCGGGCCGTTACCCCTCGCTGGCGCTGATGGCAGAGCGCACAGCAATCCTTCTCCAGTCGGTGCAGGATGTTCTGGCCTATCTTCAGGAAAGGCGACCGGAGCGGGCAGAGGATAGTGTTTATCTGGCTGCGCGCGCGCTGATCCGCGACTATCTGGCGTATCAGATAAAAACGGAAGCAGCCCTTATCCACCCGGCTTTTGAGGATAAGGGGCCACGGCGATAAGCGTCAATCGCCGCCCGGAAAGTCCGTGCTTTCCGTTACCGCCCGCCATATCTCCACATCGGCCTGCCTCGCCCGCAACGCATCGACGGCGAATTGATGGGCATCGCTGCCCAGCAGCAACCGCATGGGTGGCGTGTCGCTGGACATCGCCGCTAGCAACGCCTGAAGCGCCCGTTCGGGATCGCCCGGCTGCATGCCGTCGACTGAGGCAGCGCGCATCCGCTGGCGCACGAGGAAGTCGTAATCCGGATGCGGCGCCACCGGAAAGCTCAGGGAACGACCCGAAAAGTCAGTGCGGAAATAGCCCGGTTCGACGATCAGGACGCGCAAGCCGAACCGGGCCGCCTCGCCCGCAAGCGCTTCCGAAAGCCCCTCCAGCGCGAATTTCGTGGCAGCGTAGAAGCCCGCTCCCATCAGCCCCCGCATCCCGCCGATCGAGGACATGTTGACAATATAGCCCTCACCCCGCTGCCGCATGCCCGGCAAGGCCGCGCGGATGAGGCGCAATGGCCCGAAGAAGTTGACATCGAATTGGGCAGCGATCTCTTCGTCCCGCGCCTCCTCCACGCCAGCGATGAAGCCATAGCCCGCATTGTTAAGCAGGACGTCGATCCCGCCGAAGCGCTCGGCAGCCTCAACCGCCTCCATGACGGCCGCTCCGTCGCGAACGTCGAGCCGGACGGGCAGGACTCTGTCGCCACCCAGGGCAAGCAGATCGGCCAGCGATTCGATGTTGCGGGCAGTCGCGATGACCCGCCCGCCCTTTTCAAGCACGCCGCGCGCGATCGCCTTGCCGAACCCGGCGGAAGCGCCCGTTATGAACCAGTTCTTCTGCCCCCAGCCAGTCATTTCTCTCTCCCTATCCACAAGCGCGGAACCACGCCCTTGACATTAGAACTCCAGCATATAGTAAGAATGCGTACCAAGCGCACTCGAAAAAATCCGTGCGCCTTCATATCTGGTCCCGATGGAGAGATTGCGTGGACATCAGTCTGACAGAAGAGCAGGAGGCCATCCGCGATGGCGTCCGCAAAATCTGCAATCAGTTTGACGATGAATATTGGTCGCGTCTCGATCAGGAAAAGACTTTCCCTTTCGAGTTTCACAAGGCGATGGCGGATGCGGGCTGGCTGGGCATCACCATGCCGGAGGAGTTGGGCGGCGCCAATCTGGGCGTGACCGAAGCCGCCATCATGATGCATGAAGTGTCGGCCAGCGCGGGGGGCTATTCGGCGGCCAGCACGATCCATCTCAATATCTTCGGCCCGCATGCGGTGGTGGTCCACGGCACGTCGGAGCAGAAGGAGAGAATGCTGAAGCCCCTGATCGCGGGCACGGACCGCGCCTGCTTTGGCGTCACCGAACCCGATGCGGGACTAGATACCACGAGCATCAAGACCTTCGCGACCAAGGTGGATGGCGGCTATCGCGTCACCGGCCGCAAGATCTGGACGTCGTCAGGGCAGGTCGCCAACAAGATCCTGCTGCTTACCCGCACCACGCCCAAGGATCAGTGCAAGAAGCCGACCGACGGCATGACGCTGTTCTACACCGATCTCGACAAATCGCAGATCGAGGTACGGCGCATCCCGAAAATGGGCCGCAACGCCGTCGATTCCAACGCCACCTTCATC
This sequence comes from Sphingobium sp. SJ10-10, assembly GCF_036038995.2. Taxonomy (NCBI): domain Bacteria; kingdom Pseudomonadati; phylum Pseudomonadota; class Alphaproteobacteria; order Sphingomonadales; family Sphingobiaceae; genus Sphingobium; species Sphingobium sp. SJ10-10. The sequence continues at coordinate 767,496 of NZ_CP158133.1, forward strand.
GACGATTATTTCGTTCCTGAAGAAGATCGCATCGGCGAGGAGGGCAAGGGCTTCCACTATATCCTGCACAGCCTCAATCCCGAGCGCATCCTCGTCGGCATCGAGGCGGTGGGTCTGGGTCGCGGGGCGCTCGCCCGCGCTGCGCAATATGCGCGGGACCGCAAGGTGTTCGGCCGCATTATCGGCCAAAATCAGGGCATCCAGCATCCTCTCGCGGAAAACTGGACTTATCTGGAATCCGGCTACTGGATGCTGATGCGCGCCGCCAATCTCTATGATCAGGGAAAATCCTGCGGGGCCGAGGCCAATGCGGGCAAGTTCCTTGGCGGCCGGGCCGCCTTCAAAGCTTGCACGCAAGCGGTGATGACGCATGGCGGCATGGGCTATTCGACCGAATATCAGGTCGAGCGCCTGTTCCGGGAGTCCATCCTGCTGCGCATCGCCCCGATCACCGAACAGTTGATCCTGAGTTTCATCGCAGAAAAGGTACTCGATCTGCCCAAGTCTTACTGACCGGTCAACCAGGAGAGGTTAGATGTCCAATTATCCCAAGCCGGATGCGGCGACGCTTCTGGAAATCTACAAGAAGGCAGCGCTGATCAAGCAGAATGACGAACGCGTCATCAAGCAGATGATGGCCGGCAAACTCGTCATGCCTTATTACAGCCCACGCGGGCAAGAGATCATTCCTTCAGCGATCTCCGTCAGCCTGGATGATGACGATTATATCTGCACCATCTATCGCGGCATTCACGACATGCTGGCCAAGGGCTTTCCTCTCGGTGAGCTATGGGCGGAACTGGCGGGTCGTATCACCGGTACCTGCAAGGGCAAGGGTGGACCCATGCACCTGACCTGCCCCAGCAAGGGTATGATGGTGACGACCGGCATCGTCGGCTCCTCCATGCCGATCGCCACAGGGCTGGGCTGGGCGGCGAAGCTGGATAGCGGTGATCGCGTCTCGGTCGCGAATTTTGGTGACGGCGCGGCGAATATCGGCGCTTTCCATGAATCGCTCAACATGGCGGCGCTGTGGAAGCTGCCGGTGATCTTCCTTTGCCAGAATAATCTCTACGCGGAACATACCAGCATCGCCTATTCGCGCGTGGTCGAGAAGATTTCGGATCGCGCGGCGGGCTATGGCATGCCGGGTATCACCGTCAACGGCAATGATCCCGACGAGATGTACGGCGCCGCCAAGGTTGCGATCGAGCGCGCCCGCGCCGGTGAAGGACCGACCTTGATCGAGGCGATGACCTTCCGCTTCAACGGCCACCTGCTCGGCGAAACCGGCCATTATATGGACAAGGATCTGTACGCAAAGGCCAAGGACGCCGATCCCATGCCGATCCTGCGCGCCCGCCTCGTTTCCGAAGGGATCGCCAGCGAGGACGCACTGGTAGCGATCGAGAAGGACATCGAAGCGCAGATCGACGCCGCCGTTACCGCGGCTTTCGAAGCGCCCTTCCCCGACGCCTCCGAACTGAAGCGCGACGTGTTCGCGCACGAGATTGCGTGAGAGGACTGCCATGACCGACACGAACAGCGCGCTCGCTCCTGAAGCGGCCAGCACCCAAGCCACCAAGATGACGATGGTGGAAGCCATCAACCTTGCCCTCCACGACGCGATGGAGGCCGATCCTAAGGTTCTCGTCCTGGGCGAGGAAGTCGCCGATCCGCAGGAAGGCGGCGTCATGGGCGTCACCAAGGGACTGTCGACCAAATATGGCGAGGACCGGGTCAAATCGACGCCGATCTCCGAACAGGCGATCATCGGCGCCGCCATCGGCGCAGCAGTCGGCGGGTACAAGCCGGTTGCCGAGATCATGCTGATGAACTTCATCGCCGTGCCGATGGACATGATCGTCAACCATGCAGCGAAGCTCCGCTTCATGTCCGGCGGCCAGACCGGCGTGCCGATGGTGATCCGGACCATGACCGGCTCGGGCTTTTCCACCGGCGGCCAGCATAGCGACTATCTGGAGGCATGGTTTGCCCATACGGCGGGCATCAAGGTCGTCGCCCCGTCCAATCCGGACGATGCCTATGGCCTGATGCGCGCAGCCATCGACGATCCCGATCCGGTACTCTTCATCGAAAATCTGCCGAGCTACTGGACGCCCGCACCCGTCACCAAGCAGGTCGTGCCGATCGGCAAGGCCAAGGTCAGCCGGGAGGGCGGCGACGTCACCGTCATCGCCCATTCGCTGATGGTGACGCACAGCCTTGCCGTCGCGGAGAAGCTGGCGGGTGAAGGCGTTTCGGTGGAAGTCGTCGATCTGCGCACCATCTCGCCATGGGATCGTGAAACCGTGCTGGCCTCCGTGCGCAAAACCGGGCGCGCGGTCGTCGTGCATGAAGCGGTCAAGCAGTTCGGCATCGGCGCGGAGATCGCCTCCGTCATCACCGAAGAACTATGGGGTACGCTCAAGCGCCCGGTGGAGCGGGTCGGCGCGGCGTTCAGCGCGGTGCCCTTCTCCAAACCGCTGGAAACGGCCTTTGCGCCCCAGCCTGATACGATCGCGGCCGCCATCAAGGCCGCGCTCGCCTGACATGACAGGAACCATCCGCCGCAACTCCGGCTGGTGGATGGTTCCTTGGGGGATGTGACATGATTCAGTCGGCCGAAGACGAAAGCTATCTGGTGGACCTGACGGACGGCGTGCTGCGCCTGACCTTCAACCGGCCGCAATTCGGCAATGCGGTGCCCAAGACGGCGGTGCCGGGCCTGACCGCCCTGTTTCAGTCGGCCCAGAACGACCCATCGGTCCGGTGTATCCTGATCCGCGGCGAGGGCAGAGTCTTTTCGGCCGGTGGTGACGTCGCTGGTTTCACGCAATCCATCGAACAGGACATCGCAACCCGCCAGGCGGATTTTGCGCGGCGGCTGCCTCTTGCCCGCCAACTGGTCGAGGCGGTTGCGGGATTCGACCGGCCAATCGTAACCGCTGTCCGGGGTGCCGCCGCAGGGGCAGGCCTTTTCTATCCGCTGGTCGCCGATTACGCGATTGGCGACGAAAGCGCGACCTTCGTATTCGCCCACCAACGGGTCGGCCTTTCGCCCGATGGCGGCGTGACGGCGGTACTTCCTCAGGTGGTCGGCGTCCGCATGGCGCGCACGCTGCTGCTGACGGCTGCAAAGGTGGACGCGCAGGAGGCTTTGCGGCTGGGCATGCTGCATCGCATCGTCCCGGCCGAAACATTGGACGACAAGGCGATGAAGATAGCCCGGCGTTTCGCCCATGCGCCCCAAAAGGCGATTGTCCTGGCAAAGAGGATGATCAACGCATCGCCCCGATTGTCGCTGGCGGACATATTGGATTCGGAAACCGACGGCATCGTCGCCTGTGTCGGCGATGAGGATTTTGCCGAGGGCGTGCGCGCCTTCATGGAAAAGCGCTCGCCAGCCTTTCCGTCAACGCTCTGAATTCTGTACGGCAACTATCCTTCCAGAAGATATATGACCGTCCGGCTGCCAGCTCGGCGCTCCGCCGCATAAGGCGCATATTCCGCGCTGGCCAGAAAGCGCCGGACACTCTCTGCGGAGGGAAATTCGAGGATCGCCAGAGTATCCGGCCTCTCCCCTTCGCCCTCCAGCCGCTCCGGCGGCACGGCTTTCGCAAGATAGCGCCCGCCCCATGCTTTGATCATCGGCGGCACATCGCGGCGATACGCCTCGGTCCAGCCAAGATCGTCATAGCGCACATCGACCACGAGATAGGCTGGCATATCAGTCGCCCATGATGGGTTCGATACGGACGATCGGAATACGCCGCTCCGTCCGCGTCTGATATTTGGCGTAGGTAGCGTGACGTTCGGCCACCCTCGCCCAGGCGCGCGCATAGTCATCCCCTTCGAGAATGCGGGCGCGCGCCTTGACCGGCGGCGCGCCGACGCGCACTTCGCAAACCGGATCGGCCTGGAGGTTGAGGAACCAGAGCGGATGATCGACATTCCCGCCCTTGGACCCGACGATCAGATAGCCGTCGCCATCATCGACATAGAGCAGCGGCACATGCCGGGCTTCGCCGCTTTTGCGCCCGGTCGTGGTGAGCAGCAATGTCGTCACCTCTCCGGGCAGGCCGACGGGTCTCGCATCCCACATGTGCGCCGCCGCCGGATCGGTCAGGTACAGCTTGATATGATCGGCGATGAGACGGTTGATGTCCTTCGGTATGTCGCTGAAACTTGGTACGGACATGCAAATCCTCCTTCGAGGGTGAGGCGGCCTTCAGCGGCGGGCCATTGGCCTGGCGGGAAAAGCGAGCAGCAGCAGGGTCAGGATGATTGGCAAGAAGCCGAGCAGGTAACCGGCGGTCGGTATCCCGGCCCAGCGGACAAGCACCAGCGCCTGCGCCAGCCATAGAATGACCGCGACCCCGGCAAGGCCCGATCCGACCCGGACGATGGGAGGCATGCCTGTCTCCCGCACCGTGCCCGCCTGACGCCCCAGGAAGAAACGCTGCCAGTCGCCGCCGGATTGCCACGCCGCCCGCAACACATAGGCGGCGACGATGATATTGCCCCACCACAGCACCATCCACACCCATGCGACCCGGTCGATCACGCGCCCGCCCCGCTCGCGCAGGATGATCCAGCCACACATGAACCACAGGCCCGTGACGAGATCATTGTTGATGAAAAGCTGCCATGGATCACCGGCCCCGGCGAGGAACACATCGAAGCCGACACCATGATCCATGCCGTCATGGATCAGAATGTTGATCATCAGCGCACCCATGACCGCAATCACGAGACAGCCCAATATCTGCGGACCTTTCATCAGCCCCCTCCCCCTGTTCGCGGCCTTACGCTTGCTTGTGCTGCGCCATCTTCCAGACATAGTCGTTCCAATGGACTTCCTGGCTTTCGCCATAGCCCGTCCGGCCGTTCCAGTCCCATTTCACCAGACCCAGATGACAGGTCATGTTGGACCAGCCGCCCCAATTGGTCTGCGCCACCAGTTCACCGGTGATGTGATAGTGATCCCCCTTGTCATCCTCGAAACTATAATCGTGAGACACGGGGCTGAAGCGATCGCCGCGTCGGCGGGTCAGCTTGGATGCATTGACAATCCGGCGCTGTTCGCCCTTCAACACGACCCAGCCATCGTTGAAGATGCGCGCCGGGGCGGCCATGACATCCTTCCATTCAGGATCGCGCGCGGGATCGTCATGCGACCCGACATTGAAGGCGAAATCCTCACCGAAGGCGCCCGTCACCCAGGTGTAGGGCGGCGCGGGATTGTGGTTTTCCGGGCGCGGTTCCGCCCAACTACGGTCGCGAACCGCCATGCAGTCGACCTCATGCGCCTCGCCCCGCAGGACGAGCTTGCCGGTGACATGCATCACCTGCTCGAAATGCTTGTTGTTGGCGCGCATGATCGGCACGCCGCTGGAGCGGATATCCACATCGACGCTGGTCTGGCGCTGCTCATCCGCGAAGGTCAGGCGCACATGCTCCAGCGGGATGATGACCTGCACCCGCATGCCGTTGGGCAGCTGGATATCGCTGCCGTCGCCGACCACGCCCATCGACATGAAGTCGCGAAATTCGAACAGCTCGCATTCCAGATGGCTTGCCTTGAAGCCCTTGTAGATCAGCAGGCCGGACGACACGACCTTGAGCGTGGGATGAACCCAGCAATAGGCAAAACAGTTGATCGCGGCTTGCGGCACATGGAAGTTCCAGAACCAGGTTTCCGTCAGCGAATCGACAGGTTCGCCCGTTCCGTGGAAAAATTCATCCTGCGTCACATGCTGGCCGAAACCGCCGCCCAGATTGCTGTTCCAGTCGGTATCTGACACGCTTATTCTCCCGGTTTTTGGCCCGATCATATTGGCCGCATGCATTTGCGAAAAAGATAATAGGTCGCTAGGATATCATATGCTAGCATCTTTTGTATAGCGGATCTCGCATCCGGCAAGACCATCGAACCGCGCCGCCGTCATGCGCAGGCGCCCCAAGCCAAGGAGAGTGACATGCAGGTACCCGTCAAGGAAACCCCCTGGGAGGGGCCGTTTCCCGATATTGCCAACTGGAGCGAGAATTTCTGCCTTGCCGGCTATGATCCGAAAAGCGGCGTCGGCTTCTGGTTTCACATCGGGCGCTGGCGCCACGACCTGACCATGTTCCGCGAAATGGTGATCATTCGCCTGCCGGACGGTTCGGTCATCTCCCACCGCGCCATCGGCAATGCCCTGTCAGCCAAGGACGGCCCAGGCGGCCCCCATTTCGCGGTGCGCATCCTCGAAACCGGCCGCAAGTTGAACTACAGTTTCAGTGGTGGTGTCATGCGGGTTCCCGCCAGGGACATGCTGAACGGCATCGTCGGCGACGGCCGCCGGACGCCGATGACGTTCGATCTGACGTTCGAATCGGACGCCGAAATCTGGGATCTGCACAAGGTCGGCAGCCTTCAGGACTTCCTGCCGGCGGGCCATATCGAGCAACCGGGGCGCCTGACCGGCCAAATCCGCGTGGCAGGAGAAGTGTTTCCCTTCGACGCCCTCGTCAATCGCGATCACAGTCTGGGCGCGCGCGACAATGTCGACCTGCACAGCCATCAGTGGATGCAGGGCTATTTCGAAAATGGCATGTCCTTCATGCTGTTCGACGCCAAGACGAAGAGCGACGGCAAGGTCGTTTTCTCCGAAGCGATCGTCTATGAAGGCGACAAGAGCTTTGAGGCGAAGATCGAGTCGATCGACCGGTGCGAGGATGTCGCGCGGGACGAAGAACCGATCAGGATCGTGCTCAGCTATGCCAATGGCACGCTGACGATCGACACGGCGGGCTATCATGGCGGTTCCTATCTCTCGCTGGTGTCGCCGAACGACCAATATGTCGGTGTCTATCCCAGCGATTCCGGCCCGACGCTGGTGCTGGACGAACAGTCCGTCACGCTGACGCTCAATGGCTCGGTCCAGGGCTATGGCTGTTATGAACGCACCATCCCCGGCGTGCACAAGGCCGAAGCCTGATCGTCGCACCCCTCGCTCTGGTGCCGCACAGGGCATCGGAGCGTCCGGGCCTTGAAAAGAGGGCTGTCAGTCGATAAATGTATTCTAGCATACGAAATGGCCGTATAAGGGCCCCTGTCGATCCGAAGGAGAGTATCATGGCGACTGCCCCACGCGACAAATTGCGCGGTTACGGCAACGCGGAGCGTCCCTTGCTTGGCGAACTGTGGGAGCGCGACTCGATGGGCCTTTCCCCCGCCATGGCCGCGCGGGGCGACATGGAGCCTAGTCACCGCGAAGTGGACTATGCGCGTTATTACGACCCCGAATTCTTCAAGCAGGAACTGGCGAAAATCTTCGCAAAGCAATGGCTGTTCGCCTGCCGGGAGGAGGATATTCCCCAGATCGGCGATCGGGTGCCCTTCAATGTCGGTCCCCATAGCTACATCATCATCCGGTCGGGTGAGGATGCATTCAAGGCGTTCCATAACAGCTGCCTGCATCGCGGCACGCTGCTATGTTCGAAGAAGGAATCGGCCGAAACGATCCGCTGCCCCTATCATGCCTGGGAATGGAATGCGGATGGCCGGCTGAAGAAGATCCCGAGCCATTGGGATTTCCCCGAAATTACGCGGAACAACGGTTCCTTGCCGGAAATCCGGCTAGAGCGCTGGGGCGGCTTCATCTTTGTCAATGCGGACAAGGATGCCGCGCCGCTCATCGAAGCGCTCGGCCCGATGCCGGAGCATTTCAAGGCGTTCGCGCCCGAGCGTCGCTATACCAAGGCGCGTTTCCGCAAGCTCGTTGCCGCCAACTGGAAGGCGACGCAGGAAGCGTTTCAGGAATCCTATCATCTTTATGCGACGCACCCCGAAGGCGTGCCATTCAATGGCGACAGCCAGTCGCAATATGATATTTTCAAGACCGCTTTGGGCGCCGTGGGTCGCGAGGCCGTGCCGTCCGCCGTTCCCAGCATGCACGCCGACTCTTCGGCCACCGCCCTGGCCGCGGGCATGGCCTTCGCGCAGGTCCAGCAGATGTGGCATTATCCGCAAGCGACCTTGCCGCAGGTCAACCCTGCCGGCGACGTACGCGCGCAACTGGGACAATGGGCCCGCGACACCTATGAACAGACCTATGGCCGGGCCAACAACCAGCCCGACGCGGTCATGCTGGATAGCTCGCTCTATTTCCTCTATCCGCAATTCACCCTGTGGCTGTCGGAAGCCGTACCCTTCGTCTATCAGTTCCTGCCGCATGAAACCGACCCGAACTATTGCTATTTCGACGTGCGCCTGCTGATGCCATGGCGCGAAGGGGAACCACTCCCGCCCGCCGCCGAAATGATCGAAATCGGCGAGCATGACAGCATCGCCGCAATGGCTCCGGCCTTCGGCTTCCTCGGCATGATCTTCGATCAGGACATGAGCAACCTGCCCCTCGTCCAGCGCGGCCTGAAAGCGGCGGACCCTGCCGCCCCGCATTCGCGGCTGGGCGCTTATCAGGAGGGCATGATCCAGGCCTGGCATGAGCTGATCGACCGGGATCTGGCGCGCTGATCCTGTAAATTTAAAGAGGGGAGAGCGCGTCGCCCTCCTCTCTTTTTCAGGCTGTGCGCATGATGCGCCGGGCAAAATCTTCCACGAACCTCTTCTTATCGTCGAAACTCGACCGTAGGACGCCCAGCGCATGGTCGATTGGGCCGACATGATGCTGCGTCACGCCCATCTCCGCCGCACGCTGATAGTCGCCGGGAGAAGGTAGCGTTCCATCATCATTGCGGGCCAGTCCGACCATGAACTCGAACGCCTTGTCCCGCCGTCCGGCCTCTTCCCGCCCCACGTTGATCAACGCAATCTGGTCAGCCAGTTCGGACAGGCGCGACGTCATGCCCATCCACCCATCCGCGACCATGCCGGTACGGCGGAGCGCTGCGGGTACGACCGAACCCATATAGATGGGAACGGGCTTCGAGGGACGCGGTTCGGCATAGGTTGCAGGAAAATCGAAGAAACGGCCATGATGTTCGACCGGACCCGGCCCCCATAATTTGCGCAAAATTTCCATCATCTCGACCGTCCTTGGCACCCGGCTTTCCCACGATACGCCCGCCATATCATATTCGTCGCGCATCCATCCGGTGCCGACGCCCATGACGAACCGATCATCGCTGATCCGCGCCAGGGTCGCCGCCGCCTTCGCCACCAGAAAGACATTGGTCCTGTTGGCCAGCACCATGATGCATGATCCGAACTTCAATGTCTGCGTCCGCGCCAGAACCGCGCCGCCGAATGCGAAAATGTCGGGAAAGACATAATCCATCGGCAGTGGCGCGCGTTCATTGGGATCGTGCGTTGCGGACGCTGCCGGCATGAACCAGTGATCGTCGCTGACGACACCCTCGAACCCCAGTTGCTCGGCCAGGACGGCAAGTTCCAGTCCCTGTTCAGGCAGGGTGTTATGAATGTGCAGCCAGAATTTCATCGGCATATCTCCGTCCAAACGAAAAGGGGCGACCGCATCGCGATCGCCCCATCCCCCTATGATTTACCGCTTCGGCGAAAGGTCAGAATTTGAAGACCAGTTCACCACCATAAGTCCTCGGTGCGCCCGGCGCGCTCGAATAAGCGGAACCGGATGCCTGGGCATAATAGTTGATGTTATATTTCACGCCCGTGATGTTCTTCATCCAGAAGCGGAGTGTCAAATGCTCCGCCGCCTCCGGTGTGAAGGCGATCGAACCGTCCAGGAAGAAGTGTGCCGGTTCCTTGATGACGTTATCCGCGTCCCAATTGAACTTGGTAGCGTAGTTGCCATTCAGGTCGAAAGTGAAATTACCTGTCCCCGACATATCATGCGCGTAGTTCACGCCACCGCTGAATTTCAACTTCGACGCATAGGGCATGTGATTGCCCGCGCAGTTGGTCGTTGATTGGTCGAGATTGCCAGGCGCCGTGGTGGAATAGCTGTAGGTCGCGCAGCCATCGAATTTCCGGAACTTGGCGTCCAGATAGGTTCCGGCCATGCGCAACGTCAGCCCTCTGGCGGGCGCAACGGTCAAGTCGAATTCCCCACCCCTGGTCCGCGCCGTACCGGCATTCTGCAGGAATACGAGGCCATTGCGCTGTGCCTGCACTTGCGCGTTGCTGATATCGTTCCAGAAGAGCGCGGCATTCAGGCGAACCGTGCGTCCTCCCAGTTCCGACTTGAAGCCGACCTCATAGGCATCGATGACTTCCGGACCGAGCGCGGCCGAATCCAGTGGCAGGGTGTTGAACGTCCCCGCCTTGTAACCACGGCTATATGTTCCATAGACCATGACATCATCACTGACCTTCTGGTCGATGGAACCTTTCCAGGTCCATTTCTTCGTGGTCTTGCTCACATTCGGATTGGGCGCGTTACAGGTACCGTTCAATGGTGCGCCGAAGAAGGTGTTCGCCAGAATATTGGAACAATTATTGTTGGCGTCGAAAATCTGATCGGTGACCGTTACCGATCCTGCACCGAATACTCCAGGCAGGAACACGATGTCGGTACGTCCGTCACCACGAACCTTGTCAATCGTGTAGCGCAAGCCGCCGGTGATGTTGGTCGTATCGGTCAGCGGATAGGTCAGCTGACCAAAGCCCGCCAGAGATTTGACCTTCTGCTGGCCGTAGATGTTGATGCCCTGTATGCCGCTGGCGCCGACGCCGGGGCCGTGGATGGTGGTCGGATCGAACCCGCCATCGGCATTCAGATAATAAGCGCCCAATATCCACTTGATCTTGGAGCTTGACTTGGATTTCAACTGAAACTCTTGCGAGAACTGCTTGTCCACGACATTCAGATCGTATCGAGCCCAGTTATAGGGTGAGTAATTTCCCGCCGACGCGTAAAGCTCGTCATTTTTACGATAAGCCGTGATGCTGACAATATCGGCAAACCCAAGTTCCTGGTCGATCCGACCGGAAAATCCGTAGCCCTTGGACTTGTCATACTGTTTCTGCGTATCGCCCAATGCGACATCGTAGAAACCAAGTTCGGGCAGGACTTGCGACGGAATCGGGAACACGCCCGGTAGATTGGCAAAGCCGTTATGGGCGCCATCGGGGGTACCGCCCTGCGTGCCCGGGAAGGGCCGCGAATAAATGCCGATCTGGTTCCAGCTGTTCTGATAATAGCCGATCAGCTTCACCTTGGTGGTATCTGTCGGTTCCCAGAGAATCTTGCCACGGGCGCTGAAGCTATGCCCCTTCCAATAATCCTCGCCGCCCGGGCGATAGCCCTTGGAGGTGTCGAGCGGATCAATCAGGCGCTTGTTGCGACCCCATCCCTGATCCTGATTGTGATAGCTTACGGAAATATTGGCGGCCAGAGTATCGGTGATCGGGACGCTGGCATAAAGCTTCGCATCCATCGTCTGAAAGTTGCCATAACCCAGGCGCGCTTCCAGTTCGGGAGACGCAAGGTTGGGATCCTTCGTATAGATCGAGATCACGCCGCCGCTGGCGTTACGGCCGAAAAGCGTTCCCTGCGGCCCCTTCAGCACTTCGATCCGCTCGATGCTGGCAAGGTCGAAGAACGGCACCGATGCACGGATGAAATAGACGTCATCGATATAGACCGGAACGCTGGCTTCATTACCCGCAGTGGTCACCGGATTGCCGACGCCGCGAATGAAGGTGGTCACGGTGCCGGTAGCATGACCGATTTGCAGGGCCGGATCGATGCGATTCAGTTCCTGAACGGTCGTAATGCCCTTTGATTGCAGAGCCTCGCCGGAAACCGCGGTGACCGAAAGGGGAATATCCTGCACATTTTGCGCGCTCTTCTGGGCGGTAACGACGATGTCGGCCAGGCCCGTTTCCTGCGCATGAGCAACCTGCGCACCCATGTTCGCGACCGCGAAAGCTGCGCAGGACATCATCAGGCTGCCGCGGATGGCACGACGACGAACCTGAGAATCCAAGATTTGATTCAACACCTTATCCTCCCCAAGAATATGAACCAGAGTTGTTAAAAACGAATATGTTTTGGTTGAATTCTGTAAATTAGCAGAGGCCGGCTTCAGCCGGCGCAACCAAGGAAAAGGGCTCTTGGCCGCCCAGATGCACAAACCCAATTCAGATTTTCGATCTAGTGATTACGATACACATGCATACTTATATCCTCACTTCGCGTCCGTCAATCGCCAAGAGCCAAAAAGCTGATTGCAGGCGTGAAATGTGAGGAAATGTCGCCCAAATGTCGCAGTGCCGCCCCTTCACCAACTATCTTCATTTGTCCACCAGGGAAAAAATTCCGGAAGGCCGTCGGAGACTCGATCCGGAAATTGCGGCGGGCGCTTTTCAAGGAAACTCCCTACCCCTTCCCGTACATCTCCCGATTGCGCCCGGCTGCGAATGCCGCGACTTTCAATCCGATGCGCATCCATGGGATGCGGGAAGCCCAATCCGCGCCAGAGCATCTGCCTTGTCAATGCCACGGAGACTGGCGCCGTTTGGGTGGCAATGTCCTGGGCGATGGCCTGGGCGGCGGGCATCAGCGCTTCAGGCGCGTGCAGCGAGCGCACCAGCCCCGCCGCCAATGCCTCCTCGGCGGAGAAGGTTGCGCCGCCGATCGTCCATTCCAAAGCCTTGGCAATGCCAACGATCCGCGGGAGAAACCAACTCGATGCCGATTCAGGCACAATGCCGCGGCGGGCGAAGGGCAAGGCAAATTTGGCGTTGGCGGACGCCAGCCGATAGTCCGCCGCCAGCGCCATGGTTACGCCGATCCCGACGGCAGGACCATTGAATGCGACGATGACCGGCTTCAGGCTCCGAAACATGCGCAATGTGATCAAACCGCCAAAGTCGCGCAGGGCCGGATCACGCCAATCCAACTCCGCATCCGCCGCTGGCGCCTCCTGGAACACACGGGATTGATCGGAAGACAAGTCGGCGCCGGCGCAGAATGCCCGGCCTGCACCCGTTATAATGACGGCGCGAACCATATCATCGGCATCGGTTCGGTCGAACAGTTCCAACAATTGAGCCGCCATGGGCCGGGTGAAGGCGTTCAGTTTTTCGGTGCGGTCGAAAAGGAATGTCGCGACCGCCCCTTCCTGTTCATAACGGATGGCGTTTGAAGTCGGCATATTGGCTCACCTCCCCTTTCCCGGTTCAGCAGGACGGACAGCGGATTGACAATCAGATGTGCTTCAATGCGCCGATTTCCACATTCGCCAAGCCCTCTTCGCTCGTTTCCTCGCAATGAACGCGGCACATATTTTCGACATTGAGATAGACTTTGGAGCCGGGCTTCTGAGAGTGCAGCGGCAGGCGGGCAAAGGCATTTCCGACATCGGCCACCAAAGTAAATTTATCGCCGCTCAAAGTCCTGGTGCGGAAAACAACCTTGTCCGGCATGCCTTCCGGCCCTTCTCCGACATTTTCGATACTGAGTTCCTTGATGACCTCATTACCCTCCGGCCGGGCAAGATAGCCTTCCGCCGTCATGTTCATCGGTCGGATGGTGTTTCGCACCTGCATCAGATGAAAGCCCATGCTGGGAAAGTTGAAGAAGGACCAATTATGATCCAGCGTCAACTGATCATTGCGCATTCCCCAACTATGATCGCGATAGCCCGATCCATCGACATCGATCGACTGGCCTGCCCATTCTCCCGACTTGAAATTGATCGTGCCGGTCGCGTTCATGCATTGGCCCTGATGGCGGAAGCTGTTGCGTTCAAACGCTGTATTCTCCGAAACGGAGAACATGTCCGGGTTCACGTCCGCGCACGCCTGAAAATCGAACAGGTGCATGCGACGGGTGAAGTTGAGGACAGCCGCCACATTGTCGTCCTCATATTCGACCCGGAATTCGGCCTGGGGTTTAAGGAAATGCAGCGTCAGGTCGCCATAATGCAGCAACTTCTGATGCTCGAACGGCGACGGCATCGGCACTTCCTTGCCGCTGATCAGCTTCTGCCCCTTGTGCAGTACCGTGAAGGACGCAAAGGCCCGATCATGAGTCGGTTCCGCAGTGCTATGCGCAAGGCAGCAAATGTCCCGATCCGGATCCATGAATACCCAGAAATAATTCTCTTTCCATCGCAGCCATGCACGCGCAGGAACGGTATGGGGATAATCCTCATGCAGCAGCATCGCACTCTCCAAATATGCATTTTCATTTTATGGTACACTGGCATACCATAATGGCAAGCGGGAAATGACATCGGGTCGGCTTGCTATCATTCGGCATCGACTACATAGACTGGGCATCAAACGGAAATGGGGGGGCACATGGCACGCAGGCCGGCAGAGACGAAGGCAAAGGACAGCAAGAAAGGCAACGCCTCGGCCAAGCCCGTCGTCAAGCCCTTTCGCTTCGGATTTCTGGTCCATGACGTCTCTCGCATGCGGCGCACGCTGTTCGACGAAGTGATGGGTTCCCGGGGCGTGACCCGTTCCCAATGGCATGTGCTTGCAACGCTGTCGCGCGCCGCCCCCGACGAGGGCATGATGCAGGTCGACCTGGCGCACAAGATGGATGTGGGCAAGGTCACGATCGGCGGCCTGATCGACAGGCTGGAAGCCACCGGCCTGGTCGAGCGCCGACTGGATGCGACCGACCGGCGCGCGCGCCGTGTGTTCATCACCGACAAGGGCTTTGAAGTCATTGCCCAGATGCAGAAGGTGGGGACCGCGCTCAACAAATCCATCCTTGCGGGCGTATCGGCCGAGCATCAGCGCATTACCGAAGAAACCCTGGCCTTGGTGAAGGCCAATATCCGGCAAATGCTGAACGAGGAATAAGGCGGGCCGGGAGCGCGCGTCCCCAGCCCCCCAATCGCTGTTCAGCAGCCCAATCCCTCAGCGCTCTCCAGAACGGAGGCCAGCCGGGTCAGGAAATCGCCTGCGGGACCGCCATCGATCACGCGATGGTCGACCGTCAGGGACAGCCCCATGACCGGCCGCGCGACGAGCGAATTTCCATCGACCCACGGCTTGTTGGCGATGCGTCCCAGACCGATGATCGCCTGTTGCGGATAGGTCAGGATCGGCGTGAAATGCTCGACGCGGGTCAACCCCAAATTGGTAATGGTGATGGTTGCGCCCGTCAGTTCCGCGATGGTCAATTTGTTGACCTTCGCTCGTCCGATCAGTTCGGCGCGCGCTTGCGCTATTTCCGGAAGGCTGAGGCTCTGCACGTTGAAGACGGCGGGCGCGACCAGTGCGCCCGGAAGCGCGATCGCGCAGCCGACATGGACATCGTCCTGATATTCGACCCCTTTCGCTGTCTCGATTGCGTTAAAGGCTGGAAAGTCCGGCACAACCATCGCCAGCACCTTGGCGATCAAGTCTTCATAGCCAAGCTTGACGCCAGCCTCTTTCCACGCGCTCCGCGCCTTGACCAAGGCACTTGCGTCAATATCGCAAAAGAAGCTGAGTTGCGCGGTCTTTTCAAGGCTTTCGCGCATTTTTTGCGCGATGATTCCCCTGATGCCTTCAAGCTTCAGAACGCCAGCCATACCCTGCTCCAATATAGTTTGCATCAATATGGTTATATAGCATATCATGAAGATGGCCGCGTGCAAGGGCTAGTCCGGCGGCACAAAGCAGGGAAGTCGATCAGGTGAAACAGGGCCGCTATTACACCCTCTACGTCGAGGAGGGCGTCGCTACGGTGACCATCGAGCGCCGGGACCGGATGAACGCGCTTCATCCGGCCGCGCATCACGAATTGTCGGACCTTTTCGACGCCTTGCCGACCATGGCCGATGTCCGCGTGGTAATCGTCACCGGCGGGGGCGAGAAGGCGTTTTGCGCGGGCTATGACCTTAAGGACAATCTGGAAACCGGGGTGATGGAAATCGCGCCGACCGGTTTTGCCGGCTTCAACGCACGGGTCGACTATCCATTGCCGGTGATCGCTGCCGTCAACGGCATGGCATTGGGTGGGGGCTTCGAACTCGCACTGGCCTGCGACTTCATCATCGCCGCCGATAGCGCAAGTTTCGCGCTGCCCGAACCCAAAGTCGGCTGGGCAGCCCTGGGTGGCGGTATTCAGCGCCTCCCGCGCGCCGTGGGCATGAAGCGGGCCATGGACATCATCCTCACCGGGCGAACGGTGAAAGCGGACGAAGCCTTGTCCATCGGCCTTGTCAGCGAGGTGGCGCCGCAACAGGATCTGATGGCGACGGCCGGACGCTGGGCCAGCGACGTGGCGGCCTGCGCGCCACTTGCCATACGCTGTTCCAAGGCGGTCGCCTACCAGTCCTTCGACCTGCCCAGCCTGAGCGCGGCGCTCGACATCAGCCACTATCCGCTAGCCCAACAGGTGATGGACAGCGAAGACGCGACGGAAGGAAAGCGCGCCTTCGTTGAGCGCCGACCGCCACGCTGGACCGGCCGATAACCGATCAAAATTGTCGAGGAGAAAAGACCCATGACATCCAATAGCGAACGGGTTCGCGCCTTTATCGAACTGTGGAACGCCCGCGATCTCGAAGCGATACTGGACGCGATGGCGCCCGATTGCGTCTATCACAACATGCCCTGGCCGCCACTGGTCGGGCATGAGGCGATCCGGCAGGGATTGGCGATGTTCGTGGGTGATGCCGAAGCGATCGACTGGCAGTTACACCATATCGCTGAAAATGCCGATGGCGTGGTGCTGACCGAACGTCTCGACCGATTCCGGATCAAGGGCCAGTGGCTGGAAATGCCCGTCATGGGCGTGTTCGAATTGCAGGATGGGCGGATCACGCATTGGCGCGATTATTTCGACTCGGTCCAGTTTCAGACGGCGATGGCGGCCATAAGCTGAGCTTTCTTTCGCTCAGGACCGCCGGGGTAATCTCGGCCATTGCAAAATAGCTCTAATGCATATAGTACGCATACTGATTAGATGATAGTTGACCATTTGGGGAGCCGGGATGACGATTGGTGTAGGCATCATAGGCGTGGCGCCGGGGCGCAGTTGGGCAGCGTTGGCGCACATCCCTGCGCTTCATGCCCTGCCCGCCTATGACATCGTGGCATTGAGCACCACGCGGCAGGAAACCGCTTCCGCCGCCGCAGCCGAATTCGGCGTGGCTGCCGCCTATGACAATCATCATGCCTTGGTGAACGATCCCGCCGTCGATCTGGTCGTCGTCACAGTGAAGGTTCCCCATCATCTCGAACTGGTGACGGCGGCATTGAACGCGGGCAAACATGTCTATTGTGAATGGCCGCTCGGCAACGGCCTGGCCGAAGCCGATCAAATGGCGAGGCTGGCGCACGAGAAGAAAGTGATCGGCGCCGTCGGCCTGCAGGCACGCTCCGCACCCAGCTTCAACTATGTCCGCGACCTGATAGCCGACGGTTATGTCGGTACTGTGCTTTCCACCACGCTGGTGGGTTCCGGCATGAACTGGGGCGCCTTCATCGACCAGCCCAATGCCTATACCGCCGACAATGCGAATGGCGCGACTTTGCTCACCATTCCCTTCGGCCACACCGTCGATGCCGTGACCATGTGCCTGGGTGAATTTTCCAGCGTGAACGCCTTGCTCGCCAATCGCCGCAAGAGCTTCACGCTTGTCCCCGACGGCATCGAACGGCCGATGACGGCGCATGATCAGGTGATCGTCACAGGCGAACTCGAAAATGGTGCGACGGCAGCGGTGCATTATCGCGGCGGCGTATCGCGGGGAACCAATTTCCGTTGGGAAATCAACGGGACCGAAGGCGACATCGTCGCGACGGCGGACGCCGGCCATGCCCAGATGTTCCCGCTGACATTGTTCGGCGCGCGGGGAGAGGCGCAGTCGCTGGCCCCCTTGCCGGTTCCCGAAAAATATCGGTGGGTGTCCGACGCGCCGCCCTTCGCGGAAAATGTCGCCCAGGCCTATGCCCGGCTGGCCGACGATCTGCGCGACGGCACGTCGACCTGCCCGACATTCGACGATGCGGTGCGGCGGCACCGGCTGATCGACGCGATCGAGCGGTCGGCGGCCTCCGGCACGCGCATCATTCTTTAATTGGATCGACTATTTGTAAAAGTGAGGGACAATCATGAGTTTGCTTGAAGGGAGGGTGGCGATCGTCACCGGCGGGGGACGCGGCGTCGGCCGTACCTATGCGCTGAAACTGGCTGAACATGGCGCCAGGGTGGTGGTCAACGATCTGGGCGGCGACGCTGCGGGCGGCGGGGCCGACACGACCCCGGCGCAGGACGTCGTCAACGAGATCAAGGCGCTGGGCGGCGAAGCCATCGTCAACGGCGGCGACGTGTCCGACTTCAACAATGCGAAGGACATGGTGCAACAAGCCATCGACACCTTCGGCCGACTCGACATCCTCGTCAACAATGCGGGCATTTTGCGCGACCGCATGCTGGTCAATATGACCGAGGAAGAATGGGACATCGTCGTCAGGGTTCACCTTAAAGGTACTTTCGCGCCGACCCATCACGCCGCCAATTACTGGCGCATGGAAAGCAAGGCGGGACGTCAGCCGGACGCGCGCGTGATCAACACTACCTCGCACTCGGCGCTGTTCGCCAATATCGGCCAGGCCAATTATGCGGCGGCCAAGGGCGGCATCGCCAGCTTCAGCCAGGTGGCCGCGCGTGAGCTGCAGCGCATCGGCGTCACCGTCAACGCCCTCGCCCCGCGCGCCGAAACGCGCATGACCGCGGGTTTGCGCGAATGGACGCCCGAACAGCTGGAACGCCGTGATCCCGAATGGATCGCGGGCTTCGTTGCCTGGCTCGCCAGCCCGGAATCGAGCCATGTCAGCGGCCGCGTGTTCGAAGTGTGGGGCTATGGCATCACGGTCGCGGAAAGCTGGCAGCACGGGCCGAGCTGCGAAGCGTCCAAGGATCCCACCGTTCTGGGCGAGCGCGTTTCGAAGATCCTGAAGTTCGCGCGGCACAATGCCGGGATCAACCCCGGCGAATGGCTCGATCCCTGATCGATCCGTGAGAGGGGGTGGATGTGCGTCCACCCCTTCTGCCATTCATATCCCTCAATTCCTGTCAGAGGTTCCGATGTCCGTCGACGCCCTGTTCCGGCCGCTGCGGGTCGGCACGCTCGATCTTCCCAACCGTGTCATCATGGCGCCGCTCACCCGCGCCCGCGCGACGGAGCAGCATGTCCCGACCCCGGTTCAAGCGCTCTATTATGCGCAGCGGGCGGATGCCGGACTGATCATATCGGAAGCGACGGCGGTTCACCCCATGGGCATGGGCTGGTATCGCGCGCCGGGCATATGGAATGCGGACATGGTGACGGGATGGCGCGCCGTGACCGATGCGGTTCATGCGGCGGGCGGGCGCATTTATTCGCAGCTTTGGCATATGGGGCGACTTGTCCTGCCCGACTATATTGACGGTCAGCAGCCGATCGGCCCCTCCCCGATCGCGGGCGAAGGCGAAACATTCGCGCCGCGTCCCGACGGCGACACCAGCCATTTCCTGCCGATGAAGCCCTATGTGGTGCCGCGCGAGATGACCCAAGCGGACATAGACGAGGTCGTCAGCGCTTACGGTCTGGGCGCTCGCAACGCCATGGCCGCCGGTTTCGACGGCGTCGAGATCCACGGCGCGAACGGCTATATCATCGACCAGTTCCTGCAATCGAAGACTAACCGCCGCATCGACGGCTATGGCGGCAGCGTCGGCAATCGGGTCCGGCTGCTCAGCGAAATCATCGAAGCGGTCGCCCGCGAGGTCGATCCCGGCCGCATCGGCCTGCGCGTCAGCCCCACCAGCGAGCGCAAGGGCATGGGTGACGATAATCCTGCCGCCCTCACCGAAGCGATCGGCGCCTTGGCACAGGATCATGGGCTTGCCTATATCCATCTGATCGAACCGATCGCATCGGGTTTCATGGAAAAGCCCGACTATCCGGTCATGGACCATCTGCGCGCCGTGTTTGGCGGCACCATCATCCAGAATGGCAGCTTCGACGCGGAGACAGCAGCGGAATATATCGCGTCCGGCAAGGCCGATGCGATTTCCTTCGGTCGGCCCTATATCGCCAATCCGGATCTGGTGAGCCGCCTGCGTCATGGCTGGCCGCTGGCGCAGGCCGATTTCGACTATGCCTATGTGGGGGAAGACAAGGGCTATACCGACTATCCCCGCTACGCCTGACGCGGATCAGGACAGCGCCAGTTCCGACGGGAAACCGGCATAGACCCCTTTCCCCAGTGCAAGGCGCGCACACGCCTCGGCCAATCGTCCCTCGGCAGAGGGGTTGCGGACTTCCTCCGCAGTCAGGCGCGGTATCAAGGGAGAATAGCAGGCGACCCGCGCCACATGATCGCCGGGACAAGGCGGCGCGTTCCCCCATGCGGCGAGCGTCGCTTGCCGATCCTGCGTACGATAGAGGCCGATAAAGCCGCTATCCTCATGCGGCTGGAGCATCTGATGATCGGCCGCCGCGCAGAAGGTGCCAGCAACCACGCCGGGCAGCGCCATGAGCGCGGGCATCCGCTCCCGATCATACCAGGCGGACAATCCGTCACCCGCCGCGCCGGCTATCCGTTCGATGACATAATCGCCCGCGTGCAGCAGCACGCCCTTCTTTTGGCGGTGGACATGGGGCCGGTAATAGGCTTCCCGCATCACGAAATCGAAACTGTCGCTGATCAGCATCATAGGCGAGAAGACCGCCCCATGCCCGGCACTCACCTGCTCGATATCATAGCATTCATAAACGGCGAGATAGTCGAACTGCCGGTCAGCCATCACCCCCAGCCCCGGTGCGATGCTTTCCGGCGTCAACCGCAACCGTTGTACCGCGGACGACCCGGGCAGCCGCATCACATCGCGAATATGGACGTTCGTGTACCAATCGTTGAACGCGTCATGCCGCCCGTCTCGCGGGTTCGACATGACGATCAGCAGGTCGTCCATATATCCTCGCTTATTTGCGGAACAGGTCGCGCCCGATAATCTGCTTCATCACCTCGGCCGCGCCGCCCGCGATCCGCACGATGCGCGCATCGACATAAGCGCGCGCGATCGGATATTCGGTCATATAACCATAGCCGCCGAAGAATTGGAGGCACTGGTCCACCACCTTCACATGCAGGTTGGTGACGACCAGCTTCACCTTGGCCGCTTCCACGCCGGTCAGTTCCCCGGCCATGAAGCGCTTGATGCACCAGTCGGTAAAGACACGGGCCGACAGCACCTCTGCCGACAATTCAGCCAACACGAACTGGGTATTCTGAAAATCCGCCAGCGTCTGACCGAACATCTTGCGTTCGGCCGTATAGTCGACCGTCCACTGGATCGCAGCTTCCGCCACGCAGATGCTACGCACCGCCTGGGTCAGCCGTTCTTGCGCCAGCTTGCCCATCATGATGCCGAAGCCGCCGCCTTCCTCGCCCAACAGGCGATAGGCGGGCGCACGGACATCCTCCAGGAAGATTTCCGACGTATCCTGCGCCTTGAGGCCGATCTTCTCCAGATTCCGGCCGCGCTTGAAGCCGGGCTGATGCGTGTCCACAGCGATCAGGCTGACGCCTTTGGCGCCGGCTGCCGGATCGGTCTTGCAGGCGCAGACCATGATGTCGGCCAACTGTCCGTTGGAAATATAGACTTTCTGCCCGTTGAGGACATAGTCGTCGCCCTCCCGCACCGCGCGGGTGCGGATTTCCTTGACGTCCGATCCCGCGCCCGGCTCCGTCAGGCCAAGGGCGCCGATATACTCGCCCGACACCATCTTGGGCAGGACTTCGCGCTTCAGCTCCTCGGTGCCGGCAGCCAAAATATAGGGCGCGACCATTTCGGAATGCACCATGAAGCCGGGTCCGGTAATGCCTTTCTTCGCCAGCTCCTCGATGATGACCACATTGTACAGCCAGTCGGCGCCAAAGCCGCCATAGGCTTCGGGAATATTGGGGCATAATATGCCGACCTCGCCCGCCCGCTTCCAAATTTCGCGGGGAACGACCTCATCCTTCTCCCACTGACCATGGTTGGGCACCAGCTCGTCATCGACGAAGCGCTCCACCGTCTCGCGGAACTGTTCATGCTCGGCGGAGAAAATCCCCCGGCCGCCATCATTATCAGCCATTGCGCGCCTCATGCATCGCCAGCGTCTTTTGCGCCTGTTTGAGATGGGGAATGTCGAGCATCTTGCCGTCCAGCCCCAGGGTTCCGGAATCCGGATTGGCGGCGAACAACTCCACCACCCTGCGGGCGAATGCCACTTCCTCTTCCGACGGAGAAAAGCATTCGTTGATGATATCGACCTGAGCCGGATGGATCGCAACGCGGCCGGAAAAGCCCTCTGCGCGCGACGTCTTGCACGATGCGCGCAACCCTTCGGGATCGCGGAAATCGACGAACAGCGTATCGACCGCCTCGCCACCTGCGGCATGGGCGCCCAGCAGGCAGAGGGAGCGCACCATCTTGTAGGTGTGCGTCCATTCGCCCGAGGCATCGGTATTGCCGCTGGCGCCGATCGCGGAACTCAAATCCTCCGCGCCCCAGGTCAGGCCGTACAGCCGGTTCAGACCTGCCCCAGCATAATCGCCCAGCCGGAACGGCGAAATCGCCGTCTCGGTCGCGACCGGAAGAATCTTGATCGACCCCTCCTCGATACCGGATGCGACTTCCAGCGCGCTCAGATAATGGCTGACCTGCGCCACATCCTGCGGCCCATTCACCTTGGGCAGCATGATGCCGTCGGGCGCCGCCGGCACGATGGCGGCCAGATCCTCCAGTGTGTAAGGCGTGTCGAGCGGATTGACGCGCACCCAAAATTGGGATTTGCGCCTGTCGCGGGGCCGATCCTTGAGGAAGGCCGGCACCATCTCGCGGGCGATCGGCTTGCGCGCGACCGCCACCGCATCTTCCAGATCGAAGATGAAGGCATCGGCATGGACCCCATCCACCTTGCCCAGCTTCTTTTCACTGTCCCCCGGAATGAACAGGAAGGATCGCAGCGGCAATGTCATGCCTCAGGCCTCTTGAGCTGAAGTCCTGAACGCTTGCAGGACGCGACCAGTTCATCCTTCTGATTATACGCTTTGTGCAGAAAGGTGACGATGCCCGCTTCGGGCCGCGATTTGGACTCGCGCAGCTCAAGAACCTCGGTCACGACATGGATGGTGTCGCCGGCGAACAGGGGATTGGGGAAGCGCACCTCATCCCAGCCGAGATTGGCGACCGCCGTACCCAGCGTCGTGTCGCCGACCGAGATGCCCACCATCAGGCCGAGGGTGAACGCCGAATTCATGAGCGGACGGCCAAAGGGCGTATTCTTCATATATTCGGCGTCGATGTGAAGCTGCGCCGGATTGTGCGTCAGCGTGGACATCAGCAGATTGTCGGTTTCGGTGAGGGTCCGGCGGATCGGGTGATGGAAGATCTGCCCGACTTCCAGTTCGTCAAACCATACTCCAGCCATTATGCGAGCCCCAGAACAGAGATGGCCGCGATGCCCTGATAGGGAACGCCGCCCAGATTGTGCGTCAAGCCGATGGACGGATTGGACAACTGACGCTCCCCGGCCCGGCCCAACAACTGGTTGTAGACTTCATAGGCCATGCGCAGGCCCGAAGCGCCGATGGGATGGCCGAAGCATTTAAGGCCGCCGTCGATCTGGCAGGGCATGGCGCCGTCACGGTCGTAACGGCCGTCCAATATGTCGAACACCGCCCGACCATCGTCGGAAAAGCCCAGATCCTCCATCGTCACCAGTTCGGTGATGGAGAAGCAGTCATGCACTTCGCTCAAATCGACCTGCGTCTTGGGATCGGTGATCCCCGCTTCCTTATAGGCCCGCGCCGCGGCATTGCGGGTGGTGGCGACATAGCTGCCGTCCCATTCGTTGGTCTGCGTCTCACGGCCCGAACTGGTGGACAGCTGCAACGCCTTGACGGTGACCAGATCCTTCTTGCCCAGCGCCCGCGCGATTTCCGGCGTGGTGACGATGGCGCAGGCCGAACCGTCGGACACGCCCGAACAGTCGAACAGGCCGAGCGGATCGGATATCATCGGCGCGTTCATGATGGTTTCCATCGGCACCGCCTTCTGGAAATGCGCCTTGGGGCTATGCACGCCATTCTGGTGGCTCTTCCACGAGACATGACTGATGGCGCGCTTCAAATCATCCTTGGAGGTGCCATATTTGGCGCGATAATAAGGCGCGAGTTGGGCGAAGCCGGCAGGGGCCGAACCCATCGGCATCCAGAGGTCGTTGAACGTACCCTTGAACGGCGGCGGCAGGCCGCCGAAGCCGGTATCCTTCAGCTTTTCAGCACCGATCGCCAAGGCAATATCGACCGCGCCGGACGCGACCGCATAAACCGCTCCGCGCAGCGCTTCCGTGCCGGTGGCGCACATATTCTCGACCCGGCTGACCGGAATCCCCTCCAGCCGCAGCGCCATCGCCGCCGGGATCGATGAATTGCCGACATTGATGCCGTCACCCCAACAGCCGAACCATGCCGCCTCGATCTGCCCGCGCTCGATGCCTGCATCGGCCAGCGCCTCCTCGAACGCCTCCTTCATCAGGTCGGGCGAACCGGCGTCCCAGCGCTCCCCGAATTTGGAGCAGCCCATGCCGAGAATGGCGACCTTGTCCTTGATACCTGTTGCCATGTTGCGCCCTCCTCAAGCCGCGCCGAGCGGCGTTGCTTTCCAGAAATATCGGTTGTAGCCGCGCTGCCGGTCCTTTTCCTTGATGCGATAGACCATGCGCAGCTTCGCCCCCGTATCGATGCCGTCCTTGCCGATGTCGACCATCTCCATCAGCACGCGGGCGCCGGAATCGAACCGCACGAACCCGACCCAGAGCGGCGGGGAGGGATGGTAGGACAGCCAGTCCGCGGTCGACGTCAGCACTTCGGCCTGCTCGTCGCGCAAGGGGACGTTGATGAACCCTTCACCGGGCGCATGACAGGTCACGCAATATTGCAACTGCGGAAACTGCACAGTGCCGCAACTGCCGCATTTGCCGGCGTTGAACCCCTCCATCTGGTTGGCGGAGCGATATTGCTCGGTCAGCGGTGTCTTGCCGCTCTTTTCCGAGCGCATGCCCCATTCCGCCTCGATGCCGTTATAGAAGGACAGCATCCGCAAATAGCTGTCGGTCGGCAAGGCGTCGGCAATGGCGCCCGCCACGCCGCGAACCGGTTGCGCCGCCTTGATGGCATCGGTCGCCTGGAAGATTAGCACGTCCGCGCCCTGACCGAAGCCGACAAGCATGATGCGCTCGCCCGGCTGCGCCTTCTCCAAAGTCGCCGCCAGCATGAGCAGAGCTTGAGCAGCGCCCGCATAGCCAACGCCATCTTCCAGTCCCGAAGCGACCGTGCCAGCGAATTTGAGCTTCCTGGCGACCGCGTCGGCCGCGCCCTTGAGATAGGAGGGCATGACGAAATGCTGGACATCGCCAATGGAAATCTGCGCGTCGGCCAGAGCGGCGTTTACCGCAGCGGGAACAATCTTCGCATAGCCCTCGTCCCGGACCCAGCGTTCCTCCCAGTTATAGTCGCTATCCGCAGCGGAAAAGCGGAAATGGTCGACGAACACATCCACCACCGTTGCCGATCCGATGAGCCGGGCAGCGATATTTTCATCCGACACCAGAAAGGCCGCCGCACCCGCGCCAAAGCCCAGTTCCTGGACGCTGGCGGGTTTGGCGAAGGGATTGTCCGAACCGATGACCAGACTCACCTCTCCACCCTTGAGCGCCTGAAGCAGCGCGGACGTCCCCGCACGCTGGGAACCGGTGACATCCGACGTCGCAACCGTACCGGCTACGCCGATCGCGCGCGCCACGATGGCGGCATTTTGAAGGTCCGCATAAGGCAAATGAGTCGAAGCGAGACGTACCGCCTGAACCCCGGCCGCGTCACCCTGCCCCAGCGCGTCGCGGGCCGCTTCGACGCCCATGGTGATGGCGTCCTCATCCCAGCTGGTGAACGCTCGGCTACCCTTCGCCTGCCCCTTGAGACCCGGCGCCATCCACGCATGAGCCGCGGCGATGACCGAACGGTCGAGCCGAAGCCGTGGAACATATGCGCCGAACCGTGAAATACCCAATTCCGTCATGCACATCACCTGCTGAAGGCAAGAAGCCTCGTAATGTATCGAATGCCAACGACTGCTGCCGCTGATCGGCGCGACGGACTGGCCGTCGCATGGGGTTTGTTCAAAGGCCGTTGATCAAGCCCCGAAGCTGATGTAGTACGCTTTCGTACGTTACGCAAGTTGCTTAATTGGCAGCACGCGGCCATCAGATATGAGAGGATCTTCGCTTGGCCAGAATCCCCCTTTCCGACCTGCCGGAAACCGGCTCCCGGATTGTCGAACTGGACGGCCAACGAATCCTGATATGCCGTAGCGCCGTGGGCATCCGTGCCATGAACGAGATATGCCCGCATCAGCATCTGTCGCTGGAGGGCGGCCGCGTGCGCAGCAATTTCATCATGTGTCCGCATCACGGCGCCCGTTTCAGCCTGGAGGATGGCAAATCGCTGTCGCCCCTGACGCCCAACAGCCTGACGCTCTACGAAACGCGTGAAGTCGATGATGAACTGGAAATCGACCTCTGACCGACCGTGCGCACTCGCACCCTATCATAATCTATAAGATGGAGTGGATTTCATGACCAAGAAACTCTTGTCGCCACAGTTTCAGATCGACCTGACCGGACAGGTCGCCGTCGTACTGGGCGCATCCGCTGAGGGCGGGACTGGATGGGACATAGCGGAAAAACTCGCCGCCAACGGCGCGAAGGTCGTTGTCGCCGCGCGGACCATGGCCCCACTCGAAAGGCTGGCCGCCAAGATCGAGGGCAAGGCTGTCCGCTGCGACGCGGGCAGCGAAGAGGACATCAAGGCGCTCGCCAAAGCCGCCATCGATACATTCGGCCGACTCGACATCGCGGTCAATTCCGCCGGCCAGCCCGTCATGAGCCTGATATCGGACATGAGTCAGGACTTGCTCGAAACAGCCGCGCGCGTGAATTTCTTCGGCACGACTTTCTTCATCAAATATATGGCAGAGGCGATCGGCAACGACGGTTCGATCATCTTCATTTCATCGATGTCGACCACGCACCCGGTTTTTCCGCACGCTGCCTATGCCGCCGCCAAGTCGGCCGCCGATTGCATGATCCGCTATGCCGCGCTGGAATATGCGGCGCGCAATATCCGCATCAACTCGATCCTGCCCGGCGCCATCAATTCGGATATGGCGAAGGAAGCGTTTGCCGATCCCGCCTTCGCCGCTACGTTCGAGAGGGAAATCCCGTTAGGGCGCGTAGGCGTGCCCGCCGATTTCGCCAATGCGGTGCTATGGCTCGCCGGGCCGTCCTATGTCACCGGGCTCAACCTTCAGGTTAATGGCGGCAATCAACTGACCCGCATGCCGCGGCTCGACGAGATGCCGGGCGGCGCTGCATCCTTCGGTTCTGGGAAGCCGTTGGGGGACCGCTAACAGCGCATGCCCCAGGCGATCAGGCGCCGGATGAGGCCGATATAGGCCTCATCCGCCCAAGGGCCGGGTTGTTCGGGCACCTCGTCAATGAAAGGGCGCAGATCATAGCGGCCACAGGCATGGCCGGGGGCCAAATACATGACTTCGCCCGCGCCATGACGATGATGAACGAGCTGCGGCCGCGGCTCGTCATCCAGCCATGGTCCCGCGACATAGCCGGGCGCTTCCCCAGTATAGCGTGACTCCAGCAGCACATCGCCCTCGCCTCGGAGTTCCAATATATAGGGCTCATCCACAATCTCGAAGGGCATCAGACCTTCCGTGACCGGATGGGCGGCCGGGCCGCGCCGCACCACGATAGGCTGTTGCGTCAGATGCGACACGAAACGCACGCCCAAAAGCGCCATATATTCGGGCGCGAGATCAGGCGTGTCGGTCAGTCCCGGTAGCGATATGCCGCCAATATCGACGGGCGGTGGCTGGAAGCAGGTCAAGGCGGCGGCGCCATGGATCGCCAGCCAGCGGCCGCCACGGTCGAGGAAGCCCTCCAATGCCTTCAACGCTGCGCCTTCGGGAATGACATTGTTCGTATAGGTTATGAGAAAGTCGGCATCGGCAAGCGCAGAGCCGTTTCCAAAGTCAGAATGGCATCCGACCCGCGCCAGTTCATACTCATCGAGCAATGTCAGCAAGTGCAGCCGCACCGCGTTCATATCGTGATGCAGGCCGCCAACGATCAGTTCTACCTGCGGACGTTCATTGATCATCTATTCCGCCGCAAAAGCAATGCTAACCCTTTCGCCCCTCAAGGTAGAGGTCCAGTTCAGCGAGAAACTGCTGGATGCGGCGCTCCTGCTCGGAATAGACGATCCTCTCATTGAGACCGTGCGAATGCATGCCACGTTGAAGCGTGATCATATTGGCGATGTCCTGCTCCACGACTTCACCGCCCTGCGGATTGTCATGGGTGGTCCGGCGAATGGCCGGGCGCACCTTGCCCGAAACATCGACATCGTCCTCGACCCCCATATAGGCCGGAGGACGCCTCCCCTCTGCCAGTTTTGCCGAAAGCACGAACACATCCTGATAGCCACGCTCCGGGTCGGTGGGATGCGGCCGGAAACGCTGCATCAATACGCCCTCGGGATGCATGTTCAGCGTCACGTTGGGGAAGAGCGACGGGTTCCAGTCGTCGGTGAGCTGATTGTCGGTGAATTCGGAATAATCGAGACCAAATGGATTGGATTCATGCCGCTTGGCATCCTGCAAGGCGCGCCGGACATGACGGGCATCGCCCTTGAAACCGGCCGGACGAACACCCGCCTCCTGAAGGAAATAGGCCAGACCGACATTGACGAAGCGCCCATCGGGCCAGCGCGGGCTCACCGTTCCAACCGCGAACAGGTTTCGATTATGGCCATTGGGATAGAAATCATATTGGACGAAATGATCATCCACATAGGGCTTGATCTGGGGATGGGTCGCGTGCGCGTGATAGGTTTCGTTGAAAACCGAATACATGGTTTTCCAATTGGCCGGCACGTCGATCGTCAGATGTTTGACGACGAACATATCCTCCATGCGGTAGGAAGCCAGCATGGGCAGAAGTTCGCCATAATATTCCTCGAACGGCATGGGATCTTCGGCCATGCTGACGAAGACGAGACCGGCAAAGACCTTCACATGAACCGGCGTCAGGTCGAGATTATGGCACAGCGCCTCTGGCTGGAAGGTGTCGCGATCGGTGACGCGCACATTCTTGCCCTTCAGACTGAACCGCCAACTATGCACGATGCAGGTGAAGGAGGAAGCGCCATGGCCAAAATCGTCCTGCACCAGCTCATTACCGCGATGCTTGCAGGCATTGTAGAAGGCGTTGATTTCGTCTTCCTTGGACCGCACGACGATGATCGATTGCGTCCCGATATCGAAACGGAACCAATCGCCCGGCGTGGCGATATCGCTGGCGACACCGGCGAGCAGCCACACCTTGCTCCACATCTTCTCTTCCTCGATCGCCTTGTCGGCGGCATCGATGAAGCGGCGCGTGGATACGGCCCGATAATCGGCAATATTGGGATAGAGCTCGTCAAGGCGATAGGACGACCTGGCTTCATAGTCCGCCGTCTTCGCGCCCGGTTCGAGCGTGAAGGTTTCGGGGTCAGCCAACTGATCCTTGATGGGCCGGTCGTTGAACCGGATTTCAGCATAGCGGGTGGGCGTCGCCATATCGCTTTCCTCTATAACGATTACCAGGCGATCCGATTTGATCGCCGCTCAGGAAATCGCGGCAAAATAAGCAGCTCGATCAGAACTGGACGCGCTTGGTGAAGCCGCCATCGATGACAAGATTCGCGCCGGTGACGTAGGACGCCGCGGGGCTGGCGAGGAACACTATCGATTTGGCCACCTCTTCCGGTGTCCCCATGCGCCCAGCCGGAATCTGGCCGACAATGCCGGTGTAAAGATCGGGCATCAACGCCTTGACCCCTTCCCAATTGCCGCCGGAATAGCTGACCGGGCCGGGGGAAACCATATTGACCCGAATGTTCTTGGCCGCCCAGGCCTGGCTCAACTGCTTGCCATAAGTGATGACCGCGGCCTTGATCGCGTTGAAAGCCTGCGGAACCAGGAATGTCTCGAATGCGGCCGTGCTCGACATCAGGATGACAGAGCCGGTGCCGGATTTTTCAAGATGCGGCTCCAATGTCTCACAGGCATCGACCGCGCCCAGCATGTCGAGCTGATAGCTGGCGTCCCAATCCTGCGAACCCTGCGCGCCGGATGAACTGATCGAATGAATGAAAATATCGCAGCCGCCCAGTTCTTCGGCCAGGCTCGACAGCATGGCCTTGTAATCGTCGCGGTTTTCCCAGACGAATTCGCGCGTGACGACCTTGCCGCCCAGCTCTTCCTTCAGATCGTCGAGCGCGTCGCCATTGCGTGAAAACAGACCCAGTTTCGCTCCTTCGGCAGCGAACAGCTTTGCCGTGGCGCGGCTGATGCCCCGCGTCGCGCCGCCGATGATGACCTTCTTGCCCGTCAGTTCCAGATCCATGATATCTCTCCGCATTCAAAGCGTAATGATTGAAGACCCTCAGGCCGCCGGCCAGTAGACGTCACCCATGCTATCTCCCGCGTCGAAGCGGGCCTGGATGGTCTTCATGTTAGCCAGGCTATCGGGATGCGCGAACAGCGTCTGGCTGATCGCCTGATCGTTGGCGATGCCGTCAGTCTGGTTGAGATCCTCGGCTTCCCCCAGCATCTTCTTCATTCCCGCGACCGATTGCGGCGGCAGTGCAGCGATCTCTCGCGCCATAGCCAGCGCTTCCTCGACCGCCCTGCCCTTCGGCACGACCCGGTTGACGCCGCCAAGCTCATAAAGACGCCGCGCAGTCAGAGGCCGTCCCGTCAGCACGACCTCTGCCGTCATCGTGCGGCCGATCAGCCGCATCAATCGAGAGGTGCCGCCAATGCCCGTTCCCGCGCCGATAATGACTTCGGGCTGGCTGAAGCGCGCCTGCTCCTCTGCCACGCGCAGATCGCAGGCCCAGCCCAACTCGCATCCCCCGCCCGACGTATCGCCGTTGATCGCCGCGATGGTAACCGCCTTGCCGCGATTGAGCGCCTGGAGGCTGCGAAACCATCCCATCGGATCGCCACTCGCCGGCTGACCGGCCATCAGCTTGACAAGGTCGTCAAGCGAGGCATGTTCGAGCCAGTGGCCATCAACCGAAGAGGCCAGCACAATGATGCGAGCACCCTCTTCGACCGCCTGATCCAGAACGTCCGCCAGCGCGGAAACGGTGGCGCAGGTCGTCACATGATTCGACGCCTCGCCGTCCCCCACGGTGACAAGAGCCACCCCTTCACGATCCCATGCGAGTGATACATTGCCAGCCATGCGTTGCTCTCCTGCCGGCGCCGGCTTTTTCATCCCGCCATGCGCTTCGTTTCGCCACGCAGCCTAGCAAATGCCGGGCGCGAGTCAATATCGTATGTTAGCACATTATTTGGTCGCATCCTGATCCATGGCAAGTAGGTTCGCGCGGATTTCGGCCAGCACGGCTTGCGCTACAGCCAATTCATGGTCCGTCGCACCCCTCATTGCCTGGCGGTTGAAAGCCTGCGTCAGCGCCGTCGAATGATGCAGCGCGTTATAGCCCTCGTCAGTCAGGCGCACTTTATTCTGGCGCCGATCCGTAGCACTGCGGACACGTATCACATAGCCCTGCGCTTCCAGCAGGCTGAGCTTCTCGCCAAGCGACACCACGCCAGCCTGCATCGCCCGCGCCAGTTCCGTCTGGCTCACCCCCTCCTCTCCGAACTGTGACAATTGAATGAGCATCCAGCGCTGCGCACGCGTCAGGCCGGTCGGCCGCAGCGCCTCATCCAGCAGCTTGCGCCGCAGGCGCGCGACGTCGTGGATCAGCGCACTAAGGCTGGGCCGCATCGGATAGGGGGATCGGTCGGCAGGCAGGGCGAACATACAACCTCTTTTCAGCATGAGATCGACTCAACGGATTTGACATTTAATAATGTACCGTATTAAATGCCAACATACCATCATCGGAGGAACCAATGTCGAACCTGTTCGACCTGAGCGGCAAGGTTGCGCTTGTGACGGGCGGCAGCCGCGGTCTTGGCAGGGCGATTGCCATCGGCCTTGCGGATCATGGCGCCGATGTGATCATCGTCAGCCGGAATCTCGGCAATTGCGAAGCCGTCGCGCGCGAGGTCGAAGCAAAAGGCAGGAAGGCGCTGGCTCTTTCAGGCCATATGGGCCGATGGGAGGAGATCGAGGCAGTCGTGGACCGCGCCTATGCCCATTTCGGCCGCATCGACATATTGGTGAACAATGCGGGCATGTCTCCCGCCGCACCGTCCTCGGTTGAAACCTCCGAAAAGCTGTTGGACGCCGTACTCGCCCTCAATTTCAAGGGGCCTTTCCGGATGAGCGCGCTGGTCGGAACCCGGATGACCGGCATGGGCGGCGGCTGCATCATCAATATCGGCAGCATCGGCGCAGTCCGGCCTACGCCGGAAATCATTCCCTATGCGGGCGCCAAGGCGGCCCTGAACGCCATGACGATCGCCCATGCACAGGAATTTGCGCCGACCGTGCGCGTCAACGCCGTCCTTCCGGGATCATTTCGAACCGATGTCGCGCAGCATTGGCCCGCCGACAAGGAGGCTTCGACTCCGGCCATACTCAAGCGTTTCGGCGAGCCGGAAGAAATCGTCACCACCATCCTGTACCTCGCCAGCGACCATAGCCGCTTCACTACCGGCACATTGATCCGCGTTGATGGCGGGCGCCCCTGACAGCGGAGAAAGCTGCATGATACCCGATCAGAGCGAAAAATCCCGGACCATGGCCCTCCGGGTCCAGGCCTTCATGGATGACCATATCTATCCCAATGAAGCGCTTTACGAACGCCAGTTGCAGGAGGGCGAAACGCTGTTCACTCTCCCTCCGATACTAGAGGAACTGAAGGCAAAGGCGCGGCAGGCTGGATTGTGGAATCTCTTCCTGCCGGATTCGGACCATGGCGCAGGCCTTACCAATCTCGACTATGCACCCATCGCGGAGATTATGGGGCGGGTTCATTATGCGTCGGAAGTCTTCAACTGTTCGGCGCCCGACACTGGCAATATGGAAGTTCTCGACCGCTACGGTTCCCACACGCAGAAGCAAAAATGGCTGAAGCCGCTGCTGGAGGGAAGCATGCGTTCTTCTTACTGCATGACCGAACCCGATGTCGCCTCGTCCGACGCCACCAATGTACAGACCCGGATCGAACGCGACGGCGACCATTATATCATCAACGGCCGGAAATGGTGGATCACCAACGCCTATCATCCCTTGTGCCGCATTTACATCGTGATGGGCAAAACCAATCCCGACGCGCCATCCCATCTGCAACAGTCGCAGATACTGGTCCCCGCCGACACGCCGGGCATCACCCTCGTCAGGCATCTGTCCGTCCTTGGCTATGCCGACCAGCCCAAGGGCCATGCTGAAATCATCTTCGACAATGTACGGGTTCCCGCCGAAAATCTGATCCTGGGCGAAGGACGCGGGTTCGAAATCTCGCAGGGGCGGCTGGGTCCGGGACGCATCCATCATTGCATGCGCATCATCGGCCAGTGCGAAAGACTGTTGGAGCAGACATGCCGTCGGCTGCTGGACCGTGTCGCCTTCGGCAAGCCGCTCGCCCAGCAATCCATCTGGCAGGAACGCATTGCCGAAGCGCGGATACAGATCAACATGGCCCGCCTTCTCACCCAAAGGGCGGCGCATCTGATGGACACGGTCGGCAACAAGGTTGCACGCAGCGAAATCTCCCAGATCAAGGTCGCGGCGACCCGCATCGGCCGGATGGTCGTCGAACTGGCGGTACAGGCGCATGGCGCGGCGGGTCTGTGCGATGATTTCGGCCTCGGTTTCTCCTATGCCCGTATGCAGATGCTGCGCATGGGCGATGGCCCGGATGAGGTGCATAATCGGGTCATCGCCCGGATGGAGCTGGACAAATATCGCCCCGCCCGCACCCCGGAGCAAAAGGCATGACCAGCCGGCAGGAGCAGTTCGGCGGCGAGGAAGCGCCACCCGCGCATCTCCAGTTGGACCTGGACAAGCTCGCCCTATGGCTCGGCCCACGCCTGTCGGGGATGGGCGGCAATCTTAGCGCAACCAAGTTCAAGGGCGGGCAATCCAATCCGACCTACAGGTTGACCGGGCCTGCCGGTTCCTATGTGCTGCGGCGCAAGCCGCCCGGAAAGCTCGTCGCCTCGGCGCATCGCATCGACCGGGAATATCGCATCCTCTCAGGCCTCGCGACCTCCGACATCCCGGTGCCGACGCCGCGGCTTTATTGCGATGATAGGGAGGTCATCGGTTCGGAATTCTATATTGTCGACCATGTTCCCGGCCGCATATTCTGGGAAGCCGACATGCAGGGCGTGCCGCCTGCCGATCGTGCCGCGATCTACGACGATATGAACCGCATTCTCGCCCGTCTGCACGATCTTGATCCAGCAGCGATCGGTCTTGGCGATCTTGCGCGGGAGGGCGGATATGCAGCGCGCAATCTCAGGCAATGGTCGACCCTCTATGCCGAAGCGGAAATCGCCCCCATTGCCGACATGCGCTGGCTGATGGAGATGCTGTCCCGGCACATCCCGCAAGGCGCAGGAGAGCGTTTCATTCACGGCGACTACGGCCTCTACAACCTCATCATCCATCCCGTCGAACCGCGGGTCGTTGCCGTGCTGGACTGGGAAATGGCGACGGTCGGAGATCCACTGGTCGATCTTGCCCACCACCTGCGGGCCTGGTGGGATCTGCCGGATTCGGGACTGGCCGCGACAAGCCTTGTCGGCCTTGATCTGCCGTCGCTGGGCATTCCTGCCATGGACGACTATGTGCAGCGTTACTGCGCTCGACGCAGGATCGCTGTTCCAGACATGGGCTGGTATCTCGCCTATGCGCAGTTCCGTTATGCCGCGATGGTGCAGGGCATTTTGAAGCGCGCCCAGGACGGCAGTGCCTCTTCCCGGGTGATGGTGCATAGTCAGGACCGCGTCATCCGCATCGCCGCCATGGCGCGGCGCTCACTCGAAACGCTGATCCATTGAAAAGTGCGGGGGCGATCCTCGCAAGAATCGCCCCCCAATCGTCAAGCGCCCGGAGCGCCCGGAAGGAACGGCGTGTACACGCCCACCGTCATGCCGCCGTCGACGGCAAGCTCTGCGCCGCAGATATAGGAGGCGTCATCGCTCGCCAGGAACAGGCTGGTGCGCGCAACCTCTTCGGGTTCGCCAATGCGCTGGATCGGCTGGCCGACATAATATTTCGCCAGTTCCGACACTTCTTCATTGGTGACATTGCCCATGGACGTGTTGATCCCGCCGGGGAAGACCGCGTTCACCCGCACGCCCTTAGGCCCCAATTCCATGGCCGCCGTCTTCGTGATACCACGCAGCGCCCATTTGCTAGACGAATAGGCGGCAAGGCCGTTCATTCCCCAAAGACCGGACGACGACACGATATTGACGATCGAGCCCTTGCCCTTGGCGATCATACCCGGAGCCAGCGCCTTGATGCCCAGCCACGCGCCGATCAGGTTGATCCGCAACACCCGTTCGAAATCCGCCTTGGTGAGGTCAAGGATCGAAGCGGGATGCACGACGCCGGCATTATTCACCAATATGTCCGCAGCCTCGCCCCACCGCGCCTTCACGGCCGCATCCAGTGCCGACCATTGATCCTCGTCCGAAACGTCCAGCTTCGCGAACATACCGGCCTCGCCAAGACTATCCGCGACCGCCTGCCCTTCCTTCTCCAGCATGTCGGCAATAACAACCCGAGCACCTTCGGAAGCGAACAGACGCGCCGTCGCTTCGCCCTGCCCGCGTGAGCCACCCGTCACCACCGCAATGCGGCCGGTCAATTTTCCCGCCATTTTCCCACTCTCCTTAAGTTCGATTTAAAAGGCGTCGAGCGCGCCATAGTCGTCGATCGCGGCACCCATCCGCCGCAGGAATTCGAACGTCGTATGCTCGGGCTGCATGGCCGGCATGTCTTCGGTCGGCCGCATGGTGATGGTCCAGAAAGCGAAGGCCGTGAACATCTGCTGACGGATATTGCGCAATGCTTCATCGAAGCTGATGACCGGCACGCCCTTCGCCGCCATGAGGTCCAAATAGAGGCGCAGCAGATCCTCCAGCCACTCCCGGCGCTGCTCGACGGTCAGCGCGGTCATGGTGGAGAAGATGAAGTCACGGCTCCAATGACCGATGGTGGTCAATTGCCAGTCCGCCAGGCCCATGCGGTCGTCCGGCGTGATGTACCAGTTCTTGAAATGCACGTCGCTATGGATCAGCGTCCGGGGCAGCTCCAGATGGCGCGCAACGGACTTTTCCGTCGCTTCCCAAATCTCGCTCCGGCGGCGCAGCAGCCCGTCCGGCAGGACCGAGGATGCTGCCTCGAACCCCTTGTCGCAGCAATCGGGAAAGTCCGGCGCGCCGGTCATCATGTCGCGCCACCAGCGTGGCCAATGCTTGAACGGCAGCGTCTCCGTTCCCAGTTCCGGGCTGTCGTAAAAGCGCGAATGCAGGTTCGACAATGTCGTCACCAACCCCTCTGCCTGCTGGCGCGTCAGGGTGGTCCGCTCATCGGGGAAATGCACCTTGCCCGCCATATCATCCATCATGATGAAATAAGCGTAGCTGCTCGGATCGAAGCGAGCGAAGCGCGGATTGGGCGCTTCGAAATTTATGCGCGGCCGGACGAGATTGTAGAAGTCCGCTTCCGCCTGCGCCGTGTCGGACACGCCCAGCACGATCCGGTTTTCCAGCGTCTCGGCCGCCTTGCAGAACACCGTCGCCGGCATACCCGCCGCCTGCGCCGCGTCATTATAGCTCAGGAAGATGCGGCGGCGATTGGACGACCCGTCATCGCGTTCATCGAAACGGAAATCCGTAACTGTGCCCCCCGGCACGTCCTTGCACAACACGGCCGTCAGCCATTCGCCCGTGATGGCCTTGTAGGATGTCGGCACTTCATGGGCAACGGTCACTGGCCGGTCATGATCCCTCTCCGCTTCAAAGGCGGTTCTAATGGCTTCGATGGACGCGCCCATATGATCCTCTCTTTTGGTAATATGGCATATCATATCTAAGCATATCAGATGGAGCAAGCGCCATCTGGATGCTAGAGGCCCAGCAGACCGTAGGAATCATGGTCCAACGCCGCCGTCGCCGCGCGCACGGCATTGGCGGTGTTGATCGCTTCCGGCTGCCAGACGGCGCTGTTGTTGAGCCAGGTCATCACAGGATAGAAAGCGGCACAACGATAGAAGAACCAGGCTTCCTCGAAGGCGGGAACGCCATTCGCGCCATAATGACGCAGCCGCGTGAGATAGTGGGACAGCAAAGCCCGCTCCCAATTGCGCCGATCCGCAATATCGAGCGCGCAGAGCATGAAATAGGACAGGCCGATCGGCCAATGTTCGGGCCGGGCCACCCAATCGATCAGGCCCGGCTCGCCTTTCCCGGTGACATAGAGATTGCCCAGATGTTCGTCGCCATGGATCACGACCATGGCGCTTTGCGGCATCAGCGCCCACATCCGGTCCCACGCATCCTTTGCCCGGTCGAGATCCTGAAAACGGCTTGGCAAAGCCCTGCCGCGCGGCAGTTCGACATAGGATCGCCAGTTTTCCGGCGTGAAGAAGGTCGGGAAATAGACATCATTGACCAGCCGCCGATTTTCATGGGCCAACGTACCCGGCCCCATCGCGCCGCCGGGCGCAAAGATGGGACTGTCCCATGCGCTGGCATGCATCCGCGCAAAGGCATCCATAAACGCCATCGCCTGTCCCAGATTCAGCGTGTGAAACGCATGGAAGAAGGTGGCGCCCGTGGGCGTCAGATCCTCCATGATGATGGCGGAGGCCTCCTCCGTCACCGCGATATGATGCCATTGCGGGCCTGCGGGCGCGGCGACCAGCGGCGCCACATCGCGGATCGACCGCAATTCATTGGCCATGGCCCAGGCCGATCCTGTCGAGGGATCATTCTCGCCTGGGAAGTTGCCCTTGACGATGAAGGTGCGCGGCCTGCTGTCCCCACCCTTGGCATAATCGACGCTTATGCGAAACTTGTTCTGCTTATAGCCGAAGACTGGGCCACGCTCGACGCGCGACACGGTCACATCGGGCCAGGCATCGCGCAAGGCCGACGTGACCCAAGCGGCATTCACATCCGCATAGCTGAGGGGTACGCGATGAGCTTCGGACACGCTTCTCTCCTTGTCAGCCGCCTATAGGCAGCGTAGCATATTGTACGTTACCATACTTTATGACGGCAAGAGGATTCGGGAAAGGATGAAAAGCGCAATTTTTGTCGGCGCGGGCCTGCCCCTGTCAATCAAGGACCGCCCCATCCCGCAGCCCGGACCCCATCGGGCGCTCATCCGGGTGCATCGGTGCGGCATCTGCGGGTCGGATCTGCACATGACCAGCGGCAGCGCCTTCGACGTGCCTTGCGGCACGGCGCTAGGCCATGAATATGCGGGTGAAGTCGTCGAAATCGGCCCCGGCGTGAGCGAAGTGAAGGTCGGTGACCGGGTAACGGCCCTGCCCATGGCCGGATGCGGCGAATGCGCGGCCTGCCTGGCCGACATCCCGCTCCATTGCGTTGCGCTGGAATCACTCGCGGGCGGCTATGGCGAATATACGTTGATTGACACCCGGAAAGCTATCCGATTGCCCGATGCGCTCAGCTTCGAGGATGGCGCGCTGGTGGAACCCCTGGCGTCCGCCCTGCGCGGCGTACGGCGTCTTCCCGGCCTTGGCGCCGACCTGCGCGTCGCCATATTGGGGGCGGGTGCGATCGGGGCATCCGCCGCTTATTGGGCAAGGCGGCTGGGCGCGGGACCAATCGCCATGATCGCCCGCACGCGCCGCAATGAAGGCCTGGCCGCGGCTATGGGTGCGGATGCGTTTCTGACCGTGGGCGACGACCTGCCCGATCAATTGAACCGCGCCCTGGGCGGCTTGCCCGACGTGGTGATCGAGGGCGCCGGATCAAGCGGCGCGATCCAGCAGTCGATCATGCTCGTCCGCAATGGCGGCACGGTGCTAACGCTGGGCGGTTGCATCCGCCCCGACACCATCATGCCGGCCGTGGCGATGTTCAAGGACATCACGCTGCGTTTCAGCGTCGCCTATGGCTATGCG
Source organism: Sphingobium sp. SJ10-10 (assembly GCF_036038995.2). Classification (NCBI taxonomy): domain Bacteria; kingdom Pseudomonadati; phylum Pseudomonadota; class Alphaproteobacteria; order Sphingomonadales; family Sphingobiaceae; genus Sphingobium; species Sphingobium sp. SJ10-10. The sequence goes on from NZ_CP158133.1 coordinate 806,629, forward strand.
GACTTCCTGCAATGCGTGCAAACGCTGGATGCCGGAGCCGTCGAACCGCGCGCGCTGGTGGGTGAGACCATCCCGCTGTCCGCGCTGCCCGAACGGTTCGAAGCCCTGCGCAGCGGCTCCCATGCGGCAAAGATCATGGTCGATCCCTGGCGGGACTGAATTATTCAGCCCGCCATCATGTCGCGGATCGGCCGCAGAAAGCCGGCCATCATCGAATGCCCAACATGGCCAAGCTTCAATTCGGTCAACCGGCCCGTCTCGAAACAGTTGGTGGTAAGCTGGCTGGCGGTCAGGTTGCGGACATGCCCCCAGATCTGGAAGAACCGCACCCGCTCCTCATCCAGATCCGGGCCGCCCGCCGCGCAATAGGCAGCCATGAATGCGCTCCAGTCCAGCGACGCGCCAGCCGTGTTGCGCACATAGCCCACATCGTCAGCTGGATCGCCGATATGGGAGAATTCCCAGTCGACCACGGCGCTGAGCCGACCGTCATCGACGATGAAATTGTGAAAACCGATGTCGCCGTGCAGCAGCACCGGACGGCCAGGCGCATCCGGCACATTGTCGAGCAACCATCCGTAGAGCGCCAATACCGCAGGCGACGGCATCGCCATTTCGCTGAGGTAGAGATCACGGATCGACTCGATATAGCGCCGCGTCACTTCGCCAATCGGCAAATCCCACAAATCCGTTGCTATCCCATTGGTGAGATCGCCCAATTCCCGCATGGGCGGCAGTTGATGCAGCCGCGCGACGCTGCCCGCGAGCAATGTGACAAGCGCCTGATCGACCGTGCCGCTCGCGCCATGAACATTGCCGCCGCTCGTCCCCGGCGCGCGCGTCATCACCAGAAAATCACCGCCCGGCAGCAGCTTGTGATCCGTGTCGACCCACAAAGCTTCGGGCGCGGGAAAGCCATGGTCATAGGCGGTACGAATGACCGGATATTCCTTCACCACGCGATGGCAGTCATTGTCCATGGTCGGCTCGTCCCGGTCCCGCCGCATGACAAATGCGCCGGAAAGCGCATCGCCCTCCACCGCGAACAGGATCGTCTCCTTGCCATAGCCGCCCGGCAGCGGCCGGAAATCGACCACGCGCAGGTTGTCATCGGTGAACCGATCCACCAGATAGCGTTGCAACCGTTCGGGCGTGACGGCCGTGTCCTCCTGCTGCGCATCAGGCAGCAGCCCGCCGCATAGCTCATCGATGCGCGTCAGTTCCGCATCCGCCGTTTCGAACACGATCTTCACACGCTCCCCGGCGGGAATGCGCGCGTCGGACGTCAGCGCTTCCACCAGCCGAGACCAGTCGCGCATGACCGCCTGCTGCAACGCCTCCCGCCGACCCGGATCGTCCGGTACGGAGGAGAGGCTGGCCCTGACCGCTTCCAGCCGCGCGAACAGCTCGGGCGCTGAGGCAGCCAGATTCAGCCGCTCCGCCAACCCCGCCAACTGGCCAAGCAGCCGATCGCGCCAACCGCCAAAGAGATGGTCGGCATGGACCTCCCGCACCTCCAATATCTTCAGGGACGCGAGCATCGCCTCCTCATCGGATGCATAGGCGACATCCGGGCCATAAATATTGGCCGCCGTCTGATTCAGGGATCGCAGCAACCGCGCCGAAATCGACATTCTTCCTCTCCATCCTATTGTCCGGGCGATCCGGCCTATATTCTCAAGCGTTTGCGCGAACGGCCTTTGCCGCTTCCTCGCCCGCCAGCCGTCCGAAGGTCAGCGCGTTGCCGACCCCCATGCCGCCGCCCGAATAGCGCTTGCCCTGAACGCAGCCCAATATTTCTCCAGCCGCGAACAGGCCCGGTATCGCCACGCCATTGCAGTCGCGCACCCGCCCATGAACATCAATATCAAGGCCCGCGCTGGTCTGGCCGATCACCGACGCACGTACTTCCACGGCGAAGAAGGGCGCTTCGTCGATAGGGAAATATTTGGGGGCTTTCTTGTCCCATTCGCTATCGACGCCAGCATGGGCGTCCGCATTATAACGCGCAGCGGTTGCGCCAAGCGCCAGACGATTAATGCCCAGCCGGTCGGCCAGATCGGTCAGCGTCCCGGCCGTGCGAATCCGGCCGTTCCGCACATGTTTGCGGATCAGATCCTCATCCCAGGTCTGGGACACTTCGCCGGTGTGGTAGGGGTCGGAAAAGCGCTTGTCGGCACTGCCTTCCACCAATGTCTTTTCATCGAAGATCGCCCAGGCATGGGCGCCCGTCTGTTCGTTGATGAGATAGCCGGAAACGGCATAGGGCGCATTTTCCGGCATGAAGCGACAGCCTTCGTCATTGACCAGCATGCACCAGGGCGGAAGGAAGGCCTCCACGCTATTGGGCACCAGTCCCGCCGACGGCAGGACCAGTCCGGTATCCTGACCCGTGATCCGGGCGCCTATCAATTCGCCCAGTTTGATGCCGTCGCCCAGGATGAAGGGCGCATCGCTATGCACCGAATAGACGATGTCGCCATGCTGCGCCGCCGAAGGGAAATATTTGGCGCGCATGCCGGGGCTGTTGCCAAAGCCGCCGGTGGTGATGATCACCGCCCTGGCGCGCAGGTCCATGCCCGATGCATGGACGCCTACGACGCGACCGTCCTCCATCAACAACCGTTCGACCCGCGTCTTGAGCGCGGTTTCGATGCCTCTCGCGCCGACTTCATTGACCAGCAAGCGGCCGATCGTGTCCCCGGCGCCCACTGTGCAATGCCCGCGCGGCACGGTATCCACGCCAGACTTCACCACCCATTGATATTCCGCGCCCAGACTGACCAGCCATTCGACCGTGGCAGCGCTGCGTTCCGCGAACAGGCGGATAATATCGGGTCGTGTCTGCCAGCCGTTCAGCGTCATGATGTAATCGAACATCGCCTGCGCGCTGTCCTCGATCCCCATCGCCTTCTGCACGCTGGTCCCGGCGGCATAGACGACGCCGCCCGACAGGCGGGTCGCCCCGCCCAGCTTGTCGTCCGCTTCCAGGATTATCACCGATGCACCCGCGGCCTGAGCGAACAGCGCCGCCGTCATTCCAGCGCCGCCGCCGCCCACCACGATGATATCATAGTCTATCGTCATATAAGTTTCCCTGGCCGGTTCGGCTTATCGTTGCTTGCGGGTGATTTTCACCGGAAGATTGCTGAGCGCATGGAAGCCGAAAATCGGATCATACCGCACCTGATCCGCCGGAACGGCCAACGACACGCCCTCAAATTCCTCCGTCCACCGCTTGATCGCAGCGATCAGTTCGGCACGCGCCAGGAAGCTGCCAATGCAATGATGCACGCCCATGCCGAAGGTGATGTGCGCCCGCTTGTTCTTGCGATCCATGTCAAAGGTCATCGGCGCATCGAATGTGCTTTCGTCCTGCCCGCCCGACGCCCACATCAGGAAGATGGTCGATCCTTTCGGCAATTCGACGCCATGAAGAACCGTGTCCTTCATCACCGTGCGCGGCGTCGTCACGGCGGGAGCGTGGATGCGCAGCACTTCCTCGACGAAATCGGCTATCCTGTCCGGCTCCGTCTGAATCGTCGCCCAGATGTCGGGCCGGGTCGCCAGCACGAACATGGCCGACGACAGTGCATTGCGCGTGGTTTCATTGCCCGCGATGATGAGGACATGGACCATGGAGAGCCGTTCCTCCATGGTCAGCGGCTTTCCATCCACTTCCGCATTGGCGATGGCGCTGGTCAGATTGTCTTCGGGCATGCGTTGCAGCCGCTCGATCATTTCGGCGAAATAGCGATAGCCCTTGACGATGGTCCGCGTCGCCTCGATCGCGCGGGGCAGCGGATGGACCGGATCCACCAGATGGGTGAATTCGTCCGAATAATATTTGAGGAACGCGGCATCCTTGTACGGCATTCCCAGGATCAGGCAGATCACTTCCAGCGGCAGCGGCACGGAAAAGGCATCGACGAAATTGACCGGCTCGTTATCGGGGATGGCCGCCATCAGCCGGTCGATGATCCGGTCGATCTCCGGCGCCAGATCCGTCACCTTCTTGCGGTTGAGCGCCTGTTCCGCAATCTTGCGATAGACGAGCGACTGGGGCGGATCGGACGCCTGCAAGGTTTGCACGACCTTATAGCCCGACTCCGCGAAAATCTCGGCAATCTCGGGATCGAATTCGCCCCAGCGCCACACGGATGGGACCGGATTGCTGGAAAATGTTTCGGTATCGCGCGCAATCGCTTCGATATCGGCCTTGCGCGTGGCGATGAAGACGGGCGCCGGGCTGGGAAGGTCGAGGCGGAAGAGCGGCGCGTCCCGCCGCATCAGCGCATAGCCTTCCGCCGGAGCGGAAAGATGTTCAGGATCGAACGGATTGAAACGGCTGATGTCATCCATCCGCATGCGGCTCTCCCAATGAATCGTTATTAGAATGCTATGATATGATATGCTTAATTACGATATAGGGCAAGCCCTCTCCGCCGATGCAAAAGAGGCATTCGCACCTTGACTGTTCCGGTCGCATTCCGCTTATTAGGATGGTAGCATACGATATATATGAGAATCACATCCATGGCGGAGAGGAAGCGACGATGAGGCTGAAAGACAAGGTTGCATTGGTCCTGGGCGCCGCCGGCAAGGACAATATGGCGCAGGTGATCGCCCGCCGCCTGGCGGCGGAAGGATGCAAGGTCGTCGTCGCCGGGCGCCATGAAGAGGTGCTGAAGCAATTGGCGGAGGAGCTTGGCGGCGCCTATGCGCTCGCTGACATCACATCCAAGGCGGATGTGGATGCCGCCGCCGATCTCGCCGTTGCACGCTTCGGAAAACTCGACATCGGCGTCAACGCCACCGGGTGGGGCCTGCTCAAGCCGACCCATGACACTACCGAGGCCGATCTCGACCGGATGCTCGGCATCCAGTTCAAGGGGCCGTTCTTCTTCATCCAGGCGATGCTGCGCGCGATGAAGAACGGCGGTTCGATCATCCAGATTTCTTCCGCAACCGCCACGATCATGCTCGACCAGCATGCCGCCTATATGGGCAGTAAGGCGGGCATCGATCATGTCATCCGGACCGTCGCCAATGAATATGGTGCGCAGGGAATCCGCGCCAATTCCATTTCACCCGGCCTGACGGAAACCCCGATGGCGGGCAGCACCTTCGAGATACCCGAACTGCTGCACGCCTTCGAACGCGAATATCCCCTCGGCCGGGTCGGGACGAAGGAGGATATCGCCGCCGCGGTCGTCTGGCTGGCGTCGGATGAGTGCTTCATGACCGGTCAGAATTTGCAGGTGAATGGCGGCCTGACCCTGCGCCGCAACCCCAGCCTTTCCGAACTGGGCGAAATAGCGGCAAAGGCCACGGCCCATTTGCGGAGTTGAAGGCGGCTGAGGGCTGGTATTTGGCGGGGGCAACCGCTACTCTTTTTGCGTAATTGAATGCATGTAACAGATGGGGCTTGATCAGTGGGCGTTTCAAAATCGGATCTTCGTGCGGAGACCATCTCATCGACGACCGAAGAGGAAGCGCCTTTTCCTCTGTTCAAGGAAAGCCTTGCCTATCAGGCTCAATTGTTCGCTCGCCTCGCCCAGAATGACTATATGGCGCGGATCAGCGGCACCGGCATAGCCCCGGCTCAGGCCTATGTGCTGGGCGAACTCTGGTTCAACGAACCGCTGTCCCAGGTCGATCTCGCCCGCCGTCTCGACATCGGCAAGGCGACGGTCGGACAGACGCTTGCACGGCTGGAGCGCGCAGGCGTTGTGGAGCGCCGACGGATCAAGTCGGACCGGCGCGTCGTCATGGTCCATTTGACGGAAAAAGGCCGGGCGCTGCGCGAACCATTGCGGCTGGCCACGATCGAGCAGGCTGACATGCTGGAAGACCGGCTCGGCAAGGAGCGGGTCGCCCAACTGACCGAATTGTTGCGGCACGCGAATGAAATGCTCGTCAATGCCTTCCCGCAAGCCGTCGAAGACTGACGGGAGCGGGCCTCAGGTCACCGTGAAATGGCGTATCGGATCGGCGCCGTCGAAATCCCTGGCTGAAGAACGGACGATGTCATAGACCGCCAATAGCGGGGGCGTGGGCTCGTACAGCTCCACGAAATGACCCAGCGTGTCGACGCAATCCATCATGGCAAAGCCGACCCCCGGCGCGACTTCGGCGTAGAGCGCCATCTCATGCCCTGCTTCCTCGAAGCGCTGCACGGCGGCCTTGATATCGTCCACGATCAGGGCGACATGGTGCATGCCCTGCCTGCCTTCCGGATAGAGATCCCGGAACACCGACGGGCCATCGTTATTCTGTTGGACGAATTCCACCATCACCTCGCCCCATTGGCCATAGGCGGAGCTGTGGTCCAGCTCGGCCGGCTGCCCGCGATGCAGGCTGAGCGTGAGCGGAATATGGTCGGCAATGTAAAAGGGGCCGGAACCGAAGGCGGCCATGTGCGCCTTGGCGGCCGCAACGATGTCGGGAACGAAATAGGCGATCTGGCGGACAGGCCTTTGTTCCAGCAAAGCGCTCAACATTCTCTCCTATTGTTGCACAGACTATCATATGTATGCATACTATCATGAAAGGATGGCCGTCAACCGGCACCGCAACATAGGCAGCAGAGAGGATCGACATGGCAACAACCACGCCATTTGCCGGCTGGCGCATGGTGGCAATATGCTTCCTGATCATGAATTGCACGCTGGGCGTCAATTTCTCCGCTTATGGTGCCATGGTCGAAACGATCCAGCATGAATTCGGAACCAGCCGGGCACTCGCCGCCATGGGCATCAGCATGTCCACGCTCACGCTCGGCCTGATCGGCCCTCTGGTCGGCGGCCTGCTCCGCAGAATGTCCATCCGAACGTTGATCATGATCGGCCTCACGCTCAATGCGAGCGGCTATTTCCTGCTCAGCCAGGTGCATGACATCCGGCTGTTCCTTGCCATCTTTGCGCTGATGGTGGGGCCGGGCCTCGCGCTGGCCGGCGTCGTGCCATGCACGGCGATCATCTCCAACTGGTTCGTCGTCGGACGCGGCAGGGCGATAGGCATCATCAACATACCGCTGGGCAACGCCCTGCTGCCGCTGATGAGCGCCGGGTTGCTGATCGGCTTCGGGTTGAAGGGCGCGCTGTGGGGCAATGGCATCGTGCTTGCCGCTCTGCTGCCGCTGGCCTGGTTTCTTGTCGACCGCCCCGCACAGATCGGCCAGCAGCCCGCGGGTGGCATCGCGCAAGACAGAGTCGCGGCGGAGCCCGCCCTGTCCGCGGCGCAGATCGTCCGGTTGCCGCGCTTCCTGATCCTCACGCTCGGCGTCGGTCTGCTCAGCGCCGCGGGACTCGCTATGGTCACGCATCTGGTGGCGCTGGCCTCCGATCGCGGCGTCCCGCTGGGTTCGGCCTCGCTGCTCCTGTCGGTTTTCGGGCTTGCGGGGCTAGTCGGCGCGCCCCTTTTCGGCTGGCTTTCGGACCGGATCGGTGGCGGCACCAGCTTTGCCCTTCTGTCCCTGATCCAGATAGCGCCATGGCTCGGCCTGATCGTGGCAGGTGCGAACCTGCCCCTTCTGCTGGTGCTGGCCTTCACGATCGGGCTGTTCAGCAACGGCATCATCACCTTGTTCGGCGTGACCATGGGCGAATGGCTGGGCCAGGCCAATATCGGCCTGGGCATGGGGCTATGTTATCTGTTCAAGATTCCGTTCCTGTTCGCCGCCGGGCCGTTGGCGGGCGCGATGTTCGACCGTTTCGGCAATTACACGCCGACCATATTGATGCATGTCGCGACCTTCGTCGCCGTCGGCCTGACCTTCCTGCTTTACCGTCCGAAACAGCCCCGCGACCTTGTCAGCTCAACTCGACCATCAACCGTGTGATCCGCAGGTCCGCAATATGCCATCGACCGTCGATCCGGCTGTAGCGTTCATGATAATGGCCGTGGCCCCGGAACAGAGTGAAGGGGCCGCCCGTCGGCGGACGCAATATGTCGTCAAGCGCCCAGATGCCCGTCGCACTATCCTCCGAAATGATCTCGATCTCGGGCATATGGCCATAATGGGCGCTGGTTAGGACCGAAATGCCGCTGCGGACATAATCGACGATCGCCGCCCTGCCCCGGATCGGGTCGCCCAATGTGGACAGGTCCGGATTTTCCTCCAGCGCGCCTCGGACGTCGAAAACCGCATCCTGCGTGAAAAGACTGGCGAAACCCTCCCAGTCGCCGGTATCCATGAACCGGAAATAGCGTGCCTTCAGCCGCTTGATGTCCTCAATCGCCAGCAAGATTGCCACGGGGTCTTTCATCTTCATCCTCCCGGATTGCATAGTATGCTAGCTTGCGATATGCCTGCATCCTTCATCAACACATCATATTATCGTGAGACTGGCAATGACGAAGCAGCAAGAGTTGGGTAGCCTCGCATCGGCGGAGGTGCAGGTCTGTCCTTTCCCCTTCCTGGATCGCCTGCTCGCCGAAGCGCCCGTCTACAAGGATCCGCTGACGGGCATGTATGTCGTCACGCGTTATGAAGATATCGGCCATGTTTCGGCACATCCGGAAATCTATTCCAACAAGACCACGGTGGTCGTCGGCCGCCATGATTCGCCGGTCGCCGAAGAAGTCGCGCGACGCTTTGCCGAGCGCGGTTTCCCGGAAATGCATACGCTAGTCACCAATGACCCGCCGGAGCACACATCCTACCGGGCCTTGGTCGAAAAGGCCTTCACCCCCAGCTATGTCAAATCGCTGGAACCCTATATCGAGGCGCTGGTCGACGAACTGATCGACGGCATACTGCCCAATGGCAGAGCCAATCTGCTGCCCGAATTCGCCATCAAAGTGCCGATGTACATCATCGCCGACCAGTTGGGCGTCGATCGCGCCGACTATGCCCGCTTCAAGCTCTGGTCGGACGTTACAGTCGAGCGCAACAATCCACTGCTCGACCCTAAGCGCGAACTGGAGATCACCGATCATCTGATCGACATGCAAAATTATCTCCATGAGCGGGCGCTTCGTTACCGCGCCGAGCCGACCGACAATCTGCTCAGCCGTCTGGTCCATGCCGAAATCGATGGCGAGAAGCTGAGCGATCCCGCCCTGATCGCGGTAGCGCACCAGCTTCTGGTCGCGGGCAATGAAACCACGACCACGGGCATCGTCACCGCCCTTTGGCTGCTGCTGACCAAGCCCGAACTGCGCAGCGCCATAGAGGAAGATCATAGTCGCATCCCTGGTTTCGTGGAGGAAGTGCTGCGTTCCCATTCGCCCGTGCCGCATATGTGGCGCCTCGCGACCCAGGATAGCCGGATTGGAGATGTCGACGTCCCCAAGGGCGCAGTGTTGATGCTGAGCTATCTCGCAGGCAATCGCGATCCCGCTCAATGGAGCTGCCCGCAAGAGGTCCAGCTCGGGCGCCAGGGTGTCCGCAATCACCTCGCATTCGGGCGCGGCATTCACTTCTGCATCGGCAACCAGTTGGCACGCGGCGAAATGCGGATCGCCATCCGCCGCATATTGGAACGGCTCCCCACCCTGCGCCTGTCGTCCGATCATCCCGAGCCGCAATTCATTCCGCATTTTGCGATTCACGCACTCGATCATCTTCACGTAGAGTATTAAGCTGCCAGCCTATCGTTGTGGGAAAGCCATCATGAACTTCGATCATTATAAATTGCTCGACTTTTCCCGCGACGGCCGGGTGCTGACCATCATCATGAACCGGCCCGAACTGTTGAACGCGGTCAATCATGAACTGCATGACGAAATGGCGCGCGTCTTCTTCGACGCGGCCGATGATCGCGAAAGCGACATCATCATCCTGACGGGCGCTGGCCGCGCCTTTTCGGCAGGCGGCGACTTTGAATGGCTGGACAAACAGGTGAAGGGTGACCGCATCCCCTTCGTGCACGAAGCCAAGACCATGCGCCGCATCGTCATGGGCCTGCTCGACTGCCCCAAGCCCGTCATCGCCAAAGTGAATGGCGACGCCATGGGTTTTGGCGCTTCGGTCGCGCTGCTGTGCGACGTGGTGATCGCCGCAAACGAGGCGCGCTTTGCCGATCCGCATGTTAAGCTGGGGCTGGTCGCGGGCGACGGCGGCGCGATGATCTGGCCGCAGCTCATCGGTTTTGCCAAGGCCAAACATTATCTGCTGACCGGCGACGCCATTAATGCCGTCGATGCCGAGCGGTGCAATCTCATCAGCTTCGCGGTCGCCGCCGAGGAACTGGACGGCTTCGTCGCCCAATATGCCGCGAAGCTGGCCCGCGGCGCGCAATCCGCCATCCGCTACACCAAATCGGTGACGAACATCGCCCTGCGACAGTTGTTCAGTTCGGTGTTCGAGGCGGGCGTGGCCTATGAAGGCCTGACCACCTACACCGCCGATTTCGGTGAAGCCGTTCATGCCGTGCAGGAAAAGCGCCGACCGCAATTTACGGGCAAATAAGCGCTTCGATGCGTTGACTTGCCCCGCCTCTCCGGCCAATATAGTATTCTTACATACCATAAGCCATAATAATCATCGAGTCGGTCGGAGAGGACCACAATGGACGACACTCTGGAAGCCCGTCTGCGCCTGGCCCTCGACCGGCAGGAAATCGAGCATGTCCTCAAACTCTATTGCCGCGCGATCGATCGCTGCGACATCGAATTGCTGCGCACCATCTATCATCCCGACGGAACGGACGATCACGGTTCCTTCTCGGGCAATGCGATGGAATTTGCCGAAACCATCATCCCCGCCCTACGCGAGGGGATATTGGACGGCATGCACACCGTCACCCATTGTACCATCGACGTGGACGGCGATTTCGCGACCTCCGAGTCCTATTATTGGGCCTATCAGCGCGCGCCGGGCGGCGAGGAAGCCGTGACCGGCTTTTTCGGTTCCGACTATGCCGCCCGCGCCAGAGCCGACGGCACGATCGACCAGTGCCATGATTATTATTGCGGCGGCCGCTACATTGACCTCTTCGAGCGCCGGAACGGCCAGTGGAAAATCCTGCGCCGCAAGATCACCAACGAATGGAACGACATTCGTCCCAGCACACGGATCACCGATCAGGGTCATGTCGCCCACTATAATCTGCCGGGCAGGCGCGACCGGCAGGATCCGGTCTATCTGAACCGCATCCCGGTTCCGGCCTGATCGAACCGTTTCAACGGAGCAAAAATCCATGTCCACTGATTATGACGTCATCGTGATCGGATCGGGTGCCGCAGGCATGTCCGCGGCGATCGAAGCGCGGCTGGCCGGCGCCAGTGTCATGGTGTTGGAGGCCGACGATCATCTGGGCGGCGCCACGCGCAATTCCACCGGCGTCGTCTATGCCTGCAACAGCAGCACCCAGAAGGAAAAGGGGATCGAGGACAGCGCCGACGCCGTCTACGACTATATCATGACGCTGAATCAGCATGCGGTCCGGCCCGACCTGATCCGCACTTATGCCGATGAATGCGGACCGATGCTGGAATGGCTGAAGGAAAAGGGCGTCGAGTTTCCGGCCAATATGCTCGTCCATTCGGATGTGACCGACGTCCAGCGCGGGCATACGTCCAAGACCTTCGGCCTCGGCATCGCCGATGCGCTGATCAACCGCGCCGGTGCGCTGGGCGTGGAAACGGCGCTTGGAACGCGGGTGGACGGGCTCCTCGTCGAGCAGGGCAAGGTCGTCGGCATCACCGCCGATGGCACCGACCTGCGCGCGCCGAGTGTCATCATCGCGACCGGCGGCTTCGGCAACAGCCCGGAGATGCTCGCCAAATATTATCCGACCGCCGCCTATCATGGCGATCGAACCTGGGCGGTGCATCGCGATGCACCCTTCATCCTGGGCGACGGCATCACGCTCGGCCAATCGGTCGGCGCGGAGATCACCGGCTATGACACCGGCCTGCTGAACCCCAGCCCCTGTTTCGACAGCCGCTATGTCGAAGCCTTCCTGCCGCCCTGGCTGATCGCCGTGAACAAGCATGGCAAACGCTTCATGGCGGAGTGGGAGAGCTATGCCGTGTGCGGCTATCTCATCAGCGAGCAGCCGGACAAGAGATGCTGGGCGATTTTCGACCATCCCACCATGGTGGAAAATGGCGACGATCTGTCCTACGCCGATCCCTATAATAGCGGTCTGGCCATTTCGAGCTGGGAAGAAATCACCATCACCCGAGAGGTGGAGAAGGGCGTCGCCCATCGGGCCGACAGCATCGCGGAAGTGGCCCGCATGGCAGGTCTCGACCCGGAAGCGGTGGAAGAAACCGTCCGCCGCTATAATGAGGATGTCGAGGTCCATGGCGAGGATCGCCAGTTCCGCAAGGACGGCAACGGCCACAAGCTGACCCCGATCAAGACCGCACCCTTCTATGCGGTGGAGGTCCGCGCCGCGATCATCGGCTTCACCGCCGCCGGGCTGGACATCACCGCCGATTGCGAAGTGCGCGACACGCGGAGCAAGGTGATCGAGGGGCTCTATGCCGCTGGCGAAGTGCTCGGCTGTTTCCATGGCAAGCGCTATGCTGGTGGCGGAACCAGCATCGGCAGCGGCGTCGTCTTCGGCCGCCGGGCCGGCACGGTCGCGGCGCACCACGCCCTGGCCGCCCCGGTTCCGGCCTGATCGCGGCCATGCCGGATGACGCCGCCCTCGACGCACTGATCGCAAAAGAGGCGCTGCGCGATCTCGCCACCCGCTATGCCCGCGCCATCGACCGGCGCGATCAGGATCTGCTCCGTTCCGTCTATCATGACGATGCGATCGACGATCATGGCGTGGTCTTTTGCGACAGCGCCGCGCTGTTCATCGCCCAGCAGCCGGAGATCATGGCGCCCTTTGCCATCACCGCCCATTATCTCTGCAACCAATCCTATCGGATCGACGGCGACAAAGCGGACGGGGAGCTTTATTTCATCGCCTATCACCGGACGGACGCGCCCGGCAGCAGCCACAGCATCGTGTCGGGGCGCTATCTGGACAATTATGAAAAGCGCGAGGGCAATTGGAAAATCACGCATCGCCGTCTGGTCTGGGACAGCTTCATCACCCTCCCCGCCGCGCCGGAGGACATGGCGCAGCTTGCGGCGCTCGGCGTCATGGGCAGCGCCGCCGATGATCGATCCTATGACGCCTTGCCGCTGATGAGGCGCGGACAATGACGCGCGTCTAGGACATCACGCTTCTTCAACCGAATATTGCAACGCTTCTTGCGCGAGAGAGGCGACCAGTTCCCCTGCCCGGTTATAGACCAGCCCCCGCGCCATATTGACCCCATTCTCCGCATTGGAGCCTTCGGTCTCGAACAACAGCCAGTCGTCGCACCGCATGTCGCGATGGAACCAGATGCAATGGTCAAGGCTGGCGACGAACAGATGCGGCCCCGGCAAGGCGACCGTATGCCGGGAAAGCGGCGCACCGGCGAACATGAAGTCGGATAGAAAGGCGAAAATCTGCCGATGTATCGCCGGATCATCGACACGCTCCGCACCGGGCGCGCGCAGCCAATAATGCCGTTTCGCTTCCGCCACCGGGTCGAGATAGCCCGATCGCCCCGGCAAACGCACCTCGATCGGGTATCGCCCCTTGAACAGCGCGGCATAGCGTTGATTGGCGGCCCCGAGCAATTGATCGAAGGCCCGCTCATCCAGTCCCTTTTCCGGTTCGAACGGCACGGACATCGGCCGATAATGGCTGAACCCGGCAATGGCTGTGCGATAGGAACATTCCATCGTGAAGATGACCTGCCCCGCCTGCCGGGCGACGACCCGGCGCGTGGAAAAACGGCCTCCGTCCCGCGTCCGCTCCACCGCATAGTCGATGGAACTGCTGGCGACACCAGCGCGCAGGAAATAGCAGTGAAGCGAATGGACGATGCGCCCCTCCGCAGTGCGATCGGCCGCCCGCAATGCCTGCGCCACGATCTGCCCGCCGAACAGGGCGCGATAGGCATTGGGCTGATTATCGCGATTGCGGAACAGGTCGGGCGCGATTTCGTCCATCTCCAGCAGGGTGACGATATCCTTCGTCCATTTCTGGTCCAGCATCCCCTCGTCGAAGCTGCGCATCCTTCTGTCCCTTCCTGTTCGCTTCTCCTATAGAAAATATCATTATGATATGCTAGCGAACTAGAAAATATTGTATCGAGAGACGAGATGGACCCAGCATATAGCGCGCAGGATGAGGCATTCCGTCAGGAAATCCGGGCGTTCGCGCAGGCCAGCCTGCCCGATGAGCTGAAGCGGCGCGGCCGTTACGACTATCATCCCCGCCGCGACGATCAGCTGCAATGGACGCGCATATTGGCGGACAAGGGATGGTCGGTTCCCCATTGGCCCGTCGCCTATGGCGGCACCGGCTGGAACGGCCTGCAACGCTTCATTTTCGAGGAGGAAATGCGGCTGGCCCATGCGCCGACGATCGATCGCATCGGCACCGAACTGGTCGCCCCCGTCCTCTACACCTTCGGATCGGAAGAACAGCGCCAGACCTGGCTGCCCGGCATCCGTACCGGCGAAACCTATTGGTCGCAGGGTTTTTCCGAACCGGGCGCCGGGTCCGACCTGTCATCGCTACGCACGCGCGCCGTTCGCGACGGCGATGACTATATCGTCACTGGCCAGAAGACCTGGACGACCGAGGGACATCATGCCGACATGATGTTTTTGCTGGCCCGCACCGACGCCGATGTGAAGCCGCAGGCGGGCCTTTCCGCCATCCTGGTAGACCTGAAGTCTCCCGGCATCACCCGCCGCCCGATCTGGACGATCGAGGAAGGGCTGACCGTCAACGAATTCTTCTTCGACGAGGTACGGGTTCCCGCCGCCAATCTGGTGGGCGAGGAAGGCGCCGGATGGTCCTATGCCAAATTCCTGCTCGCCAATGAACGGACGAACAGCGCCGAAGTGCCGCATACGAAACGCGATATCGCCCAACTCCGCTACATCGCCCGGATCGAGCGGAAAAATGGCCGCCCGCTGATTGAAGACCCGCCTTTTCGCGCCCGGCTCGCCCGGATCGAGATCGACACCATGGCGCTTGAAACCGCAGTCCTCCGCGCCCTGAGCGCAGGCGATCATGGCGGCGGCGCCATCGCCTCGCTTGTGAAGGTGCGCGGATCGGAGCTGCGGCAGCGCATTGCCGATCTGGCGGTGGACGCGCTGGGCGACCGGGGCGTTGCCCTGTGCCTCAACCCGGAAGGCGAGGATCGCATGTTCGAGGACGGTCTGACCTTCCCCACGCCCGATCACGGCATCGGCATCACGGCCAAGGCGCTGTTTCGGCGCGCGACGACCATTTACGGCGGCGCCAACGAGATCCAGCGCACGCTGATCGCCAAGACCGTTCTGGAGCTTTGACATCATGGATTTCGATTACTCCTCCGAACAGGAAGCGTTGCGCGACAGCGTCAGGCGCTTTGTCGAGCGCGAATATGACTGGGAACGGCGCTTTGCCCTGATCCGTTCACCCGTGGGCGTCGATCCCGCCCATTGGGCAGTCTTCGCCGAACTGGGCTGGCTGGGCGCGGGCCTGTCCGAAGAGGCGGGCGGCTTTGGCGGCGGCGCGACGGAGAACGCCCTGATCGCAGAAGAATTGGGGCGCGGCCTGGTCACGGAGCCGTTCATCGCGCATGTGATCGCAGCCCAGCTATTGGCAGCCGTGCAAAGCGATACCGTGACCGATCTGGTGATGGGCGAAAAGCGGATCGTTCCCGCCTTGCAGGAAGCGGTGGGGCGCGGCGATTGGCGGATCGTTGAAAGCGAGGCTTCCGGGGCTTTCAGCATTACGGGCGTCAAGACACTGGTGGAAGGCGCCGCCACCGCGGACCGGCTGATCGTGTCGGCACGGTCAACGCAGGGCATCGGTCTCTATCTGGTCGATGCGCAAGGACCGGGCGTCACCCAAAAAGCCTATCGGACGGTCGACAACCGGCGCGTCGCTGACATTGATTTCAACACCGCGCCCGCCATCCAACTGGCTGTTGGCGCCGCCGCGGAAACGGCCATGGATCAGGCCGTTGACCACGGCATCGTCGCGCTTTGTGGCGAAGCCCTGGGGCTGATGGACGCCGCCTTGTGGGCCACCCGCGATTATCTCAAGGTCCGCAAGCAGTTCGGCACCGCCATCGGCAATTTCCAGGCGCTCCAGCATCGCATGGCCGACATGCTGATCGAAACGGAGATGGTCCGGTCCCTGCTCTACCATGCGCTGGGCGCCATCAACGGCAACGATTCCGCTGCACGCGCCGCCGCCATTTCAGCCGTCAAGGCAACGGTCTCGACAGCGGGTCTGTTCGTCGGCGGGCAGGCGATCCAGCTCCACGGCGGCATCGGCGTGACCGAAGAACTCAACATCAGCCATTATTACCGGCGCCTGTTCGTCATCGCCCGTCAGTTCGGCGATGACGATCTGCACCTGGACCGCTTTGCCGCAGCCGTGGACAGCGCGGCATGACAAGCCGGATTGAACGCATCAGGGCACGCTTTCTGGAGGATCAGCGCAATGACCCACCTGCGATCCAGCCCGGCGACATTCCCTGGCGCTACGAGGCGATCACGCCCGAATGGATGAGCCACATCCTGTGCCGCGACCATCCCGATGCGAGGGTGGTCGGCGTGACGCTCGACACGGAGGATAGCGGCACATCCAATCGCCGCCGCATTTTCATCGACTATAATGATGCGGGGAAAGCGCTCGGCCTTCCGCCTTCCGTTTTCTGCAAGGCGACGGCGGATCTTCTCAACCGCATCCTACTCTCGACCTCGGCGCTGATGAGCGAGACGAGCTTCTATAACCAGATCCGGCCCCAGCTCGCCATCGAGGCGCCGGAAGCCTATCTGGCAACCTATGATGCTGAATCCTTCGCCTCGATCGTGATGCTGAAGGATCTGGGCGACAGCGCGACCTTCTGCAATCACCATATGCGGATGATGAAGGAGCAGGTCGAGGATCAGCTAACCCTGCTCGCAACGCTGCACGGCCATTTCTATCGCTCGCCCCAGCTGGACGCGGAACTGGGGCATCTGTTCCGCTATGATGACCGCTTTGCCGCGCTCGACCGCGACCATGATTTCAAGGGCATGTGCGAGGCGGGTTTCCGCGCCGCCGCCGCCGTCCTGCCCAAGCGGCTGGCAAAGCGGGAAGCGGAGATATGGCCCGCCACGCTGCGCGCATCCGCCCGTCATGGCGCACTGCCGCTGACGATCATCCACGGCGATGTGCATCTGAAAAACTGGTACATCACCCGCGAAGGCCGCATGGGCCTTGGCGACTGGCAGGTGACGTCGAAGGGGCATTGGTCGCGCGATGTCGTTTACACCATCACGACCGCCCTCACCGTCGAGCAGCGCCGGGCCTGGGAAAAGGATCTGCTCGCCTTTTATCTGCGCGCTTTCGCGGCGGCGGGCGGCGAGAGCGTCCCGTTCGAGGAGGCATGGCTCAACTATCGCCAGCAATTGCTGACGACGCTCGCCTGGTGGACCATGACGCTGACGCCGGCGCGGGATGTGCCGGACATGTAGCCCCGCGACATCACGCTGGAATTCATCCAGCGGATCGCGACGGCCATGGACGACATCGATACTTTGGACAGCCTGTCCTGAGCGGTTTTTCATTGTCCCACCGCCGCGATAATATTAGTATGCTACCATATTAAATTCCCGCAACCAGAAGCGACGGACGATTCGGAGAAGATGAATGGCAAGTGCGACCAAGGTGAGAGGCTATGGTTCGACCGAGCGCCCGCTGGCCACCGAAATGTGGAAGCGCGAAGCGCACCGTCCCGATCATCCCGCTCTGTCCGCCCATGGCAATTTCGAGCCGGACAATCACCATGTCGACCATGCACGCTATTTCGATCCGGCGCGGGCGCAGGATGAAGTTGATCATGTGTGGACCAGGAACTGGCTGCTCGCCTGCCGGGAAGAGGATATCCCCGAAATTGGCGACCGCGTGCCGCTGCAAGTGGGTTCCCACAGCTATTTCATCATCCGTTCCGGCGAAGATCACTTCAAAGCCTTCCACAACAGTTGCCTGCATCGCGGAACCTTGCTTTGTTCGAAGAAGGAATCGGCCGAAACGATCCGTTGCCCCTATCATGCCTGGGAATGGAACGCGGATGGTCGGCTGAAGAAGATCCCAAGCCATTGGGATTTCCCCGAAATTACGCGAAACAACGGTTCCTTGCCGGAAATCAGGCTGGAACGTTGGGGCGGTTTCATCTTCGTCAATGCCGACAAGGACGCAGCACCGCTCAGCGAGGCTCTGCATGTCGTGCCGGAACATTTCAGGGAATTCGCGCCCGAACGACGCTATACGGCGGCGCGCTTCCGCAAGCTGGTCCGCGCCAACTGGAAAATCACGCAGGAGGCGTTTCAGGAAGCCTATCACCTCTACGCCACCCACCCGGAAGCCGTCCCCTTCACCGGCGATGCGCAGGGCCAATATGAGATATGGAGCGGCGACCATGGCCATGTCGGCCGCAACCTGACCTGTTCGGCCATCCCCAGCATGCACGCGCCCAACGAGGATACGGCGCTGAAAGCAGGCATGATGTTCGCGCAGGGCATGTGCGACTGGCACTACCCGCAGGAAAAGCCCCCCGTGCTGGACGAAAGCGGCGACATTCGCGCGCAACTGGGCGCCTGGCACCGGGAGGTCGCATCGCGCGTCTATGGCCGCGCCATCGACCTGCCCGATGCGGTGATGCTCGATAGCCCGCTCTATTTCGTCTATCCGCACGCCTGCTTCTGGCTGTCCGAAGCGGTCCCCTTCGTCTATCAATTCCTGCCGCATGAGAGCGACCCGGAAATGAGCTATTTCGACGTGCGCGTGCTCTTGCCCGGCCCCGACGAAGGACCATTACCGCCAGCCGCGCCAGCCATCGAACTGGATGCCGATCAGAGCGTCTTCGCCCATTGTCCGGACTTCGGGTTCCTGGGCTATATTTTCGATCAGGACATGTCGAACATGCCGCTGATCCAGAAGGGTGCGCATTCCGCTGACCCGGAAAAGCCCCATACACGCCTCAGCGCCTATCAGGAGATGATCATCCAGCACTGGAACAAGGTGATGGACGAACAGATCGCCAAGGGCAAAACCGCCAAGACTTGAGTTCCAGCGAGCCGAAAGGACAGAAATGGAAAACTGGTTCGACGGAAAAGCCGTGCTGGTGACCGGCGCCGGGGATGGGATTGGGCGCGCCAGTGCGCTGCTGTTCGCCCGGCGCGGCGCGCGGCTGGTCGTAACCGATGTCCGTCGCACGGCGGCTGAGGAAACGGCCGGGATGATCCGGGCCGAGGGTGGCGAGGCGATCAGCCTTGACGGCGACGTCACCGATGAGGCGCATGTGATCGCCTTCGTGAAGGGCACGGTCGATCATTATGGGCGGATCGATTGCGCGTTCAACAATGCCGGCGTCACGCTGCCGGGCGACGGCGAATGGGATGCCGCCGTCGCCAGGCGAACCTTCGATGTGAACCTGTTCGGCGTGATGGCGTGCATGCGGCATGAAATCCCGGCGATGATCGCGGGCGGCGGCGGCACGATCGTGAACACCGCCTCACTGGCGGGCTTCGTATCCTCTCGCACGGTCACGCAGCCCGCCTATACTGCGAGCAAACATGCCGTGATCGGGCTGACCAAGGCCGCCGCCCTGCAATATGCCCGGCAGAATATTCGCGTGAATACACTCTGTCCCGGCGTCACCATGACCGCCATGGTCCGTCAGGTGATGGAGGCAGGCCCGGAGGCGAAGGCAACGCTTGAAAATCTCTCCCCTCTCGGCCGCATCGCGCTGCCGGAGGAGATGGCCGAAGCCGCTGTCTGGCTCGCTTCAAGCAAGTCGAGTTTCGTCAACGCCCACGCACTGGTCGTGGATGGAGGAAGCCTGGCCGAATAGGTGTGGTGGGCTGGAGCGTCCGCTCCGCCCACCGCCTGCGGTTTAAGGCAGGCGTTCGACCTCTTTCTTGGTCAGGCTCGTCTTGACGATCTCACCGTCCAGCGACAGCTTGTCGGCGCCGACCGTAACGGACCGGCTGCCGATGATGACGCGGATGCCGGTGACATCCTCGCCACTCGTCAGGACACGGTTGACGAGGCCGATTTCCCGGCCATCCGCGGAAACGACCTTCGCATTGCGCGGAATATTGAGCGCTGCGGCCTGCCCGGCGGTAGCTCCCGCCAGTGCGAAAAGCCCAAGTGCCAGCGTCAATATTTTCATCCCACATCTCCCTGTAGCGATGCCGAGTCAGCATCTTGCAAATTTGATATGTTAACACACCATTTTTCGCAGCGCAGCGCAAGCCCTCTCAGGGGAGAAATCGATCTTGCATTATGGGAGGTGCGAAACTTCGTTGAAGCTCCTTAATTGCCAGCTTCCATCCGCCCGGACGATCAGCCGTGACAGGGACGCATTTTCCACCCCCATGAAGGCAAAGGCGCGGCTGCCCGTCGCCTGCCGGCAGATTTCCGCGATGGTCCCGGCATGGCTGAAGAGGACGGCCGTCTCCCCGCCCCCACAGGCGTCCAGCACCTGCCGGATGCCGCGTTGGACGCGGTCCGCGAAATGGGTCGCGGATTCGGCATTGGGGATCACTTCCCATGTCTCTTCCACGAACATCCGGTCGATGATCGGATGTCGCGCTGCTGCATGTTCGTAGAAGCTGTGCTCGAAATCGCCCATATGCACCTCGCGCAGGTCATCGACCACTATGGGCGCTATGCCGACCGCTTGTACCAGGGGATCGGCCGTCTGCCGGGTGCGCTGCAAAGGCGTCACGAAAATCGCCGCAATGTCCGTATCGGCCAAAGCCCGGCCGACCGCTTCCGCCTGCGCATGTCCATCCTCCGCCAGCGGCGGGTTGGTGATGGTCAGCGTCCCCAACTCGACCGTTTCCAACGTGGGACCGACGCTGGAGCCGTGACGCACCAATATGATCTGCCGCGCGCCCTGGGGGAGCGCAAAACGCTTTTGCGCGTTCGCCACCTGCCGATGGCCATGGGTATCGCTCTCCACTGTCATGGCTCCTGCCCTTCCTGTTTTTAATACGCAAACATATTATATTGCAGCAGACTATCGTCAAGGTTAAGCTGCCCCCCTGTACGCCGAGTCCTCAGAGGCGAACGGCGAAACGCAGGAGAGACAATGATGGAAGTTGCGGGCGCGCACCCCTTCTATGGGCGGGACAATCTCGCCAATCCCTTTCCGCTGATGGCGCGGTTGCGGGCCGAAGAGCCGGTCGCCCGCACCGTCGATCCGGTCGGCCGGGAAATTTACGTCGTCACCGACATCCGCCTGATCGAGGAAGCGGCCAAGCGCACGGCCGACTTCTCCAACCGCTTTGGCCATTTGCTGATGGCGGGCGGCGGCGCCGATCCGGAGGTCGCGGCCATTCTCGCGTCCGAACCGCTGGAAGCGACGCTGTTGCTGACCACCGACGATCCCGAGCATCAGCGCTATCGCGCACTGGTGAACGCCGCCTTCGCCACCGGGCGCGTCGCGCATATGGAAGACCGGATCGGCGCGTTGATCGATGAACTGATCGACGATTTCGTCGAGGCTGGCTCGGTCGATTTCGTCAACCGCTTCGCCGTCCTGCTGCCCACTTACATCATTGCCGATATATTGGGGCTTCCCCGCGATAAATATGACAAGGTCAAGCTCTGGTCGGATGCCGTCATCACCGTCGTCGGCCGGATGGGCACGCGGGAACAGGAACTGGACGCGGCCCGGCTGATGGTCGAATTCCGCCGCTATGTGAAGGACACGGTCAAGGCGCGCCGCGCGGAACCGCGCGATGACCTGATCTCCAACCTTGTGAGCGCGAGTGTGGACGGCGTGTCCCCACTGACCGACGACGAGGCTGCTGCCCTCGCCTTCGAAACCGGCGTCGCGGGAAATGAGACGACCCGCAACACGCTGATGAGCGGCATGGTGCAGTTGCTGCGCCACCCCGACCAGATGCAGGCGCTCATCGACGATCCGAGCCTCATCAACAACGCGGTCGAGGAAATATTGCGCTACGAAACGCCCGCATCGTCCATGTGGCGGATCGCCCGGCACGACACGATGCTGGGCGATGTGGCGATCCCGGCCGGGGCCACGCTGCTGCTGCGTTATGATGGCGGCAACCGCGATCCGCAACGCTTTGAGGAGCCGGACCGGTTCGACATCAGGCGAAAAAATGCCCGGACGCACATCGCCTTCGGCGCACCCAGCATGCATCGCTGCCTGGGCCAGATGCTGGCGCGCAAAGAACTGAGCATGGCTTTCCCGCGCCTGCTGGAGCGGTTGCGCAACATCCGCATCGGCGCGGGCAGCGACACCGATTATCTGCCCAGCCTGCTGTTCCACTGCATCGGCAGCCTCAAGCTGGATTTCGATCCCGGTCCGCGCATTGGTGAGCCCGCTACAGCCACCGAGCCTGCATAACAGAGATAATAAGGAAGGGTACGCCATGGCGCAAAGCTATGACTATATCATCGTCGGCGCGGGATCGGCGGGATGCGTCCTTGCCAACCGGCTGTCGCAAAATCCGGCGTATCGCGTGCTGCTGCTGGAGGCGGGGGGCGAGAATAAGGCGTTTCTGGTCGACATGCCCAAGGGCATCGGCAAGCTGGTGACCGACCCCACCCATGCCTGGTCCTACCCGGTCGGCCCCGCCGATCAACCCACGGAGACCTGGCAGCGCGGGCGAGGTCTGGGCGGATCGTCGGCGATCAACGGCATGATCTATGTTCGTGGCCAACCGCAGGATTTCGACATCTGGGAACAGGAAGCCGGGTCCGACTGGTCCTGGGCGCAGATGAAGCAGGCCTATCGCTCGATCGAGGATCATGAGCTGGGCGACGACGGCGTGCGGGGGGTCGGCGGGCCGGTTCATATTTGCACCAACAAATTCCGCTATCCGCTGGCCGAACGCGCGATCGAGGCGGGCGTGCAGATGGGCCTGCCGCGCCATTATGAGGATCTCAATCGCGAGGATCAGGAAGGCGTCGGCTATTTTTGCTACAATATCAAAAATGGCCGCCGCCAAAGTTCGGCGCTCGCCTTTCTGGAACCGGTGCGCCACCGGCCCAACCTCGACGTCGTCACTCAGGTCTATGCCGACCGCATCCGATTCGAGGGCAAGCGCGCCGTCGGCGTCGATTGCCGGGTAAACGGACGCCCGACCAGCTTCGCCTGCCATGGTGAGATCATCATCAGCGCGGGGACGATCGCCTCGCCCAAGCTGCTCCAACTGTCCGGCATCGGTCCGGCCGAACTGCTGAAACGGCAGGGTATCGACGTCATCCATGACAGCCCCGATGTCGGCCGCCGCATCCTGGAACATCTGGGCATGATCGCCAGCTATCGGCTGAAGGGCGGTGAAAAGGGCGTGAACCATCGCCTGCGGGGGCTGGGCCTCGCCGCCAGCGTCGCCCAATATATGCTGCTCAAATCCGGCCCGCTGGCGAACGGCGCCATGGAGGTCGGAGCGTTCATCAAGACCAATCCGGCGCAGCCGCGCCCCAATGCGCAACTTTACATCAGCGGCTGGACGCTGGACATCCCCAAGGAGCGCGACAAGGATACGGTCGCACCGATGCAGTCGGTGGAACGGGAACCGGGCGTGAGTTTCACCGCGCAGTTGATCGGGCTGGACAGCGAAGGCGCACTGGAAATCACCTCCGCCGACCCGGACGCGCGGCTCGCCATCACGCCCAACTGGTTGGCGACCGAGCATGATCGCCGCGCGGCGATCGAAGTGGTGCGCTATATTCGCGAATATGTGCGGCAACCGGCGCTGGCTCCCTATATCGGGGCGGAGGTCTCACCGGGCGCAAACCATGTCAGTGATGAGGAGATATTGGCGATCGTGCGCGAAATCGCCCTGTGCGGCACGCACGCCGTACGCAGCTGCCGCATGGGCCGCGATCCCGGATCGGTGGTCGATGAACGGGCGCGCGTACGCGGGGTGCATGGGCTGCGGGTGGTCGATTGCTCGATCATGCCGGGCCTCATCTCCGGCAACACCAACGGCCCGGCCATGGCGACCGGCTGGCGCGCGGCGGACCTGATCATGGAGGATGCGCGCCTTCGCAATGCGGCCTGAAAGTTGATGGCCAGCGCTCTCGCGCGCCAGTTCGCTGGAG
Organism: Sphingobium sp. SJ10-10; assembly: GCF_036038995.2. Taxonomy (NCBI): domain Bacteria; kingdom Pseudomonadati; phylum Pseudomonadota; class Alphaproteobacteria; order Sphingomonadales; family Sphingobiaceae; genus Sphingobium; species Sphingobium sp. SJ10-10. The sequence goes on from NZ_CP158133.1 coordinate 830,718, forward strand.
AAGCGGTTCAGGCGGAAAACTGCCTGACCGCCTCTCCAATGTTCTTGCGGCGCCATTCCGACAGGAAGACATTGAGCAATTGCAACTGCGCGCGCGGCAGGAACAGGACGCGCAGGCGTGGATCGGTGCGGTCGGTGAGGTTGCCATAATCGGGCAGTTCCGCCTCCAGCAGCGCAGGCGCATCCAGCATCCAGGCGGTGCCGATAACGGCAATGGCCAGCTTCAGATCCGCGTCGAACTCCGCCGCATTCAACTGCGGCCCGCCCAGGCGCGCATATTCGGACAGCAGCAGCGCCTGAAGATCCGCATCATGCCGGGCCAGAAAGTCCGCCTCCCCCGCGCAGACCATGCCATAATAGGATTGGGCCAGATTGGCCTGCGCAACACCGCCCCAATCGAGCTGTCCCGACTGCATCACCCCCTGCTCATCACGCCAGAACCAGCCATTATCGGGGTTCATGTTCCAGTGAACCAACGCAATCGCATCGCGGCGGCCATGCAGGTGCCGCCAGATCGCCCGCTCCTTGGCCAGCACCTGCATCACCCCTTGGGCAAAATCCTCCAGAAAGGCGGGATCGGCAAGTCCGCCCGGCAGCAATTGCGGCGCGCGCGCCGCAAAATCCCTGAGCTTGACGAGCTTGGCTTGCAACTCGTCCAGATCAAAGGGAATAAGCTTTAACAAGGCTTCGTCATCGGGATTAAAGGGGAATTCCCGCTCTATCTCACCCCCGAAATGCCCGGCACGATGATAGGCGGCGAGTGCCGCAATGGCCCGCGTCTGCGCCTCATAATAAGGCAGCGGGTCGGCCAGTTCATAATCGACGCATTTTTCCAGTGGAGGCTCGATCCCCTCCGATCCATAGGGGATGCGTTCCGTGATCAGCAGGCCGGTCTTATATTCGGCATTATAGTCGCCGAACATGCAGCGCGGCACCTTCAGCGGAAAGCCCGTCCGCCGGGACAGTAGGGCAAAGCGCACCTCCGGGTCCATGACCGGCGAAAACAGCTCGCGCAACGGATCGCCAAATTCCCGCGTGAACTTGGCGAACAGACGGGTCGGCGCGCCTTCGTCCCGCCCATAGGCCACGTCGATCGCAATCTTGCGCCCCATGCCGCCGCCGAAAAACTCCTTCCAGTGGAGAATCTCGCTGACCGCATTATCGGGGCCGATCACCCCCATCTGCCGAAAGAGAGCTGTCAGCCCCGAAGTGCCGCCCGCCTCCAGCACGCCATAGCTGACAGGAAATGCAATGCCGGTGTGATCTCCGGTCACATGCGTTGGATGCCTCATCCACTTCGCTCTCCCAGGCGCGAAAACGCGCCACCTTTTCGTTCGCAGGCTTACCTTTAAGACTTTCAGCACCGCGATCAAGCGGCAACAGGCTATGCAGGCCGTATCTCAGCGATACGGCCTGCATCACTCTTGCGTTTTATTTTCCGCCGAATTTGTAGCTGAGGCGGATCATCAATTCGCGGCCGCGACCAACCGAGGCGGCCGTGTCACCCAACACACCGTTCAGCGATGCACCCGGCGAAGTGCCGGTGAAGGGCGTATCGCTGCTGCGCACGAAAAAATATTCGTTGGTCAGATTGCGCCCGATCAGCGCCACTTCCCAACCCTGCTGCTCCTGCCCGAAACGAAGCGATGCATCGACCAGTTCATAGCCCTTCTGCACGCCTCCGGGAGTGTTGGTCGTGTCCGTATAATAGGAATCGCTGTGGCTGATATTGCCCGACAGGCCAAGATGATAGCCGTTACCGACCGTCCGTTCATAGGTAAAGCCGGCATTGCCGGTCCAGCGCGGCGCGCGGACCAGCGGTTGACCGCTCAGATCCTGAAGAAGCGCGACCTTGTGCGTCACCCGACTGACCTGATTGAAGCAGGTCGCGGATGACTGACCCCGATAGCAACTCGCCTGATAATCGATGTAGAAGCCGTCATTATAGTTGACCGCGCCGTTCAGTGTCAGACCCTCGACCGGCGGACGATAGGTGAAGTCGAAATCCACGCCCCGCGTGCGGACGCTCCCCGCATTGCGCAGTTCCTGCTGCACGCCCTGGGTCGTCACGCCGACCTGAAGCCCCGCCGTCTTGTAATCATAGACGGCAAGGTTCACGCGCAGGCTGCGATGAAACAGGGAAGCCTTGATCCCGCCTTCAAAACCCGTCGTGATCTGCTGGTCATAATTGACCTGCTGGGTTCCGGCGATCACGCCCGCCGTCGGCGCCAATGCGCTGAATCCTCCGGACAGAAAGCCTTCCTTGCGCGAGACGTAAAAATTGAAATCCTGCGTGGGACGGTAGGACAGGGTCACTTCGGGAGACAGATTGTTGAAGCTGATGTCGCGGGTCAGTCCTGATGCAGTAATCGGCACCAGCGTTCTGGGCGCGGCCGCTGTCGCCGTAAGCAGGCCCGGCAGCGATTTATTTTCAAACGATGCCCGTGCTCCGCCTGAAAGCTGTAATTGCCGGGTGAAGTCTACCGTTACCTGACCGAATACCGAATAAGCGTTTCCTTCCTGCGCATAGATATATTTATTCACGAATATCGGCGCGATGGAATAGCGCGCGGTCGTCGATCCATTTCTACCCCGCGTGTCCTGATACAGACCGCCAAGCATGAAATTGACCGGCCCCTCGAAATCGCTGGCCAGCCGCAATTCCGTGGAAATTTCACGCAGATTCAGCCTGTTGCGACTGATAAGAAGTTGCGCTGGCAGGGTCGGGGAGTCATAATAATTTTGCGTGAAATTTCCAAGATTGCTCAGATTCATTTTATACAGACCCGTCACGGACGTCAGGGTCAGATGGTCGGACGGACGATAGGTAAATTCGGCAGACGCCAGCCACTGCGACTGTTTGAGATTACCATGGCCGTCGGCGGGATATTCGTCCGGATCCAATGCAGCCAGATTGGGACTGAAATCGCCATGCCCGACAAGATTGTCGGCTCGACAATCGTCCCGCGGCAAGCCGGTGGACAAGGGCGGCGAGCCTTGCGGATAGCCAAGCGGACAGGAAACGAACTGGGTATTGGCGGATGAACCGGTCCCCGATACGCGCGCATAGGCAAGCTTCAGCCGCGCCGTGAACGGGCCGCCATCGTCGAATTTCAGCGTGCCGCGCAGCGCCCAGTCCTGCTTGTGCGGCGCCCGGTCATGGCTGGGCGGGAAAACCCCCGTCGTTGCGGTGTTGACGAAATTGGTCGGGACATAGGATTTCGCCCATCCCTGCATATCGGAATAAATACCCGCGATGCGGAAACCAAGGCTGTCACTGATCGGCCCGGAGGCATAGGCTTCCGTCCGCCATTCACGAGCGTTTATTTCATAGGCCTGCGATATCTTCGCTTCCATATTGGGGGTGGGGTCTGCGGTTCGAACGGAAATGATCCCGCCAGGACTGTTCTTGCCGAAATACAGTGCCTGGGGACCTTTGAGAACTTCGACCTGTTCAATATCCATATCGGACATGCGTCGTACCGATGCACGCCCCACGCTCACGCCATCGATGTTGAACGAAACCGCCTGATCGTTGAGCGGATTATTGTCCGCGCCGGAAATGCCGCGGATCGCGATGATGCCGCCCTGCACCGTACCGCCGCCTTCGCCGGTGATCATCGATGGCACCAGCCGGGCAACGGCATCGATCGAATTGATCCCCCTGTTCTGAAGATCCTGTCCCCCGATCGCGGCAATGGTTACGGGAACTTGCAGCGATGTTTCACTGCGCTTGCGTGCCGTGACGATGATGTCCTGAAGTTGATTTTGAACGGGATCAGGAAGCACATTTGTTTGCGCCATTGCTGAAGACAGCATGATCTCCGTTATGGCTGCCGTCGCAAGAAAGCCGAAATGTATCGCGCGTCGAAACCGCATTGTACCTCTCCCCATATACGCCGATTTTTTCGGCTATATTGATATTACGCATCAAAGGTGGAGACGACGGGACTGGATTTGCTGTTCAAACGGGCCTCGAGAATGAGATGGCCCTATCTTAGAAACGCATCCACTTCTATACGAGCGCCCCCACTATCAAATCAGCCTTGGCCATTGTCCTATGACTGCAAAGCATGAGGAGCCTAAGAAATAGGAAGCTTGTATACTATTACCCAAACACCACAAAGCGATACAATTCGTCCAGCCCGCCCAAGGCACATCGAATCCCGGATCGACCATGAAATCGACCGGTCCTGGCCATCGGTGACGGGACGGCGTTTCGGCATAATATCGAAGACGCTCGGCATGATTCCGCACCTTGGCGAGCCCGGACTGTCATGGATATGATTTCCAGCACGGCACATATGCCTCTTTAAAGACAATCAAAGGACAGGATGATGGCGAGCGAGTTCGACCAGCAATATCTTTTCGACCGTGCCGGTGCGCGCATGCGGACGCTGATCGCCCAGGATCCCGAGATTGGCGCGCGGATGCCGGATGAAAAGGTGACGCGCGCGATCAACGCGCCGGGCGTCAGCTATCGCGAGATCATCGGCACCGTCCTGACCGGCTATGCCGATCGCCCGGCGTTGGGAACGCGTCATCATGAAGTTGTGACCGACGCCGACGGCCGAACAGCACGCAAATATGAAGCCCATTTCGACACGATCAGCTATGACGAACTACGCCACCGGATCGAGGCGCTATCCAATTTCTGGAAACATCATCCCGAACATCACGCCGCGCCGGGCAGTCATATTGCCTTCATTTCCTTTACCGGCGCTGAAATGGCGACGCTCGATCTGGCCTGCAACTATGCGCTGACTGTATCCATTCCGCTCCAGGCCAATCTTCCTGCACCCGACATGCAAGGGATATTGACCGATACGGCGCCCGTCACAATGGCGGCGACAGTTGATAATCTGGACCTTGCCGTCGGCTATGCGCTGGAAACGGACAGTATCCGCAGCCTGATCATACTCGACCTTGACGAACGCATATCCGAAGAAAGCGAGGCCGTTGCCACGGCCCGCCAACGCCTTTCCGCCAGCGGCGGCAGGATAGCCCTCATATCGTTCGCCGAAGCGATCGAATATGGCCGGGGCTTTGCCTATGAACCGCTGCCCGAACCGGCGGCCGGCCCCGATCATGTCTCCATGATCATGTACACGTCCGGCAGCACGGGAACGCCCAAGGGCGCCATCATCCATGACGCCATCAGCGCGCAATTCTGGACCGAAACGATCAGCACCTATCTACCGGCGGTGGCGGTAGCCTATGCGCCGATGAACCATTTCATGGGGCGCAACATGGTGCATGGGGCGCTGGCGCAGGGCGGCACCGCCTATTTCACGCTGAAGAGCGACATGTCGACGCTGTTCGACGATTTCCGCATCGTGCGGCCGACGTCGATCCTCTTCATCCCGCGCGTCTGCGAAATCGTCTATCAGCATTATCAGTCGGAGCTGCAACGCCGCATCGCGACGGGCGAACAGCCCGAAACCGCCGATGCCGCCGTCCGCGCGGAAATGCGCGCGGGTTATCTGGGCGATCGCCTGTGCGGCGGTGGCGTCGGCAGCTCACCGACCGCGCCGGAAGTGCGCCGCTTCATCGCCGAATGCTGGGACATGCCGCTGATCGAAGGCTATGGCTGCACGGAGGCAGGCGCGGCGGCGATGACCTTCGCCAACCGGCTGACCCCGCATATGATCACCGAGTTCAAGCTGCTCGACGTGCCGGAACTGGGCTATTACACCACCGACAAGCCGTTCCCGCGCGGCGAACTGCTCGTCAAGACGACCAAGATGTTTCAGGGCTATTATAAGCGCCCGGAGGCGACCGCATCGGTCTTCACCGAGGACGGCTTCCTGAAAACCGGCGATATCATGGAACAGCGCGGCCCGGATCATCTGGTCTGGGTCGACCGGCGCGGCAATGTCATCAAGCTGAGCCAGGCCGAGTTCGTGGCCGTCGGCCCGCTCGAAACCGCCTATCTCGGCAATAGCGCCCTGATCGACCAGATCTTCGTCTATGGCAGTAGCTATCGCTCCTATCTGCTGGCCGTGGTCGTTCCCGACACGGGCGTCGCGCAGACCCAACTGGGCCGCCCTGCGACCGAGGCGGAACTGCGCACCCTCATCCTCAACGAGTTCAAGGAAGTCGCCCGCAAGGCGCAGCTCAAGAATTTCGAGATCCCGCGCGACGTGATCGTGGAGACCGAACCCTTCTCCCTGGAAAACGGCCTCCTCTCCAGCGCACGCAAGCCGCTGCGCCCCAATCTCAAGCGGCGCTACATGGACCAGCTGGAGGCCATGTATGAGGATATGGACAAGCAGCAGCAGACGGAGCTGGCCCGGCTGCGCGAAAGCGCGACCGGCACATTGGCCGAGCGCATCGCCGGCGCCTTCAAGGCGAACCTCGGCCTGCCGGAAATCGATCCGGCCGATCCCCGCAGCTATGGCGACCTGGGCGGGGACTCGCTGGGCGCCGTCGGCCTGTCGCTGCTGTTCGAGGAGATGTTCCAGATCTCGGTCGCGGTCAGCGCGATCCTGCATCCGGCGGCGAGCGTGCTATGGCTGGCCGACCATATAGAGGGGCTGCAATCCGGTCAGGGCGTGCAATTTGCCGATGTTCATCCGGATGACGGCGTCCTGCACGCGTCCGACCTCAAGCTGTACAAATTCCTCGATGAAGACGTGCTGACCGCGGCGTCCTATGCCAAGCCGCCAGTCGACCAGGCACGCAATATCCTGCTGACCGGCGCCAATGGCTTTCTGGGCCGCTTCCTCTGCCTCGAATGGCTGGAATATGCCGCGCGCACCGACGGCAAACTCTATTGCCTGGGGCGCGGCAAGGATAGCAAGGCAGCCTATGCGCGGCTCGAAGCGGTGTTCGACACGGGCGACGCCGCCCTGCTCGACCGCTTCCGGACTCTCGCTTCCAAACATATGGAAATGATCTGCGGCGATCTGGCGCTGCCGCAGCTCGGCCTTGGCAAGGTGCAGTTCGACCGTCTTGCGGAGCAGATCGACCAGATCGTCCACCCCGCCGCGCTGGTGAACCACCGGCTGTCCTATCAGAATCTGTTCGAACCCAATGTCGCCGGGACCGCCGAGCTGATCCGTCTGGCCTTGACCGGCCGCCTCAAGCGGTTTGACTATGTGTCGACCGTCGCCGTACCCTATATGCTGCCGGAACTGACCAGCGCGCCCGAAGCGACGGATGTGCGCACGGTGTCCGATACGATCCCCCTCACGGACATCTACGCGTCGGGCTATGGCGCCAGCAAATGGGCGGGCGAGGTTCTGCTGCGGGAGGCTCATGCCCTGTTCGGCTTACCCGTCAATGTCTTCCGCCCGAACATGATCATGCCGCATGCACGTTATGTGGGGCAATATAATGATACCGACATGATGACGCGGCTGCTCTACAGCATCGTGCAGACCGGGCTGGCTCCCCAGTCCTTCTACACGCTGACGCCCGATGGCCAGCCGCCCCGCACCCATTATGACGGCCTTCCGGTCGATTTCCTGGCGGCGGTCATGGCTGAGATCGGCGCGCAGCCCTATGACGGGTTCAGCAGCTTCAACATGGTCAACCCCCATGATGACGGCGTGTCGCTGGACAGTTTCGCCGACTGGATCGCATCGAAAGGCTATCAGGTCGCACGGATCAGTCCGCATGCCGAATGGACGCGGCGGTTCGAGGACAAGCTGCGCAACCTGCCCGATGAGGAGCGCCACCATAGCTCCATCAACATCCTCGGCCATTTTGCGGAGCCGCATTCCCCGGCGGCCAGTCCCTTGACCAGCACGGACTTTGCCGCGCGCGTCCGCACGCTCAAGGTGGGGCCGGATATCCCGCACCTTAGCGAAGCCTATATCCACAAATATCTGGACGACCTGCACGCCCGCGGCCTGATCGCCCTCCCCAAGATGGTGGCTGCCTGATCGATGCAGGATGGGAGGAGGCTGCGGTTTAGCGCCCCGTCGCCCCCTCCCCTTTTTCCGCGCTCTCCCCTTCCGCCCCATCCCCTTCCACCTTGTCGGAGAAGCTGCGGGGCGGAACGCCCCAATGTCTTTTGAACGCGCGCGCGAAGCTGCTCTCGATCGGATAACCCACCCGTTGCGCAATCTCATACATGCTGAGGGAATCGGTGCGCAGCAAGGTCGCGGCCCGCTCCATCCGGCTGCGGGTCAGAAAGGCGATGGGCGATTCTCCGATCACCTCATGAAAGGCGGCCGCAAAGGCCGAACGGGACAGGCCGACATGCCGCGCAAGGTGCGCCACGGTCCACGGCCGGTCGGGATGCGCGCGAATCTCTCGAACGACCGTCGCCACCCGCCGCATATTGGGGCAGCGAACATCGTGCACATTTTCGCCCCACAGCCGGGCCGACCATTGTTTGAGCGCATAGCATAGCTGCATATTGGCAAAGACGCTCACCAGAGCCAGAGAACCGGGGCCGTCCATATCCCGCGCAAGCTGCCGCCCCGAATAGGGAAAGGATTTAAACGGTATCTCCGCATCCCCGTCCTTCGGCGCGCGCAATATGAGCAGGTCGGGCGCAGCACGGCTGACATGCGCATTCTTGCGAACATAGGTCAGCTCCAGCAATGATTGCAGAACCACCGCCTGGGTAGTGCCACGACCGACCTGCCGCCGCTCGATCAATTCGGGCATCTGCGTCTGAACGACCGGGGCAATCCCATTTTCCACGGCCGCCCCGCGTCCCAATTGGTGGGCGTCGCCGTAAAAGAGGAGCGCATTGTCCCCCGGTCCAAGGTCCACTGGATCCTCACCCGGCATGTGCAGCCTGATCGTGCCTTCCAATATGCTGTAAAGGATCGGCAAGTGGATCGCCGGCATCCGCCATTGCACATCCTGTCCGATGGTCAGTATCTGCGCATGTGTCCGTTCGACGCGCAAATCCTGCAACAGCACTTCGGACAGCGAGACAGGCCCGGCGATCTGGGCAGCGCTTCCCGGTACAATCGCGATCTGATCCGAAACCTGTCGATCCGAATTTATGCCTTCCTCGAACCGCGCCATCTGATCCATCCTCTCTATTGTCGGTGCCATCGAAAACCACTCAATAGGATTTCGGCAGATCCAATACTTTCTCTGCGATGAAGTTGAGGATCATCTGCTCCGTAATGGGCGTGAACCGCGGAAGGATGGATTCGCGAAACAGCCGCTCGACCTGATATTCCTTGGCATAGCCCATGCCGCCATGCGTCATCACCGCTTGCGTGCAGGCATCGAAACAGGCCTTGGCGCCCAGATATTTGGCCGCGTTCGCCTCCGCGCCGCAGGGCTTGCCGGCGTCATAAAGATGGGCGGCGCGCATTCCCATCCAGAAGGCGCTTTCCAGTTCGATCCAGTTCTTCGCCAGGGGATGCTGTATACCCTGATTTTGACCGATGGGCCGCCCGAACACCTGGCGCTCGCGGGCATATTGCGCCGCGCGGGATAGCGCATTCTGCCCGAAGCCGACCGCTTCCATCCCGACGAGGATGCGCTCGGGATTGAGGCTGTGCAGGATATAGTGGAAGCCCTTACCCTCCTCCCCGATGCGATCTTCTTCAGGAACGAAATAATCGTCGATGAAGGTGGCGTTGGAATCGACGGCGTTGCGGCCCATTTTCGGGATGCGCCGTACCTCGATCTGCGATTTGTCGAGATCGGTGTAGAACAGCGTCATGCCGTCGGTCGGCTTCTTGCACTGGTCCTTGGGCGTGGTGCGGGTGAGCAGCAGGATCTTGTTGGCGACCTGTCCCGAAGACGTCCAGATCTTGCGGCCAGTGACGCGATAGCCGCCATCCACCTTGGTCGCGAAGGTCTTGATGCTCGTGGTATCTAGTCCCGCATCGGGTTCGGTGACGCCGAAGCAGGCGCGGTCCGTGCCAGCGATCAGGGGCTTCAGCATTCTCTCCTTCTGCTCCGGCGTGCCGTGGACCACCACCGCATGCGGGCCGAAGATATTGAGATGCAATGTACTGGCCGAATTATAACCACCACAGCCCGACGTCACGGTATGCATCATGATGGCGGCTTCGGTAACGCCCAGATTGGCGCCGCCCAACTCCTCCGGCATGGTGATGCCCAGCCAGCCCCCGTCCGCCATCGCCTTGTGAAATTCGAAGGGAAATTTCTTCTCCTCTTCGCAGGCCGACCAATATTCGTCGTCGAACCGATCGACGATCTTCTTCACGCCTTCGCGGATCGCCAGATGTTCGGGCGAAAGATCCATTTCCATCCTCCCTCTTATTCTTATGTCTCGATGTCGACGATCAGGCGCGTCAGCCGAAGCCGCGCGATCTTCCATTCACCATCGACCCGCCGATAATGTTCATGATAATGGCCGTAACCGCGCACCGTCCGAAACGGCGCGCCTTCACCCGCACGCAGCACATCGGTCATCGCCCAGATGCCGGTTGCGCTATCGTTGCCCGTCAGGACGATTTCCGGCATGAAGCCCTGATGCGCGCTCACCAGATGCTCAAGGCCGCTGCGGATGAAGTCGACCGCTGCATCCGCCCCTATGATCGGCGGCTCGGCATAGTCGGCATCGGGCGGCGTTGGGGCCATGCCGCCGCGCACGTCGAACAGCACGTCATCGGTAAAGACGGTCCGGTACGCAGCCCAGTCCTTGCCGTCCATCGTCCGGAAATAGCGCGCCTTGAGCTGCTTTATGCGTTCAATATCGTCCATTATTATCCTCCAACGACGGGAGCATCCCCCCCTCGCCCCCGCCACGCTCAGCTTGCTTTGGTGCTGACCGGCGGCCGGATGAGAATTTCCTGAAAGTTGATGTCGATCGGCTGTTCCAGCACATAGCGGACGATATTGGCGATATGCTGCGGATCGGACACCAGCCGATGCGCGCCGTCGCCGCCAAAGGCCACGCCCCTGCTCTCGAAGGATGATGCCACATGCGCCAGTTCCTCCTGCCGGAAACCACGGGCAAGCTGGGTCTCGAAACCACCCGGAATGATGGTGCAGACGCGGATATCGTCCTGTTCCAGTTCCTCGCGCAGCGAAACGCCGATCGCCTCGACCGCCTGCTTGGAAATGCCATAGACGCCGGGAACCTCGAAACGCGCCTGAACCGAACCCACATTGATCAGATGGCCCGGTTTGGCATGGGCGCGCATGGCCTCGACCGCGGATTTGCATCCTTCGAGCATCGCCATCACATTGATGTCCAGCATGGCCTGCCAGCGGTCGACCGAGCCGCTCAAGATCGGCTCCGGATACATCACGCCCGCATTGTTGATGAGCGCGAAGAGATGCGGATGCTGCCCGGCTACTTTTTCGACCAGCGCGGCAAGCGGCCCCCGTTCGCGAAGATCCATCGGAGCGGTGTGGGCATCCGGACCACCCGCATCGCCAATCATCTGCGCCGTCGCATCCAATTCGGATTGATTTCGACCGACCAGCCACAGCTCAGCCCCGGCCTTACCCAGCTCCACGGCAATGGCACGGCCAATACCGCTTGATGCGCCAGTCACAATGACAGCTTTTCCTTCTAGAGATCCAGTCATCCTATTCTCCTATTTTATTGATCCAAGTAATTTTCAAATCATAATATGTAATTCAGAAACCAGAAAAATTGGGCGGGGCGGCGGGATGAATATCTGGAAAAGCCCGGCGGAGACGCCGTTCAGGATCTCATATGCCGCCATCGTCTCCCTCTCCATCCTTATTAGTGAGCCTTAATATCATATGCTATGATATGATTTAAACCTCTTTTTCAATGGAGGATTTCCGGCATCGGCAGGGCCAATAAAAAGCGCCGTCCTTCCGCAGATGGCCCGCTTCGGCCCTGATCCACGGTCCTGACATCAAAGGGCTGGCGGCCCCTGCATTCCCGGTGTAGGATGACGCTATTGGCCATGAGGCGCTCCCTCATGCCGAGAGATGTTCGCCCCGAAAAGGCGCGCATGTCCCGACAGAGGACCAAAGCAGAGCAAAGCGCATTATGGCGTTCGGTCAGGAGGGCGAACCATGGCAATTGCTCACCCGTCCCAGGCGGCGTCCGCGGGGCAAGATATTTCCATCCGCACTATCGGTTTCGACGATCTGCGTATCGCCCTGCGTCAGGGCTGGGACGATTTCCTCGCCAAGAGGGGCGATCTGGTGTTCATCGGCTTCATCTATCCGGTCATCGTCGCGCTGGCGATCATGTCGGCCGGCCAGATGTCGATCCTGCCGCTGATCTTTCCCCTGGTGGCCGGTGCGATCCTGCTGGGACCGGCTTTCGCCAGTGGTTTCTACGAACTGGCCCGGCGACGCGAGGCGGGACTGGATGCCCGCTGGCGCCATTTCCTGGACGTGATCCGCAAACCGGGCGGCTCTGCCCTGTTCGACCTGACCTGCGTGCTGGCGCTGCTGTTCATGGCATGGATGGCGACGGCTTGGTTCATCTATCATGTGACGCTGGAAAATATACCCGGGTCGACCGCCTCCGTGGGCGCTTTCTTCTCCGCGGTGCTCGGCACGTCCGAAGGCTTGCAGATGATCGTGCTCGGCAATCTGGCGGGCTTCTGCTTCGCCCTGCTGACGCTGGCAGTCAGCGTCGTCTCCTTCCCCATGGCGGTCGACAAGCCGGTCAGTTGGGGCGTCGCGCTGCGGACATCCTGTCGTGTGGCATGGCATAATCCGGTGACGGTCGCGGCCTGGGGTCTGATCGTCGTGGCGTTGCTGGTGCTGGGCTCGCTCCCCGCGCTGGTGGGTCTTGCGGTGGTGCTGCCGGTGCTGGGATATGCGACCTGGCATTTGTACACGCGGGCCGTGGTGCGCTGACATCCATAGCTTGCCTGTAAAGGCCGGGCACCAAGCTGCGCCTAAGGCAATCCATCCCCTGAGCGCTCCACCCGGAGCGACTTAGGGGAGTTGGATTTCCGCCTGCGCAGGATCACGCTTTCAAGGCGATCCGTAAAAGCGCGCGCAGCGTCGGCTCCTCATCCGCGCGGCGCCAGGCAAGCCCGGTTTCCAGAACCGGCGCGGCGTCGGCCAGCGGCAGGTAACGCACGCCGGTCCGCGCCAAATTCTGGAGCGAGGCCGGCACCAGCGCCATGCCCATTTCCGCCGAAACCAGGCTGATGATGGTTTGCATCTGGATCGCCCGCTGGCGGATATGCGGTGTCCGCCCCTTGGCCCGATAATGGTCGAGAACCAGGTCGTGAAAAGTCGGAGATACATGGCGCGGAAAGAGCAGCAGGGGTTGGTCCAGCCAGCTTTCGCCCGCCAGCCTGCCCTGTTCCATGTGGAGGACACCCTCCGCGACCCAGGCTTCCGGCACGGCCGCCACCAAAGGCTCCCGGAGCAGCGGCCGGTAATCGATCACCGACGGCAGGCCCGAAGCCGGGGGGATCAGGATACCGGCATCGATCCGCCCTTCGACCAGCGCCTCGATCTGAACATCGCTGGTGGCCTCGGCCAATGTCATCTCGACATCGGGAAAGGCGATGGAATAGCGCCGGACCAGCGACGGCAGGATGCTGTAATCGGCGGAACTGACGAAAGACAGCGCCAGCCGTCCCGCCGTCCCTTCCCGCAAGCGCCGCGCCATGGGGGCGAGGTCCGCGATCGCACCCACCGCCGGGCGGACATGCGCCAACCATTGCTCGCCAAAGGAGGTGAGCGCGACATGGCGCTTGGTCCGTGTGAACAGCGGCGCGCCCAGTTCCCGCTCCAGCGCCATGATCGACTGGCTGAGCGGCGGCTGCGTCATGCCCAGCCGTTCCGCAGCCCGGCCGAAATGCAATTCCTCCGCGACGGCGAGGAAGTGATTGAGTTGCCGCAGGTCCATCACTTATTCGTAATACGACCTTATTGAGCGCTTTCAATATATTTCACAACCTGCGCGCAAAAGCGTAGAGAATGTCCGAGAAGAACCCGAGGAAATATCATGCCCCATTATCGTTCACGCACCAGCACGCATGGCCGCAACATGGCGGGCGCGCGCGGCCTGTGGCGCGCCACCGGCATGAAGGACGAGGATTTCGGCAAGCCGATCATCGCCATCGCCAACAGCTTCACCCAATTCGTGCCGGGGCATGTGCACCTGAAAGATCTCGGCCAGCTCGTCGCTCGCGAGATCGAGGCGGCAGGCGGCGTCGCCAAGGAATTCAACACCATCGCGGTCGATGACGGCATCGCCATGGGCCATGACGGCATGCTCTATTCGCTGCCCAGCCGGGATCTGATCGCGGACAGCGTCGAATATATGGTCAATGCCCATTGCGCCGACGCGCTGCTGTGCATTTCCAACTGCGACAAGATCACGCCCGGCATGTTGATGGCATCGATGCGCCTCAACATCCCGACCATCTTCGTGTCCGGCGGGCCGATGGAAGCGGGCAAGACCGTGCTGCGCGGCAAGACGGTTGCGCTCGATCTGGTCGACGCCATGGTCGTCGCGGCGGACGAAAATTACACCGACGAGGAAGTGAAGACGATCGAGCAGGCCGCCTGCCCGACTTGCGGGTCCTGTTCGGGCATGTTCACCGCGAACTCGATGAACTGCCTGACCGAAGCTTTGGGCCTGTCGCTGCCGGGCAATGGCTCGACGCTCGCCACCCATGCCGATCGCAAGAAGCTGTTCCTGGAGGCGGGCCGCACCATCGTCGACCTCGCCAAACGCTGGTATGAACAGGAAGACGCCTCCGCCCTCCCCCGCAACATCGCCAGCTTTGCGGCCTTCGAAAACGCCATGAGCCTCGACATCGCCATGGGCGGTTCGACCAACACGGTGCTGCACCTGCTGGCCGCCGCCTATGAAGGCGGGGTGGACTTCACCATGGCGGACATCGACCGGCTGTCGCGCCGCGTCCCCTGCCTCTGCAAGGTCGCACCCGCCAAGCAGGACGTGCATATGGAGGATGTCCACCGCGCCGGCGGCATCATGTCGATCCTGGGCGAGCTGGAGCGCGCCGACCTGATCGACGCCAGCCTGCCGACCGTTCATGCGCCGACGCTGGGCGACGCGCTCAACCGCTGGGACATTGGCCGCACCAATAGCGAAGAGGTCCGCAATTTCTTCCGCGCGGCCCCCGGCGGCGTCCGCACCACCCAGGCGTTCAGCCAGAATGCCCGTTGGGAGGAACTGGACACCGACCGCGAAAACGGCGTCATCCGCAGCGCGGAGCACCCCTTCTCCAAGGATGGCGGCCTCGCGGTTCTGTACGGCAATATCGCGCCCGAAGGCTGCATCGTGAAGACGGCTGGCGTGGACGAATCGATCCTGACCTTCCACGGCACGGCCCGCGTCTATGAAAGCCAGGACGCGGCGGTCGCGGGCATATTGGGCAATGAGGTGAAGGCGGGCGACGTCGTCGTCATCCGCTATGAAGGACCGAAGGGCGGCCCCGGCATGCAGGAAATGCTCTACCCGACCAGTTATCTCAAGTCGAAGGGGCTGGGCAAAGCCTGCGCGCTGATCACCGACGGGCGCTTTTCGGGCGGCACGTCGGGCCTTTCCATCGGCCATGTCTCGCCCGAAGCGGCGGAAGGCGGGCTGATCGCGCTGGTTGCGACCGGCGACCCGATCGTCATCGACATCCCCAACCGCGTCATCAAGCTGGACCTGGACGACGCGGTCATCGCGACGCGCAAGGCGGAGATGGAAGCACGCGGCGCCAAGGCCTGGAAGCCGCTCGGCCGCAAGCGCAACGTCTCCCCCGCGCTGCGCGCCTATGCGGCGCTCACGACCAATGCCGCGCGCGGTGCGGTGCGCGATGTGAGCCAGATCGAAAAGGATTGATTCTTACAGGGCGTGCCGCGTTCAACAGACGCGGCGCGCCCATTCGGACGCTCGTGGCAAGAGCGAATCAGTCGAGCAGGATGTAAAGCGTGCCGGTCAACGCCAAGGCCGACGCGCTGCACAAGGTCAGCAGCCCGATGCTGCATTGACACATGCTGTAATGCATACGCTCCATCACACACTCCCCTGCCGCCGGGCTTATGCCGGTCGACTGGGCGATAATAACAGAGAAAATGGCGCGAATCAAAAGGTCAGCCGTTCGCCATCCTCTCCAGTAATTTTTGCAGCGCAGCATGAAAATGCTCCCGCTCGGACGCGTTCAAGGCGCCCAATGCCTTTGCCCCGAGCTGACGGCGCAGGGGTTCAGTCACGGCCACCGCGGCCTCCCCTGCGGGGGTGATGGTCAGCCGCTTGACCCGCCGATCTTCCCTATCCGGCATCCGCTGAATCATCCCATCGCGCTCCAGCCCGTCCAGCGCCTCCGTCACCGTTCGCGGCGCAATCCCCATTATTTCGGCAATATCCGCCGCCCGCGCCGTTCCCGGCTGCGCCTTTATGCACATCAGAACCTTTGTCTGCGCCAGCGAAGCCCCCTGCTCCGTCATCGCCCGGTCGAAGGAACGGCGCATCAGCGTGATGACGCGAAACAGGTCCGTCAGTAGCTGCTCGTCGGAGATATTCATGAGGTGCCTCAATAAATGGTATTGCGCCATAGTGCAAGAGCGAGCATAGGAAGCGGGATTGAGATCAGCGGTTTTTTCATGAGTTCAGACGATATGGCCTCTTCCTCCGCATATGCCGACGACTCAGGCCAGCGCCGTTCCTCCCCGCTCAAAAACCCGCGCGTCCGCCTGATCTTGCTGCTGGGGGCTCTAGCGCTGATCATCGGCGGCGTGCTGTGGTTCATCCGCTTCGAAAGCTTCGGCAAATTTCAGGAATCGACCAACGACGCCTATATCCAGACCGATTCGATCACCGTCGCGCCGAAGGTTTCGGGCTATGTCGACCGCGTCTTCGTCGATGAGAATCAGGATGTGAAGGCCGGTCAGCCACTGGTGCAGATCGACCCGCGCGATTATCGAGCGCAGGCGGCCCAGTCCGTGGCGCAGGTCGACGTGGCCAAGGCCAATGTCGCTGGGGTGACAGCCCAGATCGCTGAGCAGCGCGCCGCCATCGACCAGGCGGAGGCAGAGTTGAGCGCCGCCAAGGCCAACGCCGCCTTCGCCGCGAGCGAAGTGGAGCGCTATCGCCCGCTGGCGGCCAGCGGCGCGGAAACCCGCGAGCGTTTGTCGGAGCTTCAAAATCAGGCGGTGCAGGCCAGAGCCAGGGCCGCCGCCGCCCAGGCGACACTGGCCAGCGCGCAGAAGCGGGTCACCACATTGGAAGCGCAGATCAGGCAAGCGCAGGCGCAGGGAGAGGCCGCGCGCGCCCAACTGTCCGCCGCCAATACCGACGTGGAGGCCACCATATTGCGCGCCTCCGTCGACGGGCGGATCGGTGACAGGAGCGTGCGGCAGGGTCAGTTTGTGCAGGCGGCGGCCCGCCTGATGACGCTGGTTCCCAAGGCCAGCCTCTATGTCGAAGCGAATTTCAAGGAAACGCAGTTGGGCCTGATGCGCGTCGGCCAGCCCGTGAAGATCGAGGTGGACGCGCTGCCCGGTGTCGAGCTACCCGGCCAGGTGGCGAGCATCGCGCCCGGCACCGGCGCGCAATTTTCGGTCCTGCCGCCGCAGAACGCGACAGGCAATTTCACCAAGATCGTCCAGCGCATCCCCGTTCGCATCGCCGTCAGCGCCGGCCCTGAAACCCGCAAGCTGCTGGTCCCCGGCATGTCGGTCGAAGTGTCGGTCGACACCCGATCGGCCAAGGACGCTGCGGCGCAAATCCGCCGGGAGCAGGAGCGGCATAACGCGCGGATCGGCCAATGACCGCCGCTTCGGCCGCGACATCCATGCCGGAACGCGCCGACGCCGCCGCCTGGCTGGCGGTCGCGGCGGGCAGCCTGGGCGCGATGATGGCGACGCTGGACATTTCCATCGTCAATTCCGCCCTGCCTACCATTCAGGGCGAAATCGGCGCCAGCGGCACGGAGGGCACCTGGATCGCGACATCCTATCTGGTCGCGGAAATCATCATCATCCCGCTGGCGGCGTGGCTGGAACGGCTGCTGGGGCTGCGTACCCTGCTGCTGGCCGCGGCTTTTCTGTTCACCGGCTTTTCGATGCTGTGCGGCGTAGCCGACAATCTGACCACCATGATCATCGGCCGCGTTGGTCAGGGCTTTACCGGGGGCGCGCTGATCCCGACGGCAATGACGATCATCGCCACGCGCCTGCCCCGTTCGCAGCAGCCGATCGGCAATGCGCTGTTCGGCGTCACCGCGATCCTGGGCCCGGTCCTGGGCCCGCTGGTCGGCGGGTGGCTGACAGAGAATATAAGCTGGCACTATGCCTTCTTCCTGAATCTTCCGGTGGGCATCGTCCTGATCACCCTGCTGCTGGTGACGATGCCGCATCAAAAGCCGTTGCTGAGCGAATTCTGGCAGGCCGACTGGCTGGGCATTGCAGGCATGGCGCTGGGGCTGGGCGGCCTCACCATCGTGCTGGAGGAAGGGCAGCGCGAACAATGGTTCCAGAGCCGGGAAATCGTCCTGATGTCGATCGTCTCGGGCATTGGCTTCATCCTGCTGTTCGCCGGCCAATATTTCGCGAAAAGGCCGGTCATCCGGCTCAAGCTTCTGCTCGACCGCCAGTTCGGCGCGGTCGCGATGATGGGGCTGGTGATCGGCATGATGCTCTATGGCACCGCCTTCGTCATTCCGCAGTTCCTGGCCGCGATCGCCGGTTATGACGCGTTGCAATCGGGCCGGATCGTCCTGCTGTCGGGCATTCCCAGCCTGATGCTGATGCCGCTGACGCCGTTGCTGATCCGGCATCTGGACATCCGCATCGCGGTTGGCGCCGGGCTGACCATCATGGCGGCGAGTTGCTGGATCGACACAGTGCTGACGAATCAGGCGGTCGGCCATGATTTCATCGAATCGCAATTGCTGCGCGGCGTTGGCAGCGTGTTCGGCTTCCTCTTCCTCAATCAGGCCGCCATCGCTTCCGTCCCGCGCGAAGATGCGGGCGACGCCGCTGGACTGTTCAACGCGGTTCGCAATCTGGGCGGATCGCTGGCGCTGGCGAGCATCGCCACCATTCAGGACCAGCGAACCTGGTTCCATAGCCGGCGCATGGAAGAAAGCCTGAACGCCAATAGCGGCCAGGTGCAGGACTATATCGGCGGGCTCAGCCAGTCGCTGGGCGGTCATGAAGCCGCCCTCCGGTCGTTGGCGGGCACGATCCAGAAAGAGGCGCTGGTGATGACCTATAACGACATTTTCACGATGCTGGCGGTCGGCATCATCGCCGTGCTGCCGCTGGTCCTGTTCCTGCGTCCCTTGCCCCATGGGCAAGCCGTCGCGATGCATTGAGGCTGGTTTCCATGCGTTTCCCCTTGATTGCCCTCCCCCTGCTTGGCCTGGCCGCCTGCACCGCCGGGCCGGATTATCGCGGGCCGGAAACGGCCAAGCCGGTCAGCCCCGGCGCGCAATTCGTGCGGGCACCCGACGACACCCGCGCCCAAGCGCCAGCCGCCGCCGCATGGTGGACGGCCTTGGGCGATCCGGTGCTGGATGCGCTGGAAACCCGCGCGCTCGCGGCCAATCCGGGCGTGGCGGTGGCGGAAGCGCGGGTGAGGCAGGCCCGCGCCTCGCTGCGTTCGGAACGCGCCAATGCTCTGCCCAGCGCCAATGCCTCCGCCCTCTTTGTCCACGCGACTCTGCCCGGTGTCGACCTCGGCAATTCCGATGAGAGCGACCAGTCCGGCGGCGGCAGCCAGTCGCTCAACTTCTACAATCTGGGCTTCGACGCCAGTTGGGAGGTCGACCTGTGGGGCGGCAAGCGGCGCGGGGTCGAGGCGGCGCGGTCCCAGTTCGAGGCGGCGCAAGCCAATGTCGCGGACGCGCAGGTCAGCCTGACGGCCGAAATCGCGCAGGCCTATGTCAATCTGCGCGACCGCCAGCAGCGCATCGTCTTGGCGCAGGAGGCGCTCACCCGCCAGCGCGAGATGCTGCGCCTGACCGAACAGCGCCACGCCAGAGGCACCGCCTCCGCACTGGAGCTGGAACAGCAGCGCAACCTGGCGGAGCAAGGCGAAGCCGCCCTGCTGCCGCTCAGCGCCGAGCGCGACGCCTATCTGAACGCGCTGGCGACACTCGCCGGGGAAGCGCCCGGCGCGCTCGACGCGATGCTGACGGCGCCCGCTGCCGTACCGCTGCCGCCGGCGGAGGTCGCAGTGGGCGATCCCGCCGCGCTGCTCAAACGCCGCCCCGATGTCCGCGCGGCGGAGCGCCAGTTAGCCGCCGCCACCGCCAAGATCGGCGTGGCGGAGGCGGCGCGCTTCCCCAGCCTCAGCTTCATGGGCCTGATCGGCATCGGCGGCACCAACCCCGGCGATCTGGTCGATCTCGACCAACTGGCAGCCATCGCCATGCCCCGCCTGAGCTGGAGCTTCCTCGATTTCGGCCGCAACGCCGCCCGCGTCGAGCAGGCGAAGGGCGCGCAGGACGAAGCCGCAGCCCAATATCGCCAGGCCGTCCTCACCGCCCTGCGCGACAGCGAGGACGCCCTGTCCCGCTTCGGCGCCCGGCGGCTAAGCGTCGCCAGCGCGGCCCGGTCCAAGACTTCGGCCGACCGCACCGCCGCGCTGATGCGCCAGCGCTTCGAGGCGGGCGCCGCCACGCGCATCCAGCTTCTCGACGCGGAACGGCAGAGCCTGTCGGCGGCGCAGGCGCTGTCGCAGGGGACGGCGGCCATGACGGCGGACTATATCGCCTTGCAAAAGGCGCTTGGCCTGGGCTGGCGATAAGGACCGCCACGATCCCGTTTTAACCTTTTTGCAAGGCTTTGGGGGCGAGATGCAGCCTCTATTCGGGGCCGCAAAATGTTGAAAAGAATCCGTACCCAGGACGTCGAGCTGGGCATGTTCCTGCACAAGATGGAAGGGTCATGGTTTTCCCATCCCTTCTGGAAAAGCAAGATGTTGCTGGAGGATGCCGATCAGTTGGAGACGCTGAAGGCCAGCAAGGTCGAATGGGTCCAGATCGACACGTCCCGCGGCGTCGATCTGAAGCCGAAGGAAGAGCCTGCTCCTTCCCGCGCTACGGACCCGCGTGATCGTCCGTTCGGCCGGGCCGGAGCCACGATCGCCCGGCGCGCGGCGCCCGCCCCCGTCAGCCGTCCGTTCGACCCGCTGTCGAAGGACAGGCTGCCAGCCAAGGCCGAGATGGTCCATGCGAACCGCCTGGCCCGCAAATCCGTGCGCGCGATGCAGAAGATCTTCGACGATTCCCGCCTGGGCAATGCGATCAAGCTCAAGAAGCTGGAACCGATGATCGAGGAGATTTCCAGCTCCATCCAGCGCAATCCCCATGCCTTCATGGCGGTGACGCGGCTTAAGAATACGAATGAATATCTCTATCTCCACGCCCTGTCGGTTTGCGCGCTGATGATCAGCCTGGCCCAGCAGCTCCGCCTCTCCTCGGAGGAGGTGCAGCAAGCCGGGCTCGCCGGGTTGCTGATGGACGTCGGCATGGGCCATGTGCCGCAGGAAACCTGGGACAAGGACAGCCCTTTGACGCCTGAGGAGTGGGAAGTGGTGAAGAGCCACACCACGCTGGCGCATGAATTTCTGGCGCTGGGCGGCGAAATGCCCGAAGCGGTGCTGGACGTCTGCCTGCATCATCATGAGCGGCTGGACGGCAGCGGCTATCCCCATGGGTTGAAGGGCGAGGAGATCGGCCTGTTCGCGCGCATGGCGGCGATCTGCGACACTTATGACGCAATGACCTCCAACCGCATCCACCGCCATGGCGAAGACCCGTCCCGCGCCCTGCTGATGCTGGACGAGGCGCAGACGCTCTACGACCCGGAGATTTTCCAGGCGTTCCAGCGGGCCGTCGGCATCTATCCGATCGGATCGCTGGTGCGGCTACGCTCGCATCGGCTGGCGATCGTGGTCGAGCAGAACAGGGACGATCTGACCCTGCCCGTGGTCCGCCCCTTTTATTCGCTGGCCGACCGCACCTTCGAAAAGGGCGAGGATATCGACCTTTCCAACTGTTTCGGCGCGGATCAGATCATGACCCGCGAAACCCCCGAAGGCTGGGACATGGCGGAGTGGCCCACGCTCAGCGCGAGGTTGCTGGCGGCAGCGGGTTGAGAGCCGATACTCCTGCACAGGACAAGTTTCGCTCAAATCATTTGCACCTGCCCATCTTGCGACCGATAAAGCCGCATGATCGTGCCGAAGGTTCCCTCGACCGCGGCGGACGTTGCGGTTCATTATGACGAACTGGACCTTGCCTATCGGCGGATCTGGGGCGAGCATGTGCATCATGGCTATTGGCGGACCGGCCGGGAAAGCCCGGCGGAGGCGGCCGATGCCCTTGTCGCGGAAGTCGAAGCGCGGCTGGCGCTGGAACCGGGACAGACGCTGTGCGACATAGGCTGCGGCTATGGCGCGACCGCCGCACGGATTGCGGCGCGGCATGATGTCGACATCATCGGCCTCACCCTTTCCGCCGCGCAGGAAAAAATCGCCAATGCCCGCCCCTCGCCACGCTTCACCTGCCTGCGCCGGGACTGGCTCCACAACGACCTGCCCGACGCCAGCTGCGATCGCGCCTATGCCATTGAAAGCTCGGAACATATGGTCGACAAGGCGCGCTTCTTCGCGCAAGCGGCGCGCGTGCTGCGCCCCGGCGGGCGGCTGGTGGTCTGCGCCTGGCTGGAGGGAGAGGGTGCGCGCGCCTGGGAAATCCGCCATCTGCTCGAACCCATTTGCCGCGAGGGGCGGCTGCCCGGCATGGGCAGCCGGGCGGATTATGTGAACATGGCCGCCGATGCCGGCTTTTCCCTGCGCGACTATGAGGATGCCAGCGCCCGCGTCCGCCGCACCTGGACGATCTGCCTGCAACGCTTTGCCGGATCCATGATCAGCGATCCCGCCCTGCGCCGGCTGGCGCTCAGCCCCAGGACGCAGAACCGCAGCTTCATCCTCAGCTTGCCGCGCCTGATCCTTGCGCTTCGCACCGGCGCGATGCGCTATGGGATTTTCCTGTGGGAGAAGGCCGGTCCACCTATTGCACCCGCGTCCAACGCTGCGACTGGCAGATGAACAGCACACACCCCGTCACCTTGAGCGACCCGTCCGGGTTCAATCCCAATGTCGCCCGATAACTTCGCCCCGATTTGGGATCATAGGCCCGCCCGCCCTTCCATGCCGCGCCAGCCCGGTTGAAACCCCATAGGGTCAGCAAACCCAGGATCGGCTGCCCACGCAATTTCGGATCGGGATTGTTGATGTCGGTCGTCGGCACGTCAGGCCCCTTATTGAGTACCCGCACGATCCGCCCGCACATCTGCCCTGCGCAGGGCGCGATCCGCACCACGCCCTTCCGGTCGTCCGTCAGCCAATAGCCCTCTACACCCGCCGATGGCGCACCGGCCGCCAGCAACAGGAGCGCGGAAAAATATCCCATGGCGTCACCTCTTTGGGCGCGAGAATAACAAGCCTGCCATGCTATGAGGATAGGAAAGGAGGGAGTGCATCATGGCCGACCTTTCAATCCGATCGCGGCAGGAAGAACAGATGGACGCACCGGGGCTGGACCCGGCCATCTATGAGCGCGTGCTGCACGACCTCGCCCGGGTCAATCGCTGGACCTTCACCGCCTGGCCCGCCATCGCCTTCCTCAACCGCGCCATCGGCTCGGCCCGGCATTTCAGGCTGCTCGACGTGGGCTTCGGAGACGGCGACATTTTGCGCGCCATCGCCCGCTGGGCCAGGAAACGCGGGATCGAGGTCGAACTGATCGGCGTCGACCTCAACGAGAAAAGCCTTGCGGCGGCCCGCCATGCCACCCCGCCGGACCTCCGCATCGACTATCGCGCCGGGGATTATCTCGACCAGCCGGAACGGTTCGACTTCATCATTTCCAGTCAGGTGACGCATCATATGACCGACGCGCAACTGATGACCTTCCTGCGCCATATGGAGGCGAATGCGCGCATGGGCTGGCTGATCTGCGACCTGCATCGTCATGGCTTTGCCTATTGGGGCTTTCCCCTGCTCGCCCGTCTGCTGCGCGTCCACCGCATCGTGCGGGAGGATGGCCAGCTCTCCATCGCTCGCGCCTTCCGGCCCGGCGACTGGGAGGCGCTGTTGCCGCAGGCGGGCATCAACCCGAATGACGTGCGGATCGTGCGCCGCTTTTCCTTCCGCCTGTGTGTCGAGCGGATATGCGGGTAAGCAGCGCGGCCTGCGCGCCAAGCCCCGGCATCCAGCGCAGCAATTGCATCAGCAACCCTCGCCCCACCGGCCCCGCCGCGCCATGGCGCAGCGCCTCGGCCACGCCCAGCGGGCGGCGGCTCCGGCGGCGCATGTCCCTTTGCCAGTCTATCGCCGCGTCGGGGCCGCCGTTGAGATAGGCTTGCGCCGCGCTCATCCCGCTGCTGAGCGCGATGGCGATGCCATCCCCCGCCAAAGAGGCGATCACCGCCCCCTGATCGCCCATGCGGAAGATGCCGGGCGACGTGCTGTCCGCCCGCCAACCATAGGGCACACCGGCAACCGCCTCGAAATTTACGGGGATGTCACCCTCCATCCGCTCAGCGAGACGTGGCGCCTCCGCCATGATCTGCGCTATCAGCGGCGCCACGCCTTGCCCCAACCGCTCCCGGTCGACGGACAGGCAGAGATTCGCGGTTCCATCCTCCTGCAACAGCAGGCCCGCATATCCCCCATCGAACAGATGCAGCTCGATCATTCCAGCCAGATCGCGCGAGCGGGCCGCACTGGCAGGCAACACCGCCCGCAACCCGGCCGAAGGCGCCTCCTTCCGCCCGCCAAGATCACGCGCAAGCCCCCGCAACTCATGCTTGCCGGTCGCGAGGAACAAGGCCTCGCCCGCCCATTGCTCGCCATCGTCGAAGCGAATGGACCGGCCCGCCGGATCGGCGGCCCGCACCGCCCGCCCCCGCATGAGAACCGCGCCGGCATCCTCCGCCAGCCCCATCAGCGCTTCATCCAGCACCCGCCGCGACAGTCCCGCGGCCCGATGCGGCAGCGCCAGTTCGACACGATGCTCACCCGCCACCAGTCGCAGCCGCTCGATCGGCCGCGCTCCCAAAGCCGCCACGTCAACACCCAGAACATCCAGTTCCGCCAGCGCATCCCAGCCCAGAAAGCCGCCGCAGACGCTATCATGCGGCCCGGCATGCCGATCGACCAGATGCGCCGTCACGCCCGCCCGCCCGAGCATGATCGCCGCCGCCGCACCGGCTGGCCCGCCGCCGACGATCAGCGCCGGTACGCTGCGCATCATGCGATCCCTTCGAACCGGAATCCTTCCGCCGCCAGCCCCGGCCCGAACGCCAGCGCCACCCCGCGCCGCGCCTGGCTCAGCATGTCGCCCAATATGAACATCAGCGTGGACGAGGACATGTTGCCGAAACGGGCCAGCACGCGCCGCGAGGGCGCCAGCGCGGTTTCGTCCAGCCCAAGCCCATGCTCCACCGCATCCAGGATCGACCGACCGCCCGCATGCACGGCCCAATCATCGATCAGGCCGGGATCGTCACTCCCCCACATACGCTGCCTGATCTGCGGATCGCCCAGCGCCGCCTGGATACGCCCAGGCACCTCGCCCGAAAGATGCATCACGAAACCGCTGTCGCCAATGTCCCAGCGGATCAGCTCCGCCGAATCCGTCAGGTTGAACGAAAAGGGCCGGTCGATCGCCACCCCGCTCCCCTCCGCCGTCACCAAAGCCGCCGCCGCGCCGTCCGCGAACTGGAGCATCATCAACAGGCGTTCGATCTGCCGCTCCGGCTGAAAATGGAGGGAGGACAGCTCGACCGTCACCACCAGCACCCGCGCCTCCGGCTCCGACCGCACGATATGCCGCGCCGTGCGCAGGGCCGCGACCGCCGCATAACAGCCCATGAAGCCGACCAATGTCCGCTCGACATTCTCCAGCCCCAGCCGCTCGGCAATGATCTGGTCGATTCCCGGCGCGACGAAGCCGGTGCAGCTCGCCACCACCAGATGGCTGATCCGGTCGAGCGCGACCTGCTCCTTCAGCCGCGCGATCGCCTCCAGCGCCAAAGCCGGGGCATAATCGGCATAGCGCCGCATCCTGAGCGAAGTCGGCGGCATCTCCCCCGCATAAAAGCCGCCCGGATCGACCGGCGATCCGCCTTCGACAGTCGATGGCAGCACGCACCAGCGATGGTCGATGCCCGACCGTTCGGCCATGCGCAGGAAAAGCTGGCGGTGGCGTGGATCGTCCAGTTGCCGGGCCGCCCATTGAATGAAGGGAGCGTGCATGTCCTGCTCGGGAACGGCGCAGCCGATGGCGTTGATGCGAGCGCGCGTATCGGTCATCGGGTTCCTTATCTCATCGGCCTTATGAAACGTCCCAATCATGGGAAATGATCCTGAACCCAGGCTTGCAGTTTCAGTGCCTTAACAAATGCAAATGGTTCAAGGGGTGGACGCCAAAATCTCTCTTCCCAATTCATACGCAAATACTATGACTTACCAATCCCCCTTCTCTCGCATTCAAACGCGCCGCTGCCCTAATTGACGAGCGGCAGACGAATCGTCCCGCACCCCGCGCGACATCCTCGCCTGCGGGAGTTTTCATATGCAGGACATCTTCTGGATCGGCCTGATCCTCATCCTGTTGACGGCCAGCCTCGGTTATGCCGCGCTTTGCGACCGGGCATGAGGGGGCTGTCATGACCATCGATCTCTGGCTCGCCGCGCTGACCATGCTTGGCCTTCTCCTCTATCTGATCGCCGTGCTCGCGCGGCCTGAACGCTTTTAGAAAGGGCTGTCCATGACCTTTCAGGGATGGCTGCTGATTGCCGCCTTCACCGGCATCCTGTTGGCCCTCGTCAAGCCGGCCGGCCTCTGGCTGTTCGCGCTCTATGAAGGACGCCGCACGCCGCTTCATTCCATATTCGGACCCATCGAGCGCGGCTTCTACCGC
Source organism: Sphingobium sp. SJ10-10 (assembly GCF_036038995.2). Lineage (NCBI taxonomy): Bacteria > Pseudomonadati > Pseudomonadota > Alphaproteobacteria > Sphingomonadales > Sphingobiaceae > Sphingobium > Sphingobium sp. SJ10-10. The sequence continues at coordinate 857,528 of NZ_CP158133.1, forward strand.
CTCTCCGGCATCGATCCCGAAGAGGAGCAAGGCTGGCGCCGCTATGCGGTGCATATGCTGATCTTCAACACGGCGCTGCTGCTTTTCACCTATGCCCTGCTGCGGATGCAGGCCGCGCTGCCGTTCAATCCCCTGGGCGATGGCGCGGTCAGCGCGCATCTCGCCTTCAACACGGCGGTCAGCTTCACCACCAACACCAATTGGCAAAGCTATGCCGGGGAATCGACCCTGTCGAACCTCAGCCAGATGCTGGCGCTGACGATCCATAATTTCCTCTCGGCGGCGACCGGCATCGCGCTTGCCTTCGCGCTGTTCCGGGGCTTTGCCCGGCGCAGCACGACCGGCATCGGCAATTTCTGGGCCGACATGACGCGGGTGACGCTCTATCTGCTGCTGCCGCTCTGCATCGTCTATGCGCTGTTCCTGATCGCCAGCGGCGTGCCGCAGACGCTGGCGGGATCGGTCGACCTCACAACTCTGGAGGGAGCAAAGCAGACCCTCGCCCTCGGCCCGGTCGCCTCGCAGGAAGCGATCAAGATGCTGGGCACCAATGGCGGCGGTTTCTTCAACGCCAACAGCGCCCACCCGTTCGAAAATCCGACCGGGCTCACCAATTTCGTGCAGATGCTGTCGATCTTCCTGATCGGCTTCGGCCTGACATATTGTTTCGGCAAGGCGGTCGGCAACGTCCGCCAGGGCTGGGCCATCCTGGCGGCGATGCTCACCATCTTCCTGATCGGCGTCACCGTGACCTACTGGCAGGAAGCGGCGGGCAATCCCATCCTCCACCATCTGGGCGTTGCCGGCGGCAATATGGAGGGGAAGGAAGTCCGCTTCGGAATCGCCGCCTCCGCCCTTTTCGCGGTCGTTACCACGGCGGCGAGCTGCGGCGCGGTCAATGCCATGCATGACAGCTTCACCGCGCTGGGCGGCATGATCCCGCTCATCAACATCCAGCTGGGCGAAGTCGTGGTCGGCGGCGTGGGCGCTGGCATATACGGCTTCCTGCTGTTCGCCATCCTCGCCGTGTTCGTCGCGGGGCTGATGGTCGGCCGCACGCCCGAATATGTCGGCAAGAAGATCGAGAGCCGCGAAGTCAAGCTCGCCGTCCTCGCCATCGCCGTACTGCCGCTCATCATATTGGGCTTCACCGCCATCGCCTCGGTGCTGCCCGCAGGGCTTGCCGGGCCGCTCAACAAGGGGCCGCATGGGTTCAGCGAAATCCTCTACGCCTTCACCTCCGGCGTCGGCAATAACGGCTCGGCCTTTGCGGGCCTGACCGCCAACACCCCCTTCTACAACGGCATGCTGGGCGTCGCGATGTGGATCGGTCGCTTCTTCATCATCATTCCGATGCTGGCCATAGCGGGCAGTCTGGCGGCGAAGAAATACACGCCGGAAACCGTGGGAAGCTTTCCCACGACGGGGCCGCTCTGGACGGGCCTGCTGGTCGGCATCGTGCTGATTATCGGCGGCCTCACCTTCCTGCCCAGCCTCGCCCTTGGCCCCATTGCCGATCATCTCGCGATGATCCGTGGCCAGCTTTTCTAAGGATCACGACATATGGCTCGATCCGCCCAGAAATCCCTCTTCACCGCCGATCTGATCGTTCCCGCGATTGGCGATGCCTTTCGCAAGCTCAACCCCAGGGAACTGATCCGCAATCCGGTGATGTTCACCACCGCCGTCGTCGCGACATTGCTGACGGTCCTGCTGGCAGTCGGACAGGACCAACTTGGCATGGGGTTCAAGCTGCAACTGGTGATCTGGCTCTGGCTGACCGTTATCTTCGGCACCTTTGCAGAGGCGCTGGCTGAAGGGCGCGGCAAGGCGCAGGCCGCCTCGCTGCGCGCCACGAAGGCGGAACTGACCGCCAAGCGGCTGAAGGGCGACAGTTTCGAAACCGTTCCCGCCAGCGCGCTCAAACTGGGTGACGTGGTGCTGGTCGAAACCGGCGATCTCATCCCTTCGGACGGGGATGTCGTCTTCGGCGTCGCCTCCGTTAACGAAGCCGCCATCACCGGCGAATCCGCCCCGGTAATCCGCGAAGCGGGCGGCGACCGTTCGGCGGTGACGGCGGGCACTCGCGTCATATCCGACCAGATCAGGGTGCGGGTGACGGTCAATCCGGGTCAGGGTTTCCTCGACCGCATGATCGCGCTGGTCGAGGGCGCGGAGCGGCAGAAGACGCCGAATGAAATCGCGCTGACCCTGCTGCTGGTCGGCCTCACCATCATCTTCCTGATCGCGGTCGGGACCATTCCGGGCTTTGCCAGCTACGCAGGCGGCGGCGTGCCGGTGGCGATCCTCGCCGCCCTGCTGGTCACGCTGATCCCGACGACCATCGCCGCGCTGCTGTCGGCCATCGGCATTGCGGGCATGGACCGGCTGGTGCGCTTCAACGTCCTCGCCAAGTCGGGCCGAGCGGTGGAGGCGGCGGGCGATATCGACACGCTGCTGCTCGACAAGACCGGGACCATCACCGTAGGCGACCGGCAAGCGACGGAGTTCCGTCCCGTCGGCGGCGCGAGCCAGGCCGACCTCGCCGAAGCCGCCCTGCTCGCCAGCCTGGCCGACGAGACGCCGGAGGGGCGCTCCATCGTCCTGCTCGCCCGCGAGAAATTCGGCCAGACTGCGACCGCTTTGCCGGAAGGTGCGCAGGTCATCCCCTTCACCGCCCAGACCCGCATTTCCGGCGTGCAATGGAACGGCGGCATCATCCAGAAGGGCGCGGTGGACAGCATATTGCGCGCCAATCCCGGCCTAGACAGGGAGGCGCCGACGCAGGAATTGCGCCGCATCACCGACGAGATCGGGCGCGCAGGCGGAACCCCGCTGGCGGTGGCGAAGGACGGCAGACTGCTCGGCGCGATCTTCCTCAAGGATATTGTGAAAGCGGGCATCCGGGAACGCTTCGGGGAACTACGCCAGATGGGCATCCGCACGGTGATGATCACCGGCGACAATCCGCTGACCGCCGCCTCCATCGCCGCAGAGGCCGGGGTGGACGATTTCCTGGCGCAAGCCACGCCGGAGGACAAGCTGGCCCTGATCCGCAAGGAGCAGCAGGGCGGACGGCTGGTCGCCATGTGCGGGGACGGAACCAATGACGCGCCTGCCCTTGCCCAAGCCGATGTCGGGGTGGCGATGAACACCGGCACGCAGGCGGCGCGCGAAGCAGGCAATATGGTGGACCTCGACAGCGATCCGACCAAGCTGATCGAGGTGGTGGGTCTGGGCAAGCAATTGCTCATGACCCGCGGGGCGCTCACCACCTTTTCGGTCGCCAATGACGTCGCCAAATATTTCGCGATCATCCCGGCCATGTTCGTGGCGCTTTATCCGGGGCTGGGCGTGCTCAACATCATGGGCCTCGCCAGCCCGCAAAGCGCGATCCTGTCCGCGATCATCTTCAACGCGCTGATCATTCCCTGCCTTGTGCCGCTGGCGCTGAGGGGCGTGACCTATCGGCCGATCGGCGCCGGACCGCTGCTGGCGCGGAATCTGGCCATTTACGGGCTGGGCGGGCTGGTCGCTCCGTTCGTGGGGATCAAGATCATAGACCTCGCAGTCATCGGGCTTGGCCTCGCCTGACCTGCCAACGGAAGGAACAGTCATGTTCACCGACCTCAAAAGCTCGCTGCGTCCAGCGCTGGTCATGACGCTGCTCTTCGCGCTGCTGCTGGGCATCGCCTATCCGCTGGCGCTCACCGGCATCGGGCAGGCGATCTTCCCGTCCCAGGCCAATGGCAGCCTGATCGAGCAGGACGGCAAGCCCATCGGCTCCGCCCTCATCGGCCAGAGCTTCGCCAGCGCCCGCTATTTCCATTCCCGCCCCTCGGCGGCGGGCAAGGGCTATGACGGGCTCGCCTCCTCCGGGTCCAACCTTGGCCCCACCAGCAAGGCACTGGCCGACCGCGTGACCAAGGACATTCAGTCTCTGCATTCACCCGGTCGCCCCGTTCCGTCCGATCTGGTGACAGCCTCCGCATCGGGGCTCGATCCCCATATCAGCCCCGATGCGGCCTTTTATCAAGTCGACCGGATCGCCAGGGCACGCGGTCTCTCCCCAAACCGGGTCCACGCGCTGGTCGAACGGAGCATCGAACAACCGATCCTCGGCTTTCTGGGCGAACCGCGCGTCAACGTCCTCGAAATCAATCGACGGCTGGATGGGATCAGCGCTAATCAAAGCCGATGAACGAGCCGGACCGCCGCGATCCCGAAGCCTTTCTGCGTCAGGCGGCGCAGGAAGGCCGCGGCCGTCTGAAAATCTTCCTCGGCGCGGCACCAGGGGTCGGCAAAACCTATGAAATGCTGACCGACGGCATGCAGCGGCTGAAATCGGGCGTCGACGTGGCGGTCGGAGTGGTCGAGACCCATGGCCGCCACGAAACGGATGCTTTGCTCTCCGGTCATGAAGTCATTCCCCGCCGCGAAATCGACCATCAGGGCCACAAGCTGGCCGAAATGGATATAGACGCCATATTGGCCCGCCATCCCCAACTGGTTCTGGTGGACGAGCTCGCCCACACGAACGCGCCGGGCAGCCGCCATCCCAAGCGCTATCAGGACATAGAGGAGCTGCTGAACGCCGGGATCGACGTCTATTCGACCGTCAACATCCAGCATGTCGAGAGCCTCAACGACATCGTCGCCTCCTTCACCCGCGTCCGGGTGCGCGAGACGGTGCCGGACTCCGTGCTCGAAATGGCGGAGATCGAGGTCGTCGACATCCCCCCCGACGAGCTGATCGAGCGGTTGAAGGAGGGCAAGGTCTACATCCCGGCCGAAGCCAGCCGGGCGCTCAACCATTTCTTCTCCAAGTCGAACCTGACAGCGCTCCGCGAAATGGCGCTGCGCCGCGCAGCGCAGGCGGTCGACGCGCAGATGCTGGACTATGTCCGTGCCCATGCGCTGGCCGGGAGCTTTGCGGCGGGCGAGCGCATCGTCGTGGCGATCAGCGAACTGCCGAGCGTACAGGGGCTTGTCCGCGCCGCCAAGCGGCTGGCCGACGCGTTGAAGGCGCCCTGGACCGCCGTGCATATCGAAACCCGGCGCAGCCTTCAGTTCACGGCGGAGGAGCGCGCCCATCTGGCCGACACCATGGCGCTGGCGTCCCGGCTGGGCGCGACCACCGCGACGATCCCCGCGCCCGGCGTGGTCGAAGGGTTGCGCCAATATGCGACCGACGCCCGCGCTACCCAGATCGTGATCGGCAAGGCGGCCCGGAGTTGGTGGTTCGAGCTGCGTCACGGGTCGGTGGTGGACCGGCTGGTCCGGGACATGGGGGACGTGGCGATCCATGTCCTGCCCGGCGACGATGGAGGGCATCTCCGCCGCGCCGCCCTTGTGACGGCCGGACCATGGGGGACGCCCACCGACTATCTCTGGTCGACGCTGATGATCGCGCTGATGACCACGATCGGCAAGCTGCTGGTCCAGACCATCGCGCTCGGCAATATCGCCCTGCTCTATCTGGTGCCGGTAATGTTCGCCGCCGCCTCCTTCGGCCTGCGCGCAGGATTGTTCGCGGGCCTGCTCTCCAGCCTTGCCTATAATTTCTTCTTCCTGCCGCCGACCGGCACGCTGACCGTCGCCAATCCGGAAAATGTTATCAGCATCCTCGTCCTGCTGGGCGTCGCCATCGTCACCAGCCAGTTCGCGGCCCGCGTCCGCGCCCAGGCCGACCTCGCCCATGGCAGCGCCCGCCAGAACGCCGCGCTCGCCGGTTTCTCCCGCCAGCTCACCGCCGCCGCCAGCCAGGACGAGCTGATGCATGCGATTTGTGCGGAAGTCGGCCGCCTGTTCGATGTGCGTACCGTGCTCCTGCTCCCCTCGCCCGACGGCCCGCAATTGCGCGCCGCCGTGCCGCCGGAGGATCGCCTCGAACAGATCGAAAAGGCCGCCGCCCAATGGGCGATGGACAATGAGCAGCCCGCCGGACGCGGTTCCTCCACCCTCACCGCGTCGGACTGGCTGTTCCATCCGCTGCGAACGACACGCGGAGTGCTGGGCGTGCTGGGCCTGGCGCGGGAGGATGCGGGGGAGCCGTTGCGCTCCGATCAGGTGCCGTTGCTGATGAGCCTGCTCGATCAGGCATCCATCGCCTTCGACCGCATGGCGCTGGAGGAGGAAATGCTCGACGCCCGCCAGATCCGCGAGCGCGACCGGCTGCGCTCGGCATTGCTCTCCTCTGTTGGCCATGATTTGCGCACGCCGCTCACCACCATCATCTCCGCCGTGCATGAACTCAAGCAGCAACACCCCTCCGAGCTTGCCGACACGGTCGAGGCGGAGGCGCAGCGTCTCACCCGCTTCGTCGCCAACCTGCTCGATATGGCGCGGGTGGAGGCAGGCGCGCTTCCCCTGAAAGTGGAGCCCATCGACCTGTTCGATGCGGTCGCGGGCGCCGTCCACGACACCCGCCAGTCGCTGGCCGGGCATGAGGTCAGCGTCGACATATTGCCCGACATTCCGCTGGTGCGCGTCGATCCGACGCTGCTACACCATATCCTCATCAACCTGCTCGACAATGCGGGGCGCTATGCCGATCCCGGCACGCCCGTCACCATAAGGGGCCAGCGGCTACCCGATGCCATAACCCTGTCGGTGGTCGATCAAGGCCCGGGCATCCCGCCGGGCGGTGAAAGCCGCGTGTTCGACACCTTCACCCGCCTGGAGGGATCGGATCGGGCCAAGCATGGCACCGGCCTCGGCCTCGCCATCGTCAAGGGCTTTGCCGAGGCGATGGGCCTTGGCGTATCCGCCGCCAACCGTGACGATCCTCCTGGCGCCTGCTTTACTTTGACCTTTCCGCAGACGCTGATCCTATCCCCTCTGCCCGATGAGGACATCATATGAGGAACTGGGCATGACCACCCGTTCATCCGGCCGCCACAAGGTTCTGATCATCGACGATGAACCACAGATCCGCCGCCTGATCCACGTGGCGCTTACCCGCGCCGACTATGCAACGGTGGAGGCCGCCAATGCGCGTGAGGCATTGGAGAAACTCCGCGAGGAACGGCCAGACATCAGCCTGCTCGATCTTGGCCTGCCCGATCGCGATGGGCTGGAACTGGTGCCGCTCATCAAACAGCATTCGGACACCAGCCTGATCGTCATATCGGCGCGTGACGCCACCGAGCAGAAGGTGGCGGCGCTGGATCTGGGCGCCGACGATTATCTGACCAAACCCTTCGATACCGACGAACTGCTCGCCCGGGTGCGCGTGGCGCTGCGCAACCGGATGACCAAGGATGGCGGCATGTCAGCGATTCGCGCAGGCGACGTGACGATCGACCTGATGACGCGGATGGTCACCAAAGCAGGGCAGGAAGTCCACCTGACCCCCAAGGAATATGGCGTGCTGGCGCAACTGGCGAAATATCCGGGGCGGGTCATCACGCACCGGCAGATCATGGCGCAGGTCTGGCCCAGGGAGCATGAGCATCATGTCGAATATCTGCGCGTGCTGGTGCGTACGCTAAGGCAGAAGCTGGAGGATGATCCGCAGCGGCCAAGGATCATCGCGAATGAATTGGGGATCGGTTATCGGTTGAAGGAGGGAGGTGGCGGTTAAACTGCTAAATCTCCACCTGCGATCCCAACTCGACCACCCGGTTCGTCGGCAGCTTGAAGAAGTCCATCGGCGTCACCGCATTGCGCATCATCCAGGCGAACAGCTTCTCGCGCCAGATCGCCATGCCGGGCTTCTCGGACGGGATCAGTGTCTGGCGGCTGAGGAAATAGCTGGTCTGGCTGACATTGATCGGCCCGCCGCAGCCATCCACCGCCTTCATCGCGGCGGGAATGTCGACCTCCTCCATGAAACCATGGCGCAGCACCACGCGGTAGAAGCCCGCGCCCAGATCGCTCACCTCGGACCGTCCGATCAGCGGCAGATGCGGCACCCCCTCCGTCCGCACGGTCAGGATGATGACGCGCTCATGCAGAACCTTGTTATGCTTCACATTGTGCAGCAGCGCCGGAGGCACCCCCTCGACGCGGGAGTTGAGAAAAATCGCCGTCCCCGGCACGCGTTTCAGGGAACCGGAGACGGACTGGATGAACAGCTCCACCTCCATCGCGCCTTCCATCAGATAGAAATTCATGATCTTCCGACCCGTCGACCAGGTCGTGAGGATGATGAATACAACCGCCGCCACCAGCAGCGGGAACCAGCCGCCATCGGGTATCTTGGTCGCGTTGGACAGGAAATAGGCGCCGTCTACGGCCAGGAACAGCCCCGTCACCGCGCCCGCCAAGAGCCGGTTCCAGCGCCACACGCTGAAGGTCAGCACCGCCATCATGCAAGTGGTGATGACCATGGTGCCCGTAACGGCAATGCCATAGGCCGCCGCCAGATTGCTCGAAGATTGGAAGCCCAGCACCAGCAGCACGACCAGAAACAGCAGCGCCCAATTGACCATCGGCACATAGATCTGCCCCGCCGCCGAGGCGCTGGTATGGGAGATTTTGAGCCGCGGCAGGAAGCCAAGCTGCACCGCCTGCTGCGTCACCGAGAAAGCGCCCGAAATCACTGCCTGGCTGGCAATGACCGTCGCCAGCGTCGCCAATATCACCAGCGGCAGCCGCGCCCATTCCGGCGCGAGCAGGAAGAAGGGATTTTCCGCTGCTTCAGGAAGGTCCAGCAGCAGCGCGCCCTGCCCCATATAGTTGAGCAGCAGGCAAGGAAAGGCGGCATAGAGCCAGGCGATGCTGATCGCCTTGCGCCCGAAATGCCCCATATCCGCGTAGAGCGCCTCCGCCCCCGTCACCGCCAGCACGACCGACCCCAAGGCCAGAAAGGCGAGTTTCGCGTCCAGCGCGAAGAAATGCACCGCCCACATCGGATTGATGATGCCGATAATTCCCGGATGCCGCACGATGTTGAGGATGCCCAGCGCCGCCAGCACCAGGAAATAGACCATCATCACCGGCCCGAACAGCGCGCCCACTCGCGCCGTGCCATGTTTCTGGATCAGGAACAGACCGATCAGGATGACGATGGCGATCGGCAGGATGAAGGGCGCGAAACCGTCATTCACCGTCTCCAGCCCCTCGACCGCCGACAGCACGGACACGGCCGGGGTGATGATGGCGTCGCCATAGAAAAGCGCCGCCGCCAGCACACCCAATATGGCGATAGTCGGCGTCCACCGGCTCTTGCCCAGCTTGCGGGAGATCAGCGCGAGAAGCGCCATGCTGCCGCCCTCGCCATGATTGTCGGCGCGCATGATGATGAACACATATTTGACCGTGACGATCAGCGTCATCGTCCAGAAGACCAGCGAGAGCACGCCGTAGATATGCGCCGGATCGACCGCCAGCGGATGATGGCCGACAAAGCTTTCCTTCAACGCATAGAGCGGCGAGGTGCCGATGTCGCCGAACACCACGCCCAACGCACCCAGCGCCAGAACGGGCAACTTCCCTTGCGGATGGCTATGACTCACCCCCTCACCCGCTTGATCCGTCATCCGCACCGTTACTCGCTGTTACCAGGCCGCCCATTGCACAGAGCCCCATTATATTTCCAGTGGAGCTTTATGCGATCGGCATAGGATTCGCATAGGAATGCCGGAAAGCTCCGGCAAATCCTATGCATTTTCAAATTCCTCGCCAGACGGGAACGCTATTATCTCTCAGTCACGACCTACTCCGCAACCGGCGCAAGAGGGATTTCGGATCGCGGGTGCCACGCGACGCCAGCATGAGATGAGGCGGTTGCAGCACGACCGCATCGCGATAGCGGTAGGTGGTGAGGTGGCGTATGCGAGGCTGCATGATGCCTTAACGCATCAACCCGGCGGCGCGCAGCGCATCCTCGATCACCTTGCGCACGCCCGTCACGACTGTGAGTCGAACCGTAACGCGCTCCTCATGGCTGCGCGGGGATGACGAAGCCTGCAGCGATGCGATCGACGGGACAAGCGCCCGCTTTGCAGGCGGTGTCTCGATCTCATGGGCCCGCTCAACGGCGTCCCCGGTCAGGCTCCAGAATTGACAGATGCGGTGGGTCGAGGAAATGCCGGTTTCCAGCATATAGGCACCACTTCGTCCGCAGCCATCTTCGCCTGCGGTGTCGAGTGGCGTGCCATGGCCCATTCCCGCGATACTATATTCCTCGATCACGTCACGGCCCTTTGCATCCGACCAGGTGCGCCGGACATAATCATCCCTCCGCTCGATCCGGCTCGGATCGGCTTCAACATCGTGCAAGGCGCGCCATTGGGCAGCGATCGCCCCGGCATTGGACGGATGCACGGTTGCGTCCGCGCTTCCGTGCCAGATGGAAAGGGTAGGCCAGGGACCGGCATGGTCGGAGGCGCCCCGGACCAGCGCGGCAAGCTTGGCTTCGGGAGGAACGCCATGGCCGCGCATAAGGTCGAAGGCTGCTGGAATGGTGCGGGCACAGCCATAGGGCACCCCGGCGATGATCGCGCCGCCCGCAAACAGCTCGGGATAGGTCGCCAGCATGACAGCCGTCATGGCGCCACCTGCCGACAGGCCGGTCACGAATATCCGCGTGGGGTCGATCCGATGGCGTACGGCCATCGCCGCGATCATCTGCCGGATCGAAAGAGCTTCGCCCGAACCTCGCCGGCTGTCCTCCGGGGAGAACCAGTTGAAACAGAGATTGGGATTGTTCTGCCGCTGTTGCTCAGGAAAAAGAAGCGCAAAACCATGGCGATCAGCGACCTCCGACCAACCCGATCCGGTATCATATCCTCCCGCCGTCTGCGTACAGCCATGCAGAACGACCACCAGCGCGGCGCCGGCATCGAACTTTTCGGGAATATATGTCCGCGCCTGAAGAGCGCCTGGGTTAGATCCGAAATCCGTCAGCGCACTCAAGCGTCCGGGGTCGTCGGACATATGGCCGGGAGCGAGGCGAAGCGCCGCGAGACGGGAAATCGTGTCCGAGAGGGTCCGCATTGCCGTATCCTTTGGTGGAGTGAGCCTGCACAGGCGTGGCCATGACCATTTTGCTGCACCGCACAATAAGTAGGTTTTGATTCTCCATTGGCAAGGCCGGCTTTCTCCATTCATCGGCAAGCATGGATGATGTCCCGCCATAATCATATTGAGCGAAGTTAATTACGCGCTTTGTTGGGGATCTCCGGCCGACGATCGCGAGTTCCATGATACGCGTCTTCGCGCTTCCCCTTCTCAGGAGAATGAATATGGCTTCACCGCAAACCGCGACGAAATCCCGTCAAACCAAGCCCGGCTCTAAGCCGGCCCGCAAATCGGCACGCGCTGCGTCGCGATCCCCCGACGCCATCAGCCTCCTGAAAGCCGATCACAAGGAAGTGAAAAGCTATTTCAAGCAATATGAAGGTCTGGAGGATGTGGCCGAGAAGCAGGCGCTGGCCGACAAGATCTGCCGGGCGCTGACGGTTCATGCCCAGATCGAGGAGGAAATCTACTATCCGGCCGCCCGCGCCGCGATCGATGACGATGATCTGCTCGATGAGGCGGAGGTGGAACATGGCAGCGCCAAGCAATTGATCGCCGAAATTCAGGCCATGACGGCCGCCGACCGGCTGTTCGACGCCAAGGTGACGGTGCTTGGTGAATATATCGACCATCATGTCAAGGAAGAGGAGAAGGAGATGTTTCCGGAAAGCCGCGCCAGCGATCTCGACCTCAAGGCGCTGGGCGCCCAGCTTGCCGAGCGCAAGGCCGAATTGATGGCGAAGGCCCACTGAATATCCTGGACTGTCTTGTTATCGGCGGTGGCCCGGCGGGTCTCACCGCCGCCATCTATCTCGCACGATTCCCCCTTTCGGTCTCCGTGATCGATGCCGGTGACAGTCGTGCGGGCCTGATTGCGCTGCCCGCTATGGTGCCAGCCTGCGGTACGGCAGGGTCGACCGGCTTGGGCGCGTGGATGGCGGGTTCATGACGCAGCTTGCCGAACCGGAAATCCATGCTCATATGATTATGCTTGCCATGAGCGGCGAAAGCTGATGACCGGCGTCGCCGTGGCGCGTGAAGGAAAAATCCACAACATCGCCAACTGAAATTTCGAGTCCTTGATTGAGATAAATCAAGATGCAGGCGCAACCGGTCGCATATATTCCTCTCGACGCTTATGGCCGATGCCGGCTCCTAGCGGTAGGGATATCTCAGCCGGAGCAATTCAGCATGTTTATCGCAATTTTTATCGCGAATTCTCTTGAGTTGGCTAATCGGCAAGCTCCAAAAAGCCACGGAAATCCGTGGCTTTTGGCTGGTCATCCAGTGTCGGCCTGAGTCAGGATGATGTGGACCTTTCATCCCGACCTGCTCGACCGGCCCGTGCCGCGCTACACCAGCTATCCCACCGCCGCGCAGTTCAGCGGCGATGTCGGCGCGGCGGAGCTTGCCGCCCGGCTGGACGGGGTGGAAAGGGACAGCGCGCTCTCGCTCTATGTCCATATCCCCTATTGCCACGACATCTGCTGGTATTGCGGCTGCAACACGGGCGCAGCGAACCGCGTCCAGCGCCTCACCGCCTATGTCGAGTCGCTGGAGCGGGAAATCGCGACGGTCGCCGGGCGGCTGAACGGCAAAGGGCGGGTGCAGCGCATCGCCTTTGGCGGCGGTAGCCCCAACAGCCTGCCGCTGGTCGATTTCGTCCGGCTGCTTCAGCAACTGCTGCTCTGTTTCGATGCGCATCATGCCGAATTATCGGTCGAACTCGATCCCCGGCGCCTGGACGCGCAATGGATTTCGACCATGGCGGCCATGGGCGTCGACCGGGTCAATCTGGGCGTGCAGACCTTCACCCCGCATGTCCAGGCGCGGATCGGCCGCATCCAGCCGCTCGACATGGTGGAGCGGGCCGTCGACCAGCTCCGCGCAGCCGGAATCGCGACGGGTTTCGACCTGATGTACGGCCTGCCCGGCCAGACGGCGGACGATCTCGCCGCCACGCTGGAGGCCGCCATTGCGATGCAACCCGCCCGCATCGCCCTGTTCGGCTATGCCCATATGCCCCGGCTGCTGCCCCGCCAGCGCCGCATCGACGCCAGCGACCTGCCCGATCTCGCCACCCGCTTCGCCATGGCGGCGCAGGGATATGAAATGCTGACCCGCGCGGGCTATGCGGCGATCGGCTTCGACCATTTCGCCCTGCCTGAAGACGGTATGGCCCGCGCCGCCCGCGAAGGCCGGCTGCGCCGCAATTTTCAGGGCTTCACGGACGATCCGGCGGAGATATTGCTGGGCCTGGGCGCCAGCGCGATCAGCCAGTTCCCCGACCTCATCGTCCAGAATGAGAAACAAGCCGGCCCCTGGCGCGAACGGATGGACGCAGGGCAATTATCCGCCACCCGCGGCACTTTCCGCTCAGCCGAGGACCGCCGCCGCGGCCGCATCATCGAAGCCCTGCTCTGCCAAGGCGAGGCGCATGTCGGCACGGCCCTTCCCATGCCCGACCTCAGCCGCTTCGAGCGGCTGGGCCTCGTTCGCCTGAGCGAAGGCCGCATCGCGCTCACGCGGGATGCGCTGCCTTATGCGCGCAGCATCGCCGCCTGTTTCGATGCCTATCTGGAACCGGCGGAAAAGCGGTTCAGCCATGCGGTCTAGCGCGCTGGCGTTCCTTGCCGTCATCCCATTGACGGCCGTCCACGCGCCCGCCTCCGCCACGCAAAGCCCCTGGTTCTGCGGTTCGGCGCCGCCGGGCTGGACTCCGCCCTGGCAGCGCAAGCCCGCTGCGCCGGACGACAAGAACGCGCCCTGCCATTTCATCCCCTGCGACAGGAAGAAGGTCCGAACCTGCTCCACCGCCGCGGATTGACGCTCCCCTTCAGGCGAGCGCCAACACGCTGGTCAGGATGTTGCGCACCAGTTCCGCCTGCCCCCGCGCCCCGGTCTTGGCGTAGATCTTCTTCGAATAGTTGCGCGCAGTCTCCAGCGTCAGCCCCAGATCGTCCGCCGCTTCGCTGATCGACATGCCCTGCGCGATCGCCCAGGCCAGCCGCGCCTCGCTAGGCAGCAGGCCGAACAGGTCGACCAACTGGTCGCAACGGTCCGCCTGCGACCAACGATCGCCGCTGATATAGGCGATGGCGACCGGCGGCGACTGGGCGGACAGGGAACGGTCCCGCATCGGACGCACCAGCATGTCGAGCAGCGGATCGCGGCTGAGATTGATCGCCTTTGGCCGCCCCTCCGCATCCTCCGCAAAGCTTTTGACCAGGGCGGTCAATTCCCGGTCCACGGCGGGAGATGCGGGCATCAGCCGGTCGTAGCGGCCCCGCCGCAGCACGCTCGATCGCTGGAAAAGCTGCTCCAGATGCGGGGTCATGTCGACGATGCGGCAGCGCGCATCCAGCATCAGCCAGCCGAAATTGAGCCGCCCGAACGCCTCCGAAGTCACGGACGAGCGAAATTTTTCCCGTTCGTACGCAACGAAGCTGCGCAGCGCGATGCGTAGATGCGGCACCAGCGCGGTCAACAGGGCGCTGACGGCCGGTCCCACCTCGCGTCCGCCCGCGCAACTCAGCCAGGCGTCCATGCCGCTCGGCTCCGCGACACGGACCAAGCGGATATTGGTGATGCCTCGCGGCTCCAGAAATTCCGCGCAATAGCTTTGCTGCACCGCATCGCCGGGGTCGAGCAGTTCGTCCAGCGTATAGACCCGCGCTTCGCGCATCCGCCGATAAGGCAAGGGGTCGCGCACATATTTTTCGTTGAACAGCCTATCAAGGTGCAGCGGCGTGGGCGGCCCGGCATAAAGTTCGACGATCCGCTCCTCGTCCACCGGGCGGAACGCCAGGCTGACATAGGCGGCCCCGGAGCGGGCGCGCAGCTTTTCAAGGAACCCATGCCAAAGGGGTTGCTCGAACATACCCTCATGGAGAGCCGCCAATAATCCACCGTCGTCCAGTCGCATGGCTAATATGTATATCCTCCCATATGGGAGGTCCAGTCTTTCCCCGCTTCTGTCATGTGACCGTCACGAAACAAGGCGGTGAACGATGATCGATTCGAAAAGGCTGACGCATTTGGAGCGATTGGAGGCGGAGAGCATCCATATATTGCGGGAGGTTGTTGCGGAGGCTGAGAAGCCTGTGATGCTATACAGCGTCGGCAAGGATTCGGCGGTGATGCTGCATCTGGCGCGCAAGGCTTTCTATCCCTCGCCGCCGCCCTTCCCGCTGCTGCATGTGGACACGACCTGGAAGTTCAAGGCGATGTACGAGCTGCGCGACCGCATGGCGCGCGAGAGCGGCATGGAACTGCTCGTCTATCACAACCCCGAAGCGCAGGAACGTGGCATCAACCCGTTCGACCACGGCCCGCTGCACACCGACATGTGGAAGACGGAGGGGTTGAAGCAGGCGCTCAACCTCTACGGCTTCGACGCGGCCTTCGGCGGCGCGCGCCGCGACGAGGAAAAGAGCCGGGCGAAGGAGCGCATCTTCTCCTTCCGCACCGCCAGCCATGGCTGGGATCCCAAGAACCAGCGGCCCGAACTGTGGAACCTCTACAACGCCCGCAAGAACAAGGGCGAGAGCATCCGCGTCTTCCCGATCAGCAACTGGACCGAGCTGGACATCTGGCAATATATCCACCTCAACGACGTGCCGATCGTGCCGCTCTATTTTGCCGAGGAGCGCCCGACCGTGGAGCGCGACGGCATGCTGCTGATGGTCGATGACGAACGCTTCCCCTTGAAGCCGGGCGAGGAGCCTGTGATGCGCTCGATCCGCTTCCGGACGCTGGGCTGCTATCCGCTGACCGGCGCGGTGGAGAGCCAGGCGAAGACGCTGCCTGATGTCATCCAGGAAACGCTGCTCACCACCACATCGGAACGACAGGGCCGCGCCATCGACAAGGATGCCGGCGGCGCCGGCATGGAGAAGAAGAAGCAGGAGGGGTATTTTTGACGCGCCACGGAATGCGCAGCGTTCCGAAGCGTCAACCCCAGCGAAAGCTGGGGTCTCAGGCCTCCAGGCCGACCCCTTCGACCCAGATCAACGAGATCCCAGCCTGCGCTGGGATGACGAGGTAGCGACATGACCGATACGCTCACCAAGACCGACGAACCCATCTACAAGACCGACGCCCTCATTGCCGAGGACATCGACCAGTATCTGGAGGTGCACCAGCACAAGACGATGCTGCGCTTCATCACCTGCGGCTCGGTGGACGACGGCAAGTCGACGCTGATCGGCCGCCTGCTCTACGACAGCAAGATGATCTTCGAGGATCAGCTCGAAGCGTTGCAGGCCGACTCCAAGCGCGTGGGCACCCAGGGGCAGGAGATCGACTTCGCCCTCCTCGTCGACGGCCTCGCCGCCGAGCGCGAACAGGGCATCACCATCGACGTCGCCTATCGCTTCTTCGCCACCGAAAAGCGCAAGTTCATCGTCGCCGACACGCCGGGCCATGAGCAATATACCCGCAACATGGTGACCGGCGCGTCCACCGCCGACCTTGCCGTCATCCTGATCGACGCGCGCAAGGGCGTGCTGACGCAGACGCGGCGCCACAGCTACCTCGCCCATCTGATCGGCATCAGGAACATTGTCCTGGCCATCAACAAGATGGACCTGATCGACTATGACCAGGCGGTCTATGACGGCATATTGAAGGATTATACCGAGTTCGCCCACTCGATCGGCATCAAGGCCTTCACCCCGATCCCGATCTCCGGCTTCAAGGGCGACAATATCACCGGCCCGTCGGACAACACCCCCTGGTACAAGGGACCGGCGCTGATCGAGCATCTGGAGACGGTCGAGGTCGACCAGGTCTCCGACCAGCTCAAGCCCTTCCGCATGGCGGTGCAGTGGGTCAACCGCCCGAACCTCGACTTTCGCGGCTTTTCCGGCCAGATCGCGACCGGCACGGTGCGCAAGGGCGATGCGATCCGCGTCCTGCCCTCGGGCAAGACCAGCACGGTCAGCCGCATCGTGACGCTGGGTGGCGATCTGGACATCGCCGTCGCGGGCCAGTCGGTCACGCTCTGCTTTGCCGATGAGGTCGACTGCTCGCGCGGCGACGTGATCGCGGCGTCGGACAATCCGCCCCAGGCCGCCGACCAGTTCGAAGCCACCATCGTCTGGATGGCGGATGAGGAGATGCTGCCCGGCCGCCCCTATTGGCTCAAGATCGGCACGCAAACGGTCACGGCAACGATCCAGCAGCCCAAATATCAGATCAACGTCAACACGATGGAGCATCTGGCGGCCAAGACGCTGGACCTCAACGCCATCGGCATCGCCAACCTGTCGACCGACAAGCAGATCGTGTTCGAACCCTATGAGACGAACCGCACGCTGGGCGGCTTCATCCTGATCGACAAGATCACCAACGCCACGGTGGCGGCGGGGATGCTGCACTTCTCGCTGCGGCGGGCGCAAAATGTCCACTGGCAGGCGACCGATGTCAGCCGCGACTTCCATGCGGGCCTCAAGAACCAGAAGCCGGCCGTGCTGTGGTTCACGGGGCTGTCGGGCGCGGGCAAGTCGACCATCGCCAATCTGGTCGAGAAGAAACTCGCCAGAATGAACCGGCACACCTTCCTGCTCGACGGCGACAATGTGCGTCATGGGCTGAACAAGGATCTGGGCTTCACCGATGCCGACCGGGTGGAGAATATCCGCCGCGTGGGCGAGGTCGCCAAGCTGATGACCGATGCGGGGCTGATCGTGATCACCGCCTTCATCTCCCCCTTCCGGGCAGAGCGCGACATGGTGCGCCAGATGATGCAGCCCGGCGAGTTCATCGAGGTGCATATCGACACCCCGCTGGCCGATGCCGAGGCGCGCGACGTCAAGGGTCTCTACAAGAAGGCGCGGGCCGGCGATCTCAAGAACTTCACCGGCATCGACAGCCCCTATGAGGCGCCCGAAGACCCCGAGATCCGCGTCGACACCACCGCCATGAGCGCCGAGGAAGCGGCCGACGCCATCATCGCGAGGTTGATCCCATGAGCGCGCCGCTTGACCCCAAGACCATGAGCGACGCCGACCTCGCGTCGCATCTGGCCGAGGTCGCCGGGCGCATATTGGTCAATGTGCGCGAAAGCGGGCTGTTCAGCGCCAAGGCGCTGGGCAAGGCGGGCGATCAGACCGCCAACCAGTTCCTCTGCCACGCCCTGCGCGAGGTACGGCCGCAGGACGGCCTGCTGTCGGAGGAGGAGAAGGACAATCCCGACCGGCTCGCCATGAGCCGGGTGTGGATCGTCGACCCGGTCGACGGCACCCGCGAATATGGCGAGGAACGCGCCGACTGGGCGGTGCATGTCGGGCTTGCCATCGACGGCCAGCCCGCCATCGGCGCGGTCGCGCTGCCGGGTCTGGACGGCGGCACGCTGCTGCGCTCCGACGAGCCCCGCGCCCTGCCCCCGGCGCCGGACAAGCTGCGCATGGTGATCAGCCGCACCCGCCCGGCCAGGGAAGCGGTCGCGATCGCGGAAAGGCTGGGTGCCGAGCTGGTGCCCATGGGGTCCGCCGGGGCCAAGGCCATGGCCGTGATATTGGGTCAGGCCGACATCTATCTCCACTCGGGCGGTCAATATGAATGGGACTCCATGGCCCCGGTCGCGGTCGCGCTCGCCCATGGCCTCCATTGCTCGCGCATCGACGGATCGCCCCTCGTCTACAACCAGAGCGACGTCTACCTCCCCGACCTCCTCATCTGCCGGAAGGAACAGGCCAGCCAAATGCTCGCCCTGATCGCGGAACTGGCCCAGGCCGACGGTTGATGCGTTGATGCGATGCGTCCCTTCCTCAGAGGGGACGCGACGCCCAATAGAGATGGCAGGGCGGCAGGTTACGCCATTCAAAGCCCGTCGCGACCTGCGCGAAACGACCCTCCAGCAGCGGCCCGACGGCCTGGCGCATCTGATAGGCGAGGAAAAGCCCCTCAGGCGCCAAGGCCCGCACGCTCACCCCCATCAACCCCTCCCCCCGATCCCGAGACAGCGTCGAAAAAGGTAGGCCGGAAAGGATGCAATCCGCCTCGTCCAGTCCATGATCGGCCATGATGTCCAGGACAGCGTCGGCTGAACCGCTCACGGCGATCAGGCGCCTGTCCGGGGTCGCCTCCCGCAAATGATCGATGAACGCCGCGCTGGTGTCGATAGCCAGCAACCGCGCGTGAGCCGGCAGGCGATCCAGCAGGGCGCGAGTGAATATGCCGGTGCCCGGCCCATATTCGACGACGCAATTCAACCGGCTCCAGTCGACGGGCGAAAGCATGGTGTCGACCAGGAAACGCGAAGCTGGAAAGGCGGAACCCACGGCCAGAGGATTTTTGAAGAACTCCCGAAAGGCGAGAGCCAGGAATTCCGGACCGCGACTTTCATTCAGCCGGTCTTGAACCACCCTGTTTTCGAACGATGCCGCCACGATTGCTCATTCTCCCATCACCCCTGCGCACGAGAGGCTTTTCGGGGAAACCCGTGGAGTCTGCACCAGGTTCCTGGAAAATCGTCTGACATGGATCAAGACATGCTCGCGGATCGGCGCAAGAAAGGTGACAGCCACCGATATTCAGCTATCCAATGGATCGGCCTTCCGGATTCGAACTGGAAGCAACGGAGAACATCGAAATGCGGCAGATCAATCCGATGACGGTTGCACTGGGCTATTGGAGCCTCGGCCTGGAAGCCGCCATGGTGATCGGCCTGCGCATGCCGAAGCTGCTGGCCGGCAATCCGGCGGCCGCAATCGAGGCGCAAAGGATGGTCTCAGAGAAAATCGAAGCCGTGGCCCAGTTGCAATGGAAGGCAATGACCGGCGCCCTGGGCACGACGCCGCTTTCCGTCATGCAGGCATCCACCGCGCATTACCGCAAGGCGGTGGGGAAGAACCGCCGCCGCCTCGCCCGGCAGTAGCTTACCTTCAGGCAAGAAAGTCCATCACCGCCAGCCGAGAGCCGCTCATCAGCTTGACGAGCGCTTCGCTGTGCGGCGGCGGCGCGGCCGTTTCGGGGTGGAAGGCAGGGCTGCCGACAATCTTCCGCATGAAAAGCCTCCTCCTCAAGCCACAGCGCGAGCCCG
Organism: Sphingobium sp. SJ10-10; assembly: GCF_036038995.2. Taxonomy (NCBI): domain Bacteria; kingdom Pseudomonadati; phylum Pseudomonadota; class Alphaproteobacteria; order Sphingomonadales; family Sphingobiaceae; genus Sphingobium; species Sphingobium sp. SJ10-10. Next base: position 877,542 of record NZ_CP158133.1, read on the forward strand.
TGCCGAAAAAGCTTCTTCGCTGGAAGCATCGGCCTTCTGGAGTTCGAAATCGAAGGCGATGGTGGCGGTGTCGCCCTGCCGGTTGGGGACGGGCAGCAGGCCTTCCCGTGTGCCGAAGGCGAAATCGTCCGCCGCGAACGGATCGTCGCCAAAGTTGATCTGCGTCGTCAGCATGCGATAGCCGGGCGCCTCGATGAAGAAATGGACATGGGCCGGACGGTTGCCGTGGCGGCCCAGCGCCTGCATCAGCCGGTCGGTCGCGCCGCCCGGAGGCACGCTATAGCCGTTCGGCATCTTCGAATGGAAGGCATAGCGCCCGTCGCCGCCGATCCTGATGCGGCGGCGGTTGTTGAAAGGGGTCTGCTCGCCGGTCGGGTCGAAATGGGAATACCAGCCTTGGGAATTGGCGTGCCAGACATGCAGGATCGCGCCGTTGACCGGCTCGCCGTCCGGCCCCTTGATCACGCCGCTCATATAGAGCGTGCCGGTGTCGTCGGCATCGTCGGACAAATTGACGTCGCCCTCCACCAATGGCGCGCCCGCGACATAGAGCGGCCCTTCGATGGTGCGCGGCGTGCCCCCGGTCCTACCCGCTTCGGTATCCTTGGCGTCCATGAAAAGGTCGATGAAATGTTCCAGGCCGACGCCCGGCACGATCAGGCCGAATTCGGCCGCGCCATTCTGGAAATATTGGATCGCGGCCCAGAATTCGCTCTCCGTCACGTCATGGCGCACGATGGTCTTCATCACCGCTTCCACCAGATCGCGGGTGATGGCCTTCAACCGTTTGTCGCCACCCTCTGCATCAAGGCCGCTGGCACGATCCAGCAGGGTCTGGACCGCCGGGGAATTCACGAAATCTTCGGTCATCATGCCTCTCCAAATGGTTGAATATCAGCGATCATCGTCATGAATGAATGGAGGATGGCGGCAGAGCGCCGTCACCCAGCGGCGGCGTCATGGGTTTTCCGCTCAGCTCCGATTTCATGCCGAAAAGCTATCGGGCGCGCCCGGATCGATGCTTTCGACGCGCTGTATCAGCCGGGCGGCCATGGACGAGCGGACCGGGCGGCCCGCGATGACCTTGCGCCAGCTATTATAGCTGATGCCGAAACGCGCGTTCAGCGCCTCATCGGTCCTGCCGGTTTCCAGATGCAGCATGCGATCCACCACATCCTTGCCGATGACGATCAGGCCGGACCTCTTCGCCTCATTCATGTGGATCACGCCTGCGGGCCATATTGCTGGCGCACCAGTTCGGCCACGCCCATGCGCTCCAGGATCGGCGTCGGGCAAAGGAAAGTGACCCGGACGACGCCCGGCAGGCGGCTGATCTCGATCGATCCCGCGATCGTCGCCCGGTTCAGGATTTCGTCATAGGGCAATCCCGTCACCTCGGCGGCGCGGGCGAGGCCGTTTTTGGTCGCGTCGTTCAGCGTCGGTCCCGAACCGATGAAGGTGATCGGCCCATTATCCTCGATCCTTTTCTGGCCGTAGCGTTCGGCCAGACGCCCCACCGCCGCGCTTTCCTCCCGGCTCATCGGCTGCGCCAGGAAGGGCAGGTCGTCGCGATGCTGCAACAGGATCGGGCCGTCCAGTTTCAGCCCCTTGATCACCTTCACTTCCAGTTCGACCACGCCCGACACGTCGGTGGCGTGCCCCGCAATCTCGCCATTGCCCTGCTGCGCATGCATGTCGCCCATATAGACGCCACCGCCCGGCACCTTGACCGGGCAGATGAGAATCGCGCCCTCCCGCACCGAATTGGTGTCCATATGGCCGTCGGTCTTGTGCCGGTCGAGTTCCTCCTGCGTGAAGCTGTAGCCGTGCGGCGCGTCGATCAGGAAGGAGCCGAAATCCCCCGCATTGTGCGAATCCGGCAGGTCACGTGACGGCACCGTGCCGATATTGCCGAGGAAGGGTCGCATGCGGCTGGCGAGACCGGCGATATCCGCCCGCGCCAAAGCGAGGATCGAATGCTGGTGCGACTGGTCCGGCATGGCCGCGACGTTGCGGGCGTCCCCAGCGATCCGTTCCGCAACATCCTTGCCGACGGTCAGGGACACGTTGTTCTCCCGGTCCAGCACGATGACATAGCCGTTGGAAAAGCGGAACGCATTGACTTCCGCGCCGCAATTGTCGCACCGGACCGCCTCTTCCCCGATCCCTTCTATATGGCTGGACGGCGCGGTCGTGCCGCAGCTTGGGCAGAGCTTCGCGACGAAGGGATCGCCCACATAGCGCCCCTCGACAAATTCCATGACGCCCGAGGAGGTGGCGAGCGAGGTGACGCGCACCGTCTTCAACTTGATGGCGATGGCGTCTCCCACCTCCGCGCCCTCGACCAGCACCGGGCGGGTGACTTCATGGCCGCCCTGGAATTTCGGGGTGATCATCGGGCCCCAGCAGCCCGGCGGCGTGCCGGTGCGGATCGTGCCGCCATCGCGAACCGTCCCGGCCGGTTCGATGCCCGGCCCGACGATCCCGCCGCTATAGTCGTAAACCTCGATATGCGATCGTGCGTCAGACATTGGAATTACCCTTGCTTTCTGTGGGAACGCTCAGAGCGCGGCATCGCCATCCATGCGCACGAACCGCCTGGCGTCGAAGCTGAAGGGAACGGCGCTGCTGCCGCTATAAAGCTCATGATGGGGCGAGGCTTCGGCAAAGGCGCAGGCCAGCAGGAAGAGATTATGGACATCCTCCGGCATGCCGGTGGCGGGATGGTCCGACAGCAGGCGCAATATCTCATCGAGGCGCGGCATCATCGCGTCGTACAGCGCCTTGAAATCGGCGGCGGTGGTGGTCCAGCGGATTTCGCTGCGTTCATTCTCGCTCGGGCGCGCCCAATGGGCGGCAAGCGGCGCCAGATCGGCAAAGGGCGCGGGAAGGATGGGGTTCGTCATGCTATGGTTCCTCAGGCCGCGAGATAGGTGTCGAGGGTGCGCGCCGCGTGGCGGATCAGGAATTCCTGGTCCATCAACTGCATCTCGTCGATCGATCCGGACATGATGCCGGCGAAAGTGTCTTCCATGGTGGCGGTGTCTTCAAGCCAGGCGTTGCGGTGCAGCGCGTTCACATGCTGCTGCGCCACCTGTTCCGCCGCGCTCTGGGCTGGCCGGAAATAGTTGATGCCTTCCCAGAGCGTCCGCCCATGATCGAGCGGCCAGAACTGGTGGGTGAAGAAGGACATGCCCGGATAGCCGCAGCCCGACGCCAGATGGATGATGAAATTGGGGAACAGATTGGGCAGCTCGAACTGGAAATCCGCCCGCCGTTCCGGGTTGATCGCGGGCGGCAACTGATCGGGGCGCGGACGGTGGCGCTCGGTCGTGCTCAGCATCGACGCGAAGGCCAGCGTCGAGGGCGCGGTGTCCATGCCCGCCCCATAGATGGTGGAGGAGGCGTGCGGGCCCATCAGCTTGAAATCGCTATGCTCCACCCCCTTGAAGCCCGGCAGCGACCCCGCATGGATGGTCGGCACATGATAGCCCTCGCTGAAGGCATAATGCGCGACCTTCCAGTTGCAGTTCAGCACGGTCGAATAGCGGAAGGCAGTGGTCGATTCCGCATAGGGATAACCGCCGAACAGCTTGCCGAAATCGCCCAGATATTCGGTCAGCGTCTGAGCCGGTTCGGCGTCGAAATTGATGAAGACGAAGCCTTCCCAACTATCGCAATGGATTTCGCGCAGGCCAAGGCATGCCGTGTCGAGCTTGCCGAATTTTTCCTTCATCGGCACCGACCGCAGCGGTCCATCGGTCGAGAAGACCCAGCCATGGAACCGGCAGGTCACCACATTGGCGCGCGACCGGCCGAAGGTTTCGAAGCCACTGGTCGGAACCACCTTGTTCCCGCGATGGGTGCAGACATTGTGGAAGGCCCGGATCTGGCCGTCCTTGCCGCGCACGATCAGCACGGACGCATCGGCCACGGGCAGTTCCTTGACCTTATAATCGCCTATGTTCGGAATCTCCCAACTTGTCGCGACCTTCAGCCAAGTCTTCCGGAAGATCTTTTCGCGTTCTAGCTCGTAAATGGCCGGATCGCTGATCGCCCGCACCGAAACCGGATCGATGCCGAGTTCGTCGCGAATGTCATCGACGCTGCGATTAATATGGCGCAGATCTCCCGCCGTGCATGTCCTAGTCATGATTCTCTCCGAAAATTCCAGTGAAGTCTGCCGCTTCTTATCGAGCAGGCGCTAGGACCAGAGGGCAGCCATCATCCCCTGGCCGCAATCAAACGCATGGCGGATCATGCATCGGCCAAAGCGGCGGGTTTCTCACGCCAGCCATCGGGATAATGGGATATGAGATCGGCCCGCAATTCCAGCGCGCTGAAGCGCCAATTTCCCTCCCTCTTCCGCGCTTCCGCGACATAACGCCCGCCAATCCAATAGGCCCGCCCGCTTGCCGAAGTGGCGACTTCCCACAGCATGAATTCGACGGCGGCCCTGTCATGGCCAGTATCAAGCGTCACCTTGGGCGAGACCAGATAATGCAGGGTCCATTTAAAGCCCTGATCGGCATTGCCAGCGACCCCGTGCGCGATCGTCTCGCCGCCCGACAAACTGCCATATCGGTCGATCTGGAAGACCGCATCCTCCGTGAACAACGGCCGCAGCATCTGAGCCGATGGCCCCGCATCGAAGGCCCGCGAAAGATCGACGATCAACGTGTCGATGTCGCGCAGCGCCTCCAGACGTTCGACCTTGCGTTCCAATGTTTCCGGCATGGCATCCTCGCCCGGTAAAGGGGCGCCGGAACCCGGCGCCGCCATGATTTCAGAAGGTCCGGCGCGCGCTCAGGAACCATTCGCGGGGACGTCCGAACGCGCCCTCGGTGATCCCGCCGAAGGAATCCACGAAGCCGGAGCCGAGATAGACCTCCTTGGTCAGATTCTTGACGCCCAGGGTGATCAGCCAGCTTTCGGGCTCATCGCTATAGCCGATCGAGGCGTTCACCAGATGATAGCCCTTCTGGATCAGCAGCGGGCTGTTCACCGCGTCATTATAGACCTTCGAACGATAGGACCAGTCGACCCGCGGCGTGAACTTGCCCACGCCATCCACCCGGATGTCGTAGGACACGCCGGCGCTCAGCGTCCACTTCGGCGCATTTTGCAGATGGGAATCCTTGGTCACGCCGCTGTTGAGGGCGCGGATGTCCACCTGACGATATTTGGCGTCGAGATAGCCGAGCCCCGCCTCCAGCCTGAGCGCCTCGGTCGGGCGCGCCTGCAATTCGAGTTCCAGACCCTTGATCCGCGCCTTCGCGGCGTTCTGGATGATCGGCGCGAAGCCCAGGCGCGGATCGTTCACCGTGATCTGCAGATCGTCATAATCGTTGATGAACGCCGCGCCGTTCAGCCGCAGCCGCCGGTCGAGCAGGTCGGACTTGAAGCCGACTTCATAGGTCGTGCTCGTCTCCGGCCGGAAGGACGGGATATTGGCGAAGGGCGGGAAGACGCGCTGGGTGAAGCCGCCGCCCTTGAACCCTTGCGAATAGGATGCGTAGGTCAGGAATTCGGGCGACCAGCGATAGGAAAGGCTGGCCATCGGCGTCCAGGCGCGATCCTTGATCGTCGTGCGTCCGGGCGGGCCCATCAGCGGATCGCCGTCCTGAAGGCCCGAACCGTCAGGATTGAAGGGCTGGCCGGTCAGGAAGCCCGCCGCCACGACATATTGGTTGCCATTGTCGAAAGTCTTCCTGTCCTCGGTCCAGCGTATGCCGCCCGTCAGGCTGAGATTGTCAACGATCTCGAACGTCGCCTGACCGAAGGCGGCAAGGCTTCGTCCATCGAGGATCGCACCGCTCATGAAGACGGCATCGATGAGGTTGACGAGATCCTGATGGTTTCCGCTTTCCTTGGAATAATAGCCGCCGACCACCCAGTTCAGGCGGTTGTCGAACGCATCGCCGGTCAGTTGCAACTCTTCCGAAAACTGGTCCTGCTTCCAGTCGCTCTTGGTCTGGACGATGCTGGCGGGGCTATGGTCGGAATCGCGGGTCCAGAAACCCGTCACCTTGCGATAGGCGGTGATGGACTTGGCCGTCACATTCTCGCCCAGCCGCCATTCCACCGTGCCGGAAACGCCCCAGATGTTGAGGTCGGACGCGGATTGATAGCGGCGCTTCCCGAAATTGTCGAAGGTGCTGGAAATCGCCCGGAACGTTCCGCCATGGCGATAGGGCGCCTGCGCCCACTGGCTGTTGTAGCAGCGCGTGTCGGAAAGCCGGGCCGGATTGGAAAGATCGGTGCAGATGCTGGCCGCGCCGGAATAGAGGCCGTTCCAGACCTGCGCCGCCGGTGCGTTCTCATCGACCGCCAGCATGACGTTGGGCGCGGTTTCCTCCCGCGAACGCGTGCCGTCGACGGCGATGTTGATGGAAAGGTTGCTCGTCGGTTCAAGCCGAACCGCAAAGCGGCCCGCCATCGTGTTGGTGTCGCCCAGGTCCGGCGCCAGCGGCACCGTGCCCTTCACATAGCCTTCGCGCAGATGATAGAAGCCGGAGAAGCTGGTATAGACCCCCTCCGCCAACGGCACGTCGATCGATCCCTTGATCTGCACCCGGTTGTAGCTTCCCGTGGTCAGTTCCAGGCTGGCGCCCAGATCGTCGGCGGGCTTCTTCGTCACCACGCTCACCGCGCCGCCGATGGTGTTGCGGCCGAACAGCGTACCTTGCGGACCGCGCAGCACCTCGATGCGCTCGACATTGAGCACGTCGAGGACGTTGCCGACGCCGCGCGAAATATAAACGCCGTCGAGATATAGTCCTACGCCCGGATCGGCAGAGAGCTGATAGTCATTCTGCCCGATGCCGCGAATGAAGATCGCCGCCGTGGCGTTACTGGCGGAAACGGGAACCGAGCTGTTGAACTTCACATTCGGCGTGAAGTCACCGATCTGGGTGACATTGTCGATCCCGCGCTGTGCCAGACCTTCCGACGTCACGGCCGAGATGGAGATCGGCGTGTCCTGGAGCGATTCCGCCCGGCGGCGGGCGGTGACCGTGATTTCCTCGATACCGGCGCTCTGGTTCGCTGCCGGATCTTCCGGCGCTTGCTGCGCCAGAACGGGCGTTCCGGAGGCCAGCGCCAGGCCAGCCATCAGCGCGCGAAACGAACCGGACTGCAAGCACTGGGCAGCACGGCCGGATGATATGGGTTTGCAGGTTTCAGCTTCCATTTTTTTGACTCCCCGTCTCGATTGGCATTTTGTTTTTCTGATACCGCCCAGTCCCCGAAAGGTGCGGTCACCGCCCTTGCTGGACGCCCGCATCTAATCGAACCCAGATCGGCCAGGCGCGCTAGCCTGATCCTGCGACGTTCGACATCTGAGCGCGACGGAGTGCAAAGCGACGAAAAAGGCGTTTCTTCCCACTCCCGACCCATCGCGCCTTTGATGCGCCCCCAGGCTAAGGTGCACCGGAACGGGCTAGCGGGGCAAGGCGCGCGCCGACATCATCCATGCCGAATTCACGCATTCGGGAAGCGGCGGACGCGGCGACCGATCACAACAGCAAGGACAGGATGATGAACGAAGCGCATCGCTGGTTACACGAACATCCCGAACTGGGATCGGGTCCGATCTCCATCGAACCCTATATCGACCCGGACTGGTACGAACTGGAGCGGGAGAAGATATTCAGGAAGGTCTGGCTGTGCGTCGGGCGCGTCGATGAAATCCCCAACAAGGGCGATTATAAGGTCAAGCGCTTGGCCGCCGCCGACACGTCGATCATCCTGATGCGCGGCAAGGATGATGTCGTGCGCGCCCACCACAATGTCTGCGCGCATCGCGGCAACACCGTCGTCACCGAAACCGGCCCGGAAACCTTCGGCCGCAGCAGGGCGGCCATCGTCACCTGCCGCTTCCACGGCTGGGTCTATGGCGCGGACGGCGCGTTGAAGCATGTGCCGAGCGAGGAACGCTTCTACCAATGTTTCGACAAGCGGAAGAACGGCCTGTCCCCGATCCACACCGACTTCTGGGAAGGGTTCATCTTCGTCAATCTGGCCGAAACGCCGGACAACAGCCTGGCGGAATATCTGGGCGATTATGCCGCGCATTTCGCCGGATTCCCCTTTGCCGAACTCAGCTATCAATTCACCTATCACACCGAACTGGAATGCAACTGGAAGGTCGCGCATGACGCCTTTGCAGAGGCCTATCATGTCGACACCATCCATGCCGGGTCGTTCCCCAACACTTTCTCGACCGGGCTGCAAAATGTGAAGCTGATGGGGCCGCACCGGAGCTGCGCCGTCTGCCTCACCCTGGGCGCGAAGCCGACGCCGGTGGCGGGCATCGCCAATAGCATCGCGGGCGCATCGCTCGTCACGCAGCGCGCCGAAACGATGCTGCCGCCCGCCATCAACCCCGACAAGAGGGACGATTTCGCGTTCGAACTGAGCGTGCTCTTCCCCAACACGCTGATCCATGTGTCGGAAGGCATCTGGTTCACCCACCAATTCTGGCCGATCGCCCATAACCGGACATTGTGGGAGGGGCGCTATTATGTCCGCCCTCCCAAGACCAATGCCGAACGCTGGGCCATCGAACATGCGATGACGCTTCAGCGCAACGCCTGGCTGGAGGACACCGCCACCATGGAGGACACGCAACGGGCGATGCAGTCGCGCGCCAAGCTGGTCCAGAACCTTCAGGACGACGAAATCCTCATCCGCCACAGCGCCGCCGTGGTCGATCAATATGTCAATGCGTGAGGGGGAAGTGACCATGACGCAATCCATACTGCCTGCGGGCTTCGAAGACCTCTCCCCTTGCCTCGACTGGAACCTGCCGACCGCCGACGAGCGGCAGCGCAAGCGGCAGGGGTCGAGCGCGGCGGAACTGCGCACCTTTTACGACCGGATGCTGCCGCGCCTTTCCGACGCGTTGGCGGAGGTCGACCGTTTCCCGCTGGGCGCGCTGCCGGAGAGCCATCACGCGCTCTACAATCTGGCGCTGTCGCTTGCCGAGGTGGCGCCGCATATCGAGCTTTATTCCGGCTCGCCCGGCGTGCCCTATGCGTTCGAGGAGGCGCGGTTCATCGCCGTCCATGGCGGGCAGGAGACGTGGCGCGGTCTCAGCCCGATGGCGACCGCCTGACCATGGCGAGGACGGCCCATCTCTCCGTCGAGGAACGGCTGTTCCGGATCGAGGCGCGCCAGGAGATAGAGGATCTCGTGGCGCGTTACGGCCATGGCGCGGACCGGAAGAACGATCCGGCGATCATGCAGCCGCTGTTCCATGCCGACGCCATCTGGTCGGCGGAGGGCTTCGCCACTTTCCACGGCTCCGACGCGATTGCCGAAGGGCTCGCCCGCATCGCCGCCGAGGCCGTGCTGTGGTCGATCCACTATATGGTCGCCCCCTATGTCGAATTTGCGGAGGACGGCCGGTCGGCGCGCTGCCGATGGTATCTGTGGGAATTGTCCACCATGGCCGGGGACTCCGGCCCGGAAGATCGCTGGCTGGGCGGCTGGTACGACAGCGTTGCAAGATATGAGGAAGAAGAATGGAAATTCGCGTCTGTGAAGCTGGACCTCAGGATCCAGGGGGTGGCCACGCCGCCCTGGATGGTCAAGAAGGCGTTCGATCAATGATCCGGCTGTGCGCGGTGGAGGATCTGAGCGAAGACGAGGTTCATCGGGTCGAACTGGACGGCGACCATGGGATCGCCGTCTACCTGCTGGACGGCGAAGTATTCGCGACCGACGACCTGTGCACCCATGGCGAAGCGTCGCTGGCGGAGGGAGAGATCGAGGACGGCAAGATCGTCTGCCCCTTCCACCTCGGCAGTTTCGACATAAGGACCGGCGCGGCCTGCGCCGCCCCCTGCTCGATCGCGCTCAAAACCTACACTGTGGAGATTATCGACGGCGCGGTGCATATCGCGGGCTGAGAGAGTCTGTTTGGAAATGCGCCGTCCGGCGCATAGCCGTACCAGCCCTCTCCCCCACCCGGTCAGCCCTTCAGTTGCCGCAAGGTGGCCGAAGGCCGCTCCCCAAAGCGCTCCGCATAGTCGCGGGCGAATTTGCTGAGGTGGCTGAAACCGCAGGTAAGGGCCACATCGGTGACGCTATGCCCCTCCTCGACGCCGCCCAGCAACATCTTGCGCGCCAGGTCGAGCCGCACATTTTTGAGATAGACCATCGGCGTGACCCCGCGAAAACGGCGGAAACCGGCGTGCAGGGACCGCGCGCTGACGCCCGAAATCTCGATCATGTCGATCAGCGAAATCGCCTCGCACGCATGGCCCCGGACGAAATCCTCGACGCGCCGGACATAATAGGGCGCAGGGCCGGAGGGGGCGGAATCGAACAGGTCGGAATGGTTGTGCGGGACCGCGGCGAGCAGCAGGCGCTTGAGCGCATCCTCCACCGCTCCGCTGGCGCGGGGATGGGTATAGCCGGTCAGGCCATAGTCGATGTCGTCGCATATGGTGCGGACGAGATGGGCGAACGCCTGGGCGGCGCCGACCAGCGGCACGGGCCGGGTCGAAAAGACCAGATCGTCCGGCCGGAAGCCCAGCTCGTTCGCCAGCACCTGTTCCAGGTCGGCCTTCGGGATCTTGATGGTGAAATGCTTGTAACCCGCGTCGAACGTCTGCCGGAAATGCGAATTGGGGGCGAGCACGCACATCTGGCCGGGCGCCAGGCTGAAACTGTCCTTGTCATGGGTGATGAAGGAGGTGCCGGTCAGCGAAAATTGCACCAGATAGCTCTCGCCCATCTGGGGCACGTCGATGGAGATGCGGCCGAAGGGATTGCCATAATCCTGCGCGTTGAACGTCAGCGCCTTGAGCTGGGCCTGATTGTGGCGAAAGTCGATCGGCGGGCGCCCGCCCTGGACATCCAGCCGATGGGGGCAGAACATCCGGCTCATATGCGCTTCGACATCGCCGGCGTCGGTGCTGCTGAACCTGTTCCACTGCACGAGCGGAAGCGCCTCTCCATTCCAGAAGCGGTTCGGCGTGGCCATTTGAGTCAGCATGCTCGTCCCTCCCGGCGCGTTTCCGGCGCAGATGCGGACATATTCCCCCTGATGCGACGGATCATTGACGCAGCCCTCCCTTCGCCTTTTCATGATGACACTCCGATTACAAGGCCGGGTCAAGCCTGGCGCGCCAAAAGGCCGCATTATGGGGGCAGCGCCTGCGGTAACGGGATAGTTGCCGGACAGATTATCGCCCAGATTCCCCGAAACGCCATGAAAGACGGCGCGGCGTGTCCCCCGGTCACGCATTTGGGAGAATCGAGTTGAACGATCAAATCGCCGTGGACGTCCTCATCATCGGCGGCGGCCATGCGGGCGCGCATCTGGCCATTTCGCTGCGGCAGAAGGGCTTTGCCGGAAGCATCGCGATCGTCAGCGACGAACACAGCTTGCCCTATGACCGCCCTCCCCTGTCCAAAGCCTATCTGATCGGCAGCATGCAGATCGACCGGCTGCTGCTGCGGGACAGCGATTATTGGGCCGAGCAACAGGTGCGCTTCGAACTGGGGTGCAGGGTGAGGTCGCTCGATCCCGCCGGCAAGCGGGTCGAACTGGACGATGGCCGGGTCGTCCGGTTCGGGTGGTGCGCGCTGGCGACCGGCGGGAAAGTGCGGCACCTTCGCTGCCCCGGTTCGGATCTTGCGGGCCTCTATTATCTGCGCACCGTCGCGGATGTGGATGCGATCCGCGAGGGGCTCCGCAATGGCGGGCGCATCGGCATCATCGGGGCGGGATATGTGGGGCTGGAGGTCGCGGCGGCGGCGCGCGAGATGGGGCATGAGGTCGTCGTCATCGAAGCGCAACCCCGCGTCCTCCAGCGCGTCACCTCACCTGCAGTGTCCGACTTTTTCGAACGCCAGCATCGCAACCGGGGCGTCGAGCTGCGCCTGGGCGAGCAAGTCGCGGGCTTTTCCGGCGAGGATCGCGTGTCAGCCGTCAGATTGGGATCGGGCGAGGAAATTCCCGTCGATCTGGCGATCATCGGCATCGGCATCGATGCCGACACGGCGCTGGCGGAAGAGGCGGGCATCGCTTGCGACGGCGGCGTGCTGGTGGATGAATATTGCCGGACGTCGGCGGAGGGCGTTCTGGCCATAGGCGACTGCGCCCGGCATCCCAATCCGTTCGCCGGGGGCTTGTGGCGGCTGGAATCCGTGCAGCATGCGATGGACTCCGCGGCCATCGCCGCCGACACCATCATGGAGGCGCCGACCGAATATCGGGCGCTGCCGACATTCTGGTCCGATCAGTTCGACCTCAAGCTGCAATCCGCCGGGCTCAACAAGGATGCCGACGACATCGTCCTGCGCGGCGACCGGGAAAATGGCTCGTTCACTGTCATCTACTTGCGGCAAGGCCGCGTGGTGGCGGTCGATGCGATCAACAATGCAAAGGATTTCATGGGCGCCCGCGCACTGATCCTGAAGGGGATTGCGGTCGACCGGGCGAAGCTGGCGGATATTTCCGTCCCCCTGAAGATGGCGGCGCAGACGGATCGGGTCGCGTCATGAACGCCCTCTGGAACGCAGCAGCCACCAGAGAATAGCTGCCCAGAAGGACCAGCATTCGCAGTCGGCCCGATATCGCAGGCCGCAAGCATGGGGTTGGCCTACCTCCTTCGCCCGCTCGCCGGTGCGGGGCTGTGGCCTCTCGCTGGCGGCTGGTCCGGATCGGCGCATCAGGGGCAAGGACCGTCTAAGCAGCATGACGGCGGCCCGGTGCGAGGCGCTGATAGGCGGAAAACAGCCTGCCGAAATGATCGTCCATGGTCATGACCGACGGCGCCAGGGCAGAGGCGTGGCGGCGCTGTTCGGCGGGGCCGCCATTCACGAAATCGACGATGGCGGCGGCCAGGCTGTCGGCCTGAGCGGCGCGATAGAGCAGGCCACCACCGCTGCGGGCCTGGTCCGAAGCGCCCCCTTCGTCGGGCACGATGACCGGCAGGCCGCTGGCCCGCGCTTCCGCCGCGACCATGCAGAAAGTCTCCGCCTCGCAGCCATGGACGAGCGCGTCGGCGCTGGCGAGCAGTTCGGCCAGCGCGGGCCGGTCGTGCATCGGCGCCAGAAGCTGGATATGCGGATTATTGGCGGCAGCGCGGCGGACCCGCGCCCGTTCCCGCCCGTCACCCACCAGCACCAGCCCGACCGGCGTGGCAAAGCCCGCCGACGTGACCGCCTCTATCACCATCGGCCAGCGCTTTTCGGGCGCATGGCGGCCGACCCCCAGCAGCAGCGTCGCATCGGGACCGAGGCCGCAGCGCTCCAGCAGCCGGGCGCGCAGCCGTTCGTTGCGCCGCGTGGGGCTGAAATGGCCGGGCTCCACGCCCATGGGCAGGGTCACGACGCGCTTCAGGCGCCCCGCCTCCAGCCGTTGGGACAGGCTGTTGCTGGCGCTGACGACCATGTCGAAACTCTCGTCCAGCCGCCGCAAATGCCGCCAGAACCAGTCGAAGCCCCGGTCGATCCGCTCCCGGCTCAGCACCTGGCCGAACCAGCGATAGGCATAGGCGGACAGCGGATCGGCATGCATGATGAGGGCGCGGGGCGCATCCCCCCGCCAACGCGCCACCATCGCGGCGCTGCCCCAGGGCGATGACGCTTCGACCAGATCGGGTTGCAGCCGGTCGAGCATGGCGTGGAGCGACTGTTCATCATCGAAATAGGAATAGCGCCGGTCCAGCGGGAAACGCCGCGCGGGCAGCATGACGATCTTGCCGCCGCCCGCCTCCACCACCCGGTCGCTGTCGGACGGGGCCAGGATGATGATCTCATGCCCCGCCTGCGCCCCGGCGCGCAGCTTGCGTTCCACATAGGTCTTCACCCCGCCGCCGCTGGGCGCGTAGAAGGCGCAGACATCGACGATGCGCATCGGATTATTTCTCCGCTGGGCCGAAGGAAAAAAGTCCCCGGCGATAATTGACGGTGATTGTGATGCGCGTGGGGCCGCTGCCCACGGGCGCGCTGGCAGCGGCGGCATGGGGCTTGGACCAGCCGATCTTCGGATTGCCCGCAAAGCCGATGCCGTCGATCGACAGGGAAAAGCGGCGATTGGCGTCGCGGTCATGCAGCAGGCTGAGCGCATAGCTGCCGGGGCCGGGCGCGCGAATGCACAGCTCCACCGGGCCGGATGGCGGCACCGGCTCCTCGACCCGGCGGAACGGCTTGCCCGCGGCGATCAGAATATTGTCGTCCGCCAGGAAATCCGCGTCGTTCGCGGGATAAAGTTCCAGCTTCAACCGCCCCTTGCGGTCCTTGAGGCCCGCCACCTCGACCAGATAGGCGGAGCCTTTTTCGTCCGGGCGGCATTGCCCCTCGGCCTTGCCCAGATCGGGCGTGGAGGGAATCGCCGCGCTGGCGAGGAAGAGGGTCGCGATCATTGCGCCCGGCTTTCCCGCAGCAATCCGGTCGCCCCCAGCGTGATGCCGACCAGCAGATGCGCCGCCAGGATCAGCGACGCCATCAGCGCCATGGCCGACACGATCTCGCTGTCGCGCCCGATCAGGAAGGCGGCCATGCCTGCGAACACCACATCCTTGTTCGGCAGGAAGGGCAGGCGCGAGACCAACTGCCGCAGCGTACCGAGCAATATCCACCAGCTAAGCGCGATGTCGGGCAGCAGCATGTGCCACATCATCGCCGCCAGCACCGTCGTCGCGACGATGCGCAGCAGATGGATCGCCGCGACCATCCACAGCGCCTTTCGCGGCAGGGTGAACAGCCGCTTGCGCAGCAGCATGGCGACCAGCGACGTCGCCAGCACGAAGAGTATCGACCCGCCCACTTCCCATGTGTTGAGCCGCGCATCGACCGCGCCCAGCAGCGGCACGGCGAAGGCCACCATCACCAATGTCACGCCATTGCCCACCAGCGCGGACAGGATCGTCACATCCTTGATCGCGCCGAAGGGGGCGGTGGTGATCTTCGCATGGCGCCGGGCCCAGGCGTAGAAATAGACCTCCCCCAGATAGCCGAGCAGGATTTCATTGCTGACCAGCTTGCGCAGCAGCGCGGCGAAGCCGTCCGGCGGGATCGACCAGAGGCGGCGGAAGATCACCCATTCGGACAGCGGCCCGGCCAGATAATAAAGCGCGAAGGCGGCCCAGAAGGCGATGCCGCCCGGCACCAGCGCCCAGAGGCTGGCGGGATCCAGCCCACGGAACTGGTGCAGCGCGACCACGAGGATCAGCACCGAAACCAGCGGCCCGGCCCAGCGGGTCCAGTTGCGGCCCGACTGGATCAGCGGCCGGGGATCGAGCAGGGCCGGGTCGATCGGTGCGGCAGGCGGCGGCATGAGGCCTGTGGAACTGTTGCCGGTCATGAAAGGCTCGTCATCATTGGCGGGATGGGGTCGCGGCGCGGCTGACCAAGCGCCCCGGTCGGGCATGAGGCGCTTTTGGCGCTTGTCATCGCCGCGAAGCTGTCGAGATAGGCGGCGGAGGCGGCCTCCAGCGTGAAGCGGCGCGCTTGGGCGAGGCTGGCGGCGCTGTCCTGCGGCAAGGGCGCATCGGCCAGAGCGGCGGCAAAGACGTGGACGTCGCCCACCGGGACGAGGCGGCCGAGCGCGCCGTCGCCAAGCAGCGACCGCATCGCCGCGCTGCATTGCGTGGCGATGACGGGAAGGCCGACGGCCAGCGCCTCCAGCAGCGCGGCAGGCACGCCTTCATAATCGGAGGACAGCAGGAAGGCGTCCGCCTGCCCGATCTGCAGGGCCGGATCAGGAACATGACCCATGAAACGGACCCGATCAGCGATGCCGAGGCGTTGCGCCCGGCTTTGCAGCGCCTTGCGTTCCGGGCCGTCTCCGAAGACCAGCAGGCGGTCATCGGACCGTGCCGCCTGGGCGAAGGCTTCGAGCATCAGCGGAAAATTCTTCTGCCGCGCCAGACGGCCGATGGCGACGAACAGACGTCCTTTGCGCCCCTCATCCGGCTGCCGGGCGGCGCGCAGCCGGTCGATCTGCGCCCGCGACAGGGCGGGATCGGGGACGATGCTGATCGCCCGTTTCACCGGGCGCGCAAGTTCGGCTATTTCGCGCTCCAGACCCGGCGCCATGGCGACGAAATGATCGATGAACCGGCCCTGGACGCGCAGCCATAGCCGGTAGGCCATGCGCGCCGGCCAGATCATGTCGCGCCGTTCGAGATCGTTGCTGATCTTGGCCAGGACCGGCGGGCAGGCGCGGCCCAACAGCAGCTTCATCGCCACGGCGACCACGGCATAGCTGTTGCCCGCGCAGAACAGGGCGTCGGGCCGCGTCCGGCGGATGAAGGCGGGCAGCGTCGCGATCATCCAGAGCGTTTCGAAGCCCGCGACGGAGAAAGACGGCTGGCGCGGGACATGATGGTCGAGGCTGTCGCCCAGCTCCGCCCGCATGGCGCCGTCGATGCGGCCCAGGAACAGCGGCGCGTCGACGCCCTGCTCCCGCCAGCGCCGCACCAGCCGCAGCGCCACGCGCTCGACCCCGCCCGGCTCGAAACTGTGGAGGAAGGTGAGAATGCGCATGGATCAGTTCGCCAACAGGTCGCCATAGCGGGCGGGCAGATGGGTGCGCCCCAGCCGCCACAGCACGCGATCGATGCTGGCGAGCAGCGCGGGGACATGCGCGTCGCCCGGATGCACGGCGACCCGCGCCACCGGCGCATGGCGCAGCACCGGCGGCAACACCCGCGCCGCCAGCAGAGAAGATGCGATGCGCGCCCGGCTGCGGCTGGCCCAGGTGATGACCGGGCCACGCGCCAGCACCTTGCCCGATGGCGGATGCCAGACCTTCATATGATCCTCCGCCAGCGCGAAACCGCATTGCCCCAGCGCATCGAGCGCGGGCGCGCCATAAAGCCAGGCGGGTGCGACGAACCCCGCCACCGGACGGCCAGTGATCTGTTCGATAAGGTCGCGTCCATCGGTCATGCGCCGCGCCGCGGTCGCGCCGTCCAGACCCAGAAATTCGCCCTCTCCGGCGGTCATGTGGCGCGCCTTGAACCGCGCGACGGGCTGATCGTGAACGGTCCTGTCCTGGTGGAACCAACCATGGGCGAACATGCTGATCCCCGCATCCGCCCATGCGCGCAGCCGCGCCGCGAAAGGGGAACCCACCGCCAGAGGATGCCGTCCCCAATGGTCGGGCACGACCAGCATCGCCAGGTCTGCCGGGCCGACATGGCGCATCATCCGATCCAGCAGCAGGTCCACTTCCGTTTCGAAACGGGGACCAACATCATGAATGGAAAGAAGAAGCCGCTTCATGACAGGTCAACGCCCCCCGAAACCCTATGCATTACCAGCGGCCCTATGATTGTCGGGGATGACGGCATTATTACAAAGTCGATCACAAGCGCTCTTTCACTCTCGCAATGGAGACGCCATGGCCGGAAAGTAACGCAGTTCCTTGCCCGAATATTTTTTTCGACTTGCGACAACTGAGGTAAGATCCCCACTCTGTCGTCTTCCTGCCATCGCGGCAGGAGAAGAGGCGTGCGCATTTTCGGATATGCCCTGCGGACGCTCGCGGTCGCGGCGCTGATCGCGGCGGCGCCGTCGGCCGATACCCGCGATCCACCGTCCCCCGCCGGCCCGGCCCGCTTCGACGGCGACCTGTCGGTGATGACCTATAATATCCACGGCCTGCCCTGGCCGATGGCTTGGGACCGTCCCGCCGATTTCGCCCGGATCGCCGCGACATTGCGGACGCTGCGTTCAGAGGGGCGCAACCCGCAGATCGTGCTGCTGCAGGAGGCCTTCACCAGCCATGCCCAGGCGATCGGCCGCGCGGCGGGCTATCGCTACATCGTCGATGGTCCGGGGGAGGACGCCGCCAGCCCGCAACCGCCCGCCCCTGCCGACCTGCGATTCGCGGCGGCGCAAAGCTGGTCCCATGGCGAGGGCATCGGCAAATGGGTCGGCAGCGGCCTTCAGATCCTGTCCGATTTCCCCATCTCCGGCGTGCATGCGATGGTCTATCCCGGCTATGCCTGCGCGGGGTTCGACTGTCTGGCAAACAAGGGCGCGCTGCTGGTGCAGATCAGGCTGCCCGGCGGGGGCGATCCGGTGGACATCGTCACCACCCATCTCAACAGCCGGCGCGCTTCCGATGTGCCGGACGAACGGTCGAACCATGCCCATGACCGGCAACTCGCCTGCCTGACCGCCTTCATCCGCCGCTTTCACGACCCCCGCGATGCGCTGATCGTGGCGGGCGATTTCAATGCCGGGCAGACCCAGGCGCGGCGCAGCGACCTGATCGAACAGGCAAGAGGCTGGAGCAGGAGCACGCCCGTGAATAATGCCTATGCGGCGGCGGAAAGGCTTCGCCTGCCGCTGTCCGCCGATGCGCGGCTGTCGGAACGGCGCGGCCGCGACTGGGAATTTTTCGCGCCGGGCCGGAGCACAAATGTCGCGCTGCGCCGGATCGAGGTGCCCTTCGGCCATGCCGCCGACGGCAGCATGCTGTCGGACCATGTCGGCTATGCCGCCGTCTTCGCGCTCCAGCGGCGGCCTGTCACCACGACCTTGTGAAACCCACCGTCCATTGCCGGGGGCGCAACGGCGTATATTGCGGCCCCTTTCCGAGCGAAAAGGGATTGCCGAAGGCGAAGCTGTCCGCCCTGCAATCGAACAGGTTGCTGCCCGCCATGCGGATGCCCCATGCCCCCTTGCGCAGCAGCAGATCGGCATCGGCCAGCGCATAATCGCCCATCTGGCGGTCCAGCCCCGGATCGAAGCTGAGCCGGGAGCGGCTGAGATAGTTGAGGCGCACCCCCGCGCTGCCGTTCCAGCCCCCAAGCTCGAAGGACCGGCTCAATCCCCATCTTGCCGTCCAGCGCGGAATGACGGGAAGATGCCGGTCCTCAATCTCCGTCCCGTCGCTCGTCTTTGTCAGCAGGGCGCTTTGCACCACCAGCCCGGCGCTGAGCGCCCAGTCGCGCGCGGGCGCCCAGTCGACCGACAATTCCGCCCCATGGATGCGCGCATCCCCGACATTGCGGGTGCCGATCAGCCCGTCCGACAGCAGATAGTCGGATTGCAAATGCGACCATGTCGTCAGGAAAGCGTCGGCATTGATCGTCAGTCCCGCTGGATTGCTGTGACGCCAGCCCGCTTCGAAGGTCTGCAATTCGTCGGAATCGAAACGCTCCGCCGATCCCGTGCCGGTTTGCGAAAGCCCGCCCGGACGCAGCGCTCCGGCATAGCGCAGATAGAGGAAATCCCTGCCCCCCGCCTGCCACGACAAGGCGAGCGATGGGGTAAATCCGCTGCGCGACACCGAAACCTCGACCCGCGCCCTTTTCGCGCCCCGTTCCTCCTCGGTCCGCGAATGGAACAGGCGGCCGCCGATATCGAGCGACAATGTGCGGGACAGCGGCACGCGAATGTCACCGAAGGCCGACAGTTCGCGCACCCCCTGAGTGCCCGTCGCGACCGTGACGTCGCCCGCCTCGTTGCTGATCGTGCCCAGCAGATGGTTGCGCACGTCCATGAAGGACAGGCCCGCCAACCATGACAGGCCGCCGCGGCCGGTATGGGACAGGCGGATTTCCTGATCGAACAGGCGGTTCCGTCGCTGCTCAACATAAAGCGCCGGAGCCGGAACGCCGAAGGCCGACGCCGACAGCGCGCTCGCATCCAGCGTGCTCGACACGTCATGGTCGACCCAGTTGCCCGCATAGACAAAATCCGCATCGCCCAGCTTCCCCGCCACGCGCAGGGCGGCCATGGCGAAGTCATTATCATGCGGCTCGGCAGGCTGCGCGGGCCGCTCCAGCCGGTGCCGGGCATAAACATATTGGCTGTCCGCGACATCCTGCATCTGCACCATGCCGTTCAGGTCGACGGTCCAGTCCCCCGGCAGCGCGCGCAGGGCGAGGCGAAGGCCGCTGACCTCTCCCCGGTTCGCATCGCCGCGCCCGGCGGTGTCGATCCAGCCCGGCTCGCGCGCCGCATAGGCAACGCCGCGCAGCGCCAGCCGGTCCGCGACCAGCGGCAGGTTGACCATCGCCTCCACATCGCCGCCGGCATCGCCATGCGCCGCGATGGAGCCGCCCCCGCCCGCCATGGCCGCGAACCGCCCGGCATCGGGCGGACGGGTCACGATATGGAACACCCCGCCCAATGTGCCCGTGCCGTACAGCGACCCCTGCGGCCCCTTGAGCAGTTCCACCCGCTCGACATCGACCAGCCGCAGGTCGGGATCGGGCGCATTATAGGTGGCGCGGGCGTCGTTCACCAATATGGCGACGGTCGACTGGCTGCTGCCGTTGAACGGGCTGTCCGCCACGCCCCGGATGAACTGCCGGTTGCGCCCCGGCCCCAAATTGGTGAGCGTCAGCCCGTCGAGCTGCCGCGCCACATCGGCGGTGCCGGGCAGCGGCGTTCCGGTCCGCTCACCCGGCGCCTCCGCGATGGCGACCGATATGGGCAGGCTTGAAAGCGGCTCATCCCGCTTGGTGCCGGTGACGATGATGTCCACATTGCCGCCAGGCTGCGGCGGAAGCCGATCCGCCGGACGCCGGGGCAGCGGCCGTTCGGCGCGGACCAGACGAAATGTCGTCGGCGTCAGGCGCTGCGCTTTCAGCCCCGTGCCCTCCAGCATCGTCGCCAGCGCCTGCCGCGCCGTCAGCCGTCCGCTGACCGGCCGGGACCGGACGTCCGGCAATCGCCCTTCGAAACCGACCGCTATGCCCGTTTGCCGCGACAATTCCGCCAGCGCGGCGGGCAGCGGCGCGGCGTCGATGCTGATCTGCCGGGACTGCGCCCAGGCGCTGCCCGGCGCGGCGAGTTCAGCCGCCGCCAGCGCGCAGCAGGACAGCGCCGTCCTGCCGCCCAGCTTCGCGCACGATCCGAAGGTCCATAAGCTGCGCCACTTCACCGACAAGACCAGATCCGTCCCCCACGATCAACACGCCGGAAAAGCGCCGGCCGGCGACGTCCGCCCCAGCCCTGACAAGCACCCCTGCATAGCGGCTGATGTCGGACGCGACCAGAGACAGCGGCACGCCTTCATAAACCAGCCGTCCCTGCCGCCAACTGCCGATGGCGGCGGGCGCGACCGCGCTGATTTCGCCTTGGTGCGTGGTCCGGTCGATGACCATCTGCCGTCCGGCGGAGAGGCGGACCGCATTGTCCGCGCCCGCCGGCTTGAGCGCGATCACGCCCTCCGCCACCGCGACGCGCATCGTCCGGGTGTCGGCCAAAATGTCGAACCGCGTGCCGATGTCGCTGATTTCCTGCCCGCCCGCCCGGATCGTCATCGTCCGGTCGGGACGATGGGGAATGTCGAACAGCGCGCCGCCCTCCAGCGCCAGCTTGTCCTGCCCCTCGCCCTCCACCCGCAAATGGCTGGAGGCGGCAAGGGTGATCCGCGATCCATCCTTCAGCGCGATGGTGCGGCTCTGCCCGGCGCCGGTGCGATAGTCGGCCGCCGACGGCGCAGGCGACAGGGACAGGAAAGTCGGAACGGCGACCGCCAACGCCATGGCCGCCGCGATCCCGCCACCGGCCCAGAGGCTCCAGCGGCGGGGCGACGCGACCGGGTCTTCCATGGCGGGAAATGCCACCGGCACAACCTCAATGGGCGGCAACAGCGCGGCCAGGGTAGGACGATGATCGGCAATCCGGTCATCCAGCAGCGCGATCTCATCGAAGGCAAGGCGATGCGCGGGATCGGCCTCCAGCCACAGCGTAAAGCCGTCCCAGTCGAAATCCGCATCGTCCTGCGCACTGTGCCAGGCAATCGCCCGGTCGATGATCGTCTCCGTCATGGTTCCGTCCCGTTACGGTCCCTTGGCCGGGCATAGCCGCCCGTCCACGCCGTTCTGTCTCCCCTGTGACGTTACCATTACAGCATTGCCTCAGTCCTCGCTCAACGCGCGGCGCAAATATTTCATCGCGACCGCCATATGCTTTTCGACGCCGCTTTTGCTGATGCCCAGGCGGGCCGCGACCTCGCCATGGGGCAACCCCTCGACCTTGTGCAATTGAAAGGCGCGCCGCGCGCCCGGCGGCAGATTGGCGATGGCGGAGGCAAGCCGGGCCGCCTCCTCCCGCGCCGTCATCTGCTCCAGCGCATCGGCATGGGGATCGACGGGATCGGCGTGCCGCATGTCAGCGCCGGATGCCAGTTCCATCCAGGCCCGGTCGCGCACTTCGCGCCGTTTCGTCTCGCGCAGTCGGTCGAGCACCAGATTCTGCGCGATGCGATAAAGATAGGCCCGGGGATTGGCGATGGGACCGCTGCCCCCCTCCCCGATGCGCAGCCACATGTCGTGCAGCACATCCTCCGCTTCGGCGGCATTGCCGGTGCGCGCGATCAGGAACCGCAACAGCTCGCCGCGAAGCGCGTGATAGACAGTTTCCAGCCCGCCTTCCATTCTGGCGCCCTTCCGATCGACACACCCTCATTCTCCCAACCGGCGGGCTTTGCAATTTAATTGCCTGTAATGTTGCGGTAAGAAGCCAATATGCTCCTGCAAAGGCAGGAGCATGCGGCACTTTACATAAACAATCCTACAGCCGCTCCCGCACCGTCCGCGTCACTTCCTCCAGGAAATCGGCTGCCGCCCGCACCCGCGGCAGCCTTTGCAGATCGGCATGCATGACCAGCCAATAGCTGCGCCATACCTCCATCGACTCGGGGAAAAGCTGGACCAGCCGGTCATCCTCCGCCGCCGCGAAGACGTGCAGCACGCCCAGGCCCATGCCCGCCGCCACTGCCGCATGCTGCGCCGCGCTGGAACTCGCCCGGAAGACGATGGCCGCGCCGGGCAGCAACTGGTCAAGGGCGATCATCTCCGCAAATCCGGCCAGTTCCTCGATATAGGAGACGAAGACATGGCGGCTGAGGTCGGTCCGCGCCGCCGGTTCACCCTGCCGTTCCAGATAGGCCTTGGAGGCATAGAGGCCGAGGCGATAATCGGTCAGCTTGCGCGTCACGAACCGGCCCTTGGGCGGGGGTTTCAGCATCACGGCGATCTCCGCCTCCCGCCGGGACAGGCTGGCCGCCTTGCTTTCGGATGCCAGTTCCAGCGTCAGGCGCGGATGCCGCTCGCGCAACTCCGCCACACGCGGCGCGATCAGATGGCTGGCAAAGGCCTCCGGCGTGGCGAGGCGCACCGTCCCCTCCACCTCCCGGTCGCGTCCGGCGACGCTGCTCATCGCGGCGAGCAATTCGCTCTCGATCCGCTCGGCATGGGGCACCAGCGCGAAGGCGGCGGGCGTCGGCGTGACACCACGCGGGCTGCGGTCGAACAGGCGGGCGCCCAGCGTCGCCTCCATATTGGTCAGGCGCCGGGCGACCGTGCTATGATCCACGCCCACCCGGCGCGCAGCGGCCAGCATATTGCCCTCCCGCATCACGGCCAGGAACAGGCGCAGTTCGTCGGAATTCAGCATGGGCAAATCCGCACAACTAATGTGTCCACATACCCGTATATCTGCAAAGCTGACCCGTCTATACCAAAGCCATCCCACCGGCAGGAGAGGAACCGGAAAAATGCGTTCAATTACTCATTTCATTCATGGGCAATCCGCCCCGCTGGCGGGCGCGCGTCTGGCCGACGTGCTTAACCCCTCGACCGGCGCGGTGCAGGCGCAGGTTGAACTGGCCACCGCCGCCCATCTCCAGAAGGCGGTCGACTCCGCCCTTGCCGCCCAGCCCGAATGGGCCGCGACCAACCCGCAGCGCCGCGCCCGCGTGATGTTCCGCTTCAAGGAACTGATCGAGCAGAATATGGACGAACTCGCCGTCCTGCTCTCCTCCGAACATGGCAAGGTGGTGGCCGACGCCAAGGGCGACATTCAGCGCGGCCTGGAAGTCGTGGAATTCGCCTGCGGCATCCCCCATCTGCTGAAGGGCGAATATACCCAGGGCGCAGGTCCGGGCATCGACGTCTATTCGATGCGCCAGCCGCTGGGCATCGCAGCGGGCATCACGCCCTTCAACTTCCCCGCGATGATCCCGCTGTGGATGAGCGCGATGGCGATCGCCTGCGGCAATGCCTTCATCCTCAAGCCCTCGGAGCGTGACCCGTCCGTGCCGGTGCGCCTGGCTGAACTGGCGATCGAAGCGGGCATGCCGGCGGGCATCCTGAACGTCGTCCATGGCGACAAGGAAATGGTCGACGCCATCCTCGACCATCCGGCCATCAAGGCGGTCAGCTTCGTCGGATCGTCCGACATCGCCAACTATGTCTATGCCCGCGGCGCCCAGAACGGCAAGCGCGTGCAGGCGATGGGCGGCGCGAAGAATCACGGCATCATCCTGCCCGACGCCGACATGGACCAGGCGGTGGCCGATATCGTCGGCGCGGCCTATGGCTCGGCGGGCGAGCGCTGCATGGCGCTGCCGGTGGTCGTGCCGGTGGGCGAGGCGACGGCGGACGCCTTCCGCACCAAGCTGATAAGCGCCATCGAGACGCTGCGCCCCGGCATCCCGACCGATCCCGACGCGCAATATGGCCCGCTCGTCACCGCCGTGCACAAGGCGCGGGTGGAAAGCTATATCCAGATGGCCGCCGATGAAGGCGCGGAAATCGTGGTCGACGGGCGCGGCTTCTCGCTCCAGGGCTATGAGGAGGGCTTCTACCTCGCCCCGACGCTGATCGACCGGGTGACGCCGGAAATGAAGAGCTATCAGGACGAGATTTTCGGTCCGGTGCTCCAGATCCTGCGCGCCCAGACCTTCGAGGAGGCGCTGAGCTATCCGTCGAAGCATCAATATGGCAATGGCGTCGCCATCTTCACCCGCAATGGCGACTATGCCCGCAAGTTCGCCGCCGATGTCGAAGTCGGCATGGTCGGCATCAACGTGCCGATCCCGGTGCCGGTCGCCTATCACAGCTTCGGCGGCTGGAAGCGTTCGGGCTTCGGTGATCTCGACCAATATGGCATGGACGGCGTGCGCTTCTACACCCGCACCAAGAAGATCACGCAGCGCTGGCCCGACGGCGGCGCGGTGATCGACCAGAGCTTCGTCATCCCGACGATGAAATAAGCGTGCAGGGGAAGGGCGTGCGCGCCCTTCCCGTCGCCTCACGTCATGGCGGGGCGGACCGGCGGCTTCCGGACGGCCATTGCGGAGCGCCTGAACCAGAAGGTCCAGACCGTCAGCGTCCCGAGCAGCGTCATCGCCAATCCGGACAGGGTCATGACCAGCTTGAACGCCAAGCCACCGACCTTCGCCGTGTGAAGCGGGTAGAGCAGATTATAGCCCTGCACCGCCATCGGCAGCGCGGCCGCATCGCGCGCGGCGACCAGCGCGCCGCTGTCGGCCGCGAACCATAAAGTGGTGCGGCCATTGGGCAACCATTCCTGCGGCCGCCGCATGCGGATGGTGATCAGCCCGCTATTCTTGCGCGGCAGGGTCAGGCTGCGCAGCTCCGCGTCGGGAAAGCGCGCCTTCGCCGCCATGACCATCCCCGCCCAATCCAGTTGCGCGGCCAGCTTGGCGTCACGCGGCGGCGGCGGCGGTGCCAGAGCCTTTTCGATCTGGGCAGGCGCCCCCGGTCCGAACAGCAGCGCCGCCATCGGGCGAAACACCTGCACCGCCCCCGTCACCAGCGACAGCAGCAGCAGCGGCGCGACGATCACGCCCAGATCGCGATGATGCCGCACGATCGCCGGCCGGCTCATCCGCGCAGGCCATAACCGCCACTCAAAGGTCCGCCGCGTACGCCACCAGAGGATGAGGCCGGTCACGACGAAAAACAGCCCACAAAGCCCGGCTATGCCGATCGCCCAATCGCCCGCCTCGCCGGAGAAAAGATGGTGGTGGAAATCAAACAGCCACAGTTCGGGCCGTTCCCACTGGCTGCCCCACCGCGTCACAACGGCGCCGCGCTGATCCGCATAGGCGCCGCCACCACCCTCGAACAGCAGCTTCAGCAGCCCGAAATCGTCGGACGCATAGCTGATCGACAAAGGCCGCGCGGTGGGATCAGCCATGATGCGCTGCGTCACCTGTGCCAGTTGGCGGACATCCTCCACCCGCGGATCACCCGCATGGGGCGCCAGCGTCCAGGCATTTTTATGCACCAGCAGCGCGCCGGTGAGGCCCAGCAGGGCCAGCAGCAGCCCGATCAGTCCGCCGGTCCAGCGGTGCAGAGTGTCAATCAGCTTCACTTGAATCGATAGTCCCAGGAGAGGGTGAAATTGCGTCCGCGCCCCGCGAAATAATGGGCATTGTCGTTGGGCCGGACGGTCCGGCTGTAATAGTCGATATGAAAACTGTCGAAGATATTTTGCGCGGCCAGCGTCAGTGCCCCGAACCGGGTCTGATAACGCAGCGACAGGCCGGTCACGTCAGAGCCGTCGAGCCGGTAGAGCGGCGATAAGCGTCTCGAAACCCGGCATGGCGCGCCCATGGCTGATCTTGCAGCCATATTTGCGGTGCGGTTCTATGAGATCGCTGTCAGTCATATGTGTGGAGGCGATGCTTAGCCTGCCTAGCTTGACCAACAAAGAGAGATCGGCCACCACTCAAGCGTCTCGTTGATGATATGAAATCCTAATTCCCGCCGCGCAACCTGGTGCAACATGATTATGTGCGACCGATGAATTGTTGCCTTGCCCGGCGCGCCATCACCGCGCGAGCATGCAGGCACGACAAGGAATGAAAATGACGGCTCACCTGAATTACCCTGCGCTTGAACTGCCGGCGATCGGTAACGGCAGCGCGACTGTAATTGCAGACGGAGTCTTTTGGCTGCGGATGCCGATGGGCGGCAGCTTGGAAGCGATTAATCTTTGGGCGCTGGCTGACGGCGATGGCTGGACCATCGTCGACACGGGCCTGCGAACCACCGAAACCACTGCGGCATGGCGCCAGGCATTCGCTTCGACCTTGGCGGACCGGCCGGTGCGGCGCATCATCGTCACCCATCTCCATCCCGACCATAGCGGCATGGCAGGCTGGCTGGCGCAGAAACAGCCCGCTCGGCTCTGGATGACGCGGCTGGAATATCTGACTCTTCGCGTTCTTGCCTCCTATACGGGTCAAGAAGCGCCTGAGGAGGCGATCCGATTCTACCAGACCGTTGGCTGGGAAGAAGATGCTCTCGATCACTATCGGGCGCGGTTCGGAGATTTCGGTAAGATGCTCTATCCCTTGCCCGACAGTTTCCGTGCGCTGGAGGATGGCCAACGGCTCATCATCGGGGGCCGTGAATGGGTGATCGTCGTCGGCAAAGGACATTCGCCCGAACATGCCATGCTCCATTGCCCCGAGATGAAGTTGCTGATTTCGGGAGATCAGGTGCTGCCTGAAATCTCATCCAATGTTTCGGTTCAGCCTTTGGAACCGGAAGCCGATCCCCTCACCGACTGGCTGGAGACGCTCAAGGCGATCCGTCAAAGAGTGCCGGATGACGTGCTCGTCCTTCCGGCTCACGGCAAGCCGTTCCATGGACTGCACGCCCGCATCGGCGCCTTGATCGACGGGCATGAAGCGGGCCTTGCTCGTCTGCTCACACTGGTTGAAACGCCGAAACGGGCAATCGACGTCTTTCCGGCTTTGTTCAAACGCCAGATCGATCGGTCTGTTCTGGGCCTTGCCACAGGTGAAAGCCTGGCCCATCTCGCCTGCCTTCGAAGCCGAGGGCTTGTAACGGAAGAGGTCGATGCTGCCGGTATCAGATGGTGGCGCGCCCTGGGCACAATCTAATGGGATCGCAGTCGATCCTTATCGACAACTGGTCGCCTTTTCGAACAAGTTCGACTTGAAGCGAAGGAACAGCCGGTTCCCCCCTTAGGCGACGCCTCGCTTGTGCCCCGCTCAAATAGCCATAGAGGTAGAGCTTGAGCAGCATGGGAATGAGGCGCAGTTTTCCCGGCGCTTCAGGTATGAGTTCCCTTTAACTCAGCGCTTACCCGTGCAATCTCATGGCTGAACTGGTCGGGGCCGTGCCCCGGCACGAATGCGTCAAGTCGATCGTCAATCTCCGGCCAGCGGGCCAGGATCGCATCGGCAGCATCGGCTCCGTCCACCACCAGCCCTTGCGTCAACAATATCCTCGCGCTCTCATAGCTGCCTGCGCCGGCGCACAGGATAGCGCCATTGGGCGCATCGGCCGCCGAGAGAGCTACGACGGCGGGCGCGACCAGCGCCGGGTCGAGCTGCAGCAGCTCGCTTGCCTCATATAATCCATCGGTCATGCGCGTTGCCGCGGATGGCGAAAGGCAATTGACGCGGATGCCATATTTCTCACCTTCCAGGCGAAGGGTTTGCATGAGGCCTACCAGCGCCATCTTCGCGGCGGCATAATTGGCCTGACCGAAATTGCCGAACAGGCCCGATGAGGAGGTGGTGAAGATGATCCGTCCATGCCGGCGCTCGCGCATGCCGTCCCAGACCGCCTTGGTGCAATGGACCGATCCCATCAGGTGGACCTCGATCACCGCGCGGAAATCCTCCATCTCCATCTTGGCAAAACTTCTATCGCGCAGGATCCCGGCATTGTTGACGAGGATATCCACGCCTCCCCATTGATGCTCCACATTGGCCACCATCGCGCGCACGGCAGCAAGATCGGTGATGTCCGTTCCATCGACGATCGCCTCGCCACCGCGCGCAGCGATCTCGTCGGCCACCGCGCGTGCGCCTCCAACATGGCCGCCAAGGTCATTCACCACCACCCTTGCACCATGTGCCGCCAGCGCCATTGCGTGGGCACGGCCAAGCCCGCCTCCTGCGCCGGTCACGATCGCGATCCTGCCCGTAAGGTCGATCATCGCCATGTCTGTCCCATCCTGCTTCGTCATTGCCTAACAGCGCTTACCCACGCAGAACCGGAGCCGGAAATCGCTTCGCCCTATGTCGATCATAAGTCCAAAAGATAGGCAATCCTTCGCCGGATTTGCCATGTAGGATGAAGGAAAGCGGCAGTTGCATTGAAATGATCCAGCAGAGGATGGACTTGAGGCACAATGGCTAATCTCAACCGTTTCGACTTCAATCTGCTTCTCGCGCTCGACACGCTCCTGTCTGAGCGAAGCGTCACGCGGGCGGCCGATCGGCTGTGCGTGACCCAGCCGGCGCTCAGCGGTTCGCTGCAACGGCTGCGCCAGCATTTTGACGACCCGCTCCTCCTGCGCGTCGGGCGCGAGATGGAACTGACGCCCAAGGCGCGCGCCCTCATCGAGCCGGTTCGCACCGCCCTGCTGCATATCAACGCCGCCCTTGAAACGCAGGCGATCTTTGATCCCGGAACATCGGAACGGACCTTTCGCGTCGCGATGTCAGACTATTGCGTCCACGTTTACCTGCCAAAGGTCGTGCGCATCCTCGCGGCCCGCGCGCCGCAACTCAGGCTCATGATCGAGAATGTGTTCGGGCCAAGCTTTTCGAGACTCGAGGGCGGGGATATCGACATGGTGATCACCCATGGCGACCGCAGCCTGTTCGGTCGCGAGGGACGCGACGTCGACCTTCTGACCGCTGACCTGTTCACAGACAGCTTCGTATGCGTCGTCGCGCGCGATCATCCCATTGGGGAGACGATGACGAAGGACGACTATCTGTCCTATCCGCACGCCCTTGCCTTTTTCGGCGCCAATGTGCGCACGGTCGAGGAAGCCGAGATCGAGCGGCGCGGGATTGTGATCAAGGAACTGCTGCACGTCCCGACTTTTGCAGGATTATTGCAGATGCTGCCCGGCACAGAGATGATTGCCACGGTGCAGAGCAAGCTGGCGGAGCAGTTGGCCGACACGGATAAGGTCCGCCTATTGCGGCCGCCGATCAACCTTGGCACCCTTCAGGAGACACTCATCTGGCATAATCGCAGCGATGATGATCCAGGTCATATCTGGCTTCGCGAAGTGTTGAAGGAGGCAGCGGCGGAACTGGGCTG
Source organism: Sphingobium sp. SJ10-10 (assembly GCF_036038995.2). NCBI lineage: Bacteria > Pseudomonadati > Pseudomonadota > Alphaproteobacteria > Sphingomonadales > Sphingobiaceae > Sphingobium > Sphingobium sp. SJ10-10. The sequence continues at coordinate 907,388 of NZ_CP158133.1, forward strand.
AACCATTGGCGCCGCGCCTCCTTTCCTCGATCAGAGGAAGACCGCCAGGTTCGGGGTCTGGAGAATCGTCTCAGCCAGAATGATCGTGCGCCGCACCAGACGGCATTTTCCCTCGGCATCGATGCGGATGCGATCGATCCGGCGTGCGGGAATCCATTCATAGGCCCGGTCGATGGCGCGCTGGCGATAGAGGGAGAGCGCGCTGTGGACCCGATAGAGACCATTGCCCTCCTCCTCCTCGACGAAGATCGATCCCACCGTCCGCACAGTCCGCGAGGCAGGGTCTTCCGCCCAGTTCTCGCTCGTGCCCATGCGTTCCAGGCGCTTGCGGATCATCGCCATATCCTCATGCATGCGGAAGGCGCCCTTGGGGAACTCGTCCTCCCGCTTGCGTGCGCTGATGCGCAAGGGGATCTCGTAAAGTATCTCCTCGGCGAGGAGGCCGACCCAGTCCTCGAGCCGGCCATTGTCGAGGAGCATGGCCTCATGGCCCAGGAACTGGCGGATGGCGAATTCCACATCAGGCGTGATCGCGCTCATTTGCCGGTCTCCACCATCTGGCTCAGCCAATGCTGGTAAAAGGCGCGCTGGCTCGGCTCGCCGGGCCCCGGACGCCAGGCTTCTCCCGGTCCTTCCCAGCTCTCGTCCAGCGTCTGCTGCCCCATGCCCTCCATGCCCATCTGCATGTTGAACGATATGTTCTCCTTGCGCGCCCAGACACTGCGGGCTGCTTCGGGGGCGCCTTCCCATACTACAGTATCGTCCTGTTCGAAGATACCTGCCGAACTGAAACCGAACTGGCCCGCGGCATAGCTGTCGGCGGCCTGCTGCTCGTCCATGAAGTTCCACTTGATCTGCCAGGACCACAGTTCCATTTCCCCCGGCCCCGAGGGCTGCCACTGACGCCAGGATGTGTAGACCGCAGGCGGCTTGCCCGGCGAGGGCGGGCCGAAGAAGCGCAGGAAGGACAGGTTCGGGAAGATGGTGCCCACGATCGGCGGGTTCTTCTTCACCACGTCCTGCAGCAGGGGATCGATGCGATCGAGATCGAAGTGCTGCTGGATGTCGGGCGGATAGTACCAGACATGGCCATCCGGACCGAACATGCTGTCGAAATCATGCCCAAGGAAGCTGTGTCCGCCCGGGATCACATAGTGCGTCGAATAATTATTGAGGACGTCGAACCCTTGCGCGAGCTGGATCGTCTGGACCGAACCATGTGCGACGCCGACATGATAGCCGTCGCCGCCGAAATTTTCCGAGCCAGTCTTCCAGTCGCCGCGTACCTTGTAGCGGTCCGGCGGCCCCATCGGACTCATGCCGCCCGGATGCAGGTCCATCAACCCGCGCATGAACCATGCGGCGCCACCCAGATAGTCCATGAGCGTAGGGGCATCGGGATCGAGCGAGGCGAAGATCATCCCGAGGAAGCTCTCGACATGGGGAGCCTTGAGCAGCCCCCAATCCTTTGGGTCGAGTCCCTTATAGGCCTTGCTCTTGTCGGGCGCGCCGATCCAGTCGCCATTATTCTTGAAGACCCAGCCGTGATAGGGGCAGCGGAAATGGCTCTGGTTGCCGACATCGGTCTGACAGAGTTTGGTCCCGCGATGGCGGCAGAAATTCGCCAAGACGTGGATTTCATTCTTTGCGTCGCGCGTCACGATCACGCTGTCGCGCCCGATCCGGCGCTGCATGAAATCGCCCTTGTCGGGGATTTCGGACTCGAAGCCGAGGAACACCCAGCTTTTCGCGAAGATGCGTTCCATCTCGGCGTCGAAGATGTCGGCATTGGCAAAGATGTTGACGGGGACCAGACCCCGATCCAGTTCGCCGCGGGTCCGGGCGAGGATGTCGTCCAGACGCTCGCTGATACCGGGGCGCGATTGCGCTGCGTGCATGACCATGATCGCGTCCTTCCTCAGCGGGCAGAGATGATCGGGCGATTGGCGAGACCCTGATCGGCCATGATGATCTCGCCCGTCAGGATGCGTTGCATGGGATCGGCGAGGAGCGCGTAGGCCGGGCCATATTCCGCGCCGGTGGGCAAGTGATCGAGCAGCGTGACCTTGCGGATCATCGCCATGAAACTGTCCTTGGGGATGTCGTTCTGGCTTTCGCCCTCCAACCCCAGAGCGCCGGGGCCGCGCAGGTCGGAGTCCGCGATGCCGCAGGGCGAAACCGCATTGACCCGGATGTCGGGCGCAAATTCGAAGGCCAATTGGCGCACGACGCCCAGCACCGAATGTTTGGACGCGGTATAGAGCAGTCCGCCGCCGTCTGCGCAGTAGGAGGCATTGGAAGAGGCCGTCAGCGTGATCGATCCGTTGCGCCTTGCCAGTTCTTCGCGGAACACCACGGCGGACAGGATATAGCCCAATACATTGATCCGCATCACTTCGTCGAAGGCGGCGGGAATCTTCTCCAAAGGCAGCTCCGAAATCGGCCGATTGCCGTCGAAGATACCCTGGGCGCCGACGAGGCAGTCGACCCCGCCGAACCTGGCGACTGTGGCGTCACGAAACCTCTTCAGAGCCTCAATGTCACGCACGTCGCCTTCCATGACGAGCGTATCGTCGCCAAAGGCCTGCTGGAGCGCGGCAACCTTCTCGGACGAGATATCCAGCAGGGCCAGCTTCGCGCCCAAGGTCCGGAAATGTTGGGCCAGCCCGAGCCCTAGGCCAGAGCCGCTGCCGGTCAGCGCAACGACGGCGCCTGTAAGATCGGTCATGTTGTTCCCTACTCCCATTATATTCTCACGCGACTGTCGCGTAATCAGATCATTTCGGCAAATCTGTCATGGATCCAGTCCGCGATATAGCTGCGGACAGGTTCCATATTGTCGGCGCTGCAATGCTCGACGCCGCCTTCGCGGGCCGTGAAGACCTTGAGGTCCGCACGCGGGCTGCGCATGGCCTGATCGTGCGAGCGATAGGCATATTCGACCGGGATCTGCCGGTCATTCTCCCCATGCACGATCAGGAAGGGCACATCGATATGCTCGACCACGCCAGTAAGCGTGATCCGCTCCGACATCGTCATGAAGTCGTCGAGGCGTTGCTGGCCCCAGACCCACATCACATGCGCCCAGTAATGCGGCACGGGATTCTCGCCTTCATTGCGCCGGCGGCGCTGCTGCACCAGACCCCATTCATGGTTGGCGCCCCAGGCGACACACAGTTTGAACCGTTTCTCGAAGGCCGCGGCACGCGGGGCATAATAGCCACCCAGCGACCAGCCCATCATCCCGATCCTGTCGGAAGCGACATCCTTGCGTGTCTCCAACCAGTCGACCGCCCTGCCGGCCCAGACTTCGGTCTCGACAATTGCGGGCAGCTTGTTGCGGCGGAGCGCACCGCCGACGCCAGGCTGGTCGACGACGAGGCAGGAGATGCCGCGCGCGCGCAAAGCCGCGGGCAACCCCACCAGGAACACCATCTCCTTCACGCTATCGAGGCCGTTGCAGAAGACCATGCAGGGCGGCGTGGGATTGTCCTGGGTGGCCGCCGAACAGAAGAGCGCGGGATAGTGGCTGCCGGCATAGGGAATCTCGACCATCTCGCAGGGCTCGCCGCTGCATTCGACATAGCGCGCGAAGGTCGAAAGCATGTCGGCATAGGCCTGCTGGCGCGGCGGATAGTCGCTCGCCTGCATGCGTTCGGCCGTGATGAGATAGGCACAGGCGCGACGATATTTCGCCGCTGCGCTCTCCAGATGCCCGGCAGCGTAATCCGCATCCGCCATGTCCTTCACCCGCGCCGCCATGGCAAGCCACGTATCGAAGAAGGCGTCGACCCCCTTGTCGCCAGCCGTCGCGGCCTGAGCGGTCGCGCGATTGGCGCTATCGATCTCACCGACCGATCCCCCCATTTCCAGCGCGAGATTGATGGACAGGTTCCAGACATAGTTGGTGGGAAAGGGCTCAAACATGATCGATCCCTTCGGCGACCTGCGCCTCGGTCAGATATTTGAAGCTCCATTCCGGCTCCGTCTCAAGGAAGGGCGGAACATTGTGGGTGAAGTGGCTATATCCAAAGAGCGGCACATCGAATTCACGCGGCACCCAATTGTCGTCCACATAGTCCGCGTCGGTGCCATATTCGGCTTCTCCGCCGGCAGGACAGGGAAGATAGTAGAAAAGCGCGGAGTCGATGCGATGCCGGCCAAGCCCGATGTCGGACGGCTGCCAGCCGCGGCGCACCATGTAGTTGGCCCCGACCATCAGCTCGTCAATATCCTCGACACCATAGTTGGCGTGATCGAAACGCAACTGGCCATCGCAGCCGGGAAAATGGGCGTTAGCGTTGAGGAAGAGCAGGTTGTGATGGTTGTTGCTGCCGCTTGCGCGCAGATAGTGGCCAAAGCCGGTCTGCACGTCGCTCAGCCGGAAGCCAAGCCGCGCGCGCATGAAGCGCCCCGCCTCGATATAGTCGGGAAGCCGAAACACGACATGGTTGATCACCTTGGGCCGCGCGCGGCGACGCCACTTGCGATGGGTATTGAGACGTCGCACCACGCCGGGCGCATTGACCGGGTCGGGCGCATTAGCGAACTGGCGGGGCGTCCACAGGACGAATGAGAATGGCACGCCGAACAGCAGGGCGCGAAACCCGCCCTCAATCGATTCCAAGGCATGGTCGCGGCCCAGATTGTCGGCAAGGGCACCAAGCGATACCTCCTCATCGATGCCCCAGGAGACTTCATGGACCCCATCGCCAGCGATCTGCGAGGATGGCAGTGCCGGGTCGCCGGAAGGCAGGATTTCGACCTCCGATCCATTGGCGAGAGTGTAAAGGCCCGGCGCATCGCCGCCTGCCGGACTCAAACCGAAATCAGCGAAAAAGCGCCGCGCAACCTCTGTGTCAGACACAGAGTAACGCAGCCGCTTGATCCCGATAATAGCCATTGCTCGATCCCTCCCGTGCCCGTCCCGGGCTGCTCGAGGCTGTCCGTCAGACCGGCCATGCCTTGTTGAGACCCGGGGTTAATATGCTCTGGCCGTCCGCAAAAATCGTTTGTCGGTATGCGTGGCATAATCGCTGCCTATCCACGCCTCATGCCGATCAGACCGGCTTATCCGTCATATAGGGTAAAGTGATTTCCCGTGCGCTCGACGATCTGGAAGCTTGGCCATCAAACAAGTCGATGGAAGGGATGACGGATGCGCAAGGTGATCGTGACATGTGCGGTAACGGGCGGGGTCCATACGCCCTCTATGTCGCCGCATCTGCCGGTAACGCCCGAGGAGATCGCCGGCTCTGCGATCGAGGCGGCCCGCGCCGGCGCGACGATCGTACATCTGCATGCCCGGGATCCCGAAAATGGCAGGCCGACGCAGGATCCGGCTATCTATGCCCGCTTCCTCCCGGTGATCGCGGATCGCTGCGACGCGATCATCAACATCACCACCGGAGGATCACCGGTCCTGACGCTGGAGGAGCGACTGGCGCCCGCCCTGTTCTTTCAGCCCGAAATTGCTTCGCTCAACATGGGCTCGATGAACTTCGCCTTCTATGAGATGCTACAGCGCTTCACCTGCTTTGAACATGCATGGGAAGAGCCCTATGTGCGCGGCAGCGACGACTATATCTTTCGCAACACTTTCCGCGACATCGCCTACATTCTCGAAAGCTGCTCGGCGCAGGGCACGCGGTTCGAGGTCGAATGCTATGATGTAGGGCATCTCTACTCGGCAGCCCATTTCGCCGATCGCGGCTTGTTGAAGCCGCCGTTCTTCATCCAGTCTGTGTTCGGCATTCGTGGCGGCATCGGCGTTCATCCCGAAGATGTCGCCATGATGCGCCGCACGGCGGACCGCCTGTTCGGTGACGATTATGTCTGGTCGGTGCTGGGCGCGGGGCGGCACCAGATGCCGATCGCAACCATGTCGGCGGCGATGGGCGGAAATGTGCGCGTTGGTCTGGAGGATTCGCTGTGGGGCGAACCGGGACGCCTTGCCAAGTCCAATGCCGAGCAAATCGAGCGCATCATCACGGTCCTCCACGGCCTGTCGCTGGAGGTGGCGACCCCGCAGGACGCTCGCGAGATATTGCAGCTCAAGGGCGCCTCCGAAACGAGGATCGCGGCGTGACCCTTATCCTGCAGGGACGTGGACCCAACCCCCTCAAGGGCTTTCGCGTGGAAGACCAGATGCTGCGCTTTATCGGTCGGGATTTGCAGCGCCCGGAATGCATATTGGCCGATCGCGAGGGCACCTTATGGTCAGCCGATGCGCGCGGCGGCGTAATGCGGATCGCGCCGGACGGCACCCAGAAGCTGATATGCCAGAACGCCGACGCTCATTTCGACCTCTCGGGCGATGCGGAGCAAAGCCTCGTGTCCGGCACGCTCCCCAACGGCCTTGCTTTCGGGCCGGACAACTCGATCCTGATCTCCAACTTCGGTACCGACCGGCTGGAGATCATGGATCGCGAAACCGGCGCAACCCGCGTGCTGCACGACCGGATCGACGGCAAGCCGATGGGCAAGGTCAATTTCGTGCTGCGCGACAGCAAGGGGCGTTTGTGGCTCACCATATCCACCATGGTCAATCCTTGGACCGACGCGATCACGCCCTCGATCCGAGACGGCTATGTCGCGCTGGTCGATGATCGCGGTATTCGCGTGGTGGCGGACGGTTTTGCCTTCACCAATGAAGTCCGCCTCGATGCCGCCGAGGAATGGCTCTACGTCGCCGAAACCACCGGCAAATGCGTAACCCGCCTGCGCGTCGGTGCGGATGGATCGCTCAGCGACCGCGAGGTCTATGGCCCCTCGACCCTGGGGCGCGGCGTGATCGACGGCATCTGCTTCGACGCCTATGGCAATTTATGGGCGACGATGATCTTCGCCGACCGGCTGGTCGCCATCACCCCCGATGGCGATTGCCTTGAACTGGCCGAATTCGGCAACAGCCAGGCGACCGATCGGTTCGAGGAGGAGTTTGGGAGCGGCGCGCCGGTTTCCTTCGAGACCTTGGCGGCCTGCGGCGGGACGATCGCCCCCTGGCTGGCGAGCGTGACCTTTGCCGGGCCGGACCTGCGCACGGCCTCCCTGGGCTCGCTGCGGGGCACCAACATCCCCGCCTTCACCTCCCCTGTTCCGGGCTTGCCGATGGCGCACTGGTAGGAAGCGCGCCGCCGATATCCCGCCCTTATATTTCACATCAGCAAGGACAATTGGATACGCCGGGCAGAGCGAAATAGGGATGAAGGCAAGGAAGGGCGCGATGAAACGACGCCTTCCAGACATGCAGAGGAGAAGGCATTGTCTACACGGGTTCACCATCGCAGCTACCCGCTTAATGCCTGGTACATGGCCTGTTGGGCCGATGACCTTGCAAGCGATCGCCTGTTGGCGCGAACCCTGCTCGATCGACCGGTCGTCCTCTTCCGCGAGGCGAACGGCGCCCCTGCCGCGCTGGACGACATGTGTCCGCACCGTTTCGCTCCCCTCTCCAGGGGCCGCGTTCAGGACGGTATAGTCCAGTGCGGATATCATGGCCTGCGGTTCGACGCATCAGGCGCATGCCTGGGCAATGCCTCCGCCTACAGCAGCTTTCCGCCAGGCACGTGCGTGCAATCCCATCCCGTGGTCGAGCGGCACCGTGCGATCTGGATATGGCTGGGCGATGTCGAACGAGCCAATCCGGAGCTGATCCCCCTGCTTTTGCGGATGCCCGAGCCTGGAGGCCAAGAGAATATCGGCAACTATCTGCACGTCCATGGCAATTGGCTGCTGGAAACCGACAATATCATGGACCTGACGCACGTCCATTATCTGCACGACGGTTCGCTCGGCAATGAAAGCATGCGCACAGGTGAAATGACCGTGAGCGAGAAAGACGGCGTGATCCGCGCCGAATTATGGATGCCAGGTACGACCTGCCCCTTCGGACCGCTGGAAGGCAAGCTCTGCGACCAGTGGAACAATGTCGAATGGCACGCGCCTTCAGCCATGATCCTCGACTTTGGGGCAGTGCTTCCGGGCGAAGCTGCCGTGCAGGACGAGGGTGGTTATGCCTTCCACATCTTCACGCCCGAGACCGAGCGGACCACCCATTATTTCTTCGGCAGTTCCGGCTCTTATGCTGAAGAGGACGCCTCGCTGCCGCGCATGATCGGCGCTCTGCAGAACCGCATCTTCCTCGAAGAGGACAATCCGATGATCGAAGCGATCCAGGAAAGGATGGCCGGTCGCGACTTCTGGGAGATGCGCCCGGCGATCCTGTCGAGCGATGCCGCCGCAATCAGGGTGCGGCGCAAGATCGCCAAGCTTTGCAGGGAAGAGGTCAACGCCGCGGACTGAACCACGGTACTGGCTCCTCAAGAAACAATGAAAATGCGACAATTGGGAGGAAATATGACTTATCGACACTTGCGCAGCGCGACTCTCTCGAGCGTAGCGGCAATCGCGGTCGCCGCATCTCCGGCTCTCGCCCAGGCGAATGCTCCACAGGGTGACGAAGGCACCGCTACTGCCGCCACCGAAACAACCGGCATCGCCGACATTGTCGTGACCGCGCAAAAGCGTGCGGAATCCGTTCAGGATACCCCGATCGCGGTGTCCGCCATTGGCGGCGCGGCGCTGGCCCAGCGCGGGGCGACCGACCTGACAGCGATCGCCTCCACCGTCCCCGGGCTCAACGTCTCCGAACAGGTCGGACAGGCGCGGCTGACCCTGCGCGGGATCGGCGTCGACAATATTTCGACTGGCGCGGAAAGCAGCGTTGCCTTCAATCAGGACGGTGTGTTCTTCTCCCGCTCGGCAGCGGCCCTGGCGTCCTTCTATGATGTCGAACGGGTCGAAGTGCTGCGCGGACCACAGGGAACCCTCTATGGCCGCAACGCCACGGGCGGCAGCGTCAACATCATCACCAACCGCCCCACTTTCAACACCAAGGCGGGCGTCAGCCTGACATATGGCAATTATGACACAATCAATGCAGAGGCCCACTATTCGACCGGCCTGAGCGACAAGGTGGCCATGCGGCTGGCGGGCCAGATCCAAAGTCATTCCGGCTATGGCGAAAATCGCGTCACGGGCACCGACGTCGACAACAAGCATTCGCAAGCCGTCCGCGGACAGTTGCTGTTCCAGCCGACCGAACGCCTGACGATCCTGCTGGGTGCCGATTATTATCACCAGAAGGACAGGTCGAACATCTACCACTATTTCGGTCCGGCGGGTTTCACGGCATCGGGCGATCCGGTCACGCCGACCGGCCTGCTGCTCGGCGGTTTCGACCCTGGCCCGCGCAATGTGGCAAGTGTGCGTGATCCGTCCAATAAAGCGGAATTCTGGGGGGCGCGCGCAGACATTTCCTATGAACTTAGCGATACGCTCTCGCTGCGTTCGCTCACCGCTTATCGCAGCAGTTCGTTTCTGGTGAAATCGGACCTCAATCCGCTTGGTCTTGATCTTTTCCAGATCGATTTTGGCGAGACATCGGACGAATATACGCAGGAACTACAGCTCAACCTCGACACCGACCGAAACAAGCTGGTCGTCGGCGCCTTCTACATGCACGAGAAGATCGACGGGTTCATCAAGGGGCCGTTCAATCTCCTTGCCGTGGGCGGTCCGGACTTGTTCGTCCAGGGCTTTTACTCGGGCGGACGCCTGAAGACCAATGCCGCCGCCATCTTCGCGCAGGACAGCTATTCACTCACCGACGCCTTGCGCCTGACACTGGGCGCCCGCTACAGTTGGGAAAAGAAGAAGGTCGCCGACCAATCCGACTTCAACTTCGATGATCTTTACGATCCAGCAGCCGGTCCCCGCTTTCCGGCAAACAGGGACAGCAAGACCTTCAAATCCTTCACGCCCAAGATCGGCCTTGATTTCGACATTGCACGCGACGTGATGGTCTATGCCTCCTATTCCAAAGGCTTCAAGGCGGGCACTTTCAACCTGGGTTCGACCGGTCCCGCGCTCGATCCGGAGAAAGTCGACGCCTATGAAATCGGCCTGAAATCGACGGTGCTCGACGGACATCTCCGGGCGAACCTGTCCGGCTTCTACTATGACTATTCCGACCTTCAGGTGGGCAAGGTCCAAGGGCAGCTTCTGGTTCTGGAAAACGCGGCGGCTGCCGAAATCTACGGCCTGGAGGGGGAGTTCACCCTCGAGCCGGTGCGCGACCTCATCATCACGCTCAACGCCAGTTGGCTGCATTCGCGGTTCAAAAATTACGTGACGGCGGATCAGGCCCGGCCCGCCGGGGACGGCACGACGCTGGACGAGAACGGCGTGCCCGCCTTCGACCTTTCAGGCAACAGGTTGCCGCAGGCTCCCAGATATACGATCGACCTGTCGGCCCAATATAGCTTCGACGTGCCCGGGGGCTCGCTGACGGTCCGAGGGGAGAGCAACTGGTCGGATAGGATCTATTTCTCGCCCTTCAACCTCAATCATGTCTCGCAGCCCGCGTTCAACACGCAGAACGCCTTCGTCACCTACCGCACGGACAATGGGCTGCGGCTGACGGGTTTTGTGCGCAATATCGGCAATGAAACCATTCGCGCATCCGGGCAGGTCGCAACAACACTTCTTGGCTCGCCGGTCATCGGCTTTGTGAAACCGCCGCGCACTTATGGACTGACAATCGCCTTCGATTATTGAGCCGATCTCGAACGGCAAGGCATAGCGGTGACCTTGGAGTCCGCATAGGTCACGTTCACCTCGAAGGTGAGGCCGGGTGCAGGAGCTTCGAGAATCTGCAGCTCGGCACACAAGGCAGCGCTTTGCCTTTGCGTATGGTCGGCGTGTCGGAGGAAGAGGCCAACCGTCTTGCCGCGCCTTCGATGACGGCGCTGCGCAAAGAGGCGAGAACTACGGGCGGGAAGGATAGCCAATCAAAGGAAGAAGGCTCGCTGATTATCTTCTTGGTCACATCGGCTGGTGGGGTTCCTGTCCGCGATGCTATCGAGCGACGCCAAGGAGGTCCCCGCCGGGGTCGCCGTCAGCCGCGCTTCGTCGCTCCTTGCGGGTCGGCATCGGGCTGGACGGACGGATGCGCCGCTGTAAAGGCATCCAGCGCTCGCGCTTTTCCCCCCGCCGCGACCAGAGCGGGAAAGGGCGAAAGGTCGACCTTGAACCGCTCCGCCGAATAAAGCTGCGGCACCAGATAGCAGTCCGCCAGCCCAGGCCGGTCGCCAAAGGCAAAGCCCCGGCCATGCCGCGCCACCAATATTTCCAGCGCGGCGAAACCATCCTCGATCCAGCGAGCTATCCATTTGTCCAGCGCAGCCTGATCCGCGCCGAAATCACCTTTCAGCGCCTGCAACACGCGCAGATTGTTGAGCGGATGGATGTCGCAGCCGATCAGCGCGGCCATCGAGCGTGCAATCGCCCGCCCTTCCGCATCCGGCGGCAACAGTGGCGGTTGCGGCCAGCGTTCCTCGATCCACTCCAGGATCGCCGGGCTTTGCGTGAGCGCAAAATCGTCCGTCTCCACTGCCGGAACCAACCCTTGCGGCGCCAAGGCACGATAGCCCGCCTCGCGTTGCGCGCCGGTGCGTAGATCATGCGTCACCTGTTCATAGGCCACGCCCTTCAGGTTCAGCGCGATCCGCACGCGATAGGCGGCGCTCGACCGCCAATAGCCATGGAGTGTCAGCGCGCTCATCGGGCCGGCTCGATCACGGCTCGGCATTCCCCGAAGCCGATGGACACATAGCCGTCCGCCCGCGCCACCGCCTTCAGCGCCAGTTCGTCGCCATCCTCCAGAAAGGCCCGTTCCTCGCCGGTCGGCAGGACGATCTTCGTCTTGCCGCCCTGGGTCAGTTCCATGAGGCTGCCATAGCTGTCCGGCGTCGGCCCGGAGAGCGTACCCGTCCCCAGCAGGTCGCCGGAATTGAGGTTGCAGCCATTGGACGCATGATGGGTGACGATCTGCTGCGCGGTCCAGTACATGGACGAAGCTGGCCCGCGGGAAAGCCGCATAGGCGCCAGCCCCTGCGCTCGCATGCGCGCGCTCGACAGATGGACCTCCAGTTCGATAGCCAGCGCTCCATGAGCCTGATCCCCCTCATCCCACAAATAGGGCAAGGGCTGGGGATCGCCCTCAGGCCGCTCTGGCTGGGCGATGCGGAAGGGCGCCATGGCCTCCGCCGTCACCACCCAGGGCGAGATGGTCGACTGGAAATTCTTGGCGAGAAACGGTCCCAAAGGCACATATTCCCACGCCTGAAAATCCCGCGCCGACCAGTCGTTGAGCAGGCAGAAGCCCGCAATATGATCCGCCGCTTCGGCAATCGGCACGCGTTCGGCCAGCGCATTGCCCGCGCCGATCCAGATGCCCAGCTCCAGTTCATAATCCAGCCTCTGGCTTGGCCCCACCATGGGCACATCGGCATCGGGCGCCTTGCGCTGCCCCTGCGGCCGCACCACCGGCACGCCTGAAGGACGGATGGAGGACGCCCGTCCATGATAGCCGATCGGCACATATTTATAATTGGGCAGTAATGGATTGTCGGGCCGGAACAGCTTGCCGATATTGGTCGCATGGTGAATGCCGACATAGAAATCGGTATAATCGCCAATCGCGGCGGGCAGATGCAGCGCGCAATCCGCCGTCCGGTGCAGCAGGGGTTCGACCGCGTCCCGCTGCCCCGCATCGCTGAACAGCGCGCTCAACCAGCGGCGCAGCGCCACCCGGTCAGCAGCCGGGAGCGCCATCAGCGTGTTCAGCGTCGTTCCGCCCAATGCGGACACCCCGCCAGCGGGCAGCAATCCGGCCTCCGCAGCGGCGTGCAGATCGAATATCCGATCCCCGATCGCCACGCCGGCCCGCGCATCCCCGCCGGGCGGCGAGAAAATCCCGTAGGGCAAGTTCTGCACCGGAAAGTCGGGATGCCCATCGGCACCTTCCACCCAACTCGACCGGGCCGGATCATGGGTTTCGTCGATCTGCGGAAAACTCATGCCTCCTCCTCGTCTCTTGAACCGGCCCCTTGCGGCAGTTGCGCCTTTGTGAAGCCCGACCAGCAATCGTCATAGTCCAACTGGCAAAGCGGCGTTTCCATCGCGAACCGGGTCGGATGGAAAGCGAAGCGGCTTTCGAACATGAAGGCCATGGTGTCGCTGATCCGGTGCGGCCTCAACTCGGCGGCCACCGCGCCCTCGTAGCTCGCCCGGTCCGGCCCATGTCCCGCCATGCAATTGTGGAGCGAAGCGCCACCCGGCGCGAAGCCGCCCGCCTTGGCATCATAGACGCCGTGGATCAGTCCCATGAACTCGCTCATCACATTGCGGTGAAACCATGGCGGGCGGAATGTATCCTCCGCCACCATCCAGCGCGGCGGAAAGATCACGAAGTCGCAATTGGCCGTTCCGGCGCGGTCGCTGGGGGATGTCAGCACGGTGAAGATAGACGGATCGGGATGGTCGTAACTGACCGTGTTCATCGTGTTGAACCGCCGCAGATCATAGCGGCAAGGCGCCAGATTGCCATGCCATGCCACCACGTCGAAGGGCGAATGGTCCTGCGTCGTCACCCATAGCCGCCCGGCGAATTTCTGGACGATCTCATGGGGCGTATCGTCATCCTCATACCAGGCGACGGGCGTTTCGAAATCGCGGGCATTGGCGAGCCCATTGGCGCCGATCGGTCCGAGTTCAGGCAGGCGGAACAAGGCTCCGTAATTTTCGCAGACATAGCCCCGCGCCGTTCCGTCGGGCAGGTCCACCTTGAAACGCAGCCCGCGTGGAATGAGCGCGATCTGTTCCGGCGCGACATCCATCACGCCCATTTCGGTGACGATGCGCAGCATGCCCTGCTGCGGCACGATCAGCATCTCGCCATCGGCATTATAAAAGGCCCGCTTTTCCATCGAGCGGTTCGCGACATAGAGATGGACGGCCAGGCCTTCACCGCCCGCTGCATCGCCCGCGCCGCAATAGCTGGTCAGCCCGTCGACGAAATCCAATGGCCGCTCGGGCAACGGCAGCGGGTTCCAGCGCAGGCGGTTGGGCGTCGGCGGGACTTCATCAAACGGCCCGCTGCGCAACAGGCTCTCATATTCATAAGGGCGATAGGGCGGATGATTGGCCGCCGGGCGCAAGCGATAGAGCCAGCTCCGCCGATTCTCGCCGCGCGGCGCGGTGAAGGCGGTGCCGGATAATTGTTCGGCATACAGCCCATAGGGCGCATGTTGCGGCGAATTGCGACCGACCGGCAGCGCGCCCGCCACCGCCTCCGTCGCGAAATGATTGCCGAAGCCCGCCATCATGGCGGCGCTGGAGCGCTCGTTCTCCTCCATCCGTCCCGACTCCTATGGTATCAATTGTTACCATCATAGCGCTTTGCCGATAAAGTATCAAATGTTACCATTTGAGCATGACCGCCAAGACGCTGCGCCTCGACCAATTCCTTCCCTACCGCCTCTCCTTCACGGCGGCGCTGCTGAGCGACACGATCGCGCAAAGCTATGAAACGCTGTTCGGCATCACCATTGCCGAATGGCGCGTCATCGCCTGGGTCGCGGAAAGGGGCAGCATCACCCAGCAACAAATTTGCGCCCAAAGCCGCATGGACAAGGTGACGGTCAGCCGCGCCGCCATAGCGCTGACGGAGCGAGACCTGCTCCATCGGCTGCCCAATCCGGAGGACCGCCGATCCCATCTGTTGGCGCTCACGGCGGAGGGGCAGCGACTTCACGCAGCCATCGCCCCCAAGGCGCTGGAACTGGAAAGCGGAGTCTTCTCCCATTTCAGCGCGGAAGAAATCGACGCCTTTACCACCATGCTCCGCCGAATCGATGCTATCGTGCTTGGCGAGCCGCATGAAGGATGATTGGGGATTTATCCCTCGCTCCGTCCTGAAATATCCCGCGCCACGGTCAACACCGCCTGCGCCAGCGGGCCCAGCGGCGCCCGATCGGAGACGATCACGCCGATCCGGCTCCCTTCCTCCGCATCGGGCAGCGCGAAGGTCCGCACCCAATCCAGCCCGTCCAGCAGCATCGCATGGCTATCCGGCACGATCGAACAGAGCCGCCCCTGGCGCACCAATGCAAACAGCGCGACATAGCTGTCCGCCGTCACCACCGGCCGCAACGCCAGCCCGCGCTCCCCCAGCCGCGCATCCAATATCCGCCGGTTCTGCATCCCCTGATGCAGCAGGCACAGCGGCAATCCAGCCACATCCTCCCAGTCCAACACCCGCTTTTCATCCAGCACGCCCTGCGCCGCCGCCAGCATGTAACGCTCGACATAAAGCGGCACCGCGAGCATGTGCGACGGCGGCTCGAAATCCAGATAAGTGAGGCCCGCATCCAGTTCGAATGCGGTCAGTTCACGCTCGATCTGGCGCGACGTCAGCGCCCGTACGGATATGTTCAGCCCCGGATGCCGCTCCAGCAGCGCCCCTACCAGCGGGCCGACGGCCGGCATCGCCGCCGGGATCGCCCCCAGTCGCAATTCGCCCTGCAACGGCCCCTTGGCGACCGCCGCCGCCTGCATCAGATTGTCCGCCGCCGCAACCAGTTGCTGCGCCCAGGGCAGGATCGCCAGCCCCTCCTCGGTAAGCCCGGCATAGCGGCGGTTGCGCAGGATCAACCGCTTGCCAAGCTGCGCCTCCAGCGCGGAGATGCCCGCCGACAGCGTCGGCTGCGACACATGGCACGCCGCCGCCGCCCGCGCGAAATGCCCTTCCCTCTCCAGGGCCAGGAAATATTGAAGAAGACGGGTCTGCATGCGCTTCGCTCTCTTTTCCCGGCTGATAGGATAAAGTGATGCCCCATGTAAGCCGGCTCTGGACGCTGGGCGCAAGCTTCACTATATACCGCTCGGTATGGAAACACAGACGCAGACCGCAAGGGGACGCCCGCGGGAGTTCGATCCCGAAGAAGCGCTCAGCGCCGCGCTCACCGTCTTCTGGCGGCGTGGCTATGAAGGCGCGTCCATGGCCGAGCTGACCGAGGCGATGGGAATCACCAAGCCCAGCCTCTACGCCTGTTTCGGCAACAAGGAATCGCTGTTCCGCAAGGCGCTCGACCTCTATGAGCGCGACAAGCTGTGCTACATGAAATCCGCGCTGGACGCGCCGACCGCAAAGGGCGTGGCCGAGCGGCTGCTGCGCGGTTCGCTGGCGATCCAGACCGGCACGACCGATCCCCATGGCTGTCTGGGCGTCATCAGCGCCGTGGCCTGCACCACCCATGCGGATTCGATCCGCGACGATGTCATCGCCCGCCGTGCCTCTTCGGACGCCGCGCTTCTGGCACGGATGGAGCGCGCACGGGATGAGGGCGACTTTCCCGACACGATCGAGCCGCAGGCTCTGGCCACCTATCTGACGACGGTGATGCAGGGCATGGCCGTGCATGCGAGCGCCGGAATGCCGCGGGAACGGCTGGAGCAACTGGTGGAGACCACGCTGGCCGTCTGGCCGGGCAAGTGACGGAAATCAGACATTTCCTGTATTAAATACCAAAAAATTACCAATCGGTACAAAAAGATTCTTGACCCCACTGCTGCACCGCATTATATACCATTCAGTATTGAATAGACCTGCTATCCAAAAGGGGTCATATGATGCGGACATTTCTTAAACTCTGTCGTCACTGACGACCTGAAGCGGCCAGCCCAACAGGGCGCCGCGACCTGACCATCATCCTATCGCTTGACGCGCGGCCATGGGTTGCGCGGCGGAGAGGTTTTTTCACGTTCGGCCGGGATGGCTCGCGGCGGACGGCATCATGTCGGCCCGAACCCCCGGCTGTGCATCGTTGACAGGGGAATAGCCATGGCATTTCTGCAACTTGCCACGCTTGCCGAAGATGGCGGGGCGATTGGCGCCACAAGGGCAGCAAGCTCCAGCTTCGCGCCCATCGAATGGCAGATCATCCAGTTGGCGCGCCGGGACGGACTGTCGTCCTTGCGCGCGCCGGACCGCTGGGACCGGCTGAAAAGCTGGATATTCGGAGAACGCGCCAATCCGCGCCTCGCCAACAAGCGGCTGGAAAGCCTGCGCCGTCTGGCGGTCGACGCCTGGCATCGCGGATACACCGTCCGTCCCTCCTTCCTGAAGGCCTTCCTCCAGGCCGGTTTCAATGAAGGCCAGCTTGAAACCCTGCTGGCCAGCATCAGCGCGCAAAGGCGCTTTCAAGGTTCCCGGAGCTGACACTCATGAACATGCATACACCCATCGACGTCGACACCCGGTCGGCCACGCCCCTCGCCCGCTGGCGCAAGCGCCATGTTTCGCTGGGCGTGATCGCGCTTGCCATCGTCGGCGGCGTCACCTGGAAGATCGTCGACAGGCCCGAAGCGCAAGCCGCCGCCACCCCGCTGGTGACCGTGGGCGTCTCCGCCCCGCTGACCCGCGCGGTGACGCAGTGGGACGATTATGTCGGCCGCTTCGCCCCCAGCCAGACGGTCGAAATCCGCCCCCGCGTGTCGGGTTCGGTGACCGCGATCCACTTCAGGGACGGCGATTATGTGCGGCAGGGGCAGTTGCTCTTCACCATCGACCAGCGGCCCTTCCTGGCAGCCCTGGCCGAAGCCCGCGCCAGTACCGCCAGCGCCCGCAGCGCATTGCTGCTGGCGCAGAACGATTATAGCCGCGTCCAGCGCCTGACCGGCGACGAAGCCGTTTCCGCGAGCGAGGTGGACTCGCTCCGGTCGCGCCTGCAAGCGGCGCAGGCCGCTCTGGCGGGCGCGCAGGCTCGCGAGAGGCAGCGCGCGCTTGACATGGAGTTCACGCAGGTCCGCGCACCGATTTCGGGCCGCGTTTCCGACCGTCGCATCGATATCGGCAATCTCGTCTCCGCAGGCGAGGGTGCGGGCGCGACGCTGCTCACCACGGTCAACAAGCTCGACCCCATTTATTTCAACTTCGATGCGTCCGAAGCGCTGTACCTGAAATCGCAGCGCGACAAGGACAATGGCGGCACCGTCGAGGTTCGCCTTCAGGACGAAGCCGATTACCGGCACAAGGGCCATCTCGACTTCACCGACAACGGGCTCGACCCGCGTTCCGGCACGATCCGCATCCGCGCCGTCTTCGACAATCCGGACATGTTCCTGACGCCGGGCCTGTTCGGAAACATGCGCCTCGCCAATGGCGGCAAGGTCAACGCCTTGCTGGTCCCGGACGAGGCCATCCAGTCCGACCAGGCGCGCAAGACCGTGCTGGTGGTCGGAAAGGACGACAGCGTTACGGCAAAGCCGGTCGAACTGGGGCCGGTGGTGGACGGGCTGCGCATCATCCGCGCGGGGCTGGCGCCCGGCGACCGGGTGATCGTGTCGAACATCCAGGCCGCCATGCCCGGCGCCAAGGTCGCGACCCGGCCAGCGGCGATCGAGGCGAGCCCGGCGCCGCTCAAGCCGACGGATGCGGCGGCGCCGATGGCGGCGCAGGCGACCTTCGCTCGCTGACCCAACCCCTTGGGACAGCACGGAGAATTATCCTGCGATCCGGCACCCCCACCGGATCGCGTACCCCTTTTCACGCCATCGAGGAATTCGTCCGATGCGCCTCTCCCGTTTCTTCATCGACCGGCCGATCTTCGCCGCCGTGATCGCGGTGATCATCACCGTGGTCGGCGCCATCGCCTTCGTCGGGCTGCCCGTATCGCAATATCCCGACATCGTGCCGCCCACGGTCACGGTCTCCGCCCAATATCCCGGCGCGTCCGCTGAAACCGTCGCGTCCACCGTCGCCGCGCCGATTGAGCAGGAAATCAACGGCGTCGACGACATGCTCTATCAGAGCAGCCAGTCGACCGGCGACGGCAAAGTGACGATCACCGTCACCTTCAAGGTCGGCACCGACCTCGACGCCGCGCAGGTGCTGGTTCAGAACCGCGTCGCCGTGGCCATTCCGCGCCTGCCCGAAGAGGTGCAGCGCCTGGGCGTCGTCACGCGCAAGACGACCCCGGAATTCCTGATGGTCGTCAACCTCCAGTCGCCCGACGGCACGTTCGACCGCAATTATATCTCCAACTATGCCCTCACCCAGGTCCGCGACCGGCTCGCCCGTCTCGACGGCGTGGGCGACGTGCAGCTTTTCGGCGCACGCGACTATGCGATGCGCATCTGGATCGACCCCGACCGCGCCGCCGCGCTCAACCTGACGGCGGGCGAGATCGTGCAGGCTCTGCGCGCCCAGAATGTGCAGGTGTCCGCCGGTTCCATCGGCCAGCCGCCTTATGATAGAGGCGAAGCCTTCCAGCTCGGCGTCGAGATGCAGGGCCGCCTGACCGAGCCCCAGCAATTCGCAGACGTCGTCATCCGCACCGACGCCGATGGCCGCCAGGTGCGTGTGGGCGACGTCGCCCGCGTCGAGCTGGGCGCGCAGGATTATGGCGTCAACACCTATCTATCGAACAAGCCCACCGTCGTCATCGCAACGATGCAGCGCCCCGGCTCCAACGCGCTCGACGCGGCGGAGAAGGTGAAGGCGGAGATGGAACAACTGTCCAGGCGCTTCCCCAAGGGGCTGGAATATAGCGTCATCTACAATCCAACCGAATTCATCAGCCAGTCGATCGACGCCGTCTATCACACGCTGTTCGAAGCGGTGATCCTCGTCGTCCTTGTCATTCTCGTCTTCCTCCAGAACTGGCGCGCCGCCGTTATCCCGATCATCGCCATCCCGGTCTCCCTGATCGGCACGGCGGCGATCCTGGCGGGGCTTGGCTATTCGCTCAACAATCTTTCACTGTTCGGGCTGGTGCTGGCCATCGGCATCGTCGTCGACGACGCCATCGTCGTGGTCGAGAATGTCGAGCGCAATATCGAACATGGCATGTCCCCGCTTGAGGCCGCCCGCGTCTCCATGGATGAAGTCTCCACCGCCCTTATCGCCATCGTTCTTGTCCTGTGCGCGGTGTTCGTGCCGACGCTGTTCATCACCGGCATTTCGGGCGCCTTCTACCAGCAGTTCGCCGTCACCATCTCGACTGCGACGATCATTTCGCTGATCCTCTCGCTCACTCTGTCTCCGGCTGCGGCGGCTTTGCTGCTGAAGTCGAAGCATGGCGCGCATGATCTCGACAATGCGCCCCGGTGGCGTCGGATCGCGGCGCAGGCGGCCGACCGCTTCAATCGCGGTTTCGACCGGCTGAGCGCTGGCTATGCCCGCCTCACCCGCTTCCTCGTCGCGCGGCCCAGGAAGATGCTGCTGACCTATTCGGGCCTGATCGCCGCCACCATCGCCCTGTTCTGGGTGACGCCCGGCGGCTTCATTCCCGCGCAGGACCAGGGCTATTTCCTGGCCGTGGTGCAACTGCCCTCCGGCGCTTCGCTCGAACGCACCGACAAGGTGACGCGGGAGGTCGCGGCGAAGATCCTGCCCATCAAGGGTCTGCGCGGCGCAGTGATGTTCGCCGGTTTCCACGGCCCCTCGCAGACGCAGGCGCCCAACAGCGCCGCCATCTACTTCCCGTTCAAGACCTTCGCTGAACGGAAAGAGGAGGGCGTCACCTATGCCGGGATCATGGATCAGGCGCACAAGGCCGTCGCGGGCTATGACAAGGCGCGCATCCTGCTCATTCCGCCGCCGCTCATTCAGGGCATCGGTTCGGCGGGCGGCTATCGCCTGATGGTGCAGGACCGCGAGGATCATGGTTATGCCGAACTAAACAAAGTCGCGCAGGATTTCATCGCCAAGGCCAACCAGACGCCCGGCCTCAACATGGTCTACACCCTGTTTGACGTCGGTACTCCCCGCATTTACGCGGATGTGGACCGCCGCAAGGCCGACCTGCTCGGCGTGCCGCCGGAGCGCGTGTTCGAAGCGATGCAGGTCTATCTCGGCTCCGCCTTCGTCAACGACTTCAACCTGCTCGGCCGCACTTATCGCGTGACCGCTCAGGCCGATGCCGACCATCGCGGCACGGTTGCCGACATCGCTAACCTCAAGACCCGTTCGAACAGCGGGCAGATGGTCCCGATCGGCTCCGTCTCGACCTTCAAGGACAAGACCGGCCCCTATCGCGTGGTGCGCTACAATCTGCTCCCGGCGGTGGAGATCGACGGCGACACGGCGCCGGGCTACAGTTCCGGCCAGTCGCTGACGACCATGGAAAAGCTGGCCGACTCCACCGTCCCCGACGGCTATGGCAAGGAATGGACCGGCGTCGCCTATCAACAGGTGATGGCGGGCAATACCGCCGGCATCGTCTTCGCCATGGCGGTCTTCTTCGTCTTCCTGGTGCTGGCGGCGCAATATGAAAGCCTGACGCTGCCACTCTCGATCATCCTGATCGTGCCGATGTGCCTGTTCGCGGCCATGCTGGGCGTGAACCTGCGGGGGATGGACAACAACATCCTCACGCAGATCGGGCTGGTCGTGCTGATCGCGCTGGCGGCGAAGAATGCCATCCTCGTGGTCGAATTCGCCAAGCAGGCCGAGGAAGAACAAGGTCTCTCGCCGGTCGACGCCGCCGTTCAGGCTGCCCAGACCCGCTTGCGTCCGATCCTGATGACCAGCTTCGCCTTCATCCTGGGCGCGGTGCCTCTGGTGATCGCGAGCGGTGCGGGCGCCGAACTACGGCAGGCGCTGGGTACTGCGGTCTTCTTCGGGATGACCGGCGTGACGGCCTTCGGCCTGCTCTTCACCCCCACCTTCTATGTCGTGTGCCGCGCATTGGGCGACCGCTTTTCCCGCAAGGGGAAGGGTCAAGCTCCCGCCGCGCTGCAACCCGCCGAATAAGGAACGGCAAGATGATAAAAACCCTCCTTCCCCTTCTGCTGGGCGCATCGGCTTTGACCGCCTGCGCCGCAGGGCCGGACTATAAGGCTCCGGCCACTCCCACCACTGCT
Organism: Sphingobium sp. SJ10-10; assembly: GCF_036038995.2. Classification (NCBI taxonomy): domain Bacteria; kingdom Pseudomonadati; phylum Pseudomonadota; class Alphaproteobacteria; order Sphingomonadales; family Sphingobiaceae; genus Sphingobium; species Sphingobium sp. SJ10-10. The sequence goes on from NZ_CP158133.1 coordinate 929,159, forward strand.
GCCGGAGCCTTCATCGGCGCCGCCAGCCCTGCGGTCAGCACCGCTGAGGCCGACGATCATTGGTGGCGGCTCTATAACGACCCGGTGCTGGACGGGCTGGTGCAGGATGCGTTGAAGGCCAATACCGACATCCGCGTGGCTGTCGCCCGGCTCGAAAAGGCCCGCGCCCAGTTGCGCGGCGCCCGTTCCGACAAGCTGCCGCAGACGACGTTGAGCGGTTCGCCCAGCTATGGCCGGGCCTCCGCAGCCCAAACCCTGCCGGGAGCCGACCGCGAGAACTGGACCGTCGATGCGGGCCTGAACGTCGCCTATGAGATCGACCTGTTCGGCCGCGTCAAGCGCAGCATCGAAGCCGCCAAGGGCGACCTCAGCGCGGCGGCGGGCGATGCGGACGCGGTGCGCGTGGCGGTGGTGGCGGACACGGTGCGCGCCTATGTCGACGCGACCAGCTCGGCCGAACGCCTCGCGGTGGCGCAGCAGACGGTGGCCCTGCTCGACAACAGCATCCGCATCACCAATGCCCGGTTCGAGGTCGGCCGTTCCGACCGCCTGGACGTGATCCGCGTGACGGCGCTGCGCGACCAGCAGGCGGCGATCATCCCCAGTCTGATCGCGGACCGGGATGGCGCGCTCCTCCGCCTTGCGACCCTCACCGGCCGCACGCCGCAGGAGCTGCCCGCCACCATCCGCAACCAGAAGACGACGCCCGGCCTTAGCCAGCCCATTCCGGTGGGGGACGGGCGCGCGCTGCTCGCCCGCCGTCCGGACGTGCGCGCCGCCGAGCAGCGGCTCGCTGCCGATACCGCGCGGATCGGCGTGGCGACGGCGGACCTCTATCCGCGCATCACGCTGGGCGGATCGATCGGCACAACGGCAATCGGCGGCGGCGATATATTCGGCGGCGGCCCGTTCCGCTGGCTGCTGGGGCCGCTCATCAACTGGGCCTTCCCCAATCAAGAAGCCAATCGCGCCCGTATCGCCGCCGCCAGGGCCGATGCGGACGGCTCGCTCGCGACCTTCGACGGCACGGTGCTGCGGGCGCTGGAGGAAACGGAGACGGCGCTGTCGGTCTATGCCCATGCGCTGGAACGCCGCGATACGCTCAAGGCAGCCCGCGAAGCCGCCGACCGGGCGGCGCGCATCAGCCTTGCCCGCCAGCGCGAAGGGCAGATCGACTTCCTGACGGTGCTGGATGCGCAGCGGACGCTGGCGGCGGCGGAGAGCGATCTGGCGACGGCGAACCGCGCAGTCGCCTTCGCTCAGGTCGATCTGTTCAAGGCGCTTGGGGGTGGGTGGACGACAAGCTAGGCCGTAAACTCATAAATGGCGCGTTCGAGGTTTGAGGCAAAAAGGCCCAGCACAAGGAGAGAGGGCGCAGGAATATGTCGATATTTCAAGCCCTCTCGACGCCGGGATGGGCCTTTTTGGTCAAATCCGCAGGACGCCAAAATGGCTTCCATCTCGAACCGAAATGCGCTTGCAAAGGTGTCCAACCTTCGCCGCGCGCATTTCGGCCCGATATGTTCGCCATTTTGGCGCCTCGAGCGCGCCATTTATGAGTTTACGGCCTAGAAACGTGCCGACACCCGTCCATAATAGAAACCGCCGCTGAGCCCGAACGGCGCGAAATTACCGTACGCGCCCGAACCGTCATAAGCGATCACGCCGTTGCGATCCGGATAGGTGTCGAACAGGTTGTTGGCGCCGACCGACAATGTCAGCCGATCGCTGATGTCATAGCCGACGTCCAGATCCGTGATCCACTTCGCGCCGAATTTACGGTCGCCGCTCGCGACATTGCTCGATTCCACATAGCCGCCAAAGCGGGTCAACCGCGCCAACGCATGCAGCGGCCCCAGCGACCAGTCGTTCGTCAGCACCAGCTTCCTGCGCGGCGTCGCGGCGACCAGATCGCGCTGCGCCTGCCGCCCGAACAGGGTGACGTTGAGCGACGCGATTTCCGGCGGCGTGTCGATGACATGGGTAATCTTCGTGCGATTATAGCTATAGGCGGCGTTCAGGCGGAAATTGCCGAGGCCGCCGGTGCGCAGCGTATATTCGGCCACGACGTCGACGCCGCGCGTCCGGGTGTCGATGGCGTTGGCGAAGAATTGCGCGCTGTCGACATCATCGATGCCGTTGGCGACCAGGATCGCGCGGATGGCCGATCCGCCATTGGACGCCGTGCCAAGGAATTCGGTCTTCACGATGCGGTCGTCCACCTTGATCTGATAGGCGTCGACCGTCAGGCGGAACGGTCCGCGTTCGAAGGATAGACCCGCCGTGTAGTTGAGCGACTTTTCGGGCTTGAGCGGGCTGGCGCCCAGCGCCTGGGCGGCGACGCTGCCGACCGGCAGGAATTTCGAGGTGGTGCTGACCCGCTCATTGCCGATGATCGTCGCCGTGTTCTGCGTGGTCGAAAAGCCGCCCTGTGCCAGCGAGGGCGCGCGGAAGCCTGTGTTGACGCCGCCACGAAGGGCCAGGCCGGGCGCAAATTCATAGCGGGTGGAGAATTTGCCGGATACCGTGTCGCCCGCGCTGTCGTCATAATGTTCGAAGCGCCCGGCGACGCCCACGAACCAGCCCGGCGTCACATCCGCCGACAGATCGACATAGGCGGCAAGGTTGTTGCGGCTGAGCGTCGCCTCGTCTGCGGGGGAGGTTCCGGTGAAGGATACCAGCCCCGGCGAAGGCGACCGGCCGCCATAGGCGTTGCCGAACGGCGTTCCATCGGCGGGGATCACATAGCCGCCGTCGCGATAGCTGTCCGGCTCCCCGGCGCGGTTGCGGAATTTTTCCCAGCGATGCTCGAACCCGATCGCCACGTCCAGCGGCTGAGCGGTGCCGATGTCGTAGCTGCGGGTGAATTCCAGATTGTTGACCCACAGATCCTGTATCTGCTTGCCCATGAAGAAGCTTGTCGGGCTGGCAGGGCCGAGCGAGGGATTGAGCGTGCCTACCGCCCCCAGCTTCACATGGTCGCGCCCATAGCTGGTGGAAAGATCGAACGACCATCCCGCCGTCAGATCGCCGCGCAGGCCGACGGCTGACTGCCAATCCCATTCCCGGATGCGCCGCCGCGCCTGAAAGCCCGAAGGGTAAATGCCCGGCAGGGACGTCTGTCCCTGACCATTGGTCTGTCCCCCATAGCCGGTCTTTGCCGGGACAATGGCCCCGCGCTTGTCGTCGATGTCGCGGTAGCTGAGGGTGGAGAAGCTGTAGGCGGTCAGCGCCGCGCCCACGGGCAGTTCTGCATTCAACGATCCGTTGACGATCTTGTCGCGGTTGGAGCGGCCATAACCGCCCGCGATCAGATGATCGGCATTGGCCTCGCGCGGGTCGGGCGCGCCGTTCACCAAGGGATAGACATAGGGCACAGGTTCGGCCGAACTGTCGGCACGGTCATGATATTTCCCCTCCACCGCAAGGCGGATGAAGCCGTCGCCGCCGATGCGCGTGCCATAGCTCAACCCCTGCTGCACCAGCGCGCCGCCCTTTTCATAAAGCTGCCCGGCGGTGGCGGAGAAGGAACCGCCCTCCGGCGCGTCGTCCAACAGGATGTTGATGACGCCGGAAATCGCGTCCGACCCATATTGGGCGGCGGCGCCGTCGCGCAGCACCTCGATCCGGCCCACGGCGTTGGTGGGGATCAGGTCGATGTCGACCGGCGTCGAGCCGCCCGATATGCGCGAAAGGTTATTGATAAGCGCGGTCGTGTGCCGCCGCTTGCCGTTGACCAGTACCAGCAGATAGTCGCCCGACAGACCTCGAATGGAAATGGGGCGCACGCTGGCCGATGTGCCGCCGCCGCCCAGCGCCGGCATGGTGAGCGAGGGGATGATGTTGCCCAGCACTTCCTTAAGGCCGGTGCGGCCGGTCGCCTGCAATTCCTGGGGGCTGATGACGTCGATCGGCACCGGGCTGTCCGCCACCGTCCGTCCCCCGCCCCGGCGCGTGCCGGTGACGACGATCGCTGATCCCGCCTCCGCATCGTCGGCAGCGGCGGGCGGCACCGCGCCAGGCTCCTGCGCGAAGGCATAGGACGGAAGGGCGGCGCCGGACAGGGCGGCACCCGCGAGCAGCAGGCTTTTCATCGGGATTCCTTCGAAATGGGAAAAGGGTGTCAGTCCCGCCGGGCCAGAGTCGTGGCGTTGAAGGACGGATCATAGGCGCCGCGAATGTCGGGCAGCGCGGGGATGATGCCGGCGCGGCGGTAGCGGGCGAAGATTTCGGCCTGTTCGCGGACCAGCGCATCGTCGATCGGCTCTGCCGTGCCGATATAGGCGGAGATGGAAAAGCGGGCGACCTTGAAGGGGAGGCCCGTCTCCTGCGCCAGCGTCCGGGCAAAGGCATCGGGATGCGCCGCGGCCCAGCGCCGCGCCCGATTGAGCCGCGCGAGGAAATCGCCCAGCACTGCCCTCTTACCCTGGATCGCTGCATCCGATGCCGCGAAGAAACCAGCCTGGGCGGGCAGGCTGCTGGCGTCGCCCAGCACCCGGTCGCCATTTTCCATGACCGCGATGCCGACATAGCTGCCCCAGGTCGCCCATGCGTCGATCGCGCCGCTTTCCAGCGCAGCCTTGGCGGCGCCGTTGTCGAGATAGGTCCAGCGGATATCGGACGGCGCGAGTCCCGCCTTCTCGATCAGGCGAAGCGCCAGATCCTGCCCGACGGACCCCCGGACGGTGGCAAGCCGACGCCCCTTGAGCTGCGCCAGGGACCGGATCGGAGAGTCCTTCGGCACGACGATGGCGGAAGCGCGACCGACATTGGCGCCCTGGGGGCGATAGGCGAAGACCGCCTTGATCTTCGCGCCGCCCGCATAGGCGAAGGCGAAGGCCGGCCCGCCGACGCCGCCGACATCGATCGCCCCCGCCCCCAGCGCCTCCAGCAAAGGAGAGGCGGCCGGAAACTGCGCCCATTCGATCCGATAGGGCACATCGTCCAGTTCCCCGGCCGCGCGCATCAGCGCCTGCGCGCCGCCGCGCTGGTCTCCGATCTTCAGGACCGGCCGGATCTGATCGGCCCCGCCCTGCTGACGAAACGAGACAAGGCCGATCGCCACCGCGGCGATCAGGGCGGCTAGGGCGATCCAGGGCAGAACCCTGCGCCGGGAGGAGGGATTGCGAGTCATGGCGTCTCCGCGACCGGCCAGTCAGGGATCAGAGGTTCGCGTAGAGCGGCTCGTCCGCAATCAGGATGCGTTCAAGAACACGCGGGAAATCGCCATAGTTGCGCACAGCATAATGGACCGCAGCGCGATTGTCCCAGAAGGCGACCGAATTGGGACGCCAGGAGAAGCGCACCTGATATTCGGGCCGCTTATACTGGCGGATGATCTCCTCCAGCAATTCGCGGCTCTCGGCAAGCTCCACGCCCAATATCTGGGGCCGCTGGGTATAGTTGACCCAGAGGATTTTCTGGCCGGTTTCGCGATGGGTGCGCACGACAGGATGCGCGACGATCGGATAGTCGTGACCCGCGCCGGTCAATGCTTCCCGGAAGTCATGGGTGACATGCAGCCCTTCCAGCCGGGCCTTCACATCGTCGGACAGGCCTTCATAGGCGAGATGGGCGTCGACCCAGATGGTGTCCCCGCCAACCTCAGGCAATGTGACGGCGCGCAACACCGCGCCCCAGGTCGGCACCAGCCGCCAGCTCGTGTCGCTATGATAGCCGTCGCCCGGCTTCACATAGCGATGGATGCGCTTTTCATATTTGGCCGCATCGACTGCCGCAATCTTGTGGATCGGCGCGATCTTGGGATCGGCGGTGTTGCTGGGATGGGTATAGAGCGGGCCGAAAGCACCCGCGAAGGCGGCATGCTGATCGTTGGTGAGCGGCTGGTCGCGGAAGAATATCACCTTGTAGCGCAACAGCGCGGCGCGGATGGCGTCGCGCTGTTCCGGGGCAAGCGGCTTGCTGAGATCGACGCCGTCGATTTCCGCACCGATGGTCGGTTGCAGGGGGCGGATGCCGATGATCCCGTCGGCACGGTCCAGAATATCTGCTGCTGCTGAGGACATATCATCACCTCTCAAGTCGCCGGACAATTCCGCGACGGACTATTGCTAAGGGAGGATTGCGCCGCGCGGTTATGACGATTGGGCGGCGATGCTTTGAATATCCGAATATTATTGGCAATGCTCATCCATGGAGAAGATTGGATCACCCGGTAGCAATCCATGTTCAGGATCGATTTTCATTCTTCCTATTCCAATCCTTCATAATCCTCACAGTAGAGACAATAATTATTCGGTGGCCAGACCATGTACATAGACCAAGAGGGGTGTCGCCGCGCATCGATCGGGAGCGCGAGAACTGCCGGAAAACCGGAGAGTGGAGATGGCGCTGATGAATTATGTCACGATCGATTTCGAAGTGAGCTGCCTGCCGCATCACGGCCGGTCCTTTCCCATCGAAGTGGGAATTGCCGACTCGCAAGGATCGCGAGCCTGGCTGATCCGACCCGCGATTTACGCTCGATGGTTTTGCAAAATCCATAAATGACCGATCATTACGCATTGGTCGGTGCGCATCCCGGCGCTTAAATCCCGCTTTGCAACTCATTCAGCGAGACATCGATCATGCCCCAACAGCGTCATATCAAGCTCGGCTTCATCCTGCACGGCGTCGGCCGCACCTGGAACGACTGGCGGCATCCCGGCCGCGACGTGAACGCCAGCACCAGCCTGGCTTATTATCAGAAGCAGGCCGCCACGGCCGAACGCGGCAAGTTCGATTTCCTCTTCGTCGCGGACAGCCTGTCGATCACGGAGAAGTCCAGCCCGCATTATCTCAATCGCTTCGAGCCGATCACCATCCTCTCGGCGCTGGCGGCGACGACATCGCGCATCGGGCTGGTGGGGACACTAACCGTCAGCTATTCCGAGCCGTTCAACGTCGCGCGCCAGTTCGCCTCGCTCGACCATCTCAGCGGCGGCCGGGCGGGATGGAACATCGTGACGTCCTGGCTGGGCGACACGGCGGCCAATTTCAGCAAGACCGAACATCCGCCCCATGCCGTGCGCTATCGCATCGCCGGGGAATATCTCGACGTGGTCCAGGGCTTGTGGGATAGCTGGGAAGAAGACGCCCATGTCGCGGACAAGGAAAGCGGCCAGTTCGTCGATCCCGACCGGCTACACCGGCTGGATCATAAGGGCGAGTTCTTCCAGGTGCGCGGCCCGCTCAACATCAAGCGGACACCGCAGGGCCAGCCGGTCATCTTCCAGGCGGGCGCGTCGGACGACGGGCGCAATTTCGCGGCGAAGCGGGCGGAGGTCATCTTCACCCATGCCGAAGACGAGGAAGCCGGCCAGGCCTATTATGCCGACGTGAAAGCGCGGGCCAAGGGCTTCGGCCGCGATCCGCACCAGCTTTTCATCCTGCCGGGCATCGCCCCGATCGTCGGGGAAACGGATGAGGATGCGGAGGCGCGCTATCGCGAGCTGGCGGCGCTGGAATCGATCGACACGGGGCTCGGTTTCCTGTCGCGGACCTTCAACGATCATGATTTCCGCCAATATGATCTGGATACGCCCTTTCCCGATGTCGAACATATCGGGCTCAACAGCCAGCAGAGCGCGACGCTACGCATATTGGCGTTGGTGCGCGCCGAAAATCTGACCCTGCGGCAAGTGGCGGAGCGGCTGGCGACCCCGCGCGGTGTCTTCGTCGGCTCGCCAGAAACCGTGGCGGATCGCTTGCAGCAATGGTTCGAAAGCGGCGCCGCCGACGGTTTCGTGGTATTCGAGCCGCTTCCCGGGCAGCTCGACCTGTTCGTCGACAAGGTGATCCCGATCCTTCAGGCGCGTGGCTTGTTCCGTGACGATTATGAGGGCGCCACCTTCCGCGAGCATCTGGGACTCGCCCAGCCGGACAATCGCTACAGCAGCAAAGCCGCCGAAAAGAGCGCGGCGTAATTAGTGGACAAAGCCGGTGGGATATATTCCGCACAGGCCCATTCATGACGAAACTGGATCGTCACAATAATCTACCGATTTTAGCAGATAAAATGGCCACCGGAGTGGGATAGAGCCATATCCCGCTCCGGTAGACCTGCGACAATCATAAACGGCGGATTTCGGTACTGAACGACGGCGAAGGGTCGAACTCAGCAGACTACGCCTCTGCGAGCGTTTCCATTACTGCTTTGAGGTCGCCCTTGACGACGATGTAATGTCCCTTTTCGAAATTAATGGCGCTGGCTTGATCAGTTCCCCTGTAACGCCGAATGAAGCTGACACGGTCCGCATTGATGGCGAGGACATCGCCATCGGGCGTCTCGAATTTCACATACCCGTTCATGGAATTTTCGCCTGGGAGCCGGATGGGTCAGATGCGGCGCCTTTCTTGGCTTTATGCTTCGCAAGCAATTCGTCCAATTCCGCTATTCGGATGCGCTCCGGAGTATCCTTTGCCAGACCTTTCAGCCTGCATTCGGCCCATAGGCTTCGGCGTTCCGATTCCAATGCTTTCTGATACAAATCGGCCATGCGTTCTCCAGAATTGGGATGCTCAAAGGTTCGGCTGTGGATCAGCAGCCGACTTGGCAATGCGCTTTTACGTCGCTGGGCATGTCGATCACAATAAAGCCGTTCGGCACGCCAGCTAGCTATTTATTTGCGAGCTTTGCGCGCAGCGTAGCGAGCATCCCGCGCAGCCTTCATTTCAGCGGCGCTGGCGGGGGTCAGCCTGGCGGCCTTGAGTGCCGCCGCCGCGGCGGCGGCGGCCTGTTTTTCGGCTTCCGCCGCCTGCTCGGCCGCTTTGCGTTCCGCCTTTTGAGCCTTGGCCAAAGCAACCGCCTCAGCCTTGGCCGCTCGCTCGATCGCAATTGCCTGATCCCGCGCTTCGCGCGCCTGGCGTCGTTCCGCCATAAGAGCCTCGTCGACGGGTGGCTTGGCTCTTAGTGCATCCAGAGCCTTCTGTTTGGCCAATCCTGCAGCGGCAATACGGTCTTGGAATGAGGGAGCTTTATAGGAAGGCAATGTTTATCCTTGAACGTTCAATATCGATGACGCGGTGTGGTGCAACTGCAACGCTCATTTAGCGTTGAGGCCGCAGCCATTAACAAAGAATCTTTCTGATCTCAAGGTCGCCCGATTGCGCGGTACGAACGTCATCCTTGCGGTCAGTCCGCACGGGCGCTTCATGACCTCCCATCCTCCACCGTCTCAGGTCCGCGAATAGCGGTCGATTATTCACCACATCCATTGCTTTTGCGCAGCTTCGCCCGGTTGGGAGAAGGTGAGGCTCCGGTCGCGCATGTAAAAGATCATGCGCTGTCCGACGGATCGGCGGCCGGAATGCCTTTCGGAATTTCGTTAGGCGCGGATCATAAAATGCGCGCGAAACTGGCGACGCCCTGTCGTTTTCTCGACGGGAAAGACGATGTCTCAACAGGCATCGGCTGCGGAGTTCCCATCCCTGCGAAAATGGCTTCGATATTGCGGACGCACAAAGCGACGCTTTCATCGGCCAGCATATACCAGACCTGCTTGGCTTCCTTGCGGGTCTGAACAAGCCCGGAACGGCGCAGTTCTCCCAGTTGCTGACTGAGCGCGGGCTGCACAAGTCCGGTGATCTCTGCAATCTCGCCGACATTGCGTTCACCGCGCAGCAGGCAGGACAGGATCATCAGCCGTTGCGGTTGCGCAAAGACCTTGATCTTTTCCGCCGCGACTCCCGCAGCATCGCGATCCTCGTAGAGCGCCTTCATGCGCGATCCTCGAAACGGCAGAACCAATCCCGATCGCCGTCCGCCTGCTCCGCCACGGGAAGCAGCAACCGCTGGCCATCGTCCCAGCCTTCCGGCGTCAGCACATCTGCGCCGTCGACGCACTGCAACGCGCGCAGCAGACGCAGCATCTCCTCGACGGAGCGGCCGACATTGTGCGGATAGCAGGTCGTCGCGCGAATGATTCCTTGGGGATCGATGAAGAAGGTGGAGCGCATGGTCATGCTGTCGAAAGCAGCATCATCGATCATGCCATAGGCGCGGCCCACCACCATGCTCGGATCCTCGATGATCGGGAAGCCGATGTCGACGCCGAACAGATCCTTGAGGGCACGCACCCAGGCGAGATGGGCATAGAGGCTATCCACCGAGAGGCCCACCAGCTTGCAGTTCAACGAATCGAAAGCCGCCTGACGGCGGGCCAGTTCGGCAAATTCCGTACTGCACACCGGCGTGAAATCCGCCGGATGGGAAAAGAAGATCACCCATTGTCCGCGCAAGGTCGAAAGCCGGAAATCCCCCTTCGTGGAACGGGCCTGAAAATCGGGCGCATGATTGCCGATCCGCACCGAACCGGCTGTCTTCATCATCTCAACGTCCATGCCGCATTCCCTGCGATCGCCCGCCGCATATGGCAAGCCCTTGACGATTTCAAAATATATAAATACATAATTTTGTAAATATGAAATTGAAAGAGAGTCGCATGTCCGACGACGCACTCGCCAAGGCTGCTGTGCAAATTGCTGCCGCACGGAAGGGCGTACCCATCATCAAGGCGTTCTTCGATGTGCCGACCTTCACGATCACCTATGTCGTGCATGATCCGGAAACACGCCGTGCGGCGGTCATCGACAGCGTGCTGAGCTATGATCCAGCGTCCGGCCGGACGACATTCGAGGCCGCCGATCCGATCATCGCCTATGTCGCCGCGCAGGGATTGGCCGTCGACTGGCATCTGGAAACCCATGCCCACGCCGATCATCTGTCGGCCGCGCCCTATCTCGAGCAGAAGCTGGGCGGCAAGATTGCGATCGGCGCGCACATCTGCGAAGTCCAGCACACTTTCGGGAAGCTTTTCAACGCGGGCACCGAATTTGCGCGGGACGGCTCCGACTTTGACCATCTCTGGGCCGATGGCGACAGTTTCCAGATCGGCAACCTGTCGGTCACCGTGCTGCATGTGCCGGGCCACACTCCGGCCTGCGTCGCCTATGTGATCGGCGATGCCGTCTTCGTGGGCGATACCATGTTCATGCCGGACTACGGCACCGCCCGGGCCGACTTCCCCGGCGGCGATGCCCGCACGCTGTTCCGGTCGCTGCGCCGTCTTCTCGACCTGCCGCCCCACACGCGCCTGTTCATGTGCCACGACTATCTACCCGAAGGTCGCGATCATTATGCCTGGGAGACGACCGTGGCCGAGCAGCGCCGGGCGAATGTTCACGCTCATGACGGGATCAGCGAGGACGAATTCGTGGCCATGCGCGAAGGCCGCGACCGCACGCTGGCCATGCCGCGGCTCATCCTCCCTTCCGTGCAGGTCAACATGCGCGCCGGCCATCTGCCGCCCGCGGAGGACAACGGCGTCGTTTATCTCAAGATCCCGGTGAACCAGCTATGATCGCCGCCGCCTTTCCTTATGCGCAGCCCGGCGCCGGCTTGGTTGGTGGGCTCATGATCGGCCTGGCCGCCGCGATCATGCTGCTGGGCCTGGGCCGGATCGCCGGGGTGAGTGGCCTCGCCGCGCGCGCGACCGGCATTGCAAACAGTGGGACTCCACGCGGAATCGCGATCGTCTTCATCCTGGGCTTGCCTCTTGGTGCGTTCATCGTCGCATCCCTGACCGGCGGCGTCCCGGCGACCTTTCCCGCGCCGGCCCTGCTCATCATCGCCGGGCTGATCGTCGGGTTCGGCACGAGACTGGGCTCCGGTTGCACCAGCGGTCACGGCGTATGCGGACTGTCGCGCCTGTCGCGCCGCTCGATGCTGGCGACCGGGCTGTTCATGGCCAGCGGCTTCGCGACCGTGGCGGTGATGCGCCTTGCGGGAGCGCTGTGATGCGGATCGTCATTGCCCTGCTGTCGGGCATGCTGTTCGGAGCCGGGCTGGCCATTTCCGGCATGGCCGATCCGGCGCGGGTTCGCGCCTTCCTCGATCTCTTCGGTCGCTGGGATCCCACTCTGGCTTTCGTCATGGGGGGCGCGATCGTGCCGATGGCACTTGCCTGGCTCGTCCAGAAGCGGCTCGAGCAGCCGCTTGCGGACACGGCCTTCAACCTGCCTGAAACGCGCAGCCTCGATGGCAGACTGGCGCTCGGCGCGGTGTTGTTCGGCATCGGATGGGGCATCGGCGGGCTGTGCCCCGGCCCGGCCATAGCCAGTCTCGCCCTCGCCCCCGCAGCGGTCGCCCCCTTCGTTCTGGCCATGCTCGCCGGCATGGTTCTGCACCGTCTCACGACACGATAATCACGCGATGCCGACAAGGAGCATCCCCATGGACATCAAGCCGCTGACACCCCGCCTTTCCGTGTCTCCCCAACGGCTTCCGCAGGATATGCAGGAGATAGCGCGGGCTGGCTTCCGTTCGGGACTTGCCGCTGCCGCGAGCAACGCCCTGGCCGCGCTCGACGGCAAGGCGCCGGTGGCCGCCTATGACGGCTATGGCAGTTGTCCGCTGACCGTCGAGGCAGGCCAGCCGTCATGATGGAGCCGATCCAATATGCCCTCGGCGCCTTGTCCGGCGGCCTTGTCGGCTTCGTGCTGGGTCTGGTCGGCGGTGGCGGCTCCATCCTAGCCGTGCCGCTCATGGTCTATCTTGTCGGCGTCCCCAATGCCCATGTCGCGATCGGGACGAGCGCCCTTGCCGTCGCCGCCAATGCGGCTGCCGGACTTGCCGGCCATGCGCGCGCCCATCATGTCAAATGGCGCTGCGGCGGCATCTACGCCGCCGCCGGTATCGTCGGCGCGCTCGCCGGCTCGACCTTCGGCAAGATGGTCGATGGCGAAAAGCTGCTGTTCCTCTTCGCGCTGGTCATGCTGCTGGTTGGCGCCCTGATGCTCAAGGGGCGCGGCAATCCGGGCGATCCCGGCGCGGAATGCAACCGGGAGAAGGCGCCCAAGGTGGTCGCCTACGGCCTCGGGTCGGGCGTGTTCTCGGGCTTTTTCGGCATAGGCGGCGGCTTTTTGATCGTTCCGGGGCTCGTCGCATCGACGGGCATGCCGATGTTGATGGCAGTCGGCACCTCGCTGGTCGCGGTCACGGCCTTCGGGCTGACGACGGCCGCCAACTACGCCTTTTCCGGGCTGGTCGACTGGCCGCTCGCGCTGGTCTTCGTGCTGGGCGGCGTGGCGGGCAGCATCGGCGGCACATGGCTTGCGGAACGACTGGGTGGAAAGACCGGGCGACTGACCATGGTCTTTGCCGGCCTGATCTTCATCGTCGCCCTTTACATGCTCTGGCGCAGTGCAGCCGCATTTCTGCCGGGCATGACAAACTGACCCATCACGCTGATCGCGCTTGCCTGCTAAAAGGCGGGTGAAAGGACGTGACCATGTTCGATGCCGTTGACGCCCTGTTGCTGGCCCGCGCGCAATTTGCCTTCACCGTCAGCTTTCATTTCCTGTTCCCCGCCTTTTCGATCGGGCTGGCCAGCTATCTCATGGTGCTGGAGGGATTGTGGCTGGCGACAGGCAAGGGCGTCTATGCCAATCTCTATCGCTACTGGCTCAAGATCTTCGCCATCGTCTTCGCCATGGGCGTCGTTTCGGGCATCGTCATGTCGTACCAGTTCGGCACCAACTGGTCGGTCTTCTCTGACAAGGCCGGTCCCGTCATCGGGCCACTCATGGCTTACGAGGTGCTGACCGCCTTCTTCCTGGAAGCAGGATTTCTTGGCGTGATGCTGTTCGGCATCAACAAGGTCGGCCGCAAGCTGCACTTCGCGGCCACCTGCGGATGCCGTCCGCCACCAAAAAAACCGGCCGGGACCAAAAAAATCCGTCCGCCAACTGAGGAAGAAGATTCGGCCTGCCGTCTCATCCGCAAATGCCGAGGTATTGCTGATGATCGAGACGAATTCGAGCAATCTGATACGACGCAGATATTCGAGTGTTCACGGCGCACGGGCGCAACCCTGCTTTTCCAACATGCTCGACGTTGCGCGAGCCGGGGCGCCAAGGGCAGTGCTGGGATACCGCCGCGCAAGCAACGAACCGCTGTTTCTGGAATGTTATCTTGATGCGCCGGTGGAGGACTGTCTGACGACCGCATTGGGCCGCCTCATCGTGCGCAAGAGCGTGATCGAGATCGGCAGCCTGGCCGCCGACGATGCCTTTGCGATGGTCTCGCTCTGGGCAATGGCCGCAAACGATCTTGGAGGCGAATGCGAAATTGCCGTCGCGACCCTGACCGCGCCCTTGCGGCAGATGTTCAGGCGCATGGGCGTGCCATTGCATACGCTCGCCCCAGCCAGGGCGGACCGGGTCGGCGATCCGGAAATCTGGGGGCGTTATTATGATAGCGATCCCTTGGTCTGCGCCGGACTCATAGCCGAGGGGCAGCGCGCGATCGGCGCCTATCTTTCCGCGCGCCGGAATATTGCGGCATGACCCGCCTGCTTCCGAGCATCCGCAGGCATGCTTCCGCGCAACCGGGCGGCATCGCGCTCGATCCCGTGGTCGGGCCGCCCGTGACATGGGCCGAGCTTGCGGAACGGGTCGCGTCCGAGGCCGTTCGCTATCGCGCGCAGCGGCACGGCGTTCCTGCGGTCCTCAGCCTCGACCATGGGGTCGAAGCCGCGGTGCGCGAACTGGCCCTGCTGGAAGCTGGCGTCCCCGTGCTGTCTCTGCCGACATTCTTCACGTCCGATCAAGCGAACCATGCCTGCTCCGCCTGTGGTGCGACAGGCGAACCCGCGGCGCCACCAAAGCCTGGGCCGTCCCTGCTGCCCGAGGGAACGGCCCGGATCACCTTCACTTCCGGATCGACCGGCGCGCCCAAGGGCGTATGCCTCTCAGCCAGCCACATGCTGAACGTTGCAGGCGCGGTGGTGGAAAGCGTCGGGTCAACCCATGCGAACCGGCACTGCGCGCTGCTGCCGCCGGGCATCCTGCTGGAGACGGTGGCCGGCTTCTTCGCGACCATGCTGGCCGGCGGCACCTATGTCTGCCCGCCGCAGCAGGCGCTGGGGCTGGCCGATCCGTTCCGCCCCGATTTCGGCCGCATGGCGCGCATGATTGCCCAATGGCGCATCACTTCGCTGATCCTCGTGCCCGAATATCTGACCGGCATTGTCGTTGTGCTCGAGCGAACCGAGCTCCGCCTGCCGGACCTGACACTCGTGGCGGTGGGCGGCGCGCGCGTTGCGCCCGAACTGCTTGCGCGCGCCCGGCGAGTCGGGCTTCCAGTGCGCCAGGGCTATGGACTGACCGAATGCGGTTCGGTGGTTTCGCTTGAATCCGGTGCAGACGCGGCCAGCGGGTCCGTCGGGCGGCCACTGGGCCACATGCAGGCCTGGGTCGCGGAGGATGGCGAGATCATGCTGGAAGGCGAGATGTTCCTCGGCACCATCGGCGAACCGCGCCTGCCCGGTCCCTTCGCCACCGGCGACATCGGACGGTTGGACGAGGCGGGGCGGCTGTGGATCGAGGGGCGCAAGTCCGCCCTGATCGTCACCAGCTTTGGCCGCAATATCTCGCCCGAATGGGTCGAGACGCAGCTGATGGCACAACCGGCAATCCTGCAGGCGATGGTCCATGGCGACGGGCTGCCAGCGCCAGAAGCGCTACTGGTTCCAGCGTCGCCCGAAGCGGACCTTGCCGCCGCGATCGAGGCCGCGAATGCGGCGCTGCCGGCCTATGCCCGCGTGGCGCGATGGCGCGAGGTTTCCCCCTTCACGACCGACAACCGCATGCTGACGGGTAACGGCCGCCTGCGCCGCAAGGCGATTGCCGAGGCATGGCTGGAATGCGATCCACCCTTCTTCGACGAACTGGAGGCGGCGACCTTTCGCGACCGGCTGCGTTTCCTGACGATCCCGCAGGTCCGGGCGGGGCTGGCGGGCGCCATCGGGCGCCGCGCCTATATCGACTATCTGGGACAGGCCTATCATCATGTGCGCCACACCGTCCCGCTGATGCAGGCCACCCGCGCCCGCTTGCTGGACCGCCCCGAACTTGTCGCCGCGCTCGACGACTATATCGAGGAAGAGACGGGCCATGAGGAATGGATCCTGTCCGACATCGCCGCCGCCGGTGGCGACGCCGATGCCGCCCGTAACAGCGAACCCCATCCGGCGACCCGCGCCATGGTGGAACATGCCTATGCCCGTATCGCATCGGGCAACGCGGCCGCCTTCTTCGGCATGGTCTATGTGTTGGAAAGCGTCAGCGTGGCGCTGGCCCAGCGCGGCGCGAACGCGGTGGCGGAGCGGCTTGGCCTGCCCCCGGAGGCCTTCACCTATCTCACTTCTCACGGTGCGCTGGATCAGCATCATATGACGTTCTTCGCCGGGTTGGTGAACGGGCTGCCAAACGAGGACCGGGATGCGATCCTGTCCATGGCGCGCGAGATGTTCGGCCTGTTCGGCGCCGTTTTCGCCAGCATTGAACTGGAGGATGCACAGCATGTCGCGGCATGAAGCCTCAAGGCTCGACGGTCTGCGCGTCATGATGACGGGTGCGGCAGGCGGGATCGGCACGCCGGTCGCCCGGATGCTGGCCGAGGCGGGCGCGCATATTACCGGCATCGACCGCAGCGAGTGTGCCGCGTGCCATGCCAGCATCGTCACCGACCTGTCCGACGATAGCGCCCTGACGGCACTGGCGCAGCGGCTGGAAGATGAATGTCCGGACATTCTGGTCAATGTCGCGGGCGTGATGCGGTTCGGACTGCATGAAAGCCAGCCGATCGAGGCGCTGGCCCTGTGCTACCGGGTCAACCTGCTGGTGCCCGCGGTGCTGGCCCGCGCAGTCGCGGCGCCGATGCGGGCGCGCGGATCAGGGCAGATCGTCAATGTCGGCTCCGTGCTGGGGGCGATCCCCTATCCCTGGTTTGCCGCCTATTCGAGCAGCAAGGCGGGCCTTGCCGCGCTGAGCCAGGGGCTGCGCCGCGAATTGATCGGCAGCGGCGTCACTGTCACGCACGTCAACCCGCGCGCGGCGCGCACACCCTTCAACAATGGCGAGGTGAACCGCTTCCTCGCGCTTACCGGCATGAAGGCGGACGAGCCGGAATGGGTCGCACGACGCATTGCCTCTGCCATCGTCGAACGACGCGAGACCGTGAGCATCGGTGTGATGGAACGGGTCTACGCGGCCCTGAACGCCATCGCGCCAAGGATCGTCGACAATGGCCTTGCCGGGCAGATCCGCAAGGCCCGCGCCGAATTCAGCTAATCGTCCGGGCATGAACCCGACACCATCGTGAAGGAGAGAAGTCCATGAAAATCCGCACCGCCCTTACGGCTCTGGTCCCGCTGCTCGCCATGCTCGCGCCCACCGCCGCCTTCGCCGACATGGCAAGCGACGTGAAGGCCGTGAACGACGGCTGGGCACATATCGCTTACGAGGTGCAGGGATCGAGCACCCAGACCAAGGCGCTCGATCAACTGGCCAAGCAGGCCAACACGCTCGTCGCACGCTATCCGGGCAAGGCCGAGCCGCTGCTGTGGGCCGGAATCGTCACCAGCGAACAGGCCAACCGCGCCAACTTCTTCCACAAGCTTGGCCTTGCCACGCGGGCGCGCGACCTGATCGCCAAGGCCTATGCCATCGATCCGCGCGCGGCCGACGGCGGCGCGGCGCTAAGCTTGGGCGTCCTTTATTACAAGGTGCCCGGCTCGCCGCTCGCCTGGGGTGATGGCGACCGGGCGGTCAAGCTGCTGAGGCAAGCGCTGGCGATCGATCCGGACGGCCTCGATTCCAACTATTTTTACGGCGACTATCTGCTCGATCGGGGCGACAAGGCCAGCGCGCGCGCCTATCTGCAAAAGGCGTTGCGCGCGCCGCATGACGCCAGCCGCCCGGTCTGGGATGCAGGCCGTCGCCGCGAAGTGCGCAACCTGCTCGCCAAGGCAGCCTGAGCGGAAGGCGGCCCCTCATGAGCTTCGCTGGAAGCCTGGCCCGGCAACTCGCCCATCCGAGGGGCAGTTCAGGACGCCTGCTCGGCAGCGCAATGGATGTGCTCAACCGCCGGCCGATGCGCCTTGCCATCGATATGCTGGCGATCCGGCCCGGCGAGGACGTGCTTGATGCCGGATGCGGCACGGGCGCGGCTCTGGCCGAGCTGCGTTGGGCCGGTCCGGCATCGCTAACGGGCATCGACCGATCCGATGTCATGCTGAATATGGCGCAACGATCGCTCGGCGACACAGCCACGCTGATAGCGGGCGATCTGGGGTCGCTGCCGCTGGAGGACCGCTGCATGGACGCGGCGCTGGCGCTGAACATACTGTATTTCGATGGAAGCGACCACGGCTTCGTGCGCGAATTGCATCGCGTGCTGCGGCCCGGGGGCCGGATGGTCGCCTACGTCACACATCGCGGCACGATGGAGGGCTGGGCCTTCGCCCGGGAGGGGCTTCATCGCCTGTACGACGCCGGTGATCTGCGCGCGGCACTCATCGCGGGCGGGTTTGCGGAAACAGAGGTGGAGGTGCATGAAGTGGCGGTGACTCGCTCGGTCCGGGGACTTATTGGCCGGGCCCGACGCGGATCGTGATCGCCGCGGAGAAACGGATGGGGGCAGATCAGGACGAACCGCAGGGCGCGGGTCTTGCCAGGCTGCTCGAAGTGCACCGGGCCGAACTGCTGCGCTTCCTTTGCGGGCGATGCGGATCGCGGGACGAGGCGCAGGACGTCATGCAGGATCTGTGGATCAAGGCGCGCGCACAACCGGCTGGGCCGATCGGCAATCCACGCGCCTATCTGTTTCGCATGGCCAACAACATCGTGCTCGACCGCCTGCGGGCCGCGCAGAGGGCGATGCGGCGCGAACGGGCCTGGCTTGAAGAGGATCATGGGGGCGTGGCCGAAGCACCGGAGGTGCGGATCGACGCCACCGAGCCTGTCGATGAAGCGATTGCCCGTCGGCAGGAAGCGGAAATCCTGCGATCGGCCATCGCCGGCTTGCCCGAAGGCGCGGCGCGCGCCCTGCGTCTCTATCGGTTCGAGGGGATGGGTCAGAGTGAAATCGCGCAAGTTCTTGGAATTTCTCGCAGTGGCGTGGAAAAGCATCTGGCGCTGGCGATGAAGCATTTGCGGACGGCTCTGGCGAACTGCGGATCATTTGCAGCGGCGGCGTCGCAGGATCATGGGGCTGACGACGGCGCAAAGCCGCGAATGGAACAGGGACGATGAACCGCGAGAACCAAGCCAATCTGCCCGATGCGATGCTGTCCGAAGCCGCGGAGTGGCACCTGCGCTGCGAGGACCAGCAGGCGGACGCGATCAACTGGGACGCCTTCACCGCCTGGCTTGAAGCGGACCCGCGCCACCGGGTCGCGCTCGACCAGATGGCGCTGACGGCCGACGCCCTCGACCGCCATGGAGATGCCCTCAGCGTCGCCGACGGTGGCGAAGCAGCTCCCAGGCCGCGTCGGCGCCGGACCTATTGGCGCTGGGGCGGGCTGGCGGTTGCCGCCTCGCTCGCCATGGTCATCGCCGTACCGCAATTCATGACGCCTGCACCAAGCGTCTACGTGACGGACGCCGGCAGCCGGCGCATCGCCCTGGCGGATGGATCGTCCGTCCTGCTGGCGCCCCACAGCCGCCTGGCCGTGGATGGGCGCACGCAGGATCGCATCGCCATGACCGGCGGCGCCACGTTCGACATCCGCCACGATCCCTCACGCACGCTGACGATTTCCACCGGAGACGTCAGCATCAGCGATATCGGCACCCGGTTCGACGTGCAGCAACAAGACCATGTGGTGCGCGTCGCCGTGGCCGAGGGCAAGGTTCGGGTCCACGCCGAAACGATGGCGCAGCCCGTCTCGCTCAGTGCCGGGAACGAGCTGACCTTCGATATGGATGGCGGGATCGCGGTCGTTGCTCCGGTAAAGGCGGCCAATGTTGGATCCTGGCAAGATGGGCGGCTATCCTATGATAACGCCGCGCTCCCTCTGGTCGCGGCCGATCTGCGCCGTTATGCCGGGGTCAGGGTGGAGGTGCCGGCTGCATTGCGCTACCGGCGGTTTTCGGGGACTCTGATTGTCGACGATGGCGACAAGGCGTTGCGCGATCTGGTCGAGCTCATGGATCTGCGTCTGAGCGGCCATGTTGGCGCCTGGCGCCTGGAACAGCGCTGAGGCTCGCGAGGCAGGCACGCTGGCGAAAAAGAGATCGGGCGGCGGTCTTTCCGATGCGTTGAGCGAGCTTGACCGCAAGATGTTGAGCGGCCGCTATCAACGCGGTCGAAGGGATGGCAAGCGTAAGTCGGGTTCCAGCCATCTGCCGCGCTTCGGCAATGATTGCCTCTTTCTCCCTATCGTTCAGGCTGCTCCAATCGGGTGACATCCCAAATAAGGTGCCGGGATCGCCAAGGGCCGACAGTAGCGATCAGCGCGTTGCAGCGCCCTCCTTTCGCCAGGAAAGCGGCATCATTTCGTCAGTCGCGATTCTGGTCGACATGGCGCAGGACCGTGTCCGCTTCCGGGCGATCCAGCCAGTCGGGACTGACCTGCAACCAGCGCACGATGCGTCCGGCGCCAACGAGCAGGAAAGCGGGCTGGGGCAATTCCCAACTGCCCGTGCCAGTCACTTCACCGATCCAACCGGACGGCGGCGGCGACGGGCGGTGATCGGGCTGGAAATTGATATGCAGCAGCCGCGCCAGGCCATTGTCGGCATCGGTCGCGACATGGAAGGGCAGATCATGCCGCGCCTTGATTTCGCGCAGGAGAAGGGGCGGCTGCGGACTCAATGCCACGAGTGGGACGCCCCATTGTCTCAAGGCAGGAAACAGCGCTTCCGCATAATGGGGCAAAGCGATGTTGCAGGCCGGGCAACCCGCATAGCGAAAGAAGACGAACAACGCAGCACCATCAGCGGTGAGCTCGTCCAGGCTCAGCGTGTCGCCGTCCACCTCCACGAAGGACAAGGGTGGCAACACCGTACCGGGCTGGGCCACGGCGGCGGGATCGAAACGTTCCAGCAACTGGTTGCGTTGCCGCGCATTGCCCTCAAGCTGAGCGGGGGGCCAGCTCCTCTCGCGCTCCGCCTGCAGGGCGGCATAGCGGGACTTGAGCGTTTCGTTGACTGTGGTGGCCATGATGATCTCCTTCGCCGTGCAAGCCCTTTTTGGCGATGGCTGCGGAGCGCCGCCAATGAGACTTGGCCCGTCAATCACGAAGAATGTTCATAGATCCATTTTTCGAACCCAGATAAGCGTCTGGGTTTTCTGTCGAATCCTAAAATTTTGGTCTTATACCAGTGTCTTAAGCGATTCGTCGAAAAGAAGGAGCTGGACCCGGCTGGCCCTAGCTAGATCGGGTGTGTCACCTCTTTTATCGCGATTATGGCTCGCCGGTAGACCGACAGGAATGCCGCATGAAGAATAGGAACGCCTTCCCTCGATACCGACGGTATCTCAAGGAATTGGTCGAGGAGAGACAAAAGGCAGAGTACCGTAGACCCAACCCGACCGATATGCTGACCTAAACAAATCGCGCCCCTAATTTCTGGAGATACCCCGAGCCGGCAAGATCACGTGTGGAGATTGCCCAATTATTTTCGAGGTAGCGCCCACCGAAATGAACTCCGGTGACAACCCCGGTTGCGAGATCCACGAGACAGCTTCCACTGTTTCCCCCGAGCGTCGAACAATCGTGCAGATAGGCCTGCATCGATGCTGACCAGTCATTAAGCAATCCGGGCTGAAGGCGTTTCACGTCGTAGACATTGCCGAAGATGCTTTGCATCACCGCGGGGTCATTTCGGCGGGAATCGAGTGCGGGATAGCCGATCACATAGCTGGTGCGACCCGGACCGAGGGGCACGCCGCCGCCATCAAGCGGAAGGGCCGGAGCCACGCTGCTTGCAACCTCGAGCAGCGCGACATCAAGACTGTTGTGGACCGCGATGATTCCACCGACCGGCGATTCGCGCGGCACAATTGTGCCTATCTCTTCCGCGAAATCGACCCGGGCGCTGATTCCCGGATCCATGATCCAATGGCCGGGCGACCGCTGCTGGGCGAATTCCTGGATGACATGGCGGTTCGTGGCAAGCACGCCCGGCGCCACCATGAAGCCTGTCCCCACCCAGGACAGCGAGGGATGGCCAGCCAGTTCGATCCGGCCGACAGAAGCAAAATTCGCCTGGATCGCGTCACGATAAGCCTCCAGCACTTGCCAGGTCGGGGGAGGCAGATCAAACCGATCGGAACGGATCAACAGCGCGGGCCGACCGACTGTCACCACGATCGATTCCAGACCTTGAAGTTCGTCCGGTCCCCACGCCTCCGGCATTTCCTTGTCGAGGTTCGTCAACAACCTTTGGCCGATCGCGATCGATCGCCGAACGGGATCGATATCCTCCGGCAGGGAGCCCCCGACAATGGCCTTGGTGGCCACCTCATGTGTGTTCTGGAGGGAAGCTTGAACGCGGTCGATCCCCACCGAACGGATCAGTTGCAGTGCCCGTTGGGCGCGTTGGGCGATGACAGTGGGGTCAGTGGGTATCGACATGGACATCACTCATCTCCCATTGGAGGGATATAGCGCTTGCGGGCGGTCGGCGTGATGAGCACCTCGCCGTCATCAGGCGCGGGCTCCAGCGACCCTACGGGCACGTCCGGCTCATCCGGGTAGGGCGGGCGCCGGGCGAAGGAAGCGACAAATCGTTCGCTTGCAAGCGCGGCGAGGCGCTCCGTGCCGAAGACGCGCAGCCAGGCGACGATTTGATCAACCGCCGCCTCCGCGCCGCGCCGCAAAGTTTCGGGGTCGTAGATGCCCCCGGTGGGAATGGCCTGCCGCAAAGGTTCGAGAAAATAGAGTTCGCTGGCGAGCGGCTCGATCAACGCCGCCCAACTCTGGGCAAGCACGCCGATAGTCAAATGGAGCGAGAAATCTTCGCCCGCGACCGCGCAATGCGGTACGCCGCGCGGCAGATAAAGGAGATCGCCGGGCATCAACGCAACGTCTCGCACTGGCCGAGCCCTTGCCACCTGCGCGGGCGAAAGGTCGATGCGTGGCACCGGCTGGGCGACGATGGGCTCGAACAGACGAAAGCGTTTCAGCCCCTCGATCTGCAGGACGAGCACGTCATGGGTATCGTGATGGATATCCAGCCCCTGCGCGCTGGGCGGTGACAGATAGGCAGAGCACTGCACCGGATGACCGAAACGGGCGGAGAGCGCGGCGGCAACGCGCGCGAGCGCGGGGAGGCGGCGGTCGAGTTGCTGGAAGACGATCGTGGTGCCCTGATCGAACAACCGATGGACACGGGCCGGATCGGTCGTCCGGATCGGTCGGCTGGCACGATCGCCCGGTATGGTCCAGACCTCGGGCGGGATCACCCTAAGTCCGCCCGGACCGGAAACGACAAGGCGTATCTCGTCCTCGTCGAAGGACAGCTCTCCTGCGCTGACCAGCGACCAGAGACTGGCGGCCGAAGGCGCTTTCGCTAACGTCGCGCCATGGAAAAGCCGCGCGCGCCCCTCCCTCTCAAGATCAGCGAAACGATCGCCCCCGAGCAGTCCGAGTTCGATGCTCCGGCCCAGTTCCACAAGGTCAGGATCGGCAAAGGCACGGGGCGGGCGGGCGACAGTGCGCTGGTGCTGTTTCAGTTGTTGCATAGCTCCTCGAGCATCGGCAGATAGAATGGCAAGGGCATAACGGGCGCCTCTGGAACGAAGGCATAGCGATCCCATTCCCCGGCGAACCTGCAGGCCAGCGGGAACCATGGCTCACCTGCATAGTCGGCGGCTCGTGAAACCGGCCCGTTGGCATCGGCCAGCTCAAGCAGCCGGATATCGTCATGCATACGCACGGTCCAATAGGTTTCGTGGCTTACGAAGGGTGCGATCAGTTCGGCCGAAGCACAACCATGCGCCGCGGGTTGGGATAGCCGGCCGACATCATGCATCAGCGCGCCGAAGACGAGATCCGATGCGGCACCGGCGCGACGGGCCAGCGCGGCGGTTTGCAATGCGTGCTCCAGTTGGTTGACGCCGGGATTGATCGACAGTGTTTCGGAACGCAAGAGCAGGCCGACAAGCTCATTCATACGCCGCCTTTTCGTCTCTCGCAATTTCACCGCAAGCTCCTGCTAAAAGGGCGTCGGGGCAGGATTGCCGCCAATTCGGCTGACGCCGCGCACCGGTTCGGACCCATGGCAACCCGGGATGATCACACGCACCACGGTAACCCCAAGAGCGGCGACATCGGGGGTGGTGATATCCACCACGACCGCATCGGGGATGCGCAGCACCAACTGATCCCATTCGGCAGGGATGGGCGGTCCCCGGAATCGGCCGGATCCCGCACACCAATGGTCGCGCACGGCACGCAGGTTCGGATCGCATGCATGGCCGTGCCGGGCTTCCACGCTTTCCGAGCTGGATCGACCGACCAGCCGATCGAGCGCCCTGGCCCCAAGAGCCTCCAACGCCGCGACGCGCGCCGCGTCCTGAACGGTCCAGCGAGCGGCAATTCCCGCGGTGCATAGCGGAACAGTCGGCGATTCCAGGAACGCACTGACGACCGGAATGCCATGGCGGTTATCGATCTGGACGAGCCGAAGGGCCGCCGATCCGGTGAACGGACTCGGCAGCGATCGCCGTGCGCCACCGAAGCGCCATGCGCGGATGAAGGCGTCACGCTCCAGCACCTCATGCGTGGCATGAACGATCGCGGACTTCCGGTCGGATCCTGCCGCCAAACCCTCCGAACCGCCCCAACTGCGACCTGGCTCATCATCGTGACAGGGATAAGGAAAGAAGGTGGCGCTGGCCTGCACCCAGCAAAGGGCGTCGTCGATGAGCCGCCGTCCTCTCACCCAGCGTAATCGCTGGTCGGCGCCGATGGGTTCGCCAGCAAAGCTCACATAGCTGGGAATGATATGGTCTTCCCCCAAATCCCGTGCGGCGCAAATCGGGAGGTCACTCGGAATGAAGCTGGCGCAATAGCGTTCCAGCACTTCACCGATAGCCGCTTGCCGAGCCCGTTCGGGCTGGCCGAAGCCTGCTCCGTCGATGATAGAGGGAAGCCCGCCGAGCGGCGGCAACCGGCAGGGATGGGCAAGGGCAAGGATGCAGGCTTCCCCGTCCGGTCCCTCTTCGGGCTGGCTTTCCACACGCCCGACGATTCCCACCAGCGGATCGACCGCGTGGTCGAGCGACAGTCCGGCAGGCGGCCACCAACCACGCATGCAGATGCAGCCTGGAACCGGCAGGAGCAGATGCGACCGCCAGCCCTTGTCACCATGGGACAGCATCGTGCCGCAGGCCGTGCCGGCGGCGCGCAGCGTCTCGGTCGCCTCCCTGAAAAGCGCTGGCGCGCAGGCATCGATCGCAGCGGTGCTCCAGGCATGACCCTGGCTCGCGAGCCGGGCATCGACGCACCGCTGGCATGGTTGCCCGGCGCCCTGCAACGGCCCGAAGAGCATGGTCCCCTGGGTCAGCCGCCGCAACGGGATGTCGCCGCTCGCGTTGTCGGTCGCCGGGATCGGGGATCGGTCAGCCAGTAACATGGTTCGGCTCCGCTCCGGCCATGACCGCGTCCAGCCCCTCGAACAGCGGCGAAAGGCCGCAGCAGCGTCCATCGCCATGGAGACCCTTCGCCACATAATCCTCATGGGGGCACCAGCCGCGGCAATGCTGCCACCAGGCACAGTCGCGCTTTGCCTGGCTGGCCGCATGGGTCTTTGCCATCAACCGGCGTGCGGGCTCGCCTCTCGCGACAGTCTCAAACCGGTCCCATATCGTGCCCAACCGATAGTCGGCATCGCCAAGAAACTTGTCGCAATGGCTGATCGAGCCGTCCGGCTCGATCGAGAAATAATGCCCCACGCAAAAGCCCTGCAATTCACATGTGGGCGCTTCATCCCCCGCCAATGCAGCCTGAGCGGCATCGATCTCGCGGACCGAGAGCGTCGAGAAATATCGCCGGCGCGCCACTTCGACATCCAGGAGGAAACGGCAGAAGGTTTCGGTCGGCAGCGTGTCTTCGGCGCTGGGCACCTGACCTGCCGCAGGCCGCATTGGTAGCAGCGCGATCGCACTGATCCCTTCGTTCTGCAGCCATTGGACCAATCGAACGGCGCCTGCCTTTACCAGTGCGGGCGAAACCACCATCAGCACGCCATTGAGCACGCCGGCGGCCCGCAAGCGCGCAATCGCCTCGCGCACGATCTGACTCGACCCCATGCCCCCCACCGTCAGCCGGGTCTTGTCGTGGACTTCGGGCGGACCGTCGAGGCTGACCGAGCTTACAATGCCATATCGGACCAGCACATCGACCAATGCGGGCTTCAGGCGCAGACCATTGGTCTGCATCCGCGTCAGCACGGTAACGCCCGGCCCGCGGTAGCGCGCTTGCAGAGCGAGCAGCTTGATCAAGCCGGTAGGGCCGAGCAGCGATGGCTCCCCGCCATGCAGCACCACATGGATGCGCCGGGCATTAGCGTCGGCCGTCAGCCAGCGCATCGTCCGTGCCAACACCGCAAAAGGCATGGCTGCTTCGCGGCCGGTACGCCAGTCGTGGCAATAGGTGCAGCGCAGGTTGCAGTGCCTGGTCACCTTGACGATCCCCGTCACCGCGCCACGGAGTTGTGACGGGGGGAACTGCGGTTCCGCTTCCATTTCGGCCAGGGCGGCAAGTTCCAGCGGCGAGAACAAGACGGACTCGGGATAAGTCGCCAGCCCCGCCAGGGGATCGAGCGCGCGATCCATCACGACCTGCATAGCCGCGCGCAGCGGACCGGCTTCGGCAACGGCCTGCCATAGCGCCTCCACTACCCTTGGATCGCTGCCCGGCAGCGTCGTGCGAAGCGTCGCGATGCCTTCGCCACCAGTCAGTAGCGTCCGGTCGATGGCAAGTTGCGCGCCCAGCCGGTCGTGCAGATGGCCGAGCGGTCGGCTGGCTTCGGCCAGTCCAGCTCCCACCGGACCCAGCCCGCCAAATCGCGCGCGGGCGGCTTCCAGTGCTTCCTCGCCGATTGGCAGAACGGTCATGCCCGTCTTCCCTCGCGGCGATAGGGCAAGGCCAGGGCGAGCAACTGCTCACCGTCGCGCATCGCCAGGCCCAGCGCGCAAAATTCGTCGATAATGATGTCCATGCGATCGGACGGAGCCTTACTGTCGGCAAGCAATTGCTCCACGGTTCGCGGGATGCGTGTCATTGCGCGATAAATTTCGGCGGCATCCCCCTCATAGGTGAAAACACCTTCCCTACTCGGATCGCGCAGATCATCGATCTGAAGGAATCCGGGCGAATAGTGAAAGTCTAGACGCGGAAGGCGGGACGAGCTCCATTGCTCCTTCCATTCGCCAGAAACCTCCGAAAGCGCGGCGTAGCTTTCCGACGACACATCCGTCTCCAGATCATATTCGAAGAAATAGGCGGCACGGGACAGATCGACCGCATTGGGATAGACGCCCGCCAGACTGGCTTCGGGTATCGGTGGACTGACGTCTTCGCCTCGCCTCTGGAAAAGCGGACTGAATCGCTCGAGCCAGATACGGCTCACGCCGATTGGCGGCTGGAGATGCCAGAGATTCCTCGCCAGCTTCGCCTGATCGAGATAATCCTGGTCATGTTCGCCAGGGAAACCCCAAAGCAGGTTCCAGGAAACGTCCATGCCCAGGATAGCGCTCCAACGCAGCAGATTGACGTTGGCGATGGCGCGCACGCCCTTGTCCATGAGCCCCAGCACATGCGTGCTCAATGACTCGATGCCAGGTTGGATCCGGCTGACCCCGGCGGCCTTGAGGCGCTCGAGATGATCCGGCAGCAAGCCTGATTTGACCTCGTAGAAGATGTCATAGGAAGTTCCCTGCTCTGCGAGATCGGGGAACAAGGATTTATGAAACTTCATGTCGGCAATATTGTCGACGGCAAAGAGTCGGTAGCTGCGATAACGCCGCGTAAGGGCCGCGAATTCATCGCGCACCCGGTCGGATGACTTGGAACGGAATGCCATCGACTGCCCGTTCAGGCCACAGAAGGTACAGTGTCGTCGCTCTCCCCACCAGCAGCCGCGCGACGTTTCGACCGGCAAGTCGACATCCAGACGCGCGCCGGACGTCAACAGACCCAACCGATGCGCGCGCTCGAAATATTCGTCATAGTCGGGCAAAGGCAGCGAATCGAGGTCGCGCAGGACTGGCAGGCGTGCCGTGCGGTGAGGCTGTCCATCCTTCAGGAAGATGAGGTTGGGAACTTTATCAAGAGGCTCGGCGCAGCCTATCGCGTCCAGCAGACGGGGGAAGGCGACATCACCCTCTCCGCTGACGATGATATCAATCTGCGGCGCCGCCTTTACCCATTCCTCCCCCATCTCTCCGTCGAAATTGGCGCCGCCGGCCACGATCGTCGCCTGCGGAAAATGCTGCTTTAGCAGCCGGGCCATGGCGAAGCAGGCCGTATTCTGCTGGAACGTCGAAGTTAGTCCGAAAAGCTGTACATCCTGCCAATCCTGTGCGGCAATCTGCTCGCGCAAAAAGCGCTCGGCCCCACCCTCGCGGAAGGCGAGTAACGCGGTAAGGCTTGGGCCATCCACACGTTGCAGAACATCACCCAGAATCTTCCGATATCGTTCGATAAATGGCGCTCCATCCGGCGCGGTGTCGGGAAAGGCGGCGCGCGCAAACAACCAGTCGCCCAGAGAGGTCGACCTGTGTTCGGCTATCGCATCATAGAGAGGCTTGCCCAGTCGCGCCGCAAGTTCAAGATTGAGATGCGCGAGCGTGACGTGGTGCCCGCCCTGACGCGCAATGGCCCCAAGCAGGCCGAGTTGGATCGACGGACGACGAAATGAAGCCCAGGGAAGGTTGATGAGCGCCACATTCAAGGCGGACGCTGCTTTTCCGCTTCCCCGGCCTTCATCTGCCGCGTCCGTTCCGGCCGAGACCGATGGATCGCAAAGCATCGGCTTGACTCGTCAGCCGAATCCGCCAGCGCCAGTGGAAACGCCAAATCCACCCTTAGCGGTGGCGCCGAGGTCGGCGACGCTGCCAAGCGCATTCCAGCGTCCCCGGATCATGGCGTCATCAAAGGCCGCACCCTTGCCCAGATCCTTGCTCCAGTCACCGTGAACGCAAGTAAAGTCTCCACCCACTCCGATGCTGTCGGATACTGGTCCGGCTCCGCCGCCAAAACTGCCTACCTGTGTATTCGTGAAGCTGCCAATGCTCTTGAGACCATCGCTGAGACGGACCTGGCTGAGCGAGCCGCTGATCTTGATCGTCGAATTCACGCCACCCAGCGCCGGAGATTCTCGTAGCCCCGCGCGGTCATAAGTTGCCGCAGCTGCTCCGAGCACCATCAAAAGGACGGCCTTTTCCTTTTCTCCGAGCGTTTTCTCGAATTCGTCGAGTTTCGTTCCGAGGCTATCCCAGTCGGCCTGCGAAATATTGGCGCTCTGTTCGGGCACTGTGCTAGAGGAAATGCCACCGCGCCCCTCCAAGATGCTCACTATCCTAGCCAGCGATGTTTCGACCGCAGACAGTCTCTCTAAAACGGATGCATTGGATCCAGATGAACTTTTGTCAGTCTTCTCGGCCATGTGGGCTCTCCTCGCCAAATAAGAACTGCGCGCAAAATTATTTCGAAAAGCGCATAGCGCGTTCCGATAATAGTTTACTGCTATCTCAAACAGAAGTTCGACAATACCGTTATCCAATATTGCTTATTGGCGACCCTAACTGTCTCTAGTTTTTATTGTAGATATCGATCTCAATCAATATTAATATAAGTTTCATTAATTATTTTTTATTTTGCAAAATATTATTGGTTAATATATTAACTTTAATTATTATTACCATCTTGGGCGACGAAAGATTGATGGCGCTCAACATTCTTTTTCTGGTCCCCGGGGTAGTCCTAATAAGGGTCAACATCCCCGGCCTCCAGCCCTGTGTTGCCGACATGTTACCCCTTGCGCTTGTCCTCATTATTCCTTATTTTGTGGACAGAAAGGTGGCCTTATGTCCAAGTCCATGACTTTAAATGTGCGCGTCAGCGGTTCTCTCAGCGACTTTGTATCCGCTAATGTCGGAGATGCGGGTGCCTATGAAAATGTGAGCGAATATGTTCGCGATTTGATTCGTCGTGACAAGGAACGGGTCGAGAGCGAACGGTTGGCGCTCCTAAAGGCCGAGTTGACCGTCGCCTTTGCCGTGCCGGAAAGCGAATATGTGTCGATTGATGCCGACGCGATCATTGCGCGTAATGCTCGCAACTGAGCCTCATGGGAAATTATCGCGTACAGCATGCCGCCGGCCGCCGGATAGATGACATCTACATCTATACACGCGAGAGATGGGGACAGGATCAGGCCGAACATTATATTCGCGGCCTTTTTGCTCGCTTTGAAGACATTGCCGCACGCCGCATTGCGTGGCGGGATGTCCCTCGGGAACTCGGCGTCGAAGGCTTCTATTGCCGATATGAGCGCCATTATGTCTATTGGCGTGCCTTGTCCGACGGTGCCGTCGGTATCGTAACCGTTTTGCATGAGCGCATGCATCAGATCGAGCGTTTCCGGGAGGATGCACCGAATTGATCCATCCGCCGTCTCGGGTTGGATTTTCCGTGATCATCCGATGAGCCACAGCCCAAACCGTCGATCCACGATCAGGAGCGCAATTTCGCCGCTAGAGCGTCGCCTTTGGGTCGGCTTACCCGACTGGCGAGGTGCGCTTAGGCCTGCGCCATGCCGCTCGATGGCCAGCTTCACCCGCACATGAGCGGCCAGCACTGACGCTCTGACATCGCCGGCGGCCTGGCGCTCGCCGGCTGGCTCAGCTCGTTCTTGAGTTGGCGCATGGTATTCATCATCTGTGGCCTTCCGGGCGTGCTGTGGGCTCTCCTCATTCTCGTGACGGTGAAAGAACCCTCCCGTGGCGCCGCCGCCGTCCAACCAGCCGACAACGGCCGCTCCTCAGATCGATGGCCGAACTCTGGAAGCTCAAAAGCATGCGTATCCTGCTGCTGATGGCGATGTTCGGCTCCTTTAACGGCTATGCGATCCTGACCTGGTCCCCGGCATTCTTCATCCGCCTGCATGGACTCACGGCGGCGGAGCTGGCTCCGCGCATCGGCGTAGCTACGGCAACAGGTCTGTTTCTGGGCAATATCATGGCGGGGCGCATTTCCGATGTGCTCGGCGCGCGCGATCTGCGCTGGTACATGCGCGTCTCCGGCTTTGGCTCGATCCTGGCCGTACCTTTCCTGTTTGTCTTCTTGTTCTCGAACAACGTCTACGCCGCGCTCGCCGGCCTTGGGGCGACCCAGTTGCTGCTGACGACCTTCATGCCGCCGCTCTTTACCATATCGCTGACGCTGGCTCCGGTCAGATTACGGGCCACGACTTCCATGATGATGGGCATGGCGCTCTACGTGGTCGGCCTGTCCTTTGGCCCGCTGATCATCGGGATGCTCAACGACTGGCTGACCCCGGCGGAAGGCATAACCGCTGTGCGACATTCCCTGCTGATTGTGGCCGCCACCCTGACGCTGTGCGGGCTGCTATCATTGTTGGCGAACCGCTGGATCGTCGCGGATGCGCAAGCCGCGACGGCCACGCGACAAATGACATGAGTTCATCCTGAGCGGCTTCCAACGGATTTGTTCCGAAGCTATTCACAAGGCGCAAAAACTCTTTCCGCCTCGGTTGCGCGAGGGGGCATTAGACCAGTGCGGACGCTTCCTCGCCGCCGTCGATCGTCGCATCCTCCGGGCCAAACAACATGTCAATATGCGAAGCGCCTCGATGCTCGCCTTCAGTTCGTCGGGATGCGCCATCTGGGCACCGATGGCAGCGGGCAACCCATAGCAATGACAAGGTGGGCACGGTTCATGGCCATATTGGCTTCATAAGTCCCGTGCAGCCCCCGGTGCCGGACGCGGCACCGCGCAAGCTATCGCAAGCAGGCTTGCGTAGCGAGGGACAGTGGATCATCGCTGTCCCGGGGCTGCGTGGATGATCCCGCTCGGAAGCCGCCGGTCATCCCGCAACAACGGCCGGATCAGACCCGCTCGACCGCCAGCGCCAAACCCATTCCCACGCCGATGCACAGCGTCGCGATGCCGCGCCTGCCGCCCGTTTTCTCCAACTGGTGGACCAGCGTCATCGCCAGCCGCGCGCCGGACATGCCGAGCGGATGACCCAGGGCGATGGCGCCGCCATTGGCGTTCACGTGCGGCGCATCGTCGGGCAGGCCCAGGCCGCGCATCCCCGCCAGACTTTGACTGGCGAAGGCTTCGTTGAGTTCGATCGCGTCGAAATCCCCGATGCCGAGGCGGAGGCGCGTCAGCAGCTTCTGCGTGGCGGGAAGCGGGCCGATCCCCATGACCCGCGGCTCCACGCCGGCCGACGCCATGCCCAATATGCGGGCGCGGGGCGTCAGCCCATGGGTTCTGGCCGCAGCTTCGCTTGCCACGATCATGGCAGCGGCGCCGTCGTTGATACCCGATGCATTGCCCGCCGTGACGGTGCCATGGGGGCCGAAAAGCGGCTTCAGCTTCTGAAGCGCGTCGATGCCGGTGTCGGCACGGGGATGCTCGTCGACCGCGAACTCCATTGTCTCGCCGCCTTTCCTGCCCGGCACGGAAACCGGCATGATTTCTTCGGCAAGAAAGCCGCTCGCCTGCGCAGCACCGGCGCGTTGCTGGCTGCGCAGGGCGAAGGCGTCCTGATCCTCGCGGCTGATGCCATGATCCTGCGCCACATTCTCGCCCGTGCGCGGCATCGTCTCCGTGCCGTAGAGCGCATCGAGCGCCGGGTTGACGAAGCGCCAGCCCATCGTCGTATCCTCCAGCTTCTGGGCGCGGCCGAAGGCGCTGTCCGACTTGCCCATGACGAAGGGCGCGCGCGACATGCTCTCGACGCCGCCCGCGACGGCAAGGGCCATTTCGTCGCTACGGATCGCCCGCGCCGCCGCACCCACCGCTTCAAGGCCGGACGCGCACAGGCGATTGAGCGTAACGCCCGGCACCGTATGAGGCAGGCCTGCCAGCAGCAGGCTCATGCGGGCGACGTTGCGATTATCCTCGCCGGACTGGTTGGCGCAGCCATAGAAGACTTCCTCGATGGCCGAGGCGTCGAGACCGGGATTGCGCTCCAGCAGCGCCTTCATCGGCATCGCCCCCAGATCATCGGCGCGAATCCTGGCCAGGCCACCGCCATAGCGGCCGATGGGGGTGCGGACGGCGTCGCAGATGAAGGCTTGCGTCATCCGAAAATCCTTTCAGGCGGCGAGATCGAGCGACAGGCCGGTGAGACGGCGCAGCTCTTCAAGGGTGAGACCATCGACCAGTTCGGTCGCGCGCGCACCCTGCGGACCTACGTCGAAGACGGCAAGGTCGGTGTAGACACGCGACACGCAGGCAAGGCCGGTGAGGGGGTAGGTACAGCGTTCGACCAGCTTGGGTTCGCCCTGTTTGGTCAGCAGTTCCATCATGACGAAGGTCTGCTTGGCGCCGATGGCAAGGTCCATCGCCCCACCGACCGCGGGAATCGCGTCCGGCTCTCCGGTGTGCCAGTTGGCAAGGTCGCCGTTGACGGAAACCTGGAACGCCCCCAGCACGCAAATGTCGATATGGCCGCCGCGCATCATCGCGAAGCTGTCGGCATGATGGAAGAAGGCGCCGCCGGTCAGCAGGGTCACGGCCTGCTTACCCGCGTTGATCAGTTCCCAATCCTCTTCGCCGGCGGCGGGTGCCGGCCCCATGCCGAGCAGGCCATTCTCGCTCTGCAGGAATATCTCGCGTTCCTGCGGCAGATAATTGGCAACCTTGGTGGGGAGACCGATGCCAAGGTTCACATAGGCGCCCTCTGGAATGTCGCGCGCAACGCGCTGCGCCATCTGGTCACGATTGAGACGGTTCATGGAATATCTCTCCGGTTCAGGCTGCGTCGGCATGGACGGTGACGGAATCGATCTGGACGACGCGCTGGACGAAGATGCCCGGCGTCACGATCACTTCCGGGTCGAGCGCGCCCAGCGGCACGATCTCGCTGACCTGCGCGATGGATGTTCTGGCGGCCATCGCCATGATCGGGCCGAAATTACGGGCCGTCTTGCGATAGATAAGATTGCCCCAGCGGTCGCCCCGCTGCGCCTTGATCAGCGCGAAATCGGCGTGGATGGGATATTCCAGCACATGGTTGACCCCGTTGATCTCCCGGGTCTCCTTGCCCTCCGCCAGCAGCGTGCCGTAGCCGGTCGGGGTGAAGATCGCGCCCAGCCCCGCACCCGCGGCCTGAATACGCGCGGCCAGATTGCCCTGTGGCACCAGTTCCAGCTCGATCCTGCCTGCGCGATAGGCCGCGTCGAAATGGTGCGAGTCAGACTGGCGGGGGAAGGAGCAGATGATCTTCCTCACCCGGCCTTCACGGATCAGCGCAGCGACACCCTGCTCGCCATTGCCCGCATTGTTGTTGATGATCGTCAGATCGCCCACGCCGCGCGCGATCAGCGCGTCGATCAATTGGTCGGGCATCCCCGCCGTGCCAAAACCGCCGATCATCACGGATGCGCCGTCGAAAATGTCGGCGACCGCCGCCTGTGCCGACTCGATGCTTTTGTCGATCATGATCCTCACTCCTGATGGCGGGGATGTGCGACTGGACAGGAAGATCGTCAACCGATAAACGACCATATAACCGATAATCGGTCAATATATGGAGGACGGACCATGGGCGAATTCGGCGAACTGGATCGATCCGGAGACCCGGAATTCATGGCATCGCTGGCCCGTGGCCTGGCGGTCATGCGCTGCGTCGCGGAGGCGCAGCGGCCAGTCACCATCGCCGATGTCGCGCGGCGCACGCAGCTCAGCCGGGCGTCGGTGCGCCGCTGCCTCTATACGCTCGCGATGCTCGGCTATGTGGGACAGGACGAGCATGGCTATGCCGTCCGGCGCAAGGCGCTGGTGCTGGGCCATCCCTATCTTTCCCTGAACGCACTCGCCGCGCGGGCGCAGCCGTTGCTGGATGCATTGCGCGACGAACTGGGCGAGTCCTGCTCGCTCGGCATCATGGAAGAGGATCAGCTTTATTATGTGGCGCGCGGCGAAGCGATGCGGATCATGTCGGTCGGCCTGCGGGTAGGCAGCCGCCTGCCGCTTTATTGCACCTCCATGGGCCGCGTGCTGCTGAGCGGCCGGTCGGACGAGGAGCAGGAGGCCTATCTGGCCCGCACGGACATCAAGGCGCTGACACCGCGCACCGTCACCGATCGCGCGCGGCTGCTGATCCTGTTCCGCAGCGTGGGTCGGGAAGGTTATGCGCTGGTCGATGAGGAGCTGGAAATGGGTCTTCGTTCGATCGCGGTGCCGGTGACGGATCGCGGCAAGGTGGTCGCCGCGCTGAATATCGGCACTTCAGCGCAGCGCATTTCGGTCGAGGAGATGCGGCAGCGCTTTCTCCCGGCATTGCAGGCGACCGCTGAACGATTGAGGTTGTGAACGACGCTTCGCAAACCCCATTCCGCCTTCTGCGGCGGCCACACCTTTTGCCCGCTTGTTTCCCTCAGGCATCGAAGCCGGGCGATTGGCGCTGCGCCTTTCGAAGCGCCGCTTCCCAGACGAGGTCATAGTGCGGCTTGGCACCCTCGGCGGGCTTGCGTTCGCGGTTCATCTGGCGGCGGACTTCCTCCTGAGCGGCTTTCGGGGCGATCAGCACCTTGTCGCGACCGATAGCGAGGCTGCGGACCTGCGCCTTGCAGGCTTCCTCCAGATGATAGATGCCGCTGAACGCCTCGCCCGGCGTCGATCCCAGCGCCAGCGTGCCGTGATTGCGCAGCAGCATGACCTTGGTATTGCCCAGATCAGCGACCAGCCGTTCCCGCTCATCCAGGTTCAGCGCGACGCCCTCATAGTCGTGATAGGACAGACCGGGGATCAGCGCGAGCGCGCGCTGGTTGAGCGGCAGCAGCCCTTCGGCATGGGCCGACACCGCCATGCCGTCGGCGCTGTGGAAATGGGCGATATAATGCGCATCTTCCCGTGCGCCGTGGATCGCGCTGTGGATCACATAGCCCGCATAGTTGATGCCGTAATCGCTCTCCCCGATGACATTGCCGTCGAGGTCGACCTTGACCAGGCTGGACGCCGTGATCTCATCGAACATCAGGCCGAAGGGATTGATCAGGAAATGATGTTCCGGTCCCGGCACGCGGGCGGAGATATGGGTGTAGATGAAATCGTCCCAGCCATAGAGGTCGGAAAGGCGATAGAAAGCAGCAAGATCGACGCGGACCTTCCATTCCGCTTCGCTGATGCCCGACTGGCGGAAACGGTCGTCCTTCAAGACTGTAGCCATGGCGATGCTCCTTTGCGCGGGATATTAGGGAAGCGGCGGAACGCCGCCCAATGAGGATCTCTGATGAATGAATTGGCGCTGCTCATGCCGGGAATATGCCCGCATCGACAATCGAGGTGACATCGATATGGGCGGGCAGTTCGCCATCGGCATGGAAGCGGTCGACCACCCGTTGCAGCGGCTTCACCACCGCTGCATCGGGTGGGATGAGCAACGGGTTCTGCCGCTCTACGATCAAGGCGGCGAGCTTCGGGTCAACCTTCGTCTGCCGCGCGAAAAGGCGGGCATAGTCGGTGGGATGCGCCCGCGACCATAGGCTCGCCTTGCGGAGGCGGCCAAGGACGTCGCGCAGGGCTTCGCGCTTCGCCGGGTTGTCGAGCGCGGTCTGGGAGGCGGCGATCAGGGTCAGGCCGCTATTGATACCCTCCCCGTCGCGCAGCACCCGAGCGCCGCGTTGTTCCGCGGCAAGCTGGTAGGTGCCGAAGGTCGCCCAGGCTTCGATCCGCCCGGCGGCAAAGGCGGCGGCGGCGTCATTGGGCAGCATGAAGCCGATATCGACCTTTCGCCGGTCGAGCTTCGCTTCCTTGAGCGCTTCGAGCAGCAGATAATGGGATATGCTGCCCCGCGCGCTCGATACGATTACGCGCTTGCCCGCCAGCCCGGCAACCGACCGGATCGGAGAGTCGCCGGGCACGATGATGGCGATGTCCTTGGTCGACGAAATCGAGCCCGCAATGATCTTCAGCGGCACGCCTGCCGAGGCCGCCAGCACTACCGGCAGGTCGCCTGCCGGAGCGGTATCCACAGCTCCCGCGTTGAGCGCCTCCAGCAGCGGCGCGGCGCCAACGAAATTCGCCCACTCGACATCATAGGACAGGCCGTTCAAAGCGCCTGCCGCCTCCGCCTTCGACTGGAGGAGGTGGACCTGATCGCCCAGCACCAGCTTGGTGCGCCCGCCCTGCCCCGCGCAGGCGGTCAAGCTAAGCACAGCG
Organism: Sphingobium sp. SJ10-10; assembly: GCF_036038995.2. NCBI lineage: Bacteria > Pseudomonadati > Pseudomonadota > Alphaproteobacteria > Sphingomonadales > Sphingobiaceae > Sphingobium > Sphingobium sp. SJ10-10. The sequence continues at coordinate 966,376 of NZ_CP158133.1, forward strand.
GCTCCAGCAAGGAAAGTCCGGCGATCAGAAAGCAAGCGCGATCCGTCCATAATAATAGCCTCCCGCCGGATTGAAGGGTGACGGACCATAATAGCCCTGGCCCGTCTGGGGATTGCCCGGCCCGTTGGTTTCGGGGCGGACGTCGAACAGGTTGGTGGCACCGGCCGAAAGCGTGGCGAACTTCGTCACCTTGGCGCTGATGCTGGCGTCGGTGATGATCTTCGCGCCGAAATGCCGGTCGTCGCCCGCCGCCGTGCGCTGCGTATATTTGCCATAGCGGGTGGCGGTTAGGCTGAGGCCGAAAATGCCCTTGCTCCAGTTGAGCGTACTGACCAGCTTGCTATGCGGCTGGAGCACTTCCAGTTCACCGATCTTGTCGCCGCCGAAGAAGACCGATCCCGCGCCCAGCAACGAAGCGCCGGTGGGGCCGAACAATTGGGACGGGGTGGCGACGACATCCGTCACCTTCGTCTTCGAATAGTTGAAAGCGAAGGTCAGGCCCAGCTTGCCCAGATCGCCAAGGCTCTTCGAATAATCGGCGACCAGATCAAAACCCTTGGTCGTGGTGTCGGCGGCGTTGATGAAATATTCCGCCTGCTCAATGTCCGACAGGCCGTTGGCGGCAAGGATGGCGGAAATGCCCGTGCCGAACAGGCGGCCGGTACGCTCGATCCGGTTCTTGATGCGGATATAATAGCCGTCGAGCGTCACCGACAAGGACGGCGCGGGCGTGAAGACGAAACCCAGCCCTGCATTCCAGGTCTTTTCCGCCTTCAGCGGCTTGGCGCCGAGCAATTGGCCGACGGTGGAATCCGCCGTCACCAGCTTTGCTACGGTGGGCCGCAATTCCGTCTGGCCAGTCGCCGCGTTGAAGAAGGAAGAGGTGCGCCCATCGGTCTGGGCATAGCCGATCTGCGTCAGCGACGGCGCGCGGAAGCCGGTGCCGACCGTGCCGCGAATGGCGAAGGCGGGGCTAACCTCATAACGGCTGTTGAGCTTCAGGCCGACCGGGCTGCCGGAGCCGTCGCTATAATGTTCGGCGCGGATCGCGGCGCCGATATACCAGGCGTCGAGCGGATAAATGCCAAGGTCGACATAGCCCGCATAGACTTTGCGGCCGATATCAGCCTCATCAGCGGGCGACAGCACGATCGCCCCCTGCACCACCGGCGAGGCGGTGACGCCGACATTCCAGTCATATTGCTGGTCGCCGGGCTGGAAACGATAGGTCGCCGGTTGATAAGCCAGCGGATCGCCCGCGAAGGTCCGGAAGCGATCGAGCCGATATTCGCCGCCGACGGAGATTTGCAGCGGCTTGGCCAGACCGATTTCGACTTCCCGGTGAAGATCGACATTGTGGGTCCATTGCCGGGATACTAAATTTCGACGCACATGGTTGAAGATTAAAGATTTGCAAAATTCCAAAATTTGCAGATCCAACAAGATTACCAACAACCTTATGGAACCTACTTCGACTTCTATAAATCCCTTGGTTCTTTGGGTCAATACCAACAAATTTTCGTTCTTGTCGAGGTGATGGACGAATCCCGAATTTAGACCTAACTTCCAAGCCGGGGGACTTGATGCCGAAGATCTAAATCTCGGAAGGCTACGCCCAACAGACCAGCTAGACCGCTTTGAATGAAACGCAGCTGGCGCAACGATACTCGCCCGTCGCGATCTCGATTGGACTTTCCCGGGCCGGGCCACATCGTCAACCCGATGGAGCGCTAAGTGCCTCATGCACTTGGTCGGCTGATGATCAGTACGCTCATCGATCCGATCTGGCGCGGAACATAGACATCGTCGACATAGACGGCCAGCACCGGTTCCTGGATAGGGTCGCTTTCGCCCACGCTGGTGAGATTGCGCTGCTCCAGCAAGTCGGGCGTGAAGGCCGAAATGGCGATAGCTGTCTTTTGCAGATCAGTCGCCCGGCGTTCAGCGGTGACGATGATTTCACCCCTGGCATGAGCATTGTCTGTGGGCTGTAGCTGGGCTTGGGAGGTTTCAAGGACCATAGGAAACAAGACACATAGGGTGCCCGCCAGAAGAAGCTGATCGGAAAATTTCATACTTTGCCCTGCCAAAGCTGCCCCGCGCAGCACAAATTATCTACTATATTAATAGACAATTTGGTCAATTGATTCGTGGCGGTTCACCCATAAGCTACGCTCAAGGTTGCGCGGGTTAGCCGATGCCTTCGCCATTCTTGGATTTAATGTAATTTTGGTCCCTAGCAAGCGACCGATGATGTTTTTCGCGTGAGCGCAAGTTTCTAGGAGTGGCGGTCAGCTTAGGCTTCCCTCGCGCGCAAGCGGAGGTCGCGCTCGTTCGTGATAAACGGTCAGTCATAGGTGGAACGCAAGACCGCAGCCGAAATCGCGAAATTCACTAAATCTTAGAGACGAATTTCCGCTACTGGCTGGGAACGCAAAGTCTTCCGCACAATCGCAGGACGGCGAGACCGTATGCCAGCGACTGGGCAGCGATGTGGCTGAAACAACAGTATTAGACTTCCTGAAACGTCTTGAGACGGAGGCAGTATTCAAAAACGCACGTACATCGCTGCATATTCAAAATAAGTTAATAACATTAGATGTCGAGACCAACAAAATATCCAAGAACTATATTGTACTCTTAACGAGCTAATGAAGCCACATGATACCGAAGTCAATATTTTCTCGCTCCACGTTTTTCACGAATGGATTTTTGATATCCACCGATACTCAAAATCCGTCTCCCAATTTCTTTGATCGATTGCAAACCTCTGGATCGCAACGGCGCCCGGTTTGGAGATTTCAAGAGATCGCCTCGCCGGCACCCGCATGATCAGATGGCGTCCCACGACCCCCAGTTCGCCGCGATCCACACGCTACAATGTATCAAACCACGAAATCTCGCCATGGCTCATCTCCACCACCGTCATAAGCGCGTCCTCACTGCCAAATCGTTGCCCTAGTGAAGAGCCCCTCCGCTTCAATAGCAATGGCATTGTGCCTAAACGAATGATCGCCCGCTCTCCATCGATCCGCAGCAGAAAGCGTCGCTGCTGAGCGCATTCGACCTGCAAAGCCACCGCCGATCTTGCTGCGACTGGGTGAAACGGGAATAAGAGCAGTGCAGCCATAACGGAGCAGAGAAATTGCCTGGAACCGACCACTACTCGCACCTTTCATGGCTTCGAAATAGCGTGTCGCCTTAATCCCCAGACGTTTCAGGGGTGCCATTCGCCAATGCATCCGTAATCATGGCTGCCAAGGTTTCTTCTGCTCGACTGCGTACGCCGACGTCCTTGGAAAGCAGGTCGCTGCGCACCCATTGTGGCGCACGCTCGACCACGCGCAATATTATCGCCTGTGTCTGATCGCCCATTTCCTACGCCTATGGCCGCATGGCGTGCTTGACGCAACAAGGCATTACTATTCAAACCAAAAGACATCCGCAAATCTGCGATCGCCTCGGCCCTTATCGCCGAAAGCTGCTGACCACAGGCTCCCACTCATTTTATCCAGCGCGCCCGCAAGGACCGCGTCTGTCGAGATATTATAGCCCATAAGAACGAATCAGTGGCCCGTGCGAGAGTTAGCTCGATGCCAAGCTGCGCCGTACAGAGGATAACATCCATGACGAGCTTTACGCTGTGACCACTCCAACCGGTAGCCAGCTTTTTTGGCGCTTTCGAGACAGCCTGTCATGCTGAAATATATTGTCGCGATTTACGGCTTATCGGGCACAATCTATGATCTGCGTGAGGCAGCAACGACGTTTCCCAGTTTGCATTGCCCACTTTGTCTCGTGAGAGATACTGAGGCAAAGGTGACATTGGAGAAAATGGTACCGTTAGCTCTATATTGAAAATAATCTGATGAAATAATATATATTCAGTTATAATCAAAGAGGTAAATTCAATGTCAAATTGCGACTATGATCTCATTCCTCCCCATGTCGCCGAAGAAGCGGCAATATCCCTTCGACTATTCGATCGTGTCACAATTTCGGAATGTCCGCAGGAAACCCTTATTCCCCAAATACATGAAACTTTAGGTCCTATTACTTGGGTAACCAATATCTTTATGGCTCATCAAGGGGGCTGGCTGCTGACCCGCATGGAGGACATACAGACAATTTTGCGGGATGGAGAGAATTTCACAAAGCGTGGGATGGGCAAGTTCGCGCAATCCATTGGCGAAGACTGGCTGGTCATCCCTACCGAGACAGACCCGCCCGCTCACGGGCAGTATCGCGAAGCGCTCAATCCCTATTTCGCGCCCCAACGCATGGCCGCGATGCGCGACAATCTGCACGAGCGTGCCATCACGCTGATCAACAGCTTCAAGGATCGCGGCCATTGCGATTTCGTGCATGAATTTTCCGAAAAATTTCCGATTTACATCGTGCTCGATTTACTCGGCTTGCCTCAAGAAAGATTGGAGGAGTTCCTTCAATGGGAGAAGGAGATTCTGCACACCAAAACGCTGGAAGCCCGTGCGAGCGGCGTGCGTAAGGTAAAGGCCTATCTTGAAGAACAAATCGCCGACCGGCGCGCTAATCCGCGCGATGATTATATCAGTCGCATTTTCGACTATGAGATAGACGGCCGGAAATGGAATGATGCCGAAATTTTCGGCCATTGTTTCAACCTTTTTATCGGTGGACTCGACACGGTTACCTCGATGCTCGGCAATATCTTCACCTTTCTTGCCCGTTATCCGGACCGGCAGGAAGAACTGCGTGAAAATCCAGGCAAGATCGTGCTCGCCGTCGAGGAGTTTTTCCGCGCCTTCGCACCGGTCAGCGTTTTCCGGATCGCGGCGCGCGAAATGGAAATCCACGGGCAAAAGATCATGCCGGGCGATTATGTGGCGGTTTCTACGCCCGTCGCGGGACGCGATCCAAACTTCTACGACAATCCCAATGAAATCCGCTTCGATCGCCGTGGTCAGCATATTTCATTGGGCTATGGCATCCACAAATGCCTGGGCATGCACCTCGCACGACTGGAGCTTCAAACCGCCCTTGAGGAATTTCTCAAGGCGATCCCACCATTCCGTATCAAGGACGGCTTCGAGGTCGGCTATTTCGTCGGAAACATTCTTCATGTCCCCGAGCTTCATCTTCAGTGGGACTGAAAGTGAGATAGCGATCATTCAAAATGAATAAAACGCTGCCGGCTTCATGGCCGGCAGCGTTTTATTCATTGAACGAAAACTCTCTAAATTCGCGGCCGATTTTGGTAAAATCTAGCTCTCGCAGATTGCAAGCAGCGTCTTCTTGAGCAGCGTCTTGGTATGGCTGGTGATCGGCGATACCGCATCGGCGCCCGCCGCCAGTTCTTCAGCCAGCGCGAGGTCCTTTTCGCCGATGCCGGCTTGGCTGGCGAAGAAGGCACGCCGGGCTGCATCCCCCGGATTATTGCGGAAGTCGACGAAACCCGCCATCGGCGGGGTGAGATTGCCGTTGCGCTTCATCACGGTGAGCAGCTTGTCCATCGGCACGCCCGACGCCTCCGCCACATTGGCAACCTCTATACCCAACATGATGCCGCACCAGGAAACGAGGTTGTTGCAGATCTTGAGGGCCATTGCCGATCCGAGCGGACCGATATGCATCGTGTTCGTCGAAAAGGCGTTGAGCACCACCTGGACGCGGGCGGCGACGGACTCCTCGCCACCAGTCATGCAGAAGACGAAGGGACCGTCCTTGCTCATTTCGGTGCGCGTAACCGGAGCATCGATGACGTCGATACCCAGGGGGGCAGCGCGCTCGGCGATATGCTGCGCGGTCTTCGGCTTGATCGTGCTGTGGATGAGCAGGATCGCTCCCCGCTTCATCGCGGGCAGCAGTGCATCGACGCATTCCAGTACCTGCGTGTCGTCCCGCACGCAGATGCCGACGGCGTCGGCATCCTCGCCGACCTCCGCCATGGAAGCGGCGAGCTTCGCGCGGCCCTCGAATTTCGCCAGTGCCTCGGGAAACACGTCGTAAACGGTAAGGTCAAGCGGCAGTTTGGCAAGTTCCCGCGCCTGATCGCCGCCCATGCTGCCCAGACCGATGAAACCAATTTTCCTGATAGTATCTGTCATGAAATATCCCTCAGGCCTTCTCCAAGTTCGCGAATGAGGTAACCACTCCGAACGACCTTCGTAAATCCCAAACGGGGGCTGCATGAATGCCAAACCATTGCGGAAGCGCCAAAGCCGGTCGCTCCGGGACTAGCTTTTCGGTCCGAAACGAAAGGTCGCGCCGATACCCCACGTAAAGGGATCGCCGATATAATCGATCGCCGTGCCCAGTGTCGGCAACTGATCGGCGAAGGCACGGGTTACATATTTCTTTCCGCCAATATTGCGGCCAAAGATCGACAGCTCAAGATTGGGATCTTCGATCTGCAAGGCGATGCGCCCACTCAAAAGCCCATATCCCGGAATGCTATTGATCCGGTTGGCAATGGCAACCGCATCACGATAGGCTTGCGGACGCCGCGGATCGGCGGTGAACAGACCGAAATTCTGTTTGCCGATATAGGCGTAGTTTGCGTAGATCGAGAGTTCGCCAAATGGGGTCGGCACCTTCTGCGTGGCCGATATGCCGAACTGCTTCTTGGGCATTTGCGGCAGAGCCTCGCCGCTGCGATCGACCGAACAGCGGACCGAACCTGCGGCGGTGCCGGCGACGCAATCCGACACGTTGGCGCCGGCGACGGGAACGAACTGCTGCTGTTCGACGAAAGTGCCGGAGACATATTTGCCGTCGAGCAGGGCGAGATTGCCGGAGAGCAGCATCCCTTCCCAGGGAACGGCGCTTATTTCAAGTTCGCCGCCATAGACACGCGCATCGCCCGAGTTGCGGAGGAATTGCGTGGTTGCACAGGCAAGCGCGCCCGGTGGGGTGATGCAGTCGGAAGCATTGCGCTGAACGTCCGACTGCCAGGAATGGAAAGCGGCGGCATTGATGCGCAACCGGTTATCCAATGTGCTGAACTTGACGCCGAGTTCAACGTCCCTGACCTTCTCCGGCTTGAACGGCGGTGTCGCGGCCGAACCATTGCGCATATTGAAGCCGCCGGCCTTGGATGCGGCGCTCGTCTTCACATAAGCAAAAAGGCTGTCGGTGATTTCCACATCGATACCCGCCGTCCAGGCGGGGTAATTATATTTGACCGAACGTGGCAGGCTGCAAGGCGCAACGAAGTCGGGATTCGAGACCAGTTCGGGCGCGCAGGTGTTGGCGGCAAGGTTCGTTCTGTTCATCAGAACAACCTCCCGCTTATCCCATGTCCAGCGGACGCCGCCGGTGAGACGGATCTTGTCGGTCAGACGGTAATAGCCCTGGCTGAACAGGCCGACCGAGACATTCTTCACTGTGCCGTAATTCAGGCCGAAACCGAAATTGGGTGCGGGGGCTGCGGGTGCAAACGACCCGAAGGTCTGCGATACGGACGATTCACGGCCGCTTTCCGTCGAATAATAGCCGCCGAGAATATAGCTGAAGCGGTCGCCCAATTCCCCGGAGAACTGAAGTTCCTGCGAATATTGATCGGACTTGTAGGCGCTTTCGGCCGCCAGAATCTGGGCAGGAGTGCCATCGAGTTCGTTCAGGCCGATCGCGTTGCTGTAACGATAGGCAGAGATCGATTTCACGGTGACGGAACCGATTTCGCCATCGATCGTGAGATTGCCGCCATAGGCTTCCAGCCTGTTATAGGCGTTTCGGCCGCCTGCGGTCAGAAAACCGTAATTGGACCCGACCGGCGGATTGGTGCTGAATGGAATGCCATAGGCATCGTACCAATGGGCTTTGCTGTGCAGATAGGGCGCGAGGGGGGTTGCGGCGTTGATGGCGCTGATCGCCGCGCTCGCGCCCGGATTGACCGCTGCAAGACCGACGAACTGGCCATGATCCTTGATGATATTATAATCGCCGCTAAGCGTGGCGGACCAGTTGTTGCCGGCGGGCGCCCAACGTAATTTGGCGCGGGCATAATGGCTGTTGCGGTCCTTAAGTTCGCTGTTCGAGGTCAAATTCCGGGCATAGCCGTCGTGATCCACGAAATCATAGACGAAGCGCGCCGCCAACTCCTCGCCCATCAATGGCACGTTGAGAACCGCGTCGACATTGCGATAATCATAGTTGCCGCCCTGAATGCGGAACTGCCCTCCGAAATCGCCCGTAGGATTGGCCGTGACGATGTTGAGCGCGCCGCCGGTGGTGTTGCGACCGAACAACGTGCCCTGGGGGCCACGCAGAACCTCGACCCGCTGCAGGTCGATGAGATCGGCCGAACCCTGCGAGGGGCGCGGAATATAAACGCCGTCGACATAGGTTGCGACGGAAGGATCGTTGGCGACGCCCGGATTCAATGCCGGCATGCCGCGGATGGAGATATAGACGAAGCCCGAACCGCCCGGGGCGCCGGTCGCGATCGACAGGCTCGGCGCGGTGCGCTGCAGGCCCGCCACATCGCCGACCTGCGCCTGTTTGATCATTTCGGTCGACAGTGCGGTGACGGCGACCGGCGTGGTCTGGATATTTTCTTCGGTCCGCCTGGCGGTGACCACAATGTCCTCGATTCCCACAGGTCCGGTCTGGTCCGCCGCCATTGCCGGCACGCTAGCCGCGAAAACCGACAAGCTCGCCAATGCGGTCGTCTGGAACCATTTACCTGAAGCCATTTCATCCCCTCCCTGAGCGTTGAATTCGGGCAGGATGCTTTTTCACCTCATGCCCATGCGACAGAGCGCTAACATCAGGAACCGGCGCGGAGAACCGGCTTGAGCGCCATGTCATGCCGGCGATCAAACTAATGTCCTCTTCGCGATGCTTTGGAGATTTTCCGACCAGTCGGCCATGAACGCAATGACGGTTTCGCGATGGGATGTCCGGTTTGCGCGATATGATTGCGAGTCGACGTGCTGCGGACAAGGCCCCATAATGTCCGCTCATGACCGGGTCCAATGACCAGCATGGAAGGCAAGCTCTGAACGCAGGCGCGACACACATGGATCGGGTGCAGTCGCCTTTGCATGCTCCGCGTTCGAACCTGCCGATTTTGTCATATCCTGCTTTGCGGCGCAAACAGGCGCGAATGGAAAGGGACGGAAGGAGCAATGGCAGGCGGGCGACCTATGATGCAGTCAACGGGCACCATCCTTCCATGCCAGCCGCTCACCGTCTCCTATTTCCATGTCGAGAACAGCATCATCGCGAACGGCATTCGTGCCGATATCCGGCATTTTGCGTGGGAACGCAGCTGTGACGCCAGGTTCGAGCCGAACAGTCACTATCTCGACTATTCGCTCGGCCCGCGCGCGCGCGGGGCGCGTCTGCTGCCCGACGGCAAGCGCCATGCGCCACCCTTTGGCGAGGTTTCCTACCTGCCAAAGGGGAGCCAGTTTGAAGCGCGCTGCGAACCCAGCGAATATCGCATATTCTGTTTGACCTTCGAAAGCCTGACAGCCGATCAGCTCTTTCAGAATGAGGTAATGCCTTCGTCATTGCCCCCCTGTTTCGACGTCAAGGCGCCGTGGGTCCGTCAGGGCCTCGCCCGCCTCGCCCAGGAAGTGCGCAATCCCGGTTTCGCGCCCGACATCATGGTCGAAACCATTGCGTTGTCGCTGGTCATCGACCTGTCTCGTCACCTTCAGATCGCTCACAAATGCGATGACACCGCCGATCCACGAATGGCGGGCTGGCGCCTGCGCCGCCTTCAGGAGCGTATCGAGGCGGGACTGGCGGGGCCATTGTCGATCGTCGATCTGGCCGAAGAATGCGGCGTCAGTTCACGGCATCTGATGCGGACCTTCAAGAACACGGTCGGGAAGACCCTGGGCAGTTACATTGCCGATGCGCGGATTGCGCAGGCCAAGCGAGAACTGGTTCAGGATGGCGCCCTTATCAAGGTCGTCGCGGGCAATTGCGGTTTCCAAAGCGTCGCGGCCTTCAGTGCCGCCTTCCGCAAGGCGACCGGCCTCAGCCCCCGGGGTTTCCGGCACGAGATGCTGCGCGGTTGACGCTGGAGCGGTTATCCGATGCAATCAGATAACCGCTCCAGAACCAATTTGACCGGTCAGACCTCATGCGCCCACAGATCACAGTCCCGGGCCATGGGAATATTCAGTCCCATTGCAGGTGGAGATCCGGCACATGCAGAATATTGCCCACGAAATACGGCACTTTGAAGCCGTCCTTGATCCGAAATTCCGGCAAAGTCGTGACGAATTCCTCGACCGCGATTTGCAGTTCCAGCCGCGCGAGATGCATCCCCAGACATTTGTGAATACCGCTGCCCAGCGACATATGCGGCGCCTTACGGTCGAAGCGAATGGCCTGAGGATCATCGTAGAAGGCCGGATCGCGACCAACCACGGGTGAGCTGAAGGCCACATAATCCCCAGGCATAATCTTCTGCCCCTGAATTTCGATGACCTTCGTCGCGATGCGGAAGGCCGTGACCGGCGCGAAGGCGCGGAGGAATTCTTCGACCGCGAGGACGATCAGCGACGGATCAGCGCGCAGTTCGTTCTGCTTATCCGGGTGAGACGCCAGATAGTTGAAGATATTGCCGAGCAGCGACGTAACCGTGTCCAGTCCACCGATATACAGGTTGAAACAGTGCCCCAGAACCTCGTCATCATTCCACAGGCGGTCATCCACCTCAAAGGTCAGGACCTTGCTGATATAGTCATCGCGCGGCTGCTGGCGGCGGGCCTCAATCTCCTCCAGCAGATAGTCTTTCACACAGCGCACGGCGTTGCCGCGGACTTCCCAGTCATTGGAGTGGAGCATTTCCTTTTCCCATTTGAGGAATTGCGCCATTCTTTCCTGTGGTAGCCCAAGCAGATCGAGGACGATGAAGATAGGGAATTTCTCCGAAAATTCCTCGATGAAATCGCACTGACCCCGATCCTTGAAGGCATGGATCAAGGTCCGCGCACGCTCGCGCACCTGTTCCTTCATCGCGAACATCTTCTGCGGCGCGAAATGACTGTTCAGCGCCTTGCGGTAACCGGTGTGAATGGGCGGGTCGGCTTCGGTCGGAATGACCAGCCAGTTCTCGCCGATATTCTGCGCCCATTTGCCCATGCCGTTCTTGGTGAAATTGTCGGCGTCGCGCAGCATCGCCTGCACATCCTCGGCATTTTTGAGCAGCCAGCCGGGTTGGTCACCGGGAAAGATGTTGGTGACATAGGTGACCGGCGGCAGGTCCGCATGCATGGCCGGGATCAGCACCTCCTGCGGATTGTCGTAGATCACCTGCCGGGAAAAGAGCGGCAGCGCCATCGCCAGTTCGGGTGGCACATGATCCGGAAGGGGCTGTTGCGCAGGTTTGGTCATCATATTCTCCGAAGCAAAAAGAGATAATTTCCACCCTTGCCAAAGACAGGTGCGGTCCTGGTCATCCGATCGAGACTGGCGGCCATGCGGATGATCCGCAATGACAGGAGGCGATGCGCATGAGCGAGGTAGAAGTGCCGGATCTGGAACAGGCGATCCGCGACAATTACCGGCTGTGGAACGAGGGAAAGCGTGACGAACTCGACCGGCTTTTCCGGGCGCTGGGCCCCCAAGGCTTTACGATCGAATATGTCGGATCGCCTGCCGTCGACGGTAGCACCGCTATGGCGGAGATGTGGGCGGAATATGGCGGAAAATGCACGACCGAGCCGCTGGAGGTGATTGTCAACGGATCGGAGGGCGCGGCCTATGTAGCCAATCGCCTGCAAACCAAGGATGGCATTGTGACGCTGCCGAGCCTCGAAACCTACAAGGTCGCCGATGGCCGGCTGACGATCCGCTATTTTCATCGGACCGCTCATTAACCCCCTGAGAACCGAAGTGCAGGCGTTGGACACAGCTAGTCCTTCGCCTGCATGAAGGCCAGCAAATCGGCATAATGGGGCTGGTGGACAAGGCCGCCGCCAGAAATGGATATATTCTCACCCGTGATGTAGCGCGCCTCGTCCGAAGCAAGAAAGGCGACCAACGCGGCGATATCATCGGGCGTACCGAATTCGGGCGTCAATATATGCCGCTGAATAATCTCCTTCAGGCCCGGCACGGTTTTTTCGAGGGCTTCAGTCAGCACCACGCCCGGCGCGATGCTGTTGCAGCGGATATTCTGCCGCCCATGCTGGGTCGCCACATATTTGGTGAGGCCGATGATCGCCGCCTTGGACGAACCATAGGCAATGCGCGCAAGATCCCCGGCGGTGCCCGAATTGGACGCAGTATTGATGATCGAACCGCCACCACCGGCGACCATATGCGGGATCGCATATTTGCATCCCAGCAAATAGCCGGTGAGATTGACGTCGAGAATCTCGCGCCAGATCCCGATCGGAATGTCGACGGCGGTGGTGTCCTGCGGACTTTTGTCCGGATCGGTCATCGCCGCATTATTATGTAATATGTCGAGCCTCCCGAAATGGTCGACGGTGCGATCAACCATCGCCTTTACCGACTGCGGATCGGCGGCATCAAACTGAACCGCCAGCGCCTTGTCCCCCAACGGGGCGGTCGCACGGACGGCCGCCTCCTCGAACAGATCGGCGATCACGACGCGAGCCCCCTCCGCAACGAGGCGCCGCGCGACGGCGGCACCGATACCACCGCCGCCGCCGGTGACGATCGCCACCCTGTCTACCAACCTCATCATCTTTCAAGTTCCCCGGTCATGGGCTGGCGGGAAAAAGCCGTACTGGCCATAGCTTCTCCCGCCATCCGCTTTATCCGATCAGAATTTAAACGTCGTTTCCACGCCATAGGTGGCTGGCTGACCAACATAGGCGGCTGTGATGCCCAATGTCCGATAGAGATCGGGGAAACGCCGCAGCAGATACTTCTTGTTCGTGATGTTGCGACCATAGACGGCGATTTCGACATTGGGATTTTCAAGTTGGAAGGCGATACGTCCGTTGAAAATGCCATAGCCGGGCACACGACCAAAGCGGTTTTCCGTGTCATAGGCGGCCTTTGTCGCAGCCGACGCCTGATCCGCCGCCCTGACGGCATCGAAATGCTGAGCGCCGACATAGGAATAGGCGCCGGTGACAGCAAGCGTGCCCGCTCCCAATGGAATTTTCTGCGTGGCGCTGATATTGAGCTGCTTCTTGGGCAATTGCAGCAGCGGCAAACCACTCAGGTCGACGACGCAGCCATTGACGACCCCAGCGCCGTTCGTGCAGCCGCTGCCAGCCACCACCTGAATTTCGCTGAAGCTACCCTTCACATATTTACCGTTTTGCAGCGAACCGTTGACGCTGAGCGTCATGCCTTCCCACGGCACAGCCGTGATTTCATTTTCCATGCCCCAGATACGGACCTTGCCGTTATTCTGAATATATTGGGTGACGCCGATGCCGGTGACGAAGCTGTTGACGATCGCCTGATTGTCATCCTTCCACGTGTGGAAGACCGCGGTGTTGAAACGCAGCCGGCGGTCGAAGAGATCGACCTTGAGGCCGGCTTCGACGTCTTTCACCTTTTCGGGGGCGAAGGCGGGCAGCCCCCCTGCCCGCAGGTTCCAGCCACCGGCCTTGGCCGCGCCACGGGTCGCGAGATAGAGGAAGAGATTGTCGCTGGCCTGCCAGTCGAGACCCAGATTCCAGGCCGGATAATTGAACTTGGCATTCTGCGCCTGATTACAGGTGGTGGCCGTAACCGGTTCCGTCGGGGTCACCGTACAGTTGATGCCGGTCGGCGTCCCCGCCACGGCGACATTATAGGGTCGGCCATATATCTGCGCATTATGCAGCAGGCTGTCGCGGGTGTCCCAGGTATAGCGGAAACCGCCCACCGCGCGCAGCTTCGGCGTCAATTCATAATAGGCCTGGGCAAACAGGCCGAAGGTCTTGTTGGTGACATCGGCGTTCGAATCACGGATGAGTCCGCCGAAAATCTGCGACCGACTGAATTCGTAGCCGCTCTCCTTGCCCGCATAGGCGCCCGTGATGAAGCTCAGGCTGTCGGTGATATTGCCGGAAAGCTGAAATTCCTGAGAAATATAATAGGAACCAGACCCCGCGAACGTCGCCAGCAACGGGACAGCAGTGCCATCCGTGTCGTTCTGACCATAGTTCATCGAGTGGCGATAGCCGGTGATGGACTTGAAGTTCAGGCCGCCCAATTCAACATTCAGGGTGCCGGAAAAACCGTATACTTCGAGCGTATTAAATGGCCGCACGCCATAGAGTGCCTGCGCCTCTGGAGTCAGCGTACCGATGGTGGCCGGGATCGACGTGCCGGTCGTTGTATTGCCCCACCAGTTTTCCTTGGTCAGCAGGCCCGCGGTGAGCCCCGGCTGGAAGGCCGCAGGAACGATCGCCGGATTGAAGGCCCAGAGCGCGATCTGCTGACCATGGTTGGACTGGCGGTTCCAGTCGCCCGACAGGGTCAGATCCCAGCCATTGCCCTCATATTTGAGCTTGCCGCGAACGAACTTGCTGTTGTTGTCGGAAAAGTCGCGCTTGGTGAGAAGATTGTCGCCATAGCCGTCCCGGTCGTTGATCGCCCCGCTCAGACGAATCGCCAAGCCTTCCGCAAGCGGCACATTGATATTGGCCTGCGCGCCCAGCGTACTGTAATTGCCAAATTCTGCCTTGAATGCACCGCTGAGCTGGTCGTTCGGATCGTTGGTAACGATGTTGATGGCACCACCAGTCGTGTTGCGGCCGAACAAGGTACCCTGCGGTCCGCGCAGCACTTCCAGCCGCTTGACGTCCTGAATGTCGGTCATGCCCGTCGATGGACGGGGAATGTAGATACCGTCAATGTACGTGGCGACGGCAGGATCGTTGGCGAGGATCGGCTGGAGATTGCCCTGACCGCGAATGGCGACGAAGACGATACCGTCGCCGCCTGCCGAACCACGGCCGATGACAAGGCCCGGAGCGGTGCGCTGAAGATCGACGACGTTTTCGACCTTGGCGGTCGTCAGCGCTTCGGGCGTAAGCGCGGTGACAGCGATAGGCGTGGTCTGAAGACTTTCCTCGGTACGGCGCGCGGTGACCACGATATCCTGAATGCCTTCGCTGGCACCCGATTGCGGCTGCTGCGCATAGGCAGGCTGTCCCATTGCGGCAATCAGCGCGCCTGTGGCGATCGCACCTAAAGCAGCGGCCTTGCTCATTTTTTCCCTCCCCATCATTTTATCCGACTTCGATTTGTAAACGCAGAGTGCGTCTAGCTTGGAGATAATGCGCTCCATAGTGGTAGGCTCCTGTTTGACTGTGCGGCGACAGAATTTGGCCGCCGATCGATAGTTTCCTGTTTGCCGGGTCAATGGACCTGCGGCGGCTGGCAGCGGAAATCCTTAGGCGTCTGGCCCGTCGCGGCGCGAAAGGCAGCAGAAAAGGCCGAGGTGCTGCTAAAGCCGCAGCGCCAGCTGATTTCCTTGATCCGCGCGCCGTCGTTCCGCAGCAGTTCCTTGGCCAAAGCGATGCGGCTGCGCGCGACAAATTCACCCAGACTGACGCCGGTTCCGTCCCTGAACACGCGGGCGACATGGCGCACGCTCATGTTGCAGTCGCGCGCAATATCCGCGATGCCAAGGGGGCCGGACAGATTGTCCATCACATAGTCGATGATATTGCGTACCTGCCGCGCACCGCGTGATGTCGTGCTGCCCAATTCCCGTGGACACATGTGCCGGACGAGTTCGACTGCCAGCCCCATGAGCATCGATTCGACAAGAGTCTGGCTCGCGAAGCCGGGCGCCCGCAATTCCGCCGCCAGTCCGGCAAAAAGGCGGCGCATGGAAACATTCTGGACATCAGCGCAGGGGTCCACCCGCTTTAGCGGCTGCTCGCCGTCGAACAGTTCTTCCAGAAATTCGTCCCCCAGCGCGACACACACCAGATGCCGTTCCTGAAGCGCGGGTTCGCCGACATATTGGCGATGCGGCGGCATGTAGAGGATGTCACCCGAAGCGACACGCCGATCGGGTCGGCCCATGCTGACCATGCTGCGTCGCGGTTGACCGTCGAGCGAATAATCCAGATAATGTTTCTCAGGGCTGAAGACGCCACTGCTGGGCAAAACCCAATCGAAATGACGCAAATCCACACGAGCATCGCGAACGGTCGCCACCGCTTCGATGTAGAAATTCTTGACCCCGAACCTGTCCTGGCCGGTCCAATCGCTCTCCGGACGAAACATCGCCACCTCTGCCTGTTTCTCTTCTCTCTGTGCATCAGATAGGCGCAGCACCCACTTTTACTTCTATCTTCGGATAGGTGGTCAAGACACCCAAGGGCGGCACATCCATAAACCATACTCGACACAATCTGGCCGAGGGCGGCATGGGGAACATATGCTATGCGTTTCTCACGCACCTCAGCCTGATATCCAAAAACAGGAGGCGCTCAATGTCCATCGCACCGCTCTTGCAGCAGCGGGCGCCATGAGAGCGCTGCCGGAAAAACCCGCCGCCGTCAGCCATTATCCCTGGTATGTGCTGGGCATATTGACGCTGGCGCAGACCTGCCATGGCATCGATCGTGCCATCATCGGGCTGGTGCTGGCGCCGGTCGGGCATGAATTTGCCCTGTCGGATGGACAACTCGGGATATTGGCGGGCTTTGCCTATGGCATATTTTTCGCGCTCGCCGCCCTGCCCTTCGGCGTAGCGGTCGACAACTGGAACCGTCGCAACCTGATGGCTGCGGCACTCACGCTGTGGAGCGGCGCGACCGCTTTGTGCAGCCTGGCGACCGGATTCTGGACATTGCTTGTAGGCCGTGCCGCGGTAGGGACGGCCGAAGCGGGCGGTTCACCGACCGGCATGTCATTGCTGAGCGACTATTTCGGGGAGGACCGACGCGCAACCGCTATCGGCATCTGGTATCTGAGTTCGGGTATCGGCCTTGCCATCGCCTTCATTGTGGGCGGTGCGATCGTGCAGAACGCCGGATGGCGCTGGGCATTTGTGGCCGCCGGCGTACCGGGACTGGTGCTGGCGCCCCTGCTGCTGCTCACCGTCCGGGAACCTTTGCGCGGCGCGCATGACGGGCCGGCCCCGCTGCAAGGAGAGACGCTGAGGCTGGTGCAGCGTATCCGCCTGCTCGCGGCGCGACCGGGACTGCTTTACTGCATCTTCGCCATCGTCCTGATCGCGGCGGGGATTTACGGCATGAGCACATGGCTCACCACTTTCCTGATCCGGGTCCACGGCATGCCCATTGCGCGGGCGGGTTTCCTCATCGCCATTGCCTATGGCGGCCTCGGCTCCCTGGGCGGATTCCTCGCGGGCTGGGTAATCGACCTCATCAACCGGCGCCGTGGCGGCTTCGATCCGGCGCGCACATCCCTGTTTGGCGCGGTGATCCCCTTGCTGACGGCAGTGACCGGCGTCGGCACCGTGCTGTTCCGGGACCTTGATCTGATGCTGGCGCTGCTGATGGCCTGCGGTTTCCTCAGCGCTTCCTATAACGGCCCGATCTACGCCGTCATCGTGACCATCGCCGGGCCGCGCCTGCGGGGCCTTGCGGTATCTCTGGTGCAATTGGGGGCAAACCTGATCGGCGTGGGCGCCGGCACTTATCTGATCGGCGCCGTCAGTGACTTTGTCGGGGGGACGGCGGGTGTCGCCTGGGGGATCGGCACCGCCATGCTGTTCACCTTTGCCGGGGGATTATTGCTGCTGCTGGCGTCCCGCGCGATCCGCCGTGCCCACAATAGCGGCGAAGCATAAGAAAAGGGCGGCCTGGTTCTTCGACCAGACCGCCCTTTGTCATGCACGCCCTGTCATTTGGATGCGGCGTCGCGCTCCTTGCGCCGCGCCTTGGCGGCTTCGATCCCCCGGAACACGGTGGTCGTGTTGCCCGCCCCGGCATAGAACAGTATGAAGAGCGGCAGGAAGTCCAACTCCTCATCGGTGAATTCGTTATTGATGAGGGCGCCGTTCATCTGGATCTCAACCAGATCGGCGCGTCCCAGCATGGCGGTCGCGCCCAGCACCAGCAGGCGCTTCTCCCGCATCGAGAAGATATCGCTCGCCCACAGATTGGCGAACTGGTTGCCGACGATTTCCTGATTGAAGGAAGAGTCGCGATACGGACGGGTCATGTCCGACGATCCCGGTCCGTAGACCTTGTCGAACACTTCAAGTCCCTTCTGCCACTGCGCT
Source organism: Sphingobium sp. SJ10-10 (assembly GCF_036038995.2). Classification (NCBI taxonomy): domain Bacteria; kingdom Pseudomonadati; phylum Pseudomonadota; class Alphaproteobacteria; order Sphingomonadales; family Sphingobiaceae; genus Sphingobium; species Sphingobium sp. SJ10-10. The sequence goes on from NZ_CP158133.1 coordinate 984,503, forward strand.
TCGTCGATGCTCATGCCTTTTCTCCCATTACATTTTCAAGGCCGACGACCGCCTGATCGGTCCGGCGTGTCAGTTCGACCAAGGGCAACGCGATGCCATAGCTGCGCGCCAGATCGATGGCCGCATCCAGATCCTTGACCATCAGCCCGCGCGTATATTCGCGCACCGCCGCTTCCTGCTCGCTGGACGACGGATCGTCACGTACCGCCAGCATCAACGGTCCGCCCACGCTGTCGGAGCTGGCGTCGATCACTTGCGCAAGTTGGCGGACATCCACCCCGGCATTGCGACACAATACGGAGGCCTCATAGCCGGCGCGCAGGCAGCCAAAGACGATGACGTTGCGCGCGATCTTCGCCGCCATGCCCGCGCCGGGGCCGCCCATATGCGCCACCAGCTTGGCAAAGCCGTCCAGCACCGGGCGCACATTCGCAATGGTCTCATCCGTGCCGCCGACCAGGCAGACGAGGCCGTGTTCGCGGGATTTGGGGCCACCGGTCACGCCGCAATCGACCAGTTCCACGCCCGCCGCGTCGGTCAGGGCGCGAACGGCGTTCAGATCCTCGATCGAGACGGTCGCCACCAACACCACGACCATGCCCGGCCGCGCGCGCGACAAAACGCCGTCGGGGCCTGACAGTACGTCAATCGTCTGCTTTGCGTTGACGACGGCGATGATGACGACGTCGGCCTGCGCGGCCAGTTCCGCCGGACTGGCGACGACGGGCGGCACCCCTTCCAACGTGTCGGCAGCATCGGCACGAATGTCATAGACCGCCGCCAATTGATTTGTCCGCGCAAGGCATATGGCGACGCCCGCGCCGATCTGCCCCAACCCGATAACTCCTGCTCTTCCCATCCTCATTATCCTTTCCGCCGCCTGTACGCGGTCCTGTAATCGACAGGCCGGGAGGGTGGCATAGCCAAGACCGACGCGTCATCCCGTTCAGGGCCGCTTGGCCGAACCTCGACAGCTTTCCCGTCCTTCACGACGCATTTGCCTCCAGCGGTAGATTTTTTGCGGCGAGAAGATAGTGGAGAACCGCGATCAAAAGCACGGATGCGGATAGCTGCATGCTCAGTTGCAGACCGCTTGCCGCAGCCGAGAGACAGGCCGCCGGCGGTGGGCCCCTCCCCGCAGCGAGACAGTCGGCGGCATAATTCCCCTCGTAGAGAAACACGGCCAAACGATCGCTGAGATAGCCCAGCACCACCGATCCCAATCCCAGCCCGGCCACGGTCTGGCCGAAGGAGTGGAGCGCGGCGGCGGATGCCCGCATGCGCGGTTCGACCAGCGATTGTGTAATGGTCATGATGGCGGGGGTGAAGGCGTAGAGTAAGGTGGTGGCGACGAAGAGAAAGGCGACCAGCCATCGCCAGTCCGACTGATGAATCGCGAGCAGATAGAAGGGCAGCGCCAGCCCCACCGCGATCGCGGGCGCCCATCCGCCCCAGCGTATATCACGCCGGATCAGGCGTCCGATCAGATAGCCGCCGCTGACCTGCCCGACCATTGTCGCCAGACTGAACGAAAGCGCAAACACAAGACCTGCGTGGGCAAGCGGCAGATCGAAGCGGCGGACCAGCAAAGGGATCAGGAACAGGTTGGTCCCGAACCCGACCAGCCCTACAAAACCGCTGCCGAAGGTCAGGTGCAGGAAAGCGGGGGAATGGGCGAGCCGCCGCAACACCATGGCGAAGGGCGGCGTATCCACGCTTTGCCCCGCATCTTTCCGCTCGGGCTCGGGAATCGTCGCGATCAGCAGAAGCGCCAGCAGCAGACCGGGTGCGCCGACCGCCACGAGCGCGAGCCGCCAACCGAATGTCTGCGCGATCGCGCCACCAGCGATCGCCGCTATGGCGCCGCCCAGCGGTACCCCTATCGCTATCAGCGAAAAGACGACCGCGCGGCGACCGGCATCGAACCGGTCGGAAATCATCGAGACGAGCGCCGGTGTGAAGCCCGCTTCTCCGATGCCTACGCCCATGCGGCACAGCAAGAGCTGGACATAACTCCCCGCTGCGCCGGAGAGCGCTGTCATCAGCGACCAGAGCATGGTTACCACGGCAATGATCCGCACCCGGCTGTAGCGTTCGGCCAGCCGCGCGAGCGGAATCCCCAGCACGGCATAGAAAAGCGAGAAAGCCAGCCCGCCGAGCATGCCGAGTTGAAGATCGCTCAGCCGCAGATCGTGGCGAATCGCCTCGCCGACCACGGCGATGATCGTGCGATCGATGAAGTTGAACATGTAGATCGCACCCAGAAGCAGCAGAAACCATTGGTCGCGTGCGCCTGACCCGCCCCTGCCCTTCATCGCCTCTCCGATTGCCATCCGGCTGCTTTTTTCATGCATGTAAGACAGATAGAACAGATTCTTTTCGATGTGTATTGGTTTTCTCTTGAAACCATCCTTGGACTGCGCCAACAGGTCGCCATCTTCGACAAAGGATTTCAGCATATGAAGACCATCATCATCGCGCTCACGGCTCTGGGCCTGGCCGCGCCCGCCTTTGCCCAAGCGCCTGCGGTGGATCGCAACGAGGCGGTCTACTCCGCCGATGGAACCAAGATCGGCAAGGTCGATCGGGTGCTGACCGCCGGCGACGGCGCCGTGAGCGCGGTGCGGGTCATCTATCGCGGAAAGTTCATCACCATCCCCGCAACCACGCTGAGCGCGGGTGAGAAGGGCGTGACGACCAGTCTGTCGAATGCCGAGCTGAAGAAACTGTGATTCTTTGCCCCACGGTCTTACAGGACCGTGGGGCATGGACCCGTGCCGCGCCTCGGCTTAAAGCGAAGGCATGAGGGCAGACCAAAAACCGCTCGCACGGATCCCCCGGCGCGGCCGACCGCCACAATCCGAAGGGCCTGCGCTCGACCGCAGCCGGCTGGTCGCGACCTTGCTGGACATGGCCCGGTCGGGCGGAATCGAATCGCTCAATATCCGTCCGGTGGCGCAGCGTCTGGGCGTGTCGCCACGTCTGCTCTACCACCATGTCCGCGACAAGGAGGAGATGCTCGGCCTGCTGACCGACGAGATTCTGCGCGGCCGGATGCCCGACCTGTCGGCGCCGGACTGGGAAAGCCGCCTCCGCAGCATCGCCCGCGCGGTCCATCTGGCCTATCGCGATTTTCCGGGGTCCGCCGCCTTCATCCTGTCACGCAGCGCCAACCGGCTGGAGCAACCCAATGCGCTGGCGATCCGCCGCGCCATCTTCGAGGGGCTGGCCGAGGCAGGGCTGACACGGCCGCAAAGCGAAGAGATGCTGGTGATTTTCTCCGTCATCGTGCTGGGCAATGTCGTCGTGGCGGAAAGCCTGACCGACAATGACGAACGGCTGGCGATGCAGCGCGATGTGGTGGAAGCCGCCTTCACCCGCGCGACCGACATGCTGCTGACCGCGATCCGTGCCGTCGCGGGCACGGCCTGAGCCTCAGTCGAGGTCGGCGATGGATCGGACGGGGCGGCTGATCCCGTCCCACGCGCGATGGGCGGCGTGCATCCGGTCGAGCGACGCTTCCATCGCAGGCGAAAGCTCCATCAGTTCGACATAGCCGCCATTGCCTGCGCGGGTATCGAACAGCGCGAACCTTTCGCCCGACGGCATCATGCCGCTGAACGCCATAGCATAGCCTTCGCCGGACAGCCGCTCCACCCCCTCGTCATAGGGAATGCGCAGCATGACATGATGATAGCCGTCACCATGACGGTCGAGCATTTCGGTGAAGACCGAAGGCCCCTCATTCGTCTGCTGGAGCAGTTCGATCAGCAGTCCGCCGGAAAAGCCGAACGCGACCTTCATCGCCACCTGCGTCGGCGCGCCACGATAGATCTGGCCCGGCAGCACGGGCACGTCGAAAACGAAAAACGGTCCCGCCCCCATGACCCGCGTCCAGTGAGCCAATGCGCGCTCCATGTCGCGCACCACCTGACACAGTTCCAGTATCGAGCCCTTGGGCTGCATCATGCGTCTCCCCAGATCGCGGCATGGGTTCGCAGGCCATGCTGGCGCGCGCGATCGCGCAACTGCTGTTCTCGCAGGGCGAGATCGACCCGGGGAACACCTGCGTCCACTTCGCGGTCGATGGCCGCCAGATCGACGACACGCACGTCGCGAATGAAGCGGGCGGGGTCGGCGCCTTCGGACACGCCCTGCCAGCGCAGCAGCACCCAGCCTTCTTCGAGGCCCGTTGTATCGATCCAGTTGGCGATGCCCGGATCGACGCCCGCCACCACATAGCTGACCGTGCAGTCTACGGCGGGCGTGACCTGCCCACTGTTGAGGCTGACCATGCGAAGCATCGGATCTGGCGAGATCGTCCACGGGTCGGCGATCTGGATGCCGGTATAATAGCTGCCCGCCGGATCGATGGTCACTAGCAACCCCTGCCCTTCCCCCAGTGCAAAGCGCCCACCGGCCAGATAGCCCCAACCCCCGTCACGGCCATTGGGTCCGATCAGCCGATTGGGTTCGGGATGGCCGAGAAAATCATTTTTGAAACCCGACCAGAAGGCGACCCAGGCAGGCAGGTCGGCGATGATGGTCCGGGCAATCTCGCTCTCGCTGCGCGGGCGCCGGTCCGATGGCGGGTCGAGGCGACGGACGCTGACCTGTGCCGGCACCTGCCGCCAGTCGCGCTGACTGTCACGGGTATAGACCTGAATCCGCGCGCCCGGCTCGGTCCGCAAATGGGTCGCACCGCCTTCCTGCGGGCCGACGGTCACCGTCACCTGCCCATCGGCATCGCAGAAGGGCAGAAGTTGCTGAAGCGTCAGCGCGCCCAGATTACGGCCAAGTCCCGCATGATGCTCCGGCTCGACCTCGGCAACGATGCTGAACTGCGGCGGATCGGCGGAAAAGCGGATGTCGACGGCATAGTGCCCATCGCCATCGACCGGAATTTCGCGATTGAAATTGTCGGGATTGTCGATCGCCACCGCCGCACCCGGATAGATGTGGCCGAACCAGCGCCGCGGGGCGTTGCTGATATTCCAGACGACCTTGGGATCGGCGGGATCACCATTGGCTTCGCGCATGGCGAGCCCCAGCACCCACTGATCGAGCGCACGATCCAGCCCCAGCCGTCCGTCGAGCGTAGCCGCCAGCGGATCGGCCAATAAGAGGAGGCGCGCCTCCTCGCGCGCGGCGCGGATGTCGGCCCGTTCGATCAGGCGTAGCGCCAGCCGTTCCGCCGCCGCCTGATCTTCGGTCCAGAGGGGGTTGGCGGTCATGAAATGGTCCCCACCCGGCCGCCATCGGTGAAGATGGTGCTGCCGGTCGTGTAGCTGGAGCCGTCCCCCGCCAGCAATATGGCTGCGCCTACCGCCTCGTCCGCCGCGCCGAAGCGCTTGATCGCGTTGCGCTCGGCCAGGCCCAGCCCCTTGTGAATATCGGCCTCTTGTCCGTCCGGACTCATCGATCCGACGCACAGGCAGTTGATCCGCGTGTGCGGCGCCTGCGTCTTGGCCAGCTCGCGCACCAGAAAGAGCAGCGCCGCCTTAGACACGCCATAGGCGACGGCGGGCGGGATTGGCGTGAAGCCGCCGCAGCTCTGGACTGAAATGATGCTGCCCTTGCCATGCGCCTTCATATCGGCCTCGGTCAGTTCGGTCAGACGCCAGGTCGCCATGACATTGACGTCCATCGCCGTTTTCCAGACGTCGTCCGTGTTCGCCCAAAGCCCGCCATCAGCGGCATAGACCACGCCGGCCGCGGCATTGTTGAAAACGATATGGATCGGCCCAAAAGCCTCACGGGCGCCCGCCACCAGCCGTTCAAGATCGGCCTTCTCGCCCGCATCGGCGGCGATGGCGATCGCCCTGCCGCCGTCGGCCGCGTTGATCTCTGCGGCAATCCGGTCGAGCCGGCCCTGCGAGCGGGCGGAGAGGACCACATTGGCGCCCAATTCGGCATAGGCCTTGGCGACATGTTCTCCCACGCCCGGCCCTACGCCGGTCATGATGGCGGTGCGCCCGTCGAGGCGGAAACGGTCGAGAACGCTCATGCTCATACTCCAGACATCAGGGTCGCGCCCGGTCGAACAGATGGCCGTAGCGCGCATAATAGCCGGCAAGCCGTTCATGCACCTCGCCCGGATCAATGCCGAACTGTTCCGGACTGTGTTTGTGCTTGCCAAGGCGGCTGGCGGCAGGATTGTCTGCCAGAAAAGCGGTGATGCGCGCGCGATGCTTGTCGGTGAAGGGCAGAGCGAAACGGTCGTAGATGCGCTGCATCGCCGCCATCGGATCGGCAACGATATCGCGATGGGCGAGGTCGAGAATGCGGCCCTCGATCGCCGGATCATTCGCCCGCGCTTCGGTCGCGCGGGCCATCGCCGCGCACCAGGTGTCGACCACCGACCGGCCGATCGCCTTCAGGTCGTCTGCGCCGCCCACGGCAGCGAGGAACCCCGCGATCATGCTCGACAACGAAGAGAAGGTCAGCACCGGATCGCGATGGGTCCACACCAACATCGCGCCGGGATAGGCCTCCACCAGACCGGGCAGGTCCATCAGATGCTGCGGTGATTTCAGCGTCCAGCGGCCCTTGGGTCCTTTCCACTGATATTGCTGGAGCATCCGCTTATGGGTGCGATATTGCCCTTCCGGCACGGTATCCTGCAACCAGCGGGCGAAATCGGGTACGCCCAGTTCGGCCGGAAAATTGGTGCTGGCGAAATGCAGCATCATGCCATGATTGCACTCGCCCGGCTGAGTGCAGTCCATCCGCTGGATATCGGCCAGTTGCGGCGCGTGTTTCAGCCAGTTTTCATAGATGGCCTGCACCTGCGCGATGCGCGGATCGCTGTCGAAACTTGCTTCTTCCGGGGCAGGCCAGGGGATATACCATTCCCATTCGCGGGGCGCGCGAGCGGCCGGATCAAGGCAGAGCAGGTCATAGGTGATCGTCGTCCCGGTGCGCGGCAGGCCGCAGACGATCAGCGGGTCCCCCACGTCCTGCGCGACAATGTCCGGATGCTGCCTTTCGTCTTCGGCGAAGCGCAACCGGGTCGCGAGCAAACCGACAATCTTGTGATGCGCGGTCTCGCGCAGCTGGGCTGGCGGGTCCATCGCCTCGACCGCTTCGACCAGCCGACGAAAGCCCGTCATGAAGGACAGGTCCGGTCCGAAATCCGACAGTCCGGTCGCGGCGCGCGCCTCCGCGATCAGCGCATCGGCGTCGAGAGGCGAACGCTCCAGGACAGAGCTGTTCATGGATACCCCTCGACCGACCGCTGCCTCATGACTCACCCTCTCCACTTTATTATTCCACGATGTGTATTTAATAGAAGAGGCCGTGGTCAAGCAGACAATTCACTTTTGCCCGCAGCGAGCCGCGTCAGGCTGCCTTGTCTTCCACCGGCGTCAGATTCTTCATGAAGGCCACGAAATCCGGTCCCAGTTCGGGGATGGGCAGCCCCAGCTTTTCGGCCAGATAAAGGGTCATGAAATTGTCGTTGAGCGATTTGTTCGTCGCAGGGATGTTGCCGATGCCGACCTGCCGGTCGAAGGCGCCCACGGCGACCAGCGCCATGCGGAGCGCCGCGACGATGTCATAATAATCGAGATGCCCGGCCTTCTGTTCGCTTGCCGCTTCCCAGATGGCGATCGTCTCCTCCTTGCTCGGCAGGCCTTCCAGCCGGGTGATACCGAAGCGGCGGCCGAACAGATCGTCGAAATAGAGCCACCAGGCGAGGTCAAGCTCCGCCGGCCCCAGTGCCGCGAGTTCCCAGTCGATCAGCGCGTTGACGCTGCCGTCGGCCGCGAACATGACGTTCGACGGCGTGGGATCGCCCCACAGCACATTCACCCCCGCATCGGCAGGCATGTTGGCGCGCACATAGGCCATGGCGGCATCGACGATGGGCATCGTCCGGCCGCGCCCCGCAGCCTTGTGCCACGCCTCCAGCGCACCGACATATTGATCGAGACCCGGCCGCCCATTTTCCGGCTGGGCGAGAAATTCAAAGCCGTCGCGCCAGTCGATCGTCGCCAGGCTGGCAAAGGCGTTGATGGCATTGGCGAATGTTTGCCGCCGCTGCTCCGGGGTCATTTCGACCAGCCAGCCTTCCAGATTGTAATTGGGCTTTTGCTTGGCGCATTCCCCTTCCACCTTGCCCATCACGAGAAAAGGCAGGCCGAGAATATCGGGGTCGAGATGCATGCCGATCCACGGCGGCACGGGCAGATCGCCGCGCGCATCGAGCGCCGCCATCATCTTGCCCTGAAGCGCGAGGCTGCTGCCGAACACCACTTCCAGATCCATCGGCTGACGGCGGACCACAAGCGTCTGGCTCTGGGAACCAGCCGGATCGACATAGTCGACGTCGACAAAGAAAATGTCCGCCGAAAAGCCCGCGCCCAGCGTCACATTGAGCGGACGAACGCGGATGTCGCGCCACTCGGGCTTTTCGCTCGCCAGCCAGTCCTGCAACTGGACGGTGATACGATCGGGAGTCAGCAATTCCATGATTACAGCCCCTTCGCCGCCAGCGCGCGCTTCAGTTCGGTGGTGAGCGGCCCCATATCCTTGGGCGACGAGCCGTGGAGCAGAATTTCATCGGCGCCAGCATCCAGGAACCCCATGAGCTGATCGGCGCATTGGGCCGCGGTCCCCACCGCAGCGCCCTCGTCCAGCCATTGCTGCGGAATGAGCCGACTGACATCGACCAGCTCCTGCCGCGTATAGGCCTGATCCGCCGGCTTGCCGTTGAGGCCTGCAATCTTGGGATGGGCGCGGATATCCTCCAGCACCTTTTTGTCCCAGCCGTTGATGTCGACGATCAGGTCGCCAAAGCCGGGCAGTTCGAAATAGGTGATGGCGCGGCCGCCGACGACGGCCTCCTCCTCGTCCTTGGGCAGGTCCGGGGCGACGATGATATTGTGATAGATGCGCACGGACATGGGATCGCGGCCGGCCTTCTCCGCCGCGTCGCGGACGATCTTGGCGCTGTTCTTCACCCCCTGCGCCGACACAAAGGGATGCAGCAGCACGCCGTCGCAATGTTCGCCAGCGAATTCCAGGCTTTTGGGCCCGATCGCAGTGAAGATGATCGGCGGGGGCGTGCCGCCATGGCGATCGGTCAGATTGATGGCGGGGAATTTGCCCAGCACACCCTCATAATCGATCTTCTCACCCGCCCAGAGGCGCCGGCAGATCGAGATCAGATCGGCCAGCCGCTCCATGGTGATCGGCGGCGAACCCAACATCTTCATATAGGCCGGAACCGCCCGCGCGAACATCAGGCGGAACCGCTCCCCGCTCATCGCCTGCATCATGTCGGCGACGCTGGCGGTGACGAGCGGATGGCGCATCGTCGCATACATGGTGCCGGTGATGCGGATCTTCGAGGTGGCCTCGGCCACCGCGCCCGCCAGCACCGCCGGTTCCTTCAGCGCATAGCGTTCGGAAATCCACACGCAGCCAAGACCGATACGTTCCGCCTCTTTCGCTTCGTCAATCCCGCGACGCGGATCATTGACCCGCCCGGGGAGGATATAGGTGCCGAACTTGTCGAAAAGTGCCTGTACGCCCGGTTCCACCGCTTCCGTCATTCCCATGTCCTCTCAAATATATGCCACTGCATTGCCGTTGGGAGGAGCATAGGCAACCTGTCAAACGGCAGGTTCGGGATGCACCTCGACATAGAGGCGCGTGAGCTTGAGCGCAGCGATTTTCCACTGTCCGTCCTGACGCACATAGCGTTCGGTATAATGGCCGAAACCGGTGATCGACTGACCGCCGGGGATCGGACATTTGCCCGGCGCCCAGACCACCCGGTCCTGCATCGCCGTGATCATGTCCGCCTCATCGCCGCGCAGGTCGATTTCCGACGAGTGGATCTGATGCGCCGAGCATGCGTCGATGACCGCGGAACGTACCTGCTCCAATATGGCGGCGTGCCCGCTCATTGGGGGATTGCCGGTGTCCTCCTCCACATCCAACACCGCATCGGGCGTGAACAGAGAGAGGAAGCCATCCCAGTCCTTGGTGTCGAGAAAGCGGCAATAGCGCGCCTTCACATTGCGGAGCGCCTCATAGTCGAGAAGTCTGGCCAGTTCGTCGCTCATTGGTTCCCCCCTCACCAGATGATGCGCGTGTGCGCGCGGAGCGTGCGTTCGCGGATAGCTTCGGCGCGCGCGTCCGGTGTCACCAGAACGGTGTCGACTGGCAGATGGCTGCGCACGTCGGCCAGTTTGACTTTCTTCATCGTCGGCGTGGGCCGCTCGTCGGTGTTGAACCAGCGCCCCTGCACAGCGCCGCTGGCATAGCCCGACGTGTCGAGCCAGTTGTGAACGCCCGGATCGCGCGCGGAAATGACCGCGCGGAAATAGCCGTCGCCATCGACCACGGCCTGAGCCGCATTGAGGCTGGACTGATTATGATACCAGTCGGTCGTCTCATAGAGTTCGTTGGTCAGGATCAGCGACCAATAATCGACTTCCCTGGGAATCCGGACCTCGGTTATCAGCGCCTCGTCATCGGCCAGATCATAGGCACCCTCATAATAGGATTGCCGGGCAAGACCGGTCATCTGGGAGAAGTCGACGACTTTCAGCGTGTTGATCAGCCCCTCGTCACGCAGCTTCTGCACCTTGTCGGGGAAGGCCAGCGCACAGACCGTCGCCGTGGCGGGAATCTCGGCAAAGCGGTGCGCCAGTTGGGCCAGCGTAGGGCGTCCCTTAGCGGCGTGATCGGCATCCAGACGCACGATGCCGAAGCGCGGCTCGCGCTCGACACCCCAGTCGCAGGCGACGATCCGCACCATCAGCTTCTCGGTCGCGGGTTTCAGTTCCCACCAGTCGCCTTCATAACCGGTCGGACGGGTCGGCGAGAGGATGACATCGAAGGCTCCATCAGCACCGACATGCAGATCGTTAAAATCATTCGCGTCCTGCGCGGGATGATGCTGCCCCGTGCGCAGCGTGTCCGGGCCGAGCTGGGCCAGGATCATCATTCGCGTCGTGCCGCGATCGCCCCGGATGCGATAGGTGCCGCCCTTTTCGATCAGCGCCGCCTTGTAAATGGTGTCCGCATTGGGCTGGAAGATATTCTGGCAAATGTTGAGTTCGGGCACGAAGATCGGGTGACTGCGATCATGCATGATCGCGTCGTTGGTCGCCCGCAGCACGCCCGACAGCAGCAGCCGCATCGATTCCTGCATGACGCGGGGATCGCTGCGCAGCCTTTCCGGGATACGATCGCGCATCAACTGGCCCAGGGGGCGAAGCTGGTCGAGCAGATCTTCCCATTCGAAAATGCCGTTATCGCTCATCTCATTCTCCACCATATTCTTCCGGTTGACGGCGGAGGCCCCGGCTATCCCGCCCGGCAGCAGAAGCCCGGCCAGGGTGGCGGACACGCCCGCGCAGATTTCCCGCCTAGTCTGTGGCAAGCAATTGCTTCAGCGCAGCACGCCGTTCCGCGTCGACGCCTGCCGCCTCGAAATACCCTTCAATCCCGCCCCAGCGCGTCGCGACCATATTGAGCGCGCTCAGGAGGAAATCATCCTGCACGCCGATCAGGATGGCCACCATGTCGTCGGGCGGCACGAAGCCGAAGGTCTTTTGCAGATCGCGCTTGAGATGACCCGACACGCGCAGATTCTGGCCGAATATGTCGGACTTGCGATAATCCTCCATGATCGCGGGACGCGGCACGGCGAGCAGGTCGAGGAACAGGGCGACGACGACGCCGGTCCGGTCCTTGCCGGCGGTGCAATGAACCAGCATCGGCGTGTCCTGCGCCAGCAGCGCATCGACCATCCGCGACAGATGCGGCAGAAATGCCTGCGGCATCAGGCCGTAATTATGCGCCATCACCTCGACGGCGCGCGCGGCGGTCGGCTCGCGACCGAGCGACATCCACATATCTTCCCCCTGCGCGCGCAGGTCCGTATTCATGTCAAGGTCGAGCATCCGGCAATCCGGCCCGCACCAGTCATGAGGCGCCGCATCCCTCTCGATCGTCGATCGGAGATCCGCCACCGAGCGAAAGCCCAGATCCGACAATTCCGTATGATGATCCTCGATAAAACTGGCTGGGCCTTCTGACCTGAAAAGGATGCCGGGCCGGACCTGACCTCCCCCCGCGGTCGGCAGGCCGCCAATGTCGCGGAAATTGAGGCGGGACAGAGCGATGGTCATGCAGTCAGTCCTTTACTGGCGGATAGGTGGGGACGACGGCGCGCATCTGCGCCAGAAGGTCGGGCGCCATCCAGACATGCTCGACATAATGGCCCAGCGTCGCGCGCTCGTCGGTGTAGATATATCGCAGCACATCGCCCAGCGCGCCCTCGAACACAACCGGGTGCCGCGCCAGGTCGAGCGAGGCGACATGCGCCTCCCAGTGGGCAAGCGGTCCATCGATCCGGGTCGCGACATGATGAAAGCGAATGGCTAGGTCATCGCCCTCGGGCAGAAAATCGCTGAACAAGGGGGCCGTATCGCCCACCGGTTCGATCAGTTCGACCTCCACGCCGCCGACCACCGCCAGCGCGATCTTCAGCACCGGCTTGCCGGTCGGGTCTTCGCCGGGCTGGATGTTCGACAACTCGAAGAAGCCGGGCGTGCCATAAGCGTCCTTGAGCGCGGCCATCGCCGCGTCGAGATCGTTGGTGACATAGGCGACCTGGCAATGCTGGCTGTTGGGCCGGGCGAACATGCGTATCTCCTGCTATTATCGACAGTCCGTCGGTCAGTTGGCGGACATCTTCCCCCCGTCCACGACCAGCGTGTCGCCAGTGTGATAGGCTGACATGTCGCTCGCCAGATAGACGACCGCACCTTCCAGATCGGCCGGCTTGCCCGCCCGCCCGAGCGGCGCCTTCGCGGCCACCAAGTCCGCGATCATCTTGCCGACTTCCGGGTCTGCAAATGTCATCTCGGTTTCGATGAAACCCGGCGCGATGACATTGCAGCGCACGCCGATCGGACCGAGTTCGGCCGCCAGCGCCTTGGCGAGGGCATTGAGCGCGCCCTTGGCAATGCCATAATGGGCCATGGTCGGCACGCCCTGGAAGATCGAACCGCTGCCGCAGATGATCAGCGAGCCCCCCGGATCACCCGCCTCGGCGCGCGCCTTCATATGCCGCGCACCCTCCCGCAGGGTGAAGACCGCGCCATCGAGATTGACGTCGATCAGCTTGCGATAGGTCGCAACGTCCATCTCCGTGAACGGCACCCGGCTGGCGATACCGGCATTGGCGACCATCGTGTCGACCCGGCCCATGGCATCGAGCGCGCGGGCGAAGCCGGCGACGATCGCAGGTTCGCTGGCGACATCGACCACGTCAGCGAACACCCGCACCCCATGCGCGCGCAACGCCGCTGCCGCCTCCTCATTCCTGTCGGCGCGCCGCCCCCAGAGGATGACGTCACTGCCCGCGCGGGCAAGGCCGCGGGCAAAGCCGAACCCCAGCCCCGAATTGGCGCCCGTGATCAGCGCCACCTTGCCGCTCAGATCGAACAGGTTTTCCGGCACGTCCATTCTCCCCATGGCCGCTCGAACAACGGCGGCGCTTTGGCGCAACATTGCTGGCGACCGCGCCGATGAACAAGGGGGGCCAGTTTCGCGATCGTGCCAATGCCATCGCGAAACGGCCCTGCTTTCAATGCATCATGCCTTCGCGAAACTGCCGGGGCGTCAGTCCAGTCGCCTTGCGGAAGGCGGCTGAAAAGGCGGCCGCACTGTCAAAACCGCAATCCCAGGCGATGACCTTGATCGCCGGGCCGGCCTGGCGCAACAATTGCTTTGCCCTGTCGATCTTGCGGTCGGCGACATAGCGGGTGAGCGTCTGCCCCGTGGCAGCCTTGAACTGGCGGAAGAAATGACGGGTGGAAAGGCCGCATTCCGCCGCCAGCTCGGCTACGGATGGGGGCTTGCCCGGCTGCTCGATGCGATCGCCGATGCGTTGAAGCTGGGCCCGGGACATGCCACTCCCCCGTATTTCGGTATCGCCGCCCGAAACGCGCAGATAGCGCTGTAACTCGATCGCGGCCTGAAGCCATATCGCCTGTGTCAGCATCTCGCTGCAAAAGCCAGGCTGCGCAATCTCACCCGCAATGCGCCGCAGCGCCTCACGCACAGCGGGGCTGCGAACGTCGAGCGATGCCTGCAAGGCGTCGTTCGACAGATCCGGCTCATCATGATCGAATCCCATCCCGTCGAAGCCGCAGCATATCGATGTCTGCTCACCCTCGCCCCACTCGGTATGAAGTTCGCTTCGGGCCGGGACGAACAGCACGTCGCCCAGAGCGCTGGCCCTGCCCTCTCCGATCCCGCCATAGCCGCCACAGGGACGACCGGGGCGCGGGGACAGCGCGAGATCCAGAAAGCTGCGGGGTGACGAAAATATCCCGCCCTGTTGGCCGCGGAAGCGATAATGGTGCAATTCCATCACCACACCGGGCAGCGCTATCCGCCCCCGAACCGTGCACTCCATGGCCGGTGTGACGGGCAGATCATAGACCTGGGAAACAGCGTTCATCCAACCTCTCCGAACAGTTTCGCGTGCCGCGATGCCATCCCTGCGCAGCATGGCGCTTTTGCGGAGCATTTGGCGCAGTGGCGATGGCTGCGCACCTTGCGGAAGAAAGGGTCCGTGCTTTTAGATGGCGCATCGATAAAAGGAGAGCGACATGGGCAGTCCCGCGCAGGAAGAGGCCGCGCGCCGTAACATCATTGACATTACCGACCTGCATCACCCCGTGCTGACCGATGTTCAGAAGCAGGTGATGGCCGGAGCCGAAGCGGCGGCGGATCAGATCGTCCTCCAGCCGGAGGTCATTTTGACTGCGGCGCAGGCGCAGACCGGGCTGTCGGATTTCGGCGCGGAGGATTTTCGCGAACGGCTGGCCGTCTGGTGCCAGGCCGTGGACGAGGATGCCAACGCCTCGGCGGTCACGCGCGCCAATCTGTTCCAGATGATGATCCGCTTTGCCGCGACCCGCCTGCGGATCGAGGACATAGTGAAGCGCCACCCGGAGATATTGGACATCCAGATCGACCGGCCGATCATCGTCGCGGGCCTTCCCCGATCGGGCACGACGCATCTGCTCGGTCTGCTGTCGGCCGACCGCCGGTTCCGCTCCCTGCCCTGGTGGGAAGCGATCGCGCCGGTTCCCGCCCCTGACGAAACCCCGACACCTGAGGATAGCAATCCCCGCTGGACCAAGGCGGAACAGGGCTGGCGG
Source organism: Sphingobium sp. SJ10-10 (assembly GCF_036038995.2). NCBI lineage: Bacteria > Pseudomonadati > Pseudomonadota > Alphaproteobacteria > Sphingomonadales > Sphingobiaceae > Sphingobium > Sphingobium sp. SJ10-10. The sequence continues at coordinate 999,700 of NZ_CP158133.1, forward strand.
ATGATGGAATCCATCCTGCCCCATATGGCGATCATGCACGAATTTTCGCCCGATCATATCAGCGAGGATATCGAGCTTCAGGCAGTCGACTTCTCCTCCTATCTGATCGAGTGGCTCGCGCATGTGCCGCGCTGGCGCGATTATTATCTGAGCCACGACCAGTCGGGCACCTATGCCTATCTGAAAAAGGGCCTTCAGGTCCTGACATATCTGAACGGACCCAACCGCTGGGTCATCAAATGCCCGCAGCATATGGAGCAACTCCCCGCCCTCTATAAGGCCTTTCCCGACGCCACCTTCGTCCTGACCCATCGCGATCCGGTCGGATCGATCCGGTCGCAGCTCACCATGTATAGCTATGCGGCGCGCATGTTCCGCAAGACGGTCGATATTCAGGAACCGCTCGCCTACTGGCCCGACCGCTATGAGAAGCTGCTCCGCGCCTGCGTGCGGGATCGCGACATCCTGCCCCCCGACCAGACGATCGACGTCTATTTCCACGACTGGATCAGAAATCCCGACCCGATCCTGAAGGAAATCTATCGCATTGCCGACATCCCCCTGACCGATCAGGCGCTGGCCGATCTGCACAGCTATCTGGCCGAGCATGGCGAGCAGGCCAAGGGCAAGATCGTCTATGATCTGGAACGCGATTTTCATGTGACCGGCGAGGAATTGCGCCGCCCCTTCGCTTTCTATTTCGATCGTTTCCCGGTCGAGGTCGAGGTGAAATAGCCAATCTCACAACCTGCCTTTCGACAGGAGGGAAATCAATACGCCCTGATTAGGAGGGGGCATCGATTCCGATTCCAGCAGAGGAATGCCATGCCCGAATTGAATGTCATTACCCGTGACGGCGCCCAGCAGACGATCAAGGCATCCGCCGATACGTCAGTGATGGAAGCCATACGTGATTCCGGTTTCGATGAGTTGCTGGCGCTGTGTGGCGGCTGCTGTTCCTGCGCGACATGCCATGTCTATGTCGACCCGGCCTTCGCTCAGTCCCTGCCCCCCGTATCGGACGATGAAAGCGATCTGCTGGATGGCTCGCCGCATCGCAACGACTATTCGCGCCTGTCCTGTCAGGTCATGATGTCGGAAGCGCTTTCGGGCCTTACGATCACCATCGCGCCTGAAGACTGAGCATAACGCACCACCCCTGAATGAATGAGAGAGGATTATCGTGGCCTGGAAAGAAGATATTCGTGAACAGCTCGACGTGTCGGATTCGACCGTACTGACCGACAAGCAGAAGCAGATGGTCAAGCATTGGACCGACCTGCAGGAAACCCTGAATGCCGGCGACTTTGACGGAATGGATCGATTTTTCCATCCCGAGTTTCGCTACGGCAACCCCAACCGGCCGGATCTGGGCACCTATGAGCAGTGGAAGACCTCGCCGGTCGCGCTCTACAAGACCTTCTTCCCCGCCGCCTACAAAACCATCGACGCGGTCGGCAAGGGCGACGATGAAATCTGGATCTACGCGACCCATTATTGCAAGCATGTCGGCGGCCCCTATATGGGCGTGCAGCCGACCGGCAACGAGTTTCAGGTCAACTGGTTCTCGATCGTCAAGTTCAAGGACGACAAGATTATCAGCATCTTCAGCATTTCCGACGTGCTGACCATGCTGAAGGACATCGGCGTGGTGGAAGTCCCCCAGCCTGTCGATCCCTACAAGTAAGCAGATATGCCGCTGCCCTTCTTCCGCTTTGGTCAGGCGACCGACGGAAGGAGGGCAGCGAGCAGAAAAGCGGCCAGCCTATCTGCATGTTCGGCCGCATGCACATCATCCACTTCCTGCCCGGCCCCCAGCCGCTGCTGCATCGGCACGGCACAGAAATAATAGCCGACCCCCTGCACCAGCAGCGCCATCAACGCCGCCGTCGACAGGTCGTGAACCGGCCGCTGCAACCGCACCGCGTCGAGCAGGCCATCGAGCCGCCGCTGGAACGGCAGCACAAAATGTTCGACGATATGGTCAAGCCGCCAGGTCGAACGGCAGCCTTCCACATTGGTCAGCGACACGATGTCGCCATTGCTCGTCGCCCACAGGCAGAAACGCTGGATCAGATGGCGCAGCCGCACTTCCGGATCGGCCGGTTCGTCAAAAGCCGCTTCGACGAAGGGCGATGCCTGCGCCATGCGCCAGTCGACCGCACGTATCCACAGATCCTCCTTCCGGCCGAACCGGACATTCAGCAGATTGTGGCTGACCCCAAGCCGCTTCGACAGATCGCGCAGCGTCGTGCCCTCATAGCCGCGCTCCGCGAAGGTCGCAAAGGCCAGGCCCAGCAGTTTGTCCTCATCCACGGCCTGGGCGGCATTGAGGGCAGGACGGCCGCGGGTGCGCTGGGGACGATCGAGCATCAGCAGATCCATAGTGAAAAGACGTTGACATATAAATTGTCATCCGTCAATTTAATCGAAAGGAGAGTGGATAGCGCTATGAGTCTCGATTCTGATCTTTGGTGGGCTGTCGCACGGTCCGAGGAAGTGACCTCCGAAAAGCCGCTGTCCGTCGATATCGGCGATCAGCCGGTCGTGCTGTGGCGCGACAATCACGGTATCGCCCGCGCGCTGGAGGATCGCTGCCCGCATCGTCGCGCACCGCTGTCGCTGGGCTGCATCCGCGACAATGGCTGGATTCAGTGCGGCTATCATGGCTGGAGCTATGACGGCGAGTCGGGACGCCTGAAGGAAATCCCGAACATGAAGGATCAGCAGAAATTCCCGCCAATCTACAAGGCCAATGCCTTTGGCGTCAGCGAGCAGGCGGGTTTCGTGCGGGTCTGCCTCAATCCCAAGGCGGAAGCGCCGCTCAGCGCAGACCCCAAATACAGCTATATCGGCACGGTCAACGTCAGTTGCAGCCATCAGGAATATCTAAATGCGCTCTATGACGATCCGAGCCTCGTCATCGCGATCCGCGGTGTCCGCTTCAGCCCCTATCTGATGTCGGAACTGCATGAGGAAGGCGGGATGCTGGTGATGGAGCGCAATTGCCAGTGGCATCCGCTGCACTGGCCGTCGCATTTCGTGGCCGAATTTCCGCTCACCCTGCTGACGCGCACCCATCCGCTGACCGGCGAGACACAGTTGACGCTGCGCGACGACCAATTCAACGATCTGCTCCACGCCGTTCTTTCGCCCGTCCCCTCGGCGCGGGGGGTGACAGCCGTCCGCTGGCGGGCCGAACTGGGCGTTCGCCATCCGGGCGTGCGCGGCGCGGTGCTGCGCGGGATCAACCCGCTGTCGGTGCTCGCATCGGTCGACGGATCGAAACTGCGTGCCACCAAGCCCACCGTCTCGCTGCATGGCGAGGATCTGCGCAAGGCAATGCTGGAAAGCGCCCCCGCGACCCATGATCAGACCGTAGCGGCCTGAAGGAGGATTTGAAGATGCTCGAAACCGCCGATCGTCCCGTTTCGCACGACGACAATTCCGCCGCGCCATCAGGTGGCAACCCGATCGCCCTGAACGCCATCAACCGCTGGGTGCCGCATAATCTCGTGATGCGCGACAGCTGGTTTCCGGTGGCGCATGATTATTCCGTGACGGGGAAGCCCGTCCGCCGCGCCATCTATTCGCACCCCATCTTCCTGTGGCGCGACAATGGCGTCGCCGTCGCCAGCGAATTCCATCCCAATGAGCGGATCGCACGCGACAAGAGCGAATTTAGCGACGCACGCGGCCGGTATCCGGTGATGGAACATTATGGCGTGGTCTGGGTGTGGTTCGGCAACCCGCTGGCGGCAGACCCGGCCCATCTCCCCAGCCTGCCCTTCCTCCCTCCCAAGGGTGGCCTGCCGCGGCACATGACCGCGACCGTCCGCTTTGAGAGCGCCGCGCCGATCAGCCTGGAAAATCTGATCGACCTTACCCATGCCGACTTCCTGCATGCCGACGTCGTCGGCGACGAACGGTCGGACAGCGAAACCGTGGAAACCTTCTACGACAGCGAGACCGTCACCATGGTCCGCACCTGCGTCAACAAGTCGGTCGCCCCGGTGATGAAATTCTTCAGCGGCATCAAGCAGCCGACCCAGAATGTGCGGCAGGTGATCCGCATCTATCTGCGCTCTCACTGCGCCATCGCCTATGGCCGGTTCAGCCCCGGTGACGATGTGCCGCTGTTCCACCCCTGCACGCCCGAAACGCGGGACCGCACGCGGATGGAAATGGTCATGAACACCTCCAACGCGGGCCTGATGTTCCGCCATGTCATGCCCAAGGCGGGTTACAAGGTGTCGCGGCAGGACAGCTACATGACCTCGCCGCAAAGCCCGCGCTATATGCGCCATACCGACCGCAAGGACCTGCACAGCAAGTTCGACCAGGCCGGGCAGCGCTATCGCATGGCGATGATGGACCTTGCCGACCGGCAGGCGAAGGGCGACTTCGCCTATCGCGACAATGTCAGCGCCGATTGCAGCGACATCATCGGCCTACGCAAGGAACTGTTCCAGTTCTGATCTGATCTCTCCCCATGGGCGGACGGCAGCGTCCGCTCCTTTTTTTCTTTTCCGGAGTCGCCATGTCCAAGCTCGTCAATGCCGTCGGCGGTGAACGCCGCTGGTGGGCCGTCATGCCCACCCTGCCTGCCCCCGCCATGGCAGGTATCGGCCAGCAGATGGAACAGGCGGGTTTCGAGGGCTGCTTTTCGCTGCAGATTTACGGGCCGCCCTTCGTTCCGATGGCTGCGACCGCCGCGCTGACGAACAGCCTGAAGGTCGGCACCGGCGTCGCTATTGCAGGAACGCGCAGTCCGGTGGAAACCGCCTATGCAGCGATGGACATCGATCGCATTTCCAATGGCCGCTTCGTGCTGGGGCTGGGCTCCAGCATCAAGAGCTGCGTCACGGGCATGTATGGCGAACCCGAACGCAAGCTGCTGTCCCACCTGCGCGAAAGCGTCAAGGTGATCCGCTATGTCATCGCCAACGCGCATAAGGGGCTCGATCCGATCGAGGGGGAATATTTCTCCGCCGATTTTGAGGAAATGATGCTGACCGCGCCCCCGGTGCGGGAAGAGATTCCGATCTGGATCGCGGCGCTACAGGACAAAATGACTGCGCTTGCGCTGGAAATCGGCGACGGTCTGATGGTCCATGCCCTCTGGTCCGCGGCCTATACCAGGAGCCGACTGCCTTTCATCAACGAGAAGCTGGCCCAATATGGCCGCAGGCGCGAAGATATCGAAATCAACGCCTGGCCTTGGATCGCGGTCAATGATGACAAGCAGAAGGCGATCGACGACAGCCGCGCCACCGTCGCGGCCTATTCCGGATACAAGGAATATGAGCCCTTCTTCGAGGCGATCGGCTTTGGCGATCAGGCGCGCGCCTGCCAGTTGAGCCTGGGTGAGCATGGCGACATCGCCAAGGTCATCGGCAATGTGTCCGATGCGATGGTCGAAGCCTTCGTGACCTGCGGGCCGGTGGACGAAGTTCTCGAAAAGATCGAGCCGTTCTGGGATGTGGTGGACTCGCTCTGCCCGATGACGCCCTATCGGGATCTGACCATGGACCAGCTGACCGACTATAATGCGGGTCTTTTCAAGCTGGTGGCGACGGCTCGGGCGCGGGCCGGCATGGTTGCCGAACCGGCGTACAGCTAGAGCGCGCTGCGTTAAATTCGACGCAGGTCGCGCGCTCTAAGTTTCTGTTGTCGCATCGTTTATGCGGAAAACCGGTTTCCACTTTTCCGCACGATGCTTTTAAGGTTGATCTCAGTAGTTGCTACGGCAGGAGCCGGGGCCAAGGATAACCCTTGATCCCGGCTCCTGCCGTCCCCCCCCAAAGAATCAGGCCGGCACCAGTGACTCGGCCATGGCTTTGCCGGCGATGAACCCTGTCACCATGGCCGGGCCGACATTGCAGCCATGCGCCGGCGATTTGCCGCGCCAGATGGAATTGGCATCAAGCCCAGCCGCGAACAGTCCTTCGACCGGCGCGCCATCTGTTCCGATCACGCGGCATTGCGCGTCGATCTTGAGGCCCACCGTCGTGGACCCGTCACCCGGATAGATTTGGATGGCATAGAAGGGTGCCTTTTCCACCCGACCAAGACACGGATTGGGCTGATGCCTGGGATCGCCGATCTCGATATCGATCTGCGTGTCGCCCTTGCCGAAATCCAGATCCTTGCCGATCTCGGCATAGCGGTTCATCTTCGCGACCGTCGCCACCAGCCCGTCGGCGTCCACACCGATCTTGTCCGCCAGTTCGCGCAGGCTGGGCGCCTCTGTGACATAGCCCGCCGCGATCAGTTTCTTGAGACCGCCGCCGCCGGGATACACCATGCCCATGCCATATTTCTTGATGAACGCGGCATCCCCGATGATGTGGGCGGGCACGGTGCCGCTCTTGTGCATGGCCTCGACAAAGTGGACGGACGCCTCATTCCCGAAACGCTCGCCCTTGGCATCGACCGCGATGCAGCCGGGCTTCGACATGTCAATCAGATGCGCGTAGCGCGCGACATAGCCGTCCGGCCGCGTCATCTTGGAAACCACGGCCCAGACGGCATTGACCAGATTGTCGCCATCCAGCGAAGCCCCGGCATCCAGCCCCATATTCATCCCGTCGCCGGTATTTTCATAAGGCAGGATCGAGACATGCTCCTCGGCATAGGGGATATAGGCCTTGCGCAACTGCTCACTGGCCGAAAAACCGCCGGACGCCAGCAGGACACCAACCCTTGCTTCGATGTCCTCGGCGCCGACGCGCACGCCGGTCACGCGGCCGGCCTTCACCAGCAGCCGATCGACAGCGGCGTCCTTGCGGAGCGTGACACCGGCATCGATCGCCGACCGGATCAGCCGCGCCGCCAGCGCATTGCCCATGGTCAGCCGCGTGCCGCGCGGATAGCGGCGCACCTTGTCCAGGCCAAATTTCGCGGCCAGCTTGCCGAAATGGAACAGCGACCTGGGCGACGGCATCTCGGCCAGATAAGGAAGGTCGAACAGATCGATCATGAAGCCGCCCGGCGCGTTGAACTCCTCGCGTGCCGGACGAAGCTCGGCGAAGTGATCGCCCAGTTTCTTGCCGTCATATTCCTGTGGCGAAAGCAGTCGGCCATGATCGGCGGCGCCGCCGACTTCAGGGTACCAGTCGCTGCTGGGCGGCGAGAGAAGGAAATGAACCTCGCTGTTCTTGTCCAGCCATTCCACCATTTCCGGACCTGCGTCGAGATAGGCGTCGATCAACGCGGGATTGGCCGTCGGTCCGATCACGTCCAGCACATATTGGCGCGCCACGGCGCGGCTGTCCTCGACACCGGCGGCCTTGGCCTGCGGGCTGCCGGGAATCCAGATGCCGCCGCCCGAAACCGATGTCGTGCCGCCGAAATGTTCGGCCTTTTCAAGCACAAGGACCGACAGCCCGGCGGACGCGGCCCTGATCGCCGCGGTCATGCCCGCAGCACCCGATCCTACCACCACAACATCATATTGGGCCATCAAGTCCTCCCGATCAGTCTTTCGATGTCCATGAGGAAAAGCGCGCCAGCCCGCGCCTTTCCCCCGGCAGGTTTCAGATTTTGGGCATGATTTCCTCGGCCACCCACTGGAGCCGCTCAAGATATTCGGTCAGCCCGGATATGCCCGGCGGCAGCGGAACGATGGTTTCATTGACCCCCAGTTCCTTCAGCCAGCCCACCTGATCGATGACCTTTTGCGCGTCCCGCGTTCCGGGCGCGCGCGGGTCATCCATGATCTCGTGATGCGCGCCGACATTGAGCATTTCGAGCGCAAAGAACATGTCGATCGGCCGTCCGTCATATTCAGGCTGCGAACGGATGAAGTCGAGGCATTCGGGGAATTTTTCCGGCGGGGTGCGGAAGGGCGACCAGCCGTCGCCGAATTTCGCCACGCGCCTGAGCACCGGTTCGGCATCGCCCCCGAACCAGATCGGCAGACGCGGTTGCTGCACCGGCTTGGGCGCGAACCCGACATTCCTGAACCGGACGAACTCTCCCTCGAATTCGGGCTTTTCCGATGTCCACAGTTCAATGATCGCGGCGACATATTCATCGGCCATGCGCCCGCGCTGGTGGAAGTCCACACCCAGCATGTCGAACTCTTCCTTCAGCCAACCGACCCCGAACAAGGCCGTGGCCCGGCCGCCGCTCAGCCAGTCGAGCGTAGACCAGGCCTTGGCATGAACGATCGGGCTTTGCAGAGGCAGGATCGACACCGAGGAACTGAGCTTCATATTCCTGGTACGACCGGCGAGGAAGGCGAGTGCAACCGTCCCATGAACATAATGGTCGCCCGACAGCGCTATATGTTCCTGTGGGATGATGAAATGTTCGCCCAGCATGCATTTGTGGAAACCAAGTCGATCGGCCGTCGCCACCGCCTGTCCGATGTCATCTCCGGTCAAAGCATATTCCCAGGGCTGCGTCATCGCGGCGACGTGCATGCTGTTGGGAACGCCGATGTTGAGCTTCATGATGATCCTCCCATATTCTCCGGGCGAAAGGATAGACGGGGCGGGGTGAGCGGCACCTTCCCGCCGGAAGGGGAAGCCGCCCTGAAATCTGTGCCCGACGATTTTCGGCACGGCAAAATGCCCTTCCCCCATCCTCACCATCAGTCGTGCCCTGTCCGAAGAGAGGGTCAGGGCTTTCGATGGGCGGATTCCTTCGAACCCGTCAAGGCAGCGTCACGCCTTCAGCGGCACGAGTTCGCCCGTGATGCGAATGCCCGCCCCGTCGACCTTATAAGTCTTGTTCATGAAGATCAGGATCGACGTCAGCGCTTCGGCAGCGGCGGAATTGACGAGCGCACCACCATGCAGCCCCCGCAACCCCATGGCATCAGCCAGTGCCACAACGCGCGCCCGGGCATACTTGTCATCGCCAAATACCAGCACGTCGCACCCGACATCGACATCCTTCGCCAGCTTGTGCGCGGCGACATTGTGGAAAGCGGAGACCAGCGTGACATCCTGTCCCAGCACGTCCTGCGCCTTCTGGGCGGCGGAGCCTTCATCCGGCAACTGGACGCGCATCACCTTGGGCGGAACGAGCGGGACAGTCGTGTCCACGACCAGCTTGCCCGCGACATGGGGGGCAATGTCGCGAAGCGTCGCCTCCTGTGCGGCAAAGGGCACCGTCACGATGACAATGTCCGCTTCCGCCGCGACATCCGCATTGGCGCCCCCGCGCAGACCGTGCCCCAGTTCCGAGGCTGCCTTTTCCGCACTTTCGGCTTTTCGCGATCCGATCGTCACGGGATAACCGGCACGCGCCAGCCGCCAGGCAATCGCAGCGCCCAGATTGCCGGTGCCGCCGACGACGGCAATGGCAGGAAATGTCATAAAATGTCCTTCGATTGGTTGGCGGTAAAGCGCATCATGTCTGCAAATACCGCGGAATGAGACGTGAACCCGCCGTCGGCGACAATCGAAGCGCCGGTAATGTAGCGGGATTGATCGGACGCCAGAAACGCGACTACCTCTGCAATATCCTCCGGCCGACCGAGATAGTCGACCATATTATGCTCCCGCATCAGCGCCTGTGCCTCCGGCGGCATGTTGCGGTCCAGAGCCTCCGTCATCACCAGCCCGACAACGACGACATTGGACCGGATGCCCTGCTTGCCATATTGCGTGGCGATATAGCGGGACAGGCTGAGCAGGCCGGCCTTGGTCGTGCCATAAGCGGGAAAGTCGAGATCCCCGGCGAGGCCCTTGCCCGATCCGGTAAAGACGACCGAACCGCCGCCCGCAGCGATCATGCGCGGGATGGCATGTTTTGCGGTGAGCATCGCCCCGCGAAGGTTGACCGCAAAGGCACGGTCCCAGAAGTCGGCATCCATATCCGCGATCAGCCCATCACCGGCCAACATACCGGTCTGCGCCGCATTGGCGTGCAGGATGTCAAGCCTGCCGAAACGATCCACGACCTGGGCGATGCCGTTCGCCACCGTCTCCTCGTTGGTGACATCCATGATGAGGGCGATCGCCTCTCCGCCAGTTGCCTCGACCCGCGCGACGGCTTCATCGAGCGGCGCAGCCTCCGGGCCTGCCACGGCGATCTTCGCCCCACGGCCCGCCAGCATGAGCGCGGTGGCCAGACCGATGCCGGTTCCTCCGCCGGTGACAATCGCAACCTTGTCCTTCACCGGATATTGCAGGTCGGTCATAGCATCTCCGATAAGGCAAGGGGCCGTGGCGGCACCGGTTGATAAAGTGTCGTGCGCTGGCGGACAGGCCGTCCCACCGAGGCCGCCAGAGCCTGCATTTCCTTAGGCCCGAATTCCTGCCCATTGACGCCACCGGCAGCCCGGGTAATCGATTCATCCATCAGCGTGCCACCCATGTCATTGGCGCCTGCATTCAGGATCGCCGCGGCCCCTTCCGGCCCCATCTTCACCCAGGACACCTGGATATTGGGGATCACCGGATGCAGCACGATGCGCGCCACCGCGTGCATCAACACGGCCTCCCGATAGCTTGGCCCGGACCGTGCCAGCCCCTTGCGCCAGATCGGTGATTCCATATGCACGAACGGCAGCGGCACGAATTCGGTGAAGCCGCCCGTCTCCTCCTGCAACCCGCGGATGCGGAGCAGATGGCGCGCCCAATGGCGATATTCCTCGACATGACCGAACATGATCGTCGCCGTGCTACGCAGACCGACCCCATGCGCCACGCGCATCACCTCGATCCACTCATCCGCCGTCACCTTGTCAGGGCAGATGATGGCGCGAACTTCGGGATCCAGTATCTCCGCCGCCGTGCCGGGTAGCGTGGACAGCCCCGCTTCCTTCAGCCGTGCCAGATAATCCTCCAGCGGCAGGCCGAGCGTGCGCGCGCCATGCGTCACCTCCAGCGGCGAAAAGGCATGGATATGAATATCGGGCGCGGCCTCACGCACTGCCTTCAGGACATCAAGATAGGTGTGACCGTCATAATCGGGATGAATCCCGCCCTGAAGGCAGACTTCGGTCGCGCCGCGATCCCAGGCTTCGGCCGCACGGCGTCCGATCTCCTCCATGTCGAGCCTGTAGGCCGGACCGCGCATGGCTTTGGTGCTGCCCTTGGAAAAGGCGCAGAAGCCGCATTTATAGAGGCAGATATTGGTATAGTTGATGTTGCGGTTGACCGCATAGGTCAGCATGTCGCCCACGGCCTGCCGCCTCAATCTGTCGGCCTGGTTGACGATGGCGGTGAAATCATCCTGCCCGGCATCGAACAGGGTGACGATGTCCGCTTCGCTCAGCCGCTCCCCCTCTCCCGCCGCAGCAAGGATGGAGAGGATCGATCGGGAGGCGAGAACGGGCTCCACGGCCATGATGTCGGGCGCGGGATCGCCATGCCCTGCGGACCAGTCGTCGACCTTGGGCAATCCCCGCCCGTCGATGGCACGCAGGATCTGGGTGGCGATGGCTGGCGCTACCCAATCCCGCGCGGCGAGCGCATGACGCGGACCGATGGCGAGCCGCTGCATCAATATGCGGCCCGCGGCTTTGGTGGCGTCCTCCAATATCTCCAGATGCGGCCAGGGCGCCTCCGGGTTTACATGGTCCGGCGTCACGGGCGACACCCCGCCCCAATCATTGACGCCGGCCCGGATCAGCGGCGCCAGATCGACGCGATCGTGGAGATTGGGCGGTGCCTGGATCGTCATCTCAGGCCCCAGGATGATCCGCGCGGCGGCGATGCCCCAAAGATGATCGTCAAGCGACGGTTCGGCATGATCCGCCATCCGCGTTCCCGGCTTTGCGCGGAAATTCTGGATGATGACTTCCTGAACATGGCCGTAGCGGCGATGCAGATCGCGAATGGCGACCAGCGCTTCCACCTGCTCATCGCGGGTTTCGCCTATGCCGATCAGCAGGCCGGTCGTGAACGGCACGCGCGCGCGGCCAGCTTCCTCGATGGCTGCCAATCGCTGGACCGGTTCCTTGTCGGGCGAACCGAAATGCGGGCCGCCGCGCGCGCACAGCCGATCGGAACTGCTTTCCAGCATGATGCCCATGGAAGCGGAATGCGGCCTCAACAGCGCATAATCGGCGCTGTCCATCAGACCGGGATTGAGATGAGGCAGCAAGCCCGTCTCGCGGAACACCAGTTCCGCCATTTCGGTAAGATAGGACAATGTCGAGTCATGCCCCAATCGCGCGAGAGCCTCGCGTGCGGCGGCATAGCGGGCTTCCGGCCGATCGCCGAGCGTGAAAAGGGCTTCCCGGCATCCGGCCGCCGCGCCCGCGCGGGCAATGGCCAGAACCTCATCTCTGCTGAGATAGGCATCACCGGCGCGGGTCGGCGTGGTGGCGAAGGTGCAATAATGGCAGACGTCGCGGCACAATTTGGTGAGGGGGATGAAGACCTTGCGCGAATAGGTCACGCGACGGCCATGCGCCGCGACCGTCATCGCCTCCGCTGCCTCCATCATGTCCGCAAGGGACGGGGATCGCAGCACCGCCGCAATCCCGGCCGCTTCGTCTTCGCTCAGATGCAGTAGATCCAGTGTCACATCGCACTCCTCGCCTGGGCAAGCCCGCGAATGGTTTCCAGCGGCGCCGCATGTCCGGGCAAGGCCGCGATGAAGGTCGAGACGCCCATCGCCTCAAGTTGCCGCAGCATGTCCGTGGCCGCGTCGACGGGTCCTGCCAACGTATCGAAATCCGCCAGAAACCCGGTCAGTCCCAATTCTTCCATCAAGGCCACATTCCTGCCGCCAACGACCACATGTTCGGTCGGGTCATAGCGCGCGTGCAATTGATCGATCTTGCCGCGAAACTGCGTCGGGACCCGCGCCAGGGTTTCGGGCGTGCGGAAGGCCATGCCGTTGACGACGATGAACGCCTTGAGATCGTCAATGGCTTGGTCGCGGCTGGGACGGATCGAGGCGAAGGAAACGACCCAGATATCGATCGACAGGGGATCGCGGCCCGCCGCCTGCGCCGCTGCCCGGACCGTATCGATCCGGTCCTTCAGCGCGTCGAGATGGCGTTCCCCCGCGAACAAGATGACGCCATTGGCTTGCTCGCCCGCCAGAGCCAGCGCTTTGGGACCGAAGGCGGAATAATAGATCGGAATCGGCCGGGCAAAACGGAGCGGCTTGATCTCCGCCCCGTTCAGCTCCGCCGGCCGTCCGGCAAACAGGTCCCGAAGCGCCGCCAGTTCCGCCCGGATTTCCTTTTGCGTGGCGGGCGGCCGCCCGATGGCCAGAACCGTGCTGCCGCCCGTCGCCAGGCCCAGTGCCACGCGCCCGCCGGAAAGATCGTCGATCGTGCTGAGCGCGGAAGCCGTTACCAGCGGATGCCGCATGAAGGGCGATGTGACAAGCGGCGCCAAAGTCGCTTTCGGGGCGTCCAGTGCAGCGAGGGTAAGCGACACATAGAGTTCGTGCCAACCCGCCGGCGAATCGCCCACGGTGATCAGATCGAAACCCAGATCGGCGGCAAGACGGACTTCTTCGCGAAATCTGTCCAGCCTGTCCCCCCACATGCTGCATATGCCGAGCTTCATGGCCATCCTCTCGGGAACTTCCTACGCCCTGCCGCCTCGGCGCAAACCTGTCCTTGTAGAGGGGGGAGGCGGACGGATCGCTCACCCTCCCCCCTCATAGGCGTTTCAGAACGTATATTTGGCCGTGACGCCCCAGGTCCGCGGATCGCCCGCATAGACCGAACTGGTGGGAAAGGACGGCAGAAGAACGCTGGAGGCCGAGAAATATTTCTCGTTGAAGAGGTTCTTCACATAGACGCCCAGATCAAGGCCCGTGCCCCCGATCCCGCGCCAGTCCAGCCGTGCATTGGCCAACTGGTAACCCGGCAGCTTTTCGCCGTTCTGACCGCCGAAATCGTCGGTCATGAACAGGTCGGCGTTGAGCACGACATCGCCGTCAGCCGGACGGATCGGCAGGGTCCAACTGACGCTGGCCGTGCCGGAAAAGCTGGGCGAATATTTGTTGATCTGGCCCTCGCCCAGCACGATCGTCGAAGGCAGCCCCGCTGGAACGGTCAGGCTTTCCACCTTCACATTGGTATAGGCGGCGTTGAAACCGACGGTGAGGCTCCGCACGGGGCTGATCGATGCTTCCAGTTCCACGCCCCAAATCCGCAGATCCGCGACATTGGCGGCCAATGACCCGTTGGTCGGCGAATCCGGGGTGCCATTCGGAACGGTCGTCTGCGTGTTCAGGAACTGAAGGGCATTTTTATATTTGCTGTAATAGGCGGCGATATTGAGCCGCCCGCGTGCCGATCCGACATGATAATCATATTTGGAACCGATCTCGACGTCGGTGATCTTTTCCTCTCCCGTTTTCTGGAAAGGACGAAGATCCGCGCACACGCCTCCGGTCGCGACGCAGGCCGGGTTTGTGCCGCCCGTGGTAAAGGGCGTTTCGAACAGCGGCGTGTTCACATTGGCGCCCCGATAGCCGCGCCGCGACACGATATAGAGCAGCCAGTCCGGCGTCGCCTTGTAATCGAGCCCGATGGTCCAGCTCGGCTCCTGCCCCTTGTTGGATACCGTGCCGACGCCGTCGGCCAGACCTAGGGCGGCGGTGTTGAGGCAAGTGGCTTCATCGACATAATTCGTGCTGATGGTGCCACCGCAGGCCGATACCTTGTCCCAGCTGTAACGCGCGCCCAGATTGAGCTTCAGCTTGTCGGTAAATTCATAACCGATCTGGCCATAGACCGCCCAGTTCTTGTTGCGAACATGCGCCGTCACCGCCGGAGCAGGGACGCCACCAACGGAAAATGCCGTGAACTGCGACCCGCTGGGACCGTCCGGCTTGTCATTATTGTAAAATGCGCCAACGATGAAATTGAACGAACCAAAGTCGCCCAGCAACTGGGTTTCATTCGTCAGATACTGCCGATCCAGCACGGATGACGCTGTGAACAGGGTGAACGGCACGGCCGAAGGCGCGGGAGACGGTAGACCCGTGGGTATCTGCAGCAGCGGCAGGCCGCCGGTGTTGATCAGCTGATAACTGTAATTCTTGCGATAGCCGAAAATGTTGCGCAGCGTCAGATCGCCAAAGCTGAAAGACGTATCATTGGTGATAGACGTGGTCTTGCGATAGGCCGCACCGCCGTTGATGCCGCCATCGAACGATCCGCGACGATTGGCCTTCTGCGCCTGCAGCGCCGCCTGCACCTGCGGCTCGACTACCCCCAGCCCCAGCGCGGCGAAGGGGTAATTCTCACGCAGCAGATAAAGGCCGCCGGCCAGTTCATCGCCCTTGAAATATTCATAGATGGTCGTGCTCTTGAGGCCCTCGACCGGCTCGACCAGCAGCGACAGGCGGAAGGCGTCCTGATGGATATTGTCGAAGCCCGGGCCACCGTCGAAGGCGATCGTGCGCGGGTCCTGCCGGCGGATCTGGCCCGCCGCGCGGAAGGCGATCTTATCCTCGATGATCGGGATATTCACCGCGCCTTCCAGCTCGCGATAATCGAAGCGGCCGTAAGTGCCCTCCACATAGCCTTCGAACGCGTAACTCGGCTTCTGACTGCCGATCACGACCGCCCCGCCCAACGTGTTACGGCCGAACAGCGTCCCCTGCGGCCCCTTGAGCACCTGAATGCTGCCGATATCATAGGTCGGCACGTTCGACCCGACGGACGGCAAGGGGGTGTCGTTGAGATAGATGACGACGCCCGGCGTCACTTCGCCCAGCGGCAACTGGCCAATGCCCCGCAGGGTCAGGGCGACGTTATCTTTGCCCCCTTCGGATGAGAAGGTGAAACCCGGCGCGATCGTCTTCACGTCGCTGACCGTCTGAACGGTGCTGCGTTCCAGCGCCTCCGAAGAGAAGGCGGAAATGGAGACGGACACATCTTGCAGCCGCTCTTCCCGGCGACGGGCTGTGACAACTATGTCACCCGCATTCGCGCTTTCCGCCTGCGGTTCGGCCGAGGTTACGGGCTGAGCCCATGAGGGGAAAACAACAGCCGCGGCGCTCGCAACCAATGCCAATTTCAGAGCAGCCAATCGCATAAAAATCCTCTCCTTGAACCAGTTATCGCTGCCACCTGCGCGCGGCGCAAGCGTGATGACCTGCGGCAAATTCAGCGTTCAGCCTCATTAACCACCTATCGCCGGATAGGATTTGCGCCAATCCAGAACAAACGGCTCAGATGTTGTATTTGCGCCGCACCGATGCGCTATGCATGGCTGCGATGGCAGATCAGGACCAGGCTGCGATCAGGTCGGCGACCGGCACGGCCGAAGGCTCGCAGATGCCGCCCGCATTGAGAGACAATCTCGGCGCGGGCGCTGGCTGGGCCATGCCGTTGCGCCGGACAAAAGTCCCACGCGCCGCATTATGCGCATGCCGGGGCGCTTCCTCCATCGACAGGACGGGCGTGACGCAGGCATCGCCGGCCGCAAACAGGGCAGCCCATTCGTCGCGGCTTTTCGTCAGGAACACCGTGGCAAAGTCCGCCTGCATCGCGGGCCAGCCTTCCCGATCATTCTGGTCATAGTGCCGATCGGAAAGACCCAGTCCTTCCACCATCTGGGCAAAGAATTTCGGTTCCAGACATCCCACCGCGACATGCCGCCCATCGGCACATTCATAACAGCGATAAAAGGGTGCCGCGCCGTCCAGCAGATTGGAGCCGGGCGCATCTTCCCACAAACCCTTGGGCTGCCACGCATAGAAAAGGCTCATCAACGACGCGACGCCGTCGGTGATGCAGGCATCGACGACCTGCCCCTGCCCCGTCCGTTGCGCCGCAAGCAGCGCGCTCAACAGGCCGAAGATCAGGAACATCGCACCGCCGCCATAATCGCCCACCAGATTGAGCGGCACCGGCGGCGTCCCCTGCCGCTCACCCATGGCGTGGAGAGCGCCGGTGATCGACAGATAATTGATGTCATGGCCCGCCCGCAGCGCGAGCGGCCCGGATTGCCCCCAACCCGTCATCCGTCCGAACACGAACCGCGGATTGCGCGCCAGGCAGACATCGGGACCGACCCCAAGGCGTTCCATGACGCCGGGCCTGTATCCCTCGATCAACCCGTCCGCCCGCTCGATCAATGCCAGCAGCTGTTCGCGATCCGCGGCCCGCTTGAGATCGAGATAGGCCACCGCCCGGCTGCGATGCAGGATATCGCCCCCCACATCGTCCCAATCCCCCACCCCCGCCGATGGCGGCCGGGCTATGCGGACGATCTCGGCGCCCATATCGGCCAACAGCATCGCCGCGAGCGGCACGGGGCCGATCGCGTCGATCTCCAGCAGGCGAATACCGGCCAGCGGCCCGCTTTTTTCCGCCATCAGATATTCGTCCGGTCCGCGCCCTTGAGGTCGAGCATGGCGCGCGCCTCATCAGGCGTGGCGATTTCAAGACCCATGCCTTCGACGATCTGCCGTGCGGTCTTCACCTGCTCCGCGTTGGTTTCAGCGAGCCGGCCCGGACCGCCCCACAGCGAATCCTCCAGACCGATGCGAACATTGCCGCCCATGGATGCCGCCATGGCGATAATGCTCATCTGGCGCGCGCCAGCCCCCAGCACGGACCATTCATATTGGTCGCCGAACAGCCGGTCGGCCGTCCGCTTCATGTGCATGATATCGTCGGGATGGCTGCCGATGCCGCCCAATATGCCGAAGCAGGTCTGGATGAACAGCGGCGCCTTTACGAGACCGCGGTCGAGAAAATATTTCAGATTGTAAAGATGACTGGTGTCATAGCATTCGAATTCGAAACGCGTACCTAGCGGCGACAAAGTTTCCAGCAAATGTTCGATGTCTGCATAGGTGTTCTTGAACACCAGATCGCGCGACGCTTCGAGCGCTGCCGGTTCCCAGTCATGCTTGAACGATTTGTAGCGATCCAGCATCGGGAACAGACCAAAGCCCATCGTGCCCATATTGAGGCTGGCAACTTCAGGAGCGAAAGTCTGGGCGGGACGAATACGTTCCTGCACCGTCATGGAGGGGTGCCCCCCCGTGGTCAGGTTCAGCACCGCGTCCGTGCGCTGCTTGATGACCTTGAGGAAAGGTTCGAACAGATCGGGATTCTGGTCCGGCCGCCCATCGACAGGATTGCGCGCATGCAAATGGATGATGGCCGCGCCCGCCTCCGCCGCGCCGACCGCCGATTCCGCAATCTCCTCCGCAGTCACGGGCAAATAGGGCGACATGGAGGGCGTGTGGATTGCGCCTGTAATCGCGCAGCTGATGATGACCTTGCGTTTTGCCATGATATTTCCTTTCGCGCAGATTGCGCGGTTCGCAGGTTGCGCGAACGGCGCAATCTATCCTTCGATAGGAAGCCGCGCGCGCTTCAGGGCAAAATACCCAGTTGCCGCGCCCTCAGAACCGCCTGCGGCCGGCGCCGCACGCCCAGCTTGTCATATATTTGCTGCATATACCATTTGACCGTGCCTTCGGTCAGACCCAGGCGGTCGCCGATTTCCCGGTTCCGCAAACCTCCGCTCACCATCGTCAAAATGTCAACCTCGCGGTTGGCGAGGCGCCCGGTCAGACCGAAATCATCATCCTCGTCCTCATCCGCTTCGATCTGCGGTCCTCTGCGCAATAGCGACACGAGGCGAACGGCGAAGCGATCGGCGGGCGTTTCCAGTTCCGGACCCTGCGAATAGGCTTCGATGATGAGAGACGCGATCACCTCGCCCTCATCGATGAAGACCCGCACCCATCCGGCAGGTTCGGCCATTTCGACGGCGGCGCGAACAGCCCTTCGCGCTTCGGACCGATTGCCCTGAAGCACGGCGATTTCCGCCAACAGCAATTCGAAGATCACGGCCGAGCGCACCGCCCCCGCGCGCTTGACGAATTCCAGCCAGCGATGGGCGACCTTGCGCGCCCGTCCAAGCCGGTGACGTTGCATCTCGATCCGGAGCCAGGCGATCGCGATGCTTTCGTTGCGCCGCGTCGGGTGCAAGGTCGGAATGGGTTCGCCGTCCAGCTGCGGATCGCCCGCCAGAAAATGCTGCTCGGCCTCCTCAATCTGCCCAGCCTTGATCAGCAGCCGCACTTCCTCTGCCACGATGAAGGAGCGCAGGCGATCAAGTCCACATTCGATCGCCACGAGATGGGCGTCGTTGAGCGTCGAAAGCGCTCCGGGCAAATCGCCCCGTGCCGCCCACAAACGCGCGCTGACCAGATAGCCGGACGCCATCTGATCGGAAAATCCCCATTGCCGTACGACCGGCAGATACTGCTCCGCCAGATCCGCCGCCAGTTCAAGATCGCCTGCATCGTAAAGCAACTCGGCCAACGGCAAGGCAGGAAGCGCAGCCAGGCCGGAACCCGGACCGTGGATCTCAACGGCTAGCGCAAAGGCTTCTTCCAGAAACCGTTGGGCAAAGGGGGTCTTGCCCTGCGCCATCATGGTGGGCGCGACCGAGGCCTTCAGCGCGATGGACGCAAAAGCCGATCCGGGGCGCGAGAGGGCGCGGCTGGTTTCCGCCTCCAGCTTGAGCATGTCCTGAAAATGATAAAGTTCCCGCCGCGCCGACATGAGCTGCGCCAGCAAGGTGCAGCTGAGGTAGGCGTGACTGTCGGCCAGTTCGGCGAGCAGCGGCTCGGAGTCCGCCTCGACCCTGACCATGTCGTCGCGCGCCGCCGCCAGCATCACGAAGCGATGGCGGATCAGCAGGTCAAGCTGCTCGATTTCATGTGCGGGCAGGGACTGCGCCTCGCGCCGGGCTTCACAGGCCTGCCTCGCGGCGGAAATCAGTCTGTCCGCCGAAGAAAATGCCAGTTGTCGGATACGTCTCCACGCCAGCGCCAGCAGCAGGTTGGGACGTTCGGCCAGGATCGGCCAGGGCAGTTCCGCGCCCAGTTCGTCGATGCGATACAGATATCCCGAATAAGTCAGTCCTTCGGCCAGACGATCCAGCTGGTCGGCGAGAAACGCCTTATCGCCGCTCAGCCGCGCATGTTCGATCGCCGTGATAAGCTGTCCATTTTCCGCGAAATGGTCGCTCGCCCGTCGATGCATGACGGCGGCACGGCCAGGCGCGCGTTCCATCAGCCTGCCGAGGACCATTTCACGAAACAGCCGGTGATAGGAATAGCGGCTATGTTCCTGATCGATGGCATGCAGAAACAGACCTTCGCGGAAGACATGATCCAGCATCGCGCGGGCATTTTCATCCTCCGTTACCGCCGCGCAGGCCGACGGGGTCAGTTCGTCGAGTATCGAAGTGTCGACCAGAAAGCGGCGGACATCGTCCGGCTGCAAGCTCAACACCTCATCATGAAAATATTCGGCGAATTCCGGCCGAAGGCCAGTCAATCGAAGATTTCCAGCGCCTTCGCCGGCACGGCGATAGAGGTCGCATGCGATGACGATGCCGGAAACCCAGCCCTGCGTATCCCCCACTATGTCCTGTAGATCGCGCGAATCCACCGGCGTTCCGATCGACCGGGTGACCAGCTCGGTCGCCTCGGTCAAAGTGAAGGACAGGTCAGCGACCCCCACTTCGACCAGAAATCCGAGCGCGCGCATGCGCGCCAGCGACAGTCCGACCGTCCCACGCGCGGCAATGATGATGGTGAGCGCATCCCGCGCGCTGGACGACAATTGCGCCACAAATTCAAGGATCGGTTTGGCCAGCAACTGCGCGTCATCAATGATGATGACGGGTCGCACATCCCCCATCATCGCGATGATGGACAGCCAGCTTTCATCGGATGCGTTACTTTTCAGGTCTTCCCACGGCAGGCCCGCGACGATCCCGGCGGCCTTCAATGCCTGGAGAAACGACTGCTTGCTTCCTAATCCCGCCCGCGCCGCCAGCCAGAGAACGGGACGCCCCCGGGCCTTGAGTTCATCCGCCCAGAACAGCATGGCCGTTGTCTTCCCGCTTCCGGCGGGGGCGGACACCGCCGTCATGCGCGACTGAGCCACTTTGTCGGTCAACGCCACCAGCGCGGCGCGCCGGATTGGGCTATGCGTCGACCGGGGCGGCAAGATGGTTGTCGGCACAACGGTCATGCTGTTCTCTCCTGAGCACGCGCCTTCGCACGATTCGTTTTATTGTGTGAAATATATTCTGAGCGATGAATCTATAAACGCAATCCCTTTTTCCTATCCACAGATAGGTTCCCAATCAGCCGGAAAAATGTCCAGCTTCGGAACGGAAAAGCCGGGGCCGTCACGCAAGGGTTGTTACCACGCAGCTTGCGGCGCCAGGCAGGATATTAGGAAAGGTTGACCATGAAGGCCCTTTATCTCGAACGGACCGACGGCCCTGAATCCGTTGCGGTGGCGGAAGTCGAAACGCCGGTGCCCGGTCCGGGAGAGGTGCGCGTCGCACTGCGGGCGGCGTCGATCAACCATCGCGAACTGTTCATCACGCACGGCCAATATCCCGGCATGACCGTGCCGATCACGCTGGGCTGCGATGGCGCGGGCGTCGTCGACATGATCGGTGAGGGCGTGACCGGCGTCAGCGAAGGCGATGAGGTCGTTCTGTATCCCGCGCGCAACTGGGGGCCGAACCGCCATGCCCCGGCCGCCGATTTCGGCCTGCTCGGCATGCCCTTTGCCGGCACGATCGCGGAATATATCTGCGTGCCGGTCGACAATCTGGCGCCCAAGCCCGCCTTCATGAGCTTCGAGGAAGCCGGGGCCATGCCCTTGACGGCGCTGACCTCCTGGCGCGCGCTGATGTTCAAGGGCCGGCTGGAGGCAGGGGAAACCCTGCTCATCAGCGGCGTGGGCGGCGGCGTTGCGACATTCGGCCTTGCCTTCGCCGTCGCCAAGGGCGCCAATGTCTATGTCACCGGCGAAAATCAGGACGTGATCGATCGGGCCGTTGCGATGGGGGCCAAGGGCGGCCTGCTCTACACCGATCCCGACTGGCGCAAGCAGGTCGGCAAGCTGACCGGCGGCATTGATGTGGTGCTGGACGGCGCGCCCTCGCCCAGCTTCGCCAATTATGTCCGCGCCATCAATCCGGGCGCGCGCATCGTCATCTATGGTTCGACCGCCGGCAATGAGATCAAGTTCAACGCCACCGACATCTTCCTGAAAAGCGCCAGCATCGTCGGCAGTCAGGTCGGCGACCCGCAGGACTTCAAGGACATGCTGGCCTTTGCCGGGAGCCATGAAATCAAGCCGGTGATCGAGGCGACCTATCCGCTCGCGCAGGCGAAGGAAGCGCTTTTGCACCTGCGCGACCAGCATAAGTTCGGCAAAGTCGTGGTGACGATGTGAGCGATCTGTTCAGCCTGAGCGGCAAGAAAGCGCTGGTCACCGGCGGCGCGCAGGGGCTGGGCCGCATGATCGCCGAAGGTCTGCTGCGGGCCGGGGCGACGGTCGCGATCACATCGCGCAAGGCCGACATTTGCGAAGAGGCCGCCCGGGAAATGGCGGCGCTGGGACCGTGCATCCCCCTCCCCGCCGACCTGTCGACACCCGAGGCGGCGGTCGATCTCGTCGCCCGTTATCGCGATGCGGTCGGCGCGTGCCACATATTAGTCAATAATGCGGGCAAGACCTGGGGCGGGCCGATCGACAGCTTCCCCGACAAGGCCTGGCCCGGCGTGATGGCCGTGAATGTCCAGACGCCCTTCACCATGATCCGGGAACTGCTGCCGGAACTCGGCGCTGCCGGGGCGCCGGGCGATCCGGCGCGGGTGATCAACATCGGTTCGGTCGCAGGCATGAAGCCCGAGCGGCTCAGCGCGTACAGCTATGCCGCGAGCAAGGCCGCGGTCCATATGATGACACGCGATCTGGCCGGCGATCTGGCGGAACGCAACATCACCGTCAATGCGGTCATTCCCGGCTTCTTCCCGACCAAGATGACGGCGCATCTGCGGGATGAGGACCATGTCGACCCTGCCCTGCTGGCGCATATTCCGCTCAAACGTCTGGGTTCGCCGGACGATATTGCCGGCATCGTCATTTTCCTGTGTTCGCGCGCGGGCGCCTATGTCACCGGCGCCCAGATTCCGGTCGACGGCGGGGTGGTCGGCTGCGGTTGAAAGGAACCAAAGATCACGACCACCCTCGCGGTCGGTAAAGAAGGGTATTTGCCATGACGATCGACCTCCCCGTGCTGGCGGATCGCCTCGCGATCGAGGAATGCATCTACCGCTACGCCCATCTGGTCGATTCGATGCAATATCATCGCATCGCGGAAGAAATATTCACGCAGGACGGCTCGATCGACTTCGGCAGCGCGCGATCCGTGGGGCGAGAAGCCATCCATGCCCAGTGCATGGGCTATCAGGGCGCACTGATGGGCTGTTCGCATAATATCACCAATCTGGTGATCGAACTGCAGGGCGACCAAGCGCGCGCGGCCAGCCGCGTCATGGCCTGGCAGTGGTTCGCGATCCCCGGCGCCGATCCCCTGCGCCCGACAGACCTTCTGGCGGTGGGCGGCTATGAGGACAGGCTGCGGCGCACGGCCGAGGGATGGCGGATATATGAGCGACGGGGCATCAATTTTGGCACCGGCATCGGGGCGGGATCAGTGCCCGATCCGATGCGTCCCATCTTCGAAGGCATGCAGGGCCGAACGCCGAGTTGGCCCGCCTGAACAAGGGCGGGCGCAAGGGCCCGCCCCGCTTCCACTCAGAGTTTCCAGCCCCCGCCCGCGACAATCACCTCGCCCGTGATATAATCCGCTTCGGGCAGGCACAGCAGGTAAACGGCCCCGGCCGCTTCTTCCGGTGTTCCGGCACGGCCCAGCGGGATGCCCTTTTCCATGGCTTCCAATATTTCGTCGCTGACGCCGGCCTTGATGTCCCGGCCCTTGACGTTGATGGTCGAGCTGCCCGCCTCGCCGGCGGTCATGCGGGTCATGATGGCGCCGAAAGCCACGGCATTGACGGTGACATTGTACCGCCCCCATTCCTTCATCACCGTCTTGGTGAGGCCGACAATCCCCGCCTTGCCCGCCGCATAGCCCGACTGCCCGGCATTGCCGCCAAGCCCGGCGACAGAGGATATATTGATGACCGTCCGGCGCTTGGCCCGGCCGTGCTCCGCAATCTCGTTCTTCGCCGCGGCGGCGATCACCGGCTGCGCGGCGCGCAAAATGCGGAATGGGGCATTGAGATGCACGTCGAGCATGGCCATCCACTGCTCGTCGCTCGTCTTCTGAAGCACGGAATCCCACGCATATCCCGCATTGTTCACGATGATGTCGATCGTTCCGAAATGCGCGATCGCCGTTCCAACAAATTTGTCGCCGAAATCGGCTTCCGTCACATCGCCCACGCACACCACGGTGCGGACCCCCAGGCTTTCGATTTCGCTTGCCGTTGCCTTCGCCACATCCTCGTCCAGGTCGTTCACCACGACATGAGCCCCGGCGCTTGCAAGTTTCAGCGCAATGGCCTTGCCAATGCCACGCCCAGAGCCGGAAACCAGTGCAATCTTACCGTCCAATATCTTCACTTCAATGCGTCCCGTTCTTCCTTGAAACCACCGATGCGCGCATGTCCGCCATCGATCACAATCCTGTTCCTGTCGGGCACGCTCGCCCGGAACGATATTTCGTCGCCGTGGCGCCAGACCTCCGTCCGGACCGTTTCCCCCGGCCAGACCGGCGCGGTAAACCGGACCCGCATTTCGGTCAATGAAGCCGGATCGCCGTCACAGCACAGATGGGTCAATGCGCGGCCGACCAGCCCCATGGTGGCAAGCCCATGCAATATCGGCCGATCGAAACCGGCCGCCTGCGCCGTGCCCTGATCAATATGCAGAGGATTGCGATCGCCGGTCAGGCGATACAGCATTGCCTGATTGGACGCCGTCGGCAGGTCGAGGAACGCGTCCGCTGGCCGCTCCGGCATGATGACCGGCTCCGACCCGTCAAGATCGCGCGCGCCGCCAAAACCACCTGCATCCCGCAAGACCCACACTTCCTCCATTTCGGCGATCAGCCGGTCGGTGGGCGTGGTGAGCACGCGTTTCGCCCGCACAAGCGCGGGCTTGCCCACCCCCTTGTCTGCGAGACCGATAATCTCGATCCGGCCATTGACCAGTTGCCCCAGTTCGAGTGGACGAAACAGTTTCAGCGTCTGCTCGCCATGCAGAATGCGCGGCCAGTCCCAGCCAAGTTCCGGCGCCATGGGCCAGAATCCGGGTGTCCCCAGAACCAGCGCCATGGTCGGCAACACGGCCAGATCACGCTCGAAGATCAGATGCTGCTCGGCTATGGCTCCGAGCCCCGCGCCGACCCCCAGCGCATAGAGGATCGCCCCGCGCGGATCGCAGACATCCTGTGCTTCGGGCACCCGGAAACGGCGCAATTGTTCGACGTTCAGCATCCGACTTATCCCCGGTTCAGCCGTCAGGACAGCTTGCGCTCGTCAAGCCCCAGCCCACGACCGATGATTTCGCGCATGATTTCCGAAGTGCCGGCAAAAATGCGACTGATGCGTGCGTCGGTATACATGCGGGAAATGCGATATTCCTCCATATAGCCCGCGCCGCCGTGCAGCTGAACACACTCGTCCATCACCCGGCCTTCCAGTTCGCTCGCCAGCAGCTTGGCCGAAGATGCGTCCTCCGCCGTCAGCTCCCCGGCATTGAGCAGCAGCACACACTGGTCGACATAGGTCTGGATTGCGTCCAGTTCGGCCCGCATCGTCGCCATCTTGAACCGGTTGTTCTGGAAGGCGCCGATCGGCTTTCCGAACGCCTTGCGCTCCTTTATATAGTCGAGCGTGATGTCGAAGGCGGTCTGCGCTGTCGCCATGAATCCGATCGCGGCGACCAGCCGTTCCTGCGCAAGGAAGCGCGCCAGATATTTGAAGCCCTGCGTCGGATCGCCCAGCACATTCTCCTTGGGCACCTTGACGTCGTTGAAGAAAAGCTCCGCGGTGTCCTGCGCCTTCATGCCCATTTTGGCGAGCTTGCGGCCGCGCTCGAACCCTTCCATGCCGCGCTCGACGACGAAGAGGCCGAGGCCGTGACGGCTGTTCGGGTCGGTCCGCGCGGCCACAATCACCAGATCGCTGAGGATGCCGTTGGAGATATAGGTCTTCGCGCCATTGAGCAGCCAATGATGGCCCTTGTCGATCGCGCTCGAACGCATGCCGGCAAGATCGCTGCCGGTCGAAGGCTCGGTCATCGCGACGGCGAGGATCTTCTCGCCGCTGACGATGCCGGGCATCCAGCGGTCCTTCTGCTCCTCGGTACCGAGCTTGGCGATATAGGGCGCGACCAGATCATTATGGAGATTGATGTAGAAGCCTATGTCGCCATGGCGCATATTCTCCTCGATGATGATCTGTTCGAAGCGGAAATCGTCGATCCCCGCCCCGCCATATTTTTCATCCGCCCAGGTGCAGAGCAGGCCCTGCTCGCCGGCCTTCAGGAACAGTTCCCGGTCGACCATGCCCTGTTCACGGAAGCGTTCGGCATGGGCGCCGACTTCGGCGCTCATGAACTTGATGACGCTGTCACGGAACTGCTCATGTTCCGGCTCGAAAATCAGGCGTCTCATGCCGGGATCGGCTCCTTGGCCGTCGCGCCCTTGGCGGACGCATAAAAGGGTTCGGCTTTCGCCGCCTTGTCGCGCAGCCATGCCGACGGCAGGAAGCGGGGGCCATAAAGCTGGGCGAGACGGTCGGCTTCCTTGACGAAGGCTTCGATCCCCACCGTGTCGATGTAGCTGATCGTGCCGCCGGTCCAGCTCGGGAAACCCCAACCATAAATGGCGCCCAGATCAGCGTCCTGCGGCGTCTCCAGTACATTTTCCTCAAGACAGCGCGCCGTTTCCATTGCCTGGGCATAGAGATAGCGTGTCTTGAGTTCCTCGATATCCCAGCCGTCCTTGGCCGGGAAATGTTCGGCCAGCCCCTTCCAGAGATGCTTCTTGCCGCCCTCGGGATAGTCGTAGAAGGCACCGCCGGTCTTGCGCCCCGACCGACCGATTTCGTCCTTCATACGGCGCATCACGGGGACGCCCGCCGGCGGCGTATATTTGTCGCCTTCCTCGGCAATGGCCTGATCCACGATCTTGAGCGGCAGATCGAGCGTGAGTTCGTCCAGCAGCGCCAGCGGGCCGACCGGCATTCCGACCGCCTTGGCGGCATTCTCGATCACCGCCGGCGGCACGCCCTCCGCCAGCATGGCAGCGCCTTCGTGGATCAGCATCTGGAAGACGCGGCTCGTGTAGAAGCCGCGGCTGTCATTAACGACGATCGGCGTCTTGCGCAGCTGCGCGATGAAGTCGAGGCCCTTGGCCAGCGTTTCCTTGCTGGTCTGCTTGCCCATGATGACCTCGACCAGACCCATGCGGTCGACCGGCGAGAAGAAGTGCAGACCGATGAACTGGTCCGGGCTGCGCGACGCCTGGGCGAGCTGCGAGATCGGCAGGGTCGAGGTGTTCGAGGCGAAAATAGCCTGCGTCGGCAGCACCGCTTCAGCCTTCTTCGTGGTTTCGGCCTTGATCGCCGTATCCTCGAACACGGCTTCGACCACCATGTCACAGCCATCGAGCAGCGCGAAGTCGTCGGTCGGGGTGATGCGGGCGAGAACGGCGTCCGCCTTGTCCTGCGTCAGCTTGCCCTTTTCGACCAGCTTGCCCAGCACCTTGGCCGAATAATCCTTGCCCTTCTGCGCCGTCGGGACGTCGCGGTCGATCAGCACAACCTCGATGCCCGCATTGGCAGACACGAACGCGATGCCCGCCCCCATCATGCCCGCGCCCAGCACGCCAATCTTCCTGGCTTCGAACTTGGGGAAGCCTTCAGGGCGACGCGCGCCCTTTTCGGCCGCCTGCTTCGAAATGAAAGTGGTGCGGATGATGTTGCGTGCGACCGGATCGGTCAGCAGCTTGGCGAAATATTTGCCTTCGACCGCGAGCGCCTTGTCGAAGGGCAGTTGCATGCCGTGGAACACCGAGTTCAGGATCGCGGCGGGCGCAGGCTGGTTGTAGCCGACCTTAGCGAGACCTCCCGTGTACATCATGTAGGCGGCCGAATCCTCGGGCACAGTTAGGCCCTTTTTCTGCGGCGGCGTCCAACCCTTTACGTCCCAGGGCTTGACCGGATCCGGGCTGGTGGCGAGCCAGCTCTTGGCCGTGTCGATCAGCCTGTCGGCGGGGACAATCTCATCCACGATCTTGAGCTTGAGCGCTTCCTGCGGACCGACCGAGCGCCCCGACAGCAGCAGGTCGAGCGCGGTCTTCATGCCCGCGATGATGCCGAGCCGCACCGTACCGCCCGATCCGGGCAGCAGGCCGACATTGACTTCGGGCAGGCCGACCTGCGCCTTGGCATCATCCACCAGGATGCGGCGGTGGCAAGCCAACGCCAGCTCGAACCCACCGCCCAGCGCCAGGCCGTTGATCGCCGCCACCCAGGGCTTGCCTGATTGCTCGATGGCGCGGTGCATGTCGGTCGCGCGCTTTGAAAAGGCATAGGCTTCCTGCGGCGTCAGCGTGCCGAACCCGTTCACCAGTTGCTTGAGGTCCGCACCGGCCATGAACGTCTTCTTGCCGGACGTCAGGATGACGCCCTTGATGCTGTCGTCCTCGGCAATCTGCTTGGTCGCCGCTTCCATGTCGGCGATGAAAGCATCGTTGACGACGTTCATCGAGCCTTCGGCGTCGAGGGTCAGGATCGCAAAGCCGTCCTCGGCCTTTTCCAGTCGCATAGTCTTCATGGGATGTCCCGCTCTATAGTTTGGTGTGCGCGCTCAGACGCGCTCGATGATGGCAGCCGTGCCGAGGCCGTTGGCCGCGCACAGGGTGATGAGGCCGGTTTCCGCGTTCCGCCGCTCCAGCTCGTCCAGCACGGTGCCCAGAATCATGGCGCCGGTCGCGCCCAGCGGATGGCCCATCGCGATTGCACCGCCATTGACGTTGATCTTGTCGTCGGGGACGTTCAGTTCCCGCTGGAAGCGCATGACGACACTGGCGAAGGCTTCATTCAGCTCCCACAGGTCGATGTCCTTCTCGGTCATGCCGGCCGCCTTGAGCGCCTTGCGCGACACCGCCCCCGGCGCCGTCAGCATGATCGTCGGCTCCGACCCGATATTGGCGTAGGAACGGATGCGACCACGCGGCTTGAGCCCAGCCTTTTCCCCAAATTCCTTCGACCCGACGAGAACCAGGCCCGCGCCGTCGACGATGCCCGAGCTGTTGCCGCCATGGTGGACATAGTTCAGATCTTCGATTTCGGGATATTTGGCCTTCGCCACCGCCTCGAACCCGGCCTTGCCGAACCCTTCGAAGGCGGGCTTGAGCTTGGCAAGGCTTTCCACCGTGGTGCCGGGGCGCATATGCTCGTCATGGTCGAGCACGACTTCGCCCAGCACATCCTTGACCGGCACGATCGAGTTTTTGAAAAAGCCGTTTTCCCACGCATGGGCGGCCTTGCGCTGGCTCTCGACGGCGAAATTGTCGACATCCTCGCGCGTGTAGCCATCGAGCGTCGCGATCAGGTCCGCGCCGATGCCCTGGGGCGCATAATAATTGCTGAAGGCAACCGACGGATCGGACGTCCACGCTCCCGAGTCATAGCCCATGACAGTGCGGCTCATCGACTCGACGCCGCCGCCGATACCCGCCTGGATCATGCCGGAATGCACCTGCGCCGCGATCAGGCTGACCGCATCGAGACCGGTTGCACAGAAGCGATGGATCTGCTGCCCCGCGACGGTCTGGGCATAGCCTGCCTGCAACACCGCCGCGCGGGCCAGCACCCCGCCCTGCTCGCCGACCGGCTGGGCCATGCCGATGATCACATCGTCGAGCAGCCCGGTGTCGAGATCGTTGCGGCTCTGAAGCGCCTTCAACAGCTGCGTCGCCATTTCGACCGAGGTGATCTCATGCAGCGCGCCATCAGGGCGGCCCTTGCCGCGGGGCGTCCGTACATGATCGTAGACATAGGCTTCCATCGTGAATTCCCGACCAGTGATGCAAAAATCTCTGCACCTGCTCTTGGAGCCGGAAGACAAAGCTGCACCTATCCAACGAAAGGCGCAGACAGGAGCGATGGCTGCAATCTGATCGTCATCGACAGCTGACCGGCATTTTTAGGAGCGGACATCCGTGGTCACACAAGGCGAAGATTGCGCCCCATTCCGTATCTCTGCAACCACCCTGGGCGATCTGCTTCTCAAAGGATGGGACAAGGCGCCCGACAAGGAAGCATTGGTTTTTCCGGGGGAACGCAAGACATATGACGATGTCGTACAAAGCGTCCTAAGACGCGCGCGCGGGCTGAAGGCGCTCGGCATCCAGCGCGGCGACCATGTCGGCATCCTGCTGCCGTCGAGCATCGAATTTGTCGAAACGCTGTTCGCCAATGCGATGTGCGGCGCCGTCTCCGTGCTGATGAACGCGCGCTACAAGGCGCCCGAAATGGCCTATGTCGCGGAAAATGCCGATCTGGCCGCGATCATCACCAATGACATGGTCAGCGAGCATATCGATTTCGGCCACCGGCTGGTGGAGGCCTTCCCCGACCTGCCCGATGCCACCGACCCTGCCGCCCTGACGCTCGCCGGCGCGCCTCTGCTCAGGCGGATCGTCATGCTGGGCGGGCGTTCGGTCCCCGGCTTCATCGATCAGGCAACCTTCGACGCGGCGGTGCAACAGGTGGACGAGGCCGATATCCACGCCTCCCGCCTGACCGTCAGAGTCCGCGATACCGCGATGATCCTTTATACGTCGGGCACCTCGGCCAATCCCAAGGGGTGCCTGCTCAGCCACGAGGCCGTCACCCGGGAGGCATCGAATCTCGCCCGCTATCGCTGGTCCTTCCAGCCCGACGAGCGCGCCTGGTCGCCGCTGCCGCTGTTCCATATCGCCGCGATGCTGTGCATGCTCGGCGCGATCGACGTGGGGGGCACGTTCATCGGCCAGCCGCATTTCGATGCCGGAGAGAGTCTCAGGCAGATCGAGGAAGAAGGCGTGACGATGATGTTCCTGCCCTTCGTCACCTTCCATCAGGCCATGATCACCCATCCCGATTGGACCAGGACCGACATGTCGTCGGTGCGCCTGCAAAACAGCTGCTTCGCCTTCATGCCGGATCGCGTGGGTCAGGCCTATCGGGAGAAGGCGCCCAACATGCTTCAGGTCGGGACCATGGGCATGACCGAGGCGGCCGGCATCGTCACCACCGGCGGCTATACGATGGACCCGGAAATGGGCTTCAGGAAGCTCGGCTTCCCCCTGGCCGGTATAGAGATGAAGATCGTCGATCCCGAGACCGGCGAGGAAAAGGGCGTGGACGAGCGCGGCGAAATTCTCATTCGCGGCTACAATCTGTTCGACGGCTATTACAAGGATCCTGAAAAGACGGCGCAGGCGCTGGACGCCGACGGCTGGTATCACAGCGCCGACATCGGCTCGATCGACGAACATGGCCATGTCATGTTCCACGGCCGGTTCAAGGATATGTTGAAAGTGGGCGGGGAAAATGTTGCCGCGGCCGAAGTCGAGGCGGTGCTGGCGACCCATCCGGCGGTCCGTCTGGCGCAGGTGGTCGGGCTGCCGGACGAGCGGCTGGCGGAAATCCCCGCCGCCTATGTCGAACGCGAAGGCGATGTCGAAGTCGAGGCGGAGGAACTCATCACCTATACCCGCCAGCGCCTCGCTTCCTTCAAGGTCCCGCGCCATATACGTTTCATCGACGAATGGCCGATGTCGGCATCGAAGATCCAAAAGTTCAAACTGCGCGGTGCGTTGATGGACGAACTGGGCCTGAAGGACTGAAACACTGCGCATCGACGCCATGGATCTATGTAGGGAGAGTGACATGCGGGTGATCATTACGGGTGCTGCAAGCGGCATCGGCAGGGCCTGCGCCGAACTGCTGGCGGCCGGGTCC
Source organism: Sphingobium sp. SJ10-10 (assembly GCF_036038995.2). NCBI lineage: Bacteria > Pseudomonadati > Pseudomonadota > Alphaproteobacteria > Sphingomonadales > Sphingobiaceae > Sphingobium > Sphingobium sp. SJ10-10. The sequence goes on from NZ_CP158133.1 coordinate 1,031,473, forward strand.
GTGATACCGGGCGAACATCAGATGCTGCTCGCGGATCGCGATGCGGCCAATCTGCAGGTCGTGGCCGATGCGGTCGGCCCCGCCGCTGCGACCTGCGTGGTCGATCTCGCCGAACCGGATTGCGGCGACAGGATCGTGGCTGCCGCGCTCACCCATATGGACGGGATCGACGCCGTCATCAGCAATGCTGGCGTCATCATGGGCGGCGCACTGGCCGAACTGCCGATCAGCGATTTCGACCGCATCTTCGCCATCAACACCCGCTCGTCCTGGCTGCTGGGAAAGGCTGCCCATCCGCATCTCAAAGAAAGCAGGGGCGCCTTCGTCGCGACTGCATCCATGTCGGCCACCCAGCCCACGCCCGCGCTCGGCTTCTATTCCTCCAGCAAAGCCGCGCTGCTGATGATGATCCGTCAGCTCAGCATCGAATGGGGTCCGGACGGCATCCGGTGCAATACGGTGTCGCCCGGCCCCACTTACACGCCGATGACCGCTGCGGGATATAAGGACCAGTCGCGGCGCGACCAGCGGGAAGCCAATATCCCCCTGCGCAAATTAGGCGTGGCCGAGGATGTCGCTCAGGCGATCCTGTTTCTGATCGGCCCTCATGCTGGCCATATCAGCGGCGTCGACCTGCTGGTCGATGGCGGCATGAGCAATATGCTGATGCCTGCCAGCGGCGGTGGGACCGGTCAGAACAGGCAGAGCTGAAATGGGATCAAAGGGCCTGATCCGCGACGACAGCCAGTTCGGCATGGGTTCCGCTCTGGCCATTTTGCGGGTCGATAAGCATCCGCGCGGTAGCCATCAGATGGTCCGTCAGCAGCGCCACGGCGCGGTCGGCGTCCCGCGCAAGCGCCGCGTCGACGATCTGCGCATGTTCGTGAACCAGGTCCCGGTCACGATGGGCCAGAGGCACGGTGAGATAGCGGTAACGTTCCGACTGGGCATAGAGCCAGTCGCGCATTTTGAGCAGCCATGGACTGTCGCACGCAGCGACCAGGGCGTGGTGAAAGGCCGCATGCGCGTCGGCATAATCTTCGTTCAGACGGGCCGCCTCCTGCGGGTCGCGCGTCGGGGTCTTGCTCAGCCTATGGGCCGCGCTGACGATGGAAGTTTCCCAGTCCAGGCCACCTTTCTCGATGGCGCGCCTGAGGCATTGTCCCTCAATGTCGCTGCGGACCCTGACCAGATCGGTCAGATCGCTGATCGATATCGGCGTCACCCGGAATCCCCGGGCATCGTCCTGCGTCACAAAGCCTTCGGACGTCAGCCGGGACAGGGCTTCACGAACAGCCCCAAGGCTGAAGCCCTGGGTTTCGGTGATATCCTTGATGTTGATCTTCGCGCCGGGCACCAGCCGGCAGGTCAGAAGATCGTCGCGCAACTGCCGGTAGGCGCGTTCGGTCAGGCTCAGCTTCTTCGTCATCGAATGAACTATATCAGCTTCGCTACCTGTGGCAATTCGATTGAATGTATTTTGTAACTTGAAATATATTTCACCATGACCCATGCCATCGGCTCAGCGGTTTGAAAAAGATTCTCAGGAGGTTTGAATATGCGGTTGGCCAAGGTGACAAGGAATGGCGCGGTGGGTCTGGCAGTGGACACGGGCGCGGGCGTCAAGGCGCTGTTCGGTGACGCTGCGCTCTATGATCTGGACGCGCTGATCGCCAGCGGCGGCAGTGCCCTGACGGACGCTGGCGCCAAAGTCAGCGGCGAGGGCGAAGATGTGAAGGTGGAAGACCTCATCTTCCTACCGCCGCTGGTCAAGGCGCCGAAAATTCTCTGCCTGGGTCTCAATTACAAGGATCACGCGGCCGAAGGCGGCTTTGACGTGCCGGAATTTCCGACCGTGTTTGGCCGATTCAATTCGAGCCTCATCGGACATGGCGCGCCGATCATCAAGCCGGCCTGCTCCGATCAGCTCGATTATGAAGCGGAAATGGTCGCGGTCGTCGGCAAGGGCGGGAAGAATATCAGCAAGGACGACGCGCTGTCGCATATCGTCGCCTATTCGGTGTTCAACGACGGTTCTGTCCGCGACTATCAGCTCAAGACGCCGCAGTGGACGGTCGGCAAGAATTTCGACGATACCGGCGCCTTCGGCCCCTGGCTGGTCACGGCCGATGAACTGCCGGCGGGCGGCGCCGGTCTCAAGATCGAAACCCGCCTGAACGGTCAGGTGGTGCAGAGCGCGAACACCTCCGACATGGTGTTCGACGTGGTCGACACGGTCGCCCTGCTCTCCACCTGCTTCACGCTGGAGGCGGGCGACGTTCTGGTGATGGGAACGCCGTCGGGCATCGGTCTTGCCCGCAATCCTCCGCTGTTCATGAAGGATGGCGATGTGTGCGAAGTGGAAATCGAGAAGATCGGCCTGCTTGTGAACCCCATCAAAGCAGCCTGAACGAAAGGCCGGGTGCCGTCCCATGTCGGCGCCCGGCCAGCCAAGGAGGGAAGGATGAACCAGAAAAGCCCGTCGGGACGCCGCGCCAATGTTTTGGGCGTCCATTCCATCGATCATTTCGCGGTCGAAGTGCCCGATCTGGAGGCAGCGCGGACATTCTACACGCTCTTCGGGCTTGAAGTCCGGGACAGAAATGGCACGCTGGAATTATATGCAGCCGGCAATCCGCATCGTTGGGGCGTGCTGAGCCAGAGCGGCGACACCAAGCGCCTGCGCTATCTGAGCTTCGGCATCTATCCCGATGAGATGGAAGCGTTCGCCGCCCATCTCGACAGTTGCGGCGTCACCCGCATCGACGCGCCCAAAGGCGCCGAAACCGGCGGCATCTGGTTCGCGGGCTTTGATGGCCTGCCCACCAATGTCCGCGCCGCCGACAAGGCGACGCCATCGGAAAAAAGCCATTTCACCTTCACCAGCGCGGCGCCCGGCCAATCCGGCGCCATTCCCAACAGCAAGGCGCCGAAGGTCCACCCCCGCCGCCTTTCGCATTTCGCGATCTTCACGACCGACGTGAATGCCGCGATCGATTTCTATGAAAAAACGCTGGGCCTGCGCCTGTCGGACAAGAGCGAACCGGCCGTCGCCTTCCTGCATGGCGTCCATGGCAGCGACCATCACCTGCTTGCCCTCGTCCTTTCCGATCGGCGGGGCATGCATCACAATAGCTGGGACGTCGGGTCTGTGATGGAAGTGGGGTTGGGCGGCGCGACCATGGCGCGGGCGGGCTATGGTCCCAATTGGGGCGTCGGCCAGCATGTGCTGGGCGCCAATTATTTCTATTATGTGCGCGATCCGTGGGGCAGTTTCAGCGAATATTCGGCCGATATCGATTTCATCCCGCATGATGTCGACTGGCCGGCCGCCAATCATGCGCCGGAGGATAGCATGTTCCTGTGGGGGCCGGACCCATTCCCCGAATTCATCCAGAACACAGAACCGGCGGAGGCCTGATCGTCATGACCACATTCCTACTTCTCCATGGCGGCGGCATGGGCGGCTGGACATGGAAATATGTCCGCGAACTGCTGGAGGCCAGGGGACACAAGGTCTACACCCCGACATTCACCGGCTTTGGCGAGCGCGAACATCTGATCGGCCGCGATGTCGGCAATGCGACCCATGTGCGCGACATCGTCAATGTCTTCAAATATGAGGATCTGCGCGACGTTGTGCTGGTGGCGCACAGCTATGCCGGAACCGTCGCGCCCGGCGTCATTGCCGAGGTGGGCGACCGCATCGCCAGGATCATCTATCTCGACGCCATCGTGCCCCGGTCGGGGGAACGGATCGCGTCCCTCATGGGCTATGTTCCCGAAGATCAGCTCGCCGCGCTGGATGCGATGCTCGAAGCGGGCGAAGGCCCGATCGGTTCGGGCGTGCATGACATGCAGCGCGCGGCCGCCAAGGACCATCCGCATCTCATGGACCCGGCGCGGGAGAAATGGCTGCTCGACAATCTGTCGGACCAGCCGATGAAGGCAACCGCCTGTGTCATCCCCGTGGGTGCCGAGACGATCACCCAGCCCGTCGACTATATCGCGGCGGCCGTCACGGTGATGACCGCCATGCACGACCGGGCGCGCGAACTGGGCTGGACCATCCATGACCATCCAGGCGATCACGCCCTGCTGGTGGGCGATCCGGAGGGTACGACCGACCTCATTCTGAAGATTGCCGCCGCGGGAGCAAAAGCATGAATGCGGCCGAACTGTTCTCGGTAAAGGACCGCGTCGCCATCGTCACGGGCGGGTCGACCGGCATCGGCCGCCATATCGCAACCGGCTTTGCCGCTGCGGGCGCCAAGGTCTATATCTGCGCCCGGACGGAGGCCAAGGTGATGGCGGCCGCGGCGGAGATTGCGGCCACGACGGGCGGCCACTGCACCGGCCTCGTCGCCGACCTGTCGACGCTCGTCGGGATAGAGGCTCTGGTCGCGGCGGTGTCCGCGCGGGAGCAGGCCGTACACGCCCTCGTGAACAATGCAGGGACCATGGCGGACGCGCCCATCGACGAATATGGCGAGGGCGAATGGGACCCGGTCATCGACCTGAACCTGAAGGCACCCTTCTTCACCCTCCAGAAATTCCTGCCCCTGCTCCGCGCGGGCGGCACGGCGGACCGCCCCGCATCGATCATCAACATCGGGTCGGTCGGCGCGCTCAAGGTGGGGCCCAAGGAAAATTACGCCTATCAGGCCTCGAAAAGTGCCATCCACTGGATGGCCAAGAGCCTCGCCAAGCGGCTTGGCCGCGACAATATCACCGCCAATGTGATCGCGCCCGGATTCTTCGAATCCGAGATGACGGTCATCACCTCCGACGAGATGCGCAGGATGGTGGAATCGATGGTCCCCCGCGGCCGCGTCGGCACGCCGGAGGATCTGGCGGGGGCAGCCATCTATCTCGCCTCGCGCGCGGGCGCCTATGTCACCGGATCGGTCATTCCGGTCGAGGGAGGATTGTCGATCTGATATGACCCAGCTTCATGTCGTCGCCATTGGCGGCACCATGCGCGCCTATTCCTCCACCGAGCGGGCGCTTCGCAAGGCGCTTGCCATCGCAGAGGAACGCGGCGCGCGCACGACGCTGCTGGCCGGGGAGGATATCGACTTCCCGTCTTACGCGCCTGAAAATCCGGACCGTTCGGATGCGGCGCGACGCTATGTCGACGTCCTGCGGTCGGCGGATGCCGTCATCATCGGCTCACCGGGTTATCATGGCGCGATCTCCGGCTTCGTGAAGAATGCGCTCGATTATGTCGAGGATATGAGCCGCGACGAGCGCTGCTATTTCGACGGCCTTCCCGTAGGCTGCGTGGCAACGGCGGCCGGCTGGCAGGCAGCGGTCGCCACGCTCCAGCAACTGCGGGTGATCACCCACGCGCTTAGGGGCTGGCCGACGCCGCTGGGCATCGCCATCAATACCATCGGCGGTGAAGGCGACCCGATCGAAAACGCGCCTATCCCCGATCAGTTGGGGATGATGGTGGGCCAGCTGTTCAGTTTCTGCCGACGGCCCGCCCTATAGTTGGATAGGTTCGCAACGCGTCCGACAGGCGCTTAGTCGTAGGGCCACTAACGGGAACGACGATGGATTTTTCACTCACCGAGGAACAGCAGGCGTTCAGGGACATTGTCCGCCGCTGGGTCGATGCGGAAGCGCCCAAGGACTGGATGCGCGCGCTGGAAGCCGACGAAGAAAATTATCCCTACGCGCTGTGGGACAAGATCGCCGAGCAGGGATTTTTCGGGATAGGCATTCCGGAGGAATATGACGGGCTGGGCGGCGACGTCATGATGCAGATGATCTTCGCCCGCGAATTTGCGCGAACGGCCGGTGGCCTGCTGTGGGTCTGGGGCCTCACCTCCTTCGGCGGCGCGAAGACGATCGGCGCGGTCGGCACGGAGGAGCAGAAAAATCGCTGGCTGCGTCCCATGGCACAGGGCAAGCTGCGCGTCTCGCTGTCGATGACCGAGCCCGATGGCGGCACCGATGTTCTGGGCGCGATGAAAACCCATGCCGAAAAGGTCGAGGGCGGCTGGAAGCTGAACGGCGCCAAGATGTGGACGACCGGCGCCAAGGCCGCCGACAGGCTGCTCGTCCTCGCCCGCACCGACAAAAATGTCGAGAAGAAGCATCATGGCCTTACCATGTTCTTCGTCGACGCCAAATCGCCCGGCATCACCGCCTCGCTCCTGCCCAAGCTCGGCATGCGCGCCATGGGCTCGTGCGAGGTCCATTATGAGGATGTCTTCGTCCCCGACGAGGACGTGCTGGGTGAACCCGGGCAGGCCTGGTACGCGATGCTGCCCACGCTCAACAATGAGCGGATCATGGTCGGCGCGCAGTGTCTGGGCGCGATCGACGGGGTACTGGAAGACGCGCTGGAATATATGCTGCAACGCAAGGCGTTCGGCGGCATTATCGGCCGCTTCCAGATTTTGCAGCATTATGTCGCGGACATCGCGACCTGGCAGAAGCTCACCGAATTGCTGCTCTACAATGTCGCCTGGATGCAGAGCAACGGCATGCCATGCGGAACCGAGGCGAACATGCTCAAGATGGTCGCCACGGAAAATGCCGTGAAGGCTGCGGACCTCGGCATCCAGATATTGGGCGGCATGGGTTATTCGGCGGAAACCGACATGCAGCGTTACTGGCGCGATCACCGCATCCTGCGGATGACCCCGATCAGCAACGAAATGGTGCGCAACACGATTGCCGAAAGCCTCGGCCTGCCGCGTTCTTTCTAAGGGACCCGCCATGAGCGATCTTGACGATCTTCCACCCGCACCCGACGCCGCCGGCACATCGCTGGACGGCACCAGGGTCTTTACCATCACGGCTGAGGAAAATGCCGCCCTGTGCCGCTCGACCGGGATCGAGCCGGCCGGGGACGGAAGCGCGCATCCGATCTATTATTATATCGCCACCCAGGTCGCGATGGGCAAGACGGTGGCCGGCGTGTGCGAAGCGTGCGAATTCGATGTCGAGGATGGCCCGATGATGGGCAGCAGCGGCGTGCGGTTCTATGCGCCGCTGAAGGTCGGCGAAAGCTACAGAGTGACGGGAGAGATTCTCAGCCTCGTCCGTAAGCGCAGCCGCAAGCTCGGCGTCATGGATGTGATGACCTATCGCCTGCGCCTGCACCTGCTCGATGGAACGCAGGTGCTGGAAACCGATAATGTGTGGGTTCTGCCCCGCAAGGAGTTCGCCGCATGAGCTACGCCATCGGAGATGCGCTGCCGCCCTTCACGATCGAGAGCGTCAGCCCGCAAGCCATGAAGCAGTGGGCCGTGTTTCTCGCCGATCCCAACCCCATCCATCTCGATGTCGAGGTGGTGAAGGCGAAGGGGCTGGGTGACCGGGTCATCAACCAGGGTCCGATCAACGTCGCCTATATGATGAACATGCTGATGCGCGCCTTCCCCGGCGGACGGATCAAGGCGATGGATTCGCGCTTTCTGGACAATGTCTATGGCGGCGACCGGGCGGTGGTGACGGGCAGGGTCGCGGCGATCGAAGGCAATGTCGTCACCTGCGAATTCTCGCTGGATGTGGATGGCCGGGGCACGGTCAATTCCGGCACGGCCACGGTGGAATTATAAGAGATGAGGAGAAAGTAAATGCCTAGCGGACCTTTTGCCCATGTATGCATGGTCGTCAGCAATCTGGAAAAGGCGATCGAAGACTGGACCAAAATCCTGCGCGTGCTCGATCCGGCATCGCTGGAAGAACGTCTTGTCAAATATGATGAATTTTCCAGCGGTGCCGATGCGGGCATGAAGTGGGCGACGTTCGTCAACAATGGCGGCACGGAAATCCAGTTCATTCAGCCGGCCCCCGGCACGCCCATGGGCGATCGCCTCGAAAAGGTCGGCGAGCATGTCCATCATCTTTGCTATGCCACCGACGACGTGCCGGGCGCGATGGAGAAATTGCGCGCCGAAGGGCTGCACCTGCCCGGCGGCGGTCAGACCTTCAACGATCCGGACATGACATGGCAGAAGTGGAGCTGGGTCGGCCATAAGAGTACCCATGGCTGCCTGATCGAGGTCGCCTCGCCCTATGAGAGCCGCAACGACGGCAAGTGGCACCACGCGCCGGGCAAATTCGCCTATAAGGGCCCCGGCGAACACCCGTCTTTCGCGGAAATGGTGCCGCCGGTGGCCGCCGGGTAAATGCATGGCTCCGGCATGACGCCCCCCACACAGATAAGCCTGCCGGGTGACGGGCTGGAGATGGTCGCGGACGCCTATGGCGACCCGGCCGCTCCGCCTGTCTGCTTCTTCCATGGCGGCGGCCAAAGCCGTCGTTCCTGGGCGGGTTCGGCCCGGCGAGTGGCGCAAGCCGGCTATTATGGCCTGACCTTCGATCTGCGGGGCCATGGCGACAGTGGCTGGGCCAGCGACGGCGACTATCTGCTGGAAGCTTATGGCCGCGATGTCGAAGCCATCATCCATGCCCTCGGCAGGCCGATCGCCCTGGTGGGGGCTTCGCGCGGCGGGCAATCGGCGCTGGTGGGCGGGTCGCGCCACGCCGATCTGGTGCGCCTCATCATGCTGGCCGACGTCGCGCCCTATATGGTCGATACGGGGGTGGAGGACATTCGCGGCTTCTTCCGCGCCAGCGATTCCGGTTTCGCGTCGCTGGAGGAAGCGGCCGATGCGCTGCACGCCCATCTTGGCCAGCCCCGCCTGCCAGACGTTTCCGGCCTCGCCAAATCGATGCGCGAGGAAGATGGACGCCTGTTCTGGCACTGGGACCCGCGCACGACGGCGCCGGAATTTCTTCATCCCCCCTCGGAAGGGGAAGCGCTCATTGCCGCGGCCCGGCGCGTAAAATCACCGCTTGTCCTTGTGAAGGCGGAACTGAGCGAGATCGTTTCGGACGAGAGCGTCAGGCAGTTTCGGGCACTGGCCCCGCAACTGGAGATCGAGATCGCCCATGGTGTCGGCCACATGTTCACCGGCGACCGCAATGATGCCTTTGCCGATCGCCTGCTCCACCATCTGGCTCATCATTTGCCGTTATGATGAAGGGCGCGGCCTTCGTCGTCGGTGGCACCGGCGGCCTTGGCAGCGCGATCTGCCGACGGCTGTCGACCGAATGGGATCATCTAACCATCGGCTACCGGTCCAGCCGTGAAAAGGCGCTGGCGGTCGCGGCGTCTCTGCCCAATAGTTCTTGTGAGACGCTGTCCGTTACCTGCGATCTTTCCGATCGCGCCTCGATAGAGACCGGCATTCGCGAGACGGTCGAGCAATTCGGCGCCATCGGCACGATGGTCTTCGCCAGCGGGGTCGAAATAGCCCAGCCCTTCGTCAGCCAGATCAGCGAAGACCAATGGCGCGAAGTCATCGAGATCGAACTGGTCGGCTTCACCCGCATCGTATCCGCCACGCTTCCTCATTTCCGCGCTCAAGGCTTCGGCAATTTCGTTACCGTCGTTTCGGTCGCGAACTACTGCTTCCCACCCGGCGACGCCCTCTCCTCCGTACCCAAGGCGGGGATGGAAGCCCTGGGCCGCGCGATCGCCAAGGAGGAAGGCCGCTACGGCATCAGGGCGAATATGGTCGCTCCGGGAATCATCGATGCCGGCTTGGGCGCCGACTTCCTGAGATCGCTTTATTCGCCTGAAATCTGGGAAGCACAGCGCAAACGCATTGCCCTGCAACGCTTCGGCAGCGGCGAGGATATCGCCGAAGCCGTGGCCTTTCTGGCCTCGGAAAGGGCGCAATATATGACCGGCCAGACCTTGATCGTCGATGGGGGCTTCAGCCTCTAAAAGTCGGCGGTAAGGGTTCCGCTCAGCCCAGCAGGCGCTGCGCCGCCACGCCATCGCCCCAATTATGGATGCGCTCCCAGAAGCGGACGCGGGTGGGCGCGAAATTGTGCATATGCGCCATGCGGGGACACACGAAGAGTTGAATGTCTTCCGCGCTCTTATAGGCTCTGGGTTCGGCTAAAGGGTCTGGCACGACATCGCGTTCGCCCATGGCGATCAGCACAGGCACGCGTATGGCGGCCGCTTCCAGCGCCACCGCGCCCGGCGCGACCATATATACACCGCATGGGGGCGTGGTCGCCGAACGCCATTCGGGCAGCGGATCGACCAGCCCTGCGGACGCCATCATGTCGAGCGTGACGATGTCCGCAGGTTCATCATCATGGTGAAAAGACCATTGAAAGGGATGCTCACCTGCCCGTGCCGCCGCCTGAAGCGCCTCGGCGTCGCCCAGCGTCACGCCCGGCGCTTGCGCCAGCGCGGCCGCGTTCAGGACATGCGGCGCGTCGAGCGATGAGCGGCGCGAAATCCAGGGCCATGCGGCCGGAGGCTGTCCCGGCCGGGTCGGCACGACGGTATGGATGCCGCTATAGCCCAGCACGCCGATGCCGTGAAATGTGTCGTGATTGCCCTGCGCCACGATGGTGAAGCATCCGCCCATCGATTGGCCTATGCCAAGGCATGTGGCATCGACGACCGGGGGCAGCCCATCGACGAGGGTGCCCGCTTCCAGCCGTCTCATGACCTGCCGCACCATGGCGTCGTTGGCCGCCGAGACATTATCGAGATTGAGGGCATTGCCTTCGGCGATGGTCGACTCGCCAAATCCCAGATGGTCGCAGGTGACGAAAATCCATCCGCGGTCGCAATGGAAACCCGCCTGTCCGCCGCCGGACCCATCCGGCATGTCGAAACTGAAATAGCGTCGGCAATAGCCCCCGCCGGGGAAGGCGAAGCAAACGGTCATGCGGTTGGTCAGTGTCGCAAGGTCCGGCAGATGGACCGTGACCGCCATGTGCGCCGCCATGCCGAGGTCCACTGCATCGCTGACATCGATCCTGAGGTCGACAGACCGCTTCATGCCCTTATCTTCCCTTTCCGGCCGAATTCCAGACCAGCCCCCTTCATCGATCCGGCGCGCCCTCGCCGCGCCGGATCGGCCTGTTGGTCACTTATAGGGATCGACGGGCTGGGGAACGTCGATGACTTCCAGATCCTTCAGCATCGTCAGCACGTCGGAGATCGAATAGATGTGATCGATCTTGTCGCCGCGGAATCGCAGCCACGAGAACCACAGCACGTTCAACTCGTTCCCGGTCGGCTGGACACCCATATAGGGACCGCCGGTATGCTTGCCATGATGGTGACACAGGACGCAGATCTCGTCCTCGCCGCGGCCCCAGGCCTTCAGCGTGCGATAGATGCTGGGCGGAAAAGTCGTGTAGAGGCCCTGCGGCGAGGTCTTCCAGACATGATAGGTTCCCAGGTCAGGCCGGTTGGGATTGTCATAGGTCATGCTGTCGGTGTTGAAAAACTGGTCCATGCCGTCCCAGTCGCCGCGGTTGATGACCTCGTGCAGGTCCATCCAGTGATTGACCATGTACGCCTGCCGCTCGGTCAGCCCGGCGGTGATTTCTGCCCGCTTCTCCTTCGACAGGACGAAATCGGCTTCCGTGAACGGGGCGAGGCCCATAATAGTCTCCTTGATTAAAAAACGGTCCACGGGATCGATCCCGGGAGTGACGTTTCATTCCCCTTAGCCGCCGCGCTCGGCACCTACCCAATGGAAGGCGGCGCGCCTTCCGCACTGTGTCAGCAGCCATTCTATAGAATGAAGGAGGAGAGGCCATGACACTGACCCTGCAGGAAATGTCGGACAGGTTCGAGATTCAGGATCTGATCGTGGGCTATTGCTACGCGGTGGATACACGCGACTGGGACGCACTGGACCGCTATTTCACCGAAGACGCCGTGATCGACTATTCGGAAATGGTGGGCGTCGTCGGGGGCCTTGCGGAGATAAAGTCCTTCCTGGCGGAAAGTCTGACGCTGATCCTCGCCTTTCAGCATGCCGTGTCCACCACCCAATATCAGATCGCGGGCGACCGGGCGAAGACCAAAACCGCCTGCTATAATCCGATGACGGTCAGCAACGGCGAAACGGCCGATACGCTGGTCTTCGGCCTCTGGTACCATCATGATTTCGTCCGCACCGGGCAAGGCTGGAAGATCAGCCGACTCTATGAGCAGAAGTGCTACCGGATCAATGTACCGGACTGGCTTGCGGCACAATTGCCTGCCTGATTCTCCCCTCACAGCTTTTGCCGGATTCCAAGGGGGGAGCCTGATGCGCCGCTTTCTGAACATGATTTTCATCCTGTCGATGCTTCTTGCCGGCCTGTCGCTGCTGTGGCTGGGGGGACGGCTCGCCCTGCTCGGCGGGTCAAGCTGGTATTGTGTGTCCGGCCTCATGATGGTGAGTGCGGCCTGTCTCGGCTGGCGCCGTTCGCCCCTCTCGGTCACCCTCTATTGGGCCTTTCTCGCGGCCAATCTCTGCTGGTCGCTTTGGGAGGTCGGACTGGACGGCTGGGCTCTTGCGCCCCGGCTGGCCATGCCGGTCGCCATGGGCCTCTACATGTTCACCCCCTATTACCGGCGGCATGTCGGCCTTGACCGCCCCCTGCCCGGCGCACGCATGCTGTGGCCCGGTCTTCTGCTGCTCCTCGTCGGCGCGATCGGCGCCGCCTTCTGGGCGGATCGTTCGCCGCCGGCGGGCAGCGCTCTGTGGGGCGCGGGACCGGCCCGCGCCGCCGATGGCGACTGGGTGGCCTATGGCAACGACCGGGGCGGATCGCGCTATTCGCCGCTGGCGCAGATCACGCCCGCCAATGTCGGCCATCTGGAAAGGGCATGGACGTACCACACCGGCAAACTCACCGATGGCAAGCAAGGCACGGCCTTTCAGGTCAATCCGCTCAAGGTGGGCAATCGCCTGTTCCTGTGTGCGGGCAATAATGATGTGATCGCGCTCGATCCGGAAACGGGGCGACAATTATGGCGGCACCGGCCCAAGACCGATCTCGCGGGTGTCTATGGCCTCGTCTGCCGCGGCGTCACCTATTATCGCATCCCGCAGGCCCATGGCTATTGCGCCGAGCGCATCTACACCGCGACGCTCGACGCCCGGCTGATCGCGCTCGATGCGGTGACCGGCGGACTTTGCCCCGGATTCGGACAGGGCGGTCAGGTGGATCTGAAGGCGGGACTGGGAACGGTCGACAAGGGCTATTATTTCGTCACCTCGCCCCCCGCCCTCGTGCGCGGCCGCCTCGTTCTGGGCGGCTGGGTGATGGATGGTCAGAAAATCAGGGAGCCTTCCGGCGTCATCCGGGCGTTCGATGCCGTCACGGGCGCTTTTTCCTGGGCCTTCGACATCGGTCGCCCCGACGATCACGGGCTGCCGCCGCGCGGCGGCGTCTTTACGCCGGGCACGCCCAATAGCTGGGCGCCCATGAGCTCGGACGAAGCGCTGGGCCTCGTCTATGTGCCGACAGGGAATGCAACGCCCGATTATTTCGGCGGGCATCGCACCGTCAATGATGACCTCTATTCCAGTGCCGTGCTGGCGCTGGACGCGGAGAGCGGGGCGGTGCGCTGGTCCTTCCAGACGACCCATCATGACCTGTGGGACTATGATGTGCCCGCCCAGCCCACGCTGGTCGATCTTCCCGGCGGCGTGCGCGGCCTGCTCCAGCCGACCAAGCGCGGGGAGATATTCTTCCTCGACCGGGCGACCGGCAAGCCGCTGTTGCCGGTCGAGGAACGCCCAGTCCCGCAGGGCGCCGTTCCCGGCGAACGCCTGTCGAAGACCCAGCCCTATTCGGTCGGCATGCCCAGTTTCGGCGGGCCGCGTCCGGCGGAAAAGAGCATGTGGGGTCTGACGCCGATCGATCAGGCGATGTGCCGCATCCGCTTCCGCCAGGCCCGCTTCGACGGGGACATGACCCCGCTGTCGACTGAGCATCCCACCCTCACCTGGCCCGGCTATCTCGGCGGGATCGACTGGGGTGGGGTATCGGTCGATCCCCGGCGCGGGTTGATGATCGTGAACAACAACCAGGTCGGCAATTACAATCGCCTGATCCCCAGAGCCGTCGCGGACCGACAGGGCATCAAGCCGATGAACGCCGCCCATATGAGCGATGTCGGTGGGCCGGTCGCCCAGATGGGCGTGGCCTATGCCGCCCATATCGCGCCCTTCCTCTCCCCGCTCGCCATTCCGTGCCAGCAGCCCCCCTATGGCCGCATCAACGCGGTGGACCTCAAGACCGGAAAACTGGTCTGGAGCAGGATATTCGGCACCTCGCGCGACAGCGGCCCGCTGGCCCTGCCAACGTTCGTGCCGATTCCCATGGGCGTGCCCAATATCGGCGGGTCGGTGGCTACCGCGAGCGGCGTCACCTTCATCGGCGCGACGCAGGAGCATATGTTCCGCGCCTATGAGACGACGACCGGCCGGCTGCTCTGGAAGGCGCGACTGCCCGCCGGCGGCAATGCCTCTCCCACCACCTACTGGTCGAACGCGAGCGGACGCCAGTTCGTGGTGATCGCGGCGGGCGGACATGGCGCAATGCTGTCAGGTGCGGGCGACGCGTTGATCGCCTACGCACTGCCCAACCGGAAATAGAGGCGGCCGCCCGTTGGTGGCTGGGCCTGCCGAGGCTATAAATCGCCGGAAGATGACAGTCGATCCTATCCTTTGGCGGGCAAGTTTAGCCGGCGCCTCTTTATGTTTTCAGCCGAAACTAGGGGAGGATGAACATGCCCGCACATGGCAGTCTGGTGAGACGCTTGCCCGTCGGCGCCGATGATGAACGTGCGATCGAACATGTGTTGCTGCGCTACGCCACCGGCATCGACACGCGTGACTGGCCGCTGTTCCGGACCTGCTTCGCGCAGGATTGCGAGGCCGATTACGGCAGTTTCGGGCATTGGCGCGGCCCGCGCGAAATCGCCGAATATATGGCCGACGCCCACCGCCATATGGGGCCGACGCTGCACCGGATCACCAATATCGTGATAGAGAAGCGCAACGATGAGGTGCACGCGCGCAGCTATGTCGATGCGCTCCTGCCGGAGGCGACCCAAGGCGGCGTGACCCATCGCGCGGCGGGCTATTATGAGGATTGCCTGGTCCGCACCTCGGACGGATGGAAGATTTCCCGCCGGAAATTCACCATGGTCAAAGCGGGGCTGGATGGCTGATCTCAACCGCCAGGTCCTGTTGACCTCCCGCCCGTCGGGAATCGCGCAGGCGGAAAATTTCGCGATCCGGCAGGCGCCGGTCGAACCGCCTGCGCCGGGTCAGATTCTGGTGCGCAATCACTATCTTTCGATCGAACCGGCGATGCGCGGCTGGATCGCCGATGCGGGCAACTATGCCGCGCCCGTCGCCATCGGTTCGGTCATGCGCAGCCTTGCCGTGGGCGAGGTCGTGGCCTCCGCGCATCCCGACTATGCGGTGGGAGAGCATGTGTCCGGCTGGTTCGGCTGGCAGGACTATGCCTGCCTCGCAGCCGATCAGGTCGTCCAGCGCACCACCGCGCCGGAGATGCGGGCATCGCTCGGCATTCTGGGCATCAACGGCATGACGGCCTATCTGGCCCTTACCCTGATCGGCCAGCCGCGCGCGGGTGAGACCATCGCGGTATCCACGGCGGCCGGCGCGGTCGGTTCGGCCGTCGGCCAGATCGCCCGCATCCTTGGCTGCCGCACGATCGGCATCGCGGGCGGGCCGGTCAAGGCGCGACGCTGCGTGGATGAGTATGGCTATGACTGCGCCATCGATTATCGCGCCGGGAACATAAGCGCGGCGATCGCCGAGCATGCGCCCAAGGGTATCGACATTTATTTCGACAATGTCGCCGGGGCGATCAGCGACTCGGTTCTGCCGCATCTGGCACAGCGCGGGCGCGTCATTGTGTGCGGAACGGCATCGATCGACCGCTGGGAGCCATGGCCCACCGGGCCGCGCGTCGAACGCCATCTTCTGGTCAAACGCGCCCGTATGGAAGGCTTCGTCATCTTCGACCATGCCGATCGCTATGCCGAAGCGACAGCGCAATTGCGGACATGGATCGCGCAGGGCCGGCTCACATGGCGCGAGGATATATTGGACGGCATAGAATCCTGCCCCGACGCGCTCGCTGGTCTCTATCGCGGCGAAAATGACGGCAAGAGGCTGATCCGTCTTATCTGATCTGAAAAGAGGAAGTCACGTCATGGATCATCTGGAAGGGCAGATTGCCATCGTCACCGGCGCATCGTCGGGCATCGGCGCGGCCAGCGCCCGCACGCTTGCGGCAGCGGGCGCGACCCTGGTGCTGGTCGCCCGCCGCGCCGACCGCCTCACCGAACTGGCAGAGGAACTGGGCCGCGGCAGCACGGCCTTTGCCGCCGACATGGCGGACCCGGACGCGCCGCAAAGGCTGCACGATTTCGTCCTCGACCGCTTCGATCGGGCCGACATATTGGTCAACAATGCCGCCATGTTGCACGCCGCGCCGATCGACGCGTTCGACCTCGATCAGTTGCGCCCGATGATCGCGATCAACTATGAAGCGGTGGTGCGCGCCAGCACCCTTTTCGCGCGGACGATGAAGGCGGCCGGCAGGGGCCAGATCATCAACATATCCAGCATCGGCGCGAACATCACCGCCCCCGGTGTGGGTGTCTATGGCGGCCTCAAGCGCGCGCTGGAGGCGTTTACCGACTGCCTGCGGGTCGAACTCGCCGGGTCGGGCGTCAAGGTCGGCATTGTCGCGCCCGGCACGACCAGCACCGAGATTTTCGAGGATATGAAGGCCAGGGGGCAACCGTCCTGGGACAGCTTCATCCCGCCGATGCTGCCCAGCGACATCGCCGACGCCGTCGCGGTCATCGCGCAGCAGTCCGAACGCACCAACATCGCCCGCATCCAGGTCTATGCCGCAGCGGACAGCCATTGACGCCCCGGCCGGAGCCGGAGTGTCCGGCGATCAGTCCAGCGTGGCGTAGGCGTCCAGCCGGAACGGATTGACGTCGCCGCCATTGCGCATCTTGGCCACCCATTGGGCATCCATCAGCAGCGCGCGGCCGACCGCGATCAGGTCGAATTCGCCGCGCACCATCCTGTCGGCCACCAGCGCCAGATTGTCGGTCATGACGGTCGGCTGCGCGAAGGAGGATTGCAAATCCTTGCTAAGGCCCACCCCGCCGACCGCGATGGTCGGTTTACCGGTCAGTTTCCTGACCCAACCCGCCAGCCCCATGTCGGAGCCTTCGAAGGCCGGTGCCGTGAAGATGCGCGTGCTCGCGTCGAATATGTCGACCCCCGCCTCGACCAGGGGAGCCAGCATCGCTTCCAGCTCGCCGGGCGTTTCTGCATTGCGTGCCTCATAATCCTGAAGCTTCCACTGGGAGAAGCGGAAAATGACCGGAAAATCGGGCGCGGTCGCGGCCCGGATCGCCCGCACCAGCTCGACCGCGAAGCGCGCGCGCTCGGCAATCCCGCCGCCCCAGCGATCTTCCCGCATATTGGTATGACGCCACAGGAAACTGTCGATCAGATAGCCATGCGCCCCATGCAGGGCCACGCCGTCGAAACCCACCGCCTTCGCATTGGCCGCGCTGCGGGCGAAGGCGGCGATCAGGTCGCCGATTTCGCTGTCGGTCAGCGGCGCGGTGGGTGCCCGCACCTGTTCCAGATAATCGGGCGGCACGATCGCTTTGTCGGTCGGGCCCCAGATGCCGGACGGACGGGCTGATGGCGCATCGGGATGATAGCCCGTGCCCGGCACGCGAATGACGCCCTGATGCCATAGCTGGGGGATGATGAGGCCGCCAGCGTCATGCACGCCGGCCACGATGTCGCGCCAGCGCGCCAGCGCTTCCTCGCCATGCAGGACGGGCGAAGCGCCGCCGCCCATGGTTTCGCGTCCCACTGCGGCGGGATGGTCGACCCCCACCCCTTCGGTGATGATCAGCCCCACATCGGCTTCGGCCCGCCGCCGATAATAGCCGGCCACCCCTTCCGAGGGGATGCCGCCCGGCGAGAAATTCCGCGTCATCGGCGCCATCACGAACCGATTGCGCAGGTGGAGCGAGCCGATCGTGAACGGTGTATATAAAATCTCGGCCTGCCCCATCAACGCGATCCTCTCATCTGCCTGTCAAACGACCGTGCCGCAGGGAACGAGCGCCAAAAACCTATCGAGCGACAGGATATCCGCCCCCCCGGACCCGCGCATGGTCACGCCGACTTCAGACTTCTTCGATGGCAAGGGCGGACTGCGGACAGGCTTCGGCCCCTTCCCGGGCCAGTTCCTCCAGTCCTTCGGGGACGATCTCGTCGTCCACATACACGATACCATTGGCATCGAGCTTGTAAATTTGGGGGCATATCTCG
Organism: Sphingobium sp. SJ10-10; assembly: GCF_036038995.2. Classification (NCBI taxonomy): domain Bacteria; kingdom Pseudomonadati; phylum Pseudomonadota; class Alphaproteobacteria; order Sphingomonadales; family Sphingobiaceae; genus Sphingobium; species Sphingobium sp. SJ10-10. The sequence continues at coordinate 1,049,676 of NZ_CP158133.1, forward strand.
GCGCAAACGCCATAGCCACAACAGGCCGCCTTATCGATCACAACTTTCAGTTTCTGGCTCATCCAGCCTCTCCTTCCTCTTTAAGCGACATTACACCTTGAACAGATTTAGTTCAATATGTATAACACGACTCAATCAAGGAAATCCTCCAGGAGAGCAAGATGCTGCACAATGCCGGGCTGACGCTGAGCGACGGAACGACGCTTGACGACCTCATCGACCGCGACATGAACGAAGTGTCGTTGCGGGTGATGAACGACAAGGAACTCTATGAGCTGGAGATGGAGCGCATCTTCGCGCGCACCTGGCTGCTCCTTGGCCATGAGTCGGAAATTCCCAAGGCGGGCGACTATGTCATGCGCGACATGGCGGAAGATAATGTGATCGTCTCGCGCGACCGCAGCGGCGAAATCCACGTCATGCTGAACGTCTGCCCCCATCGCGGCATGAAGGTCTGCACGGCGGAAGCGGGTAATGCCCACGCCCATCGCTGCATCTATCATGGCTGGGCCTTCCGCGCGGACGGCAGCTTCATCGGCGCGCCGATCGAAAAGGAGCAGATGCACGGCAACAAGCGTTCGAAGGACGAGCTGGGCCTCAAAAAGGCCCGCGTCCATCTCTATGGCGGCCTGATCTTCGCCACCTGGAACAAAGATCTGTCGTTCGAGGATTATCTGGGCGACGCCAAATTCTACCTCGATCAGCTTTTCTGCCGCACCGACAATGGCCTTGAGATGCTTGGCCCCCCCCAGCGCTTCGTGCTGCCGTGCAACTGGAAGATCCCCGGCGAACAATCCGGCTCGGACGGCTTCCACACCCTGACGCTGCACCGTTCGCTGATGGAAGGCGGGATCATGGGCGGCACCGCGGAGTCGATCTACGACACCGCGCCGGGCATGTATGGCGTCGACCTTTCTGTGCCGCAGGGCCACACGCTGCGTTGCCTGGAAGCGGCGCAGACCTTCAAGATGTTCGCAGACGTCAGCTTCGAGGGAAAAACCACGGAAGAACGGCTGCATCTGCTGCCGCCGCCCGGCATCACCAAGGAATTGATCCCTCAGCTGTTCGAGAATCTGTCGGAAGATCAGGTCAAGCAGCTGGCGAACATCCCGCCCCAGGTCGGCGGCATGTTCCCCAACATACTGATCGCCTTCATCTTCGCGCCCCGCACGGATGGCGGCGCTTCGGGCGCCCTGTCGCTGCACACCTATGTCCCCAAGGGGCCGGACAAGGTGGAGTTCGTGAACTTCATCTTCGCGGAAAAGGACGCGCCGGAAGATGTGAAGCGCGACATGCTCCAGAACGCCATCTGGTCGACCGGCACGTCGGGTACGATCGAGCAGGACGACGCCGACACCTGGCCGCAGATCATGCGCAATTCGCGTGGCCATATGAGCAAGACCATCACGCTCAAATATCAGGCGCTGCACGGCCATGAGCGTCCCGAAGGCTGGGTCGGCGGCGGCGATCTCTATCCCGGCTTCACCAAGGACGACACGCAATGGGCCTGGTGGATGGCCTATTATAATCTGATGGCCGAAGCCTGAGCCGCGGCGACGAGAGAGGACAGATATCATGGTGAACTACGCGACCGCCGCCATCGACAAGACCAGCGTCCTGCGCGGTCTTGTCTCCACCAAGCGAGTGCCGCTCGGGTCGGAAGTCTATAACCGCCTGCTCGAAACCCTCTATGACGAAGCCGCCGCGCTCGACGAACGCCGGTTCGACGACTGGGTGGCTTATCTGGAACAGGATTTGAGCTACACCGCTCCCCTCCGCCTCACCCGCAACGGTCCGAACAAGGACCGGGACGTGGTGCGCACGATGAAGCATTTCGACGAGAATTACGGCTCGATCCTGATGCGGACCGGCCGTCTGGCGAAGAGCGCCTGGGCCGAAGATCCGCCGTCGCGCACGCGCCGCTTCGTCACCAATGTCCGCATCGCCGAAAGCGAAACGGCCGGCGAATATGAGGTTGTGAGCTACCTCTATGTCGAGCGCAGCCGCATGGACAATCCGGAGAATGAGACGATCAGCGCCGAACGCCGCGACATCTGGCGGCTGGTCGACGGCGCGTACAAGCTGGCGAGCCGGGAAATCATCGTCGACCAGTCGACGCTCGGCATGTCCAACTTCGCCATCTTCCTCTGACCGGAGCGGCTTCGGTGACGGAAACCCCGCATATCGTGGTCGTCGGCAGCGGCCTTGCCGGCTATGGCGTCCTGCGTGAGCTTCGCAAGCTTGCGCCGGACGCCCGGCTGACGCTGGTCACGCAGGATGACGGGCATTTCTATTCCAAGCCCGCTTTGTCGACCGCGCTCGCCAAGGGCAAGGTTGCCGATACGCTGATCACCACGCCGGCGGAAAAGATGGTCGCGCAGCTGAAGCTCGATCTGCGGGCCGGCCGTATCGTCGAAGCGATCGACCGGCAGGACAAGGCCGTTCTGACCACCGGCGGGCCGATCTTCTACGACCGGCTGGTGCTGGCGATGGGCGCCGATCCGGTCCGGCCGCCGATCGACGGGGACGCCGCGCACCGCGCGCTCGCGGTCAACAATCTCGACAATTATCGCGACTTTCGGGAGGCCTTGCCAGATGGCGCCCGCGTGCTCGTCATGGGCGGGGGCCTTGTCGGCACCGAATTTGCCAACGACCTTTCCGCAAGCGGCTATCAGCCGGTGGTCGTCGACATGCTCGGCCATCCCCTGGCCCAGCTCGTGCCGCCGGGCGTCGGTCAGATGATCCGCGACGCGCTGTCCGAAAAGGGCGTGGAATGGCATCTAGGCCGCAAGGTTCTGGCCATCCATAAGGGCGAAAGCGGAATCAGGGCCGAACTGGACGACGGCTTGGTGATCGAGGCGGCGGCGGTTCTTTCCGCCGTCGGGCTGCGTCCGCATATCCAGCTCGCACAGGAGGCGGGGCTGGAGGTCGCGCGCGGCATCAAGGTCGATCAGACGGGCTGCACCAGCGATCCCGCCATCTATGCGATCGGCGATTGCGCCGAATATCCGCAGGGACTGGCGGCCTATGTGACCCCGATCATGGCCGCCGCCCGCGCCATCGCGCCCAGCGCGCTCGGCACGCCGACGGATATCCGCTTCCCGCCGCTGTCCGTACAGGTCAAGACCACCGCCTATCCCGTCGTCCTGCTGCCCGCGCCCATGGGCGTGGAAGGACAGTGGCAGGAAATCGCCAATGACGAGCGCGGCATCAAATATCATTATCACGACGCGGACGGGGCGATCCGCGGCTATGTTTTCACAAAAGACTATTGCCAGGAACGCATGGACATGGACCGTGCCCTGAGCGAGCAGATGACAGGAGCGGTAGCGTGACGGGATTGGTGAAGGACAAGGTCGCAATCGTCACCGGCGGCGCCAAGGGGCTGGGCTACGGCATTTCCCGCTGCCTTGCAGAGGCAGGCGCGCATCTGCTGATCACCGGCCGGGACGGGGCCGCCGCTGAAACCGTCGCGGCGGAAATCACGCAAAGCTTCGGCGTCCGCGCCGTCGGCATGTCGGCCGACATGGGCGTCAAGACCGAAGTGGAGGCGATGATCGATCGCGCCGTCAGCGAATTTGGCGGGCTGGACATATTGGTCAACAATGCGTCGCAGCTTTCGCCCAATGTGCTGCTGGAGCAGAAAACGGACGAGATGCTTCAGCGGACACTGGAGATCGGCACCTGGGGGAGCTGGTGGGCCATGCGCGCCGCCTTCCCGCATATGAAGGCGCGCGGCGGCGGCTCGATCATCAATTTCTATTCGATCGACGCCCAGACCGGCGCATGGCTTCACGCCGACTATAATATGAACAAGGGCGCGATTCTGGGGCTTACCCGGACCGCGGCGGTCGAATGGGGCCGGTTCAACATCCGCACCAACGCCATCGCGCCGACCGGCATGGGGCAGGTGTTTGCGGACCTAGCCGAAAACGTCCCCGGCTTTCTTGAGATGGCGACCGCCAGCAACCCGCTCAAGCGCGCGGGCGACCCGGAAAAGGATATCGGCCCGGTCGTCCTGTTCCTCGCGTCGGAAATGTCGCGCTTTGTGAATGGCGAGTTGATCAATGTGGATGGCGGTCAGCATCTGCCGGGCTATGTGAGCGTTCCGCACAATCTGGCAGAGATGGAAGCCCAGACATGAAACTGATGCCGCACGCCGACTGGAACGAAATCGTCGCCACCGATCAATCGGGCAGCGTCCAGAAGATCATGGACGGCACGTTGCGCGCGATCAACTCTATTGGCGCGCGCCGCCTGTCGATGAGCGACATCAGCGAGAGCAGCGGCGTCTCGCGCGGCACGCTCTACCGCTATTTCGCCTCCAAGGAGGAAGTGCTGGCGGCCTTCAGCGAATATATCTGCAGCAGCTTCGAAAAGGGCATTGTGGAATCGGGCGAAAGCATTGTTGAGCCGATCGAGCGCTTCCGCGCGGTGATGCGTTTTTACGGCCGCTTCACGATCGAACGCTCGCCCGAAGGCATTTTCGAGGTCGAACCGGCCTTCCATCTCAATTTCCTGCGCAGCCATTTCGGTCGCCATAAGGCCGCGGTCCAGCGTGCGCTGGATCCGGTACTCGACTATTTCGACATGCTCATCGACAGCCGGATCAACCGGGACGCGTTCTGCGACACGATGGTCCGCCTGCAACTGAGCACTCTCATCATTCCCGCCACTCCGGAGTGGCTGGCGATCTGGAACAGCGCGCCCGATCGGTTGTGCGAATGGGCATTGCAGATCGCCGGGCACCATAGCGAACATAAGAAAGGATGAACTGATGGCTACTGCCCCCAAGGTGGATAATGAAATCCAGTGCGGCTTTGCCGAAAAGGCTGTCGCTGACGCGATGGTGGAAAAAGCGCGCGGCTTTCGCGCCTTCCTGCAAAGCGAGGCGCCCGAGGGCGAGAAGCGGCGCAATCCTACCCCCGCCGTGGACAAGATGCTGAAGGAAGAAGGATTCCTGCGTATGCTCCTGCCGCAGCGGCTGGGCGGCATGGGCCTCTCCCCCACGGATTTCTGCCGGGTGCAGATGGAAATCGCCAAGGGCGATCCCGCTATCAGCTGGGTGATCCAGATCGTCAACGGAACGAGCTGGATCACCAGCCTCGCGCCCGATGGCGTGCAGGACGCGGTGTTCGGCGGCAGTCCGCAGTCGGTCTGCGGCGCCTACAACCCTCCCGGCAAGGCGCGCAAGGTCGACGGCGGCTGGATCATCAACGGCAAATGGCCCTATATGTCCGGTTCGCGGCAGTCGAACTGGGCGCAGCAGGGCGTGGTGCTGGAAGGATATGACGGTCCCGTCGTTCCCGGCATCAGCATGTGCTATCTGCCGATGGACAGCATGACCATCGAAGACACATGGTTCGTTTCCGGCATGCAGGGCACCGGGTCCGACACGGCGGTCGCCAAGGATGTTTTCATTCCCGACGCCCAGATGGTGCTCATGGATGAGCGCGCCGGACAGATCGACCGGACGAAGCGCCATTTCGGCGCCCCCTCCGATCTGCTGCCCGCCGTGCCCGTCGTCCGCACCACCGGCATCGCCCAGCTGATCGGCGCGGTTGAGGCCATGCTGGAAATCGTCACCGCCGAGGCCCCCAAGAAGCCGGTGCTGACGACCATCATCGGCCCGCGCACCAGTTCGGGCGCCTATATGCGCGATCTGGGCGAAGCGGCAGCGATGATCGATACCGCCAAGCTGATCCTGTTCGACCTGACCGCCAAGCTGGACCGCGTCGGTCTGGGCGAGGAATTCACCCTTGCGGAGAAGGCGAGGCAGCGTGCAGGCGGCGCGCAGATGATCGAACTGGTTCATGGCGCCAGCGAATCGCTGATGTTCCAGGCCGGGTCCTCTGGCTTTGCGCTGGACAAGCCGATCAACCGCTACTGGCGCGACATTTCGATGGCGCTGCGGCATATCCAGAATATCCCGACCATCGGCTATGAAATCTATGGCCGCAACCTGACCGGCGCCGATCCGATCTCGCCGCCGGGCGCCTATTGAGGTCGATAAGCCATCGAAAGGAGGGTTGCCCGGTCGAAAGAATGGGCAACCCTCCTTCCTCCGCGGCCCGGCCGCATCCATCACGACCATAGGGGAACGCCATGCGGACCGCCCTGATCGACAGCGATGGCGGCTTCGCGCTGGCCGATCATCCCGAGCCAGCCGCCCAGCCCGGCTGTCGCGTCATAGAGGTTGCGGCGGCCGGAATCGGCCCCACCGACCTCATGCGCGCGAAGGGCTTTTTCGGCCCCGTCAGCGCGCCCTATGTGCCGGGCGGCGAGGGTGTCGGGCGCCTGGATGACGGCAGGCGCGTCTATTTCGGCCATAGCAGAGCGCCCTTCGGTGCCATCGCGGAACGCACGCTCGTGGCCGAAGAGGAAATCTGGCCTGCCCCCGACGGCCTTTCGGACGACCAGTTGATCGCCCTCGCCATCTCCGGCACCGGCTCACTGATCCCGCTGGAAGAGGCGCGGATAGCCAGAGGCGAGTCCGTCCTCATTCTCGGCGCGACCGGCCCGGTCGGGCAGATCGGCGCGCAGGTCGCGCGGCTGCTGGGCGCGGGCCGCGTCGTGGCGGCGGCGCGCAGCCGCGAACGGCTGGAGGCCATGCAGGCCGCCGGTCATGCCGATGCGATCGCCCTATTGGGCGAAGGCGATGATGACGCAGCGCTGAAGGCGGTTTCGCAAGGCGGCTATGATGTCGTGCTCGACATCATCTACGGTCCGCCCGCCGAAGCGGCGATGCGCGCCACCCGGCCCGGCGCGCGCATGATGAGCATCGGCGTGCAGGCCGGGCCAACGGTCACGCTGTCCCTGCGCGATCTCGTCTTCCGCAGCCATATCGGCGTCGGCACCGGGCAACGGCCGGCCAGCGAGCGCCGCGCCGCCTATGACCGGCTGATCGACATGGCAATGACCCAGGGCCTGACCGTCGACACATGCCGCTATGCCTTTGCGGATGCGGCCGACGCGTGGGCGGCGCAGGCCGGCAGTCCCCATGGCAAGATCGTCATCACCCGCTGATCGCATGGGAAGCCCCGCTTATATCGACCCCACCGTCCGCATCTTCGGCGATGTGCGGCTGGGCGACGATTGCAGCCTCTGGCCCTATGCCGTCGTCCGTTCCGAACGAGCGCATGTATCGATCGGGCGCTGCGCCAGCGTGCAGGACCATGCGATGGTCCATATCGGATGGGATGATCCCACGATCATCGGCGACTATTGCACTATCGGTCATGGCGCAGTGGTCCATGGCTGCATCATCGAACCCGCCTGCCTGATCGGCATAGGCGCGACCATCATGGAACGGTGCGTCATAGGGCGCGGCTCGATCATTGCCGGACACAGCTTCCTGCCGCCCGACAGCGTGATCCCGCCGCATTCGCTCGTCATGGGTACGCCCGGCCGCGTGGTGCGCCGCATCGACAAGCTGCGCGCGAACATCGTCGACGCGCTGCTCTATCGGGACAATGGGCGCGCCTATGCCACAGGCGGCCATCGCATCTGGGAAAATGCCGACATGGCGAAGCTGGGTGAAGAGGCCGACGCAATCCTTGCGCAGGACGCTGCGGGCTGGAATGACCGGGGCATCGCCCAATCCAACGCAAAATAAGAGAGCGATCATGCCCGACACGCCCGTCTTGACCGAAGATGCCATGCTGGACCTGCTGTTCCGCGACGCCCGCACCCATAATCAATGGAGCGACCGGCCCGTCACCGCTGAGACTGTCCGAACCCTTTACGACCTTGCCAAATGGGGACCGACGACCGCGAACAGCAACCCCGGCCGCTTCGTCTTCCTGCGCTCCGCCGCCGCCAAGGCTCGCCTGAAACCCCATCTGAGCGCGGGCAATGTCGACAAGGTGATGCAGGCGCCCTGCACCGTGATTATCGCGGGCGACACCCGATTTTACGAATTTTACGGCAAGCTTTTCCCGTCGCGTGACATGCGCAGCACGTTCGAGGGCAAGGACGCGCTGATCGCGGACACGGTGGCGCGTTCCTCGACGCTTCAGGGCGCTTATCTCATCATGGCGGCACGGGCGCTCGGGCTCGATTGCGGCCCGATGTCGGGCTTCGATCAGGCGGGCACCGACGCGGAATTTTTCCCGGACGGCCGGTGGAAAAGCAATTTCCTGTGCAATATCGGCTATGGCGATCCGGCAGGACTCTATTCCCGCAACCCCCGGCTTGATTTCGAAGAGGCCTGCCTCGACCTATGATGCGGGGTGAGGCGTCCGCCACAAGGCGAACGCCCTCCCATTTTTCAGCTTGCGGGCGTCCACACCAGCGGCAGTGCGACCGGCTGGATCATCCCCAGATGGCATTCCACCTGATGGCCGGGTGCGATGCGGAAGTCGGGAATGCGCGAGAGAAATTCCTCCATCGCGATCCGCAGCTCGCGCCGCGCCAGATGCATGCCCACACAGGTATGGATGCCGAAACCGAAACCGACATGACGCGGCCGCCGGTCGAGCCGGACCTCGGCAGGCGCGTCGAACTCGGCCGGATCGCGGCCGGCGAGCGTGGTGGACATCGCCACCTTGTCGCCGGGCATGAAGCGGATGCCCGCCACTTCCGTCTCCTTCTTGCATGTTCTGAAGGTGGTGACCGCACCATAGGCCCGCATCAGCTCGTCTATGGCGTGCGGGATTTCCGACGGATTGGAGCGCAGATAGGCCTGATCCTCCGCATGGCTGCCCAGATGCCGGAATTGCAGGCCCATATTGGTCGAAACCGTATCCAGCCCGCCAATGAACAGATTGAACATGAAGCCCAGCAGTTCATCGTCGGTCAGCGCCCGGCCATCGATCCGCCCCTGCACACCGAAGGTGATGAGGTCATTGCGTGGGTTGGCTCGCCTGTCCTCTATCTCCCCACCCAGATAGGCAAGCACGCTGCGCGTCGCCTCGGCAATCTTGGACAGGTCGTGATTGTGGAGCAGGTTCATTTCCCACTCCATGAACTCGCTCACCCGGTCGTGCGGCAGGCCCATCAGTTCCATGAACACCTTGATCGGAAATTCAAAGGCGAATTCGCTCATGAATTCGCACTGGCCGCGTAGGGCGAAGGCGTCGATATATTCCACCGCATAGTGCCGGATCTTGTCTTCCAGCGCCGCCATCGCCTTGGGCGTGAAGGCAGGATTGACCATCTGGCGAAAGGGGCCATGGGCGGGCGGATCGAGCTCCGCTGGGGAATTGATCCAGTTGCCCCCCACCAGCTTGGAGAAAGGCGAAAAGTCGGTCGAGGAAAAATGATCGGTGTCGAGATAAATTTCGCGCAGATGCGCCATGCGCCGCGGCACCCAGGCGCCGGTTCCGCCGGGATAGGCGTGGGCGGCATAGATGATGTCAGGCCCCTCATGCACCTGCATCGCCAGATCGTCGAACGGGTCCTTTGCCGTCGTCATGCCGAAGATGAAGGGAAAATCCTTGCTCACCAGCTCGGGCGGCACATGATCGGGAATCGGCTGCTCCGGAAACATCATCGCACTTACTCTCCTTATATTTTTTGCCGGGAAT
>NZ_CP158134.1:0-282494 GCF_036038995.2 Sphingobium sp. SJ10-10
GTCGCGCCGGATGTGGGCATCGAGCAGGATCGAATTTCTTTCGCCGTTGCTCATCGGCCAGAAGGTGCAGCGCAGATCGCGGATCAATTCCATCGCCGAAAAGCAAGGCGCGACCGGCAAGCTTGTTTTTGTCGAGATGGCACAGGAAATCCACTGCAAAGGCGAAATCTTCGTTCGCGAAACCCAAGCGATCGTTTATCGGGATCCCATGCCTTTGGGGCCCGCAGAGCTGCCGCGGCCGCCTGACATGACCTTCGACGGATCTCGATGGGTTGCGCACCGCGCGCTGGTCCCCTCGGAAGCCTTGCTGTTCCGATTTTCGGCGCTGACCTTCAACAGTCACCGGATTCATTATGATCGGGCCTACACCTGCGAAATCGAGGGGTATCGCGGCCTCGTCGTTCACGGTCCGTTGACGGCGACACTGCTGCTGGAACTCGCCCAGCAGCACTTCGGCGACAATGCGCTTCGGTGCTTCGATTGCCGAGCGGTGTCTGCCGCGATCTGCGGCGAGGAACTGCATTTGGCGCTTCGCGCGAACGGTAATAGTGTTCAGTTCGTCGCCCATGCGCGCGACGGCCGTCCGATCATGGTTGCCAGCGCCACCCTTTGACCACCTTCCAGGGAAATTGAAAGTGACAATCGATCCGCAAAAATTGCTCAACTTTCGTATTCCTGCGGTTCGTCAGACCGTCACTCCACGCGATGCTGCATTTTACGCCTTATCGATCGGGATGGGGCGAGATCCTACCGACCTCGCGCAGCTGCCATTCGTGGATCCCCTTCGTGGACCGGTTGCCATGCCCGGCATGGCGCTCGTTCTCGCGAGTCCCGGGTTCTGGCTGGGGCACCCTGATTCCGGTGTGGATCCGGTTTCCGTCCTGCATGCCGGTCAATCCATGGTACTGCTTGGCCCGGTTCCGGCAACTGGCGAAGTCGAAAGCACAACCCGCGTCACCCACATTGTCGACAAAGGCGTGGGCAAGGCCGCGTTGATATTCACCGAAACCAATATCCGCGATGATTGCGGCACCTGCTTTGCCTGTCTTGAACGTACGATCTTCATTCGCGGCGGCGGCGGGTTCGGAGGGGAAGGCGAAGCTCCGCGAAGTTCGCCGGTACCCGTGGCGGAAGGCAATGCCGCTCTTGTCATTGACCTGACGACCGGTCCCGAACAGGCCCTGATCTATCGTCTAAATGGAGATCTCAACCCGCTGCACAGCGATCCAGCAATCGCGGCGCGCGCCGGGTACAGGATGCCGATATTGCACGGCCTGGGCACGATGGGCATCATCGTTCACGCCATCCTCCGCGGGCGGCTCGGCTACCAGACCGAGCGCCTGCGCGCAGTGCAACTGCGTTTCGCCGCACCGGTGTTCCCTGGTGAAACCATCAGAACCGAAATCTGGAATAACGGCGCTTTTCGGGCATCGGTGCTCGAGCGCGACGTCATCGTTGCAGATCAAGGGTTTTTCACAATCTCTCCGGATGAGGGCGATGCAGTTTCTTAGTCCTTTCGAACCTCAACACTTTCACGAAATCCGCGACGGTGTGCGCCGGCTTTGTGAAAAGTTCCCGGGTGAATATTGGCGCAAGCTCGACGCTGATCGCGAATATCCGACTTCTTTTGTCGATGCGTTGACGAGCGCTGGCTATCTTTCGGTACTTATACCCGAGGAATATGGCGGATCAGGTCTGGGCCTTTCGGCTGCAGTTGCCATCCTTGAGACGATTCAAGCGATGGGTTGCAACGGAGCGGCATGCCATGCCCAGATGTATAACATGGCCATCATCCTTAGACATGGATCGGATGAGCAAAAGCGCCTTTATCTGCCCGCGATCGCAAGCGGCGCACTGCGCTTGCAGGCTTTCGGCGTAACCGAGCCGGGAAGCGGCTCCGATACCACTGCGTTAAGGACGACGGCAGTTCGCGATGGGGACTATTTCGTGGTGAGCGGCCAGAAAATCTGGACCAGTCGCGCCGAACACAGCGATCTCATGCTGCTGCTAGCGAGGACTTCGCCGCGCGATCAAGTGACGAAGAAAACCGACGGTCTTTCCATATTCATCGTCGATATGAACCAGGCTCGCACCGCGGGTTCGCTAACGATCCGGCCTATCCGCACCATGATGAACCATGCCACGACGGAACTTTTCTTCGACAGGATGCGCATCCCGGTCGCCAATCTCTTAGGCAAAGAAGGCAAGGGCTTTCATTGCATCCTTTCGGGCATGAATGCGGAAAGAGTTCTTATTGCTGCCGAATGCGTCGGTGATGCGAAATGGTTCACCCGAAAATCCATTGCTTATGCCAATCAACGGGTGGTGTTCGATCGCCCCATTGGCATGAACCAGGGCGTCTCTTTTCCGATCGCGCGAGCCCACGCAAATATGCGCGCTGCCGAGCTCATGGTCCATGAGGCCGCGCGCCTTTACGAAGCGGGGCTTGAACATGGACCCGAGGCGAACATGGCAAAAATGCTTGCCGCGGACGTAGCAGTCGAAGCGGGCAACGCCTGCATCCAGACATATGGCGGATATGGCTTTGCTGAGGAATACGACATCGAACGGAAATTTCGAGAGGCCCGCCTTTATCAGGTGGCACCTGTTTCGACCAATCTCATATTGTCATTCATCGCAGAGCATGTCCTGAAACTACCGCGAAGCTATTGAGGCGGCCACCACGCTCCGTCGTTTCCGCTCACTCGACACAACGACTGTTGCTGCGACCAGGCAGCGCAACACTGAAGAAGAAAGGTGGCCTACCCTAGAATGCGGCAATGCCAGTGAGTGCTCGACCAAGGATGAGCGCGTGTACATCGTGCGCGCCTTCATAGGTGTTGACGGTTTCCAGATTCACCATGTGCCGCATGACTTGATATTCATCGCTGATGCCATTACCGCCGTGCATGTCTCGGGCATGGCGCGCAATATCAAGCGATTTTCCGACATTGTTACGCTTGACGAGAGAGACCATCTCCGGCGCGAACCTGCCTTCGTCCATTAGGCGGCCGACACGCAATGAGGCTTGCAACCCTAGCGCAATGTCCGTTTGCATATCGGCGAGCTTCTTTTGATAAAGTTGGTTGGCGGCAAGCGGCTTTCCAAACTGGTGCCGATCAAGTCCATATTGGCGGGCTGCGTGCATGCAATATTCCGCGGCGCCGAGCGCTCCCCAACTGATCCCATAGCGTGCGCGGTTTAGGCAATCGAAGGGGCCCTTGAGACCCTGGACCCCGGGGAGCAAGGCTTCTTCGTCAACCTCAACCTCGTCCATCAAGATCATGCCGGTGGTCGAGGCACGCAGGCTGAGCTTGCCCTTGATCTTGGGAGCGGAAAGCCCCTTCAGGCCCTTTTCAAGCACGAAGCCGCAAATGGCCCCATCATGTGCTTCGCTCTTTGCCCAGACAACAAAGACGTCGGCGAAAGGAGCATTCGAAATCCATGTTTTTATGCCGGAAAGGACATAGCCACCATCAATCCTCTTCGCGATTGTGCGCATGCCCGCAGGATCAGATCCCGCATCAGGTTCTGTCAGGCCGAAGCAGCCGATCAGCGAGCCTGCGGCTAGGCCAGGCAGATATTTAAACCGCTGTTCTTCCGAGCCGAAAGCAAAAATCGGATACATGACGAGCGAGCTTTGCACCGATGCCATTGACCGATAGCCCGAATCCACGCGCTCAATCTCACGCGCGATCAGGCCGTAGGAGACATAGCCAGCTCCAGCACCGCCATAAGACTGTGGGATCGTCGCTCCAAGCAAGCCGGCTTGTCCCATGAGTGGAAACAACTCTGCTGCATCCAGCTCTTCGCGGAAGGCATTGATGACCCGGGGCTGAAGTTCCCCTTGCGCGAAGCCATGAGCCGCATCACGCACCATTCGTTCTTCTTCAGTCAGTTGATCGTCAAAGTTGAAGGGATCGCTCCAATTAAAGCGTGCCATTTCAGTCATACATTCAGCTCGTCATATAATGAAATTAAGTTCATATCCCGTAATGGCGAGGAGTTCTTCAACCGTTACCGCGAGTTTTGTGATTTGGGCGATAAGACTGAAAGTGAAACAATCCACGCAAATACCCGCATGCGGTTGTAGCGAGCTGAAATTCCCAGGAAGGCTACGCTGCCGAGCACAAGGCCAACCGGGCCAGCGAGGAAAGCTGGACCGAAAGCGCTTTTGTGGTGCGGCGAGCGGAACTAGACAACAGCGTAACTAAGCGATCACTTGTGTACCGTAGCTATCGATAATGACGACTATCAAACACAAGGTGCGTGCTCACCAAAGCAACCAGCTATCCGCATACTCCGTTGGCACCCTAGCAATTTCAGCCTTACGAACCCTGTCGACCTTTTCCGCCCAGCTTGATTTGACCTCAAAGTGCCTTGTTTTTGGCGGGTTCGGCCTTTGCGGGGGGAAGCTTCTGCGCCACGATGTGATCGTAGATCTGCTTGATCTCCGCGTCCGACAATTCGGTCGGTCGGAACGGCGGCATTTCGATCAGGCCCTGGCGAACGACCGAATGTAGGTAATCGTAATCTAAGTCCTTGCGACCGATGAGCGAAGGCACCGGAGCACCTTTTTCGGCCAGCAGCATGGTGCCACCGTGGCCCGGGCCGGGGTTGTGGCAACCTGCGCAGTAACGCTCATAATTCTCCGCACCGTCCACCACTGATTCGCCTTGTGCGGACGAACAGGCAGCAAGTGCAGCGAAAAGCGAAAGGGCGAGGAACTTATTCATTTTACCTCCGCAGGCATGGCGACGCATCGGCTCAGACCGAGGCAAAGATCGAGTTGGGATCAAGCGCCTGCTTGACCCGCGCATGCAGGGCCGAGCGGCCACCCTTTTCATAGGTCTTGGCAACCGCCGCCCCCAGCCCGGGGTCGGTCAGGATCTGGCCGAAGCCGGCCTCGGCCTGCGCGGCGATCAGGGCTTCGGCGCAGGTCTTGGCCCGTACCGCATCCTCGCCCTTCCCGGCGGCATGGGGCAGCACCTGGCGATGGTTGGCCGAACGCCAGATCGCGGTGGTTTCGCCAACGAAGTCGAAGCCGTTTTTGGCACAGATATCGCGCGACAGTTCATAGAGCTTGACGGCTTCCTCGCCATCCACAGGGCTGACCGGGTTGACCGTAAGCGCCATGTCGCCGCTCCAGCCTGCTGTCCTGGCCGGGGGATCGGCCACCACACCGGTCATAGTGCCCATCCGCCAGGCCCACAGCTTGGGATCGATGCCCTTGCCATCGGTAATCACCCTTGCGCCGCTGATCGACGAGAACGCGCCCTTGACCATGTCCCACAGGATCGCGACGTTGCCGGGCAGGCCATAGAGCGAGCCGTAAAGGTTCCAGTAGCCTAGTCCGAGCACCTCACCAGCGGCCTTGACCGCGCTTGCCGCCATCGGCCCCTGGCCCTCAAAATCGGCGCGGCGCTTGCCGAGCAGGGCCGCTTCGTGGAGCGCATTGCCCACCGCGACGCCATTGGCCACCACCATGTTGAGCTTGAGCGGCCCGAGCACGTCCAACAACGCGCCCAGATCGTCCTCCTTGGGGACCGAGACCATGAAGGTCTGGTGCGCCGGGGGCTGCGGCATCATCCACATGCCCACCTTGGTCACCACCCCGAAATCGGACTGGGTGAACAGGCCATCGACCCAAGGGCCATAGCCGAACTTGAACAGCTGCCAGCAGGTGCTCTTGGGCATGGCGCCCATGCCGGTGCGCACCATCTTGCCATCAGCCAGCATGACCTCGAGCCCGCACTGCATCAGGAAATGATCGGAATAGGGGGTGTAGCCGGGGCGGCGGTTGATGAAACTGGCGGCCACGCTTTCATCGGGATTGCCGGGAAAGTCGACCCACAACTTAATTCCCTTTTCCTTGATGTGGGCATCGAGCTGGCGGAAGGTGACGCCCGGTTCGACAAGGCAGGTGGCCAGTTCGTCATTGACCTCGAGGACCTTGTTCATCTTCTGCAGGTCAAGCACGATCACCTTGTCCTGTACGGCTTTTTCAAGTCCGTAGGCGCCGTTGCAGACCGTCTGGACCACACCGCCGCTGGTGCGCGCAGCTTCCAGCACCTTGGCGAGCTGGGCTTCATCGGCCGGAAGCACCACGCCTGCCGGTGCCATCCCTGGGACAGCATAGCGGGCCAGGGTCTGCGGGCTGGTATCGACGGCGGCCTTGCCGAGTGCCTGGGCGAGGGTGCCGAGCGTGGCCGTCTGGCGGGCTTGATCGATCATGGCGTTGGGAGCCTTATTGCTGGAGAATCTTGGGATAACGCTGGAGATCGCCGGCATCGACGGCGAAATCGGCCGAGCGCACAGCCGGGTCGATAGCGCGGGCCGGTTCGCTGTCGCGCCAGGAAAAGTTGCAGGTCGGGCAGCGCAGGATCGTCCACACGACCGCGCCGTCCTGCCTGCCCTGATGATCGGTGACAGCGCCGCTCGATTTGCAGCGCCCGCAGACGGTGGTGGTCATGACAGGGCTCCCAGCTGCATTTCGCGGATCCGCTTGCTCAGGGCGTCGATCTCGTCCCCGGTCGGCGGGGTGACAAGGTGCGCTTCACCCACCGGATCGGGCGGGAGATAGCTGGTCGCGTCGATGATCAGGCGGTGCCCCTTGCCCGGGACCACTGCCGAAGGATCGATCGGCACGGCAGGCATGTTGGGCAGCACGATGATATCGTCCGCACGGGTGCGGGTCGAAAGCGCCCACATCACCTGGTTGAGATCGAACGGATCGACATCGGCATCGACCATAATCAGGTTCTTGAGGTACATCACGCCGTGCGGCGTGCTCAGCGCGCGCAGCGCGACCGTCTTGGCAAAGCCGGCCATGCGGTTCTTGACCGAGATGATCCCGGTCAGTCCGTGCTGGTAAAGCGCGTTGACCGCGGTGACTTCGGGGAAGCTCTGGCGCAGCTGGGCATAGATCGGGGCGGAGGTGTGCAGGCCGATCAGCGTATCGTGCTCGGTCCAGCCGCGCCCGATGTAAATGTTCTCGAAGATCGGATCGCGCCGGTGCGACACCGCCGTGACCTTGAAGATCGGCGCCTTGCGCACGCCGCTGTAGGAACCGGGGAATTCGCCGAACGGCCCTTCCAGCTCGCGTTCACCCAGTTGCAGTTCGGCCTCTATCACGATTTCGCTGTCGGCCAGGATGTCGATCCCGTTGCCCGATTTGGTCAGCCGGATTGGCGCGCCCATCATCGCCGAGGCATAGGAATATTCCGATTCCTCGTAGCCGATCGGGGTGGCAGCAAACACCGCAAGGCCGGGATGATTACCCAGCATGACCGCAATCTTTAGCGGAACGCCTTCCCGTTCGGCCGCCATGATCTGACGTCCCATGTCGTGGGAGGGGATCGTCATCAGGGTGAAGCTGTCCGGCCCTTGGATCTGCAGGCGATAGATGCCGACATTCTGCTTGCCGAAATTGTCTGGATCGAGCGGATCGCGCGAGGCGACCGAGGCCTTGCCGATGTAGAACCCGCCATCATATTCGTTGATCCGATAGACCGGCAGGACATCGTAAAGGTTGATGTCCTGTTCGATCCGGCATTCGTGCACCGGGGCCTGGGCTTCTGGGACAAAGCTGATTTGCGCTTCCTGATCGCCCCAGCGGCCGGCGATCTCGAAGAAAAGCTCGCGGATGGTCGTGCCTTTAGGTCGGCCCAGCAGCAGGGCGATATTGTCCCACGAACCATGGACGCCCACCGCCAAGCGCTTGCCGGGGTAACCGGTGATATTGTCGAATACGATCGCCGGCGCGCCGTTGGCATCGCGCGATGCGGCGACGGCTATGTTGCGCACGCC
This sequence comes from Sphingobium sp. SJ10-10, assembly GCF_036038995.2. Classification (NCBI taxonomy): domain Bacteria; kingdom Pseudomonadati; phylum Pseudomonadota; class Alphaproteobacteria; order Sphingomonadales; family Sphingobiaceae; genus Sphingobium; species Sphingobium sp. SJ10-10. Next base: position 7,810 of record NZ_CP158134.1, read on the forward strand.
GGGTTCGGGCATCACCGCATCGCTCCAGGTGATCGCCTGGCCGGCATCCTCGAGCAGTTCGAGGAAGTCGCGCAGCGACGAGATCGAGCGGGCGCGGTTAGGGAGATCGTTCATGGTCATTCGTTCCCGCCTGTCAGTGTCCGCCCTCAGTCGCCGACTGGATCGTGACCCATTTCCATTCGGTCATGATCTCGAGATCGGCTTCGGTCCCTTCGCGCCCGAAACCTGACGCTTTGGTTCCGCCGAACGGGACGTGGGGCTCGTCGTGAAGGGTCGGCGCGTTGATGTGGACCATCCCCGCTTCGGCACGTTGGGCAAAGGCCAGAGCCTTGTCGAGATCGCGGGTGAAGATCGACGCGCTGAGGCCGTATTCGGTGTTGTTGGCGAGTTCGAGCACTTCCTCAAGTGTGTTGAACGGAAAGAGCGAGGTGACCGGGCCGAAGGTCTCTTCCTCGAACACGGTCATTTCGGCTGTAACGCCGCGCAGTACCGTCGCTGAGCATACGTTTCCGTTCCACTCAGCACCGGCTAGCAGTTCTGCGCCCTTGGACCGGGCATCGTCGATGTGGCGGCAGACCCGGTCGCGCTGGCGTTCGGAAATTATCGGGCCCAGCATGGTGGTAGGATCGCGCAGGTCGCCGCTCTTGGCGCGGCCTGTCGCGGCGGCGAAGGCCTTGGCGAACTGGTCGAAGATCGACTGTTCCACATAGATCCGCGAAGCCCCCATGCAGACCTGGCCCTGGTACATGAAGATGCTGAACAGCGCGGCGTTGACCGCCTTGTCCAGATCGGCATCGGCGCAGATCACCAGCGGGCTCTTGCCGCCCAGCTCCAGCGTGTACTTCTTGAGGTTGCGGGCCGCGATTTCGGCGATGTGCTTGCCGACGCGCGAGGACCCGGTGAAGGTTATCGATGCGACCTTGGGATGGCCGGTCAGCACGTCGCCGATCTCCGCGCCATTGCCGTAGACCACGTTGAACAAGCCGTCGGGAACGCCGGCCTCCTTCCACAATTTAGCGAGCAGATCGGCGATCATTGGCGCGGCTTCCGAGGGTAGCAGCACGAAGGCGTTGCCTGTGGCCAGGGCCATGGCCGACTGTTTGATCCCCTTGATCAGCGGCACGTTGAACGGGGTAATCCCGGCGACCACACCGACCGGCTGGCGCAGGCTCATGCTGAACCGCCCAGGGGTGTCCGAAGGGATCGTTTCCCCCCGAATCCGGCGCGGCACGCCGATCGCCGCGCGCAGGAAGCTGACCGCGAAGCGGGTTTCGAACCCGGCCTTGGCGATCGGCGAACCGATTTCGTCGACCAGCACGTCGGCGAATTTGGCGGTATCGCGCTCCATGATTTCGGCGGCTTTCGCGATCCACCCTTCGCGCACTGCGGCGGGCAGATCGCGATGCTGGAGATAGGCCTGATGCGCGTTCTCCACGGCGCGGTTCACGTCTTCCGCGGTGCCGGCGGGGACCCGGGAATAGACCGAATCGTCGACCGGGTTGAGATCGTCGAAATAGGCCCCGCCCGTTGCAGCCACGGCGGTGCCGCCAATCCAGTGCTCAATTTGCGTCATGGTCGTCAATCCTTGAAGTCTTTGTTCAGCCGGCCGTGTGATTGCGCTTGGTTGCGCATCGCCTGGGGCCATATCCCCTGCTTGCCGGGGGAGAGGATGCCGTTGGGGTCTAGCACGTCCTTGAGACGGTGGTGCAGGTCCCACAGCGCCCCATCGTTGTGCTTATAGGTCTTGGCGATCTGGTCCATGAAGGCGAGGTGGGTGCGGTATTCGCCGAAGCCCGCACCGGCTGCCTCGTCTACCAGCTTGCCGAACAGGTCATAGGCGCTCTTGCGCATGCCGTCGTCGGCGCGATCGTACATGATCATCAGGATGTGGTGCATGTCGCGCCAGCCGACCAGGAATTCGCCGATATAGTCGAACCCGAAATCGTGGCAGCGTTGCTTGATCAAGTTGTATTGGCTCAGCGCTTCCTTGCCGTCGGGTGCCGAGATTGGCGAAAAGTTGATGTGCCCGCCGCCGCCGATCCAGTTCATGATGCTGAACTCGGTCATGTTGGGTTCACCGCGCATCAGCTGGACGCGATAGTCCCAGGCGGGGTCGTTCTCGCGGTCAAGGTGCAGTTTGGCACCCGGAATGCTCATCATCGCTGCCTCGACGAGCTTCCAGTTGTTCTCGATGATCGGTGGCGGGCCATAGAGCGCTGCGTAGAAGTTCCACATGCCTAACCCATGATCCGACGCGATCTTTTTGCGGATCGAATCCGGGATAGGGCCCTTGCCGTCGAAGTAATGGCGACGCGTGGTCTTGGCGGACACTTCCCACAACAGATCGACCGCCACAGCGGCGTTCGGGATAACCTGGTTGATTTTCAGCGGCAGCACCGCATCGAAGATTGCGGCAAGGTCTTCCTCGCGCTCGTAAGTGATCATGAACGGCTTGTAGCCCGGCGGTTCGGGCATCAACCAGATACCCATCTTGGTCACAATGCCGAAATTGGACTGGGTGAACATGCCATCAAAATGCGGACCGGCGGCATGCTTGGTGGATTGCCAATGCTGCGACCCCTCGATCGCGCCCTGACCGGTGCGGACGACCTTACCGTCGGCAAGGACCACTTCCATGCCGCACTGCATGACGAAGTGATCGCCGTAGGGGGTGTAACCCGCGCCATGTTCAAGCGCGTTGCCCATGACGCCGCCCCAACCTGGTGCCGCAGGATCGACCCAAAGCTTGCTGCCGATCTTGCGCAGATGGCGGTGAAGCTGAAAATAGGACACGCCTGGTTCGACCAGCGCATAGCCGTATTTCTCGTTGACTTCGAGAATGCGGTTCATCCGCTTGAGGTCGAACATGACATAACCGGACTGGCGCGGGGCCGGGCCACCATAAGCGAAATTGCGGCCGTTGCCGAATGTCCAGATCGGCAGCTTGTAAGCGTTGAATACCTTCAGCGCCTGCTGAATCTGTTCCATGTTGGCCGGTGCCACGGCAGCCGAGGGCAGCATCTCGCCATCGGCCAGCGGTGAATAGGCGTCGCGATAGGCCGACAGCGGCAGTTCATCGACGAAGACCCATTCCTTGCCGACGATAGCCGCTAATTCGTCCAGAGCCTTGGTAAAGGTTGCGGCGTCGACCCCTTGTGGCATGCGCGTACTCACGACTGCTGTACTCCCACTTCGAATGCCCATGAAACCAGCATGCCGGGGCTCTTGCCACCGAGGCCGCAATGTCCTGACTGGCACCGCAGTTCGGCATCCTGGCGATCGCCGACGAGCGCATCCTGCATGTGGTGGGCAAGAACGCTGGGCCAGCCGACGCTGGCCCGCGCAAGCAGCGTTGGCGCGCCGACAGTCTGGTGTTCCCAGCGCAGCTTGCGGTATTGATGGGTCCACTGCAGTAGCGGGCGGGCGCCGCCGGCCAGAAGGATCTGCCCGGCGATCATCGCCGCGGGATCGGAAGTAAGGCCGACCAGCACGCCTTCAACCGCTTCAAGTTCATGCAGCAGGCCGTTGAAGCTCCGGTCGATCCGGACAACCTGCGCTGCGCGCCCCGAATTGATAAAGGTTTCGGCAAATAGTCGACTTTCGGGAACGTGCGTCTCTTCGATGACGATGATCTTGCGCGGCCGCTGAGCAAAAGCGCTGCGGCCGATTCCCAGACCGGCAACGACAGCACCCACGGCGCCACCGCTCACGACGGTGCGACGGCTGACATCCCACGCCATTCTCAATTCCCTTCCATTTGCCCAGCACCCGAAACAAGGCTTGCCGCCTCTTTGCTAAGGCCTTGCCAGCGTTTCTCCGACTTCAAATGAAGCCCGAACAGATCCAGTACCCGCATGCAGCTGTGATCGACCACGTCGGCCAGCGAGGTCGGCCGCGCATAGAAAGCCGGCACCGGGGGGAAGATCATCGCCCCCATTTCGGTGCAGGCCGTCATGTTGCGCAGGTGCGCCAGGTTGAGCGGCGTTTCGCGGGTGATCATCACAAGGCGGCGCCGTTCCTTCAGCATCACGTCGGCCGCACGGGTGATAAGGTTGTCGGACAGGGCGTGCGCCACCGCGCCCAGCGTGCGCATCGAACAGGGCGCGATCGCCATGCCTTCGCACACGAACGAACCGCTGGCGATCGAGGCGCCGACGTTGCGGACGTTGTGCACCACATCGGCCAGTGCTTCGAGCCGGGCCTTGCCTTCGGGCAGTTCCTCGCGAATGTTGAGCAGCGCCGCCGGAGACATCACCAGATGGGTTTCCCAACCGCCCGTCTCGCGCAGTAGCTCAAGCAGGCGAAGGCCATAGACCGAGCCGGTTGCGCCGGTCATCCCCACGACCATGCGCTTCACGGCAGGACACTTTCCTGCGCGTTCTGGGCGGTCAAGGTAGCATAAGGCCTAACCCTGAAGGGCATGCTGAATTCCGTCTCCCACTCTTTTGCCGACATCATACAATGCATTCCGCATTGAGCAACGAAAATCTTGACTCCTCGGGACCGCATTCCGCTTACACCGGACTCTCGTTCCGGACCCCAACACTGATGGTCTTCATCTCCAAGAATTCTTCAATACCGTGTCGCGAACCTTCTCGGCCAAGTCCCGATTCCTTGATGCCGCCAAACGGTGCGGTCTCGGTCGAGACGATGCCGCTGTTTAAGCCGACCATCCCGGTCTCAAGTCCTTCGGAAACCCGCCAGGCGCGGTCAATGTCGCGGGTGAAGGCATAGGCCGCCAGCCCCGAGCGCGTGGCGTTGGCAAGCGTTAGCGCTTCGACCTCGGTTTCGAAACGGAACACCGGGGCAACCGGCCCGAAAGTCTCCTCGTCCGCTAGCCGCATCGCCGGGCTCGCTCCGGTCAGAACAGTTGGTTGGAAGAACAGCTCTCCGGCCTCGTGTCCCTTGCCGCCTGTGACCAGCTGGGCACCTTGCGCCACGGCGTCGGCGACATGCCCGTGAACCTTGGCCAAGGCTGATGCGGTGATTAACGGTCCCTGGTCGGTTGCACCTTCAAGGCCGTTGCCGACCCGGAACGCGGAGACCCTGGCGGCCAGCGCCTCGACGAAGCGGTCATGAATGCCGCTCTGCACCAGGATCCGGTTGGCGCAAACGCAGGTCTGTCCGGTGTTACGGAATTTCGATGCGATCACCCCCTCGACCGCCTGATCGAGATCGGCATCGTCGAACACTAGCAGCGGGGCATTGCCGCCCAGTTCCATCGAAACCCGTTTCAGGGTGGTGGCGCATTGCGCAGTCAGCAGCTTGCCAACCGCGGTCGAACCGGTGAAAGTGAACTTGGTGACATCGGGATGGCTGGTCAGGACCGATCCGATCGCGGGTGCATCCCCGCAGACCACGTTGAACACGCCGGGCGGAATGCCCGCTTCGAGAGCGAGCTTTGCCAGAGCGCAAGCGGTCAGCGGGGTGAGTTCGGACGGTTTGAGGGTCACGGTGCAGCCCGCCGCCAGTGCAGGCGCGACCTTGCGGGTGATCATCGCGGCGGGAAAGTTCCACGGCGTAATGGCGCCAGCCACGCCGACCGGCTGACGGATCACGATAATCCGCCGCTCGGAACTGGCCGGAATGACCTCGCCATAGACACGGCGCGCCTCTTCGGCGAACCACTGGATGAAGCTTGCGGCGTAATCGACCTCGCCCAGCGCTTCGGCCAGCGGTTTGCCCTGTTCGGCGGTCATCAGCAGGGCCAGATCCTCGCGATGCAGCTGGACCAGTGCTAGCCAGCCCTGCAGCAGTCGGACACGCTCTTGCGCGGATCGCTTTCGCCAATCGGCATAGGTGCGGGAATTGCTTTCGATCGCCTGGCGAGTTTCGGCTTCGCCCAGTAGGCCAACTGTTGCGAGCGTCTTGCCGGTGGCGGGGTTCGTGACATCAAAGGTGGAGCTGGCTTCTACTGATTTCCCGTTGATGATCGACTGGTTGGTCAGAAAATCGCTGCGGTGGAGTGGAGGGATTGTGACAGCCAATGTCTGAACTCCTGTGGCCGCAGGACCAGATGCCAAGCGGATGTTGGTCGGTTAGGCGGTGCTTCCGAAGCAAGCACGTCCGAAACGGTGAGGACGGCAGCGAACCGCCGCCCTCTGCTCTTGCGTTAGTACTTGTAGGCCAGCTTAAGGAACCATTCACGCGGACGTGAGTAAGTTGCCAGCGCTGTCCCCGCGACGTCACGGTCGACATATCCGCCCTGAATATACCGCTTATCGGTCAGGTTAGTTACACCAGCTGTCACTGTAAAATGCTCGCTACTCTCAGTAAATGATGCGCTTGCGCCGAATACGCTATAGCCAGGCTGCTTTAATTCAGAACTGTTTAGCGCATCTTTGTACGTTGTGCTCTGGTACGACCAATCGCCACGAAGAGTCAGCTTGCCCCTGTCTCCTCGATAAACATCGGCGTTGAAAGAAGCCGAGCCAGTCCACTCCGGCACGAAGGCAAACTTCGAATTGAGGCCTATCGGGAATGCCGCCGGATCGATTTCACGAAAATAAGCATCCAGATAACCAACACCGAATGTCAGTCGCAACCAATCGGCAGGAGCTGCTTCGCCTTCAATCTCGAAGCCCTTAATTCGACCAGTGCCAGCATTGCGCGCCCTAGGCGCGATGCCTTCGTTTACAACAACTTGGATGTCGCTGTAGTCGGAAAGAAACGCAGCGATATTAACGCGAAGTCGACGATCAAAAATCTCTGTTTTAAGACCTATCTCATAAGATTCTACAAATTCAGGAGTGAAAGAAGGGGCAACTTGCTCAGCAGGAAATATTCGTTGAGTAAATCCGCCGTTTTTGAAGCCTTTAGAATATGATGCATATGCGAGAACATCATCGCTAATCTTATAGTCCATTGAAATTGCCGGTGTCCACTCCTTCGCCTTTACAGCAACTTGAACAGCCGGCATCGTGTGGTTTCCGCCAGGGTTGGTGGCGGCAGGAGCGCATCCACCAGGTAGTGGGAAACCAAATAGTGGGCTGGCTGGGTCGGTCACTAGCAATGGCGTGGGTTGGCCAGTAACGCATTGGCTGAAAGCGATGAATACACCATCTGGATAGGGAAGAATTCCTGCCTGCCCGAGAGGTGCCGTGTAATCACGGTTAATAGTCTGGAACGACGGGTCAAAACGCTTTGTTTCGTCCGTGTAACGAATTCCCGGTGTTATGGAAAATCGGTCGGTTACCTTGAAAGTGGCCTGCAGGTAAGCGGCATAGCTGTCGTTGTCAATCTTGCCACCACTGAAGAAATCCGCAAACCCGAAGCGCAGATCATTCTTGTCCTGTCCTTTTTCTTTCAGATAGTATCCGCCGAGCACAAACTTTAACCGGTCGTTCAACAAACTGCCGGTCAGCTGCAACTCCTGTGATGCCTGCCATAAGTCGATATTGTTGGTCAGCTGCAGATAGGGATGGGGCGTGCCATCAAAGTCGAACTGGATTGTTGCCTTTTGGTCGCGATAGGCGCTGATTGATTTGAGGTTAATGCCACCGAAATCATAGTCGAGTGTCAGGTTGGTGCCCCACAAATCGAAATCCGACTGGTTTTTCGTGCCCGACCAAGTCGAGTCGATATTGCCAGTTACCCATTGGGTAGTTGCACACAGGGGATTGTTGACTGGGGCAAGCTGACCGTCCGCGCCACAAACACCGGCCCCCCCCTGTAGCTTGTTCCATGCATATGTAGAGCTTGGGAATGCTAAGGTCCGCCCATTCCGATTGACGATCTGAAGCAGGTTGGGCGATTCAAAAAGGTTAACTAAAGTAGATGCGGCCATCTCCTCCCGGCGGATGTTGATGTCCCCACTGAGATTGACCGTGAGTTTGTCTGTCGGTTCCCATTTAAAGGCGACACGCCCACCAAAGCTATCTTTGTTACCCTGGCGACCGCCATCGAACAGACGTTTCTGATAGCCGTCGCGCGTTTCATAGGAAGCAACAGCCCGCATCGCTAGGTTGTCGTTCAGCGGTACATTGATAATGCCCTTGAAATCGGCGCGATTGAACCGGCCGGTTGCCGCTTCGAGCTTCAGGTCGAAATCCTTCTGCGGCTCAACCGAATTGACCACGATCGCTCCGCCGATCGTGTTCTTGCCAAACAGCGTACCCTGCGGACCGCGCAAGACCTGGACGCTTGAAACGTCTGCCATGTCGAGTAGCGCTCCGACGGAACGCGCGACATATACGCCATCTACATAGACGCCAACGCCGGGATCGACAGTGATGTTGAAGTCGGTCTGTCCGACGCCGCGGATGAAAGCGGTAATCGAGGCACTCGAACCCGAGATGTTAGCAACCGGCGAAATGTTGACATTGGGAGCGAACTTGGCAACTTCCGCTACGTTGACGATCTGCTTTTCTTCGAGCATCTCACCAGTCATCGCCGTGATCGCGATGGGTGTTTCCTGCAGATTTTCAGAGCGTTTCCGAGCTGTAACAATAATATCACCAAGTCCTGAAACTGCTGTCTCGGATTGTGGGTTACTATCCGATCTGTCTTGTGCATACACATGGGTCGGCGCTAGCAGTAAGAGCGCGAGCATCGGGGGCGCGTTCGACAGCAGTAGATTTTTTATTTTTGGATGATTAATTTTCTTCATGGCATCCTCCTTGATTAAAGTTATTGTTTAAATTTTCGTTTCTATAGTTATTCCAATCTTACGAGGTTGTTCATAGAACCCGTCGGTTCCCAACGTTCCGGGGCGCACGGTTTGCAGCACCTTCTCGTTGGTCAGGTTCGTCACCCACAGGCCGACCTTGAAGGCTTCGCTTCCAGGCTGCCAATTGATCGAGAGGTTAGACAGGGTGTAGGGGCGCTGCGAGAATATGTTGGCGAAGTCGTAGTATACCCTGGAACTCCACAGCAGATTTCCGGCCAGAGTGACGCGCCCGTTGCCGACGTCATGGCTCCAATCAAACCCCACATTGCCCGACCATTCAGGCGCCCGGGTCATGACCTTGCCTGAAGCATCGTAGGGAGCAGCCACGTTGCCGGCGTAGTTGCCGTTGCCATTCACGATCGGCGTAAAGCCCTGGGCGTTGGGGAAATCCTTGTAGCGGGCATGGGTATAGGCAACCGCCGCACGCAGCCTTAGGTCGCGGACCGGATTGATGATGGTCTCAAACTCGCCGCCATAGATTTCGGCGTTGGCTGCATTCTGCAGGATGTATCCGGGACCGGTCGGAGCCTTCGACTGAAGTTGGAGGCCCTTGTAGTCGTAATAATAGGCGGCAAGGTTGGTGCGCAGCCATTCCAATGGATCGGACTTGATCCCGAATTCAGCCGCCTTGATGTTCTCCGGATTGACCGGGGTGCCGCTGATTCCCGCCATGTTGTATACCCCGCTCTTGAACGCGGTGCTGTAGGTGGCGTAGACGTTAGTCTTGTCGGTCACCTCATAACGGATACCGACTTTGTAGTTAAACTTTTTGAACGTTTTTGAAACGTCATTGACCAGCAATACGCCATTGTTACTTTGGCTAAACCAGCGCGTCTCGGTAGTGTATCGGCCGCCGAGCGTGATGAACAGGTTCGGCTGAACCTCATAGGTGCCTTCGGCAAAGACCGCGAATGAGCGTCCATCAAGCTTGGGTGTCAACGACGGCCCTGCCAAGGGCAGAGCTGGGTTGGTGGTGGTCCAAGGCTCGAGGACCGGGGCACCACCGCCGAACTGGTAGAAGTACCCGCCGACCAGCCACTGGAAGCGGCCGGGATTGGCCGAACTCAGCTTGATTTCCTGACTGCCCGACTCCGATTCAAACACTGCCGGAAAGTTCGACAGCTTTATGTTCGAGGCATCGCCATCGGTCGTCTGCCGCCAGCGCAGGTTGAGAAAACCGGTGGTGGTTTCAAGCAGGACGCTACCCAGATCGAGCCGGGTGTGCAGTGCCGCGCTCCAACGTGTGAGGTTGAGCAACGGCACCTCGGTCAACGAGGCCTGCCAGGCACGGGTCGGTACGATCACGCCCGGCCAATTGTTGCCTGCGGTGTTGCCATCCAGCGGCTGCGGCGAATTGGTGGTGCTTTCCTGGTTGAAGTATTCCCCGGTCAGAACAACCTTGAAATTGTCGGTCGGCTTGAACAGCAACTTGCTGCGCAGGTCGATGACGCGCTGGTTGCCCAGAGTGCCTCCACGGACCAGATCGTCGATGTATCCGTCGTTTTTGCGGAAAAGCGCGGCAAAGTCAGCCGCGACCTTGTCGCCCATTGGCCCGGTAAAATAGAGCCGGGCGTCGTAATCGCCGGCATCGCGCCTCATCCGGCCCAAGCGCAGCGAAGCCTTGCCGCGGAAGTCGAAGCTGGGATCGGGGGTGATGACGTTGATCAGTCCGCCGGTGGCATTGCGACCGAAGGTCGTGCCCTGCGGCCCGCGCAGCACCTCGACCCGCTCGACCTCGACCAGGTCGATCCAGTTGGCGGCCGATTCCGGTTGGTAGACGCCGTCGACGTAGGTTGCGATATTGGGTTCATCACCAACCGAAATGCCGGTTGAGCCGACGCCGCGTACGACCGGCTGGAAGACACCCATATTACGGCTGCCGATGAAGCCTGGCACAACCTGAGTGAGGGAGCGGACCGTTGAAACATCGGCGGAAGCAAGAGCATCGCCGGTAACCGCAGTAACTGCAACCGGCACGGTTTGCAGCTTGGCCTCGTGCCGAGTGGCGGTGACGATAATGTCACCTAGACCCGTGCTGGCAGGCTGGGATTCGTCCGTTTCGCTTGTGAAGTCTTGTGCTAAGGCCATCTGCGGCGTCAGCGCGGTCACTCCCAACAAGGCGACAAAAAAGCAATCATACCTTTTCATGCATCCCCCCTTGTGTAATCGAATTTTTTATTTTGACTTGTTCAAATACTCGGCAAGAAAATCCAATCGGTCATTCCCCCAGAAAACCTGGTCGTCAACGAACATCAGCGGCGCACCGTACACGCCGCGCTGGATCGCCTGGCTCCGGGCCTTGCGATATTCGTTCTGGCCAGTCGGCGATTCAACGAAGGCAATCAGCGCCTCAGCGTCGAGACCCGCTGCTTTGGCGCATGCGGCCAGCTCGTTGCGGTCGCCCGGATCGATCCCCTGGCCCCAGATCCGGCGGTAGGCATCGGTCACAAATGCCTCGGCCTTACCGTGCTCGCGGGCGAACAGCACCGCGCAATTCCAGTCTGCGCAAGCGAAGCTCGCCGGGAAGGTGAGGGGCACCCCATAACGTTCGGCCCAGCGCTCAAGGTCTGCCTTCATGACCTTGATCTTGGGCAAGACTTCGCGATTGGACGGGCCATAGTTGCCGGCGGCAATTTTGGCTTCAGGAATGTCAATCGGCCAGTATTCCACCGTGCTTCCCGCTGCCCGCGCGATCTCCGGCAGCTTGAGCTGGGCAAGGTAGCTGAACGGGCTGATGAAATCGAAGTAGAAGTCGATCGTGCGGGTCATGCCGGTTCCACCTCAAAGCCGACCATTTTGCGATAATTGTCCCAGAACCCGATGATCGCGCCCTCGGTGACGAGATGGTCGGCATCCTCGGCTCGACCGCCACCCATCGCGATGTAGGACGTCGCGCTTGCCTCGCCGACGATGGCGTTCTGGACGATTTCCACCGCTTCGCCGTCTTCCATCGAAATGAGTCCTGCAGGTCCGATCAGGTTAGCCTGTTTTAGCCGGATGGCCTGCATTTCCTCGTCGTCGTCCTGGTAGCCGAAATGGGTCCAGACCAATTCGAATTCGTCTGGGCCGTAAGTCACGGTCTGGCGTACGGCGAGCGTGTTCTGGATCTGCTGGAGGACGAGGTTGGGGTAGACCGCGAGGATCACCAGAGTGACATTGTCCGCGAACTCCTGCCGACCTTTCAGCAGCGACATGTCCTGCAGCTTGAATTCGGTGTCGAAGGTGCGGGAATCGCCGTAGGCCTGCTTGTCGGCGGCATCGTCGTTGCTGGCCGCGATCGAATAGAGCAGCGAGTGGCGTTTGTTGGCATCCATAAGCGCCTTACCGGTCTGGGTTGAGCGATACAGACCGAACGTGTTGTGGAATAGGTGCAGCAGGCTCGCGTGGTAGGGATCGCGGGTGTTCTCCGCGTAAAGCTTCCAATTCCCGCGGATGCGCTGGCGCTGGTCGCCCAGAACGGTGACGGGTTTGCACATGATCCGCTCGATCTGCTCGACCACGATCGGACCGAGGAAATCACGGCAGGATTCAACCGTTTCGGAGAAAGAAGCGAAGACCAGACCGTTGACCGATTCGGTGCGTAACTGTCTCAGATTGTGCTGGCTCATGTCAAAATCGCCAGGCATCCCGCCTTGCCCCTTGAGGCCGCGGCGGAAGGGCACGCCGATCAGCTTACCCTTCAGGTCGTAGGCCCACTGGTGGTAGACGCATTCCAGACTTGAGCGGTTGCCGCGCATTTCGCGGCAGACCAGGGCACCGCGATGGGCGCAGCGATTGACCACGACATGCACCGAGCCGTCGCTGTCGCGCGTGAGGATCACCGGCGTTTCGCCCACGAAGGTCGATTTGAAATCACCTGCCTTCGGAACTTCAGCTTCAAGTCCGACGAAGGACCAGCAGTCACCCTTAAAAATTTTCTCCTGTTCGCGATCATAGTACTGGCGATCGGTGAAAACGCGGTACGGAACCCGGCATCCGGCAGTGGACGGGGCTTGATCCAAGGTGTCTTGTTGCTGGGCAATGGACATGATTGGGTGCTTTCAACTTTGCAGCTAGATCGGGCGGACCATCATCGTATCGATGAGGTGGGTGTCGAAGATTGCGGTCTTGGAAAGGAAGCGCGAGCCAGCGCCGGAAACGTCGATTTGATCGACATATTTTCCGGAATTGTAGATCGACGTCTGACCGTCGTTGCGCGTCATCAGGACCACATAGTTGGTCTGTGTGGTGACGATCTGCCCGCTGGTCGACTTCACGCGGGTCGGACCGAGAATATGCCGGTAGCTGTGCGCGGGAAAGATATTGGCGCGGCGCAAAGAGACGATGCGATCGACCAGCATGCCGCGGCTGTCGCAGAACACCGCAGCCAGGTTCAGCGAACGATTGTGGTTCTCCGCTGAGATCACACTGTACTGGCACTTTTCTTCAAACAGGTTAGGCCATTCTTCCAACCGGTCGTCATCGATCAGTTCCGCATGAAGCGCATTAAGTTGCGCAGCGGCATGCTGAAACTGCATCTGCTCAAGGGTGGGAAGGCCCATCAGGCTGCTCCTTCGGGCTTCGTGATGCAGACCCAACCATCCTCGATTTCGACCGGATAGGACGCGATCGCCACTTGGCAGGGAAAGGCCTTGGCTGCGCCGGTCTTGATGTCGAACGAGCCGCCATGGAACGGACACTCGATGATGTCGCCATCCTGATATCCGTCGGTCAGCATGGCATTGCCGTGAGTGCAAAGATTGTCGGTAACGAAAATCTCGCCATCAACATTATATACTGCGAGGGCGGGCATTCCTTCGGCGAACGCCGCGACCGGCTCGCCGTCTTTTACGCCGGCAACTTCACAAAGGCGCAATTGGTTCGACATGATGGGGTTGTTTTCCTGTCAAGAATTGATTTACACGAAGATTGTCACAGCAGCGGAACGTCCATTCCGTAACCAGCAGCCTCGTTGCCATGACCGAAGATGTCACGGGTGTAGTATTCCTGCTGGCTCGGCGCCTGGCGCGCACCCCAGCCAAATTCCCACAGCCAACCCGACGGGTTAGCGCAGTAAAACGTCAGGGCCTGGTCGTTGGCGTGCTTGCCCAACTGGAGCGCGACGTCAATCTTCTTCGCACGCACAACGTCATGGGCCATGCCGAGATCATCGAGTTCGGTGTATTCGAACATCAGGTGATTGATGCGCTTTTCCATCGGCCCAAGACCGAAAGCAACAGAATGCTGTCGTTCGTTGCAGTGCATGAAGTAGGGCTGGGCAACCATGCCGTTCGGCAGATGAAGGTGGTATTCGACTGAACCGCGCAGACCCAGCAGTTCATAGAAACGAGCCGCCGCCTCGACATCGTCCTGGCGCAGAATGCAGTGCCCAACGCCTTGCGATCCGGTCAGGAACTTGCCGAACATCGGACGGCCAGGATGAAACGGCTTGTGCGTATCGACCTGGGGGCCGAAGAAGATCTCGGTCGGATTGCCGCCCGGATCGGCCAGCTTGAGTAGCCCGAGAACGCGGCGCTCGCGCGCTTCGGCTTCGGTGCCCACGGTGAAGGGGATTCCCGCCGCGCTCAGCTTTTCCTGCATCGCGGCGAATTCCTGCGGCCCGGCCACGCGCCAGCCCATGTAGGCCAGGTCATCGCTGCCATCAGCGTGCAGAACGATGCGGTGATGCCAAAGGTCCATCCGCAGATAGAGCCGATCCCCTTCGCCTTCATCGACGACTTCCATGCCGGCGACTTCGGCGGCGTAAGCGCGCCAGGCAGCGAGATCGGAAACGGAAAGACCAAGATAGCCGAGTTCGGTGACGACCGACATAGTTCAAACTCTCCCAATTCACCCCAAAACAGGGCCATTTTGCGATTTGCTGGCAACCTTGCTTCGATTCGAGCCGCCGGTTTCAGCCATTTCTGACCCACTACCTACCAGAACGTTTTTCATTGTGCAATACGTTGCACGAAATGATGGGATGAGGTAATCACCGTGTGCCATCTGCGGTTGATTCGCGGATGGTATTGGGTGCCCGACGCACAGAACGGGAGAGGATCGATGGAACTCAATGATAAAATCGGCGGCAGGATTGCCGACTTGCAGGGCTTGAAAGGGCGCATGCGCGCTTGGCTCAAGAAGGATCACGAGCGCGGGATCTTCCAGCTGGACCGCGCCGCTTTCACCGAAGCTGCGCTGTTTGAGCTCGAGATGAAGTACATCTTCGAACGGAACTGGGTCTACCTCGCGCACGAGAGCCAGGTTTCCAAGCCGAACGATTTCATCACCACGAAAATCGGCCGCGTCCCCATCCTTGTAACCCGGGACAAGTCCGGCGATGTCGGCGCCTTCGTGAATGCCTGTTCGCACCGTGGCGCGCGCCTGTGCCGCGAGCGGGCCGGCAACAAGCGCAACCACATGTGCCCGTTTCATGGTTGGACGTTCTCGTCCGGGGGCGACCTGCTGGACGTCACCGATGAGAGCATCGGGGGCTATCCGGAGGCATTCAATCGCGCCGATTTCGGGCTTCAACCGGTCGCCCGGGTGGAAAGCTACCGCGGCTTCATTTTTGCCAGCCTCTCCGCCGATGTCGTCCCGCTGGTCGATCACCTCGCCGGCGCGCGGGATTTCATCGATATCCTGGTGGACCAGTCGAAGTCCGGCGCAATGGAAGTTTTGCCCGGAACCAACCGCTACCGCTATCACGGCAACTGGAAGATGCAGGTCGAGAACGGGCTCGACGGCTATCACGTCATGACCACGCATGCCAACTACTTCATGACGGTTCAGCGCCGCGTCGAAGGCATTTCGAAGAACGAAACCAAGGCGATTAGCTTCAATGGCTTCACCGCGCGCGATGGCGGGTCGTTCTCGTTCCACAACGGACACACGGTGTTGTGGGCCGACTATGCCAACTTCATGGATCGCCCCAATTTCGAGATCATCGACTGGCTCGAAGAGTCCTACGGCGCCGAAAAGGCCAAGTGGATGAACAAGCGCATCCGTAACCTGCAGCTGTTTCCCAACGTCTTCCTGATGGACCAGACCAGCACGCAGATCCGCATCATCCAGCCGCTGGCCCTGGATGAGACCGAAGTCAGCACGGTGTGCATCGCCCCGGTCGGCGAAAGCCCCGAGGCGCGGGCCCTGCGGCTGCGTCAGTATGAGGATTTCTTCAATTCGACCGGCATGGCGACCCCGGACGACCTGACCGAATTCAACAACTGCCAGACCGGGTATGGCGCCGGCGAAGGCCGCTACAACGAGATGTCGCGCGGTTCGACGCGCTGGGACACCGGCCCGGGCAAGTTCGGCGAGCCGCTCGATTTCAATGTGGTGCTGAGCAGCCCGGCGGTTGCCGACGAAGGCCTCTATGTGGCGATCCATGACGAATGGCTCACGCTCATGGAAAAGGCCATCGACAGCGAGTGCAGCGAGCTTGCCGCCTTCCTTGAGCGTTCACTGGAGAAGGCACGATGACCGCATTCCATTCGCGCTGGCTGGCGGTTTCCCGCTTCATCGGTCAGGAAGCCATGGCGCTTGACGACAAGGACTGGGATGCCTGGCTGGCGCTCTATCACGAAGAGGCGGAATACTGGGTTCCAGCCTGGGACGATCACGAACGGCCGACTGCGGATCCGCAGAACGAAGTCTCGCTGATCTACTATCCCAACCGGGGCGGGCTTGAGGATCGGGTGTTCCGGATCAGGACCCGGCGCTCGGCGGCGAGCACGCCGCAGCCACGCACGGTTCACCAGTTCTCCCTGCTGTCTGCTGAGGAGAGCGATGACCAGGTGCATGCGCGGACGTCTTGGACCACGGTTTCGGTGCTGGAAGGCAAAGTCGCCACTCTCAGCGGGTGGGCCTTCTATGATCTCGAACCTCGGGATGATTCGTTCGTGATCCGCCGCAAGAAGACGGTTGTCGTCACCGATCTGTTCCAAGAAGTAGCCGATGTCTACAGCCTCTGAGCGGGTGCGCCCCGTCGTGGGGACGATGATCGGTGATCCCGCCGGGATCGGACCCGAAGTGGCTGTCAGGGCGCTGGCCGACGGTGCCGTACACACGGATTCGATCCCCGTGCTGGTCGGGTCTGCTGCGGCGGTAGAGCGGGCGCTCGATTTCACTGGCACCAAGGCACGGCTGCGGGTGATGCGCGGCTTCGAAAAACCCAGCGACGATCCCGCGATCATCGACGTCATCGATACCGGCGCGCTGCCCGATGGCGTTCTGCCCCTGGGCGAGGACACCGAGGCCGCCGGGCACGCCACCGCGCAATGGCTGGATGAGCTCGACGCGTTGGCCCGCGACGGTTCTTTCGCCGCCACGATCATGGGGCCGATCAGCACTGGTTCGCTTAAACTTGCCAAGAAGCTCGACAGGGTCATCAGCCCGACCCCGGGCGAAAGCTATCTGGTGCTGCTGACCGGGCCGCTCAGGGTTGCGCATCTCACCGACCACATGTCGCTGCGGCAAGTGATCGACGTCATTTCAGCCGATCTCGTCGCCACGGCGGTGGGGCAACTGCACGAGGCCATGCAATCGTGGGGCATCGCCCAACCGCGGATCGCGGTTGCCGGTCTCAACCCACATGCCATGGGCGACGAGGATCGCCTTGAAATTGCGCCTGGGATTGAAGCCGCGCGGGCAAGGGGCATCGATGTCGAAGGGCCTATCGCGCCTGACTCGGTCTTCCGCCACTGCATCGAGGGTCGCTACGACATGGTCCTGGCGATGTTCCACGATCAGGGCCACATCGCGGTCAAGACCTGGGGCTTTTCGGGCAATAGCGTGATCATCATGGGGCCGCCGTACCTGCACATGTCGGTGGCCCATGGCACCGCCTACGACATCGTCGGTACCGGCAAGGCCGATGCCGCGATGATGCTGAGCGCGATGCGCACTTGCGGACGACTCGCTTCGGGCCGCGGTTTCGAACAAGCTTAGGGAGAAGACCATGAACGCCGAAACCATGCCCGTCGCCGCGGGGTCGGAGCCGACTGCGGTCGATTACGCAGTCTATCACAGCCAAGCGATCTTCACTGCCGAACAGGAAAACATCTTTCGCGGACAGACCTGGTGCTACCTCGGCCTCGAAGCCGAGCTGGCCAACAGCGGCGATTTCCGTTCGACCCATGTCGGCAATACTCCGGTGGTGGTGACGCGGGCAACCGATGGCACCATCCATGCCTGGGTAAATCGCTGCGCCCACAAGGGCGCAACCGTGTGCCGCTCGCTGCGTGGCAACCAGGCCGACGGGGCGTTCGTCTGCGTCTATCACCAGTGGGCCTACGACGCGACCGGTGCGCTTGTCGGCGTGCCGTTCCGGCGGGGGCTGAAAGGCGTGGGCGGCTATTCGAAGGAATTCAATATGGCCGAGCATTCGCTGGAGCGGTTGCGGGTCGAGACATTCGGCGGCCTCGTGTTCGGCACCTTCAACCCGACCATCGCCCCGCTCGACGACTTTCTGGGTCCAGTGATGCGCAAATACATTCAGCGCGTCTTCCAGCGCCCGGTCAAGGTTCTGGGCTATGCGCGACAGTTCATGGCCGGCAACTGGAAGCTCTATTCGGAAAACAGTCGTGACAGCTACCACGGCGGTCTGTTGCACCTGTTCTATCCCACTTTCGGCATCTACCGCCAGAGCCAGGAAAGCGCGGGTCTGGTTTCGGACGAGGGCTACCACACCGTCTTTACCGTGTCTAAGCCCAAGGGCGATGTCGACTACGGCTCGTTCGGTGACGAGGCCAACCGCGAGATGCAGGGTGAGGCCAAGTTGCAGGACGAGCGCCTGCTGGCATTCCGCCCGGAGATCGCTGATGATGTCGGACTGCACATCCAGTCGATCTTCCCGTCTGTCGTTGTCCAGCAGATCCAGAACACCCTCGCCACCAGGCAGATCGTGCCCCACGGGACCGACAAGACCGAGCTGGTCTGGACCTATTTCGGCTATGCCGACGATGATGATGAAACGACTCGCCACCGCCTTCGCAACCTCAACCTGGTTGGACCGTCTGGGTTGATTTCGATGGAAGACGGCGAAGCGGTCGAACTGTGCCAGCAGGGCACGATCGGTGCCGAAGGCAAGCGCAGCTTTGTCGAGATGGGCGGGGACGATGTCCGACCGTCATACGCCCCGATGGGTATGGATGAAAATTCCGTGCGCGGGTTCTGGAAGGGCTATCTCGGGCTGATGGGCAATGCCTTGGCCGATCTCGCAGCGGAGGGCCGGGCATGAGCGTTGCAGCCGAAGTAGCGCAAGTCGCGCAAAGTGCGATCGACGATTTCAACGCGGCTTACGGGCTTTGCCTTGATGATGACCGGCTCGAGCAATGGCCTACGCTGTTCGTTGACGATTGCCTGTACCAGGTGATCGCGCGCGAGAATGTCGATAACGGCTTGCCCGCAGCTGTGATGTATTGCGACAGCAAAGGGATGCTGGCGGATCGGGTTGTCGCGCTGCGCAAGGCAAACGTCTTCCCCGAACATTTCAACCGGCACCTGATCGGGCGTGCGGTGATCACCGGCGCGGAAGGCAACCAGGTTTCTGCTGAAGCCAGCTATGTCGTCTTCCAGACCCGTAACGATGGTGAAACGCGTATCTACAATGCCGGCAAATATGTCGACTGGTTCGATCTTAGCGGTGGAACCGTTCGTCTGAAGAGCCGGACCTGCATCTACGACACGCTGCGAATCGCCACCCTGTTGGCGACCCCGATCTGAGCCGATCCCGCATTTCCTGGTTTGCCCAAAAGGAGACTATCCATGAAGCTGTTCATTAGCCCTGGTGCCTGCTCGCTCGCACCGCATATTGCCCTGCGCGAAACCGGTGCGGCGTTCGATGCGGTGAAGGTCGATCTGGCGACCCGCAAGGTAGAGACCGGAGACGATTTCCTGACGGTCAATCCGTCAGGCAAAGTTCCTGCGCTGACCCTCGACAGTGGCGAAACCCTGACTGAAAATCCTGCGATCCTGCTCTACATCGCCGATCAGAAGCCAGACGCGGCCCTGGCGCCTCGTGATGGCACGTTGGAGCGTTACCGCCTGATCAGCCGACTGAGTTTTCTGGGGTCGGAATTCCACAAGGCGTTCGTACCGCTTTTCACACCCGGCAGCAGCGACGAAGCAAAGCTCGCGGCCTCGACCGCCGTCAAGAATCATCTGGGTGCGCTGGACAAGGAACTTTTGGACAAGGAACACTATGCCGGTTCTGAATTCAGCGTCGCCGACATCTATCTGTTCGTGATGCTGGGCTGGCCGGCCCATGTCGGGATCGACATGAGCGCCTATCCCAACCTTGGTGCTTATTGCGGCCGGATCGCGCAGCGCCCGTCGGTTGGCGCAGCACTCAAGGCCGAAGGGCTCGTCTGATCGGGCATGCGCGAGGCGGCGATTTCTGCCGCCTCGCCGCATTCTTTATTTGCCAATGCGTTTGAAATAGTGCAATGAAAGCTACTGTAAGGTGTCAGTTCGCCGACTCGGTCCCGACACCATGTGGATACAAAATCAACGAAGCGGGAAAGGACTGGTTGGCTATCATGGCAAGCGCGACATTGGACACGAGCCGACCGGAAATCGCCAATTCGTTCGTCATCGGCGGAAGCTCGACCAATTATCATGACGTCGGCGAGGGCGATCCGGTCCTGTTGGTTCATGGTTCCGGGCCTGGCGTGACTGCATGGGCCAACTGGCGCCTGAACATTCCGGTTCTTGCTCAGGATTTCCGGGTCATCGCGCCCGACATGTTCGGTTTCGGCTATTCGGACAGCAAGGGCCGGATCGAAGACAAGCAGGTCTGGGTCGATCAGCTCGCCAGTTTTCTCGACGGATTGGGCATCGACAAGATTTCGATGGTCGGCAACTCGTTCGGTGGCGGGATCACGCTGGCATTCATGATTGCCCACCCCGATCGGGTGGAACGCGCCGTTCTGATGGGGCCTGCAGGGCTCAACTTTCCGATTACTCCTGCGCTCGACAAGGTTTGGGGCTACGTGCCGTCAGTTGAGGCCATGCGCGAATCGCTCAAGTACCTTGCCTGGGATCACAGCCGCCTGACGGAGGATCTGATCCAGTCGCGCTATGTCGCCAGCGCCCGGCCCGAAGCACATGAACCCTATCATGCAACGTTCGGCGGCGCCGACCGCCAGGCCAACGTGGCGATGCTCGCCAGCCGCGAGGAGGACATCGCCGCAATCGCGCACGAGACCTTGATCCTGCACGGGATTGCCGATCAGGTGATCCCGCTCGATTCTACCGTACGCTTGGCCACGCTGATGCAGCGGGCCGATCTGCACCTGTTCGCCGAATGCGGACACTGGGTGCAGATCGAGCGGATGGCAAGTTTCAACCGGATGGTTGCCGAGTTCTTTAAGCATGGCCTCAAGGCCTGATCGGAGAGGAGATTCTTCATGGCTTTGACTGGTGTAATTCGTCCTGGCTATGTCCAGCTCAGGGTTCTGGACTTGGACGAGGCCATTATCCACTACCGCGACCGGATTGGTCTAAACTTCGTCAATCGCGAGGGGGATCGGGCCTTTTTCCAGGCGTTCGACGAATTCGATCGTCACAGTATCATCCTTCGCGAGGCCGATCAGGCGGGCATGGATGTGATGGGCTTCAAGGTCGCCAAGGACGCGGACTTGGACCATTTTACCGAGCGCTTGCTCGATATCGGTGTCCATGTCGACGTGATCCCGGCGGGGGAAGATCCCGGTGTAGGCCGCAAGATTCGGTTTAACACGCCGACACAGCACGTCTTCGAACTTTACGCCGAGATGGCGCTGTCGGCCACCGGTCCGGCCGTCAAGAACCCCGATGTCTGGGTCGTGGAGCCACGTGGCATGCGTGCCACCCGCTTTGATCACTGTGCGCTCAACGGCGTGGATATAGCCAGTTCGGCCAAGATTTTTGTCGATGCGCTTGATTTCTCAGTCGCCGAGGAACTGGTCGATGAAACCAGCGGCGCCCGGCTCGGCATCTTTCTTAGCTGCAGCAACAAAGCACACGATGTCGCCTTCTTAGGCTATCCCGAAGACGGTAAGATCCACCATACCTCGTTCAACCTGGAATCCTGGCACGATGTTGGCCATGCCGCCGACATCATCAGCCGCTACGATATTTCGCTGGATATCGGGCCGACCCGTCATGGGATCACCCGCGGGCAGACGATCTACTTCTTCGATCCCTCGGGCAACCGCAACGAAACCTTCAGCGGCGGTTACATTTATTATCCGGACAATCCGCAGCGCCTGTGGCAGGCAGAGAACGCCGGCAAGGCCATCTTCTACTACGAAAAGGCGCTCAACGACCGCTTCATGACGGTGAACACCTGATCATGGACGGGGTGGTTTCGGTCCGGACAGTAGGCCACGAATTGGCGCTCAAGGCAGCGGCTGCCGCCGTTGCCATGGGTGCGGCGGCGGGCTGTCCGGTCGTTGCCGCGGTGGTCGGCGCGGGGGGAGACCTGGTCGCGTTCGTGCGCGCCAGCGGCTCCCCTTCGCCGTCTGCAAAGATCGCGCAGGACAAGGCTTACAGCGCCGCCAGCTTCCGCGTCCCGACGCCGGATCTCTATGCGATGGTTTCGGGCAATCCGGCCTTGCGCGACGGGATCGTCGCGCAGCCGGGAATAGCGATGTTCGGCGGCGGCCTACCGATCGAAATTGCCGGTGAATTCGTCGGTGCGATTGGTATTTCCGGCGGGAGCGAAGCGATGGACGTCGAGTACGCCAACGCCGGCCTCGCTGCGATCGGCGCAAGGCAATTCTGACGCCCCATGGGTTCTGGCAAAACGTAGGTAATATGCACCAATGACTTCCGTCTCCTCCTCTCCAATCACGGATACTATCCTGAACTTCATCGACGGGTCCTATCGCGAAGGCAGCGAGGGCAAGTCGTTTTCCAACGTCAATCCGGCCACCGGGGCCGAGATCGGGGTTGTGCACGAAGCAAGCCAGGCAGACGTCGCCGACGCCGTGGCTGCGGCCAAGGCCGCGCTTACCGGGCCGTGGGGCAAGATGACCACGGCCGAACGGGTCAAGCTGATCACCGCCGTGGCGACCGAGATCGAACGCCGAGCGGATGATTTCCTGGCTGCCGAAGTGGCCGACACCGGCAAGCCGCGTCATGTTGCGTCGCATATCGATATTCCGCGCGGAGCCGCTAACTTCCGCATGTTCGCCGATGTCGTCTCGACGATGCCGGGCGAAAGCTTCAACACGCCAACCCCCGATGGCGGCCAGGCGTTCAACTATACCGTGCGCAAGCCCAAGGGTGT
This sequence comes from Sphingobium sp. SJ10-10, assembly GCF_036038995.2. Lineage (NCBI taxonomy): Bacteria > Pseudomonadati > Pseudomonadota > Alphaproteobacteria > Sphingomonadales > Sphingobiaceae > Sphingobium > Sphingobium sp. SJ10-10. The sequence goes on from NZ_CP158134.1 coordinate 30,732, forward strand.
GGTCGCCGTCGTCTGCCCGTGGAACTTCCCGCTGCTGCTGATGACCTGGAAGGTTGGCCCGGCGCTTGCCTGCGGCAATACCGTGGTGGTCAAGCCGTCCGAGGAAACGCCTCGTACCGCTGCCCTGCTGGGCGAAGTGATGAACGCGGTGGGCATGCCCAAGGGTGTCTACAACGTCGTCCATGGATTCGGTCCGGGTTCGGCCGGCGAATTCCTCACGTCCAACCCCGATGTCGATGCCATCACCTTCACCGGCGAAACCGGCACCGGACAGGCCATCATGCAGAAGGCCGCGACCGGCGTTCGCGACATCTCGTTCGAACTCGGTGGCAAGAACCCGGCGATCGTGTTCGCCGATGCCGACCTCGACAAAGCGGTCGAGGGTCTGTCGCGCTCGGTCTTCCTGAACACCGGGCAGGTCTGCCTCGGAACCGAGCGGGTCTATGTCGAACGGCCGATCTTCGATGCCTTCGTGGCGCGGATGGCGGCGGCGGCGCAGGACTTCAAGCCGGGCGTGACCGGTGATCGCGCCTATCTCGGCCCTCTGATCAGCGCCGAGCACCGCGAGAAAGTGCTGGGCTACTATCGCCGTGCGGTCGAGGACGGGGCCACCGTGGTCACCGGCGGCGGCGTTCCTGAAATCTCGGGCGCGGAAGCCGGCGGCTTCTTCGTGGAACCGACGTTGTGGATCGACGTCGCCCACGGCGACACCGTGATGCGCGAGGAAATCTTCGGGCCGTGCTGCGGCATCTTACCGTTCGACAGCGAGGACGAGGTGATCGCGCTGGCAAACGATACGGTATACGGCCTGTGCGCCTCAGTCTGGACCGAAAACCTGTCCCGCGGACACCGCGTGGCGGCGGCGATGGAGGTGGGGGTGTGCTGGGTCAATTCCTGGTTCCTGCGCGATCTGCGCACGGCTTTCGGCGGGTCCGGCCATTCCGGCATAGGCCGGGAAGGCGGGGTGCACAGCCTCGAATTCTACACCGAGATCACCAACATCTGCGTAAAGCTTTAAGACGATGACTATCGACCCTAAAACCATCGAACAAGCGGCTCTGGCGCTGCGCGGCGCCGCCGAAAGCGGCACACCGGTCAGTCCGATCCGAGACCTGATTGCCGCCGGTGGCGTTGAGGCCGCCTATGCTGTGCAGGAATCCAACACCCGGCACTACCTGGCTAGCGGGCGGCGGCTCGTAGGGCGCAAGATCGGCCTGACGTCGCTTGCAGTCCAGCGCCAGTTGGGGGTGGACCAGCCCGATTACGGGATGCTGTTCGCAGACATGGACGTGCCGGAAGGTATCCCGGTGTCGCTTGATCAGGTCATCCAGCCCAAGGTCGAGGCCGAGATTGCGATCGTCGTTGGGCGGGATTTGCCCCACCCCGACATGACCACCGCCGAGATGATCCGCGCGGTCGAATATGTCGTTCCGGCAATCGAGATCGTCGACAGCCGCGTCGCCAACTGGGACATCAAGATCTGGGACACGATCGCCGACAACGCGTCGAGCGGACTGTTCGTGCTCGGCGCGGTGCCGCGCAAGCTAGATAGGCTGGATTTGCGCACGTGCGGCATGGTTATGGAGGTAAAAGGCGAACCGATTTCGGTCGGCGCCGGGATCGCCTGTCTTGGTAGCCCAATCACCTCTTCCCTGTGGCTGGCGCGGGTCATGGCGAATGCCGGGCGGCCCCTGCTGGAAGGCGACGTGATCCTTTCGGGCGCGCTCGGCCCGATGGCCGGGGTTTCTCGCGGAGATGTCGTTGAAGCGCGGATCAATGGGCTTGGCACTGTCCGAGCTACGTTTGCTGCTGACTGAATTGGAAGTGGAGGTTGGTCAAATGGCCAGGATGAAGTGCGCAATTATCGGTTCCGGCAATATCGGCACTGATCTGATGATCAAACTGCTCAAGGGCTCGGACACTCTGGAGCTGGCAGCGGTAGTCGGGATCGATCCGGCCTCGGAAGGCCTGGCGATGGCCCGCGAAAGGGGCGTGGCCACCACTCACGAGGGGATCGAGGGCCTGTGTCGGATGCCGCAATATGCCGATATCGGCATCGCCTTCGATGCGACTTCGGCCTATGCGCACAAGGCGCATGACGAGATACTCGCCCGCGACGGCAAGCTGATGGTCGACCTGACACCGGCAGCGATCGGTCCGGCGACCATCCCGCCTGTCAACCCCGCGGTCGATGCGACCGTTCGCAACATCAACATGGTGACCTGCGGCGGCCAGGCTACGATTCCGATCGTCGCGGCGGTCTCGCAGGTGGCCAAGGTGCACTATGCGGAAATCGTCGCGTCGGTTTCGTCGCGCTCCGCCGGTCCCGGCACCCGTGCCAACATTGATGAGTTCACCCGCACCACCGCGCGGGCGATTGAGACTGTCGGCGGTGCGGCCAAGGGCCGGGCTGTGATCATTCTCAATCCCGCCGAACCGCCGATGATCATGCGCGATACGATCTTCACGCTGTCGGAAATGGTCGATGAGGAAAAGGTGCGCGATTCGGTCCTGGCGATGATTGCCAGGGTGCAGTCATACGTGCCGGGCTACCGGCTCAAGCAGGACGTGCAGTTCGAACGCTTCGGTTCGAACCGGCCGCTCAAGATCCCCGGCTACGGTGAATTCGAAGGCCTCAAGACCAGCGTGTTCCTCGAGGTCGAGGGCGCGGGCGATTATCTGCCCAACTATTCCGGTAATCTCGACATCATGACCGCTGCCGCCAAGGCGGCAGGCGAGAGCTTGGCCAAGACTCATATGGAAAAGATCGCAGCATGACCTTTGATCCAACATCTGATCGGCTCTACATCCAGGACGTGACCTTGCGCGACGGGATGCACGCCATCCTGCATATGTATGGCACCGACAGCGTGCGCACGATCGCCAAGGCGCTTGACGAGGCAGGGGTGGATGCGATCGAGGTCTCGCACGGCGATGGCCTGAACGGTTCGACCTTCAACTATGGGTTTGGCGCCCATACCGACTGGGACTGGATCGAGGCTGCCGCTGATGTCATCCAGAACGCGGTGCTGACAACGCTTCTGGTGCCCGGCATCGGCACCGCCGAAGAACTCAAGCGCGCCTATGCCATGGGGGTGCGCTCCGTGCGCGTCGCGACCCACTGCACCGAGGCCGACGTCGGCAAGCAGCACATCGGCATCGCGCGCGATCTGGGCATGGACGTATCGGGCTTTCTGATGATGAGCCACATGATCGAGTCCGAAGCGCTCGCGCAGCAGGCGCTGCTGATGGAAAGCTATGGCGCGCATTGCGTCTATGTCACCGACAGCGGCGGGGCGCTCGACATGGATGGCGTGATCGCACGTCTCCAAGCCTATGACCGGGTGCTCAAGCCTGAAACCCAACGCGGCATCCATGCGCACCACAATCTGTCCTTGGGCGTGGCCAATTCGATCGTCGCCGCGCAGACGGGCGCGGTGCGGATCGACGCGAGCCTTGCCGGGATGGGTGCGGGAGCCGGTAACGCACCGCTCGAGGTGTTCATCGCCGCCGCCAACCGCAAGGGCTGGAAGCACGGCTGCGACGTGATGGCGCTGATGGACGCGGCGGACGACATCATACGCCCGCTTCAGGACCGTCCGGTGAGGGTCGATCGCGAGACGCTCAGCCTGGGCTATGCAGGCGTCTATTCAAGCTTCCTGCGCCATGCGGAAAAGGCAGCGGAACAGTACGGAATCGATACCCGCGAGATCCTCGTCGAATTGGGCAACCGCCGGATGGTCGGAGGCCAGGAAGACATGATCATCGACGTTGCGCTTGATCTGATCAAAGCTAAGGCCAACTGAGATGGACAGGCTGGCGAAATACGCGGAAATGCTCGACTCTGCACAGCGTGAAGCAACAGCTACCCCGCAAATCACCCCTGTGGACACCGCTTTCACGGTGGAAGAGGCCTATCAGGTGCAGAAGCTCTCGGTCGATCGGCGCCTGTCGCGTGGCGAACGGCGCATCGGCGTCAAGATGGGGCTGACCAGCCGGGCCAAGATGTTGCAGGTCGGCGTCGACGAAGTGGCCTGGGGCAGGCTGACCGATGCGATGCTGGTCGAGGAAGGATCCGCCCTTTCGCGCGCGCGCTACGTCCACCCCCGGGTCGAACCGGAAGTCGCCTTTCTGATGAAGGCCCCGCTGGTCGGTAAGGTGACTGCCGCCGCTGCGCTGGCAGCAGTCGAAGCGATCGCCCCGGCGATGGAGATCATCGACAGCCGTTACGAGAACTTCAAGTTCGCGCTCGAGGACGTGATCGCCGACAACACTTCCTCGTCGGGGCTGGTGATCGGATCCTGGCACGATCCCCGGATCGATTTTTCGAATCTGGGCGTGATCCTCGAAATCGATGGCGAAGTGGTACAGGTCGGGTCGACCGCGGCGATCCTTGGCCACCCCATCCGTTCGCTGGTTGCTGCGGCCCGGCTGGTTGCCGAAGCGGGCGAACAGATCAACGCCGGTGACATCGTCATGGCTGGCGGCATCACCGCCGCGCCCAACCTGGCTCCCGGCCAGACCGTGCGGACGACCGTGCAGAACCTTGGCGCGGTCATGTTCCAGGTGGAGGCCTGATATGCCGATCATCGAGGTCAACCTGCTCGAAGGGCGCCCGCCGGAAGCCAAAGAGCGGCTGATCCGGGCGCTGACCGATGCTGCCATCGGTGCGATCGGGGCGCCGCGTGAGTCAGTTCGCGTCATCCTTCGCGAGATGGACCCAGCGCATTTCGCGGTGGGGGGGGTAAGCTTTGCGGCGAAGGCCGCTGCCGCGCAGCCCCGAGTCGAAGAAGATTGGTCGAATGAGGCTTGAGCCCTACCAGATCCGGATCCTCGGAGGGGGGCAGTTCGCTTGCCCCGAGGGTGAACGCGTACTGATCGCGATGGAGCAGTTTGGTTCCAGCGATATAGGAGTGGGCTGCCGTGGCGGTGGTTGCGGGTTTTGCCTGGTTCGAGTTGTTGAAGGCGAATACCGGACCGGCAAGATGAGCACGGCCAAGGTTTCTGTCGCCGACCAGGCAAAGGGATACGCCCTGGCCTGTCGGATCTATCCGATGGATGACCTAGTCATCGAAGTTCTATGAAAACCAAGGGAGAGTTGTCATGGCTACGCAGTTGAAAAGTACAGAAAACGACTACGGCATTAAGTCCGAGTACGGCCATTATATCGGCGGCGAGTGGATTGCCGGGGACAGCGGCAAGACCATCGATCTACTCAATCCCTCGACCGGCAAGGTGCTGACCAAGATCCAGGCCGGCAATGCCAAGGACATTGAGCGTGCGATTGCCGCTGCCAAGGCTGCTTTTCCCAAGTGGTCGCAAAGCCTGCCCGGCGAGCGCCAGGAGATCCTGATCGAAATTGCGCGCCGGCTGAAGGCACGCCAGTCGCACTACGCGACGCTCGAAACGTTGAACAACGGCAAGCCGATGCGCGAATCGATGTTCTTCGACATGACCCAGACTATCGGTCAGTTCGAGCTGTTCGCTGGCGCGGCCTATGGCCTGCATGGCCAGACGCTCGATTATCCCGATGCGATCGGCATCGTTCACCGCGAACCGCTCGGTGTCTGCGCGCAGATCATCCCGTGGAACGTACCGATGTTGATGATGGCGTGCAAAATCGCACCAGCGCTGGCATCGGGCAACACTGTCGTTCTGAAGCCGGCCGAGACGGTCTGTCTTTCGGTGATCGAATTCTTCGTGGAAATGGCCGATCTGCTGCCGCCGGGTGTGATCAACGTCGTCACCGGCTATGGTGCGGATGTGGGCGAGGCGCTGGTCACCAGCCCCGATGTCGCCAAGGTAGCATTCACCGGTTCGATCGCCACTGCCCGCCGTATTATCCAGTATGCCTCCGCAAACATCATCCCGCAGACGCTCGAGCTGGGCGGCAAGTCGGCGCACATCGTGTGCGGCGATGCCGATATCGACGCGGCGGTGGAAAGCGCTACGATGTCGACTGTGCTCAACAAGGGTGAGGTCTGCCTGGCCGGTTCGCGCCTGTTCCTGCACCAGTCGATCCAGGACGAGTTCCTGGCCAAGTTCAAAACCGCGCTTGAAGGCATCCGCCAGGGCGATCCCCTCGATATGGCAACCCAGCTTGGCGCCCAGGCGTCGAAGATGCAGTTCGACAAGGTAGAAAGCTACCTGCAGCTCGCAACCGAGGAAGGGGCCGAAGTTTTGACCGGCGGCACCCGCGCCGATGCTGCAAATCTGGCGGGTGGCAACTTCATCAAGCCGACGGTGTTCACCAATGTGAAGAACACAATGCGCATCGCGCAGGAGGAGATCTTCGGGCCGGTGACCACTGTAATCAGCTGGAACGACGAAGCCGACATGATGCAGCAGGCCAATGCCACCACCTACGGCCTGGCCGGCGGCGTGTGGACCAAGGATCTTGCCCGCGCCCACCGGATCGCGCGTCAGCTTGAAACCGGCACGGTCTGGATCAACCGCTACTACAACCTTAAGGCCAACATGCCGCTGGGCGGTTACAAGCAGAGCGGCTTCGGGCGTGAATTCAGCCATGAAGTGCTGAACCACTACACCCAGACAAAGTCGGTCGTGGTCAACCTTCAGGAAGGCCGCGTCGGGATGTTCGATCAGTGATCGAGAACCCGCGATCTTCGGGAGGAACGATGTGACTGCAAGGCTCGAAGGACAAGTGGCGCTGCTAACCGGCGGCGCCACAGGGATCGGTGAGGCGGTCGTCGCGCGCTTTATCGAAGAAGGTGCCAAGGTTGGCGTCCTGGTCAGGGATGCCGCTCAGGCCGACTTGGTGCGTACGCGGCATGGCAACGCAGTAGTCGTGATTGAGGGCGATGTCCGCAATTATGTCGACAACGAAAAGGCAGTCGTCGCAACCGTGGCTGCATTCGGCAAGCTTGACGTGTTCGTCGGCAATGTCGGGATCTGGGATTTCATGACCCCGCTTGCGGACATGGAACCCGAAAAGCTCTCGGAAACGCTGGACGAGATCTTCGGCGTCAACGTAAAGGGCTACTTCCTTGGCGCCCGTGCCGCAATTCCGGAGTTGCGTAAGACCAAGGGCAGCATCATCTTTACTGCCTCGACTTCAAGCTTCTACACCGGCGGTGGCGGTACGCCCTATGTGGCGTCGAAGCACGCCGTGCTGGGCCTGATCCGCCAGCTCGCCTGGGAACTAACCCCCGACGTCAGGGTCAACGGCGTGGCGCCAGGCGGCACCCGAACGCCGCTGGGCGGTACCCATGCGGGCGGAACAGCCGATGTTCACATGGAAGATATGGAAGGGCTCGACGCGATGATTGCCGGGATGACGCCGCTCGCGCGGATCGCCGAACCGGATGATCACTCCGGCCTCTATGCCTTGCTCGCCTCGCGTCGGGACTCGGCCTACATGACAGGAACGGTTTTGCTCAGCGACGGTGGAATCGGCATCGGCAAACGCCCCGGAAGCTGAAGCGGCTTAGATCTCTCCACCCTTGGCGGGTGCTCGATTCGTCGAGCGCCCGTCTTTTTTTACGTGCGATTGCTGCGATCAAGAAAGCGGTCGGCCGAAATGACCGAACGTGAGAGGCCGGCGGCAAGCAATTGCGCTTCGGCAAAGTCGATCATCGCCGGTGGGCCACACAGATAGGCTTCGTGCGCCGCCAGGTCTGCAACGCCCGCAATCTGCTCGGTGATCAGCCCACGCGCTCCTGCCCAGTCGCTGTCTGGCTCTTCATCCGACAAGGCCGGGACGAATTCGAAAGGGGCCATCCAGCGTTGACGAAGGGCCGCAATTTTGTCGAGGGCATAGAGATTGGACTTACGGCGCGCACCGTACAGCAGGTGCACCGCCCGGTCTGCGCCCCGGTCGAGCGCCTGCTCCAGAATCGAGATGATCGGCGCTAGACCACTACCCCCGGCGATGCAAAGAATGGGGGCAGTGCTGTCCTTGAGGGCGAATTGCCCATAGGGGGCGGTAACCTTCAGCTCCATTCCGGTGCGATCGGTGCAGAACAGCCAGTCGGTAAATGCGCCGCCCGGAACGTGCCGGATGTGAAAATGCAGTTGCTGGGTGGGTTCACCAACCGTCGCGAAGGCGAATGAATAACTGCGTGCACCTTCGATGCCGGGAGCGGTCAGATCAGCGTATTGTCCGGGAGTGAAGGCCAGTGGCCGATCCAGTTCGATGGTCAGCCCGATTATATCCTCGCATAGCCGTTGTGCGGCGACGATGGTGCCGCGATATGTAGCAATGGCGATCCCTTGCGAGAGTGGCGCATCAACCGCGATTGTCAGATCCGAGCGCGGAATGGCCTGGCAGGCGAGGCGAAAGCCGCTGCGCAGTTCGTCGCCCTCAAGTGCAAGGGCCGACGGGCTCAATTCGCCGATCTTGCCAGACACGAGCTTGAACTTGCAGGTACCGCACGAGCCAACCTTGCAATCGTGCGGCATGGCCAGACCCGCGTCCAGCATCGCTTCAAGAAGTGTCTTGCCCGCCGGTATGTCAAGCGTGGTCGGCGATCCTTCCACGGTTACGGTGTTCATCTTGGATTTGCGCAGGAAAGAAAACATTGTCGGGTTTTTCCGAAATGGGCGGGCGGAATCTGCAGTTGCAGATTGTCGCCCGAATGAGGGTGGACGATTGGCCTGGCGTTCAAGTGCTGGCCAGCCAGCGCGGCCAGCCAGCCTGTGCGTTGGCCTGATCCGCCAGCTTGCGTTCGCCGGGGGTGGCGAAACGTTCGTCCCAGTCCTTGAGGCGCGGTTGCGCGATGAAGCGGAACCAGACCGGCGGGATCAGTCCGGCGGCGAAGCACAGGAACAGTGAGGGCATCTGCGGCGCTTGCGGTTCGGGCTTCAGCGCATAGAAGGGGATATGCCCGTCAAGGTGATGGTTGATGTGGTTGGTGATTTCCGCACCGATCGGCCGGACGATCGCGCCAAGGTGGTTCCAGGCGTGATGGAGCTCGATCGGCGCCCCTTCGACCCGGATCAGGCCATAGTGCTGGAAGTAGTTGAACCCCTCCACGAACATCTTGGCCATTACCATCGCGCCGACAGCGGTCAGCGCCGCGCCAAGGCCTGCCGTCAAGCCCACAAAGACGATGATACTGCCCGATAAGAGCGGCAGTAGCCACACCGGATTGCGCCATCCCAGCGAAGCATGGCCAAGCTTGCGGAGGATTTCGGCCGACTTTTCCCAAGTATCCTTGTAGGAACCCCAACTCGCCTGGAACACGAAGCTGTAGATGGTCTGCCCGCGCCGAGGGGTATCGCTATCCTTGGCCGTGTCGAGATGGACGTGGTGGGTGACGATATGGGCAATATCGCGATTGGGGTCGCCGTAGAACGCGCTCAGACACTTGGCGACATAGCGAGGAAACCAGTGGCGGCGGTGCATCAGCTCATGCGCCACCGGCAGGGTCGGCACCGCCGAGAGCCAACCCAGGCTGAGCAGCGATCCGGCCAGTTGCCAGCTTGAATTGTCGGCGCCGGTGATCGGGTTGATCGCGGTCGCAACCGATCGGGCAAAGGCCCAGACCAGCAGGATCATGCACGGGAGCTGGAGGTACATGGCGAAATCGCCAAGCAGTGCCGTGCCCTGCGCGCGCATCTTGTGGTCCGCCGGCAGCAGGATATCCAGCGTCATCAACACCGGAAAGGTCGCCGCGCCCAGCCAGACGTAGCTGCCGCCGAGCATGAATCCGATAACGCCCGCCAAGGTCATGACCGGAATGAGAAAATAGCGCAGTCCGTCCATCGGATTTCTCCTTAGTTATTCTGTTCTGGCCTTGCCCGTCGAGGCAAGGGTGAGGGCGGTGGCGGTCCGCCGCCCTCGGGCCTTCATCAGTACTTGTAGGCGAGCTTGAGGAACCATTCGCGCGGACGCGAGAAGCTGGCCGTTGCGGCGCCGCCGACGTTGAGATCGACATAGCCGCCCTGCAGATAGCGCTTGTCGGTCAGGTTCGTGACGCCCGCAGTCAGGGTGAAGTGCTCACTCCTGTCGGTGAACGAGGCACTGGTGCCGAACACGCTGTACGCGGGCTGGAACAGTTGCGGGCTGTTGACTGCATCCTTGAAGGTGCCGCTCTGGTAGGACCAATCGCCGCGCAGGGTCAGCTTGCCCATGCTGCCTTCATAGACGTCGGCGTTGATCGCGGCCGAAGCTGTCCACTTGGGAACGAAGGCGAACTTCGAATCCAGCGTGACTGGCGCCGCGCTCGGATCGATCTTGGTGTAGTAGGCATCGAGATAACCCACGCCGAAGTTCACGCGAACCTGTTCGATCGGGGCAGCTTCGCCTTCGATCTCGAAGCCCTTGATCCGGCCGGCACCGGCGTTGCGAACCTTCGGAGCGATCCCTTCGTTCACAGTGATCTGCATGTCGCTGTAATCGGAAAGGAACGCCGCGATGTTCAGGCGCAGGCGCCGGTTGAACAGTTCGTTCTTCAGGCCGATTTCGTAGGATTCGACGAATTCCGGCGTGAACGAGGGGGTCGCGATTTCAGCTGGGAAGATGCGCTGGCTGAACCCGCCGTTCTTGAAGCCTTTCGAATAGGACGCATAGATCAGCGAATTGTCGGTTATCTTGTAGTCCGCCGAGATCGCCGGGGTCCACTCCTTGGCCTTGGCCGAAACCTCGATGGCCGGCATCGTGTGGTTGCCGCCCGGGTTGGTCGCCGAAGGCGTGCAGTTCGGTAGCGGGAAACCGGCCAGCGGGCCTGACGGGAACAGGTTGGCCGCCGGGTTTGCCTGTCCGACGAGGCACTGGCTGAACGCGACGAATGCGCCCTGCGGATAGACCGATGCCAGCACTGGATCGAGTTGCGAGCGGTCGTTGAAGATCGTCTGCACAGACGGGTCGAACCGCTTGGTCTCGTTAGTGTAGCGGATGCCCGGCGTGATCGAGAACCGGTCGGTCACCTTGAAGGTGGCCTGCAGGTATGAGGCATAGCTGTCGTTGTCGATGTCGCCGCCAGTAAAGAACTGGGCAAACCCGAATTCCATCGGGGTGTAGTCAGTGCCCTTTTCCTTGAGATAATAGCCGCCCAGAACGAACTTCACCTGGCCATCCATCAGGCTTCCGGTAAACTGCAGTTCCTGCGAGGCCTGCCACACATCGATATCGCTTGCGATCCGCAGGATCGTATGCGGAGTGCCGTCGAAATCGTATTCCATGTGCGAACTCTGGTCGCGGTAGGCCGAAATCGACTTCAGGCTGAAATCGCCGAAATCGTAATCGAGGGTGAGGTTCGTGCCCCATAGATCGAAGTCCGACCGGTTGACGCCGCCAGCCCAGGTGGTGTCGATGTCGCCAGTGATCCAGCGGGTGCTGGCGCAGGCCGGGTTGCCGGTCGGCGCAAGGGTACCCGGAACGCCAAACCCGCCCCAAGGTGCTCCACAGCTGCCATCGGTGACGCGGATCTTGTTCCAGAAATACATCGAGCTGGGCGCAGCGATCTGGCGGTTGGGGCCGCCGGGTGTCGTCGCGCTGTTCGGGATATCGACGAAGCGCAGCGGCACGTTCTGGTCCTGCAGTTCGAGCAGCGAAATGGCCGTCTGCTCTTCGCGGCGGATGTTGATATCCCCGCTGAGGCTGACGGTCAGCTTATCGGTCGGCTCCCACTTGAACGCAATGCGTCCGCCGAAGCTGTCCTTGTTGCCCTGGCGGCCGCCGTCGAACAAACGCTTCTGGTAGCCGTCGCGGGTTTCATAGGAAGCAACCGCGCGCATTGCGAGATTGTCGCTCAGCGGCACGTTGATCATGCCCTTGAAATCGGCGCGGTTGAACCGGCCGGTCGCCGCTTCGAGCTTCAGGTCAAATTCGTGTTGCGGCTGGACGGAATTGACGACGATCGCGCCGCCGATGGTGTTCTTGCCGAACAACGTGCCCTGCGGCCCGCGCAGGATCTGCACATCAGCGATGTCGGTCATGTCGAGCAGCGCACCGACCGAGCGGGCGACATAGACGCCATCGACATAGATGCCCACGCCGGTATCCACGGTAATGTTGAAGTCGGTCTGACCGACGCCGCGGATGAACGCGGTGATCGTGGCGCTGGAACCGGAGATGTTGGCAACCGGCGACATGTTCACGTTGGGCGCGAACTTGGCCACCTGGGCGACGTTGTTGACTTCGCGCGCTTCGAGCATCTCGGCATTCATAGCGGTGATCGCGACCGGCGTTTCCTGCAGGTTCTCAGACCGCTTGCGCGCAGTCACGATGATTTCACCTAGACCGCCGGCCCGTTGCTCCTCGGCCTGAGGCTCGCTTGCTGCTGCATCCTGCGCATGCGCCGTCATCGGCACAAGCCCGGTAGATACTACGATCGCCGAGGCGCTGGCGCGCAGGACGGCTTTCCTGAAATACATCAATCGGTTTGTCATTTGGCATTCTCCCTCGTGTTTTATCATTACTATTTATAAAGGTGGATAGACTAAACGTAGATGTTGAGGTTCTTGCTCAACATTACATTGTGCTTGAGGATCGCTCGGCGTTTGACCAGTTGAAAGCTGTTGCCGACCTGACGCCAGATATCGATACGGTTGCCGATTAGCGAATCCTCGTCGCGTTCGTTGCGATTGCGATAAGCATAGAAGTTCGAATAGACTCGGAACTCGTCGGCCTTTTCGGTAAGCTCCACCTCGACGTTGGTGATGATATGGGTGTAGCGCGTCGCCGGATCCTCCGACCAGGCCGTTCCGGTCTCGAGCCGAGAAAGCCGCTTGAGGATTTCGGGCTTGCTGTCGTTGTAATAGGCCATCCGGGTCAGGTCGGTCACCTGCTCGGTCTTGTCGCGGCGATAGCGGGTTTCGATCCCCGGCATGTGGTAATGCAGGTCTTCCGCCAGCATGCTGGCCCAGGCCTTGTAGTGTTCATCGTCGAGCAGCCGTGCTTCGCGATACAGCGTCTGGGTCAGCGCGTGGGTCAGTTCGAGCGATGCGGTAGTCCCTTCACATGTGCGCTCGAGGGTTGCGGTGTCGGTCATAGCTGTAGTTCCTCTCAGAGCGCGAACAGGCCAGGAAGATCGCGGGTTTCGCCCACATTGCCCAGCTGCGGTTCGGGCCGTGCCGGCATCTTGCCGAATTCGTCATGGGTCATCATGTCGAGCCAGCGCTGATAGAAGCCGCGCTGGTTGGCGTCGTTGTACTGGCCGCGATAGACGATGCCCGGCAGGGTATCGTGTTCGATCTGGCGGCCGATCCCGCAGCGATAGTGCAGGCGCTCGTGCCGGGTGACGACGCCGCGGTTGACGGTGGTGCAGTTTTCCCAGTTTTCGCCGTCATCCATCTCGAAGGTGCCACCGGGGCCAAAGGTCTGCATCACGCCTTTGGTCACTTCCTCCTTGATGTCGTCGGGCATGTTCTTGTTGACGATCACCCAGGTCTTCAATTCGAACTGCATTGGCCCCTTGGGTTGCCACTGGCGGAAGGTGGAAATGCCCGGCAGGAACGAGACGTTGGGGAAGATCGATGCCGAGGCGACCGAACCGAAGATCTTCGAGCGCATCTCGCCCAGGCGTTCTGCCATCTTCGGGCGGATCTTGTTGTAATAGTCCATCACCTTGGGGCGCCCGAGCAGGAAGAGGTCGCCCACGCCTTCGGTGCCGAATTCCCAGCCGTGGCCGTTCACGCTGGCGTGATAGGAATTATCCATGTCGATCGGCGGGAACGGCTGGCCGTTGTTCATCGACCGAGTGCCCGAATCATGCGTCCAGCCGGCGTGATAAGCGTCGCCGATGAAGTTCTCGACCCCGAACTTCCAGTTCGCGCTGATCACCGACTTGATGCAGCCGCCAATGAATTCGGTGCCGCCTTCCTCGTTGTCGAGGATCATGTCGAGATACCACCGGAAATCGCCTAGCCAGGCTTCCAGGCTCGGCGCATCGCTGTTGAAGGTGGCGAACACCAAGCCCTTGTAGTTGCCGACCTTGGCGACGTTCTTGAGGCCATGGTTCTTGAAGTCGATATCGCCCGCGTCGTAGCAATATTCCTCGTGCATGCCCTTGAGGTCGCCGGCGGTGTCAAACGCCCAGCCGTGGTAATTGCAGACGAACCGACGGGTGTTCCCGGCATCGGCGAAGCACACCTTATTGCCGCGGTGCGGGCAGGAATTGAGCATGACCCGGATCGAACCGTCGGGCTGGCGCGCGACGATCACCGCGTCTTCACCCATGTGGGTCGTCAGGAAGTCCCCGCTGTTTGGGATCTGGCTTTCGTGGGCAACGAACAGCCACGACCGCGCGAAGATGCGGTACAGCTCCTCCTCGTAGATGTCCGCATCCGAAAAGATCCGGCGGTCAAGCCAGCCTTCCTTGAGGTCCATGTAGCGTGAATAATCCGGTTCGCGACCGATCCGTTCGAAGCGCATGATTGTTCTCTCCCGTCAGGCTTGTTCAGAAAAAGGCGTTGAGGTTGCTGTCCGGCAGCACGGAATGGTCCAGCACGATTTCGCGCGCGGCCAGCAGCCAAGCGCTGCCTTCGCTGCGCCAGAGGTCAGTGCGTCCGGCGGTGAGCAGGCGGGTGGTGCCATCGATCCGATTGCGGTGCATCCCCAGCACCGAATGGACCCGCACCTCGTTATCGGCCCGGGTGGCCAGCACCTCGACGTTGGAGACAGCGCGGCGGATGTAGTTGGGCGGATCTTCGGCCCAGACGAAGCCGGATTTCAGGCGATCCACCCGCATTTTCAGCCTACCCAGATCCTCGTTGAAGATTACCCCTGGGCCAAGTGGAAAAGGCGGCGAACGGTCAGCGCGGAACCTTCGGCTCTTCAGTTCCAGGCGATAGCTGACGTCTTTGCCAAGCATGGCCAGCCAGCCGTCGAGATCTTCGTTGTCGAGCAGCCGGGCTTCGCGGTGGAGTGCCTGGGTAACTGCAACGATCACCTCCACCGGGGGAGGGGCAAGCGGTCGGTCAAGCATGCTCGGCCTCCTCGTCGGTCAGCGAGTTAATGTTGTACGTGGGCACTTCGGCCCAGGTTTCCGCCATCATGTGCTCTTGCCAGCGGCGGTAGAAATAGCGCTGGTTGTGTTCGCTTACCAAGCCGGAGGCGATATCGCCGGGGAAGCCCTCGCGCTTGCCCGAGCGGCCCAGCGCCATGTTGGTGTAGACATCCATCTGCGCCGTGCGCCAGCCGCGCGACTGTTCGGTGCAGGCGGTCAGATTGTCGCCATCGTCGTTGTCGAAAAGGCCCGCCAAGCCGAAGGTCAGGCACTGGTTTTCGAGAATCTGCGCTTTCACCGCCTCGGGCATGTCGTTTTCGGCCATGGCCCAGGTCCACTGTTCGATCTGGGTGGGACCCTTTGGATGATAGACCCGGAACCAGTTGAGCCCGGGCAGCAGTTGCAGGTTGGGGAAAATGGTTATGTTGACCTGCGCACCCCACACCTGCCTGCCGCGCACTTCGCCCAGACGGTCGATCACCGTCTGGCGGTTGGCCTCTAGGTATTCGAGGATCGGCTTGGGATCAGGATAGAAGGCGTAGCCGGAAACGCCGTCGAGCGCGCTCAAGACCATGTGCCCGTTCATGCCGGCGACCGACAGCCCGCCATCGAGATCGACCCCGGAATTGCCGACGCTGAGCCCGGTGAGGTCCATCGACTGGACTGCTGCCATCGCGCCGGCATGTGCCCAGCCCAGGTGATAGCCATCGCCGCAGACGTTCTCGACTGGCAGCTTCCAGTTGGTGCCCAGCACCATCTTCTGCGTCTCGCCGAGCAGTGCCGATCCGCCCGGCATGGCATCCAGCCAGACATCGAGGAAAAACTTGGCATCGCCCAGATAGTCATCGAGGCTGGGCGAATTGGCATCCCAGCAGCCGAACACCAGGCCCTTGTACTCGGCCACTTTCGTCACCGGGATCAGGCCGAACTTGGTGCGGTCGAGTTCGCCGAAATAGGCCTCGCTTTCCAGCGGCACCCCGGCGAGCGCGCCGTCCGGGGAAAAAGACCAGCCGTGATAGTTGCAGGTGAAGGCGCGCGCATTGCCGCGATCGGCGCGGCAGATCCGGTTCCCGCGGTGGGTGCAGCTGTTAAGGAACGCCTTGATCGACCCGTCCTTCTGGCGGATCACGATCACATCGTCTTCGCCCATGAAGGTGCGGAAATAGTCGCCCGGCTTCGGAATCTGGCTGGTGTGGACCAGGAACAGCCAGCAGCGCCCGAAGATCCGCTCAAGTTCCTGCCGATAGATGTCTTCGCTCGCGTAGATCGAGCGCGATTGGCGCCCGGTGCGTGAATCAACCAGATCGGCAATGTTGTCGTTCATTTGATCCTCTCCCAACAGCATGGCTAAAGCCGCCATCGATTTTTCTTGTCGGGACAGTTATAAGCACGAATCGTGCCAATATCGTTTTCGGGCCGATTTACCGCAGTCCGGTTGGTCAATCCCACGGCGAGGCACCGTGCAGATCGACGTATATGTAAATGTCGAGGCTTAAGTCTGGGCCGGAAGTTACGAATCTGATAAGCTGACCGGATGGAGACGCTCCCAGGATACGCCGACCTTGCCAGCAAGCTGCTGTTCTCACCGGAAATGGGCCGGATCTGGCATGACGGTGAACGCTGCGTACTGCTCAGCCAAGCGGCCCTGGCCAGCTGGCGCAGCCGCCTGGTGGCCGAATTGGGGCTAGAAGCGGCCAGCCGGTTCTTCTGGGGTGTCGGTTTTGCCGAAGGCGCACGGTGCGCGATCGGCGCGAAGAAATTGCGCCCGGATGGTGATTATCTCGAAGCATTCGCGGTCGGACCGCAGGCACACGCCTTGACCGGGTTCGGCTGGACCCAGATCGAAACTCTTGAAAACGATCCCTCGCGGGGGCATTTCGAAGGCCGGTTCACGGTCCACGATTCGATGGAGGCGGCGATCCATCTCAACGCGATGGGGCACAGCACCGATCCGGTGTGCTGGATGCAGACCGGCTTTGAAAGCGGCTTTGCCACAACCTTCGCGGGACAACCGATCATCATGCGCGAAGTGGAATGTGCGGGGCGAGGCGATGCTGCCTGCGTACTTCACGCCAAACCAAAACCCGAATGGGATCAGTTGGACGACCTCGAATTGGCCGCGACGCCGCTGGTCCTGTCCGAAACGTGGCATGATGCGGGCCAAACGGTGATTGGGATATCGGCAGCGTTCCTCTCAGCCAAGACCATGATCGAACGCACCGCAGCGAGCAATGCGACGCTGCTGTTAATGGGCGAGACCGGGGTCGGCAAGGAAGTGCTGGCCAAGCTCGCTCATCGGCTGAGCACGCGCGAGGCGGAGCCGTTCATCGCGCTCAACTGCGCGGCGATCCCTGAGGGGCTGATCGAATCGGAGCTGTTCGGCGTGGCCAAGGGGGCCTATACTGGCGCGGTTGCCGCCCGGCCCGGTCGGTTCGAGCTGGCCAATGGCGGCACGCTGTTCCTGGACGAGATATCGACACTGTCGCCACTTGCACAATCGAAGATTCTGCGCGCTGTCCAGGAAGGTGAGTTCGAGCGGGTCGGCGATACGCGGACGATCAAGGTGGATGTCCGATTGATCGCAGCATCGAATGTGGAACTTAACGAGGCGGTGCGGGAAGGCACGTTTCGTGCCGACTTGTTCTACCGGATATCGACTTTACCGGTCCGGGTGCCGCCGCTGCGCCAGCGCCGCGAGGACATTCCGGTGCTGCTGGAACACTTCCGTCTGCGTTATGCCCTGCGCCATGGCCGAACAGTATCGGGCTTCACTCCGCGGGCGATTAACGCGCTGTTGGCTTACGATTTCCCGGGCAATGTGCGCGAACTTGAGCGAATGGTGGAACGCGCCGTGCTGTTGGCGGACGACGGACGAGCGATCGACGTCAGACACCTGTTCTTGGAAACCGACGGCCTCGAATTGAAGCCGGCGATGTGCATGACCAACGATGGCAGGATCAGCGCCGTTGACAATGTTGGTAGTCGCGCCAACTTGGTGCGCCAGATGCTGGATCTGATCGTCGATGAGGGCGGAAGCCTGCTGGAAATGGAAGGGCTGGTGATCCGCGAGGCCCTTGATGCAAGTGGGGGCAACGTTGCTCGCGCGGCGCGCACCTTAGGCTTTACCCGTCGGCAGCTCGCCTTGCGTCTTGAAAAAATGGAAATCCAGGAATCCGCCTAGCGCGCGTTAACTCTCGCAACGCATTGCATATTGTGCAAAGAAGGTCTATAGGGAGGTGCGCCTTCCGGCAATAAGACCGGGAAAGCACGCAAAGTTGGGAGAATCGCATGAAATCGGTAGCCGTGGTCGGAGCAAATCTTGCGGGTGGCCGCGCGGTGGAGTCCTTGCGCCAGGCTGGCTTCGATGGCCGGATCACCCTTATCGGCGAAGAACCGTGGCGGCCCTACGAGCGCCCGCCCCTGTCCAAGGAGGTGTTGTGGGATCCGGCCAATGTACCGGACAATTTCTTCCTTCATGACGAGGCCTGGTACGCCGCCAACCGCATCGAAATGCGGCTTGGCACGCGTGCCGAAGCGCTCGACCTGGCGGCGAGCGCTGTGCGCCTGACGGGCGGAGACCTGGTCCAAGCCGACCGCATCCTGCTGACCACCGGTGGTTCCGCCCGCAAGCTCAACATGGAGGGTGCCGACGCCGCCAACGTGCATTACCTGCGCACCCGGGACGATGCCACCCGGATGGCGACGGACCTCAGGGACGGCGCCCGGATCGTCATCATCGGCATGGGTGTGATCGGGGCTGAAGTCGCGGCCAGCGCGGTCAAGCTGGGGTGCCGAGTGACCGCGATCGAACCGCTTGCCGCGCCTATGATTCGCGCGCTCGGGCCGCAGTTCGGGCAATGGCTGGGCGAGGAACATCGCCAGCGCGGCGTCGACACCCGCTTCGGACGCGGCGTGAACGCGATGAAGGTGCTTGACGGGCGGGTGACGCAGGTCGAACTCGATGACGGATCACTGGTGGATTGCGATGCCGTGGTAGTCGGGGTCGGGATAGTGCCGGAAATCAGCCTAGCCCGGGACGCAGGCATCGTCACCAATAACGGCATCATCGTCGATCGGCGGTGCCGCTCCAGCAATGAGAATGTCTTTGCCGCCGGCGACGTGGCCGAACAGGAGAGCTTCTTCGGCGGCCATATCCGCCAGGAAACCTACCAGAATGCTGCCGATCAGGCTCAGGCCGCGGCGCTCGCCGTGCTCGGGCAGGGCGTCGATTACTGCAAGCCGGTGTGGTACTGGAGCGACCAGTTCGATCTCAATATCCAGTTCTGCGGCCATATCCCGGTGCAAGCCGAGGTAACCCTGCGTGGAGACATGGCAAGCAACCAGTTTACCGCATTCTTCCAGTCAGGCGAGATGATCGAGGGCATCCTGACTGTCAACCGCGCCCCAGACATGGGCATCGGCAAACGGCTGATCGAGCGCCGAGCCAATGCCCAGGCCGCGCAGCTGGCCGATGCCGATGTGTCGCTCCGCGATATCCTCAAGCAGGCTGGTTAGGCTCGTAAGGCGGGCGGGATCAGCCGATCCCGCCACCTGCGACGTAGAGGGTTTGGCCGGTGATGTAGGACGCCTCGTCGGCGGCTAGAAAGCAGATCGCGGCGGCCAGTTCCTCGGGCTCGCCGAAGCGACCCAGCGGGGTATCGCGCAAGGTCTGCTCCATCACCTCGCCAAAGCCCTTGCGGTCCGCGTCGGAATGCGGAGCGGTATTACGCGGGGTGACACGGGTCACGTTGACCCCGCCAGGAGCCACGCAATTTACCCTGATGCCACAATCCTCCAGTTCCAGCGACAACGCAGCGGTCAGCGCCGCCACGCCACCTTTCGCAGCCGCGTAGGGCACGCGATTGACCCCGCGCGTTGCCACCGAGCCGATGTTGACGATCGCGCCGCGACCCGCCGCGCGCATGTGGGGCAGCACTGCATGGCAACACCACAGCGTCGGCCACAACGAGCGATTAATTTCGGCGACGATTTCTTCGGTGGTGTATTCCCAATAAGGCTTGGCCCAGATCGTGCCACCGACATTATGGACGGCCACGTCGATCCGCCCGAATTTATCGCTTACAGCGTTGTACAGGGCAGCGGCTCCAGCCTGTTGCTCGAGGTCGTGGATGGCGGGGTGAGCGTCGACAGATTCGGCCATAAGTCGCGCAACCGCATCCAGTGTCGCCTGTTCTGCACGATCGGCAACGACGACTGTGGCGCCTTCTCGCCCTAGGCGCTGGGCCGTAGCAAAGCCGATGCCCTGGGCTGCTCCCGTGACAATCGCGATCTTGCCTGCAAATCTTACGTTTGCGTCTGTCATCTCTGATTTCTCCAAACCCGCACCCGTCCGGCCGGAAGGGTGCAATCCTAGTCACATTCGGCTTCATAAATCCGCATTCCTCCCTTGCCAAGCCCGTGGGCAATGCGTTACATATTGGCTAATGATTGAAAATCTTTGGGAGATGTTGCGTGGCGCGTGAACTGCTGACTGCTGCTGATATAAAGGGTGCCTGGGCGATCGTGCCGACGCCCGCCAAGGAAGGTGCTACCGATTGGCGCGCCACTGATACGGTTAATGTCGACGAAGCAGCCCGCATGGTCAACGGCCTGATCGAGGCCGGAGTCGACGGCATCCTGAGTATGGGAACGCTGGGCGAGGCCGCGACCATGACGCTTGACGAAAAGCTCGTCTTTATGAAGACTATCGTAGATGCCGCAGCGGGCCGGGTTCCGGTGTTTGTCGGCACAACCTGTATCAACACCCGCGACACCATCGCGCTGACCCGCGAGGCAGTCGATATCGGCGCGACCGGGACGATGCTGGGCGTACCGATGTGGTGCGCGCCGAGCGTCGATGTCGCGGTCCAGTTCTACAAGGATGTCGCTGAGGCGGTGCCCGATATCAATATTGCAATCTATGCCAATCCCGAAGCATTCAAGTTCGATTTCCCGCGCCATTTCTGGGGTCAGGTCGCCGAAATCCCCCAAGTTGTTACTGCCAAGTATATCGGTGTTGGCACACTGCTGCCCGATCTGGCCGCAATCAAGGGGCGGATCAAGCTGCTGCCGATCGACTTCGATTACTATGGCGCGGCGCGGATGGACGATTCGGTCGATGCCTTCTGGACAAGCGGCGCGGTCTGCCATCCTCTCGTCAGTACGACATTGCGCGATCTCGTCGCACAGGCCCGCGCCACCGGCGACTGGAGCAAGGCCAAGACCTTCATGGGGCGGCTCGCGCCCACGGCAGCAACGCTGTTTCCCAATGGCAGCTTCAAGGAATTCTCCACCTACAACATTCCGCTGGAAAAGGCGCGGATGACCGCCGGTGGATGGATGAACGCCGGACCTTGCCGTCCACCCTATCACTTATGTCCCGAAAGCTATCTCGAAGGCGCGCGTAATTCGGGCCGGATGTGGGCCGAACTGGGCAAAGCGCTCGAAACAGAGCGTTGAAGACGGTCAGATAAACGATCACTGGAAATGCGGGAGCAAGAGGATGGCTGACGCGACCTTGACCTGGCCGAAGAATTATAACGAAGTTCCCAAGGCGGCCTTTACGCGATCGGATCTCTACTTGGAAGAGATCAAGCGGATATTTCACGGCCCGGAATGGCATCCGGTTGCGCACGAAAGCGAGTTGCCCAACCCAGGCGATTTCCGGACGATCCGCCTCGCAGGAATCCCGCTGTTGATCTCGCGGGATGAAGGGGGCGAGGTTCGCGTGTTTTACAATGCCTGCTCGCATCGCAGCAACCAGCTCGAAACTGCGGTAATGGGTAACAAAACCGAGTTCGAATGCCCCTATCACCGTTGGCTGTTCAGTGCCAAGGGCGAGCTTGTTGGATGTCCCAACCCGCGCGAATTCGTACCCGGTTTCGACAAGGCGGACTACCCCTTGGGGCAGCCGCGCTTCGATCTGTTCTACGGCCTGATATTCGTGACGTTCTCGGCTGAGACAGAACCCCTTGACCAGTTTCTCGGCGAAGCAGGAGAAACCCTGCGCGAACTGATGGCGGGCGACGGTCGCCTTAAACTGCTGGGCTATCAGAAGGTTCGCTATGACAGCAACTGGAAGGGTTACAACGACAACGACGGCTACCATGCCCCGCTGCTCCACGCGGCATTCAAGATGCTCAATTGGCAGGGCGGCAAAGGGCGGCAGTATACCGCCACGAAACGCGGCCATGTCTGTTTCGAGTCGGCACTCTCCGTGGCGAGCGGTCCCAGCGTTCTAAAAGATAAGGATCTGATTGCCTTCAAAGGGCAGGATCCATCAGTCGGGTCACGCATCGTCCAGTTGTTCCCGACTTTCGTTTCAACCAAACATCTCGACGTCATAAACCTGCGCTTCGCGACCCCAATCGATGCCGAAACGACCGAGGTCCACTACGCCTATTTCGCCCACCAGAACGACGATGCGGACATGCTTCGCCACCGGTTACGGCAAAGCTCCAATTTACTGGGTCCATGCGGTTTAATTAGCATGGAAGACGCTTCGATCTTCCACCGGATCCACATCGGCAGCCACACGCCTGGCAATGCGATCTTCCAGAAAGGCGTGCGTGATCCTGCCAAGCTCGAGTCCGAGTTTTCGCAGAACGATGAAAGCGGTAACCTTCCGCGCTGGGAATATTACCGCTCGGTGATGGGATTCGAAAGGGCACAAGCATGATGCTTTCGCCCACCAAACTGGAATGCGCTCTTGACCGCCTGCTGCTGGCGGACGCCAACGCGCTCGACAGCAAAGACATGACAGGCTGGCTCACTAACTATGCCGAGGAAGAACAGGCATCTTATTACTGCCGTGCGGCCGAGAACACAGAACATAACCTCGAACTCGGCTTCATGTTCGACGATTGTAGGGCGCGACTGGAAGATCGCGTCACTTATGTCACAGAGATCTGGGCAGGGACCTTTCAGGACTACCGCACTCGCCATTTCGTTCAGCGGGTCAGCCATCGGCAGGTCGATGCCAGCACAGCAGAGGCCATGTCCAACTTTTCGGTTTTCATGACGCCGATGGATACCGGGGTCACTCAAATTCTTGCCGCAGGTCGCTATCTCGATATGGTTCGGCTTTCGGGCGATGGTCGGGCCAAGTTTCTGTCCCGCCGTGCCGAATTGGATACGTCAGTACTCCCGCGATATCTTGTCTACCCGATATGAAAAGTTATGCAATATAGCTAAATATTCCAGAGAAATACCGATCTATATTATAGCTTTAGCAGTAATCTTCGGAAGATTTCGATATGAGTTCACAATGTAAGATGGTGAAATTGCCAAAAGATATCGCGGATAAAATTATACGCTTTTCAACTGGAAGAACGGATTCAATGTTACAGAAAGAGCTTGGGATAAGCTATAATACGTGGAGAAAAATTAAGCGAGGACAGCCACTTAGAGAAAGCTTAGCGGCAAGAATAATATCTAGAATTAGTATAATATAATCATATTCTTATCAAGAGATTAATTTTCCTTAATTTCCTTAATCTGTCACTGACATTATCGAGCACCATTTTTTTCGATGATCCGAAGCCATGTAGGATTTATGCGGCAAAAAAATGTCCTATCAATCAGTTCAAAGAGAGAACTGAAAAAAAGTGCGCGTCGCAAAAATATCGTAAACGTTGCGATGAATGCATTTTTAGAGAGTGGCTACGATAATGTCACTATGTCTGATATTTCTAGTATATTGGGCGGGTCGAAGAGCACTCTTTGGCAATATTTTGATCACAAGGAAGACATTGCTGTTGCCGCTATTGAATTGAAAGTTCAGTTATTTAGAAATTTTCTTGATCTCGATATTTCCGAATGTAGTAGTATAACCAGTATGTTGAATTTATCTTCGAAAAGATTTTGCCATTTCTTGATGCGAGATGACACCATCGAAATCGAGCGAATTATAATTATCAACAATCGGCGCATTCCCAAGTTAGGAAATATTTTCTACTCTAATACATTTTTGTATTTTCGAGATCAAGTTTCCTTATTTTTAGCTAATTCTTTATACGACGAAGATCCGGATGACGCGGCTATGCTGTTACTTGATCTTTGCACCTCAGGATTCAATCGAAGGTTGATACTGGAGTTGCGACACGCAAACAACATTCTAGCCGACCAAATCGCTGATCGCGCGGTACAGATTTTTATGAAGATTTACCATAAGTGCCTGGTTCGTCATCATGCGGATTGATTTCATAGTCTTGCGATACGTCGGATGACGATTTGAACGGGCGGGATGAAGACCCAAGCCTTTGCCGAAGCGATGGTTTTCTCGAAGTCCTCTGCTAGGCATCGGTTTCGGTTGAGCCATGCCAACGTCCGTTCGACCACCCAGCGGCCGGGCAGCACCTCGAAGCCTTTGGCGGTATCTGACCGTTTGATGATTTCGATGGTCCATTTCGCCATTCGCCGCAGAGCCTTCCTGAGTTTGTCGCCAGCATAGCCGCCATTTGCGAAGACGTGCCGCAGATACCAAAAGCGCGCGATGATTTCGCGTAGCACCATTGGGACTCCGTCGCGGTCCTGAATGTGGGGCGTGCGGATCACAGCATGCACCAGATCGCGTTCATTCTCAAGCAGGCCGAGGATGGTACGACCGTCGAGGAGGTGTGCCGCAAAGCCGGCATATCGGTTCAGACCTACTATCGATGGCGGAGCAAATATGGCGGACTGATGCCGTCGGAGACGAAGCGGCTGAAGCAGCTCGAGGAGGAGAATGTCCGGCTCAAGCGGCTCGTGGCAAACCTCAGTCTCGACAAAGAGATGCTGCAGGACGTCATCCGCCGAAAAATGTAAGGCCTGA
Organism: Sphingobium sp. SJ10-10; assembly: GCF_036038995.2. Classification (NCBI taxonomy): domain Bacteria; kingdom Pseudomonadati; phylum Pseudomonadota; class Alphaproteobacteria; order Sphingomonadales; family Sphingobiaceae; genus Sphingobium; species Sphingobium sp. SJ10-10. Next base: position 55,455 of record NZ_CP158134.1, read on the forward strand.
TCGAGCTCGGGAGATCGTTGGCTATCTGCGGGCGAACTACCAGGTGAGCGAACGGAGGGCCTGCGGCGCATTTCCGATCAACCGATCGACCCAGCGCTACCAATCCCGTCGCCTCGATCAGGCCGGTCTCAAGATGAAGATCAAGGAGCTGGACACCTTCTGTCATTGGGTGCGGGACTGCAAGGTAGATCGACTTGGGGTTCATGCTTCTGTCCGTGATCGACGCGTGGTCGTCACATGATGCGGTCGGAAAAATCAGGGTAGCCGATCTCGAAAACGGCGTTGATCGCCAAAGCGTCCAGCGGCTTGTCCCTGACCATCGTCCCCTCGCCGGTCACCCGCAGGGGACCTCTACGTAGCTGAGTATCCGGGCATCTTTTCTCTCCTCGAAGGCTATGCCGGCTGGCCGTACCTGAAGTCGGCTTCATCGACCCACATCCGGTGCAGAATGATGCCAAGCTTGCGGGCGAGCGCGACCTTGGCGCGCTTCGCGCTGCGGCGCTTGGCGATATTCATTGCCCAGGCCTTGATCTTCGACCATTTCGCCACGCGCGTCATCAGAACGTGCGCTGCCTCGAACAGAGCGACCCTGACCGCCGGATCACCGGCACGACTGATCCCGCCGTTCCGATCTATCTCGCCCGATTGATATTTTCGCGGCGTCAGGCCGAAGCAGGGACCGACTGACTTGGACGATCGAAAGCGGGCAGGATTATCGACCGCGGCACGGTAGGTAAGCGCGACAATCGCGCCAACGCCTGGCGCGGTCATGAGCCTCCGGCATACGGCGTCGGTGCGAACGATATCCCGGACCTGCCCATCCAGGACAGCCAGCTGCGCGCGTAATACTTGGCGCACAACGAGCAAGGGTTCCATGATGGAGGCAAGCGTTGCATTGCCCGAGACTATGTCGCGGACGGCATCATCCCAACGGCCCCGCAGCAGTCGGCCGAGGCGCAGGCCGAAACCCTTCAACAACCCGCGTACGCTATTCTCGATGTCCTTCTGCCGGCGCATCAATGTCGACCGCGCGGCCAGCAACGTACGCTGCTCGCGGGCGGGAATGGTCTTGACGTGCACCGGCCTGAACCAGCCCGAGCGCAATAGCTGGGCCATACCCCGGGCGTCGTTGCGGTCCGTCTTCATGACCATCGCCGACAGCGCAGCGCGGACCTGCCGGGTCTCCATCAGAACCGGCTCAATCCCTGCGTCCTGGAGGCCGCGAAAAAGCCATTCCGAAAGCGGTCCGGCCTCGAAGCCGACCAGTTCGAGTTCAGCGCTGTAGGGGGCCAGGCAATGGGCGATCGCCTCCGGATCGCTAATCGTCACTGCTTCCAACAGAATATTGCCACCGGCGTCGATCACGCAAATCGCCGTCTTATCCATAGAAACATCAAGCGCGGCATAGGCAGTCATGGCTTTCCTCCTCGATAGGGGATGCTCAATATGGGGCGAATCGCACCCAATGACCGCATCTCGAAGAACCGTCTGATTTCGGCATGATGGCGACGTGAAGGCGCGCAAATTGACGGTGAGCCCCGGTTTTTGGGTGCTGATCCGCTGATTTCCGTGTCGGAACCGGCTGCAGGGGCCGGTTTTTGCGTCATGCGGGCGCAGGACGCCCCTCAAGCCAGGCAAGACGCTGGAAGTTATAGGCCAGGTTGGCCATCCCGATCTTGATGCGGGCGCGGGCGATGCCGATGGTCCGCACGACCAGCCCCATGCGGTGCTTCTGCCCGGCGAACAAGTGCTCGACCGCCGAACGCACGGCGGATCGTTTTGCATTGGCCCTGGCGATGCGTTCGGGCATCGGCCGGCGCGGCAGCTTCTTCTGGTGGATGTGGCTGGTGAACATCCCCTTGGCGAGGAACGCCTCGTTCTTCTTCGACCGGTAGGCCGTGTCCGCCCAGACCCCCGAGCCGGTGTTGTCCTTGCTGACCACATCGGGCAGTCGTGCACCATCGTGAGCATTGGCGGCGCTGGCGTCCCAGGTACGGATCAGACCATGGGTCCTGTCGATGCCGATGTGGTTCTTGTAGCCGAACATCGGGATAGCGAGGTCGACCGGCTTGAACGCCTTGGGATCGGCGCCTTCCTTCACCTTGGCCTTGGTGTACTTGACGCTCCAGCGCGCGTCGCGATCCTTCTGGCGGAGCTTGGCGGGTTTTACTTGACAGGCCTCGGGAACGCACCCCTCCTTGATCGCCATCTTCTCCACTTCGGTATTCCGTTGTTTCGGCGCCGGCACGACCGTGGCATCGATGATTTGGCCGCCCATGGCCAGATAACCCCGATCGGTCAGCGCGGCATCGAAGCGGGCGAACAGCCGGTCGATCGCCCTGGCCTTCACGAGGCGCTCGCGGAACAGCCATACCGTCGTCGCATCCGGCACCGTGCCGTCGAGCCCAAGGCCCAGGAACCGCTGAAACGACAGCCGATCCTTGATCTGAAACTCGGTTGCCTCGTCTGACAACGAGTACAGTGCCTGCAGAACCAGGATCTTGAACATCAGCACAGGGTCGAACGGCAGACGTCCGCCCTTGGCGCGCGGGGCGCGTCGCAGGGCGGCGACCAGCGGTCAACGGAAAACCTCGAAGTCAACGACGGCCGCCAACCGCTCCAGCGGATCGCCCGCTGCACTCAGCGCCTCGTACTGGTTCGAAAGATCAAAGAAACCCGGCTGTCCCGCCATTACCGCCTCCGCTGTCGCGCAATGGCAGTGAATCAGTTCAGGCCGCTATGCACCAGAGGTTTTTCGAGATGCGGTCATTGGGTGCGATTCGCCCCATATTGAGCATCCCCTATCGAGGAGGAAAGCCATGACTGCCTATGCCGCGCTTGATGTTTCTATGGATAAGACGGCGATTTGCGTGATCGACGCCGGTGGCAATATTCTGTTGGAAGCAGTGACGATTAGCGATCCGGAGGCGATCGCCCATTGCCTGGCCCCCTACAGCGCTGAACTCGAACTGGTCGGCTTCGAGGCCGGACCGCTTTCGGAATGGCTTTTTCGCGGCCTCCAGGACGCAGGGATTGAGCCGGTTCTGATGGAGACCCGGCAGGTCCGCGCTGCGCTGTCGGCGATGGTCATGAAGACGGACCGCAACGACGCCCGGGGTATGGCCCAGCTATTGCGCTCGGGCTGGTTCAGGCCGGTGCACGTCAAGACCATTCCCGCCCGCGAGCAGCGTACGTTGCTGGCCGCGCGGTCGACATTGATGCGCCGGCAGAAGGACATCGAGAATAGCGTACGCGGGTTGTTGAAGGGTTTCGGCCTGCGCCTCGGCCGACTGCTGCGGGGCCGTTGGGATGATGCCGTCCGCGACATAGTCTCGGGCAATGCAACGCTTGCCTCCATCATGGAACCCTTGCTCGTTGTGCGCCAAGTATTACGCGCGCAGCTGGCTGTCCTGGATGGGCAGGTCCGGGATATCGTTCGCACCGACGCCGTATGCCGGAGGCTCATGACCGCGCCAGGCGTTGGCGCGATTGTCGCGCTTACCTACCGTGCCGCGGTCGATAATCCTGCCCGCTTTCGATCGTCCAAGTCAGTCGGTCCCTGCTTCGGCCTGACGCCGCGAAAATATCAATCGGGCGAGATAGATCGGAACGGCGGGATCAGTCGTGCCGGTGATCCGGCGGTCAGGGTCGCTCTGTTCGAGGCAGCGCACGTTCTGATGACGCGCGTGGCGAAATGGTCGAAGATCAAGGCCTGGGCAATGAATATCGCCAAGCGCCGCAGCGCGAAGCGCGCCAAGGTCGCGCTCGCCCGCAAGCTTGGCATCATTCTGCACCGGATGTGGGTCGATGAAGCCGACTTCAGGTACGGCCAGCCGGCATAGCCTTCGAGGAGAGAAAAGATGCCCGGATACTCAGCTACGTAGAGGTCCCCTGCGGGTGACCGGCGAGGGGACGATGGTCAGGGACAAGCCGCTGGACGCTTTGGCGATCAACGCCGTTTTCGAGATCGGCTACCCTGATTTTTCCGACCGCATCATGTGACGACCACGCGTCGATCACGGACAGAAGCATGAACCCCAAGTCGATCTACCTTGCAGTCCCGCACCCAATGACAGAAGGTGTCCAATTGCTGCGGAGCGCGCGTTGGCATGTTGAAGGCAGGGCCTATGATCGGGCGCTCGCCTTGATCTTGGAGGCACATGCCGATCTACCCATGGCCGCGTTCTGGGGACAGGGGCACTCCGCCTCCAGCGACGGACAGTTCTTCCTCGCGACCGAGCGGGGCGAAGCGATGAACATGGTCAACGCCAAATACGGCAATGTCCCAGGCTTGAAAGGATACAGCCATGTCTCTGATCAATACGCGCCGTTTGCTACCCAGGTCATCCCGGCGACCGTCAGCAAAGGCACCCTATATTCTCGACGGGCTGCTCATGAATGACGCAGGCCGCCATGTCCGTCAGCACATTGCCGATACGGGCGAATTTACCGATCACGTCTTCGTCGCCTGCTCGCTTCTCGGCTACAGGTTCGCGCCACGCATCCGCGACCTGCAACAGAAAAGACACTATGCCTTTACCCCCGGTGCGACGCCGGCCAATGTGCGGGGTCTGGTAGGCGGGAAGATCAATGAGCCCCTCATCGAGCGGAACTGGCCCGACATCCTGCGGGTCATGGCCACGATCGCCGCCGACATTGTCGCCCCCAGCCAGATTCTGCGGAAGCTGGCTTCATATCCTCGTCAAAATGAGCTGGCCCTTGCCCTTTGGGAAGTCGGTCTTGTCGAACGGGCGCTGTTCATGATCGACTGGACTCTAGACGCCGGTTTGCAGCGCGAGGCCCAGATCGGCCTCAAAAAAGGTGAAGCCCATCATGCGCTGAAGCGCGCCATCAGCTTCCATCGGCGCGGTGAAATCCGGGACCGATCGGGTGAAGGTCAGCATTATCACATCGCCGGCATGAACTTCCTCGCCGCCATCATCATCTTCTGGAATAAGATTAAGCTCAGCGATGTCGTCACCGGTCGATCCGCTAATGGCGCTACCGTCCCACCCGATCTCCTCGCCCATTTCTCACCGCTGGTTTGGGAGCAAATCAACCTCACCGGCGAATATCGCTGGCCAAAATCCTTAGCGTAGGATTTCGCTCCCTCCCGCAAACGGCCCGTATTTTGCGGAGGACATCGCATGCCAACCGCGGCACTTCACCCGTCGGTAAAGTGCCACGGTCCTCAGTTCTGTGGGTAGCGAGGATCTAGCGAGTTAGTGACCTCACGCTCTAATAGCCGCTGCGCTTCGGTGAAGTGCCACGACTGGTCCAACCGCCTTAGCCGGTCGATAACGGATTCACATTCCGTTCTTATTGTGCTTCAAATGTTCTGATGTTTCAGCCTGATCTTTTTGCCACAGAGGCGACCTCGGAACCGGCCAGCGTTTCGGAACAACCGGTGCTCGACGTGCCTGGTATCCTCGAGCGACTGGCCGACTTTTGCGAGCGCCCCCGGTACAGCTTCATGGTGCTGAATCTGATCGCGCAATTGAGTGCGAAAACTGGCTCGGCCGGTCCGTTCGTCCGAGCGGGCGAGACGCGGATTCCGGTTCGAGACTGGTTATCTGACGCTCTGACCCCGGTCGCCCAGCGCGATCCCCGCCGGCTCGCGATCGCCGGAAAGGTTCGACGCGCGCTGGAGGACGATAATGCGCTACCAGAAGATAGCGCGGCAGCAGGCGCCTTGATCGACGATCTGGTACGCGAGCGCATCCGGATTTCCGGTCGAACTAACGTCAGTCGCGCCGTCTCAGAACTGGTTCGAGCCGGATTAGTCCAAAGGCGATATCAAGGATATCGGGTCGATCATCACAATCGCGGCGCGCAGCGTCAGGTCATGTACGCCATCACTGAGGAAGCGCGCCGTGCCCTGCGCTCCGGGGTGTGACTCGCGTTCCTTGCCTTCTATAGGCAAGCACGATGGCTTTTCATCACCGTTAGATCGTGATGCGAGCGTCCCATGGTGATCGTTCGGCATACGTGCAGGCATCTGAACTAGGGAATCAAAGGGTGGTAATAGCTTCTACGACTGGACTAGCTGTCTGGTTGCGACACATCATTGGGATATGGTAAAGAATGCCATCGCGGATCACGCGTGGCGCTTTGCCGTCCTTGCTGATGAGGTTTCGTGATGGTGCAGATACATCCCCAGGCTCGAACCACGCCTGCTGTAAGGGCGGAAATTGCCCGTTCGACCGAGCCTGCCAGTGTCGTGGCGAAACGCTATGGCATCAGCGATGAGACGGTCCGCAAATGGCGCAAGCGAGGAGAGCAGGCGATCCTGGATCGCCCAAGTCGGCCCCATCGTCTGGCTTGGCGTATGAATGAGGAAGAACGCGCGATCATCTGTGCTGTACGCAGGGCGACAGGCTTTGCCCTGGATGACCTGACCTTCGTGCTCCGGCACTTCCTGCCACACCTCAATCGCGACAGCATCTACAGGGTACTCAAGGCCGAAGGGCTCAATCGACGACCGCCCAAGCCCACGGCGCAGCCGCGTAAAGGACAGGGGCGCTTCCAGGACTATGACCTGGGCTTTGTCCATATCGACGTCAAACATCTGCCCAAGCTGCGCACCGCGGACGGCGAAACTCGCAAGCGTTTCCTTTATGTCGCCATCGATCGCTGCTCACGCTTCGTCCATCTGGCCGTCTACGATGCTGAAAATGCTGCCAACGCCGTCGCCTTCCTCAAGGCCGCCAGAAGGGCTTTCCCCTTCCGCATCACCCATGTGCTGACAGACCGGGGATCCTGTTTTACCGCCGACGATTTCGAACGCGCCTGCGCGAAGATCAAGGTCGTTCACCGCACGACGCGACCCTATACGCCGCAAACCAATGGCATGGTCGAACGCTTCAACGGCCGCATCGCCAGCGAAGTGATGGGCATCAACGTCGCCGGCCATGCTGATCTCGAAATCCTGCTGACCGGCTTCAACCGTGCCTACAATCGGCGACGACAGCGCGTGCTCCACGGCAGTTCGCCATGCCAGAAGGTAGAGGAGCGGATCGGCCTTATGCCCGCGCTCGCCAATCCTCTTTACAAGCCGACGGCACCGGACGATCTTATGACTAAAGTCGACGACGTACTATATTACGCCAATGATGTGTCGCAACCAGACAACTAGCATTACAGTTGCATATTGATTGAAATTCTGAATCAATAGGTCTCCATGGTAGGGAGGCCGTGGATGACGGGCGCATCGATTGAAACGACACTGGAGCTTTGGGCATCGTCGCTGCGGGACGTGAAGGCTCGCATGCGCGTGCTATTCACCCAGGAACGCGTTGCGGCATCGGCCAATCTTTTCCTGGATGGTTTGTTGGGTGAGAAACGGCGCAAAACAGGATGGATGCGTGCAGAGGCGGCCGGAGATCCTGAGCCCTGGCGACAGCAGGCCATTCTGGGTCGCGGGCGCTGGGACGCAGACGGTCTTCAAGACATCGTGCGTGACTATGTCGTAGAGAACCTTGCCCCAGATGACGCTGTTCTGGCCATCGACGAGACCGGCTTCCTTAAGAAGGGCGATGCCACCTGCGGTGTCGCACACCAATATACCGGTTCGGCAGGCAAGACAACAAACTGCCAGATCGGTGTTCGCGACCTATGTTTCGGCTCGGGGTCATGCCTTTGTCGATCGAGCCCTCTACTTGCCCAAGAGCTGGACTGGTGATCGGACAAAGCTTGCCGCCACCCATGTTCCAGAGACTGTGTCCTTTGCCGCCAAGCCCGCCTTGGGTCGAGATGATAAGGCGTGCGCTGGCGGCGGATGTACCCTTTTCATGGGTAGCGGCAGATGCGGTATATGGCCTAGGCGACGTCGAAGGCGCGGTGCGCCAAGCCTGCACGGGCTATTTCCTTGGGGTCAAATCCGATCATTACTTCGGCTCCTGGGCGAAGAACCCGGCGCAGACACTTATGCAAGATTCGTGCCGCCAGCGCATTGATTTAACATAATGTTTATTATCGACTATTGAGCCTGTAAGCGGGTGGATTCTATTTCGAAGTGCGAAATCCTAGGTTTTATAAGGGTTTGATCCCTTTTCCAGGAAGGCACGCAATGAACGGCTATCAGCATCTGGGTTTGGACGAGCGGCGCGACATTTATCGATTGGCAGCAACCGGACGGTCAGCACAGCAAATTGCTGACGCGCTGTGTCGGCATCCTTCGACGATTTATCGAGAGCTCAAGCGCAACCGCCATCTGGATGAGAATCCGCTGTTTCGCGGCTATTTTCCGACTGTCGCACAGACCATGGCGCGCGGGCGTCGAGTTCGTGGCGGGAAGATCGCTCGCCAACCGGAACTCGCCGCTTATATCGCTGATCGCTTGTCGGCCGCCTGGTCGCCAGAACAGATTGCGGGTTACCTGCGGCGTCATCGGGGCAACCGGGAGGCGGTGTGCCACGAGACCATTTACCAATATGTCTATGGACCTGATGGACGCCACCAGAAGCTGTGGCGCCATCTTCCCGTTGCCCGCCGTTCTCGACGGCAGCGCTACGCTCGTAAGCCACGCGGTCTCCATATTCCTGTGGCCAATACGATCGGCGCACGTCCGCAGGAAATTGCGGATCGCAGCAGCTTCGGACATTGGGAAGGCGATCTCCTGATCTTCCGGAGAGAATATGGCAAAGCCAACCTCACCTCGCTGGTCGAACGCTGCAGCCGCTTCACCTTCCTCGCGCGTAATCCGAGCCGACATTCTGCCGGTGTCATGGCCGGGATCGATCGGCATTTGCGCGGCATCCCCCCTTCCCTCCGGCGTAGCATCACCTTTGATCGCGGCACGGAATTTGCGGCTTTTGCGACACTGCGAAACAGGCTCGGCGTCACCAGTTATTTCTGCTTACCGTCCGCGCCCTGGCAGAAAGGCGGCGTGGAAAATTGCAATGGCCGAATACGGCGCTTCCTGCCCTCCAACACCGACATTGCGCTCCTGTCGGACAAAGAGATCCAGGCCGTCGCCGATCGCCTCAACAGCACACCCCGCAAGTGCCTGGGCTATCGCACCCCGCACGAGGTCCTGGGAGAACAGATCGCCCTCCTCAAGGCCGGATAAATTTTGCCATCCGGGGTGGGGCTCGCCCCACCCCGGATGAAATGCTACGCATCACCTCGGGTGTCGCGCTTCAAATGGAAACCGCCGCGCCATTTAGAAATGTCACCCTCTGCAAATTAGAGATGTCACTGGTGGCATGGTGCTCCCTGGATGCAGGGAGTGCGCGGATGACGGTGGTATCCATGAGCCATGGCGAGCTTACACGCTTCGATACGCTGCTACGGGTTGAACGTCGCGAGTTGCGAGCCGAGGATGCAGCGACGCTACTCGGCTTGTCCCGGCGGTAGGTTTATCGGTTGCTGATACGCATGCGTGCAGACGGTGCGCCAGGCCTGGTTTCGCGTCGTCGCGGGCGCCGTAGCAACCGTTGGCTTGGCGATGGCTTTCGCGACCATGCGATTGCGTTGGTCCGAGAGCATTATCATGATTTTGGGCCGACGCTGGCGGCTGAGTATCTGGCGGAGCGCCATGATGTGCACATTTCCCGCGAGACGCTGCGCAAGCTGATGATCGAGGCTGGTCTGTGGAAGGATCGTGCAGCGCGTCGTCCGCGCCCGTATCAGCCGCGTTACCGCCGGGATTGCCGCGGCGAACTGGTCCAGATCGACGGTTCGAAGCATTGGTGGTTCGAGGATCGCGGCCCGCAATGCACCCTGCTCGTCTATATCGACGATGCAACCAGTGAGTTGATGCATCTCCAGATGGTCGAGAGCGAGAGCACCTTTTCCTACATGGAAGCGACCCGGGCCTATATTGAGCGGCACGGCAAGCCGGTGGCTTTCTACTCCGATCAGCACAGCGTCTTCCGCAATTCCCGCGCCAGCGCGGCGCGCGGCGACGGCATGACGCATTTCGGCCGCGCGCTTGATGCGCTGAACATCGAGATCATCTGCGCCAACTCACCGCAGGCCAAGGGCCGGGTCGAACGGGCCAACGGCACGTTGCAAGATCGGCTGGTCAAGGCAATGCGCCTGGAGGGCATATCGTCGATCGAAGGCGCGAATGCCTTCCTGCCAGGCTATATGGTTCGGCATAATGCGCGGTTTGCCCGCCCCGCTTTTGACAGTCGGGATCTCCACCGCCCGCTCGCCCCGCATGACGATCTGCGCGCGATCATGGTGTGGCGGGAACAGCGCAGCGTTACCTCGGCGCTGACATTGCATTACAACAAGGCGATGTTCATCTTGGAACCGACCGAGATCGCCCGGAAACTGGTGCGCAAGCGGGTGATGGTGTGTGAATATCCCGATGGCCGGCTGGAGATCCAGCATGAGGGGCATATCCTCCCCTACCGGCATTTCGACAAGATGCGGCAGGTGAGGCAGCCGACGATCGTGGAGAACCGCCATCTCGATGCGGCGCTGCTGCTGGCGAAGGAGATCCAAGCGATCGCACCGCATCACCGGCAACGGAACAACAATGCTCCCGCCCGGCATGACCAGCCCACGCATCTGTTCCCCGAACCGGAGGTGCCGGTGAAGATCGATGGACGCAGGTTGGGCGGAGCCAAGCTCAAACGTCGTCCCCGTCTCAGCCAGGCGGAGTTACGGGCGCGCGGCACGCTGGAATTTGTGAAGGCCCGTTAAAGACTGTCCGACCGGCGTTGACCGGGCCCGCTGCCTGCGCAGCGGGTCCATGCCCTTCCCCACCACTGTCACGCCACCAGCAGGGTCTGCGCTGCGCTATCCCGAGGGCTCCACGCAGCCCCTGCTGCCCTCAAAGGGTGTCATTTCTAAATGGCAGAGATTGTGACTTCTCTAACCGGCAGGAACAGAGCCTGTAAGCGGGTGGATTCTATTTCGAAGTGCGAAATCCTAGGTTTTATAAGGGTTTGATCCCTTTTCCAGGAAGGCACGCAATGAACGGCTATCAGCATCTGGGTTTGGACGAGCGGCGCGACATTTATCGATTGGCAGCAACCGGACGGTCAGCACAGCAAATTGCTGACGCGCTGTGTCGGCATCCTTCGACGATTTATCGAGAGCTCAAGCGCAACCGCCATCTGGATGAGAATCCGCTGTTTCGCGGCTATTTTCCGACTGTCGCACAGACCATGGCGCGCGGGCGTCGAGTTCGTGGCGGGAAGATCGCTCGCCAACCGGAACTCGCCGCTTATATCGCTGATCGCTTGTCGGCCGCCTGGTCGCCAGAACAGATTGCGGGTTACCTGCGGCGTCATCGGGGCAACCGGGAGGCGGTGTGCCACGAGACCATTTACCAATATGTCTATGGACCTGATGGACGCCACCAGAAGCTGTGGCGCCATCTTCCCGTTGCCCGCCGTTCTCGACGGCAGCGCTACGCTCGTAAGCCACGCGGTCTCCATATTCCTGTGGCCAATACGATCGGCGCACGTCCGCAGGAAATTGCGGATCGCAGCAGCTTCGGACATTGGGAAGGCGATCTCCTGATCTTCCGGAGAGAATATGGCAAAGCCAACCTCACCTCGCTGGTCGAACGCTGCAGCCGCTTCACCTTCCTCGCGCGTAATCCGAGCCGACATTCTGCCGGTGTCATGGCCGGGATCGATCGGCATTTGCGCGGCATCCCCCCTTCCCTCCGGCGTAGCATCACCTTTGATCGCGGCACGGAATTTGCGGCTTTTGCGACACTGCGAAACAGGCTCGGCGTCACCAGTTATTTCTGCTTACCGTCCGCGCCCTGGCAGAAAGGCGGCGTGGAAAATTGCAATGGCCGAATACGGCGCTTCCTGCCCTCCAACACCGACATTGCGCTCCTGTCGGACAAAGAGATCCAGGCCGTCGCCGATCGCCTCAACAGCACACCCCGCAAGTGCCTGGGCTATCGCACCCCGCACGAGGTCCTGGGAGAACAGATCGCCCTCCTCAAGGCCGGATAAATTTTGCCATCCGGGGTGGGGCTCGCCCCACCCCGGATGAAATGCTACGCATCACCTCGGGTGTCGCGCTTCAAATGGAAACCGCCAGCGCCGGATAGAAATGTCACCCTCTGCAAAATAGAGATGTCACTGGTGGCATGGTGCTCCCTGGATGCAGGGAGTGCGCGGATGATGGTGGTGTCCATGAGCCATGGCGAGCTTACACGCTTTGATACTCTGCTACGTGTTGAACGCCGGGAGTTGCGGGCCGAGGATGCAGCAACGCTGCTCGGTTTGTCGCGTCGGCAGGTTTATCGATTGCTGATACGGATGCGCGCGGACGGTGCGTCGGGCCTGGTTTCCCGACGTCGTGGACGCCGTAGCAACCGCTGGCTCGGCGACGGAATTCGCGATCATGCGATTGCGTTGGTTCGGGAGCATTACCATGATTTTGGGCCGACGCTGGCTGCCGAGTATCTGGCGGAGCGGCATGATGTGCATATTTCCCGTGAGACGCTGCGCAAGCTGATGATCGAGGCTGGTTTGTGGAAGGACCGTGCGGCGCGTCGTCCGCGCCCCTATCAGCCGCGCTACCGCCGGGACTGCCGCGGCGAACTGGTCCAGATCGATGGCTCGAAGCATTGGTGGTTCGAAGATCGTGGTCCGCAATGCACCCTGCTCGTCTATATTGACGACGCGACCAGTGAACTGATGCATCTTCAGATGGTCGAGAGTGAGAGCACCTTTTCCTACATGGAAGCGACGCGCGAATATATCGAGCGGCATGGCAAGCCGGTGGCCTTCTACTCCGATCAGCACAGCGTCTTCCGTAATTCCCGCGCCAGCGCGGCGCGCGGGGATGGCATGACTCATTTCGGCCGCGCGCTGGACGCGCTGAACATCGAGATCATCTGCGCCAACTCGCCGCAGGCCAAGGGCCGGGTCGAGCGGGCCAACGGCACGTTGCAGGATCGGCTGGTCAAGGCGATGCGGCTGGAGGGCATATCTTCGATCGAAGAAGCGAACGCCTTTCTGCCGGGCTATATGGTCCGCCACAATGCCCGCTTCGCTCGTCCCGCTTTCGATAGTCGCGATCTCCACCGTCCGCTCGCCCTCCATGACGATCTGCGCGCGATCATGGTGTGGCGCGAACAACGGACAGTCACGGCGGCGCTGACACTCCATTACAACAAGGCGATGTTCATCCTGGAACCGACCGAGATCGCCAGGGAGCTGGTGCGCAAGCGAGTGATGGTGTGCGAATATCCTGATGGCCGGCTGGAGATCCAGCATGAAGGCCATGTGTTGCCCTATCGCCAGTTCGACAAGATGCGGCAGGTGAAGCAGCCGGCGATCGTGGAGAACCGCCATCTCGACGCGGCCTTGCTGCTGGCGAAGCAGATCCAGGCGATCGCCCCGCATCACCGGCAGCGCAACAACAATGCTCCTGCCCGTCGTGACCAGCCCACACATCTGTTCCCGGAACCGGAGGTGCCGGCGAAGATCGATGGGCGCCGGTTGGGCGGGGCCAAGCTCAAACGCGGCCCCCGGCTCAGCCAGGCGGAGTTACGGGCGCGCGGCACGCTCGAGTTCGTGAAAGCGCGCTAAGGCCGCGCTGACCGAGCCCGCTGCGTGCGCAGCGGGTCCATGCCCTTCCCCATCTAAGTCGCGCTTCCAGCAGGGTCTGCGCTGCGCTATCTCGAGGGCTCCACGCAGCCCCTGCTGATCGAAAGAGTGTCATTTCTATTTGGCAGAGATTGTGACTTCTCTAAGTAGCAGGAACATTTTATGTACGCGTTGTCAACATGTTATATGGCTTCTTAGCCTTTGCGATTTACACTGCGTTCGCCGAACCCCTGTTTGGGCGGTATCACATCCCCCAGCCATTTCCTCGATCCGAACAGGAAAATCGCTCGGTTGCGGTCAGCTACGGCATTTCGGTAGCATGCTGCGGATCCATCCTTGAATGGCAAGCTCCGTTTTCCAGCGGTGCGGTAATTACCTCGGATGACGGTATTTTTTCGGCGCTGTGAGAAATGCCAGAGGTAGGCACAGCTACCGAAGCTGTCGAAGATCGCTTTATCAACTGTTGATAAGATGCTATCCTCGGGTCAGGAGGTATTTGGATGATCAGCGCGGATCTTGGACAGCAGCTTGAAACGTTCGTGACCAGCTTGGTCGCGAACGGTCGATACAATTCGAAAAGTGAGGTGCTCCGCGAGGGAGTGCGCATGATTCAGGACCGAGAAACCCGCCTTGCAGCGCTCGATGCTTCGATCGCGCGCGGGCTCGCCGACGCTGATACAGGGAACACAACTCCCGCAGAAGCGGTGTTTGATCGCCTTGAAGACAAATATCGCGCCATGGATACCGGCTCTCAATGATCGTCCACCTTTCGGCCGAGGCCGAGCATGACCTTGAGACGATCGGTGATTATATTGCGCAGGACAACCCCGCCCGGGCGATAAGCTTTTTGCGCGAGCTGCGCGAGAAATGCCTGGACCTGTCGAATCATCCTGAACGTTTCCCGCTCGTGCCACGCTTCGAAGGACTGGGCGTGCGGCGCCGCGGGCATGGAAATTATCTGATCTTCTATCGCGTGGAAGCGGACAAGGTCGTCATTGTTCACATCCTGCATGGCGCTCAGGATTACGGAGCGATGCTTTTTCCAGACTGACTATTAACTGCTTCAATGCCCCTCTCTTTTTACCAACTGTCTTTGGACCTGGACCACATCATGAGCCCACCGATGACGACCATCACCAGCGCCGCAGCAGGCATGGCCTGCCGCCGCCCATGAGCTGGTCAGCGCGCCGCGAGGGCTGGAATCCACAGAGTGAAGATGCCCGCGATGACGGGGATGTCTATTACTCTCGCGTCATCCACTCGGCCGCGTTCCGCCGACTGCAAGGCAAGACGCAGATTTTGAATCTCGGCGACAGCGACTTCTACCGGACGCGCCTGACCCACTCGCTAGAAGTCGCGCAGATTGCAGGCGGAATAGCCCGCCAACTCGGCAAGAGCATCCCCGATCACCCCGCCGCCTCGCTCCTGCCCGACCGCGGGACCATCCATTCGATCGGTTGCACCCATGATTTCGGCCATCCTCCCTTCGGCCATGGCGGTGAGATCGCGCTCAACTATTGCATGCGCGATGCAGGCGGGTTCGAGGGGAATGGCCAGACGTTGAGAATATTGGGCCGACTGGAGCATTTCTCCTCCCATGCCGGGGCGAACCTGACGCGCCGGACCATGCTCGGCATCCTGAAATATCCCGTCGCCTTCAGCCGAGTGAGCAATCCGGCGATCATCCCTGCCCTCGTCACCGGCCCGACCACCATCAAGATACTCGACGGCAAGGCGTGCAAGCCCCCCAAGTGCTATCATGATAGCGAGCAGGACGTTGTCGACTGGATTCTTGCGCCGCTGGACAATGAGGATCGCGAAACATTCCAGACGTTCGCGCCCCAGCCCGGCAAGCATGGTCGGTCCATCCACAAATCGCTCGATTGCTCCATCATGGATACGGCCGACGACATCGCTTATGGCGTCCATGATCTGGAAGATGCGATCGCCCTTGACCTCGTCACGCGGGAGCGTTTTGCCGCCGCGCTGCAGGATCGCTGCCCGACTTTTCTCGACGCCCTCAAGGAAAAATATCCGGGCGAGAGCGCCAATGACGTCTTCTCGCAGATGATAGACGGTTTATTCGGCGGCGCTGCCTCGCGCAAGCGCTTCATCGGACGGCTGGTCCACCATTTTCTCACCGCCGTGGAATATGTCGAACTGGACGCCTTTGCCGAGCCATTGCTGCGTTACCGCGTCCGGGTACGGGAAGGCGAGCGTCAGTTCCTCGACGTCCTGCAAAATTTCGTCGTGCGGGAAGTCATCACCAGCCCCGGGGTCCAGCATCTGGAGTTCAAGGGTCAGGGGATGGTCATCGCCGTTTTTGAAGCCATGCAGGCCGACCCGGTCCGGCTTCTCCCCCGCGAAGAGCTTTTGAAGTTTGAGGCAGCGGGCGGCGACCTGCGCATCATCTGCGATTATGTTGCAGCGATGACCGACACGCATCTGCTCAAAACATATGAGCGGTTGTTTTCCCCACGCTTGGGTTCGGTGTTCGACCGTCTCTGACAGGAGCGGTGTGCCTCGCTCCGTCCGCTTATTTGCACGCGCCGGGGATGCGTCATGGCGATGTCACAGGAGGCAGGCTACCTGCGCCACATGAATATCGGTTCATATTTCCGCCTCGAAGGCGTCCTCGTCGCAGGTGCGGTCAATCCCTATGTCCAAGCGCGCAATGGTGCGCTTTGGGAGGTCGGCCTTCTTAAAAATGTCGTTCATCTTCTTCAATCGAACGTGGTGGTCGAAGGCATCAGGACGGGCGCGGAAGCGATCGCGGTCAACTGGATTGAAGCGAACGGGCCGTTTCAATGAACCCTTTCCTCACCCGCCATGTAGCGGTATCGCTCGGTGTCGCCGAAGCGTCCGCCTAACCTCGGCGGTGATCGTGTAGACCGCTTCTCGCTGCGCACCGCGATTGGGATGATCGACGCGGTAGCCCTGATAATGCCGCCGCAGCAGGCCGGCCTTCACCAGATCCGAAACCGCCCGGCTCACACTGGTTCGACCGGAACGGATGATGCGCTCCTGAATCTGCGCCTCACATGCGCGCTCCAGCTCGGCTGGATCAGCGCCATCCTGCGCCATGCCTAGCACCTCTCCCCGCACGGCTTCCACCATGGCGATGCGCCGGCAATCGCGTTTCGCCAGCGGAGCCAAGGCCTGGCAGAGCCAATCGCGAACAGGCACCCTCCCCTCCTCGGTCCTCACATAAGGCCCGAGGCTTCCATTGGGTCCGGCTTCTCGTGCGATGAGTTCCAGTACCAGCAGCGCATAGCGCGGTCGGCGCGTGACGGCCGCAATACGATCGACCAGTTCCGGCTGCGTTGCGCTCGCTGGCGCGAGCGTCGGCCGTACAGGCTTCTTCGCAGACGGCAGAGGTTGCTCGAAACGGTCGGCCTGATAGAACATATCAGGAATCTAGCAGATGATGAGTCGCTGTGAATCCCCTTTTCTGCGCCGGTGCCAGATAAAACCCATGTGTCACTTTGCCCGGCTACGCCCCGTGTTCTGGGGCAATTCCCCTCTTCCGGTCGGCCATCTTCCAGCTTATGCCCTTGCGCATCATCAACGGGAGAATGCCCAATGAACAACACCGATCTCGCCGAAGCCCTGGCTGCCGACCAGGGCCTCACCAAGGCCGATGCCCGCAAATATGTCGACGCCGTTTTCAGCTCGATCGCCAATGCGGCTGCCAAGGGGCAGGAGGTGTCGCTGAACGGCTTCGGCAAGTTCAAGGTGAGTGCGACGTGAAAGTCGTCTAAATAATTGTTTGCGCATGAATAATCTCATGGATCAAACCTGATGTTCCGTCATCAGTAGCCTACCGGCACATGCGGGACTGGTAACGGTCCGGTATGAAGCTGCTGGGACAATGTAGCCGGGCCTTCGGGCCGTGCCGATGCCGTGAGGTGGCGGTATCTTCTGCAAGCATCAGAGCGGATGGGGCGCTAGGCTGGGTGGTATGACTAATTGAAGTGAACTGCTGATAAACGTCGTGAAATTTGACAAGCCAAAGATGCTGATAGGCTTGAACCAAAAGGTGCGCGGTCGGATGTCTCTCTTTACTTTGGAGACACACGGACAAGATAGACCGCCGGCGAATAGGCAGGGTCTAACCCACCCCCGTTATTTAGATGAAACACGGTAAGCCCGTATCTCCGCCCGGCAGTGGGCAGGCCAACCGCAAGGAAAGCTGTCGGTGGTGCGGGTAAAGGATGTCGGAGAAAGCGAAGGCCGGGCTGTAATGGTCTGGACAGGGGTTGCGGCTTGCCAACATCACCCCGCCTGAAAAGGAGCAGACTTCCGACGGGTCTCTCATCGCGAGAAAATATGCAGAACCCTCAAAGGAGGACAGGCAAATGACGGTCATAGCGACTGGTGCGGCCTCCCGCGAAACGGCGGACTGGAGCCAGATTGACTGGTCCTCGGTGCGTCGAACCGTGCGACGGCTGCAAATGCGTATCGCGAAGGCAGTTCGGGAAGGTCGCTGGGGTAAGGTGCAAGCCTTACAGCGGCTGCTGACCCATTCGTTCAGCGGCAAGGCTCTTGCCGTAAAACGAGTTACCGAAAATCGAGGTAAGAGGACGCCCGGAGTCGACCGGATCATCTGGGACACGCCGGGCAAATGCGTCAGAGGAGTATTGTCGCTCAGACGGCGGGGCTATCGGCCACTACCGCTGAGGCGGGTGTATATCCCGAAGGCAAATAGCAAAAAGCTGCGTCCGCTTGGTATTCCGACGATGAAAGACAGGGCCATGCAGGCACTTCACCTGCTTGCGCTACTGCCTGTCGCGGAAACCACGGCAGACCCTAACTCATACGGCTTCCGTCCCTTTCGCGCCGCGCGTGATGCGGCTCGCCAGTGCTTCATTGCACTGCGGGGACGGGGGACGGCGGGATGGGTTCTGGACGCTGACATTGCTGGCTGCTTCGACGAAATCAGCAAGGACTGGCTCACCGCCAACATCTCCATGGACAGGGCGGTGCTCCGGAAGTGGCTGGACTCCGGTTATATGCAGGACGGCGAATGGCACGCAACTCGAGCGGGAACTCCGCAAGGCGGAATAATCTCGCCAACACTTGCCAACATGGCCTTGGACGGAATGGAAACGATGTTAAAGGCTCATTACGGCCCCAAACATCGAAACATACGCACCAAGGTCAATATGATACGTTACGCCGATGACTTTGTCATTACTGGTGCATCGAGAGAAGTGCTGGAGGAGGCAAGGACTTTGGTAGAGGAATTTCTATCTGCACGGGGTCTATCCCTGTCTGAAGAAAAGACTCGCCTCGTGCGGGTCGAGGAAGGCTTCGACTTCCTCGGCTGGAACGTGCGCAGATATGATGGGCACACCCACATCAAACCCGCCAAGAAGAACGTGGCGGCGTTCATGCGCAAAATCCGAACGATTATCAAATCCGCCGCCAGCATAAGGCAGGAGCATCTGATATGGCGACTCAACCCTGTCATACGGGGTTGGACCAATTATCATCACAACCAGGTGGCGAAGGAAACCTTCCGAAAGGTCGATCACCTCATCTGGAAGTGTCTCTGGCAGTGGGCCTGTCGTAGGCACCCGAACAAACCGCGTCGTTGGGTGAAGGGGCGTTACTTCATTCGGGAAGGCACGCGCGACTGGGTGTTCCGCGCAGGCGTGAAGGACGACGGAGGAAACGTCACGTTCACACGGTTGCTGAATGCAGCCGACGTTCCCATCCGTCGCCATTGCAAAATCCGGGCTGCTGCCAATCCGTTTGATCCGGTCTGGGACGGTTACTTCGCCGCAAGGCGCAGCCGACCCACGGATCTACCGGCAGACCTCGGATGACCCGCATCCGCCCCTTGATCGAGGGGACTGGTGGCTCTGGTCACACAGGGCTTCGTGGAGGCTTGAGCTGCATGCAGGGAAACTTGCACGTGCAGTTCTAAGGGGGGAGCGGTCCGGTAACGGGTCGCTCCTACCCGACAGGACAGCCCGGCCCGCGAAGGCCGCAATCCTTCGACCGGTGCGACGATCCAGATCGCTGCGTCGAAGAAGCTGACCTTCACGCCTGGCAAGGCGCTCAAGGACCAAGTGAACGGGTAAGCCGTGAAGGGCCGCCGAACGACGGTTCAACGGCCCTTCCCATCACAAAATTGCATGTCACTTTTTCAACGCAGGTAAAGTGACACATGGGTCACTCAAGGCCAGACGTCGATCGCACTGATCAGAAGAAGTGCCACTCCAGCATCATGGCATCGACCAGAGCCCAGTCGATCTCCCCAAGCTCGAATTTCGTTCGATCAAAAATCCCGCCCGGATCGCCCGGCACGGAAATGTGACCCGGGGCATTAAGGTAGCGATTGACGAACTCCAGCTCGGTTTTCACCACTGCCTTGCGCCCTTCCAGGCACATATCCACCACGTAGCGTAACGCCGGCTCTTCGGCTCTGTCGATGACGCTCCTCAATTCCGGTGCATCGAGCTCGTCAGCGATGACGCGCGCATATTGGTTCGCGCCATGCTCAAGAATGAGGATGCGCTCGAGCGTCTCCTCCATGGTTTCGGGCCGATCATGCTCTGCGCCGATGAGCTGGGCGACTTCCGACCTGTTCTTTCGCGCATACCCGGCGGCAGTTGATCATCGAGCGCCGGCACCTTGTCTTCCACGAGCGCCACCGTACCCAAAGGCTGCGCGCATTGCGGGAGGCTGGATGTCTCATCGACGTGCCACCCTTGCCCAGCTTTTGCGCAGCGAGCGGGGAGGTCGCGAGGGAAAGGACAGCGAGCGCGGGAAATGCATATTTCATGACGATGCTCCTTCGTGAGAATCAAGGTCACAAATCTAGGCCCAGGCCGCGCTCGGGCAGCGGCGGCAGGAGGTCGGCGCGATCCTGGCCTTGTGCTGGCGGACCATGCCCGTCTCTGGGGTCGACTGGCTTGCCGCAATTGTCCGGCAGCGGCGGAAGATCGGCGGGGAAGTCCGCGGGATGGGAACCAGCGCCCGTGGTCACCCCTTCAACCGGACCAGGGTCGAACTTGGCAGGGCCTCGCGCCTGGGGTCCGTCAATTGCAAGCCGCCCCAGGGTCTCCAGCGCGGAGGTCTTGTTTCCCGGATTATGGTCGAGCTGGCGCGCCAGCTTTTCCTTGTCGTCGACGATCATGGTCAGTTCGTCACGCACGCGCGTGACCCCCACATTGAACAGGCGCTGGTTCGAGAGGTTGCGCTCATGGCTCGCCATGACCGTGATCGCCTTGTCGGTCGTGATCCCCTGGGCCATGTGCATGTTGAGGCTATAGGCAAGGTCAAGGCGCGAGAGCATCGGATCGCCCACCGCCAGGGTCAGCTGTTTGTCCTGCCCGAGATTGACGGTAACGCCGGTGGCGTCGACGCGGACAACGCGCGCGATGGCGGCGTTCCACAGTTCTCGCGGCTTGTCCTTCGCCGTCCAGCGGATCGTGTCGCCTTCTCGGAGATGCAGGCCCTTCTTTTCGGAAAGTTGCAACCGGTCGCGCTGCTCGGTGGGGGACAGCCGGGCGGGATCGAACCGGATCTTGCGGCGGCCATCGGTGAGATCGACCCGGCCATTGGCATGAACCTTGAGGACATCATAGCGTCCGGCCTTGAGCCCGACATCGTTCGCGCCGCCCCGCCCAACCTCCAGCACCTGTCCGGCACGGTAATTGGCGGCATAGCGCAATTCTTCGCGAGTCATGTTGACGCGCTCGAAGATGGTAAGGTGGATGCCCTCGCCCTTGAGGGTGCCCTCTGCGGAAAGGCCCGCCTGGATGCACTCATTGATCGCCTGCCGGGTTTCGCGTCCCGAGGCGAACACTGCCGTCGCGGCGCGCTCCTGTGGCGACAAAGACAGCCAGCGATCGGCGGCTTCGTCCGCTGGGGCAGCGCTCTCAACCACCTTGTCGCCCAGCACTTTCATGGCCTGGCTGGCCTTGCCGAGATTGGCCAGCGCCGCGACGGCGCGCAGTTCGTCGGTGCGCTGGCGGATATTCTGGTCCATGCGCGCCATCGTGCCGCCGCCTGCCTGGATCATGGCGAAGGCCTTGCCGGCATCGATCGAAGAGAGTTGCTGGCGATCACCGACCAGAACCAACTGCTCGATCCCCAGCGCCGCGACAATCTGGTGTAGGCTCAGCATGTCGCGGGACGACACCATCGAGGTCTCGTCCACCACCAGCATGGCGCCCTCCATACGCTCGCGGGCCACCTCATAGGCAGGACCCTCGCGCCGCGCCACGAAGCGTTCATGGGCGAGAACAAAGGAGGCGATCGTCTGTGCCTCGATGCCTGCGCCTTCCTTCATGTCGGCGACCATCTTGTTCTGAACGGCGAGGCCGAGAATCTTGCGCCCCTCCCCTTCCGCAACCCGTGCGACCGCCGAGAGCATCGTTGATTTGCCGGCGCCCGCGACGCCCTGGATCGAGATCGTCCGATCGGAGGAACTGACGATCAGCGTGGCGGAGCCCAGCTGACCAGGGTTGAGCGGATGACTGCTTGCCTGCTGCAGGCGCTGCGGCGCCTCGGCAGGATCGAGCATGGGCGCTGCCTGCCCCTTGCTCGCCTCCACCAGGGCCAGGATATTCTCTTCGGTCGCGAGCGCCTCCCTCGTGGTTAACATAGGGGCGGCGCGCTCCACCCCGCGGAGCAACAGTCCCTTGTCGACGAGCTGCCCGATCCGCCGTTCGACATGCTCGATGGTCACGCCCTTCAACCCGAGGTCGAGCGCGGTCTTGGCAAGCTTATGCTGTTCGAACGCGGCTTCCCGCTCGCCATGGATCCGCACCGCCGAGGCGACCGCCAGCTGCGCGCGGCCCGCCGCGGGGCTTTGCACGATGCGGGCGATCCGGCGATCGACCAGCGGATCATCATGGGACAACACGGCGCCCACCGCATGCCATGCTCCGGCAACCGCGTCGCGGATGGCGCGATAGCCGGTTTCCAGACGCCCGGCTGCTTCGTGGCCCGCGCTCCGCAGGATCGCTGCCTCCCGCAATTCCTGCCCGGTAAAGCCAAGGCCTTCACCCTTGTCCTTCCAGCCCTGAAGCAGGGCCGCGCGATCCTCGACGTTGAGCTTGGGATCACGGGTGCGCGTGGTAATTTCGCGCAGCGCCTCGGGAGATTTAAGGCCCAGTTCCGTCGCCTTCTCCAATATGTCCTGCCGCCGCTGGCTGTACGCGTCGATCACCGGTTGCGGGACACCGGTAATCTCGAAGGTGCCGTGCTTTCCCTTCAGGTCGACGCCATAGCCGAGCTTCTCGATCTCGCCGCGCAGATAGGCATGATAGATGGCGCCGATCACGCTGTTGTTGC
This sequence comes from Sphingobium sp. SJ10-10, assembly GCF_036038995.2. NCBI lineage: Bacteria > Pseudomonadati > Pseudomonadota > Alphaproteobacteria > Sphingomonadales > Sphingobiaceae > Sphingobium > Sphingobium sp. SJ10-10. Next base: position 78,302 of record NZ_CP158134.1, read on the forward strand.
TCCAGATCCTGTCGGCATGGAGCGCCTGCCATTTGCCATCCAGCATCTTGGTGAGGTTCGCGATGACGGCGTGGATATGCCCCTGCGGATCAAGCGCCCGGCTGGTATCATGCTCGAACAGGGCATAGACGAGATTGCCGGTCGGGATCGGAACCTTGCGCCCCTCCTGGTCCTTGCGGCCTTCCGCCAAATTCTTCTCGACCCAGGCCATGGTCGCCTTCACCGCGGACATATTGGCGGCGAGAATGCGGCGGTCGCCCGCGACATAGGCCATGACCGAGGCGGACTTGGGCATGGAGAAGGTGAGGTCATAGCCGGCGCGTCGGTTCTCGACCTGCCCGACCTGTTCGCCCGAGGGCAATTCTCCCTTGAGGATTGCCTCGAACGCATCCTTGCCAACCTCGCCCGCCAGGCCCAGGTCGCGGGCGCCCTCCCCTTCCCAGAGGCTGAGTTCCGACGAGCCCTCGACGGTGTAATAATTGTCCTGCGCGAAATAGTTGGCGGCGCCCGATGCGGAGCGGACAGAGGCGATCGACAGCATGGATCATATCCCCCAATCCGCGCTGTCGCCAAGATCCTTGCCGCCCGAAAAATCCTGCCGCATCTCAATGAGCGACTGATCCTCCGCCGGCGCGCGCGGGGATGGCTGACTGCTCCCCTGCCCTGCCCGTCCGACGGGCTGACCCGTTGCCGGATCGGCGCGGTCTGCGAGCGCCCGGTCCGCCGCATGACGAGGGGCCACTCTGCTAGGTTCGGGCTGGTCGCGATCGGCAGCCCGCCGGGCTGCTTCATGCTCTTCATTTCTCTCTCCGAACAGGATGCGGGCGGCCATCTCCTTGGCAAGATTGACTTCGGGATCGGGCACCTCCTCGACAATCTGCGCCGCGCCATCCCGGCCGCCTGCCTCACCCCCCTCTTCCGCGAACAGGGCGTCGGTTCGCTTCGAGCGAACCGGGTTCACATGGGCACAGCGGACGAACCCTTGCGCCACCTGCGGATAGTCCTTCCACTGGAGGAGAATCCGGGCCGCGGGAAATCCGTCGGGGAATTTCACAAAGCCGTGCATGGACGGCAGGTTGGTGATGTCGTCGGCGATGACGAGCGGCTCGACCTGCTTGCGCGGTGTCAGGGTGGAGGCATCGCGCGTCTGGTTGTAGCCGTAGCTATAGGCCTCATCCATCTGCCGTACTTCTCGATTGCCGATATAGCGCGCGCACTGCTCGGCCGTGTCGAGATCCGCCGTGGCGAGGATCAACTTGGTGCGCGCCAGAGATGCCAGATTACGGGCGCCCTGCTCGCCATACACTTCGACCAATTTCTCGAAACTGTGGATGCCGAGGATCATTGCTCCGCCAAAGGCGCGGGCGGTCTGAAGCCCGTTTTCGATCGCGGGCAACCGGTGCAGCGCGCCCAGCTCATCGAACATGAACCAAGTGCGTAAATTGCGCGTGCGTGGCATGGTCATGAGCGTGTTGATGGCAAGGTCCATCCACAGCGTCAGCAGCGCCTTGTTCATCGGCAGATCGACATAGTTGGAGGTGATGAACAGGATCGAGCCCGGACGCTTTTCCTGGGTCATCCATTGCCGGATCGAGAAGGCTTCCCCCTCTTCCGGCAAGAAGCGCAACACCTGCGCATTGGTGTTGAAAACCGCGCGGATGGACTCCGCCATGCGAGCCGCCTCCGGCGCGGTGAGAGGATCGGCGATGGTGTTGGTGAGGAAGCGATGGACGCGTTTCAGATCAGCGGTCATCAGATTTTCGGCCAGGGCCAGATTGGTGGCCTGGCCGCGCTCGATGAGGCGCACGCACATCTCAATGAAGAGGGTCCGTGCCGCCAGTGCCCAGAAGGGTTCGGAGGAGCCGCCGTCGGACGGGATCAGCGCGGCGGCGGCGGCGGTAAATTCGCTATGGGTGGCGCAGTCGTTGAAGATCGACCAGGCCGGGCATCGCGCATCCATGGGGTTGAGGATCGTGTCCCGCTCAGGTTCATAGAAGGCCTCGACATAGGCGCCGGTCAGGTCGAAAATCACTGCGCTGTCGGCGCGCGCCCGCATCTGCGAGACGAGGCTGCGCAGCTCCGTGGTCTTGCCCGATCCAGTGGTGCCGATCAGCATGGTGTGCGACTGTTCCATCCGGTGCGGATAGGGAACACCGGCGAGACTATAGGGGTGGTGGATGCCCCTGCCCTTCCGCTCGGCAAAGGGAAGTCGCAATACTTGGCCCGGCGACAGACCCCGGCACAGCGCTGCGACGTCCTCCTCATATTTCGTCAGATTATGCTGATTGATCTCGCCACGCAGCAGGTCGACATCGACCAGCATGGCACCGCGTTCATGCCGCTCCTGAAGGATCGATTTCCCGCGTCGGCGCGACAGGTCGACGAACCAGATCGAGAGCGGCGCGACGATAAACAGCGAGATGAAAAAGGAGCCGAGCAGACCCCGCATGGCGATCGCCCAAGCGGTCTTCACCGCCGGTATGGCCGGCACCATCGGCATGATCGTGCGTAGCATCTCGCCATTGGGCAGGGTGACATTGACCCGCTTCGTGGGATCGAGACCAACCCAGTTCCAGAGCGCTGAATAAAGCTTCATGCAGATGAGCTGGAAGCCATGCTCATCGAGCCGGATCGACATGATGGCGAACCAGGCCGCGACGAACACGAAGAACCAGATGATGAAGGGCAGTCTGACCCCGGAAAACCACATCAGCATCTCGTGGGTGAGAAGCTGGCTGCCGCGAGTGAAATTGCCTGAATTGCGCTGCACCCGGCCGCGTGCCGAATGATGGGTGAGCGGGATGTTCTGGCCGTTCGACCTTATGTCCTTATGCGCCATGATATTGCTCCAGGCGCTTGTCGGTTTCCGCGATCATCCGCTCCCGCAATTCGGGATATTGTTCCAGGATGATGACGTCCAGGGCGAGGTTCTGAAACTCGGCCAACCGGGCCAGACGACGACGGCTGGAACCATGGTCATGGGCGCCGGCGAGATAGGCGTCGATGGCCCAGCGCACCACCTGCGAGGGCGACACATTCTGCTTGCGCGCGACATCCTCGATGAGCGTCAAATGGCGCGGATCGATGCGAACCGAAAGTCTTGGGGATGTGCCTGTCACGTCCAGCCTCCATTATGGTGGCTGGTGGGGATTAAAAAGGCAGGGCAAGGCATAGCGGATTTGCTTGCCTGAGGCAAGTCATTGAGCAATTTGCAGAAAATGCCGTCCGCAAATGTCTGACGCTCAAACCACTGAAATGCGTGGTTTTCTACGGCTTTCAAAACTGTCAGACACTGTCCGACCCATTATTTTGAGATTTATAGTTTATTTTCAATGACTTCTTGCACCAGCCGGTGCGTTCGGTGTGCTTAAATCCTTGGGCTTGAATCTGGTGCCTTGGGACGCTTTGATCGGTGATGTCATGGGAGGGTCAGCCGTTCCGGCGGGGGACTGGACCGCCCATCGGGCGGCCAGAAATGCGGCGTGGAGAAGGCGATCTTCGAGCCCTGGGGGCGGGCCTGAAACTGGCCTGCAAGTGGGCGGAGCAGGACCAATGTTCGGAAAATCCCACGCGGCCCTGGCCGCGTCGAGCCGGCAGGGGATCGTGACCCGAACGGGCGGCGACGGGGCATCGCCCCGGCGCCGTGAGCTCGGGGAGGCGACAGCCCTGCCAAGGGGTGTCTGCGGCCCGGCGAATAGAGCCCCGGTCGGCGGTGAGGAACGATCCGCCGAGCCGCCAAACTTGTCGCAGAGCGCCAAGGGCCGATGCCCATCCACGGTCCTGTTCATCATCATCCAGCCCCTCCGCCGCTGCCCCTGGCAGCGGCCCGGAGATGAGGGTTCGATGCCCTCATCTCCGGCATGACCTCACCCAGAAAGATGCCCCCCGATGACCGCTCATCCCGGGCCACGCAACCAAGGCCGGCATGGCTTCCTTTGCTCGTTCAGGTTGGATATAGAGAGGCTTGTCCGGAGCCCTATCTCATGGACAAGGAATACCCCATGGCAAAGACTGTGGAACAGGAACGCGCGGCGATTGAAGCCGAGCAAACAAGGCTCCAGGAGCGGTTGAAAGCGCTGGAGGAAAAAGAGCGGCAGATGGCGATCGCCGCCGTTGAAAAATCGGGATTGCTAAAGGCTGAGCCAAAGAAGCTGACGACCATTCTCAGCCGGATCAAGACGCTGGGCATCGATGAGGTTCAAAAGCGCCTGGCAGCGTGAAACCGATCGGCGCGGTCGCAGGCAGCACATGGACAGGCCGGGCTCGATGCCCGGTCTGTCCACATCTCGAAACATAAAATTGGGGGGAGAGCCATGAGGCCCTCCCCTGTCTTCAATATTCGTCTGTCATGGCGCTGGGCACTGTATGGACCACCCGGTCGATGATCGTCATCGGCAGGGCGTCATAATCCCCTTCGTCGATGGTGATGTAGGCGCCTTCTTCCTCTATAACGTGCTGGTCGAAGAAGCTGTGGAGCGCGCGGCGCTGCGCATTGGCAACAGCGGCGGTGAAGGCGGCGTGATCGGCAAGCGCATAGGTCGATGTGATCTGCATGGCGTCCTCCTGTCGTCTTGAATGACAGGGCATGGGCGTCGTGCGGGTCGGGGTCGGGTCAAGGACGCGGGGCACAGCCCCGCGCCGCGCAGCGGGGAGTGGGGGTGCCGATTTTGTCGGGGGTGGAGCGCAGCGAAGCGGAGCGTAGGCCGCGGCAAAATTGGGGGCACCGCTCATCCTTGCACGCGGCGCCGGCCCGCACGACATAATAGGAAGTCTGTGAGAGATTTTCCTTTCCTGTGGAAGCTCCGGCAAGGCGTAGCGCCGCGCGGTCCAAAGGGACCGTGCGACACGCGAGCGAGCAGGAAATAGGTCCGCGTTGAAGAAGGAATTGGACCGAGCGCGAAGCCCGGTCCCCGCTGCCGTCAGGGGTGACGTCCGCAGTGGCAATATTGTTCGTCGATGCCGGTGAGGGAGCATAGATCGGCACCAAAGTCGGCGTAACGCTCTTCTTCGTCCTCGACGTAACCGTGGTCATTCGCAATCACGACGGCATAGCGCTGGAGGTTCGGATCAAGCCGGTCGATGTAGCGCGCACATTGCTCACTGAACTGGCGGGCGTAGAGTTCAAAGGTAGCGCCTGCGGTGGCCCGCATCTCCGCCTCGGCGAGGCGCTCGGCGTCCGCTCGGAACTTCTCCAAAGCGATAAATTGCGGTGTGTCCTCGAAGCGCGAATCCGTGGACAGTAGGATGTGTTGGCGTTGTATGACCACGCGGTATGCCGGGCTGTCGACGGCGAGCGCTCGTAAGATTGTATAGCCGTTCGAGCGGGCGACCTGGTGTGCGATACGGCCGCTTAAGCGGTAGAGCCGGTCATATTCGGCCCTGAAGAAATCCCGTTCGATGCAAGTTCTGGCGACGCCGATTGAGCGTGCACAGGTCTGGGATAGGGCGAGATATTTTTCGAGGAGACGAATAAGGCGGAAGCCGGTAGCTTGCGCCGGCCAGTAGCCCGGTTCGTGTGAAGCGACGATGCGAACGCTTTGGGATTTTGTATTGGTCATGTGAGCCTCCATTACGTAGGTGCTCCCCATCTCCATCGGATGAGGATGAAGGCATCTGGTGTCGTTGCCCCTTAATTCCCGGACAGTTCCTCACTGGTTGAACGTGTGATGTATTCGCGCGGGGCGAGATAGCCAAGGGCGCGATGCGGGTGGACGTTGTTGTAGTGGTGGAACCAGCTTGGTAGCTGGCTGATCACGGCCTTGGCGTTGGGCTTTTCGGCGACGCGGACGTAGTCTCGCTTCATGGTCCGCACGAACGCCTCTGCCATGCCGTTGGATTGCGGGCTTTCGATGGGTGTTGTCCGGGGTCTGAGGTTGATCTCGCGTGCGAAGCGGCGAGTCTCCTTGGCGGTGTAGCAGCTGCCGTTATCTGTCAGCCATTCGATGGTGGAAGGCAAGCGGTTCACGCGGCCGAAGCGGTGCTCGACGGTGGCGGTCATCAGATCGCGCACGTCCTCGGCGGATATGCCTGCGGTGGTGGCCACGAAGCCCATTGCCTCGCGATCGCAGCAATCCAGGGAGAAGGCGACGCGCACCTTCTCGCCGTTGTCGCAGCCGATCTCGAAGCCGTCGGAGCACCAGCGGGTGTTGCGGGTATCAACCGCGACGCGCCCGTCGTGACGACGATCGTCTGCCTTGCCGCTATGGCGCTGGAGCAGCAGGCCATGCACCTTCATCACCCGGTAGACCCGCTTGGCATTCGGCGCAGAAGGTCCGCCATTGCGTGCCTGCCGCCGCAGGAGCGCATGGATCCGGCGGTAGCCATAGGTCGGCAGTTCCGCGATCAGAGCCTGGATACGCGCGACGAGCTCTTCCTCGGGCAGCGGAGGTCGGCCGCGGCGGCGCGCAGGGGCCTTGCGTCTGGCCGACGAGAGATGCTGCCGCGAGACGCCGAGCGCGTTCGCCACCGCGCTCACAGGTCGCCCTCCGGCAACGAGATTGTGCGCAATGCCGTTTTTTTGGGACCTGCCACGCGCGAGATCGCCTCGCGCAGGATCTCGTTCTCCATGGTCTTCTTGCCGAGCATGCGCTGCAGCTCGCGCACCTGGTTCTCCAGCGCGCGATACTCGCTGGCCGGAACCACCTCGCCGCCTGCGCGGGTGGCGGTCAGGGCGCCGCTCGCCGCCTGCCGGCGCCAGCCAAACAGTTGGTTGGGCGCTACCCCGTGCATGCGCGCCACACGCGACACGCTGTTGCCGGGCAGGAAGGTCTCTTCGACCATGCGGAGCTTCTCTTCCGGGGTCCAGCGCCTACGGCGCTGAACCCCTCCGAGAACCTCCGCATGCACATAGCTACTGGGATTACTGTCGGTCATATGCCTCACTCTTACATAAGTGTGAGGAACTGTCCGGTCATTTTGGGGGCTGCTTCATCTGGGACGCGGTGTTGAGGCGGTCAGGGACGACGAAGTCGCCGCGAAGCGGGCAGCGGGGGAGCCGATTTTGTTGCTGCAGAGCGCAGCGAGGCGGCGGCAAAATTGGGGGGACCGCTGATCCTTGACGGCCGATCGACACCCAGCGTCATGCTTTGGCGATGAAGTCTCGTCTGATGCCGAGATGTGAGAGCCTGCTGCTTTGCCCCCGAACACCCTGCGGGGTTCGGGGTTAACAGCAAAGCACCGCATAATGGAAGTCTGTGAGAGATCCTCTTTAGCTGTGGAAGCGCCGGCAAGGCGGTTCGGCGCGGGGTTCGCAGGGACCGTGCAACATGCGCGCGAGCCGGTCTGACGATGACGGTCGCATTAGCCACAACCCGGTATCTGCGCCCCCGCTAGTGCCTTCCGTAGCTATAGCGATAGCGGTGACAAATCACAGATCGACATGGTGATCTGCGTTCGCGCTCGAGCGGGGATTCATAGCCAACATGCGCGGCTGCTCGACTATGCTCGGTCGCCCTATTCTGGCCAGCGTTCGTCCTGCCAGTCGCGCGAGGCGTGAATGACATGAAGGATTGAGACCACGGTCTGATCATTGGTCAGGGCATAGGCGATAATATATCGATAGCCGGTCACGCTTTTCTCGTAGGTGCCGGCAACGCGGCCTGGATGACCGGTTGCGAAATCACCGAGCGCAGCGCCTGTTTCACGGATACGCCGCGCGACCTTGGCGGCAGCGTCGGGATCATCGGCGGCAATATGGGCGATCTGCCGCCGAAAGTCTTCCAGCGCGGCAAGCGACCATTGGACACGCCTCACTGCTTAGGCGACCGCATACCCTCGATCATGGCATCGAGCTGGTCCATGGCTTCGTCGTGCGGAATGGTTCGCCCGTTTTCGACGTCAGCCAGGCCGCGCTGAATGCCCTCGATGATCTGGAGTTCGCGTTCGACATAAGCGGTCAGGGCTTCTGCCGCCAGAAAGGACCGGCTCCGTCGCATTCCACTGGCAAGACGGTCAAGTTTTGCGCGGGTTTCTTCGCTTACGCGGATCGTCATCGTCGTGGTTGCAGTCATGCGGTTTTCTCCGTTGTACACAAGCTAGCACAAACGCATCACTTTGTCATCTCTTGGGCGATTATGCCCATTCCAGGCGCGCCGTTTCATCCATGTCGGCAAGGACAAGGAGGTGCGTCAGGCGTTCGGCATTGGCGGCGACACCCGTCTCCAGGCAGCGCCGACGCACCGCCGGATGGGCGAGCCGCTCCCTGATCGGTTCGATGCCAATTTCACCAACATCATCGGGCGAAAGGCCAAGGCTTGCGAGCAGCGCGTGGGCATCGGTGGAAGCCAGATCGAGTTCCAGCCCGGCGTCGGAGGTCAGGGACACGCGCACCCGAATGTCGCGCGAATGGAGGCCGGGATAGATGGTCACGCGGCGCTGCCGAAATTGGGCCTCTTCCATCACCGCGACCACATCGGGATCATGGTCGAACAGAGTGCAGATGGTGGCGAGCGCGATGGGGCAGATGCACGCATCGAACTGGTAGGAGAGGAAATTATGCTGCCCGTTTTCCGGGTCGAGCAGCACGGTTCCGAGACGATCGCCTTGCTCTCGAAGCAACTGTCGAAAGGCCGCGAGCTGCCGCGCGGAGATCGTGGCGTGCCGAAAGGCGCCGTCATCGGAATTGGTAGCGATGCGGAATCTGATGGACATCTTGTCCTCCCTTGTTGGTCCGCTTTGCCGCGCCCCCTTTTCTCTTTGCTCTGGGAAAGCCGTTCATGGTGCCCACCAGAAGCAAAACCGTCGGACGGGGTGCCGCCTCGAAGCGGCGTCGAAGGGGTTCGATGCCCCTGAGCGCCGCATGATCAAGCAAGGAGAGGGACAAGAGGCCCCGGCCTTGGCCGGAGCCTCTCGGAACCGAGGCGTCAGCGCCCCTGGCGAACCCGAGCGGCCATGCGCTGCGGCGTCGGGCGGACGGTCTGATGGGCGAGCTTCACGACATGCAAAGGGACACCTGCCTGCCGCAGCTTCTGTGCGAGGTTCATCTGGATGCCGCTGCCTTCGCAGACCACGGCTTCAACCGGCTTGAGGGCCAACAGGCGATCGTTGCGCACGAACGCGGCCTTGGCGCCCAACCTTCGATCCAGTCGGAACATGATGACCTTCACGCCTCGCGCTGCCGCCCATGCCTGAGCGATGGCGTCGCAGCCTTTCGCCTGCGCGGTTGTTGCGAGCACCATCTCCGGAATTCGGGCTTTGATAGAGTCCAGACCCTTCCAGAGCAGGTCATGATCTTCCCACTGCTGGCCGCCCGAGAAGGCGACGATGGGGCCTTCGGGACTGAACTGCTCGCGGCGTTCCCGGCCACGCGCTGCAAGGAAGTCGCGGGCTTCGATCATCGATGCGGTGACGCCCTTCGAAACCCGGCTGCCACGCGTCGGCGCGTAGGGGCGTCCGGTCTCCACACGGTAGACCTCTGCCGCATGGTCGCGCATGCATTCCATGGCGTCGCGGCACCCTTGAAGGGTCTGGCAGAGCATCTGCGCTTCTTCGATCTGGGAAGCGTAGATTTCGCTGGGATCGAAGCTGCGCGCGAGGTCGCCGAGTTCCTTGGCGGCATCGTCTTCGCGGTCGTTGATGCGCTTCGCCACGACATGGAAGCTGTTGACGAAGCCCCAGGCGAGGTCGCCCGCGAAGGGTTCGAGACGGGTATCGCGGAACACGTCGAACAACGTCGCCATCACCATCTCGACTGCCGCGCGGGCTTGGTCAGGATCTGGCATTTCGAGCTGCTCGCTCTCGTCGACCGGCGAGAGCTTCGCGCGCTCGTCATGCTCGAGAAAGGCGTCGGCGTAGAGCGAACTGCGTTCGTCCGTACCCGTTTCGGTGGCGATGTGGCTGGCGAGATCGGCGAAGTTCGAGAAACTGTTGGTCATTTGAGCCTCCAAGGATTGGATGTCTCATCCGTTCGATGAGGCTTGCCTCAGGGCATGCGGTGGTCAGGGAGGTCAGGCACGGCGACCGGCTTGCCGTCGCCGCCGCCACGCGGGGAGCGGGGGAGCCGATTTTCTGACGGAGCCGCGCCAGCGGCATCGGGCTGAAAATTGGGGGGACCGCTCATGCTTGACGGACCGCCAACCCCGCATGCCACACTAGGCAGACACAAGAGAGGAATAGGGGTGTATAACCTCACCCTGCGTCACCATCCCGCAAGGGGATCGTGACCCGGATGGGCGTGCGCCGTTGTGGCGCGAAGAAGAAAGGAGTGTTCGAATGAACTGAGCTTATTGGCATAGCTCATGCCTGACCGACTTACCGGGGCCGGTGATGAATCGGCTGAGACCCCGAAAGGGGGACGGGACCATAGCATGTCGGGGTAGGGATCGAAGTTGGGCGCCGCAGCCTGACAGCTGACCAGCAGGCAAGATGCGCATGGTGAAGACTGGATTGTCTGAATCCCAGTTTCCAACGACCACTAGGTAGGTGACGGTGAACGCGGCTGACACATCGTCTCGAGCGGAGCGAGGAGCACGTCCCAGTGAATCGCTGCCAATCCGTTCGGCGTGGCCCCTGTCAGGGGACTAAGGAAACGAACGGGGCACCTAACCGCATCGCGACTCCTCACTCGCGCAACTGCGGGATCGCCTAAACAGGACGGCTCGCCGGACCTGCATGGCGACGGAGCCGTCATAGTAGTCAAACGCCCGGTGTAATGGCCGGGACAGCCGCCGCGAGGCGGACGGGGTAGCGGTATAAGCGGGAGCGATCCTTGTCGAAATCCGCTGCGTCCGGGCGAAGGACGGCAGTTCTGTAACTCGATGGATCAATGGAAAGGGACTGCTGATGCAGACCGCTACTATCCTGAGACGGATCGAGAAGCTTCCGGCCCTGTCGCGGGCGGGCAAGCGGATCAATGGTCTCAACCGCCTCATGCGGTCCCGCTGCTTATATGAGCGGGCCTATGACAGAGTATCCCGGAATCGGGGTGCGATGACGCCGGGAGTGGACGGACAGACCTTCGACGGCATGACGCTGGCGAGGCTCGACCGTCTGGTTCAAAGCGTGGCGGAAGGCCGTTACCGCCCTCGTCCAGTGCGACGGGTCTATATCCCCAAGGGCAATGGTAAGATGCGCCCATTGGGTATCCCAACGGCGGATGATCGCATCGTTCAGGAGGCGGCGAGGATGGTCCTCGCGGCGATCTATGAACCTGTGTTCTCGAAACACAGCCATGGGTTCCGCGCGGGTCACTCCTGTCACACGGCTCTCGAAGAGATCCGTAAAACCTGGACGGGCGTAAAATGGCTGATCGAGGTGGATGTCCGCGGGTTCTTCGACAACATCGACCATGACATCCTGCTCGGCCTCTTGGCCCGGCGGATCGATGATCCAGTGTTCATCGATCTGATCGGGACAATGCTTAAAGCCGGGTGCATGGACGACTGGAAGTTCGAACGGACTTATAGCGGCACCCCACAGGGCGGGGTTATCTCGCCCCTGCTCGCCAATATCTATCTCCATGAACTTGACGAGTTCATGGAGTCGATGCGGCGGGGCTTCGACAAAGGCGACAGACGGCGGGCGAACCCCGCGTATGTTGCCTGCTCTCAGCAAATCGCCGCTCTCCGCAAGGAGATCGATGCAGTCCGTGCCGATGGTGCGGGCGATGGCGAGGTTCGCGTCCGATTGGCGCTAATCGAAGCTGTCAAACAGGATCGGCGGAAACTCTCTTCCGTCGATGACATGGACCCCAACTTCCGCCGCCTGCGGTATTGTCGCTATGCTGACGACTTCCTCGTTGGCGTGATCGGCAGCAAGGCGGACGCTGTCCGGATCATGGCCGATATACAGCGCTTTCTCGCTGATCGGCTCAATCTGGCGGTGTCACCGGAGAAAACCGGGGTTCGCGATGCATCGAAGGGATCGCCGTTCCTTGGCTTCCATGTATGCGCCTTCACGTTGCGCTCCGCCGGAACAATGGCGGGGCGGCAAAAGACCGGCGGTGGAACGCGTAGCGTTCTTCGTCGGCCGACGCGAGGGAATATCAAGCTGTGGGTGCCACGGGATCGGGTCTATGCGTTCTGCAGGCGCAAAAAGCTCGGCAACCTCGACATGAGGAATGGTCGGGTGCGCCCGCAGCTCATGGAATCCAGTGTGCCGGAGATCATCGTAGCCTACAACTCGGAGTTCCGAGGCTTCGCGAACTACTACGCGATCGCCGATGGCGTGAAAGCGTCACTCGACAAGTTGGAACTGGTCATGCTCAGGAGCCTCTTCGCGACTGTGGCATGCCGGCGACGCTCGACGAGGCGGCAGGCCGAGGAATATCTGAAGATGGGGTCGGACCACGGGATTACGACCGTGGTCCGGGGCGAGCCGCGCGTTCATAAGGTGTGGAAACTGAAGCATCTGATCGTGAAGACGTGGGATAACCCCATCGTCGACACCATCACGGTAGGCTCTCGCCTTGCGCAGAGTCCGAACGATCTGGTCACGCGTCTTAGTGCCGAGCAATGCGAGGCATGTGGCGATACCGATGGTCCGTTCGAGATGCATCATCCCAATCGCTTGAAGGACAAGCGGCGCGACCAACTGACGCCTTGGGTGCAATCGGCACGACGGCGCAGGACAATCGTCCTGTGCCGAAAGTGTCACGTTGCCCATCATGGCGGCCGGATGCCCAGCGGAATGGAGAGCCGTGTGCATTGAAAGGTGCAAGCACGGTTCGGGGGGAGGCGCTGGGGCGTCCTCGAAAGAGGCGTCTCGCGTCTACCCTACGGAGACGCGCTCGCGCGGCTCCGTGAGGTTAGCCGGGGTCGGCCACAGGCCGGCGGCGGCTTAGCGAATAGAGCCCCGGTCCCGTCCGGCGCGCTGCGCGGGGCGGGATGCGCCGAACGCGCAGACGGCTATTTCTGCGTCGGAACATCGTTGGAACTTTTCAGCGTCGATCATAGACTGAGGTGATGCAGGGGGAATCGAAAGCCTATCCAGGCGAAGTCGCGACACCGAACGATATCAGGCAGCTCGCCGACGAGTATCGCGGCGTGGCACATGATCTGATGGGCCGAGGCAAGCGCGGCAATCCTTCGAGCTGGGCGCCCGCGCGGATGACGGCAATCCAGGCAATCGAGCTTTACCTCAACGCGTTGCTGCTGGCGCGCGGCGTGAAGCCAGCCGAGATCAGAGGCTACCAGCATGACCTGCGCAAGCGCACAGCGAACCCCGCGGTATCCGCCCTGCGGCTGCGCCAACGCACGCTCGACCATCTCGGCAAACTAAGCGAAGGCCGAGAATATCTCTCGATCCGCTATGGCCCCGAACTGAGCGGCGACTTGTCCCAGCTCAATCGCCTGATGGCGACGCTCGACGAGGTCGCCATCAAGGTCGCAGGCGCGCTCGACAAGGCGAACGCTGCGCCGGCAACGGCCGCTCCACCGGCGAGGCCGGGACCGTCAACGGTCCCGGCCCGCGGGGCGGCGCCTGTCGTCACATCGGCCTGATCCAGTCGATGGCTTCGCGTCCCGATGCTGTCGCTGGCGGGGTCAGGCGCGTGGCTAAACGCTGCTATGCTTCCCGCGCGGCCGCGGCGCGTTCCGCCCGTTCATAGGCGCGCTTGAGATTGTAAGGATGATTGCCGGCGCGAACGCTCAGTTTGTGTTCGCCTATGGTGAGGTCAAGGCCAATGCCGAGGCGATTGCACAGCTTGGCGGCTTCGTCACAGACGTTTTCGATAACGACCGGACCTTCGACGTGGGCGGACAGGATGATCATGGCATGATCCTCAACACGGGCAATGCAGGAACGGCGAGCCCAGGGGTGGACTCGCCGGGAGGCGTGTGACGGGTCAGTGGACCGACCCGTCGTAGGAGAGGAGGAGATCGGGGCAGACGAGCTGATGTTCGGCGGCCACCAGCGACCAGGCGGCGGCGAGCTCGTCATGATATTCACAATCAACGATCGCATCGGCGCTGGCTTCGCCGAACTGGGCTTCCTCGAACGACCGGATATGGGCGGCGTCCGCAGCCTCGGTGATCGCGCCGGCGAGATGCGCGGCGATTTCATGACGGTTGAGCTGGTCGGCAGCCCGGCGGATGCGGGCGACCAGATGGGGGTTGAGGATTTCGATCCGGTGGGCGACCCCGGCGATCTCTTCAAAGCTGGCAAGCTGAAACATCTATCGTCTCCGTGAAGATGAGGGGGCGGCCCGAGGGCCGCCCGTCCGGGGCCAGAAGAACTCGATTTCCTCAGCGACGATGTCGGTGTTGTAGAAGGTACGGCCGTCCCGCTCGTTGCGGCTGTAGCGGATTTCGCCGACGACCATGAGCTTGTCGCCCTTCTTCTTGTGGTTGGCGACCGACTTGCCTAGGCCGTTGAACGCTTTGACGGTGTGGAATTCGTCGTAGGTTTCGGTGTAGCCGTTGTCGCCTTTTTGGACCTGGCCGTCCTTGATGACGGGCTTGCTGGTGACGAGGGAGAAGCTTACGCCGCCCTTGCTGTCGGTGCCGAAGCGGCTGATGTCCGAGGTGATCCGGCCTGAGAGAAAAACCTTGTTCATGATGCTGTCCTTCCTTTGCGCCAGCGGGCCGATCCCGCTGGGATGAAAAGACGACGAAGCCCGGGCATGAGGGGCTGGCGCACCGAAGCGTCAGCGCAGGGGAACCTGCGATCTTCCGGGTGGTGCGGGCAGAGGCCGTCAGGCCTCAACACGGCCGGAAGATCGCGGGTTGCGCCGGCCCCGCACGGGCGTAGTGTTCATCCCTTCAAGCGGGTGGCCGGATGGCCCATCGGGACAGGACTGACGGGAACGAGAGGTATGAGGAAGACGGCCGGATTTTGGACGGCCGCGACCAGGCGCCGATGCGGTTAGTCGCTGCCTCTTCGTTGCACAACCCGCGCAAGGCGCGCGTGGCAAGGCGGGAACAGGCTGGCCGGGTGCCGCGATGTTCTACCAAGGCGGGCGGTCTCCGGTATTGCAGCAAGGCGCGCGGAAGGCGCACGCGGCGTGACCGTCGGCCGCGAAAGCCCTCGCGGCCTCGGTGGTCCAAAATGAGCAGTGCAGATCACAGGCTGTAGACGCCCAGCACGGCGACGCATCGGCTCGCTGCGATCAATGTGGGTCTGTGATCCAGTTCTCCACTTTGAGCGCGCGTACGCGCGAGAACTCGCCCATGTTGGCTGTCACGAGCGTTGCGTCCAAAGCATAGGCGTGCGCGGCGATGAAGAGATCGTTGGGTCCAATGGGCTTCCCGGCAGCTTCGAGCTCAGCGCGAATTCCGCCATATTCTGTATCGGCCGGCACATCGAGGGCGAGAATTTGGACGCTGTCGAGAATGGCGTCGATTTGCGCGAGCAGCCTCGGCGACCCCTTTTTGGCGCAACCGTAGCGCAGTTCCGCCGCGGTAACGATGCTGACGCAAATGGCATCCGGCCCAACCTCGGCAATGCGCTTTGCGACACCGCCGTGAGGATTGCGAGCCAGTTCGGAGATGATATTGGTGTCGAGCATATAGAGGCTGCTCACAGGTCGATCGCCTTGGCCGGCAACAGCGTGTCGTCGATATCGGGGAATTGATCGTCAGGTCCCAGCGGTTCGAGACTGGCGAGAACCTCCAGGATATTCTTCCGGCGGATCGGCTCGATGATAAGGCGGGCGCCGTCGCGATAAATCATGACACTTGTCCCGGGGAGTTCGAAATCCGCAGGAATACGCACAGCCTGGCTCTTGTTGTTGCGAAACAGCTTTGCCTCACGTGCGGGCGTGGGATCGGAACGTCGGGGATCCATGAAGCCTCCTTTGCATATACATCAACATATACATAAATGATAAGCCGTTCAAGGCCGACGCTGACCATCGGCGCAGTCGGGGCGCCGACATTCTGAGTCCAACCTGGGCGAGGTAGGGAAGACAATCGGTCCGCGCGCCAAGCGCGGGGGGCGTTAGATCGTCTTGCGGCGCCGGGTCCGGCCGACATGGTCGGCTGATGCCTCGATATCGATGGCGAGCTGGGTCAAGGTGCGATGGGCGCCGAGGCGCTGCAGCCCGTCCATACGCGGGTCGCGATGGAGGTTGGCGATGCGTAAGCGGATGAGCGATGCAGCCACCCGCAATGTGTGGGGATCAAGCTCGGCCATGAGTCGCGTAATAGCAGAAATGCTGCTCTACCGGGAGCCAGGCGTGCTAATCGCCGTCAAATTGCCGCCAGCGCTGGACGAGCTCGACCATGTCGGTTTTTCGCCCGAAGGCATCTGGATAGATCGCGCCTTCGTGTTGGCCGAGAAAGCCGATGATCGTCGTCATATGGGTCGCGATCGTGGCATCGACACCAAAAAGGTCGGCGATGGGAAAATGTCCACAATCATCGCCGTTCCACCAGGCCAGGAGGAAATTGGCGACCCGGCGGGACTGCCCGGTGTCACACCGGGCAATCTCGATCAACCGATCAAGGGCCGCGGTCGCGGCTCGTTTGCCAAAGGGACCTTCTTCCATCGACCTTACACTCCATCATATTGCCAGGAGGATCATGCCTTAGCCGTCCTTTGCAAGGAAGAATCGAGGCCGGGCGAGCGGGCGGGATTGCCGCGAAGGATCCAGGGCAGCGGCTGTATGAGCCGGACCCAATCGGCGAACGAGGGAATGCGGCCCAGATCTTCAACCACATGTTGTTCGCCGATAAGGCGCACCGGCACCTCGGGCTGGTCACTGTTCGTGATGGTGACCCCGAATACCGTCTCGGCCTTTATATGCCCTCCCCTCGTCGGCCGGGGGCCGCGCGGAAACGAGAAAAGGCCCCCGCCCCTATGCGGAGCGAGGGCCCTATTGAGGGTGCGAAGGATCAGCCCGCGAAAGCGTGTTCGCTCGACGACTGGCCGAGGCCGGCCTCGGTGCGTTCGCGCGCCGCCTCGCCCACGCTGGCTTCGGCGCCTTCACCGGGCAGTGGCGGCAGGCTGTCGTCCGCCTTGGCCGCCATTTCGGCCGCGAGATCGCGGCGGCGGGTCGGGCGGGACCAGACGATGTTGTAGCTGCCGTCGTCTTGGCGGAACGCTGAGATGTAGAGCGGCGCGGCCAGGCTCGGATCCTCGATCTTGCCGTTGAGGAAGGCCTCGCCGGTGCCGTTCGAGAAGAGTTCGAAGAGCGCGCCGACCTGCACCCATGCCCGTGAGGCGGAAAGCGCCAGCACTTCGTACTTGGGCGCCTTGGGATTGGAGGAGTGGAGCTCACGCAGTGCAATGGTCATGGCGATCGTGAGCGTCGCGATCTTGCCGACGTGGATGCCGGCGTCATTCTGCTTGATGGAACCGATGTTCATGGGGATTCTCCTGGATGATGGCTCGAACTCCCGTGTCCGAGACACCTTCCTCCCTCCCCCTCCTCTCCTCGGCCGTTCGGCCGAGCAGGCGCGTTAGCGCCCCAATCCGAGGTCCGCACTTCGCGGCCTCGGGGTCGAGGTTCCCGGTCAGTGGAGCGAGCCGAATAAACCGCGCTTGGCCTCAGCCTGGTACGCACCGTCTTTTACGCCGATGCTTGCGCGCATGTCGGCTTCGAGTTCGGCCGCGAGACCATTGGGTATCTCCGTGTAGGGGGCAATAATGGCGATCGCGGCCTCGGGCGTCGACAATTCTCCCGGTTCCGTGCCGAGCCAGATCGTTGCCTCACCCTCGTCCGGCTCGTTCTCGGTCGGAGTGAAGACTTGGGCGAAGAAGGTTTGGAGCGGTCGGTCCCATCCGACGACGACGCGACACGCGCCGCTGCCGGCCTTGGGCTTGAGGTCGTATCGGCTCATGATGGACTCCTGCGTAGGCGTTGATCGATATGGCGCACCGCACCGTCGGGGCTTTTGCGGACGGCTGCTGCGGCGCGCGGGAGCCCCGCCTCGACGAGCAGCTTACGTGCGAGCCGCAGATACATGGTTCCGGCGAGGACAGCGTCCCGGTCGGCAGGCGTCGCGGATTTGATGTCAGGCATTGGCGTCCCCAGCCACTGTCCGCTTGTTCTCTTGTGCAGGCTCGAGGCCGATATTGATCGTGTCGCGGGCAAGCACAATCGCAAAACGCCGGCCCTCCGGCACAAACCATTGCGCGCGATAGGCGAGAATGGCGTGGAGGCGCTCGATCAGCGCCGCGTCGTCGCCCAGGAGCAACCGGGTCGCCATCTCCTGGGCATCAAGCAGGAACCGGCTGTGCTGGGTGTCCCAGCTGTCGGCATCACGATCGTCGCTTGGGCTGAAGCAGGCCCCTTCAAGAAGGTCGACAAGTTCGGCCGGTGTAAGGGCATCGCGTGACGCGAGCAGAATGCGGGCTTCCTCAAAGCTCCAGTGCGTACGTTCGTCATATTCGATGGCGACCGGCGCGGGGATCCGGATCTGGTCCGCCTCTTCACCGCTAAACTCGAGCACCAGAGTGAGGCGATTGACGGTGCCACTGTCGAGGCCGGGAAATTCACCGGGATCAAGTATTGCCGTCGCGCCGTCCCGCTCTATCTCGAACCGCAACACCGCGATGTGCGGCAAGCAATTGTACCAGCTATAGCCCGCCATCGTGTCGTCGGGCTCTGCCAGTCGACCCTCGTAGCCGCCGTGCTTGCCGAGTGCAAAAGCCGCGCATTGCTCGAAGGCCGGTTCGAAACTGTCGACAATGATGTGGTCTTCACTTGCAATGCGCTCGCCGCTGGCTGCGGAACAATTGTGAGGGTCGGCGGTCGCGGGCGACCAGGGTCGAAGTAGCGGCTCGGCCTCGGGAAGCGCGATGCCGAGTGCTGCGGCCTCGCGCCATTGTTCGTGGGCTAGGCGATGGGTGCCGAGCGATTGAATATGGCGATAGATGACGCAACGAACCCTGTCGCGCAGCGCGTCAAGCGCGGCGTTCTCGACCATCTCCTTGCGCGCCGGCAGAACAAGCTGAAGGTCAGGCGCATCGACGATATCGACACGGGCCCACCAGTTGCGCCGCTTTTCGCCGACCGATGGCAAAGCGGTCGCGACGATGACTCCATGGAAATTGACGCAGGGACTGAACCGCGTCGCGCGCAGGTCGTTGAACAGGCCAATGCGCACGCCGGCCTCCTCGACCACAACCTCGGCGCCGGCAAGCCAGTCCTCCTGATGGAGCGAAATGCCGCGAAGGCGCACCGGCAATGGACAATAGAGTGCAGCTGACTTCGCTGCCGCGTCGAGCGATTCCTTCCAACGCATATCGAGCTGAAACCGGATCGTGGTGCCGCGCGATCGGTTGAGCGAAGCAACGGCGACCGGAGAGCGGGCTTCCCACGCGTCGGCGGCGACACGCACTATCCAGCCCGCCCCTTCGTCATTCGCGCAGGACTGGACCTCGACATCGCGGCCCGCGAGGCTGAACACGCCCATGCCGGCCGGATCCTCACGCTTTGCAATGTCGTCGTTCCAGCCCGAGCGGCCCAGCGCGAGTATTACGGCGGGATCAGCTATGCCGGCACCATCGTCATTCACCGAAAGCCAGACATCGTCGCCGATGGTATGAACCTCGAGGTCGACAACTGTGGCACCCGCGCGGCGGGCGTTCTGCAAAAGCTCGGCGAGCACATCGCCGAGCGTGTTGTTGAACAGACGCGTGACCTTGGCGATCGCCGCAGGGTCGATCTCGCTGCGGATGATAGCGGGAAGGGACATGGGAACTCCTCGGAGCGGATTTGCTCCCGGCCCCTGTTCCCACTCCCCTTTTCGCCTTAGTCGATCGCGCTGAAGATCTCCGCCGCCTCGGGATGGTCGAGCGCATGATCGCGCAGCCGGTGGAAGGCCTGTGCAATGTGGTCGTCGTCATCGTCGAATTCGAACGAGAGATAGGAGAAGGTGAAAAGCGTTGCGATGATCCCGGCTGCGTCTGCAGAGACCTCGCCATCATAGCCGTTGCTGCCGCATCGGATCCGGAACCGATCCCGACCGTTCGGAGCGAGATAGAGCGGTTGGTGACCGACCTCGAAGAACTGCCAATATCCGCCGCTATAATCGGGCGAAAGCGACTGCATGAAAGTGTAGAGCAGCGTTTCGCCCTTGAAGAAATGACGTCGGCCAAACAGCGTCGGGATGAAGTTGATGCGCCTCTCGTCGGGCACGAGGCTGGCAGCGCGGAAGGCGGCATTCGGGGCGATATCGGACATGAGGGTTCTCCAGAGGAAAGGTTCAGCGCCGAGCACCTTTCCCGGCCTCGAAACCGCCTGTCCCGTTCCCCCTCCTCTTGAATCGGATGCCCGACGGACTGGCGCCCTCTCCTTTGCCGATTACCGCTCAGTGAGACTCCGAGGATTTGAGGACGGCAATCACGGCTTTGACATTGTCGATGGCCACTTCGAGCCGCCGGACGGCCTCGTCACGGCTGTCACAATCTTCTGGGGAAGAGAGTTCGATCATCAGGAACGCGAACAGCGTGTCGCCGCAGGCGCCAGCCTCATCGAGATTTTCGACATGCGCAAAATCGCCGCCGTCATAGGTTTGCGCGCAGATGCGCTGGAATTGGTTCAGCATCGCATGGATTTCCATTCATAGGAGTGAGGGCTGGATGCAGGGCAGCCGGGTCGAGGCGGCAAATGACCGCAGCAACGCAGCCATTTCGGCGCGAAGCCGGGCTCGATTGCTGATCACGGCCTCGGGATCGAGCGGTTGACCCTGGACATCGAAATAGCCGGTCGCCGGACGACCACCATCGACCTCGATGACGATGCGGTGTCCTCGCGGCTGGGCAGGCCCAGCATAGCGCGCCGTAAATTCACCCAGCCGGCCGGTAAGCCCGCTGATAGCCTTGCCCCACCGGATATGCCCTGCGCCCGCGACCTGTCCCACCTCAAGGCCTCGGGCGATCCAGGTCCGCAATTGCGCGCGCTGGAGAAGCCTGGTGTGGCGCAAGCGTTCCATGGTTCGACACAGAGGCAGCGCGCCGGCATGGGCGTCGGCAACGGCCAGGTCGTGATCCTGCGCGGCGATCAGGATGTCCTCAAATTCACGGCCTCGGAGGAGGTCTCCAAGCGACCCAGCTTGCGCCGCATCGTTCGCATTGCGGAATCCCCGCGTCGGACAGATCATGATGATGGTCGCTTGATGCGCGCCTGGCGCCCGGCGGATCGTGTCGACCAGACCCTCCTCGGCCTCGCGGGCGCTCATCAGCACAAGCCGCTTTGACCAGGGCGTCGGCCGGGCCGCATCGGAAGGCTGTGGCCAGGTCGAGGGTAGTGGCCGGGATGCATGACCCTTCCTGGCCGGCGCTTCACTGCCATTATGGTGAACGGCAAGATTGGCGCGCCGCGCAGTATCGAACAGATCGTCGATATTGCCGCCGCCTTCGCGGAAGCCCTTATGATAGGCCGAAACGAACCGTGGATCAGGACAACCAACCAACGGTTTGACGGGACCGCGCACATCCCAACCGGCCTGCGCTGCATATTATCGCGAGGTTGTAATAATGCGAAGGAGCGCGGGACATAAGTGCAAAACCGCCATATTTTGCCACGCTCCTTCGCATTAATTTACAGGGTGTCCAGCCACTCCATCAAACTGGCCTCTCGTTTCCACGAAGGAGTAGCGGTGCCTGTTACTGGAACGCCAACCCGCTCCAGCGCCTTGCGCTTCGTTTCCAAATCGGCCTGGGCGTAGTGGTTAGTCGTGTCGAGGCTGACGTGGCCAAGCCAACTGCGGATGACAGTGATATCGACCCCGGCAGCAACAAGATGAACTGCCGTCGCGTGCCGAAAACTGTGCGGGGTTATATGCTTCGATCGCAGGGTCGGTACGGTTTTCGCTGCTTCCTTCACATAGGCGGCGAGCTTGAACCGCACCCCTGAGGCGCCCAAGGGCTCGCCATAGCGGTTGACGAAGATACGTTCATGGGGCGCTCGAGGCTGCCTTGCCAGCAGCGTTTCGAGCAGCATGACCGTTTCCGGCCAAAGCGGGCAGATGCGTTCCTTCTGGCCCTTCCCATAGAGCCGCACGAAATTAGGGGCGTCCAACCGGATTGCGTCTGGGCATAGGTCCAGCGCCTCCTGGATACGCGCTCCCGTGTTATAAAGAAACGAAAGCAGCACATGGTCGCGAAGCCCCGCGAGAGTTGACCGGTCAGGCTGTGCAAGAATGGCCTCGACCTCGTTAGGTTCGAGGTAGAACGGGGCAGAGGTGGGTTCCCGTTTCACCGGCACCGCAAGAACTTCCGCACAATGAACAATCAACTCGGGGTCCTTGCCCGATACGAAGCTGAAAAAGCTACGGATTGCGGAGAGCCGGCAATTGCGTGTGCCGATCGTGCCTTTGCGTTCATTCTCGGCATGATTGAGAAACGCCCGCACCTCGCTGGCTGAAATATCAGCCAAGGTCAGCCGCGCGACCACGCTCTTCTTTCGTTCTGCAACGAATCGGAGCAACAGCCTCCAGGTATCCCGATAAGACCGGATCGTGTGGATCGATGCGTTGCGTTGCTCAGCCAGCCACTCCTGGAAGAACGCTCGCAACAACGTCGGAAAGGGATCGCCCTTTTTCATGACGCCACCTCCAGGTTAAGGCATCGGATGCCAATGGCGCGGAAGCGCTCGTTCGCTTCGTGCAGGAGATCGCGCGTGACGGTTATGTAGACCAGCGTGGAATTGATGTCGCGGTGGCCCATATAGGTGGAAAGGAAGCGCAGCCTTTCCTGAGGATTTACGCCGGTTCTGTACCATTCGAGAATCCGGTTCACGACCATTGAGTGCCGAAGATCATGAACGCGTGGCCCCGCCCTCCCAGAAAGAGGTTTAAGCCCGGCTTGGCGCATGACTTCGGTGATCATTTTGGAGACCATATACGAGCTGTGGCGGCCACTCGGATGATCATGCCAGAACAGCGCAGACTGCGGATCTTGCGAGGCGCCGGCGCCTCGTCTCGCGTCGACAAAAGCGCCCAGCTCGCTCAAGGCGCTGTCGGACAAAGGTAGAATTCTGGTCTTGTAGAACTTCGTGTCCCGGATCGTGATCGTCCCGGAATTGAAGTCCACGTCGCCGAGATTCAGCCTGGCAATCTCCCCGCGGCGCAATCCAGCACAATAGGCCAGAATTATCATGTGCCGCGCACATAGCGGACGGTAGGAAAACGTCCGCGTCGAGTAGGAGCGTGACACGTCGAGCATCAACCGTACGTCACCAGGGCTGAGAATATGAGGTTTCCGATAAATCCGCGCGACCTGTTGCCCAACTCGCGGATCGCACGGTCTTGGGAGCATCTTTGCATCGATGCGATATCGGGCCTTGGTGAGCATCCGCTCCGCTTTTTGGCATTGTGCAGCGTGATGCGGTGTGCGCTTGGCGGCCGCCCATGCGGCTACCATCTTCTCAATACTCTCTCCCGCCAAATGCGGACTAGCCTGAAGAAAGCGATCAAATCTGAGCAGAAGGTCCGCCTCTGTCGTGTATTTGTAACCACGATTGCGCATCAGCGTCACATGGTTCTGCATAAAATCGCCCAAGAAGCTCCCGAAGGGAGCCGGCCGACGAAGCGCCACGAGGGCATCATCCGGATTTGGAGACGCAATAGCCCGCCACACTGGTCTATTGCCCCTTGCACCATGTTTTAACCGAAGGTCAGCAATGGGATTTTTGTCAATCAGGCCACGTTTAAGCAGATAATCGATGAAGTCGTCGACGATATGTATTTCCTGTACCTGGGACGACTTCGGCCAAAAGTTTACCTTACGCTCCCTCATCCATTCGGAGAGCATCTCGCGGCTTAACGCCTGATGCCTTTGAGATACTCGCTCAAAGCTGCGGATAACGGACCGATAAGCTCTGAAGCGCTTCTCCGTCAATTTGCGCGTCTTCAGAAATTCCTCGGCCACTGTATCGTCGGTATCCAGCCACGCGCTCATGACCGCACCCCCGATCCCGGTACTTCAAGCGCCACCCCCCTGAGATCCTCAGTCGCAAGCTTGAGGTAGGTATTTGAGGATTCGACCGACCGATGCCCAAGCAGATCCCCAATGATCTTTTGCGGAACCGAAGCGCGAAGCAACTCGGTCGCGCGCGCGTGCCGAAAGACATGCGGCCCTCGCCTGCCGGGCAGATGGACGCCTGCCGCCGCCAATCGCCTCGACGCCACGTTGTAAACAGTCGTCATCGGGGTGTAGGGCGCCAACGCCAGAACAAATATATTGCGTGATTCTACTTGCGGGCGTCCATGCCGCAGATATTCGATTAAAGCCTCTCCGACCGCATCGGATAGTGGGAGAATAGAAAATGTTCCTGTTTTCCGGTGGCTAACGCGCAATGTCGCCGCTCGCCAATCCAAGTCATCTATTGAGATTCTAACAATTTCACGATCCCTGAGCCCATATGTGGCCAGGATTTGGAGTATGGCATAATCGCGCAAACCCCGGGGCGACTTGTCCTTCGCAGTTTCTTCCAGGACGGCCCTGATCTGGGTGCTATCGATTATCGAAGGTACGCCCTCATAGGCATAGATGCTCGGCCCGATGACAAGGGGAGCAAGATCGGTCAAAACAAGCCTTGCTTGATACAGGTATCGGAGCAACGAGCGGAGCCGCGCCGCAATTCCTGAAATCGATTTACGGCTCATATTGGAGCTACGCATGTCCATATATGCGTCTATGTCACTTACACTCAACGATAAGACGCTATTATCCGACCCCCGGTCCAATTGCCATTTAAGGAAGGTTCTTGCTTCCCACATATTTCCTCGAACGGTTTGATCGGTAAATCCTCGTTCGTCTTCCATCCATCTTCTGTAGCCATTAGCTAAATCACCGTGCAGCTTGGCGGACTCCTCCGCAACTTCTGACTGCGGCGGCCATTGCCCCTGTGCAAGGCTGAGGATTTTACAAATCGCTGTTCGGGGAAGCCTATCCCATCGTGGCGAAGGATACCGACCATATTTGGCTTCGAAGCACTCAGTCGCATACCGAATATACTGATCGACATGTGACGGGGTCACAACCTCAATCGGCAGATCAATCTCCGAAAGATAAATCAGAAATTCGGACGCGTAGAGAACATTGTTCTGGGCAGCCACTGGATTGTAGCGCTTCTCGGTCAAAGATCTGGACAGGTCAGCGATCAGCTCATCATGGATATTCAGCACGTTTGTCTCCTCGGTCGTTTCAGACACCGGAGACGTTCGCAACAAAAATAATGCGCAGCAACGCGGTTAGAAAACGGCGTAATTCTCGTGCATAGCTGACTTCCTTCGCATTATTCCAACCTCGCGATAATACGCCTTATGCGCAGCTGGGCATAAAGCATACCAGCCATTGGCAAATTCCACGGCCTCGTTCCAGTCATAGCCATGATCCGTGCGGCCGATCAGAATAGCCTGATCAAGTCGCGTGCCGCCACCCCGTGCCACCTTCGCTTGCGTGAAGGCGAAATTGCGGGCCTGCCGTTCGCATTCGGTTTGACGCGCAATCGCGTTCGTAACTGGCCGCATGGCGACCACCCGTTCGCGCGTCCGGGTCATGCGCAAATCCAGAGGGGCGTCGTTCGGGAGGTCGGGATAGGCACGCCAAGCGGCAGCGATCATTTCCGCATGCTCGGCGGTTCGGCCTCGGCTGATCCAACAGGCGGGATCGGATGCGATGAAGCTTTTGGTGTCCATGGGTGGCGTTCCTGATTGTCGCATGCGCCAGCAGGCTGGTCGCGGCAGCCCCATCATCCGTAGGATGGGAAGGCGTTGGCGGACCGGCGCCGTCAAACGGCGAGACGCGGCTTGGCGCAGCAGGGCAGCTTGAGGTCGCGGCAAACCCGGTCAGCCAATCGGTCCGGGGTGAGCAGCTCCTGAACCGAAGCCCAGTGGTTGCGTTCTCCTATGTGATCGTCGCGGCCCCGCACGCGACGAAAGCAGATTTCATGGCCAGGGCCAAAAGGAGAGATCGACAATTGCATCCACAGATTTTGGCCATGCAGGGTGATGTCGCCCGATACCGCCGGCCCCGCCGGGTTGGAACGAATGCTGTAGGCCCCCGGTGCAAGCCCCAACGCATCGGCAAAGCGAAGCAGAGCGCGGCGCCCTTCGGCGTGAAAGGTGCGTTTGGCCGGCGCGTCATACGCGACGCCGCGCTGACAAAGGACGGGCAATGTCGGGCTGCCGCGAATGGCGGCGATCTCCGTCATGCACGCCTGCCGCATCTCGGCCTCGGAGGCCTTGCTCGCGCACACGGTGCTGAAATGGCGGGCCAACAGAATGACGGCAGGATCGCACTCAATGTCTTTGCCCGCGTTGCGACAATCGGTGATCGCCGCTTCAAGCACGTGAAGTGTTGCGGCGATGGTCGTGCATCCGCTCGGATCAAGGGCCTGGGCGTGGCGAAAGGCAACATCGTAGCTCATGATGGGGTCTCCGGCTTCAAGCGCAGGGCGCGCTCCTTCCACCTCGATCCCCCTCCTCTTTGCCGATCTGGGCCAGCAGCCGTTTTTCTGCGGTTCATACCCCATCGGCAGTATGGCTTGCGCGGGCGATCGACATTAGCATCGCCGCGTCGCGCCGGGGGGCCAATGCCGTGGTTATGAATTTGATCGATTTGATACAGGCTGGGACGATCGACGTGCGATTGCCCAGCGTATCCCCCTTGGCCTCCGACGATGATCGCTCCGCCGCGCTCAATTCAACCGGCGTGCTGACGGTGATCGGCGGGGCGTTTCAGGTCGATCGCTTGGCCGCAGCGCTGATCGCCACCACCGGCAAATGCACATCGCTGGAAGGGCAGGTCACGCAACAGGTCGAAACGCGCCATGTGCTGGCGCAACCCTGGAACTACAATCGCATGGTCAGCGCCATCACGGCGCGGCGCGAGGAAAGGCCCGCGGGTCCCATCGAGGTGATGCGCGTCAGCGGCGCACGACTGCCAACACTCTATATCGTCCTTGCCGGTGAACATGAGGTGTTTGCGGCGCGACAGGCCGGCGATGAGCAAATCCCGGTTCAGATCCTGGGTGACTATCAGTGCGACTTCCAGAATCACTTCATTCAGTCGGGCCATCTCATGGACTTTTCGTCCGGAGAGCTCACCCCTGTCTCGCCTGAGGAACCATGGTCCGGCGCAGCCGAGTGGGAGGATGCGAAGCTCGCTCCTGACGTCATGCAGATCATCCAGGCGTTGGGCGTGCGCGTGATCGCCTCGGATCGTTCAGACCAGGATAAACGGGAGCGCGCGAACGGACATGATAATGACGGCTGACATCATGCCGCTGCGCGGATAGCCGTTCCTCCGAACGCATCCCTGCGACTATGGTAGATCTCGGCCGCCCATGTTTGGATCCAAGGCTCGACCAGCGCATCATGGTCGAGTTCACCCTGTTCGATCAAGGATTGGATCTCGCCCCGCGCCTGCGCGATCGCCGCTTCCCACCCATCGGCCGGCAGGGCATCCGTGATATTGGGAGCGTTTATGGGCAGAGCTTTTGGCGCATCGCCAAGCCGCTCGGCCTGACGGCCCAGCCAGGTCTCAAGATGGTCCGCAACGAAGCGGTCGGTCTTTGAGATGCCCCGGCTCAGGGCCTCGCGACGCGCGCTGGTGCCATAGGCCTGGCTGTCAATCGAGCGGATCCGCTTCCCGAACGGAAGCAGATAGGGAATGGCCGGGCCTTTGACGCCGAACAGATGGAGGCGGGTTGACGGCGGCAAGATCCGGTCGAGATGCTCGACCACCGCGATCAACCCTTCAGGTCCGGCGACCTCGCGACGGCACATGCTGCCGACACCGATAAGCGGCGCACGCTCGATCAATCCCCATAGCGCGTCGAGGCAGCGCTCATAATCGCAGGGTCGACGGCCCTGGATCACCGGCATCATGGTCGACAAGATACCATGATCATCGGCGCGGCGGCAGCATTCGAAATTGGCCGCGATGGTGCGTGACAGCCGTTCAAGCACCTGTGCGCGGTCAGCGGCAATTTCCTGTTCCACGCAATAGTCGGCGCTGGCCCACCATCGGAATGGAAAGGCGGCGGCAAGCGCCACATAATGGGCGATCGACCAGGGGAATGCTCCATAGCGCGCCGTCGCGACGAAACCCGCGCTGTCGAGATGAAGCGATGCCAGCGGACGAGCGTTGGCGAGCTGCCCGGTTCTCCATCTCGTCCAATCGCGCCATCCCTTGCTCGCGGAATATCTGGAAAGGCAGTTGGCCGAAATAAGCGCCGGTTGCCGTAGCGCAACCACGCGGTCGAGGATCGGCCCCTTGCCCAGATGCGGCAACCCGACGATGATCTCCATCGTCACGGCAACGGTTCGGCGCCGATCGCCGTGAAGCTGTTGACGATCTGGCAGCTGTCATAGCGCTCGGCATCGACCAGGGCACGATGGTCGATCATCTCATAGGTCGCATGTCCCAGATGATCGACGCTAAGCACCCGTCGGCCGATGACCCCGGTCTTCCCCTCCGGCACCCAATCGGCATGAGAGCCGAAGGCGGCGACCACCACGACCTCGCCGATCACGGCTTCATAGGCCGCGATCGCGCGCAGCACATGACTGTCGCGGGGCGTGACTGGCTTGCCAGTAAAGTCACTGTAGGCCTGCGGCCGCCAGGATCGAACGGTGTCGTGCGCCAGCAGGATTGCCGCGCCCATGGCCGGCCGATCGACCCGGCGCAGTTCGGCCTCGAAACCCAGATAGACGAGCGCCCAGTTAACGTCCTCCTCGTAGAAGGGCTCGTCGCGCCGGAGCGCATCGGGCATCGCCGCCTGCCGCTGCTCCGACAAGAGGATGCCACCGTGGCTCGGGGTCGACACATGCCAGATGCCGGGCGCGATCTGATCGGCGCTCTGGATGGCGCCCCAAATGCTCATGGTCGGCTGGGCTGAGGGTAGGAAGATCGTCATGTTGTACTCCTTTTTGCTTCACGGCTTCGCTCCCCCTCTCCTTCTGCCGGTCGAACCAAGCTTGACCCGGCGAATTGTTCTCTATATGTTCTTTTCCGAGGAGATGTGCCCATGAGCCTTGAGAAAGACATTCGCCGCCATTTTGATCTCGACATTGGCCTGCGCGATGCCGCGCTCGACGCGGAAAATCGGCCGACGCGCCGGATGATCGCCAACGCCTGCATCAACATGCCGGTGGAGGACGCCTATTATTCGGTGCGGGAACTGCGGGAAGCCGCGCAGTGGGTCCTTGATGGCGCCGCAGCGGGAAAGCGGAAGCTGATGTCGATCCTGTCGAACGACAATTGCGACGATTTCCAGCGCTGCATCTATTTCTGCCTGGCGGGCCGCGGGGTGATCGAGATGCTCGACGATCTCGAATGGCTCGAAACTCTCCTCGAACCGCGCGGGCGGGTCGCGGGTGAACAGATGCGCCTGAAGATCCCGACGATGCCGGTCAAACGGCCCTATGTCGCCGATGAACCGGACGGACCAATGATCGGAATGGCCGAGGATTTCCGACAGGGTCCATCCTGGTGGATGGACGAGGCGTTGCGCCGCTAGGCGTCACTTTCAGGCTGCGGGGTCGATCCGGCCTCGCAGCTTCCCGCCGGAACTCTGCATCGGATCCAGCAGGTTCAATCAGCCGATCAAGCGGCTTAATCCTTCGCCTTCTCCGGCTCTTCCCGGCGGCGCAACTCATTCTCGACCGCCTCGCGGACAAATAGCGCGAAGCGTCGGTTGCCGACCAGCGCATCGATACGGCTGATCGTCTCTTCCGATAGCCTGACCGTAGTCGGCTTCATTCCAAGCGGCCTTCGTCCCATTGCTTCGTCGCTAACGGTCATATCTGCAATCTCCAAGCCAAAGCTATTGACGCCACCGTTTATTTACATATACGACGTCGTTTATGCAATAAACGGTGGCGTATATTGCCATTCGGCCAATCCGCTGGTTGGCCCATCGCAATGGAATCGCCGCGAATCATGTGGAAAGCGCCGGGACCGTGCCCTGTCCATCCCGGCTTCTCCGCAAGGACCGCATCGGATGCGGAAAAGGAGGCGCATATGGATGAGTTTGATCCCCGCCCGTCACGCCGCGATCTTTTGCGGGCACTCACGGCCGCCCCGGTTGTGGCAGTCGTATCGCCCGCAAGCGATGCGCTGGCCGTGCTGCACACGCAGTATGAAGACCAGCCAGCCACCCTTGCGCGGACCAGGGAGGGCCGAAGTCTGAGCCGGTTCCGCTATCATAATGCAGAGTCCTTCTTGTGGGGATTGAACCAGGGCATCTGCGGCAATGACGTCGGCGAAATGCTGTATCGATCCGGCATTGTCGTCCAACTGGGCCTGTCCTCCTACTTGCTCGACATCGGCTTTTCCGACGAATGGAATGCGCGGCACATCCGTCTCGATGTCGCCAAGTCGCTTGCCTATGCCAACGCAACCGGCTTCGGGCATGGCTGCCCGGACATGGCGCGGTTAGCAGCCGTCCTTTCGCCATATTGGAAGTGGGGCCATGCCCATCGATTTGAAGCGCGACCGGACGATGGCGGCTTCACGACAAGCAAGGTTGCACCATTGCTTCGCACGCTGCTCGACCATGTCCATGATGTGACCGGCCATCGCCGCCCGAATGGTTGGCGGCGCGAACAGCGTGAGGTGCAGGCATGATGCCGCACACCCACCGGACATCAGCAATCTCCCCATTACCCCGGGAGACTGCCAAGACCCGACCTGACGCGGCGAGGCTGGTGGCCATCGACGCCGCCGTGAACGATCTGCCCGCGCTGATGGGCGAGATTTTCCTGCTGTGCCGAGATGATGATCTGTCCTTCGCGGAAATTGCGGGCCGCCTGTCCATCGATGCTTTAGCCGTCCAGGCGTGCCTCGCCGAAGCGCTGGCCATGGTCGCGACGGTGATGGACGGGGAGAAGCCCAGTCGCTCGCAAAACGCAAATATCGAGCCTGCGGAACGGGCGCTGCGACAGCGGCACCGCGCCTATTGCGAGCAGGCGTTGCGCATCCGGGGAAGGCGGGAAATCATAGCATGGGGCGATGCTGAAGATGACGACCTGCTCGTGAGGCAGGCGGTTCTGGCGACGATGCCAGTGCAGGTCCGCGAGGCTTTTCTGTTGAACCGGCTCGAGGGACTGAGCTATGCAGACATCGCTCGACGCCAGCGGACCTTCAAATGGATCGTCAGGCGTCGAATGTTGCGCGCCATTCGAGCCATTGCTCAAAGCCCGCTCTCCTATGCCGACTGGCTGAAGGAACAAGGGCGTCGCCTCACGACACCATCTGCAATTCAACATGATCATCCTGCGACGGTGCCGTCGAAACCCTGAAGGGTTGGAGCGCATCTCCGGTTCGGATGACGCTCACGGGGCAGAAGCCCTGATCGAAGATCCGCGATGCGATGCGCTCCGCATTTTCGCGGCTGCACAGGGCGCGGCGCTTGGGCGAGATGGGTTCATCCTTGGCGAACATGACATTCCCTCATCGGTGCAACAGGATAGACGGCCTCCCCTTCATCCGAAGACCGTCTTATGGACCCGGGTCGTCGGCACGATGAGCCAGTGCCGATCCATGAAGTGGTTGATATGGCAAAGGCTGCCACCTTGGGCGTCGCGGAAGCGCATGGTGCGGCCACGCTTTTCGACGATGAATTGATCGCGTGTCTCTCCGTCGGTGAACCGCAATGGGGATGCCAAGCGCACCCGGTCGCCGCTGCGGAGGGCACGGGAGCGAAGACGCAATCGGGCAAGGCAACGCCGGCGCCAATCGAGCGCATATTCGCTGTCAGTCGTCGTCAGCAGGCCCAGAATATCGGCGGGGCATTCTGCTTCGTGCGGCCCTGCGGATTCGCTCATATCCTTATATCCGAAATTCTCACCGCTTGGGCTGCGGGGACTCCATTTAACGAGACAGACGACAGCGAAGACCTCACCCGGAATACCGTTGGTGATGGACTGCACCGCTGCATAATAGACGCGGTTCCCTGGACAGGAAGAAGCCAGAACCCGAAGACCCTGCGTCGTGCCATCTTCCAATTCACGTTCATAGGTGAGTTGAGCATCCAGATAGGCGCTCGCGGTCTTGTAACCGCCCATCGAGCTGAACGGCATGGTGAGCCATCCCATGGCTTATCTCCTGTGTTGAATGTTAGCCGGTCAGGGCCAGTCATAGGTCGGAAGGTTGGCAATCGGCTCGCAGTCGCGGTCGAACTGATCCAGGTTATCCCGATGCCCTCGGCAAAAGCGAGGCATTCCTGCAGCCGCTTTGGCATCAGTTCACGGCTGGTCGACTTGACCCAGATGAACCAACCATATTCCGACCAGCGTTCGGCACGAGATGACTTTGCCATAGGCCTGGATCGGATTTCTGACCGGGAGGATGGACGACTTCGACATGACGGTCCAAGGCCTCGGCGACAGCTGGCGTAACATGGGCCGTCGAGAGGTGAAGCATTTTCGAGATTTCCAGGGCCATGATGTGTCTCCCGATCAGGCGGCCAGCGCGGCCGGGTGGTCCGCAGCGGCAGGCATAGGTTTATTGACCTCATCTGTGCTTTCGCTGAATTGTCGCAGATAGGTAAAGGCCTGCTCGGCCTTGGACGCCGCGTGGATGATCGCGGTCGTGTCCGCTTTCAAAACGGAAATCCATTGACCTACGTAGCTTGCATGACTATCATGCAGTTCATGGGGCAGTCCAAGATCAGCACAAATCAGACCTGAACCTATTTCGGCGACGAGTTCTTCGAAGCAATAAGCCTTGTCGCCAAATCTCTTGCCGAATACTCTTGCCAGGCGTGACGCGGAACCGGACCAGTGCAGGCTTTCATGCGCGCGAACACTGGCATAATAATCCATCGACTTGAATGATCGCGGAGCGGGCAGCTGAATATAATCCCGTGACGGATTATAATAGGCTTCATTGCCGCCATGGCGGACATCAGCGGGTATGGCGTTGAAGAAGCGATCGATCTCAGCCTGCCGTGCCGATGGGTCGATAGGTGTGTCCGGCAGGACCGGTGGATAGTAGAAGTCGGGCAGGCCATCGACCTGATCGCAATTATAAACGACATAGTGGCGCAGGAAGCGAAACTTGCGATCACGTTCCTCTCCGGTCGCTGGATCATTCTTCCTTTTGGTAAAGGCCGAATAATAGACGGAGAGCGAACCGGACTCACCGGACCGCACATTGCCACCAAGCTCCTCGGCTTGCCGGCGGGTCATCCAGAAGCGCGAGCGATAGCCGCAGGCGTCAGCAATCGCCCAGAGATAAAGATTATTGATGCCGGTGTACGGCGTGCCGCAATGGCGCAGCGGCCGGCCACCGGCGCCAGTGACAGCCCAGGGCCGTTTCCAGGGCGCCACACCTTCTTCCAGCTTGCGGATAATGAGCGCGGTGATTTCTGCCGCGACCTCGCGGCTTGTCTTCTTGGACGCCATGGCCGTTCCCCTAAGGTGCGAGGCGTGGACCCGCCGACGGGTCGATCGTGCCGGCGGGTCGTCGGGAGAGAAGGGGCGATCGATCAGGCCGCTTCAGCCGCGTCATCCACCGCTTCTTCTTCGGCGGTCTCATCGACCGCATCGTCTTGTCCGGTTTCGTCGTTCCGTTCGCCGGCCTCGGGGTCCTGAGCCTCGACCGATTCCGCTGGCTCGACGCTGTCGGCAGCGGTGTCGCGGAAGCGCATGATGTCCGGAACCCAGGCGAGAGCCGCTTCCTTCACCTCCGGTTCGACGATCGACTCGCCGGCGAACAGTTTATGGCAGCTCGCGGAGATCTCCGGCTTCTTGAGCGTCGCATGCCGCGCCATGACGGCCGGTCCCCCAACCTCATTGAGCAGCGCCAGCGTCGAGGCCTTGGGAATGCGATCGAAATAATTTTCCGACGTCGGCCGCCACCAATGGGCGGAGTCGATTTCGAGTATGGTACCGAGCCGATCGTGGAGAGGCACCTGCTCGTTGCGATATCCGGCCTTGGCCTCCAGCGACATCGCCACCGCGAAAGCAAGCCATGCCGCCTTGCTATCATCATCCAGGGCGCGGAATGCCTCGAAGCGATCGATGACCGACTTGTGATCCTTCCATGCGACATTGAGGCCATCATGGGCCTCGGCAAGATAATCGCGGGCATGGGAAGCAGGCACCGCACCCGAAACAGGATCCTGCGGCTTGCCGGCCCGGATAGTGGAGCCGACCGGGTCCGAGCCGTAACCGCGCTCGTCGACCATGCAGAAGATTGCATAGTCGAGCGCAAGCGCTGGTTCAGCCAGGAGGGCCGCTGCCAATATGTCGCGGCGCTGCATCGCGAGTTCATCATAGAGACGGGCGCTGAGTGGCTTGCCGCCGGGCGCGACATTTTCCGGCGGAAGGCTGGGCGCTGGGGAGGCACCGCCCCCGCCCGAGAGGCTGGTTCCCTCGCTGCCATTGCCAGTGCCCCTCCCCTCCTCGGCCTCGGTACGGATGGGCTGCTCGCTATAATAGCAGCTGTCGAGCTTCATCGCGCCGTCGGGCTGGAGGGTGAGGAAAAGGCCGACCAACGGCTTATAAGCGTCGGGCAGGATGGGAGCGCGATTGTCGATTTCCTGCCATTCGGCAAAGAGCGCGTCATCTTCGCTGTTGAGCGTATCGTAGGCTTCTTCGGCCAAATCCTCATCTTCGAGCTCGGTTTCGATCTCCTCGCGGCGCACCTCGATCGCCTGAAGACGCTCGGCCTGTTCCAGGGTCAGCTCGGGCTGCGGGAGATGGACGCGGTACAGTCCATGCGCCGCGCTATGGGTATAGCTGCTGGCAATCGGGCGGATCCAGGCAAGGCCGCTCTCTTCGCCCAGGCGCGCGGCTTCCGCTTCCATGATCTCGCCGGCGAGACGGTGGGCGATTTCCGGGTCGATCCAGCGATCGCCATTTTCGCTGAAGAGATCGCGGTCGATCCGTCCGCCTTCCGCCTCGTAGCGCTCGTGCCCGACGAGAATGGCGATCGCGTCGCTGGCGTTCATCGTCTCGTTGCTGATGGCACGGCGGATGGTATCGGCCGAGGTGTAGGAAATATTGTAACTGTCCCAGACGAGCAGTTGCTTGTCGCGATTTTCGGTCGAAGCGAAGGCCTTAGCCATATCGAGCGTAATCTCGCCTTCGCTGAGCGCGGTGAAGATTGGTTCGGCAAGCGAGGCGAGCCGCAGCCGGCCTTCCACGAAGCGCCGGGTGACACCGAAGCGTTTCGCGACCCCGTCGATATCGCCGCTCGTGCCGATGAAATGCTGGAAGGCCCGGCATTCTTCGGCTGGCGTCATCCGCAACTGCTGGAAATTGGCAGCGGTCGAGGTTTCGGTGAGTGTCGCTTCGTCGCCCTGGAGAACCTTCACTGGCACATCATAGGCGCCCGCATCAATGTCACCCTGTTCGGCGAGCAGCATGAGCGCGCGCAGCCGGCGGCCGCCGTCGAACACCTCAAAGGTGCCGCGTGGCTTCTTCGCCGGCGTGACCAGCAGATTCTGGAGAACGCCGCGCGCGTCAATATCGGCGGCCAATTGCGGGATCTGAAGCTGATCATCGGGCCGCTTGCGGACGTTGATGGGGGAAAGGCGGAGCTTGGAGAGCTTGATGGAATCGATCACGGGGGTAACTCCTTCTGGCGTCCGGTTCAGCCCGGACACCCTCCCCGCTCCCCCTTCCCTTTCATCGCATCAGGTTGGTTCGAGGATTTTCCCCAGGATCAACTCCGCTTCGGCCACCGGCAAAAAGACCCGAGTCCGAAACTGGATGATTTCAGTGAAGGCGCCCAACGATTTAAGCCAAGGCAACTGGGCCGCCGGCGCCCCGACCAGTTCGATACGCGGCTTGCCGTTCACGATCGCCCGCTTGACGGTGATCGCGAAGGGACGGACAAGGTCGACGCTCCGGCCCGACAGAACCGATTTCGCAATCTGGTCCGCCGGGAGATTGTCGGCACGATCCACGCCTAGCTTGGTGT
The DNA here is from genome assembly GCF_036038995.2 of Sphingobium sp. SJ10-10. Lineage (NCBI taxonomy): Bacteria > Pseudomonadati > Pseudomonadota > Alphaproteobacteria > Sphingomonadales > Sphingobiaceae > Sphingobium > Sphingobium sp. SJ10-10. The sequence continues at coordinate 114,068 of NZ_CP158134.1, forward strand.
AGAGGTGGGCGACATGTTCATCATAGACCATGCGGCCCAGCCAAGAGCGGCCATCGGCCGTGGCAATGCGGTTGACGATCAGATGATCGCTCGGAAGCGCTGACCAGATGGGCAGCAGCAATCCGGTCGCTATCCGGATGGTCTCGCGTTCCAGCGTCTGCGCAGCTTCATCGGCCTCGGCCGCCCAGCGCTCGGCAAAATCCTCGCGCAAGATGGGTTTCCAGGCGGTTTCAAACATGTCCGCTACGCGCTGATATTCCCGCCGGGTGGGCCGCATCAGCTCGACGCGGGGAATGGGCGTACCGTCATTCTCTTCCATCAGGGAGCGTGCCTGCACCTGTAGCGCCACCTTGCCGGACTTGCCGTTGATCAGAAACTCCGACGCATCATCGGCATCGGCGATCCGAAGGATGCGTTCCAGCGATACGGGCGTTCGGCGTCGGGCAACCTCGATGGTGATAAGATGCGAGGTGGCGCCGCTGAGCGGATCGGTGCGCAGCACGGTATCATCAAGGATGGTCGCATCATCAACCAACATGGTTTCGACGCCGACATCGAGCCGCCCCGCTTCGCGCGCAGCCGTGACACGGGTTTCGACCAGCGTCAGGAACTCGTCGAAAATCCGGTTCTGAAGATCGATGGGGAGCGCGAGCAAGCGATTGAGCCAGCGCTGGATCGGCGGCAGGTCCTCCTTCAATATGCCGTCCTTGTCGGTCAGTTCGAGCCCGGTCAGCTCCTCGAACTCGGTAAAGCTGACGCTCTGAAGTTTGCCGTTCACGAGCAGGTGGAACCAGCTGGTCAGCGCGGCACAGGCATATTCGCTCTCCAGATTGTCGGCAGGGTCGAACAAGTTTTGGCCGCCGGTCTGGCGCTGGCCGCGCGTGAGCGCACCCAGGCTATCGAGCCGCCGGGCGATCGTGCTGGTGAAGCGCAACTCGCCCTTGCAGTCGGTCGTGACCGGCCGGAACAGCGGGGAGCTGGCCTGGTGGGTACGGTGGGTTCGGCCGAGGCCTTGGATCGCCCGGTCAGCGCGCCACCCCGGTTCGAGCAGGAAATGAACGCGCTGCTCCTGGTTCACCACGTCGAGCGAAGCATGATAGGAGCGGCCGGTGCCGCCGGCGTCGGAAAAGACCAGGATGCGCTTGGTTCCAGCCATGAATGCCGCAGCGTCGGCCTGGGACGAGCGGGTGGATCGGCTTTCCAGCTTCTGCGCGCCACCGCCGGTCGATACCAGCCTTTTGGTCCGCCCGGTGACCTCGGCGACATGGTCATGGCCGAAATGCTCCAGCAGCCCATCGAGCGCGGCCGCGATCGGCGGTAGCGCGCAGATATGCTCTATGAGCCCGGCGCGCGCCGCTTCGGCCTGTGGGTTATAGACAGGATTACCATGATCATCGGTCATCGGCTCCGATCGGGCGGTGCCAGTATCGTCGGTGAAGACCCGCATTTGGCGCGTTGGAAAGGCGCGTTCGAGATAATCCACCATGAAATCGACCGGAGACAAGTCCAAACTAAGCTCCGCCCGCTCATCAGGACTGAGCGCTCCAAGGCGACGATCGAGAATGGACTCTGCCGTGGTCACAAGCTGCAGCACCACCGATTGACCCTCGCGCAAATGGTGATCGACCGCAGCGATCACTGTCGGCAATTTCATCGAGAGAAGCACTTGGCCGAAGAAGCGCTGCACCGTGCTGTGCAGGCGCGACCGCGCCGCGGCATTGGCGCCGCTATTGAGGGTCGTGTTCTCAAGGCCATCGACAACGCCGGTCTGTTCAAGCGCCGCCTCCATATTGCGATGAATGACCGACCACGCCGAACTATAGATGTCGTAGATCTCGATCTGTGCCGGGGTCAGGCTGTGCTTGAGCACATCATATTCAACGCCGGCGAAGCTCAGCGCCCGGCAAAGGTAGAGGCCCATGGCCTTCAAATCACGCGCCACCAATTCCATGGCCGCAATGCCGCCCTGACGGATGTCGGTGATGAACCGTTCCCGATCGGCGAAGGCCGTTTCTGGTCCCCACAGCCCCAGGCGCACCGCATAAGCAAGATTGTTGACCTCGGAGGCGCCGGTGGCCGACGCATAGAGGACGCGAGCGAGCGGAAGATGGTTCTGGAGCCGGACGCCGCAGATACCCTGTTGCGATCCAGCCTTGGCGCCAAGAGCCCCTTCCCCGCCTGCCACGCCGCCCATCTCATGGGCTTCGTCGAAGGCTATCACGCCTTCGAAATCAGCCCCTGCCCACTCAATGATCTGCCGCAAGCGGCTATGATCGGATCGCATCGAGCGGAGGGTCGGATAGGTGACGAACAACACCCCGTCCTGGAGCGTGATGGGCTCGTCGATCTTCCAGTTGTTGATCGGCTGGATATCGGCTGCGACGCCACCGAGCGCAGTCCAGTCGCGGCGCGCGTCTTCGAGCAGCGGCTCATTCTTGGTAACCCAGATGTTGCGGCGACGGCCGGCGAGCCAATTGTCGAGGATGCAGGCGGCGACCTGCCTCCCCTTCCCTGCCCCGGTGCCGTCGCCCAGGAAAAAGCCCTTGCGATAACGGTCGCCATCTTCGGCTATGACAAGGCCAACGCCCTCCTTGTCAGGCCTGGAGCGTCCCGGCTGGAATTGCGACCAGGCGTGGCCGGCATAGACGACGGTTTCGAGCTGGGATGCGGAGAGCAGCCGTTCCGTGACGGTCCGTTCGGGCAAATGCGGGACGTAGCTTGGGATGGGCGCCGGGATCGACCCCATGGCGATCGACTCCACCAGTGCGGTCGGATGTTCGCCGGCGGATGTGAAAGCTATACGGCTGGGCCGATAGGGAAGATAGATGCCGGTCTGTTCGAGCAGCGGCGCCGGGATATCGAGCGGCGTGTAATCGACCGGCAGGACATCATTTTTCACCGGCGCATGCCAGGGTCGTGGCGCGGGCTTGGTGCTTTTGACCGCGCGGAACAGGGAGATGCCCGCGCTACGTTTGGGCGCGGGGGCCGTGACGGTCCGAACCTCCGAGCGCGCAGCAACCGTGCAGCAATCTAGGAAATCCGCAACGGAGGCCCGCTGGATCGTCGATGGAACTGTGCCGCCCGGCACTTTGTCGATCACGAACAACCTGACGGCGATCGATGTGCCATGCTTGGTGTAGCATTTTTCCAAGCGCAGCGAGGTTCGCACGCTTGTATCGCGCAGGGTGGTTTCGAACTGGTCGCGCATCCGACCGTTGTTGCTGAACCAGTCGGGCATGATAGTGACGAGTCTTCCACCTGGGCGAAGCATCCTGAGCGCGGCCTGGAGATGACGAACGGCGGCATAGTCATCGGCACCGCGTCCAAACGAGCGCGCGAAAGGCGGATTCATGAGAACGAGCGTCGGCCGCTCGATTGATGCGAGGGTGGAATTGAGCGTCGCCCCGTCATGGCCGGTGATGCTGGCATGAGGGAATGCGGAGGCGAGCCGCGCGCGGCGGGCTGGATCCAGTTCGTTGAGGTGCAACGATTCATGTGGACCGCACTGGGCGATCAGTAGGCCGTTGCCCGCGCTGGGTTCCAGGATGATGTCATCGTGCTGCACATCTGCGAGCACCACAGCCAGCGCAGCGATATCGACGGGGGTGGAGAATTGCTGCCAGGCAATCTGTTGCTCGCTGCGCACCGTCTGGGTGGGCAAGCGGTCAACCAAGGTGATGGCGGCTCGCACCTCGGTCAGCGATGATGGCGGCGTCGGTTGCCGCACCAGATGCAGCGCCAGCGCATGTTCAAGGATCTCGAAGCTGTCGCGCTGGGTCCAGCGGCCGTCGGCATCGCTTCCGCCGAAGGCCTGCACCATGGCATCATTGAGGTGGCGACGTGTTATCGGTTCATTGCCGTCAAGATGGCGACAAAGCAAGTCAGCGGCCTCGCGGTCGGCGCGGGCGGTTGCCTCGAACAGGTCGGTCATGAAGATCTCCGAAGGTTGGCTGCCCTCCTGGCAGCTGCACCTTCTCCCGATCCCCCTCCCCTTTCCTGTCCCGGACCGTATCAGCCAGGAAGGTTCGCCCCCTGCTCCATGCGGGCGGCGAGAAGCTCGGCCCAATCACCGAAATTCACGGACGGCGGAGCATGGTGGATAGCGAGACGCGGCCGAGCATAGCGCTGAGCGGCCACGTTGGCGGCACGGAGGCCCTCAGGATCATTATCGTGGGCGAGCATCAGGATCTCGACATGATCAGGGATGATCAGCTGATCAAATCGGCGCGCGCCGAGGGACGCCCAGCAGGGAATGTTGCGCAGCAATGTGAAGGCGCGGGCGTCTTCGAAGCCTTCGGCAATCCCCAGAATCCGGCGAGGATATCCACCCTGCCACGCACCGTGCCGGGGCGTTCCCAGCATCGCCTTGTGTGTGTAGTCAGCCGTTTCCGGGTCGAGGAATATTCGCTGAATCGCCGTCAGTTGCCGTCGCTCGCGAACTGCGACCAGCAAAGCGGGTAGGAACTGGGTGTGAGGTTTGGGCAAATAGGGACAGCGCGGATGATAGCGGACATCCGGCGGAATCGTGGTGAAGTGACGCCGCGCCAGATGGCGTTCGCCAAGCGTGTTACGAACGTCCACGGCCTCGTTCCAGACGCGAACGGCGTTGCCGGTGCCAGCCCGGCTTGTCGTTTCAGGTGGCGTTCCGCGCTGGGTGATGCGAACCCGGGTCAATTCTCGAAGAACGTCCTCACGGGTGCAGCCGGCAAAGCAGGTGACCAATATACCCCGATCGCCCTGCCGAAGGGATAGACTCGGATCATTGTCGGCATGGGCCGGGCACCGGCACATGGCAATGGGACCGTGCCACCTGCCACCAAGGGCCTGGACCAGATCGACGAGTTCCTGGGATGGTTTGTGCGCAATGAGGGACATAAGCATTTCTCCTGCTCATGCCCCTCCCCCTCTTCTCTCTTCAGAGGTGGCCTGGCAAAACTGGACAGTGAGCTAAGTGGATTTTCTGCCTGACGGCGGCCAGGATGGCCGCGAGACAGGAGCAGAGATGAGCAAACGACCCCGCCGGAACCACAGCCCGGCTTTCAAGGCGAAGGTGGCATTGGCTGCCGTGAAGGGCGAGAAGACGCTGGCCGAGTTGGCGCAGCAATTTGACGTGCATCCGAACCAGATCACGACGTGGCGTAGCCAGTTGCTGGAGGGCGCAGCAGGCGTGTTTGGTTCGGGCAACGCGTCGGAAACGGGCGAACCGCCGGTCGACGTGAAGACGCTGCACGCCAAGATCGGCGAGTTGACGCTGGCGAATGATTTTTTGGCCGGCGCGCTCGGGAAGGCCGGTCTGTTGCCGAGCGCAAAACGATGATCGACCGTTCGCACAGTTTGCCGCTGGCCCGGCAGGCGCGGGAACTGGGGATCAGCCGGGGGAGCGTCTATTACCTGCCCAGGCCGGTCTCGGCGGCGGATCTAACGATCATGCGGCGCATCGACGAGTTGCACCTCGAATTTCCATTCGCAGGCAGTCGGATGCTGCGCGATCTGCTGCGGCAGGAAGGCATCGGGATCGGCCGCCAGCATGTCGCCACGCTGATGAAGAAGATGGCGATCGAGGCGATTTACCGTCGCCCGAACACATCGAAGCCGATGCCAGGGCACAAGATCTACCCCTACCTGCTGCGCAAACTGCCGATTGTGCGGCCCAACCAGGTCTGGGCGACGGACATCAGCTACATCCCGATGGCGAGGGGGTTCGTCTATCTCGTGGCCATCGTCGATTGGTTCAGCCGGAAGGTCCTGGCTTGGCGGGTGTCGATCACGATGGAGGCCGACTTCTGTGTCGAAGCATTGGAGGAAGCGCTCGCGCGCTTCGGAAAACCGGAGATTTTCAACACCGACCAAGGCAGTCAGTTCACTTCGCTCGCCTTCACCAGCGTGCTGCACCGGGAGGAAATCGCCATCAGCATGGACGGACGGGGCGCATGGCGCGACAATGTGGTGGTCGAGCGCCTGTGGCGCTCGGTGAAATACGAGGAGGTTTACCTCCGCGCCTACGCCGCGGTCAGCGAAGCCCGGGTATCGATCGGTCGTTATCTGAACTTTTACAACGCAAGGAGGCCGCATTCGAGCCTTGGTGCCCGGACCCCGGACCAGGCATATTTTGACAACCTGCCGCTGGCGATGGCAGCATGAGCCAAAGGCCAGCGAAGCTAATTTGGCCGCCGATATGGGGCGTCACTCCGGTCGGGCTACGCCCTCCCTACATGACGCCCCATATCGGCAGTGCGAGCAAAGAACCGGCAGACGATCCACTTATCAAGTGCCGATCCCTGTTCAGACCAACCCGGCCACCTCTCTTCCGGCCTCGCTACGGCCATGGCAGCTACAATTCGCGCGTGCCTGGGTCCGGTGCCAATGACCAATAACCCTTAATATGAGCGTGCCGCGGACGCTCTTATTAAGGGTTATTGCTGCAAGCCTGAATATGGATTGCTTTGCGTGCCGGTCCCATCGGCGAACGCGGCGGTAACATCTCCTCGATGCCGATACCTGCAGGACGCGGACGGGCTACCGCGGCAATCCTCTAATGCATGAATGAAGGGGGCCGCATCGCGGCCATGGCGCGCATTTGCGGGCGAAGGGCAAGTTCGGGTTGGATGCAAATAGCTTCTGCGCAATCCCCACGAAGGAGCGCGTCGATGGCCTTTCGTGCCTCTGGCTGTGACCGATGGAATGGATAGCCGGCGTCGTTCGACGTCCTCATTATGCCCTCTCCTACGAGTCGTTGGACGGGGAGCATAGGTCCAGCAAGCGCCATGTCGAAGCATTATTCGTGAGTGTGTCGGCGGCGGTTTCCATCGTCTCGTACACGTGAGCGATGAGCGTTCCCGAGTACCGGCTACGACTGCCTACGAAAGCAAACCGGCTCGGTCACGATGGACCATTGAATATTAAGATTATCACTGTATATTGATAACCGAGATATTCGAATGGAACAGATGATGGCATCGATCCCCAATAGCGAACTGGCCAGTCTCGGCATTGAGGCGCTGGCCGGTTCTGTGCATGAAATCCGCGAGCGGCTGAAGGGGGCGGACGATGACCAGATCGTTGCGCTCAAGCTCGACCATGGCAGCAAGCGGATTACTGCGGCATTTGCAGAGGCCGTGCGCCTCATTGCACCGATGATCGTACGCAAGATCGCTGATCAGGAAAATGCGACGCTCGAAAAGCTGGTCGACGCCCTTGTCCCACAGGTTCCGTTGCCCGAGCACCTGCTGACCGAAGCGAGGATGAACGCCGAAGCGCGCAAGGCGGTTCTGGAAAGCGGAGAATGGTTGAGCGCTGCCCAACTATCAGAGATTGCTGGTTTTAGCGGACAAAATGCCAGCGCGCAGCCCAACAAGTGGAAGCGCGAGGGCAAGATCTTCGCCTTGCGGCGCAATGGCAGCGACTATTATCCTGGTTACGCCCTCGATGCAGATGCGGGCTATCGCCCTGTCAAGCAGCTCGCGCCAATCCTGAAGCTGTTCGGCAATGATTTGGAAGATTGGGATATCGCGGTCTGGTTCGCGTCTGCGAACAGCTTCCTGGGTGGCGTGGCGCCGAAGGATATTTTGGCGAGCGCGCCTGACCGCGTGCTTGCGGCGGCCGAAGACGAGATGGCAGGGGTGCTGCATGGGTAAGGCCAAACGTCCGGCCACCCCAATGTCCAGCAAGTCCACCGCTCCTGATGTCCCGACAGCGACCCGCGCGGCTGCCGGCATTGGTGCGACGCGGTTGATCAAGGCACCGCCGTCGGACCTCGATAAGTTGGTGAAGCGGACAAGCTGGACATCTGGCGAGATCATTCATCGTGTCCATCCAGATGTGTACACGGCGGATCAGTTTAATCCCGGTCTCAACGGCAATGCGCGGTTCAGTCCGATCTGTGATGCCGCCGGCAATCCTATCCCAACCGTCTATGGCGGCACGACCTTCGAGTGTGCAGTGATGGAAACTGTCTTCCACGATGTCCCCTTTGCAGCGGGCCTGAAGACAGTCGCCAAGCGGAAAATCCGGCATCATCATCATTCGCAGCTCATTTCAGCTGCCGAGCTGACGCTTGCGAACCTCACCAACAAGGCCCTGCGGAAGCTTGGTATCCCACGCGCCGATCTGATTGACACGGAAAAGGATCTCTACCCGCAGACGCGAGCATGGGCCGAAGCGGTTCATGCCCAATGCGCCGACGTGCAAGGCTTATGCTGGGTGTCTCGCCAGGACGACACTGCTCAGGCGATCATCCTCTTTGGGGACCGGCTTGCGCCGGGTCTTTTGACCCTTACCGCGCCATCGGTTGACCTTGTCGGAGATGACGCGACTTATGCGGGACTCGTCAAATTGGCCGACGACATAGGGGTGAAGCTTATCGGCAGATAAGCCGCCGCTGGTTGGAGCGATCAAGTGCCATCGGTCAAACGATTTTCAGATGCGGACTGGATTCTTTGAGAAGGTGAGCCGCAGCGTATCGCTGCGTGACGGGGCTATTGTGCTGCTTCGTCCGAACTCGCGCAAAGCATCCTCACCTTGGCACATGGCCAACCAAGGGACGAGTATGCGGTGATTTGTCCCCGTCCTTTCGCGCCGTGTGCATGTTGAGGCGGGAAATCAGTACAGGGCATTGCCTTTCGCACCTTCTGGGTACGAGGAAAGGTGGCTGCAGATACAGGTGGTTCGTGGCAAAAGAGCATTTTCGAACCTTCCGTCGCAACCTAGTTCGGAAAAAATCTCCTAAACCGGCAATTTATTGACAACCATAGCGATGCTTCATATTTTATTGGCAACCGTACTTCGCGAATGATTCGGCTGGGGCTCCTTTATGATTGATACCGTTTCCAACCTGAAGGCCATGGTCGAAAACGGTGAGGCCCTTAGTGCCCAGTTGAAGAAGGTCGCTTTTCGACCGCGGGCCCGGAAAAATCTCGAATTGACCTTTGGTCCGGGACGCGCAGCGGATTTAATCGGTCGCACTCCCGAGGCGTTGACTAAGGCAGAGGCGAAAGGTCGGCTGCCGGCCCCCAAGATTGGTGCCAACGGTCGGCGCTATTACACGCTCGAGGATCTGACGCTCATCCGTCAGTCTCTCGGGATCATTCCGGGAAAGCAGGCACATGAGCCTGCGGTCGTTTTAGCCGTTCAGAATTTCAAGGGTGGCGTCGGGAAAAGCACGATCACCAAGCATCTGGCCGATTATCTTGCGCTTCAGGGGCTAAGGGTACTCGTCGTAGATTGCGATCCTCAAGCCTCGACCAGTTCCTTGTTCGACGTGGACCAGGAAGAACTCTGGGATAGCGACGAGACGCTTGCGCATTTCTTGGCTCCTTCCGCGCCGCTCAGCGAATTTCGCCGCACCATCCGTGATACCGCTTGGCCAACGACCAAGATCGTCCCGTCGAGCCTAGGCCTGGGTGAAATTGAGTGGCACATGGTCGCAGGCGCGGAAGGGCGCGAAGAGATCATGCGTAGGTTCGGTTTGCTCAGGGCCGGTATCAGTCAAGTTCGCCGCGAATTTGATGTGATGCTACTCGATCCACCTCCAGCAATGGGATTTCTCGGGATGAATGTTATGGCCGCTGCGAGCGGTCTCGTTGTCCCGGTTCCGGCCCGGCAGCTCGATTTTCTATCGACAATTCACTTCATGACCAACATTGCCGACACGCTGGAAGCTCTCAATGAATATAACATGGGCGTGAATTACGACTTTATTCGAGTTGTTGCCTCAAATTACTCGCGATCCGCCGATGGGGAGGCCGGTATGCTGCGTATCTTGCAGCAGATGTGCGGCACGAACATGTTGACCAATCCCATTCTAGCGTCTGAAGAAATCAAGAATTCGGTACAGGAGTTCCGGTCGGTCTATGAGTCCGACAAGCCGATCTCCTCGCACAAAACCTTTACCCGTTGCCGAGACAACCTCGATCTGGTTTTTTCGGAGATCCTTCATGTGATCCGGCAACAATGGCCCTCCACGAGTCTGACGGGTTTTGGCGATCAAAATATGCTGGATGGTGAGGCCGCATGAGCAAGCGCGCGTTATTCGACGAAGTCATTGCCAATGCGGCTGCAGAGCAAGGTGAGAGCACGTCCGCTGCTGAAGGGCCAGCCCAGTCCCGCGCCCGCAAACCAATGAATTTCGCGACGCGGCGGCTCGATAATTTCGAAGAAGCCGCCAAGATGCTAAAAAAGCCGGCGATTTCGCTCAAGCCTGATGAAGTGTCGATCTGGCCGGGCAACGCACGGGACTATTCAGCCCTGAGCGAAGATCGAGTCCGCACGTTGATTGACTCGCTCGTCGCGGAAAATGGGAACCGAATTCCTGTCATCGTCCGTCCGACCCCCAATGGGGAGAAGCGCTATGAACTGATCACCGGTACGCGGCGGCATTGGGCGATCGCCTGGCTCAATGCCAATAATCATCCCGAGATCAGCCTCTATGCATCGATCGAGGATCTAACCGACGAGGCAGCATTTCGCGTCGCGGATATCGAAAACCGTGAACGGGAAGATATCTCCGACTACGAACGGGCGACAAATTATCGCGAGGCCCTCAAGTCCCATTATGAAGGCGTGCAGCGCCGGATGGCCGAGCGACTGAAGCTGAGTCCCGGCACGCTTTCCCGCTATATTGCTCTTGCCGAGATGCCGCAGACGATTGTCTCTGCCTTTGGCTCACCGCGCGATCTGACTCTCCATTTCGCGAAGCCTCTCCTGCCTTTGATTGATGATCAGGAAAAGCGCCAGCGAATGGAAGATGCTGCCCGCTCGATCGCAGAGGAACAGAGCCTCAAACAGAGTTTCGACGAAGCGATTATCCCCGCCAATGAAGTGGTGACGCGGTTGCTGTCTGCGGCGAACAATAAGCAAGCCCGGGCACGGAGGCAAAAGCAGAGCCTTCTTACGCAATCGGGCCGTGAATTCGGAGTGGTCGAACGTGATCGCGCCAGCGAGTTGATGATCAAGATCGTTCCTTCTGAGAGTTCCATTGACGAGCTCATGGAGAGCTTGAGGGCTGCCATTGAGCGCTCCAGGATTTGGGCAAAGGGTAAGGCGTGAGGCAAGCTCAGCGCCCATTTGTCAAATGCACAAAATGGCCGATTTGCCGTTTAAAATCATTATGTTCGCATGGATGTTGCCGACGGCAACATCTTGCAGCTTTTAGCGTTCGAGCGTTTTAGAAAATGGTGGAATCCCCCCCTAGTCTTGGCCGGCAGGTCCAGCTCAGTTTTGAGATGTTCACGCCCCTGCCAGACTTTGGGGATATATCGTTGCGCGACTATCAGGAGACGATGCAACGCCCCTTCTTCTCGCTAGCGAAGAAGCGCGTGAAGCCGATCCAATATCTTAGTCCTAATGGCCAGGTGAGCGTCCACGTTTCAGCCAACCCGCACTACGGGATGGCGACTATATGGGACGCGGACATCATGATCTTCTTCGCATCCTATTTGAACGAGCAGCGGCAGCGCTCGAACAACTTGTCTCCTACGATCCGCGTTCATCCAGCGGATATTATGAAACTGATCCGCCGTGATACATCCGGGAGAGCCTATGAGCGGATGCGCGACGCGCTCGATCGGCTGCAGGCCACCACCATAAAGACGAATATTTGCGCGAAGGGCAAATCCAGGGAAGTGACTTTCTCGTGGATCGATAGCTGGACCCAGTTGATCGACGAGCGACGCAATAAAGTCCTGTGCATCGAAGTGACGCTTGCAAAATGGTTTTTCGACGGCGTCCTGGACCAAAAGTCCGTCTTGACCGTCGATCCCGCGTATTTTGATCTTAAGGGAGGGATAGAGCGTTGGCTCTATCGCGCTGCACGCAAGCACGCCGGCGGTAATGGTGCGGAAGGCTTTACTATCGGTTTCGACACACTTCTTCAGAAGAGCGGTAGCGAGCAAACGTCAGCTAAGTTCAAGGCGTCGCTGCTGGCCATTGCGCGTGCCGATTCCTTGCCCGAATTGCATCTAGAGGTGCTGGACGAGAAGTCGGCCCATCCAAAGCTTTGGATGGTAATGCGCAAAGACTGGCAGGGGAAGGCAAAGCCTCAGCAAGTTCTACCCGCCCCTTCCGCAGCAGAACCAAAACGAGAGGTTGTGCCGGCCACGCGAACGCGGAGCGTTAAACGCCTTGCGGAAACGCTAATAGATCCCGAGGATCTTGTTTCCCCGGCCGACATGGCAGCCTTGGTTGCCAGCACGGCAAATGGCTTTCGCGTGTCTTCACAAGGGCCAAAAACCCTTTCGCCCTCCCCTGCCCCCGTTTCATCTGCAAAGCCGGCAACCCGGCGCCGCGGTAACCGTGCACAAGATGTAATCGATCAGGAAACCTACACTGCCATTCGCCGGGATTTCCCAGGCTGGGACCTCGACGTTCTGATGGCGAGGTTTGATAATTACATTGCAAACAACCTTACCGAATTGCCGGCGAATTATTCCAAGCGCTTCTACTTTTTCATGAAGAGCCATCACCAGCGGAACAAGCACACCTTGCCCGGCAGTTAACCGGCTTAGAGGGTTTGCAGATGACTTAGTTTGCGTCCCATCGGTTGGAAGTCGGCTTCCTCCCGCTGAAAAGATGCCTCTCGGCAACTCCTATTAGATCAGAATGTACGGTTCATCGTGCTATCGCGGATAGCGGAAATGCCTCATATTTACCCTGGTGCTCCACGCCCAACTGTAGAGGATGTCCCCTGACAAGACCTCCGTTACGCCACTCTCAAGGCCGTGTCTGATAGCACGATGCGAGCATGCGTCAGGACGACGTCAGTGCAACGGGGCTGATATCTGCCCCCCTCCCCTTTCCGGCTCTTATCCTCTTCGAAAATCGAATAAGAATTCAATGGCTCTCTCGAGTACGGCTAGTTGGAAGCCGATGCGCAATATCTTTGGAAACACCAGATAGACGATTATTTCGTTCACAACGGGATACAGAAGCTATGAATCTGACCTCAGCCAGCAGCCCCAAGGTTTCTAAGAACAAGAAAGCGCAAAATCCATTATTATCGTGTTTTTTCAATGAAATAGATAAGATGTTGCCTTCGGCAACACGAGCCTTCGCCCCCCCCCCCCATGCCTCCCCGGTACGTGGTCCGCTTCAAAGTTTGTGTTAGTCGATTTGAGGCATCGCTCCCGACTAAACGATTGCATCCACCAGCGCTCAGCGGCTTAAGTAAGTCAAGCAGGTACGAGCACCCGATTTCTCGTAACGCGGTGCGATGATCTTACGACCGCCTGCCCATTTAAGCGTGCAATCTCTGCGTCCCATTTGGTCACGGTAGCCGAACGAATTCTACGCTTATGCCTGTTAGGCGAATCCGGATGCCCCCTGCCAAAGGGCGAGTTGCCGGTTATTAAAGCGGGATGTTCCGCTGATGCTGCAGACAAATAATTAGCTTCCACGTCGGCTATTATCAGCGCCGCTATGCACAATCTTGTCCATTGCTGAAGCTGCTCGCATGGCGACTTCCGAACCCTGCCTCTACGTTTCAGCATTCTGAGCGAGATCAGCGACCCTTTGCATTGGTATAGCAGGGGAACGCTTACGGCTCCCCCAAGTTTATTTGACTCAAAACCCCACTTCGCAATGCGCGTTCAAGGAAGGACTGGCCTGTAAGTCGGTCACACCGCACTTCTTCATTTTACCGCACGGCCCACCCAATACACTGCCATCATGGTAATCGATGCGTCCTCAGGCTCCAGCACATACACGTCTCGGATCGAAAGTCCCTAACAGGACTGACGCCGCGATTGACTATGCAATCGCTACGCGTGATCGATCCGCGGTCTGACGGCAGGAGAGGGGGAAGTCCTCATTTAGGCACATTAATACCTAGGGAGATCGAGAAATGCGAACTGGCTGAACCCTGCAACGGTAAGCCACCTGCAAGAAAGATGTTTGACGAATGTGACAGCCCGGTGCCTGATAGCACGATGAACATCCACAAGGCATTTTTGGATCGGCGGAAAGCTCATCCCCGATAGCACGTTAGAGTCGTTCACAACTCGTTTTCGGCAATGGTGGGAAAAGCCGAAACAGCAAGAAAACTGATTCGAAGCCGGGGCTTAGCGACGAAAGTAGATAGGCCACGACTGCATTCCATCGTGCTATCAGAGCCAGAGTGTCGCCGCTCTCAGTTTAGGCAATCGTGCTATCACAGAAGCCCGATCGTGCTATCGCGCCGCTGAGAACGTGCCATCACGGATGATCTATCGTGCCATCGCGCCGACCCCAAAATCTGCGAATCGTGGAGTCAGCACGATTCGCATCAGGTGCGACTTCTCTTAACTCTCTAACTTCTCCATAATCCCATAACCATGGCGCCTACGGCGCTGAGATTTGAGTTTGAATTTTTAGATGAGATTACCTTCATAAAACTTCTCGATGTTCCTCCAACTAGACCGCTGTTAGAGGTAGCTCCCCCCGCAAGAAAATCCTCCGGTTTACCCCGATGAGGGTCGCTGCGCCGTAAATGATGCTGGCGTTTGAGGCATCTGACGGTCGCTATGAATGGCCACAATACGCCGCACCTTTATAACGGCCTTGCATCAATCAGGCAGCGTGGCACAGAAGAATTCATCAGTGAGCTGCTTTCCGCTGCGGACCTGGTAGCCACCCGAGGCGGGGGACGGAATACTTTCCTAGCTACATTGATCGGCCTAGCGAAAACTGCATCTGATGAACTTATGAAGTCGCCTTAATCTGGGAAGGACCGTCGGGGGACCCGGTCGATCGGACGGCCACACCAAAGCTGTTACGATAGAATGATGCAGTACCCCTCCAGTATTAAGAAACCTCACGTGAACAGAGCGATCACGCACGCGTCGTTACCCAATTCGATGCAACTCAGAAGCGGAGCATGCGAACAAAACATGAAATATCCCTAAAATGCTGTCAGAAGGCCGTAGGACGCATCGAAATCTTTCAGGTCAAATGGTAAGGGGTGCCCTCGTTTTGGCGCTCACAGGGGCTCTGGCGGGACGTGATTTTCACCCTCATCATCCCAAATTGTGGGCTCAAAGAGGTCGATGACCGGCGGCCGAGATCGGGCGGGGGAGGGGGCCACCCCGCTGACGGGGATCGTGTAGCTGCGAAAGCTCGCCTGACCGGTCCGCTCGATGAGCAGTCCCTCGGCCTCGGCGGTCGCCAGTAGCTTGATCGCGCCGGCGGACGTCAGCCCAAACTGCTTCGCGACCTGGCTGCTGGTAATGGCGGGACGGGCCATCGCGAACAGGATCACGTCCTTGAGTCGTCCGAGCCGTCGGCGGTCCGCAAGATGGAGAGCGGCCCGCTGCGCATAGCTTCGCAGTTGCACCTCCAGGTCGAGATGGGCGTTCGCCCCGGCGACGATGGCTCCGAGCCAGAGGTGGTCGAGCTCGTGGCCTGAAGCGATCTTCCAGGGACCGCCCGCGCGTTGCAGGCCGAGGGCTGTCAGTCCACCTTGCGATCCGTTCCAGCGCCCCGGACCCCAGCGATCGCCGATCAGCAGGCTGGCCACGACATCACCGCGGGCGAGGGGCGCGAACTGCCGCCACAGCGCGGCGATCCGGCCGCCATGGAGCAGGGGAGGGGAGGGGGGTAGTACTTGGCAGGCCTTGCTCCAGGCCTCGATTGCCGGTAGCATTTCCCATGGCTCGCGGCGGCCCGGGATGTGCTCGTCGGAAGGACCGGTTTCAGCACCGAGCCACGCCAGCAGGGCAGAGGGGTCGGCCATGAGTTCGTCCAGGGTGATCGGCATGCCGATGGCGTGCTTCCAATGGGTCAGGTCATAGGCACTGGTGATGGCGCGTCCTCGGCCGTTGATCGTGACCGCGTCCTCGGGGAGTTCATAGGCGTCGATCCCGGCCAGGGCTTGCCGCTCAGCCAGCGCCATGCGCGCCTTCCAGGGCAGGCGGACGGGACTGAGCCGGAGGCGTTCTTCCACCCGTGCGAGCGCGGTTTGCGCGTCGGCATAGGCAAGGAGCAAGGCCGGATCGAGCAGGGGAGGGGAGGAAGCCATCATTTTTCGCCAAAATCTCGCCTTTAATGGCGAGGTGTATCGTTCCAGACTCGATTCATTAAACGGCCTGTTTGTCTGGGTTATCGGATCAGATATTAAACTGAAAGACGTTTTTAGAAAGTCTGTTGGTGCATCTAAAATATTGGATCAATGACAAGGGCCATTATCATTGATCCAAAATGTTGTTCGCTATATGATTTTGCCTTCGATTTGTACCAATATGAGCGGACTGGGATGACTGGCGAAGGCAGAAGACCGTTGCGCGGGCTGCGCGCCTTTCTCGATCCGGCCTTCGAGTCGGATCATACGCCTGTTCCTTCGGTGGAGCAAACGGACGTCGCTGGAAGCGCGGTCATGGGCGACGACCAGCCGATGGAGGACGGGCAAGCGGTATCGGTCCGCGCAGCGGAGGGCAATGTTGCGCCCTTGGTCATTGAAGAAGCCGACCCATCGGTGGCGATTGGACCGCTCGCGCCGTTGGCGACCGCCGAGGGAGTTCGGCCGACCACACTGGTCCTGCCCGCACCGGGCCAGCGTTGGGCCTATGGCGCGCGCCAGCAATATGTCGCGCAGCGCAGGGCGGAGCGCGCGGCGGAGCAAGCGCTCACCCCGCTCCAGCGGTTCGAAGCCGCTCTGGCGATGCTGCCGACCACGGGCCGGCCCGCCGCGAATCTTGATCTGGTCGAGGCGACGCTGGCCGCCATGGCCGCCAACACGGTACGCGGTCTGCTTGCAGACATGGCGGGCTTTGGCGAGGCATGTCGCCGGTCTGGGGTGAGCGCGCTGCCAGCGCAGCCTATTTCGGTAATCCAGTATTTAAAGGCGCGCGGAGCGGGGGAGGGCAGTCTCGCCAAGGCGAAGCCGGCGACGCTTTCGCGCACCCTCTGGGCGATCGCGACCTTCCACCGGCTGTTCGATCTGCCCGACCCGACCAAGGACAAGCTGGTCGCGCTGACGCTCAAGGCCTTGCGCCGCGAACTGGGAACCGCCCAGCGCCAGGCGCGGCCGTTGCGCTACAAGGGTTCGGTCAGCGACGTTTTTGACGGCGACGCGCGAGGGATGAGCCTGAAAGCGCTGCTCGACGGATGCCCCCACGACGAAAAGGGGATGAGGGACCGGGCGTTGCTGTCGGTCGCCTACGATACGGGCCTGCGCGCTTCCGAATTGGTCGCGATCGACATCGCCCATATCCAGCCGGCTAGTGATCCCGACACCCGGTTACTGCATATCCCGCGCCATAAAGCGGATCAGGAAGGGGAGGGGGCAACCGCATTCCTCTCGATGCGGAGCACCCTGGCCCTGAACGCTTGGATCGCGGTGATGGCCGATCTGCTGGGCGTTCCTGAAATAACGAAGGGACCTATCTTTCGGCGGTTGTTTATCAAGCGCTTGAAGGCGGTCGATCCCGCTGTGTCGCGTGCTGCAGCGCGCCGGGAGGCCGCCGCCACGCAATGGGGATTGTCCAGTTTGATGCCAGAAGCCAAGGCAGCGCGGCGCACTGGCATCGATCCGATGACGGCCGTCAGCCTGGGCGGTGCCGCGTTGCAGCCGCAGGCGGTAACGCAGATTTTCAAGACGCGGGTCCAGGGGGCCTGGGACGCAGGACTCTTACCGGATTTGAGCAAGGACGAACTGGCCCAATGGGTCAAGGGGATCAGCGCGCATTCGACGCGCATTGGGATCACCAACGACCTGTTCGCGGCGGGTGAGGATATCGCCGGGATCATGGATGCACTACGCTGGAAATCGCCCAAGATGCCGCTCAGCTACAATCGTAATCTGGCAGCGGAACATGGTGCGGCGGGCCGTCTACTCTCCAAACTGCGTTAGCGGATGTCGGGCTTCGGGTTGTTGCCATAATCAATCATGTAGCGAGGGTGGAAATCCCCCACGACCTTCCCGCCTATTTACAGCTCCGCGCATGCCGCCGGCGATGCGCAGATGCGCTTCTGTAACAGGTGGCACAAAGCGCGGCAGCAGATTCTCTCTCACTCAGGGAAAGGCGTCTGGCAATCGACCGATTCCGCCTCGCGACCGTCCACGGATCGGTGATCAGGATCGTCTGCTCCATGCTATCCGCGTTGATGATCATGAACCGGCATTTTGGTAACAACAAATGGCTTGTTAGGAATTGGTGATCATCAATGGCCTCGAGCTAAGGCGCAAGGCTCTACGAGTGGGGTGCGGACCGTTAAATGAGCCGACCCGAGCAGCTTAGGTCACAATTAGCACCGGTGGATACGGTGCTGTTCACCCACAGGTTTCGAGCTTCGCACGACCTGGCAGGATCCTGTCGTGACGTGAGATGCTGGTGTGGGAATGTCTGCTCTGCCAGCGCAGGAGATGTTTCGTCTGCTTCGATGGTTGCGTTTGCTGCGATTATTGACCATATAGGCCGAGAGGAGACGCGCCATGACCATGCCCGCCTTTGCGGAAGAAATCGGTAGCCGCTTGCCCTCCGCTGGTGAGAAGGATGCTGCCAATCAGCTTCGCAAGATCATTGCCGCGCATGCCGCCGGCGATGCAAAATTGCGCCTCCTGGAAGAGGGGGACAAGACCCCCACCGAAATCACACTGACACCCGCCATATCCCAATTGCTGATGGAACTGCTCAGGCATATCGGCAAGGGAGACGCAGTCACCCTCGTGCCGATCAGTCAGATGTTGACGACCCAGCAGGCTGCTGACGTGCTCAACGTGTCGCGGCCCTATCTCATCTCCCTTCTCAACAAGAAGGAGATTGCCCACACATTGGTGGGGCGCCACCGGCGCGTGCGCGCCGAGGATTTGTTTGCTTACAAGCGTGAGCGGGATGGGATTCGCTCCAAGGCACTCGACGATCTGGCGGCGGCCGACGCCGAATTGTTCTGATCCTTGTTCGCCAATCGCTACACGGCCTTCATTGATGCCTGCACGCTTGCCAGCGTGCTGCGCAGAAACCTGTTGCTGACATTGGCGGAAGCGGATTTCTTTCGCATCAGATGGTCGGCGCCAGTTCTAGAGGAAACGGGCCGAGCCATCGCGAAGATACTCGTCAGCAAGGGGCGATCGCAGGCGGAAGCGGAGGAAATCGCAGCAACCCAAATTTCCCGAATGCGTCAGGCATTTGGCGAAGCGGAGGTTGTTGATTTCGCTCATCTCACTCCGCTGGTGGAGGCCCTACCGGATCCGGACGATGCGCATGTGATCGCTGCGGCCGTAAAGACTCAGGCCGCCGCGATCGTGACGGAGAATCTCAAGGACTTCCCGGAGGCCCTGCTGGAGAGCTTGAATCTGGAAGTCCGGTCGGCAGACGACTTTATTGCCGATACCATCGCGCTTGATACGGGCCGCGCCGTCGCGGCAATTCGCCGGATGCGCGGGCGCTTTCGCAGGCCCGAAAAGTCCGCACATGACCTTTTGCTGGACATGGAGGCGGCAGGACTGGTGGCCACCGTGGACGCTCTTCGACCGCATGTGGGATCCCTCTGAAACTTTGAATTGAACGCTTTGACGCAGGGAAAATGCTCGGACGGACTTGGAGAGTGGAATTTGGAAAGGCGGACGTTGATTTCCCGCTTGCCATGCACCCTCACAGTTTGACCAGGCTGCCGTACTTCATTGAAGAAACCCCTCTGGCCGATCCCGAAGCTGATCGAAGCGGTCGGCGATCGCGATCCAGCGGGCCACGCCCGTCTCATCACCCGCCACGGCCAGCGCAGTGACACGCTCGGCTATATGCTCGTATCGCTCCGGTGAGGGCCGCCTTGCAGTGATCGGCTGATATTTCGAGATGGCACCGGTGCAAGCACTGGTGTTTGCACCGGTACAAGGGACGGTGCGATGAGTCAGATGACGGTAATTTCGGGCCCAGAACGGCGGCGCGTCTGGACCGACCAGCAGAAGCGCGAACTGGTCGCTGCGGTTTCGGCGCCCGGGGCGAACGTGGCGGAGATTGCCCGCCGTGCTGATCTGCGGCCGAACCAGATTTACAGATGGCGGCGGCAGATGGAGCAGGCAGCGCAGGGCTTTGCCGAGGTGCAGGTGCAAGCCGATCCGGTGCCAATGATCGGATCGGCGATCACCGTCGAGTTCGAGCGGGCGATCGTGCGCATTCCCGCTGGCGCATCGCCTGGGCTGGTGTCGGCAGTGCTGCGGTCGGTCAAGCCGTGATCCCAATCCCCTCCGGCGTTCGGATATGGATCGCGACGGGGCACACGGACATGCGGCGTTATGCGGCGCGTGGGATTATGTGGAGTCCTGGGCGGCCAGGCTAATTTTACTTAATAAATACATGCTGATGAGAGATCTGTGCGGGCAGGAACTCAGCATAATCTAGACTTCCCAAGCGCCGATCCGGCGCACGGGAGAGAAGTCATGAACATCAATGAGAGACCGACCACGGCACCAAGGATCATGGATGCCGGTGAGTTGACGCCGTGGGTCGCTGCGTTCGCTGACGAGCTCGGTTCGCTGAGGCACACGCCGCTGACCATCCGATGTTACATCGATTGCGCTCGTCATTTTGCCGCTTGGCTTGCAATCGAGAACGTCGAGCTCAGTGAAGTGGGAGACGACGCTCTTGGCCGGTTCGCCAAGCACCGTTGTCGTTGCGGGGGTTATCGACGCGCCGTGCCGCACTCGACCAGCTATCTGAGCCGCGTTCATCGTTTTGTCGTGTTTCTCGCCGGACGCGGTGTCGTCGCGCCGCTGGCTGAAGCGATTGCCAGCCCCGTCGATCCCTTGGTTCGTGATTTCCAGGAGTGGCTCATGCGCCATCGAGGCATTCGCGACCGAACGGCCGTGCGGCACGGAAGGATGATAATGCGACTGCTCCCTTCGCTGGGATCAGACCCACATGCATACAACCCAGCGGATATCAGAATGGTTATTCTAAATGAGGCCCAGCGCTGCTCTGTAGCGTACACCAAGACGATGATCACCGCTCTGCGCGGATACTTGCGTTTTCTGGCCGCCGCTGACCTGTGTCGTCCTGGCCTTGAACACGCAGTACCGCGCATTCCACAATGGCGACTCTCATCATTGCCACGCTATCTGTCGCCTGATCAGGTCGACCGGATCGTCGCTTCCTGTGACCTGCGAACCAGACGGGGCATTCGCGATCGTGCGATTCTGCTCCTCCTGGCGCGCCTCGGACTGCGCGCGGGCGACATTTGGGAGATGCGCCTTGGGGACATCGATTGGGATTCTGGAACCTTGCGGGTGAAGGGCAAGGGGCGCTGCGAGACTCTTCTTCCCTTGCCTCAGGATGCTGGCGATGCCGTGTTTGATTATCTCGATGGCGCTCGCCCTGAAGTCGATGACGACCGCATTTTCCTGAGGGCGGTCGCGCCGTTTCGACCTTTCTACGCTTCTCCGTCGATTTCTCACATCGTGGCCCTTGCTGTGAAGCGAGCCGGTATTGACGATCCGCCATCGCGTGGTGCGAACCTGCTGCGCCATTCGGCAGCGACGCACATGCTCCGCAGCGGTGCGACGCTCCAGTCGGTTGGCGCCGTCCTGCGCCACAAGTCTCTGGAGACCACGAACCTATACGCCAAGGTCGATCTCAACATGCTGGAGCGGATCGCACAGCCTTGGCCGGGGGAAGTAGCATGTTAAGTGTCGATCTCGCGCGCTATGTCGCGCTTCATGAGGCGCTGGGATTCAGATTCCGGACGCAGCGGAGTCTGCTGCGCATGTTCGTCGCCTACGCGGAACGCCACGGCGATGCCCTGATCAAAAGCGATCGGGCGATCGCCTGGGCGGTCGAGGCACCTTCCCCCGAACAGCGACGCAACCGCCTCCTTACGGTTCGCCGGTTCGCGATCGCAATGCACGCCGAAGACCCCGACCACGAGGTGCCCGCGGCCGACGCGCTGGGTCGTGGGCTTTTTCGGCGAACGCAGCCCTACATCTATTCTGCCGGAGAGATCGAGAGGCTGATGGCCGCCGCCGCTTCGCTCGGTCCGAGCGGCACGCTTCGCCCGCTCACCTACTTCACATTGTTTGGCTTGCTCGCCGCGACCGGTATGCGGATATCCGAAGCCCTGGCTTTACGACTAGGCGATGTCACCGAAGACGGGCTGATCGTCGCTAACACCAAGTTCAAGAAAAGCCGGCTTATTCCGATCCACAGCACGACCCGAGCTGCCATCGATCGCTACCTCTCAGTCCGTTTGACGATCGCTGGGGGCACCCCAGCTCTGTTTGTCTCCAACACTGGAACTCCGCCTCGCTATGACACGGTCAGCGCGTTGTTCCGGCAACTTTCGCGCAATATTGGATTGAGGGGCGCCCCAGGTCAGCCGGGGCCGCGCATCCATGATCTGAGGCACAGCTTCGCCGTGAGATCGCTGGAACAATGCCCATGCAATGGCGACGCCGTATCGCACCATGTCCTCGCCCTCAGCACATATCTCGGCCACGCTCACGTCAGCGACACCTATTGGTATCTTCAGGCCACCCCAGGCCTGATGGCGCAGATTGCCGATGTTGGTGAGACCTTCGGCCGGACAGGTGCAGCATGACCGCGCTCGCACCCCCTCTGTCCCGGTTCCTCGGGGAGCACCTTCCTCGCGATCAGCGTGCCAGCCCGCACACCTGTGACGCCTACGCCTATAGCTTTCAATTGCTCGTCACCTTTGCGGCGCGGCAGCTGCAGAAGGCGCCGTCGCAATTGGAAGTCGAAGATATTGGTGTGCCGATGATCCTTTCCTTTCTCGAACATATCGAACAGGATCGAGGTAACAAGGCGCGATCTCGCAATGCGCGATTGGCGGCGATCAAGTCTTTCTTCCGTTTCCTTGAATATCGTGTGCCAGCGTGTCTCGACCAGTCACTTCGCATCCGCGCGATTCCAATTAAGAAGACCGACGAAGCTCTCGTCACTTCGCTTACGCGAGCTGAGATTCAGGCGCTCATCAATGCACCCGATCACAGAACCATTTCCGGCGCTCGAGACCGTGCGATGCTCCATCTCGCCTTCTCTGCAGGCCTGCGCGTCTCTGAGCTGGTGGGACTACGTCTCGATCAACTCGATCTCCAAAGTCCGGCTACCATCCACGTCATGGGCAAAGGGCGGCGGGAGCGCGTGCTTCCATTGTGGAAGGAAGGCGTAATCTCGCTCAAGGCTTGGCTCGCCGTCCGTCAACAACGTCAAGATGGGGCGTTATTTCTGAACGCCGCCGGCCTCGCCATGACCAGATCTGGATTCGAATATATCCTCGGGAAGCATGTGGCCACAGCCGCTCAATCTTTTCCGTCTATCGCAGCAAAGCGCGTGACGCCCCATGTCCTGAGGCACAGCTGTGCTCAGCACATGCTGCAAGCCACGCGCGATGTTCGAAAGGTGGCGTTGTGGCTGGGCCATGCCAGTCTGCAAAGCACCGAGGTCTACTTGCGTGCCGATCCAACCGAAAAGCTCGAAGCCTTGGCAGCCGCGGGCGGGCCCACCCTCCAGCCAGGGAGGTTCACGCCGCCGGACAAACTCATCGCCATGCTGAAGGAGGCCCACCATCCAAATTATGCTGAGTGATATCCTCCCGGTTCGTGGGCGGCCCGTGCCTGGCCGCCCAGGACTCCACATAATCCCACGCGCCGCATAACGACGCTTATGTGCTGCAGCACATAAGCGGCGCGGCATGCGTAGCCTGGCCCTCCAAGTGCAGCAGAGTTTCGGGCGTGATCCCTTCGCCGGGGATCTCTACATTTTCAGGGGACGCCGCGGCGACCTCTGCAAGATCATCTGGCATGACGGCGTGGGCATGTCGCTTTATGCCAAGCGATTGGAGCGCGGGAAGTACATTTGGCCCTCTGCGGTGGACGGCGTGATCGCCATTTCCCCCTCGCAGATGGCCTGCATGTTGGAGGCGATCGACTGGCGTAATCCGCAGGCCACATGGCGCCCGACATTGGCCGGATAAAAGCCCCGGCATGACCTAAAAAGCTAGGGATTCCGGTGCTTTTCCGCTATGTCGTTGGCCATGGGGAACGAGGCGCAAGCAGAGATCGACAGCCTTCGCGAGCGGCTTGCCGCTGCCGAGGCAGTCGCCGCTGAAGTTGCCCGCATCAAGGCGATCAACGCCGACCTAGAAGCCCGTAACGCCCTTCTCGAACTGCAGAACGAGAAGATGCGCCGCACCCTTTTTGGCCAGCGGTCCGAACGCACACGCCATCTGCTCGACCAGATGGAACTGACCTTCGAGGAGTGCGAGACCGCTGCCAGCGAAGATGAGCTTCTGGCTGCCCTGGCAGCGGCGAAGACCAATGTCGCACCGTTCGAGCGCAAGCGGCCCGCGCGCAAGCCCTTGCCCGAGCATCTGCCCCGCGAACGCTTCGTCATCGCCGCGCCCGAGGCATGCCCCTGCTGCGGTTCGGATCGGCTATGCAAGCTGGGTGAGGATATCACCGAGACGCTTGAGGTCGTGCCGCGCCAGTGGAAGGTGATCCAAACCGTTCGGGAGAAGTTCTCCTGTCGCGATTGCGAGAAGATCACCCAACCGCCGGCACCGTTCCACGTCACGCCCCGCGGACTCTTTGGCCCGAGCTTCCTTGCGATGCTGCTGTTCGAGAAGTTCGGCGCGCATCAGCCGCTCAACCGCCAGCGGGATCGTTATGCCCGCGAGGGCGTGGACCTGAGCCTTTCGACCCTGGCCGATCAGGTCGGCACCTGCACCGCTGCGCTGATGCCGCTCTATCTGTTGATTGAGGCGCATGTCCTGGCCGCCGAGCGACTGCATGGCGATGACACCACGGTGCCGGTGCTGGCAAAAACCAAGACCGATACGGGCCGGATCTGGACCTATGTCCGGGATGATCGGCCATTCGGCGGGCCAGCGCCGCCGGCAGCGATCTTCCATTATTCCCGTGACCGGCGAGGCGAGCATCCCGTGGGTCATTTGCGCAGCTGGACGGGCATCCTCCAGGCCGATGCCTATGCCGGCTATAATGCGTTGTTCCATGCCAACAGACTGCCGGCGCCGCTGACCCGCGCCCTATGCTGGAGCCATTATCCAGAGCATGGTTTTATCTGGGGCGACGCGATTCTGACGTCCGGGATCGGCGGGAAAGGTCAGTGTGGATCTCGTGATAAAATCATAGGGACCGCAGGTACGAAAGCAGATCCGGCTTTGGCTTCCAAGGCGTGGCCTTTGCGGGTTCGATACCGGCGTGCTTCCAAAAGTTCTGTAGCGCATCGCGCTTCATCTTCAGGTTCGTCGAGATATACCGGTTCGTGGTCGCGATGCTGGAATGACCGAGATAATCGCGGATCACGGTCACGTCGGTGCCCGACTGCAGGAGCGCGACGGCGCAGCTGTGGCGGAAAACGTGAGGAGTGATGCGGTCACGCGCCAGCCTGGGTCGATCCTGGACGACTGGCGAGGCATGCTTGGTAAGGATGTACGCGACTCCATCGCGGGTCAGCGGTTGGCCGTGGCGGTTCATGAAAACATGCTGCTGGCCCGCAGCGCCCGACAGGTTTTGCAGGCGCCGCAACGCGTCGGCCGTCTCGCGCCATAACGGAACGAGCCGCTCCTTGCGGCCCTTCCCACGCAATCGGGCCTGGTGCGGTGGCGTCAGTTGAAGGTCCTGCCACAGCAGGCCGGTTGCTTCGCTCACTCTGGCGCCGCAATTATAGAGGAAAAGCAGCAGCGTGTAATCGCGCCAGCCACTGCGGGTCCGCCGATCGGGATGGGCGATGATGGCCCGCACGTCGGTTGCTTCGAGGTAGGTTGCGGGCTTCTGCCTCGCCCGCTTCGACGGCAGCGCCAACACCTGCGTGTAACGGAGCGCATTGTCGAGATCGTTGCGCAAGAGGTGCTTGAAGAAGCTGCGAAGCGCGGCACGGCGGCAGTTGCGCGTCGCGGTGGAGTTGGATCTTCCGCCCTCGAGATGATCGAGGAACCCAGCGACGGTGTCGGCGTCGAGATCCTCCAGCACAAGCGCGGCGACCTCGCGGCCGCGCCGCTGGGCAACGAACTGAAACAGCAGCTTGAGCGTGTCGCGATAGGCGCGCGTCGTATGTGGGCTCGCGCCGCGCTGACGCGGCAGATAGTTGGAGAAGAACGACTCCACCAAAGCGAACAGCATCTGAGGTCCTGCCTTACTCATCGTGGCTGCCTGGCGTGTCGCATATGTTGTTCGAAGCGCGTGCTCGCGAGTTCCAGGAGTTGCGGCGTCGCCTTCAGATAGACCTCGGTGCCAATGACGTTCTGGTGCCCGAGATAGGCCGAAAGCCAGGGGAGCTTGGCGTGAATGTCAGCACCTTCCTCCGCCCATGCTGTCAGGCGGTGAACCGCGAACGCATGCCGAAACTCATATGGGCGCGCTCCGACGCGCCCCTGCGCAGGCTTAATATCGAGGCGGCGCAGGAGCTTGCGAATAGCGTCGGACGCCGCGTGGGTATGGAGTGGCGCGCCGTTGAGGCGAACGAACAGAGCTTCGCAATCCCCTTGACCACGATCGTGAAGCACCCGGCATCGATCATCGACATAGAGGCCAAGCTCTGCGACAAGATCGTCGCGCATGGGGACGATACGCGTACGCCGCTTGCTGTTGCGTATGAGCAAGGTCCCACGGTCGAGATCGACATCATCCATGGTCAGACGCACCGCCTCGCCGAGCCTGAGGCCGGTGCAGTAAAGCACGAGAATCAGCCTTCGCAGCATAGATGCCCATATGAAGCGGCCTTGGTGCGCTGACGCGGCGGCGAGAATGCAGCGGATCTCGTCGCGGCTGAAAATGTAAGGAAAGAACGTCGACTCCTTCACCGGCGCAAAGGCGTGCTCGGGCACATAGCTGGTGGGATCGCGACGACGGCGATGCAGGCAAAGTTGACGAATGACCCCGAACTCGTTGCCGAGCGTGACGGCCTTGCGGTCGGGCAAACGCCCACACCAGCGGCTAATCGCTTCGGCCAGCGAAATATCGACATCGTCGCCCCACTGGTCTTCGACGAAGCGAAGGAAGCGTTCGATCTCAAACTCGCCGCGTCGATAGGGATGGCCCATGGCGCGCTTGAACGCCAGGAAGCTCGCGGCGTCGTTCCTTAACTCTTCCAGGACGATGACGGTGGTCATGTCGGCACCGGCAATGCGATCTCGCGCAGGGACGCGGTGGCGATCCGCACATAGGCCGAGACCGACTCTGGATCCCGGTGACCAAGGAGATCCGATATCACTTGGGGCCGCGCACCCAGGTCTATCTGGCGCGCCGCGTGAGAATGTCGCAATACATGGCTGCCCAGAAATGGTGCATCGATCCCCGCGATCTTCGCATGCTTCATCACGATGTGGCGTATCGCGCTCGAAGCCGCGAATGGCTCCAGCGGCATCTTCATCTGCACGAAAAGATGGCGGGTGGGTGTATCAGCGGGCCGGCCGTGGCGTAGATACTCTGCCAGCGCCTTGGCGACGGGTGGCAACAGCGGCAGCGTGAATGCAACGCCCGTCTTTGGGCGAAGGACTGACAGTGTGCTATTATCCCAGTCGATATCCCGAAACTGCAAGCGGATGATCTCGCCGGCGCCAAAGCCATAGGTGCTCATCATCAGCAGGATCGCGTAGTCGCGAAGGCCCTGCGGACTTGATCTGTCCACGGCCATCAGGAGCCGCTTCACATTGTCCCAGGAAAGGGCGCGTCTCGGTCGCTCGTGCCGTCGTTGCACGGGCGCGATCACGGCCTCGCTGATATCGACCGGACTCTGTCCACTCCAGTGCAGGAAACGGGAAAAGCAGCGTACCGTGCAAGCAAGATCGCTCACATGCGATCGGGAATATCGCGCGGCGCGGCCAACCAGAAATGCATCGACATCGGTTATCTGCATCGAGTGCCAGTCCTTGCCGGCCTGAATCAAGTAATCCTGAAGCTTACCGATGTGGCCCAGCTTTTTGTGAACCGTCACCTCTGGATTACCGCGATGCTGGGTCAGATAGGCGGCATACTGCGCGAGCAACGGCGGCAGCAAAGCCTTCCCTGGACGAGGCGGTCGCCAGTCAGGTGGGGCAAGCCCCAAGCAATGATAGACACGGCTGAGCGACAGCAGGGCGCTGCTGGAAAGTCTGAGAGAAAGCGGGTCTAGCCCCCGTCGCTCCGCATACCAGTCTTTGAAGCGGCCAACGCGTTCAAGGGTCAACTCTTCTCGCTCGACCAGGCCGTGCAAGGCGCAATAGGTACGAAACTGCTGGATGCGGATCAGATAAACAATCGTTGTTCCTGCCCCAAGGCGCCGCTCGGCGCTCCAGATGCGGCGGATATCGTCGGGGGTGGGCGCGGCAGGGTCGGCTGCGGCGATATGATCGACATGTACGGGCATGGCTTTACCTCGATCGGCAAAGCGTAGCTGACGCTGAAAACGTGATCACGCCCCGCATCGTGTTGGCAAGAGCCATCGGCATCGCCGACACTGCCTATCCTCTGGATGGGTCGGAGTCCCAAGGGGGCCGGAATACAGTGCAACAGCTCCGGGGAAAGGGCTAGGCGGAGCGTCGCAAGGGCCGGAACGTCGCTCACCGGCAAGCCCGGCCTCGCCAGCCGGGGCGCCATCAATTTGACGGCGGCAACGGATCTGCGCACCGCGACAACGCGGCGGCGAAGCCAGCGCACCGCGCCTGGAAGGGAAATATCCGGGCCGCGCGCTGCGTCTGCGGCGGCTTCCATGCTTCGTTCCGACGCGGCTATCCCAACGATGCGATCGATCGCGGCAAGCGAACCGGGCAGGCGAGCGGCGAGAAAATCCGGGAGCAGGCTGAATGTTATGTGCCCCTGTGGGCAGTAGCAGCGAGCGATCCGTACACCCGGACTGGTCAGGCGCGCATAGCTACCGTGCCGCCGAAATGCACAGCCGCCGCTCGGATGGAGCGGGCAGCGCAACAGTCGCGCGCGCCGCCACTCCTGCGTGGCGACATAGTCCTCGATCGTCGACCTGGTACGCAATGGTATCTGCAACGTCGCCCCCCGCGCGGCGGCCCCCGACTGCGAGGTCGCTGCTTTTATCTGGAGCCCAGTGCGCCGAAATCTCCGGCAAGCCCGGATTATATCCCAAAACGCCCCAGATAAAACCATGCTCTGGATAATGCGCCTTATGTCGAGATCGACATAAGAGCCACGCGCGCCGTTATTTCTTCGAACTGGCCGATGTCGCCGCGCAGATCAAGAAGCGCCGCAAAAAGGCCGTCATCTCGCCGCTGGCAGTGGAGGCGGTCCGCCGCATCGACGCGATCTTCGACATTGAGCGCGCCATCAACGGCAGACCGGCCCAGGAGCGTCTTGCCTTCCGCCGGGAACTCAGCGCACCGCTGGTTGCCGATCTGGAAGAATGGATCCGGGACAATCGGTCAAAGCTATCGAAGAACAGCGATGTGGCCGAGGCCATGGATTACATGCTCAAGGCATGGCCGGCCTTCGCCGCGTTCCTCGATGACGGCCGCATCTGCCTTTCGAACAACGCGGAGGAACGCGCGCTGAGAGGTATAGCATTGGGCAGAAAATCGTGGCTCTTCGCTGGTTCAGACCGCGGCGGTCAACGCACGGCCTTCATGCTGAGCCTTATCGGCACGGCAAAGCTCAACGACATCGATCCGCAGGCCTGGCTCGCCGACGTCCTCGCGCGCATCGCCGACATCCCCCAGAACCGTCTCCACGAACTGCTCCCCTGGAACTGGCGCGCCGCAGAAGATCAACGCGAAGCCGCCTGATCCGCGGCCCTCACCGGAGCGATACATATGCTCTGGCGCCTGTTCGCCAAAGCGCCGCTCGATAGCGAGCGCCTCGGCCCATCGTTCCTGCTCCGGGGTCACAGCAGCGTCGCGGCAGACGAGGGCGCTGAGCGTGGCTTGTTCCATGGCTCGCTGGTCCGCTCCATGGCGATCAGTTCATCAGGAAAGCAGCGCTCTTGAAAACCTAGGATGTCGTCAAAGCTGCCATGAAGCCATTGCGCATATTCATGTTCATGCAGGAGAACCGGCATTCGGTCATGAACCGGGCGGATGGCCTCATTGCAGTCAGTCATCGCGCCGGAGAAGACCGGCCCCCATTCCGGGCTGTCGCGCCACAGGCCTGCCCAGGCGAAGATGGGACTATCACGCAGCGAGAACCAGCTCCGGGTCTTGGCCCCAGCCTTTCCTTCAGCTTCCGCAAAGTTTGTGAGGGGAATGAGGCAGCGAAATTCGGGTTTGCGCGCAGCGCCGAGCCAGAAGGGCTTGCGTAAGTCAGCGATATTGTTGACCGGCTTGGGCTTGGACTCCGGTTTCATGCCCTTGAGGCGAACCGGCCAGCCCCAGGTCATGCTTTGAAGGAGGCGAGTGCCATCCTGCTCTCGCACCACCATGCCAGGCGTGCCGGGATAGACCTCGTCGGGCGCGTTAAACTGGGTGACCGGCGCCGCCACGCCGAAATGCGCAGCCACCTCGGCGGCGGATTTGCGCACGGTGTAGAGGTTACAAATGAGGCGATCCTCCTTCGTTGGAGGAGCAGCGTAGCACCGCGGATCGTCTCGTCAAAGCGGGCCTATGTGTTGAGATAGGCAGCGACAGCATCGACGCTGTTGCCCACCGCCTCCACCGCTTCCTCCAGTTGCTCTTTGCTGGCGCCGAAGCGGTTGGTCCAATATTGTACCTCATAGTCTTCGCCGAGCGCGATGCGCGAGCTGTCCTGCGGCCCGCGTGCGGTCTTTTCATTAGCCATTGCCTGCGCCTTCATCATCGTTGCCCGGTTCAACGCAGAAAGACGTTCGACGTTTCGTGCTGTGATCGACCGGCGGCCCTTGGATGTCCGGCAGAAACGGAACGACTCGATCAGGCGGCGAGTAGTAATGTTGGGCCGCGTGCGAGAAGCGGCCGACCAGGAGCGTCCATATCTGTGAAGATCGCCACCTATAATGTAAATGGGGTCAATGGCCGGCTACCAGTGCTGCTGCGCTGGCTTTATGAGGCGGAACCCGACATTGTCTGCCTCCAGGAACTCAAAGCCCCGCAAGAGAACTTTCCCGAACGTGCCATTCGCGATGCGGGCTATGATGCCGTCTGGCACGGTCAGAGCCGGTGGAACGGCGTCGCTATCCTCAGCCGTATCGGCGAGATCCACGAAACCCGTCGCGGCCTGCCCGGCGATCCCGATGACGGGCAGAGCCGCTATATAGAGGCTGCGGTCGGCGGCGTTCTGATCGCTGGTCTGTATCTGCCCAATGGCAATCCTCGGGCCGGCCCCAAATATGATTTCAAGCTGCGCTGGCTCGACCGGCTGCACGCGCATCTGGCATCGCTCGTTGATCTGGACGCGCCGGTGGTGGTCGCCGGAGATTATAATGTCATGCCCACCGACCTCGATGTCTATGCGCCCGATCGCTGGCGCGATGACGCACTCTTCGCGCCCGAAGTGCGCGCGGGCTATCAGCGGCTTCTCGATCAAGGTTGGACGGACGCGCTTCGGCACAAGCACCCGGGCGAGGCCATCTACACCTTCTGGAAATATTGGCGTGGCGCGTTCGAGCGCAATGCGGGACTGCGGATCGATCACCTGCTGCTGAATGCCAAGGCCAAAGCCCGGCTAATCGCGGCCGAGGTCGATACCGCGCCGCGTGGATGGGAGAAGACGAGCGACCATGCGCCGGTCTGGATCGAGTTGAAGGATAAGGCCCGAAGAAAGAAGCGGAGCTGACGTCTCAAAGGCTCATGGCCGCTCATCTTTTAGCGGCACGGCTTCTGGCGGACCCATGGCGAAGGAATGGCTGGCTGCATAGCAATGACAGGCGCGCGCGGCGGCGCGGTCGGCTGCCCCCGGATCTGCCACGCATTATCTCATCGGTAGGGCGGCCTTAACCATCGACCTGAGATTACTGCGCCATGGAGAGACGAAAAACAGATGGTCGCAGCGCTCGAAATCTTTCGGTCAAGCGCAGCATTCGTCCTCGTTTGCCCGATGCCGTGTACAGGGATCTGGTCGCCCCGCTCTTCACCATGAGCATGCCTATCGCGGGCTTCGGCCTGCTCTATCTGTTCGTCGGAACGCTCATTTATCTCAAATGGCAAGATGGCGTGATTGCGGCTCTCACCGGAACATCTGTGTTGGTGACGGCGGCCAGGCTTATTCTGATCGGCGCCTTCCATCGCGCCGGGGGCGCCGGACAGGAGATTGTCGCCCTGCGAATCTGGGAACGGCGCTACGCTGCGCTAACCTATATCTTCGCGATGCTGTTGGCTGGCCTCAACATCCGCGCGCTCATTGCCCATGCGCCGCTTATCCACATCGGAACCATCAGCCTCATTTTTACCTTTGGCGCGGGCATCGTTTCACGAAATGCGAGCAGGCCGCGCCTCTGCGTGATCAGCCTGATGCTGGCGGTTCTGCCAACGGCGGTCGCCATGATGGTCCATGCCATGACCGAATATGACGAGCCGCTCCATGCCGAGTTTTTCGCGCTGGAAGGCGTGCTTCTCCTGGCAGTCGGCTTGATGAGCCTTGATTCCGTGCACCACCTTCATGCCGCTTCGGTTGAGCATCTGACCACCCAACATGATCTTGCGAATCTGGCCCGCCACGACCCGCTGACAGGGCTGTCCAATCGCCTGGCTTTGCGTGAGGCCTTTTTCGCCAGCCTGGAAACATCGCGCAGGTCAGGCGATCAGCTTGCGATCCATTATCTCGATCTCGATGGCTTCAAGGCCGTCAATGACGCTTATGGTCATCCAGCGGGAGACCAACTGCTGGTCGAGGTCGCCCGCCGGCTCATTGCGACGGTCAGGACGGACGACGTCGTATCGCGCCTCGGGGGCGATGAATTCATTCTTGTCCAGAGCCACGTCCAGCATCAGGATCAGGCTGAACTGCTGGCGCGACGCGTGATCCGGCAGCTTAGCGAACCCTATATGATCGCAGGCGTCGAAATGCGGGTATCG
The DNA here is from genome assembly GCF_036038995.2 of Sphingobium sp. SJ10-10. Taxonomy (NCBI): domain Bacteria; kingdom Pseudomonadati; phylum Pseudomonadota; class Alphaproteobacteria; order Sphingomonadales; family Sphingobiaceae; genus Sphingobium; species Sphingobium sp. SJ10-10. The sequence goes on from NZ_CP158134.1 coordinate 146,927, forward strand.
GTGAGTGTCGGCATCAGCATGGCCCCTCAATTTGGCCTGGACCTCGAGCGCCTGATCGGTTGCGCAGACGCCGCCCTCTATCGTTCAAAGGCACGCGGAAAGGCCCAGGTCCATTTTTGCGGTCCGGAGGACTATCAGGAGATCGGTCGGGCGGTCGCCTGAACGCGTCAGCCAAAAAAAAGGCCGGCCAAATGAATGGCCAGCCGTACTGAGTTTTAGGAGAGGATGCCTGAAAGGCAGGGCGCATATGGCGCCAAATGAACGATCCGACAAATGCGGAGGCTGCGACGCCGGGTGCAGCTTTTGCAATCAGTGCAATATGCGGCTGAGAGGGCGAGCTTAGCGGCCGCGATAATGCTGTTTCTCAACAGGCGCGGTGACTGAGGATGAGTCCGGTAGCATGGAGTAGGACCGGTGCGACCCGAAGGCTTAGCTCATCGGCCGGTCCATGATCAAAATCTCAATTTACGCTACGGAATGCAAATTTGCTGGGCTGCGAAAATCAACCACTTACCGCATCTGCAAGGGATTTATGAACTTGGATTAAAGTTAAGGCGCTCCCAGAAATCTGAACCCTATGTTAATGACGAGTCGCGACCCGAAGGCTCTGGTTTTCAGAGACTTCTACTGACCCGGCCATTCATTGAGAGTGGTCGGGTCGTTTTTGGTTAAGTGCCGGACCGAAACGGTCTCCATTGCGACCAACGCGATCCGGACCGGCAAGGCCGATATAAGATTGGAGTGTCAGCCGGGGAAACGGCTTGTCTGCGTTACCGTGATCGAGGAAGCCGATCAGGATTGGGTATGTTCATCGCTCAGGGCTCCGAACCATTGGGCATAGGGGGTGTTACGGGCGAGATGCCGATTATAGTCGGGCGCGCCATCCCCCCACCACACGGGCCCGCGCTCGCCGAGCTGGTGTTTGACGGCGTCCACTGCATCGCGCGCGCTTCTCTCCACGTTGGCATCCTTGGCACGCAGCGCCTCGCCCACCTGCCTTCGCGCCGTCATCAACTGATGGACCAACTTGGCCCGCTCGGCCTCGCCGAGGGCAGGGTTGCTCATCCGCCAGAGACGGCCACGCACGACAAAATATCGCCCGTCTGGCGTAACCGGATATTGGGGCTTGGCGTGCCTGCCTGGCATCAGGCCGGTTTGAGGCTGCGAAAGGTGATCGACCAGCGCGGTTCTTCTTGTTCGGTGATGCTATGCTCCCATGCATGCCGGGCTTCGCCCGCCAGATGGTAGATGGAGCGCGGCTCCAGCGACACCGTGCGGCGCTCGAACCCATCCGCCGTTCGGCGCCTGAAGCGCATCGGGGCGGCGCCCCCCAGCGAAATGCCGACGACATGCTCGAACACCGGCCGGTCCTTGTGCCAGCCAATGCCCGCGCCCGGATCGTATCGGATCAGCAGCGCCTGGACGAGCGCGTCTGGCGGCAACGCAGCAAAGCGGGCGGCACGATTGCGCAGCGGCAGCAGCCAATCTGGCAGGGGATCGGCCGGACCAAAGCTACCCCGCTCGAAATCATAGTTCCAGCCATAGCTGCGGGTGAGGCGCTTGCCGGTCCATTTCTGGAAACGGAATGGCGCCAGCGGTGTGGCATCGATCCGGGTGATGAGTTCTGCTTCTTCCGCATCGGAGAGAAAGCCCGGCTCATACCGCAGGCCCAGCAGAAGCGGAGGCGCGAAAAGGTCGATCTGGTGGGCAGACGCCATCACAGGAGCGCCAGCTGATTATCTGCAGAGGGCGGACGCTTGCCGCTCCGCCAGAGATCCTCGGTTTTTTCGACGCGGAAACGCTCGGCCGAAAAGGGCGGACGGAACTGGAAACCGATCACGTCCCGGATCTCGCCGTGGAGCCAGGCGTCATATTCATGAGGGTCGAGCAGCACCGGCATACGGTCATTGGTCGGACGCACGGCGTCATTCGCTTCCATCGTCATGCCGGCATAGACCGGACCTTGTTCGGGCATGTTCCGGCAAAAGCCCGCCCAGGCCATCAGGGGCTGGCGCTTTAAGGAAAACCAGGTGCGGGTCCGCTCACCCGGTACGCCGTCGGGATTGGCGAAATGCGTCAGCACGATGAGGCAGCGATAGCGCGCATCCTGCGCCATATGATCCCACATCGGATTGGTGAGATCGGCGACCAGCCCGATGCGGCCCGGTTCCTCGTCGCGTTCGCGCATCTCGCGGGTCAGGCGGCTAAACCCCCAGGTAACGCCGCGCATGATCCGCCGACCCTTACTCTCGAAAACCACAAGGCCAAGCGCGCCTTCGGTGGTTTCGAACGGGAGCTCGATTGGCGCGGGCATATCTGCGCCGAAATGCGCGGCGACCTCGCTCAGTCCTGCAGCCATGCAATGGAGCCTCGACATGGCAGGCCGATCAGTTTGGCTTCTGGCCGTCGTCGGCGACAGACATGAAGCGGTCGAGCAGAGCGTCGATCGGATGCATGCCGGTTTCTTCGAAGGTCGAGCGCAAATTCTGGGCTTGCTGTCCCAGCATCTTGCCATAGGCCTCCCCGCCTTTGCGTAGGCTTTGCCGCGTCGGGAACTCAGGCGCCTGCTCCATGATGCAGGCGAGGCCCATCAATATGCCCTCGACCGCAAGATCGGGATCGACCGTCTGCTCGCTGTCCCGAACCGCTGACCCCAGGACCAGCTCCAGTGTCTGCTGGGCGACACGAAGCCGCAGGGCCTCCTCGCGTGGCAAGGTGTCGAGACCTTCGATCGGGATGATACGCGGGGTCATGCTTGGGCCTCCTTACCAGGGAATTTCATCATCGGTGACAAGCGCGGGATCGTGGCTCGGATGATAACGCGGCGGCGTCGATTCGCGCTCCGATTCATCCGCATGTGCGAGGGGCGCTTTTTTTCCGGAGCCTCCTCCCCATGCTTCAGGCTCAATTTTTTTCGCTGCACAACCATGGGTTTTCCCGCTTTGTTTCGAGAGCGTACCGCCGATCCTGAACGAGCAACGACTCCAGTGCGTTGACTCATACTGTAATTGGAACAAAATAGGAACAATCCAACCGCGAGCCACAAGGAGGCCCTTCGATGATGGAAAGAGGGGCGCGCCCCCGCGTTGCTGCCCTGCGCGCCCAGATTGCCGAGATCGAAGGCACAGAGCGTAGGCGCAAAGAGGTTCTGCCATTTGGCTTGGAAATGGTCGATGCCAAACTGCCCGGCGGTGGTCTGGCGCTAGGAGCGCTGCATGAAGTGGCTGGCGGCGCGCAGGGCGTGACCGATGGGGCGGCCGCCGCCCTGTTCACTGCCGGTATTCTTGCGCGGGTGAGCGGTAGCATCCTCTGGTGCATGACCGAGCCCGACCTGTTCGCGCCAGCGATTGCGCAGGCTGGACTTGATCCCGATCGCGTCATCTATGTGGAAGCTCGCGATGAAACAGCGGTTCTCGCCTGTTTCGAGGAAGGACTGCGCCATGGTGGATTGGGCGGTGTGGTGGCGGAACTCGCGCGCCTGTCGATGACCTCCTCGCGGCGTCTCCAACTGGCAGCCGAGAGCAGCGGCACCATTGGAATAGCGATCCGGCGCTGGCGGCGCCTGGCCGAGGCGTCGGACTTTGGCCAGCCGACGGCGGCCGCGACGCGATGGCGGGTGACAGCTGTTCCATCCGACCCACTGCCGGTGCCGGGTGTCGGCCGCCATCGCTGGTTCGTTGAGCTCATACGGTGCCGGGCAGGAGAGAGCGCCGATTTTCTGGTGGAAGCCTGCGATGCGACAGGTCGTCTCGCTCTTCCTGCCGACCTGGCCGACGGATCGGCTGCGTCGCAGGCTTGGGCAGAGCGCGCCGCCTCCTGACGCGCCGCTGATCCTTGCTGGCATCGACGGGCAACGCCGGGTGGTCACCGCGGCGAATGCCGCCGCGCGCATGATCGGTCTGCACACAGGCATGGCGGTCAGCCAAGCGCAGGCACTGGTGCCTGATCTCCTCATCCTGGATGCCGAGCCGCAGTCGGACCGGGACGGGCTGGAGCGGCTCGCCGTTTGGTCGCTGCGCCGCTACGCACCGATTATCGCGGTCGATCCGCCCGATGGGCTGATGCTCGATATCACCGGCGCTGCCCATGTCCATGGCGGCATCATGGGCCTGCTCAAGGACATCGTGCAGCGGCTGGCCGAGGTGGAGACGGTCGGGCGCGCGGTGTGTGCGCCGGCCTATGGCGCGGCGCATGCGCTGGCCCGCTATGGCCCGGAACCGCTGCGCGTTATCGATCCGCTCGACCTCGAGGAGGCGATTGCCGATCTGCCGCTGGTCGCGCTGCGCCTGGACCAGGCCATCGTCAGATCATTGAGCCAATTGGGCCTGGAGACGATCGCCGATCTGGAAGCCATGCCGCGCGCCTCGCTCGCGCTGCGCTTTGGATCGATGCCGGGGCTGCGGCTCGACCAGGCCTATGGCCGTGTCGCCGAGCCGTTCGAGCCAGTTGCAGCACCGCAAACCATCGAGGTAGAACGCCGCTTTGCTGAGCCGATCGGCGCGCCTGAAACCCTTGCCCGCTATACCCACAAGCTGGTCGATGGCCTGTGCCAGCAGTTGGAGGAAGCGGGCGTTGGCGCGCGCAGGCTGGATTTGCGCTTCCACCGGGTCGACAACCGGGTCGAAGCCATCCGGGCAGGACTCGCCAAGCCCAGCCGTGACAGGAAGCAGATGGGACGGCTGCTCTGCGACAGGATCGAAACGGTTGATCCTGGCTTTGGGGTCGAGAAGATGGTGCTTTCCGCCCCCCAGGTCGAGCCATTGGGGCTTCGCACCATCTCGCATCTGGGCGAAACGCCGATGCCCGATGTCGCCATGCTCGTCGATATATTGGGGAACAGGGTAGGGGAGGAGCGGCTCTACCGGGTGGCCGCGCGCGAGAGCGATATTCCCGAACGCTCAGTCACCCGCATTCCGCCCATGGCCGATCCGACTTTGCTGCGCTGGCCTGAACGCTGGCCGCGCCCGGCCCGGCTGTTCAAGCGGCCCGAGCCGATCGACACCATGGCGCTGCTGCCCGATCATCCCCCGGTTCATTTCGTGTGGCGGGGCATGCGCCGCAAGGTGAAGCGGGCCGATGGACCGGAGCGCATCTATGGCGAATGGCATGTGAGTGATGAGGAATGGCTGAGCGTCCGCGACTATTTCCTCGTCGAGGACGAGACGGGCGCGCGCTACTGGGTCTTCCGTCAGGGTGATGGCATGGACAGCGCCACCGGCGGGCAGGGCTGGTTCCTGCATGGGCTGTTCGCCTGATTGCAACGAGCGGTAGCGTGATCGGACGCCCAGGCCCGCAATGATCGCACCCCGCGCAACCAGTAACCGGACAGGCAGCTCTTATTCGCCGCAAGCTTTGCTTTATTGCGCCACCGTCACTCTACCGTCATAGGCTCGGCCGATGGATGAAAAAATGAACGCTTTGATTTTACGAGTGATCGCGCGCGCGCCGCAATGGCTGCGCCATGATCTGGAATCCAAGGATGCCGCCGCGCGCGGCCGCGCCGAAGAAACATTGGCAGCGATGATCAGCGACGCACTTGCCAACGGAACTGCCGCAGCGGAAAAGGATTGAGGGCAGACAGTCATTTTTGCCTTGAGAGGATGCAAGCCGTGGAGATTGCCATGTCTGCGCTTCCTCTTGTCCTTATCCTAATGTTGACGGGGTCCCTCACGGCCACGGCCACGGCCGCTGAGCATCACGCGTCATTCCATGTCGCCTGCGCGCAGGGACGCAGTCTTGGCCTGCGGATCGAAGGACGGCAGGCGCGGGTGCAATTGGCCGACGGCGAACTGGTTCTCGCCCGCAAACCTTCATCGCTGGGCCGACATTTTCGCAGCGGCGACGCCACGCTGAACCTCGACGATGGCTTTGTCGCTTTTGCTCGACGAGGCGACTGGGATTGGCAGGACTGCCATATTGATCCGTCATTCGTTTCAGAACGGTGATCAATCCATCTTGAATTGCTACGCAAAAGGCATAGCTTGGAATGTGTCGCTCCTCCCTTGGGGCGACACCTCCCTGAACCTCGGCCCCGCCGTGCAGCTTTGCTCCGGCGGGGATCCTTTATGCGACGGCGCGCTGGTCTTCAGGCGGCTGTTGGCAGCAGGGGCAAAGCGATTGGTATGGGGACAGGAGCGCGGCGTGCCTGGATCTTTTCCAGATCAGCAAAGATGCTGATGACCGCCTGATCGCCATCTTCAAAGTCACGCCACTTGGTGGTGAGCACGCCGCCATCGATCAGCGCCTCCAACGTGGCGCGGGCGCGGGATACCCGGCTTTTGACCGTTCCGACGGCTGTGCCCATGATTTCGGCGGCTTCCTCATAGGAAAGCCCGCCCGCGCCTACCAGGATCAGTGCCTCACGCTGCGGATCGGGCAGTTCGGCCAGAGCGCGCATCATGTCGCGCAGTTCCACGCTCATATCCTGCCCGGCGGGCGCCGCGAGCTTGCGGTCGGCGACTACATCGTCCCAATCGCCCACGAAACGCTTGCGCCGCATCTGGCTGAAATAATGATTGCGCAGGATGGTGAAGGTCCAGGCCTTGAAGCTGGTTCCCGCAACGAAGCGCGCGCGCGCCGCCCAAGCCTTCATCATGGTCTCCTGAACGAGATCGTCGGCAGCGTCAGCGTCATGGCACAGGCCGCGGCCAAAGGCGCGCAGATGCGGGATGGTTTCGGCGAGTTTATCCTTGAAATCCTTGTCCGAGAGCGTGGGCTTGATGTCTTCCTGCTGATTGTCGCTCACGCTGCTCTCCAATCCCAATATCTCAATGAAATAGAACATTTCGCTTGAGCATCTGTTCCGGTTTCGAAAGCGGCCGAAACGACAAGACCCCGCCAGCGGGAGGCTGGCGGGGCCGAAGTTTCACCGGATCAATCAAGCGGGGGGCAATAGTTCGACCCGATAAAAGCAGAACGCCCTCTCAGGCCGTCGGTTCCAATCGGGGCCTCTGTAGAAGGGGCAACACGCCCCCGCCGATCGCGGCGGGCAGACCGAGCTTGGCAAGGGAGTTGACCGTGCAGGATGCGCCATGGCCGGAGACCGCCCCTTTTTGCCGCTGTCGCCATCACCGTGGGCGATTGGCCCGCCGATGGGGCTGCGGACATGCTTCATTAAAGAGCGTGCACGGGAATGATGGAGATGCTGGCTGTAAGCCATGAATGAAAATCGGTATAACGCGGGTCTTACCGAATGGACGTGGTTCAGCTGTCAGCTCTCCACTGATCCAGCTTAGCATCGTATTTCCTGCGGGCAGCAACGATGGCGGTTTCGAGCTTTGCCTGTTCCTTCTTTCCCGCAGTCCGCAAGCGCGTGATTTCCTCTTTCAGCCCGGCGCGCTGATCTTCCAGTTCCGCGACTTTCGCATCGAGCGCCTGTTGCTGCGCCTCCAACTTCTGCTCGGCCGTATCGAGGGCCGCTCGGCTTGGACGAGGGCGGGGTTTCTTCGCGCGACGCGGTGGCGCGGCTGTAGTGTCCGGCTTCTTGCTGTCGGGTTTTGCTGGTGGTTTCGATTTCGCGAGCGCTGCAAAATGCTGCTCGGTGCTGCCGCGCGGCACCTTGATCACCGTTCCGGGCTGCGCAAGCGGTGCCTTCATGAGCTTAGCATCGGTCACCTGCTCCGCGACACCGCGTGCGAAAAGATTGCTGTCGGCGCCCCAGGCTTCGAGCGCCTTCTTCTGGCTGGGCGCGGCAATATAGGCGTCGTGGAAACCGATCGGGGTCCGGAACACCTTGAGTTTGGCCGCCATTAGTACGTTTCCTCGCTTGCTGTCGATGACTGGGGCGCTGGCATCTGAACGCGTTGCGACGATTATAGGCTGCATCAGCGATTGACTCATGGCGTTATGGAACAAATAGCGAACAATATGCGCTATGATGTGAGAATCGGCAGGTGCCGCCATGCGATATGCTGAACTCCAATGCGCCTCGCATTTCTCCTTCCTGCGCGGTGCGTCGAGCTGTGAGGAGCTGTTCACCCAGGCGGAAGCCTGTGGCCTCGATGCCCTTGCCATTACCGATCGCAACAGCCTGGCCGGGATCGTGCGGGCCCATGAGGCGGCGAAGGTCACCGGCGTCCGGCTGATCGTCGGCTGTCGGATCGACCTTGCCGACGGTCAGTCGCTACTGGTCTATCCCATCGACCGATCTGGCTATGGCCACCTCTGCCGACTGCTCAGCCGCGGCAAGAAACGGGGCGGGAAGGGCAAATGCATCCTCGGCTGGGACGATGTCGCGGATTTTGCCGAAGGGCTGCTCGCCATATTGTTGCCCGGCGAGGTGGAGGAAGCCGAGGCCGTGATCGGGCGCTTCGCCAAACTCTTTGCCGGACGGGGCTATCTGGCGCTGACCCTGCGCCGGCGGCCGGGCGATCAGTTGCGACTCCATAATCTCTCCAATCTCGCTGCACGGCATGCGGTGCCGACAGTGATCACCGGCGATGTCCTCTATCACCATCCGCATCGCCGTGTGTTGCAGGAGGTCATGACCTGCACCCGTCATCGCTGCACCATTGATGAGCTTGGCGCCCGGCGTGAGCTTTATGCCGACCGCTATCTGATGCCGGCTGCAGAAATGCACCGCCTCTACGGTCGCTATCCCCAGGCGCTGGCCCGGACGCTGGAGATTGCCGAGCGCTGCCGCTTCTCACTCGACGAGCTCAAATATCAATATCCGCAGGAAGTGAGCATCGCGGGCCAGACGCCGCAGGCGGCGCTGGAGCAGATGAGCTGGGAGGCGGCAAAGGCCCGTTATCCGGAGGGCGTGCCCGACAAGGTCGCGCGCCTGCTGCGCCACGAGCTGGGGCTGATCGCCGAGCTTGGTTATGCGCCCTATTTCCTGACGGTGAACTCCATCGTCCGTTTCGCGCGTAGCCGGGACATTCTCTGCCAGGGGCGGGGCTCGGCCGCCAACAGTGCGGTCTGCTATGTGCTGGGTATCACCTCGATCGACCCCGAACGCTCCGACCTGTTGTTTGAGAGGTTCATCAGCCAGGAGCGCAAAGAGCCGCCCGATATCGACGTCGACTTCGAGCATGAGCGGCGCGAGATCGTCATGCAATGGGTGTTCGACACCTATGGCCGTGACCATAGCGCGCTCTGTTCGACCGTCATCCGCTACCGCGCCAAGGGCGCGATCAAGGATGTCGGCAAGGCGCTGGGCCTTTCCGAAGATCTGATCAAGGCGCTGTCGAGCCAGGTCTGGGGCTGGAGCGAGGAGGGGGTTCAGGAGCGCCATGCCGAGGAATTGAACCTCAACCTCTCCGACCGGCGATTGCGGCTGGCGCTGGACCTCGCGCGCGAGTTGATCGGCACGCCCCGCCATCTCTCTCAGCATCCCGGCGGCTTTGTCCTTACCCATGACCGGCTCGACGAATTGGTGCCGATCGAGCCCGCCGCTATGGCGGACCGGCAGGTCATCGAATGGGACAAAGACGACATAGATGCCTTGAAATTCATGAAGGTCGATTGCCTGGCGCTGGGCATGCTGACGGCCATGAAGCGCGGGTTCGATTTTCTGGAGCAGCATAAGGGCATCCGCATGGACCTGGCCTCCATTCCACCCGAAGATCCGCGTACCTATGCCATGATCCGCGCCGCCGACACGCTGGGCGCGTTCCAGATCGAGAGCCGGGCGCAGATGGCGATGCTCCCCCATATCAAGCCGCGCACCTTCTATGATCTGGTGATCGAGGTGGCGATCGTGCGGCCCGGCCCCATCCAGGGCGATATGGTCCATCCCTATCTGCGCCGGCGGGCGGGGAAGGAGAAGGTCGAATATCCCAAGCCCGAACTGGAAAAGGTGCTGGGCAAGACGTTGGGCGTCCCGCTGTTTCAGGAACAGGCGATGCGGGTAGCAATCGAATGCGCAGGCTTCACAGCGTCCGAGGCCGATCAGCTGCGGCGCGCCATGGCGACGTTCAAGTTCACCGGCGGTGTGTCGAAGTTCAAGGAAAAGCTGGTCAGCGGCATGGTCGAGCGCGGTTACACCGCCGAGTTTGCCGAGAAGACCTTCGGTCAGCTGGAGGGTTTTGGCAGCTATGGCTTCCCGGAAAGCCATGCGGCCTCCTTTGCGCTGATCGCCTATGCGTCCTGCTGGCTCAAATGCTGGCATCCCGAGGTGTTCTGCGCGAGCCTGCTCAATTCGCAGCCCATGGGTTTCTATGCGCCGGCCCAGATTGTGGCCGATGCCCGCGCCCATCGGGTCGAGGTGCGCCCGGTCTGCGTCAATGCATCACGCTGGGATTGTACGCTGGAGCCGACCACTGGCGACCGGTTCGCTGTGCGGCTGGGCATGCGGATGGTGCGGGGGCTTAAGGAAACAGACGCCGCCCGAATCATCGCGGCGCGGGCGGATGAGCCATTCATGAGCGTAGAGGAGCTATGGCGCCGGGCAGGCGTGGGATCGGGCGCCCTCAATCGACTCGCTGAAGCCGATGCCTTTCGGGGCGCCATGCGCATTGCCCGGCGGGAAGCGCTCTGGGCGATCAAGGCGCTGCGTGACGAGCAACTGCCGCTGTTTGCTGCCGCTGACACGCGGGAAAACGGGTTCGTACAGGAGATTGTCGAGCAGGCCGTTGCCCTGCGGCCGATGAGCGAAGGGAGAGAGGTGGTCGAGGATTATGGCCATGTTGGCGTTACGTTGCGCCAGCATCCGGTGTCGTTCCTGCGAGAGGAATTACAGCGGCAGAAGATGGTACCGTGCAGCACGCTCGATACGACCAAGGAGGGCCGCTACATCTGGCTGGCCGGGCTGGTGCTGGTGCGCCAGCGACCGGGGTCGGCCAAGGGGGTCATGTTCATTACCATTGAGGATGAGAGCGGGATCGCCAATCTCATTATCTGGCCGCGCATGTTTGAACAGAACCGGCGGATCGTCATGGGTGCGCGTATGCTCGGGCTGTACGGGCAGGTGCAGCGGGAGGGCGAGGTTGTGCATGTTATCGCGAAGAAGCTGGTCGACCTATCGCCATTGCTGGGATCTTTGGGGCAAAGAGGGGAGGCGTTTCCTCTTCCCTACGGCCGCGGCGATGGGGCGCGGAGCGGCGGAGGACCTGATCCCAGGGATAGTTCAGCAAGGCAGCCAGCCGCGCGTGATATTCTCGTGCGCGACTTGCATATCGATCATGTGCGAGAGCGACCGCTGGTGAAAAGTCGGAATTTTCAGTAACCGCCAAAGTTGCACCGGCCTTGCGATATCCTCACGGGCGGACTATATTTGGTTCGAATTTAGTCCACGAAGGTCATGCCATGCGATATTCGAGCCAGGTGAAGCCGATCAGCTATCTAAAGGCCAATGCTGCTGAGGTGCTGCTTGACCTCGCAGAACGGCGTCAGCCACTGGTGATTACGCAGAATGGCGAAGCCAAAGCCGTCATCCAGGATGTCGCGTCCTTTGAGGAAACGCAGGAGGCGTTGGCGCTTCTCAAGCTGCTCGCGATCGGTAACCAGGATATCGAAGCAGGGCGGACAAAGGCTGCGCGATCGGTGATTGCCCGGCTTAAGAAGAAGGCAGCGCCCAATTGACGAAGGCTGGGAGGTTTGAGGTTGAACTCACCCGGGGTGCGGAAGACGATCTCGAAGCCATTTTCGATTATCTCTCCGAGCACCGATCGCGTGCTGACGCCGACGCGCTCCTTGATGCATTTGCGGGGAAGATCGAAGCGCTGAAACAGTTTCCGATGCGCGGCAGCGTACCGAAGGAATTGGAGGGGTTCGGGATCAAGGAGTTTAGACAGCTTCTCCTTCATCCATATCGGCTGATCTACCGAGTGGCTGGGAACCGTGTATTTATTCTCCTCATTGCAGATGGTCGGCGGGATATGCAGGCCCTGTTGGAACGCCGACTGTTGGGACGATAGGTCCATGAAATGCGTAACCTGGAGGTCTGATTTCAGGTCAACATGGGGACCTTCGCGACGGTCGGCTTCAAAACGCGGCGCCCTCGATTGCAGACGTCAGGCGAGAGCGAACGCGCCGTCCGTTCAAGCCGACAAAGTAGTCCTTGGCGGCGTGGACTTGCCTTACCGAAACCGGTCATCCATCCATCGTTGTTTTGTGGGGTTGGATCGCAGCTTTCGGGGGAAAGCCGCGCGGAAAGACGGCGAACGCCAGATGAACCAGCATAACCTGATGGTTTCGGTGCTCACCGCCGCGGGCGGTGAGCCGATCGAGAGTCACACGAGACCCGGCTATACGGGCAAGATCGCAGATATCCTGTTCCCGGCGGACGATGTGATCGTCGAGGTTAAGTCGCTCACCACAGATCGGGCCGCATCGGACGAGACGTCGGAGGCGGTTGGCGAGATGTTTTTGCGCAATACGCATATGGGAGCACCGGTAATATCCGGCACTGTGACGGTGAGGTTGCACGATCTGCCGCCCGCGATCGCCATGAACACGCTGCGGATCGCTGGCAAAAGGGTCTTGGCGGAGGCGAAGGCCGCGAACGCGCAGCTCAAAGCGACGAAGGCTGCGCTGGGTCGGCCAGAGGCGATGGGGCTGCTGGCACTGATCACCCCGCCTTTTCGGCTGGATCGGCATTCGATCGTGGCCCTGGTGGGAGACGCGATGCGTGACAATCGGTGCCGCTCCATCGATCAACTCTTCCTGGTCGAAACCCCTCTCGCGGCGCCGGAGCCTTATCGGCGGTGGGGAAACAGCTTCATGTCTTTGCATTCGCGACCCGATGGCGATCGCATCCTACCGCAGCATCTCGCCGAAGCGATCGGACGCGCCTGGGGCGAGATCACCGGACAACCGGCGGGCCCGGGGAATGAAGAGGACTATCACCGCTTCGGAGCGACGTCCTGAACCGCCGACAGAGCTGACATTCAGGGCATTCGACGCGCGCCCTGAAAGCGGTCCCCTTCATAAATCTAGCTCTTAAAACACCATGCCTCCGGTAAATACGGTTCCATCCGAGGTGTTGGCGATCCTGTCTATGGCGTGCGGGGTCAGCAGTCCCAAGCAACTGTTCAGGGTTGTGACCGATGCGGAAGGGGCCCGTGCGCCCTACAGGCTCCAGACCCTCAGGGGGGGGGCTCCCTTCCACAGCCTACTTCATATCATCATATCATCAGACAGGGGGAACGATCACCGCCCGCTGGAGCGCAGTCGCCCAGCCTGCCACGCGAGAGTTCCGGTCGACGCTAACGGCTTTTCCACACTTATTTTCCGTGCTTTAACGCAGAATCCGCTGCTTGGCGGTTCCTTCAGCACGATGTCGTCCGGTTGCCGCGACATAAAAGAGAGTTCGAAGATGCTTGAGCGACTGTCGGATCTGGACGAGCTAATCCTGCGGTGCCGGACGGATGAGGCCCGGGAACATATCGCGGAAGCGGTCGCGTCCTATCGGGGCGGCGCCTATCGCGCGACGATCGTCATGAGCTGGATCGCCGTGGTCTTCGATCTGATGGACAAGGTCCGAGACCTTAGTATTGGCGGGGAGGCGGCGGCGAGTAGGATTCTCGAAACTTTCGAGATCTACCAGCAGCAGATTCATTCGGGCGCGCAGCAGGCGACGAAGCAGGCGCTAGAATTCGAACGGGAGATTCTGCAAAAGGTTTTCAACGACCTTTCCTTGATCGACGCGCAGCAACTGACAGATCTCGAGCGTCTGCGTGAGGACCGCCACCGCTGCGCCCATCCATCGTTCAACCGCGTCGGTGAAGCCTTCCGCCCTCCCGCTGAACTGGCGCGGCTGCACCTGCGTAATGCGATCGCGCACGTACTCAGCCAACCGCCCGTTCAGGGAAAGGCGGCGCTTGAGGCCCTCAAGACCCTCGTCTCGTCAGCCTATTTCCCGACCGATCTCGCCAAGGCAAAGACCCAGCTGGCCAGCAGCGCTCTGGGCCACCCGACGCCCACGCTGGTCAAGAATTTCATCGACGCCCTGATCTTCGGCTATATCGAACTCGACGATGGCTTCCACCAACTGCCGCAGGCGCTCACCGCCTTGACCATCGTGGCCGACACGCACAGGGGTATTGCGGAACCCAGAATTGGCCAGCAGTTCCGAAAGATCTTTCACAAGGCCAATGACGAGGAACTGCCGACCGCTGTGGCGTTCGTTGCCGCGTGGCCGGCAGCATGGGATCTGCTCGATGCAGCGAATCGCGACCGCGTGACTCATTTCATCGAAGGCGCCGACTACAATGAAATCGAGCCTAGTTTTCCGTTTCTTGTGCATATCCCAGACCTGGTGCCGCAGCTCAAGGAGCGTCTGCTGGATTTCAACACCAACCAGCTGGCCGCTTTGCTGGCCGAGGAAGGCCTGCGCCCCATCGTTGTCGATGCGATTATCGCGCGTTATCTCAAATCCAACACTTACAACCACGCCAGGATCAGGCGGACAAGGCTGCTCCTGCCAGTGCTCGATCATCTGACGCCCGACCATATCGGCTACCTCGTCACCAAGGCCGCCGAGAACGACCAAGTCTATGATGAGACCGGCTTTCCACGGCTGCTCAACCGCATCGCGAAACTGAACATAATTCCCTTTGCCGCTTACAAGGTGCTCGTTGAGGGAAGCGGCTTCACGGACGTACTCGACGAGGAAGAGGAGAGCGACGAAACCTAGGTCAGACGACCGGATCTAGGCGGCCAGAGTACGACGTGTATCGCCGACACAGCGGACGTTGAGCCTAAAGATGAACGTCCTCGAAAGATGGCGGCGTACGTACACTAGAAGCCGATGCCCTAATCTCCTGATGAGATCGATGAGAATTGCCTATGTGGGCTCTTTGGCTGCCTTGCGCAATGCGGCGAGCGTATCTTCTGTCGCCATCATATCGTCGACCCGAAGACGGCGGGCTCGCTCGCTGAAGGCCGCTTCGGCGCAAGCGACCCGCGCTTAGTTGGCCCGAACCTTGAGATCGGCGATCGCATCCAGCATGCGGGAGATAACCTGCGCGCCCTCGGGCGTGTCGTCCCATATCTTGCGCATGCTCGACATCGCCTGCGCCCATTCCGGCGCCATGCTCGACTGTTGTGGCTCCAAGCGCGGAACCCGGATTTCCAGCGCCTTGCAGACTTGCACGACGTTGTGGCTGAATGTCTTGAAATGCCCCTCGCAGATCCGGCTGACCTGACTCGGATGGACGAGCGAAATTCTCCCTAATTCCGCGTAGCTTAGTCCTTTCTCTGCGCGCGCAGCAACGATTTTCGCCTTCAGGTCATCAAGCTGCTTGATTGTCGGCTTCATGCAAATTAGCATGCATATAACAAATTAAATTTGCAAGGAGGTTTCGAGTGGACGAAATTCGGTTCTACCGGGCCAGCGAGAAGCCCTATGGCGCCTTCAGCAACCTATATCGTCGCGAGGTGGAATTCGAGGGCGAGGCGTTCGCCACCAGCGAGCATGCGTACCAGGCGGGCAAGGCGCGCAAGCCTGAGGTCCGTAAGTGGCTGCTGGCGGCGCCGTCGCCAGCGCTGCTAGCAATGGCGGCGCACGGCCTATATTATTGGGATGTGGCCCCTGGCTGGTCTACCTCGAAGTTTGACCGCATGCGGGCTGTGCTCAGGGCGAAGTTCACCCAGCACGCGGATCTTCGCGACCTGCTGCTATCGACGGGCGACGCCCGCCTTGTCGAATCGGCTACGGTGGACAATGACGTCAACCGGCTCTGGGGCGAAGTAAACGGCGCGGGCAAGAACATGCTCGGCGTGCTGCTGATGGAGATACGGGACGAACTCCGTCAGGAGGACGAATGTTGCCTCGTCGCCGCTGAATAGGCCTTTGACGGCACGCGCAGGACTTCGCGGGCATAGTTGGGGCCGCAATGCTTGAAGAGGCCGCGTGCGCCGACAAAGGCGCAGTTTTCGGCGGCTAGTCGTTGACCAGCGACTATACCCTCGATCAGCACTGTAGTGCTGAGGTCGTTCGCTTGGAGGCCGGACGAGAGCATCCAGTCGATGACGCCAACGCTCACCATGTCGCCCGAACCGCAGGTATCGAGTACCGCTGGCGCACTTATCGCCGAACACCACACGGCCTGGTCGTCATGGCGGATTTCAAGACCTGCTGCACCGTGCGTGACGATCCGCACACAGTCATGATGCAGGTCCGCCAGGCGCTCGCCAAGCCTGTCGACAGAATATTTGAGGATGGAGACGAGGCCTAGCGCCTCATCGAACAGGTCGTCTTGCTCGACGTCCGAGGGCTCGAAGAAGATGATTGCACCTGAGCGCCGGGCAGCCTTCATGGCTTCCAGGATGCTCTCCGACAGCCGGTCGGCGTAGAAGACGCTGCACTGGGTGAGGATGTGGAGCGCGGAGGCCACCTCGCTCTGTCCGATCGGAACGTAGCGCGGAAGATCCTCGCTCGTCTCGGGGCAGACGAAGGTGAAATCGTGATGGCCCGACGCCGTGTCCAACTCCTGGGCGATGATCGGCGAGCGCGTGCCCGATTGGCGATGGATGTGATCTACGACCGCGCCGGCCTCGACGAACTCCGCGAGCAGTTGCCCGCCCTCATCGTCGTCGCCGAGCATCAGCAGCGGAACGACATTCCGATGCAACATCGCGAGCGACAGGAGTACATTCCCGCATGAGCCTCCCAGCGC
The DNA here is from genome assembly GCF_036038995.2 of Sphingobium sp. SJ10-10. NCBI lineage: Bacteria > Pseudomonadati > Pseudomonadota > Alphaproteobacteria > Sphingomonadales > Sphingobiaceae > Sphingobium > Sphingobium sp. SJ10-10. Next base: position 163,489 of record NZ_CP158134.1, read on the forward strand.
TTCGTCGGTCAGGTCGCCATCGGCGTAGATCCTGTCTAGGACGGTCAGTCCTGTGCCAGCTACGTCGAAGCGGTACTGAAGAGAAGTCGCGGTAGTCATGTTCTTGCTATGTACTCCTTGGGTCATCGACTGTCTAGCGACAGCGAAGCTGTGTCGAGGCGAATCTCGCCAGACGTACATTGTACCAGAGCGGCCAACAGTTTGAGAAGGGCCTCCGGTCCCGTTATAGTGCCGCCGAACAGCGACCAGCAACCGTTTGGCGCGCCGCAGACTTCGCCGACGCTAACGCCGTGCGGATGCGAGAGCAGCGCGTGGTCGTTGCCCGAAGCGGCGCCACTATCCCCGAAGCACAGGATTGCTGTCCCTGGGCGTGCCACGTCGCGGACCGCCTCGACGACAGCCGCTTTGCTCGATGACGAGGGAACGATGTCGAAGCTGTGTCCGGACGCCGATATCCTTACCTCGCCGGTCGCGATTAGGGGGCACGCAGCAAGATCGAGCGCGAATCGGTACGGGTGTTTCAGGCGGTGCATGTCCACACTGATCTGCACTGGCCCTGCCTTGAATTTTTTCTCAAGGAAGAGGTCGTTCCGTTTCTCCAGCCACGAGGCGGTGGCGGCGATAGCTGCGCTCTGCGCGGGCGGATCCAGCTCGATCTGGACGTCAGCGGTGCTGATATATCCGCCGTTATAGTAGCCGATGACCATTAAGGAGAGGAGGTCTGCGGGAAGTACCTTGCGAAGATCGTCTCCGACAGAGCCGCCTCTCCCGGTTGCGATCCCCAGTTTCAAGCCCGCCCGGTGCAGCCGGACCAGCTCGTCGACAATTCTCTGATCGGGCAAATCATATCGCCCGTCGGTCGTCACTATGGTCCCGTCATAGTCAAAGACCGCACCGCCAATGTCCGCTTCTTCGAGTGTTCGCAACCGCTCGCTGCCAATTGACGCAAGGCTGGGCTGTTCGGGATACGACGCATCGGCCTTCGCCATTGCCGCGCGTTTGTGACGTAGCCGAGGCGGAAGGTTATGGGCCAGCTTTTCGAGGGATCGGTCGTCGTAGATCGCACGGCCAAATTCGCCGATACCGGGTTTGCCGGGATCGATGCCCAGGGTTTCGCCGATGGCCTCGACCAACGAGAGCCCGTCGATCAGGGCGAGCAGGTTCTCGAGCCTACCGCAACGGCCGTGGTCGACCGCCGTGCGCCGCAAACCATCTGGAAGCACATCGTCGATCGCCGCCCAAGACGCGCGGGACGTACTCCCTGTGAGCGCAAGTACGACCGTGTCGTTGGCCCGATGGTGAAGCCACGCATGCCGTCCGTGGGCGAGATTGCGAAAGTCGGTCGTTTGCACGGGGCAGAGCGTAGCTTCCCAAAGGGACGTGTCGAGCAGCGATGCGACGGGCCGCAACAGCGGATCGGCGGCGATGATCAGGGTGTCGCTGGTCCGAAAGCCCGCCCATTGGTCCACAAGATGGCTGCGTTCACTAATGTCGCGAGCCCCGGTCAGTCGGCCCGCGATCTGTTCGAGGGGCGCAGGGCTTGATGCGGGTTCGCGAGACGCCATCGCACTGGCGAGCAGAAGGCCGACGGTCATCGCAAGAAGCGAGTGCGTCGCGAGATATCCATCCTTGAGGTCTGCGACTGGAACAACATGCACCGCACCGCCGACTTGCCTCACGATCGCCGCGGCGGCGCCATCAGGGTTGCGCGTAACGAGGTTGAGATCAACGCAGGCGCGGTCGATGACCGCCTGCGCCGCCGCGGTCACATCGGGGTTGTCTCCGCCAGCGCTGAAGAGCCACACTTGGGTGGACTTGAGAGAATGATGATCGGTAACCGCGTGCATAGGCGTGGCGACCGACGTCGGCCCCAGTCCGAGCGAGTCTCGGCATCGTACGAAATATTCGGCTGCGACGACCGAACCGCCGGATCCGATCGCCAAGGCGTGACCACAGTTTCCCCGCATGAGCGATGTCGCGATCGGGGCGGGATCGAAATCGGCAAAAAGGTCGAGAGTGGCGGGCAGCGCATCGAGCTTGGAACTGAACCTGGGCGTGCTCATTCTTCGCTATAGCCCGCGTACAAGGGCCCCGACAGGACGAGGTGCACCATCATGTCCGGAGGATCGCTTGGTGACGGCTTCGCCGCGCTGAAGTCGTAGCTTTCCGTCTCGACATATTGCACCGACATGCCGTGTTCGATGGCGGCCATCATCGCCCCTGCCGCCAGCACCTTGCTGCCCAAGGGCGAGAGTACCATACGGGGGTCATAGGTCCCTTCCATTGTCCGGTCGATCCGTTGCTTCAGGGTGGACAGGGTTCGGTAGCAGTCGAGAGGGTTCTTCTCGGACGCGTAGACGATGTCGCGGGGGTCTATCTCCCATTCATCGACGAGCTCGGTCTGGAACTCGGTGAGGAGATCGTCGGCGCGGCGCGGATTCCGAGCGGGAAAGGGCAGCACCGGACATATCTTGTACCAGTTCCCGCTCGATGCACCGATCTGCGTCAGGGTGGAGGCTCTGCCCCGCGCGAGCTGCGGTATCCAGACCGGGGCAACTTCGAGCGCGCTCATCCCGACGTCGGGTGCGAAGCCCTTGACCGGACTAATGCGGCTCGACGGGACGCTGGATATTTGGTCGTCCAGTTCCGGGTTCGACACGATCATCAGGTGGAAGGCGCGATTGCCGTCCTCCTCGCATTCCTCGAGGAGGAGCTTGGCTGCCGGAAAGCCAATTCCGATGGAAAGCGCGCTAAGATCCAGAATTACGTCCGTGACGTCGGCCGGGATCGGGTTGGCAAGAATCTCCGAGACCAGTCGGGCACCCCCAACAGGAGCACCGTCGTCTGCGAATACCGGCAGCACGAAAACCTTGGAGGCCGGAACAATGGCCTTTAACGCCGTCTCGTTCGCATCCGCGCGTTTTACGAGCTCGTCGGTCGCGCCTGGACGTTCCTCACGAATGTAGTAGGCGGATAACCGCTCGTCGAGCGTGTCCGCTAGCAACTGGGACACGCGCTGCGAACGCGGATCGAACCCGGCGGCTGCAACCAGCAAGACGCGGCGTGATGGATCGGCGAAATAATCCCGGATGAACGAAGCGACGTCGTCGTCGAAGTTCGTGATGCAGTTTGACCAATGTTCACGCATCGGCCAGCCCCGCTGCGTCGCGTAGATATCCCACTCGCCTTTCGAGGAATCCGCCTCGATTATAGGTCAGGCCGTGGACGAGGCTCACCGTGCCGGTCAGCTCGATCAGCGTCCAAAGCTTGCCGCCCTGACCGTAATCACGTTCGATCGTTATCGCTCCGTTCGCGATGGCGTGCTTCAGCACCGCGCCCAACTCATCATCCAGCGACAGGGCCTGCATTTCGTCTTCCAGGATACCGATCGCGTTGGCGCCGGCCCCTAGGGGCGCGTTCGGGAGCAGAGATTCGGCAAGGCAGTCCTTCGCGATATGATCAACCATGGCGCGCACCCGGGAGGCGTGCGGGAAAGCCCAGCCATCCATGATCGCGCGCGCCTTGTCGGAGAGCACCTTCTGCTGGGTCTTGGCTGGCAGAGGAAGATCTTCGTTGCGGATCGCGCGGGTCTCGATGTTCGCGACGAGCGCGCCGGCGAACTGCAGAAAGATTTCGGCATTTTCGTTACTGGCGTCGCAAATATCATCAATCCCGAAATGGAACGGACGTCCTAGTTCGTGGTAGAGGTGCAGGCGGGCGCCGTGCGCGACGTCTGCGTCTGCCTTCAACGGTGTTTTCGGCTCGGGATCGAAATCTTCGAAGAGGGACGGCGCGGACCGTGCAATGCGCACAGCATAACGGTGGATAAGGATGCGCACCATCGCGAGCGCCACCTCCGGCCCATGGTCGTATGAGCGCGAGCGTTTCAGATAATCGGCGACGATTGCGTCGATCTCCTCCCGACGGGAGGCGGCAACGCCACGTTTGGCCTGCTCGCGTGCGATTTTCTCAGTGAGTGACCGCAATTGAGCCGGGGTTACGGTTGGCGGCTCGGAGGGAAGAAGGCGCTCGATGTCGGTCGCCCCCCGGTTGCGAAGCGCCTCGACAAGCGGGAGGTACCGCTTCGCCATGTCCTTGGCCATCGTTCGGAACTGCCGCCGAGCGGCATCCTTCTTGCCGTCTTCGACCACCTGCATGCGGATGTCGACGAAATCGCGGCCCTGCGAGCGCCCGTGGGATGGCTGCGCGCCGGGAGAGCGGAGCACCGCGCCGGGACTCAGGGCGTCGAGGCGCATCATCATCCATCTGCCGAACTTCATCTCGCGATGCGACAAAGTCTCGAACATCTCCTCAAGCTGATCGTGATGAAGCGCGTGAACGTCGTCCAGCATCACCAGCGGCGTCACTTCGATGGGCTCGCCGTCCCATTCGATTCTGATCCGTTGAATGGCGTCGAACGGCGCGTAGGGGGCTGTTGCATCCTCTGGCAGATCGCTGAGCTTCGGTGGCCGCAGGCCAGCGCCGATCGAGTAGATCGCCCGCTGGACGGCGAGGGCGCGGTCGCGGACGCCCTGGGCAGTTAAGCCGCCGATTTGCTCAAGATGAGCCTCGTACGAAGCCCGCGGCACGAAGGTTATACCATCGAGGTCTCGGGTTCGGTTGGCCGTGAGGTTCCGGATGAGGCCGAGCATCGCGCGGGCCTGGACTAGCCAGAAGGCGAGCTTGGTCTTTACGGCGTTCTCGTACGGCAGTTCCCAGAACTCGCGATACTCGGATTCCATCGGTACGCGCACGGCGGCGATATGGGGGATGGCATTCTGGAGGAAGCCAGCCTCGGCGAGAGCGGCAGCCAGGGTACGATTGGTGGCGTTCGTTCTGTCCTTGAGGATCGCCTCGACCATCCTGAACTCGGCGAGCGTCGCAAGCATAGTCTTGCCGCTTCCGGGCGAGCCGATGATGCGAACCGGCACCTCGAACATATCGTCCTTATGCTTGTTCTTGGCGAGGAACGTCGTGAGCGGCGACGGGCTGACGATTGACAGGAACGATGCGTCGTCTCGGACATACTCGGTTGCCCGGCGGAGGAAGGGGTTTGCCATTCTGCTTATCCGTGGCGATCGCGGCGCAGGAACAAGGGCCGCATGGGCGGGCCCTGCGTTCCCTCGGTGTCGGCCCAGAGGATGGATATCGAATTGTTGGGAGTGTTGTGCTCGAGGACCAGGGGGAGCGCGCAGTTCGCATATCCGTACTTCATGTCGGTCTGCCCGGCCTCCCTGCAGTGTTTCTCGAGCCGCATGAAGAGCTCATCATCGTAGTAGGTATCGCACAGCCCGAGATAGGATGTGTCGCTTGAGTTGGCAGCGAGCATTGTGCCGGTCGCGGCATCTGCAGCGCCGATGCGCAGATCGCCCGGTAGCCTCAGACCCTCCGTTATGAACGCTGTCCCATAGCTGCGACTGGAAAGTTTGATCGCTGCCTCGGCGATCCGGCCTTCGAGCGCCTCTCTCGCCTGGGCGGTGGATATATAGTGATGGATATGCAGTGTATAGCCGTCTGCCAGCGGGAAGTCGTTCTTGAGTTGGGCTCGCGCGTTTGCGACGATCTTTTCGAACTTGGCGAGTTTTCCCTTCGCTTCCCCGCCTTCGGGAAAGCGTATGAAGGTGGTGCCCGAGGCGGTGAAGTCGTCGATCAGATAGACATCGTCGAAGCGGGCGTCCGCGGACTTAAGGTCGTCCTTCAGGTCTTTGCCAAGGCCCCGCCATTTTTCATCATCGACGTTCATCATCGGCACGACCTGTTCCTGGGACAAGCGCCCGGAGTTGGCGCGTCGCAGGACGTCGATACGGCTTCCGTCGCTCAGCCCGACAAAGAGACAGCGACGCAGTCGATCGGAGAATGCGTTCGCGCCCTCCTTCGTCGCCCAGACCTCGTAGGGCTTGATGCCCATTGTGTTGGCGACTGCCTTGCGCAGATAGGGCGTCACCACCTCGGGGATGAAGGTCTCGATCACGCGCTGCATCTCGGCGGTCGAGATATAGACTAGGCGCCGCCGAACCAGGGCGTAAGCTGTCTCGCGGTCCGCCGGGTCGAAGTGGCGCAGCCATGAAACTAGGCTCTCCAGAAACCGTACGCCTGCGCGGAAATCGGAATAGCCGTCATACTTCATCGAGGACATCAGGCGCAACCAGGCATATTCCCTGGTCGCGCGCTCATTATCCCAAGCCATGACGGTAGCGATCAAATTGAGGGCAAGCGTATTGATCATTGGGAGGCGCCCGCGCTCGCTTCAAAATGAAGAACGGCCCGTCGCTGCGCGCTCGTGAACTGAAACTGGTTGATAATCATTGCCCCTCTAGCAAGAAACTGCCTCGCCGATCGCGCCCGATCAAGCGTTACCATCACGAGATCAATCAGATTCGCCAAGATCGCTCATTTTCTCCTCGATTTCTATCACGTAGCCGTCGCCTTGGTTGGCGCGGGATGACAGCACGACAGATTGAAACCGATCAATGTCGGCGTCGGAATCTCTCACGGGCCGAAAAGACGCTCTGCCGTCCCTGCGATCCACCCGGAAATTGGTGTTGTCCTCGATCAGATCGCCGATGTGGCTCAACCTCGTCCTCCAGTTTCACGCGCAGATTTAAGCGGGCGCAATGATATTCCTTCGGTCGGCAGGTCTCACCCGGGCGTCAGCCGCGCGGTCCGCGAGCAGACTATGAGCCTTTTCGCGCCGCGCGTCATCGCGACATAGAGGTGTCGTCGATCCATTTCGCCGGGATCGAGGATGACTGCGGTGTCCGCCTCCAGCCCTTTGAGCAGCAGAGTGCTGCCGACGGTGCGTTTTGCGAGCGGCCTGCCGATCAAGCGCGATCGCTCACGTTCCTGAATGGCTGCAGCGGCGGGCGAGAGGCCGGGGTTGTCGCCGCAATTCTTGAGCAGGCGCAGGGCGCCGCGCAGGATCGCGGGGCGGTGGGTGCGGACCCCCTGTTCCCGCCCAATTTCAACGAGCAGGTCTGCCGCCGTTCGATAGCACGGCGTTTCAGCTAATCTAATGGCTGCCGATTCGACAGCTGAAGCTGGCTGCCGCTCGCGTCCCGCGCGCAGGGTGACGACCCGGTTCAGCAGGTTGGTACCGCCGGTATTGGTCATGACCGATCCCGCAAATGATATAAGATGCTGCAGCAAACCCGCGGATGTAAAGTCGAGGCCATCCCCAAATGTAATGAGATCGCGCATGTCGACATTCTCTACCGTGACAGCACCGTGGATCTGACTGGCAAATTGTCTTTGGCCGGCAGGGTTTCGGGAATCAGCGATAATAAGAACCTTCTCTCCATCTGCTGCGGCTACGGCACCCGCCCTTAGGCGGCGCTGGTGGTCCTCGCTCCCATCGAGGTGAACCCAGGACACATTGGCGGGCGCCGCAGAGAGATCGACTCCGTGCCCGGCGATCAGGGCATGGCGTACATCGAGGAGGTAGCGTCCGAAGGTTGCCTCGCCTGCATACATCCAGCGCCAGGGGGCGGTGAGCTCAGCTGCGATGGGAAAATGCGCGCAGACCTGTTGTTCCCAGTTGGCGAGAGCATTGCCCTGAAAACCGAAGATCGCCTGCATGGGATCGCCCAGGACGCAGGTGCGCAGGCTTTGCGCTGCATAGTAGACGATCGCGTGCTGGACCTCGGAGCAATCCTGATACTCGTCGACGATCATGCGATCGTAGGTGGCTGCCAGCACGTCGTTGATATGCCCATCGCGCAGCAAGGTCCCCGCCGCCTGCCTGATTGCCGGATAATGTAATCTTGGGTTTGCAATCGTGAGAATGGCCGGGTCGTGTCCGCCCCGCTTGGGGAACAGCGTCAGGAGCCGCATGCACCAGCCATCGATGGTCGCCAGGCGATAGTGTGAGGGGACAACGCCAGCTTTGTCGAGGCGGGCCCGCAGAGCAGCGACCCCTGCATTCGTATGGGTGAGGACAAGAATGGGTTTAGCGCCGACATGCCGGGTCAGGGCCTGCGCGATAAGATGGGTCTTGCCGCAACCAGCGGGCGCGGTGACCGTGCCGCGATCGATTGCAAGGAGGTCGATGTCAGACACCATGGCACCAATCGAACAAGGCCGCGATGTTGCCGCGGAAGTCGGCGCTCATGTTCTGGAAGTCGGGACCGATGATGTCGCGGGCGGCATCCTCCATCCAGCTTACTGTCTTGAACCAAGCGTTCTTTTTCCCCTTTGCCGCAGTGGCTAGGGTCTGGCGGCTCCACGGCGTGACCGGTCCTCGGCAAACCGCGAGGGCAAGCGCGTTCTGCGATGCGGCGCGGATATGTTCATCGATCAATCCTTCGCCGTGGAGTTCGACCGCGCGCTCGAGGAGTTGATGGACGGCGGTATCGCTCACACCCAGGAAGATCGCCTGTTCGAGCGCTTGCCCAGCCGCCCATTTGAAGAGCCGCCCGTTCTGAAACGTAAACAGCGCTTCCTCGCCGACATCGGGCTGAACGTCGTCGTCGCGCAGTGTCGCGATACGGAAGCCAAGGTTAAGCAGGACGTTGGCGCGGCCATAGATCTTGTTGACGCCCCCGGCATCGACCAATGCTACGCCGCGGGCATTGAGCGAGGTAGCGCCCTGCGCTGCAAAGCACAGATCCAATCCGCGCATCAGCCCAACCTCGCTGGCGCCTTCGCAGACGAGCACCGAATGCGAGAGAAAAGCTTCCGGATGCACGCGGATTGTCCCCTGGATCTGGTCGCCGGCGCCGACCAGATCCAGCTTGTGGCCGGCTGCGAGCTTGCGCAAGACCCACAGCTGGTCGCCTCGCAGCTCGCGTAGCGCTACGGGAGAATGCGTCGTCAGGAAGGCTTGGATGGGCGGCGGGTTTTCCTTCGCGCCGATCGACCCCAGAAGGCGGATGATCCGGTGGGGCTCCAGGCCATGCTCGAGCTCGTCGATCAGGAGTACGCTCGACTCTTGGGCCGCCCTGCGCTGAAGCCCAGCTACCAGTAGGCGTGTTGATCCTACACCGAGCGCGCGCAGCGGTATGCCATCGTCACCGTGGAGGGCGACAGTACCGCCGCTAAAGGACACGGAATGGGCATCGAGCATCGCCTTCAACTTTTCGCCGGCGGGAATGCCGAGTTCTCGGGCGGTATCGGCGACGATCTTCAGCGTCTCGCCAAGCTGGGCATCGGCTAGATCGCCAAAGGCCTTGCGGGCGTCTCGCGCAGCACTAGCGAGGGCCGCTGACGTATCGGCCTTTTCGTCGGTGAGGCGGTTGAGTACCGAACCGCGCCGCCAGGCCAAGTTGCTTTCCGCGAGCGCGCCGATCCGGGTGGGCGACAAGCGCATGCGGTCGCCCCAGGTCAGATTCCGCGAGAGGCCTTGCGCGTGGGCGCGATCGGACACGAGCGTCCAGACGGGATCGAGATCACTGCCGACCGACAGCTTGATCGTCAGGACCGTTTCCTTCCCGGCTTCGGGTTCATCGTCGATGATCCCGTTTGCAGGATCGAAGCTACGAACATAGGCGCCGTATGTGTCGATGCTCTTCAGGGCATCGGATAGGTCGCCGATCGTGATGCTGATCGAAATTGGCGCTGTCACGTTGAGGGCGTGGAAATCGGCGTCGGTGAACGGCGCACTCCGACGCGCTCCGAGACACAGGTCGATCGCGTCTAGGACAGAGGATTTGCCTCCGTCGCCCGGGCCGATCAGGCAATTGATCCCGGCGCTGGGAAACCAATCCAGCTTCTGGATGCAGCGAAAATTTCTGATTCCGATGTGGCGAATCCGCGCCATTGCTCCCTCCTGCAATTGAGAAGGCATTAACCCTTGAAGTAAATGCTGGCCAGTGCGACCAGCCAAATACAATTCAGAAAAGACACGTTGCAACAGTGGCTTGCATTCTGAAACCCGTTGCGCTGGCTGCCGGCGGCTACACCTTCGGCAAGGAAAACGGTGCCGGGATGCGTCGAAGATCGCTGACCGTCAGGGCTTCCCTCCAGATTCATCACCACCCCGAAGCGGAGGCTCCCGATTGCACGCCAGGACAGCCGAAATTAAGCTCTGCGCTGATTACGCGCCCCTTCTCGCAAAATCGCGTGATAAAAATCACCCACTAGGATGCTATAACAAACTGAATTTTTGTAAAATCTTCGGGCGAGGGATCGAACCCTCCACCCAACCTTGACAAGGTTTCCGCCCAAAGTCTGCTTCGGGTGCCAGGATCTAGGGCGCTCATACCCGCTCGGGCGCGGATGCTGACGTTCGGCGTCGATCAGCTGGAACGGCAGATGTCGCTTCTCCGCGCTCCGAAGGAGACGTTCCGGATCGTCCAACAAAGCGGACATGATGACCGGCCTGAGCGCGGCAATGAGATGTCCGCTACCGGCGAGCGAAATTTGGCACTTGAGCGGCAAGGAAGGGTCGACCTTTGCACATCGCTCCGTGCAGAAATAAGCCGACGACAGAGCAAGGGCTGCGTGAAATTTCCTACAGACCGGCGATACCTCTAGGGTGAGGCCCCACTATTTTCGTTAGATGGGGTGGGGACAGTGACGTAGTAGCCCGTGGATCTCGGTCGAAGGTATGTCGGCTCCGACGGTGCGCTCACCGGGTTGGGAAATTGCGGCTTTTGCACGGTTCACGCTTGTGGCTCACCGACTCTCCCCTTGGATCTGAGGATCAGCGTGCAATAGGCACCCCCTTCGTGGGGTGATCGGCGTGCAAAAAGGACCCCTTCATCCCGGGGATTTAGTCGGCCGACTGGTTTTGATCAGTTGGCGAGAACGGGATGTTGATCGTGGAGACAGTGGTTCGGATTCGGCGTGAGCATGCAGCGGGTAAGGCGATCAAGGCGATCGCTCGTGACCTTCGTTTGTCGCGGAAGGTCGTCCGCAAAGCGATCCGGTCGCCGGAGGCGGCGTTCAACTATCAGCGCAAAGTCCAGCCGCTGCCGCGGATCGGTCCTTATCAGGATCGTCTCGATGCGCTGCTTGAGGAGAACGAAGGTCGCGGCCGCCGCGATCGGCTACGGATGACGCGTATCCATGACCTGCTGGTGCGCGAGGGGTTCGATGGATCCTATGATGCGGTGCGCCGCTATGCGGCGCGCTGGCGTGCTGCGCGGCGGAAGGATGCTGGCGAAGGCGCACCGGCGTTCATCCCGATGACCTTCCAGCCGGGTGAGGCCTACCAGTTCGACTGGAGCCACGAGGATGTGGAGATCGCCGGCAAGCCGATGCGGGTGAAGGTGGCGCATATGCGTCTCTGCGACTCGCGCGCACCCTATGTCCGGGCCTATCCGCGCGAGGGCCAGGAGATGCTGTTCGATGCCCATGCCCGGGCGTTCGCGTTCTTCGGCGGTGTGCCGCGACGCGGTATCTACGATAATATGAAGACGGCGGTGACGGCCGTGTTCACCGGCAAGGAGCGTGTGTTCAACCGCCGCTTCCTGATCATGACCGATCATTACATGGTCGAGCCGACCGCCTGCTCGCCGGCGGCGGGATGGGAGAAGGGCCAGGTCGAGCAGCAGGTCCAGACAATCCGAGGCCGCTTCTTCCAGCCGCGGCTCCGGTTCGCCAGCCTGGCCGAGCTCAACGGGTGGCTGGAGGCCGAGTGCCGGCGCTGGGCCGAGCATCATGCCCATCCCGAACGCGGGGATATTACCGTCGCCGAGGCGCTGGATATGGAGCGACCGGCCCTGCAGCCGATCCTGGCACCGTTCGACGGCTTCCATGAGAGCGAGCATGCCGTCACCGGCACCTGCCTCATCAGCTTCGATCGCAACCGCTACTCGGTCATGTCGACGGCCGCACGCCGGACCGTTCAGGTGCGCTCCTATGCCGATCGCATCGTCATACGCTGCGGCGATGCGATCGTCGGGGAGCATGAGCGCCACTTCGGTCGGAACCGCACGATATACGATCCCTGGCATTATCTGCCGGTCCTCGCGCACAAGCCCGGCGCGCTGCGTAACGGCGCACCGTTCCAGGACTGGGATCTGCCGCCCGCCCTGCACCGATTACGGCGAAGGCTCGGCACCGGGGACGAGGCCGATCGCAGGTTCGTGCGGGTCCTCTCGGCGGTGCTCACCGATGGCCTGGAGCCGGTAGAGGCTGCCGTGCGCGAAGCGTTGGCGAACGGAACGGCCAGCGACGAGCTGATCCTCAACATCCTCTCCCGGCGCCGCGAGCCGGCGACACCCCACAGCATCGTCACTTCGGAAGACCGGATGCTGCAGCATCCTCCGCTCGCCGACTGTGCCCGCTATGATCTGCTGCGAGGCTATGATGCAGCGGCATGATATGATCGACACGATGCGCGGCCTCGGACTCAAGGGCATGGCGGCGGCGTTCGACGAGGCGGTCACCACCGGCCTCCAGCGCAAGCGCACCACCATGGAGATACTGACCGACCTGCTCCGTGCTGAGGCGACCCACCGGGATGCAGCCTCCATCCGCTATCGGATGACGGCTGCGAGGCTGCCCGTGGTGAAGGACCTGGAGCGGTTCAGCTTCGAGGGCACACCGATCAATGAGGAGATGATCCGCTCCCTTCACGATGGCTCCTTCCTCCCGCCTCGCCGCAATATCGTGCTGGTCGGCGGCACGGGGACAGGCAAGACCCACCTCGCCATCGCGATCACCGCCAATGTCGTGCGAAGGGGCGCTCGCGCCCGCTACTTCAACACCGTCGATCTGGTGACACGCCTCGAAGAGGAGACCCGGATCGGCAAAGGCGGGACCCTGGCGGCGCAGCTGTCGCGGCTCGACCTGATCGTTCTCGACGAGCTCGGTTATCTGCCGTTCGCCCGCTCGGGAGGGCAGTTGCTGTTCCACCTCATCAGCAAGCTTTATGAGCGGACCAGCGTCATCATCACCACGAACCTCGCCTTCGGCGAATGGCCGACCGTGTTCGGCGATCCCAAGATGACCACGGCGCTGCTCGACCGCGTCACCCACCACTGCGATATCGTCGAGACGGGCAACGACAGCTGGCGCTTCAAAAACCGCAGCTGACAGCCACCTTCGGCGCCTTCAAAAATCTATCTTGCGCTGCGCGCGCCTCCGGTCGGGCTACGCCCGCCCTCCGCCGCACGCAGCGCAAGGCCATCTTCAACAAACCAGCATCATATTATCTGAAAAGGGGGTCCCTCTTCGACGCCGATCGGGGGTCCCTTTTGAACGCCGTTTGACACCTTGGATCTTTCGAGAGGGTTCGGGATGCGATCGTCAAACTTAGGTGCAGCAATGTTTCTGGCTGTATTCTCATTTCCAGCAGCACACGCAGATCAGGGCGCGCCCTCCGGATCGAATGCTTCGGCCTATGGTACTTACGGGCTTGATGAAGATGGCATGGACCATGAAGCGTCGCCGGGTGAGGATTTCTCCCGCTATGCGAATGGAAACTGGGATGCGCGCACGGCGATCCCGGAGGACAAGGCCAGCTTCGGCATGATCAACCTTCTGGAAGACCTCTCGCGCGAACGCACAAGGGCAATTCTGGACGCGGCCCGAAAAGACCCTTTGAACAAGATTGGGGCAGCGTATTCGAGCTATATGGGTCGTGCTGCCGTTGAGAAAGCGGGTCTAACGACAATCGCACCATGGCTCCGGGAAATCAGCGAATTGCGCGACAAAGCTGGCCTGGAAAACCTCGTTGCGAAGGCCAATCGCATTGGTGTTGCCGGTCCTTTTCGCCTCTACGTTGGGCAGGACGATAAAAAGCCAGACAGCTATATCATCAAGCTGAGTCAGGGCGGCTTGGGCCTGCCGGATCGCGATTATTATCTCGAGCAAAGCGACAAAATGGCCGCGATCCGGACGGCATATCGTGCGTATCTTACACAAATGCTGACTCTGATTGGGGAAACTGACGCCGGCAGCCGAGCTGACGCTCTGATGACGTTTGAGACGGCAATAGCGAAGCTGCATTGGTCACGGGTCGAAAGCCGCGACGTCGATAGGGTCTACAACAAGACCACACTCGCCAAATTGACGGTGGACGCGCCCGGGTTCGACTTCCCTGCCTATTTTGCCGCGAACGGCATCAAACCCGCCGAGATGATTGTCGCGCAGCCCAGCGCCATTGCGGGGGAGGCGGCGCTCATCGCGAAGACTCCGCTTCAGGTTCTGAAGGATGCTTTGCTCGTGCGAAGCATCCATACCTATGCCGATTTCCTGCCCGACCATATCGGGGACGAGGATTTCGCCTTCTACGGTACAATCCTAGCTGGTACGCCAATGCGGCCGGAACGTTGGAAGCGTGGCATCGATTTTCTCAAGGGCGCTTTGGGAGAGGAGGTTGGGAAGGCCTACGTCGCGCGATATTTCCCGCCTGAAACGAAGGAGGCGATGGACGCACTGGTCCAGAATGTGATCGCGGCCATGGGCCGCCGGATCGATAAGCTGACCTGGATGAGTGATACCGCGAAAATCAGGGCTCGCCGCAAGCTGGCCGCGTTTACGGCCAAGACCGGTTATCCAGACAGATGGCGCGATTATTCGGGTCTCATGATCAAGGCGGGCGATCTGTTCGGCAATGCAGTTCGCGCCAACCAGTTTGCCTTCGACTATCAGGTGGGAAAGCTTGGCAAGCCGATATATCGTTGGGAATGGGGCATGACGCCCATGGAGATCAATGCATATGCCAATTTCGGCAAGGTGGAGATCGTCTTTCCCGCTGCCATCCTGCTACCGCCCTTTTTCGATCCCAATGCCGACCCGGCGGTCAACTATGGCGCGATCGGCGCTGTGATCGGCCATGAGATCAGCCATCATTTTGACGATCAGGGTTCAAAATATGATGAGACCGGGAAGCTCAACCCATGGTGGAGTGAGGCCGACGTCGCCACCTTCAAGGCGCTCAGCGGACGCCTTGTCGATCAATTTGATCGTTATGAGCCTTTCCCCGGTGTGCATGTGAAGGGGGCCATGACTTTGGGTGAGAATATCGGCGATCTGGCAGGCTTGGCTGTTGCTCTCGATGCCTATCATACTTCACTGGGCGGTAAGCAAGCTCCGGTCATAAACGGAAAGACCGGCGACCAGCGCTTCTTTCTCGGATGGGCGCAGGTGTGGCGGATCAAATATCGGGAGGCCGCCCTGCGCCAACGGCTCGTCACGGATTCCCATTCGCCCGCTCAATACCGCATTTCCACGGTTCGAAACTTTGATGAATGGTATGCCGCGTTTAAGCCTGAACCCGGTGAGAAGCTCTATCTTCCGACCAAGGATCGGGTCAAAATCTGGTGATTGAATCTAAGGCCGGGGTGAAGCCCGGCCTTGTCATGGGAGGGTGTCAGCGGCGCTCTTAGTCACGATCCCAGTCGCTCTTGGCAAATGTCCTTTACCAATCCTTGGAGTATAGTAATCCGCTCACAAATCCATTCCAGTTCCTCGGCAGTGATTTTATAATGCTCTGAGTAACGTGCGTTGACATAAGCACCGCGCAGCAGTTCGAAACAACGCTGCGTGAATTTTGTATCCCGCGGCCACGCTTGAATCAACCTTGCATCCAACTGTTCGCACTGTGACCTGAGCAAATTAATCTTGTGTGATTTTGGTGCGTACAACGTACTAACGAGGAGAAAGCAGTCATAAAGTCGTTCAGTGGTCTGGTGCAGAACGAACGCGGCTTCGTTTTCATTTCCTTCCGAAAGTGCGTGTCGAGCCATGCTGAAAAATGCTGTTGCGCTCGGAAACCATTTGTCAAAATGCTTTTGTGCCTCTGCTCGTGCTTCGTCCGGCGGCAAAGTAACTGGCTGATCGAACGGATTGTCAGGTGCTTCATAGAGAGCAATACCATCACGGAGGATGTCTCGAAAGAAGGGGCGACCCTTCTTCAGTTGTTTATTCACGTCGGTCAGGCTGTGGGTAATGATGTGCGCCGGAACACTGAGCTTCTTTGAGATGGTGTGGGCCCGGAGTAGATGGTCCTCGGCCTTGCTCCAATATTCGATCGGATCCGCGAGTTCCTCATGGTTCACAACGACCAGCACGTCATAATCGGAGAAATAACCACCGACCGGGTCTTCTACCCAGTCGCCGCGCGCATGTGATCCATAGAGGATAACCTTGAGGATCCGACCGGCCTTGCGATGAGGGGCATTACGCCCGGCGATCGTGTCCTCAAACTCTTCGAACAATATGCGACGGATTTCGCCGAGCTCCCGCTGTTTACGTTCGGGCAGATGATCGAGAGACGTCTTCATTCCCCCAGATTCCCCCTTTGGCGTAGAAAAGCCAAGAAAAATATGTGCCTTGTATCAATCAGGCCGCTTGGTAATCATCGCATAAAAGCGGATCGCCGCATTCGAAGCCTCAGTGTGTCGGACAGTTCGCGCGTATCGAATCATTCGCGGATCGGGAGAGCTTTTCGCCGCAACTCGGCATTTAGCCGCGGAGTTTCCGCAGCTAAATGCCGAATCTCCGCAGCTAATTGGCGAAGAACCCGCAGATTGCTGCGCAGGAACAGCTCAGCCATTATTTTTTCTGCGCTTTGCGCGGCGCAGTTAGACAGTCGCGGCGGCTGCGCTATGGAGGAGATGTCGGGTGCCGTGAAACAGGACGCGTGTCCCATGGGCCGGGGGATCGGCGGGCTTTTGGCCTGGCCGGTCGGCAGCGGCGCGACGTCCAAATAACGGGTCCTTGTACAGGATTTCCAACACCCGACCCCTTTTTTCAAGCCCTTGCCAGCCGATTCTCGATACGGAATTCTCTTTGGTGCCGTCGGGAGGCCGATGGCGGGGCGTGGAAACCCCTGTACCGAAGATCGGCGAGTCAGACTTGGTGCTGGCATGGCCGATCCATGCGCGCGCCCTTTGCGCGATGCACCGGCATGGAGCTTTTCCTTTGCCGTCCTTATGGGGCGGCACGCCCTTCGTAATTGAAGGAAAGGCGCGGGTAATGACCGGCGAGCAAGGGAAAACGCCGTGGCTGCCAATGGGTAGCCGGCAGGACGGGATGGTCGACAGGCTGTACCGCAATCATGCGGGCTGGCTGCTCGGAAGGCTGCAACGCCGGTTCGCGGGCTCTGGTCTTGAAGCGGAGGATTTGGTGCAGGACACCTATATGCGGGTAGCGCGCTACAGCGAAGAGGAGGCGGAGCGTCGGCCCCGCGCGCTGCTGCTCCGGATCGGGCTCAACCTTGCCTTCGATCAAATGCGCCGCAACAAGACCCGTCCCGCACCGCTGGCGGCTAATGATCCCGATCCTTCCTGGGACATAGAAGACTGTGGAGAGCAGGAATATTTCCTCGGCCTCAAACAGGCCGTCCAATCTTTGCCACCGGATCTTCGGACGGTCTTTCTTTTGTCGCGGTTCACCCGCATGACGAATGCAGATATCGCGAAAAGGCTGGGAGTTTCGGTCAAGACCGTTGAGGGACGGGTGAGCAAGGCACTTATATTGTGTGCACAACGGCTGTCGGACTGAGGGTAGGGATGACGATGGGCAGCGAAGAAGATAAAAAAATCGAGGAAGACGCAGCCTATTGGGTTGCGCGCTTCAATTCCCGCGTTGCGGACACGGCCGAACTCCAGCAATTCTTTGCCTGGAAGAAAGATCCGCGCCATGCCGCCGCCTATGAGCGACTAAATGGGCATTGGGAGAGCGCACAGAAGCTCGGGAAAGACCCGCAAATTGCTGCTCTGGTCGATGACGCAATCGAGCGAACCGCGCCTCGGTCAGGCATCCGTCGACCAATGTTGTGGGTGGCAGGCACGGTTATTGCCGGAGCTATGACCCTTGGCACATTCCTCCTCCGGCCAGTGGCGATCCATTATGAAACGGGAATTGGGGAGCAACGCCTGGTTCGCCTGGAGGACGGCACGAGGCTCCATCTCGATAGCGCAAGCGCCGTCGACATAAATTTCTCGTCAGGGCATCGACGCGTCGCCCTGATCAGCGGCCGGGCGATGTTCGATGTTGCGCATGACAAGAGCCGTCCCTTTGATGTGGATGCGGGCGTGGCGACCGTGAGAGCGCTCGGCACCCGCTTCGAGATCGATCGCCAGCAATCGGATGCCAATATCCTTCTGATCGAGGGCAAGGTGCGGGTGGATGCCGCGCAATGCCCGTCCGACAAATGCACCGATCAGTTGTTGCCGGGCGACATGATGATGGCGCGGGAAGCGGGACTTGGCGAGAAAGAGCGGGGCAATGTCGAGGCGATCACCTCCTGGACCACCGGCCGGCTCCAGTTCGAGGGCCGATCGCTCGCCGCCGCAGTCGATGAAGTCAATCGTTATTCCAAGGCGCCTATCATCCTGGAGGCGCCGGATCTCGCGGATGAGCGCGTCAACGGCGGATTTGCCGTTGGCGACCGCGATGCCTTCATCCGGGCCGTGATCGCGCTCTACCCGTTACGCGCGGAGCCGCAAACCAATGGCACTATCCGTCTTGTCCCTGACCCTGTGCGATCCTGATTTAAAAATTTCACATATCGTCCAGGGTTACCCCCGTTCCTCTACGTTACAGAATTAGGCGACAGGGGAAGGCGGGAGACCCGCTCCTCGGTCCGCCGGACCAGCAGGGGAAGGGAAACCATGACAGCCAGGAACGTCCATCGTATGGATTCGCCGAAACGGGCAAGGTCTGCACAGCGTCGCGGCCTACTCCTGTGTGCGGCCTGGGCGTTGGCGAGCGTTCCCGCGATGGCACCGGCGGCCTATGCGCAGGAGGTGCATCCGCGTTTCGACATCGCGGCGGGTTCGCTCGATCAGGCGTTGCAGCGGTACATGGTGCTGACGGGCCGCCAGATTCTGTATCGTAGCCAGTTGGTAGAGGGCCGTCGCACCAGCTCGGTCGTGGGATCGATGGATGCCGACAAGGCGCTGCACAAGCTGATCGGCGGCTATCCGATCACCGTCAGCCATCAGGGCCGCAATGTCTATGTGCTCTCGCCGCGCGGGGCGCCATCGCCGCAAGGACAGGGTCAGTCCCAGCATCGACCGGTCCCCCAGCGTCTACCCCAGGCAATCGCGCCTCGGCCGAAGCCGGTTCGCGCGCCGGACATGGCAGCAGCTGGGATTGTCGTTACCGGCACAAATATCCGCTCGGCAGCGCCGCCCTCATCGCCGGTGATCAGCATGACGGCCACCGACATCGCCCGCTCCGGCGCGGGTACGGTTGCAGAGGCGCTGGCGCTGCTGCCGCAGAATTTCGGCGGCATGGCCAATGAGGATACCAGCCTTACCGGCTCGGACCGCGTCAGCATCAACCCCGGTCTTGGGGCGAGCATCAATCTGCGCGGTTTAGGCTCAGACGCAACTTTGACCCTGGTCAATGGCCGCCGGACCGCGGGCGCGGGCGGGAAGGGCGATTTCACCGATCTCTCCAGCATTCCTGCAGTTGCGGTCGAGCGGGTCGAGGTTTTGGCTGATGGCGCGTCGGCTCTTTACGGCTCGGACGCGATCGGCGGCGTGGTCAACATCCTGTTGCGCAAGGATTTCGAAGGGGCTGAGAGTCGGCTGCGCCTCGGCACGGTGACGCGAGGCGGCAGTGAGGACATCATCGCCGGACAGGTGGTGGGTGCCCGCTGGGCGACCGGTCATATCCTTGCGGCCTATGAATACCAGCATCGCGGTCGCCTCCCTGGATCGGCGCGCAAATATACGCGCTCAGCCGACCTGCGGCAGCTCGGCGGCCATGACTACCGCCAATATTTCTCGGCTCCCGGCACCGTTGTGGTGCTAGACCCCGTGAGCCGCACCTATGTCCCTGCCTATGCCATTCCCGACGGACAGGATGGCACGGATCTTGAGCCCAGCGACTTCCTACCCGGCGCCAGTCTTTCCAGTCCGCGCGCCCATGTCGACCTGCTCTCGAAGCAGGACAGGCACAGCCTGTTCGTGAGCGGGGAACAGGAACTGACCGCCGGCCTCACCTTTTATGCCGAAGGCCGCTATTCCGATCGCAAGTTCGATGCGAAATCGCAGCCGTCGCTCACCATCATGAGCGTGACCCGCGCCAATCCCTGGTTCGTTTCGCCCACCGGCGGTTCGTCAGTGGCGATCGCCTATGATTTTGGCAGGGATATCGGCCCGATCCTCACCAGTGGCCGGGTGCGCAGCCATTCGGTGACAGCGGGCGTCCGGGCGGAACTGGGCGGCGACTGGCAGGTCGACGCCTATATGTCGCACGCCCGTCAGGTTGATCGGCAGCTGAGCGATCATCTGCTCAACAGCAGCGCGCTCAATGAAGCGCTGGGCCTCACCGCCGATAATCCGCTAACCGCCTATAGCGCGGCGCGCGACGGCTATTTCAATCCTTTCGGTGATGGCAGCAGCAACAGCGCCGCCATCATCGATTTTATCGGCAGCGGCTTCATCCGCCAGCGCTACAGCAGCGAATTGCTGAATGGCAGCATGATCGCCGACGGCACGCTTTTCGACCTACCCGGCGGGCCGCTGAAGCTCGCCTTCGGGACGCAGGCGCGCGAGGAGCATTTCTCCCGCTCGGTCCAGACCTTCGCCTCGGGCGTCACGCCGCCCGCGCCGGTGACGCCGAAGGCGAACCGGACGATCGTTGCCGTATTTGGCGAACTGGCCGTGCCGATGGTCGGCCCGGGCAATGCGCGCCCCGGTGTTGAGCGCCTCGACCTGTCGGTCGCGGTCCGCCATGAGCGCTATTCCGATTTCGGTTCGACCACCAATCCCAAGATTGGGTTGGTGTGGGAGCCGGCGCAAGGATTGCAGCTACGGGGAAGCTGGGGAACGTCGTTCCGCGCGCCTGCGCTCCCAGAGATTTTCGACCCGTTCCGCGTCTCCTACACCCAGCTCCCGACCACGGGTGGTGGCAACCTGCCGGTCCTCACCCAACGCGGCGGCAATCGCAGTCTCGAACCAGAAAAGGCCAAATCGCTGACTGTCGGCTTCAGGGTCCAGCCCAAGGCTGTGCCGGGCTTTGGCTTGGAGGCCAGCTATTTCCAGACGCGCTTCTCCAACCGGATCGGACAGCCGGTCACCGAGAATATTCTCCAGGCGCTCACCAACCCCATCTATGCGCCCTATGTAACTCTGATCGATCCCGCGCATAACGCCGCCGATCTGGCTCGCGTGCGGGAACTGCTCGCGGTGCCAGGGTCGAGCGTGCCGACGACCTTCGCCCCGGAATCCTTCCGCGCGATCCTCGACGGGCGCTATGTCAACTCCGCCCGGGTGGATGTGCGCGGGGTCGATATCCAGATGCGTCAGAGCCTCACCCTGGGTTCGAACCGGCTGAACATCTCGGTCAACAGCATGATCCTCATTGATTATAAGGATCAGCTCACGCCTGCTTCACCCATGATCGAGCGAGTAGGGACGTTGGGCAATCCCGTAGACTTCCGCCTGCGCGGCACTCTCGATTGGGCGCGAGGCGACGTCGGGGCAACGCTTTCGCTCAACCATGTTGGTCCCTACACTGACAACATCAGTGCGCCCGCGCGTCCGATCTCGTCGTGGAACGGCGTCGACCTGCAATTGCGCTATGAACCGCGAACAGCGGAGGGTTGGCGCAAGGGGCTGAGCCTGGCTGTCACCGTGCAGAATCTCTTCGATAGCGATCCGCCCTTTGTCGACCGCAATTTGGGCTTTGCCTACGACCCGGCCAATGCCGATGTGCTGGGCCGCTTCGTATCGATGCAGGTGAAAAAACGATGGTAGCGCCGCGCGGCTAGGCCGCCGCTTCGCTCAGACCCCACCAATCAGGAATCCGTGACATGCGTTTCCCATGGCTGGCGGCGCTATGCCTGGCGATGGCCGGCATCGCCGACGCACGCCCCTATGGCGTGGACGATATGCTGCGCGTCGAAAGCTACGGCCAGGCGCTCATCGATCCCGACGGCCGATGGGTGGTGATCGATCGCTATCGCCGCTATGACAGCGCCGCGAGCTACCGCTATGACGGCTTTACCCGGCGGGGGCTGGGGGTCGTGATGCGTCTCGACCTTCAGCATGGCGGGCGTCTTGAACCGCTTTTTTCGCAGGATGATGGCGCGGGCTATTGGATCGCAAGCCTGTCGCCTTCGGCCAAGCGCCTAGCGGTTTTCAGGCTGAAGGACGAGATGCTCTCGCTCGGGATCGTCGATATGGCGACGCGGGAGGTGCGCTGGCTCCTGCAGCATCCCGTGACCTCACTGTTGCATCCGGCACCAGACTGGCTGGACGATCAGCGCCTGTTGTTGGTTGCAGCGGACAGTCCGGCGCTGCCGTGGCCGTTCGCGACGGGTAGCCGCTATCAGGCCGAGGTCATCCCTCTCTGGGCGCGCACGGCACGGGGGCAGGAGCCCGGTGTCTCAGTCGTTGGCGGCACAGGCGAGGCTGCGCCGCTTCCGCAGCGTCGACTTCTCATGATCGATGTCGAAACCGGACAGACCACCCAGCTTGGCGATGGACCGATTGCGGATGTCGCCATTTCTCCTGACGGCGCCTCGATCGCGCTGCTCCGCGAGGGACCGGAGCCGGTCATCCCTTTGAACGTCCCGGTTCGGTCGAGTGACCAGAACCGGCAATATCGACTGTCGGTCCTGCGCACTAAGGGCGGATTGGAACGGGAGGCCTGCATCGGCTGCGACATCCAGCCGGGTTTCCTCGAATGGGCACCGAGGAGCGACCGGCTGATGTTCTTTGCGCGAGCGCCCGGCCAAGATTGGGCGGCAGGCGAGCTACGTCTGTTTGACGCGCGGACTGGCCGCATTCGTGCAGCTTTCGACGACGTGACCCCCTTCCTGCCGCCCGACGACAGCGGCGTGCGTTTGGTGCGCGCGGGCTGGTGGGGCGAAGTTCCACTCGTCTTTGGCCAGCGGGGCGGGAGATCGAGCCGCTGGAGTGCTCCGCGTGCCGCAGCCTCCATCAACAAAGCTCTGGAGCGGCTGCCCTGTCAGCCACCATTGCTGCAGGCGGGGAGCGCCCGACTGCTCCTCGCCTGCCCTGATGGACTATGGACGATGGACCGCACTGGAAATTCCAGGAGGATCATAAAAGGTGGGCCGATCAGCATGCCGCGATCGACGAGCGAAAGCTTCGATATCGGCATTCGCGCCAACCATCGTTCGATTACTGCCATTAGCGACGATGCCCCCATTGTCATCCCGCAGGGTGCGCAGGCGCAGCTTCGTTGGCTAGGCTGGGCCAATCGAACGACTGATCACACAACCGATCCGATCACGCGCCTGCTTTTCGGCAGCAGGCGTGCAGGTATCGCGCTTTTGATCACGCGCGATGCCTGCGGTGTCGGCCGGCTCATGGCCTCGGGGCCGGCCGGCATTCGCGAGATCGATCGGACCAACGCCCATCTGGCAGATGTCGATCTGCCTGACATGCGGCCGCTGACCAACCCCGCTACGGGCCTTACGGATTGGCTGATCCGTCCAGCAGGAAATAGGAGCAAGCCATTACCGCTCATTGTCGTGCCCTATCCTGGGATGACCTTCACCATGGATCGTCGACCGGCCGTTGCGCCCGACATGGTCGCCGCGTCAGTCAATCCATTGCTGCTCACGAGCCTTGGCTACGCCGTGCTGATGCCCAGCCTTGTCGATGCGCGGGATGGCATGGACCGAGGTGCGACCCTTGGCACGCAGGTTGAGCAGGCGGTAGATCGGGCCATTGCGACCGGCTTAATCGATAGTGAGCGGGTGGCAGTCTACGGCCATAGCTTCGGTGGTTACACCAGCCTCAAGATCGCCACCCAAAGTCATCGCTTCCGCGCCTATATCGCGAGCGCGGCACCTTCTGACCTTGCGATTCAGCATGGCGCGCTGTCGCCGGCCGACCGGGTTGCACTTGAGGAGGGGTTTCCGCTGACGGTCGGCTTTGGTTGGGCGGAGGGCGGGCAGGGGAGCATGCAGACAGGGCCGCAGGCAGCGCCAGAACGCTATCGGTTGAGCAGTCCCTATTATCAGGCCGATGCGATCAGCGATCCGGTGCTGCTTATCCACGGTGATATCGATCCGGTACTCGCCATCAATTCCGAGCGGATGTTCACGCAGTTGCACCGTCGCGGCCGCGACGTGACCTTGCTGCGCTATTGGGGCGAAGCGCATAACCTTCGCAGCCCCGGCAATATCCGCGACATGTGGCAGCACATTGCCGCTTGGCTTGGCGATCGGCTGGCGGTCGGAGGAAGCCTCAAGCCCAGCGCTGCGCCCACAATTCCATCGCCACCAGCGTTGCGAGCAGCGAATGATCACCGCGCCAGAGCAGCGCTTCACCGTTCAGCATTGGCTCCAGCGCTGCGCGGTCGATAATATTTTGCCGCACCAGATGACCCTCGCGCAGAAGCGGCCCCAGGCGGTCGAGCTGAAGAGCGATGGCCCGGCTGTAGAAGCCGGTGGCCTCACCCTTTGTACGACGCTCGCGCACCGCTGGCGGCAGCCAGTCTGCCAAGACGTCGCGCGCGCCGCCCCGGTCGCGCTCGTCGGGAACCAGCTCCCATGTCGGCACGCGAAGGCAATGCTCGACCACCGGTTGCGACAGCATGGGATGGGCGAGCCGAAGGCCAGCGGACGTCAGCGTCGGTGCGTGGAATATCTGGCAGTTGGAGAGCATGGCGATCTGCAGCCGCTTGCCTGGCGGCAGTCGCTTCGCCTCCTCCATCCAGGGATGGAGCGGCAGACCTGCTTCCAACTGGGCACGCAGCAGCGCTCCGGCCAAAGCCGGCTGGAAATTGGCGGCCGCGCGCATGGGGAGTGGGCGCAGCGATCGCCAGAGCGACGACCAGATGGATCGGTTGGTCGATGCGGCGCTCTCAGCGAGCAGGCGCCAATAGGTCGGCCCAGGCCCTTTGGCGCGCAGCCGGTCAGCCGCGATGTGGGGACCGCGTGGCTGGAACAGCACCGCGTCGCCGCCCTGGCCGCTCAATATTGTCGTTGCGCCGACAAGGTCGGCGGAGCGCACCGATGTCTGGTCGGCAATATGGTCGAGACCATAGACGAGCGGCTGCTCTGGTCGCGATCGCTCCATATGCGCCATATAGTCGATCTCGCTGGGGTGGATACCGACCTCTACCAGGGGCACGTCCCAGTGATCGGCGACCGCGCTGGCAAAGCGGCTCTCTCCGCCTCCGGTCGCGCCCGGCACGAGATTGAGCGCGTGGATCGCCGGTCGGTCTTTGCGTCGGGCGAGGCCTCCCAGAATGAGGGAAGAATCAAGGCCACCCGACAGTTCGATCGAAACCGGGCTGGAGCCATTGCCCCAACCGGCAATGCAATTCGCCAGGACGCGCGGGAGATCGGCAAGGGGCGCCGGATCCTGGCGGGCGATCGCCGTCGGAGACCAGATGCCCTGCGTGGTGATGCCGTCCTTGCCGACATGATAGATAGTTCCCGGCAGGGGGATGGTGACATCCGTCAGCGCGCTCAGGCTTCCCACCCGTTCGGGCAAGGCCGTCAGTGTTGCGAGCGCGGACCAGTCGACCACGGGTCGCACGCCTACGCTGTCGAGCAATGCGTCGGGCAGGCCGCTCGTGATCAGCGTCAGACCATCGACCTTCCAGATATAGGCGCGCAGCGCCCCCGACGGATCGCGCATCAAGCTTGTCTGTTGGCGTTCCGGGTCGTGAATGAACGCGACGTAGCGGCCCCAGCACAGCCGGGTGATCGCGGACATAGCTTCGACGGGATCGGTGGAGGTCTCCAGCGCGGCGGGCAGCGAATCCTTCGGCAGCGTTCCCGGCAACAGGGAGCCGAGTACCTGGGTTCTGCCCTCGCGCGCAGCGTGCAAGGCCCATCCCGGATTCGGAGCGCCCGCCAGCAGCAAAAAGCCGGGGTCGTCTGCCTGCACCATGAGGTCGGGGAGGCGCGAGCGCAGCGCTCCGCCAATGGTTCGAGCGCGCTCCATGGTTGAGGCACCCGGTGGCGCCAGGAGTGCGCAAAACCGCAGGGGATCAGAAGCGGGCAATGGGGTCGTACCAGCGGACATGATCGGCCCAGTCATTGAGAACACGCCCCTGCCATTCGACCCAGCAATGGGCTTCGAAGGGATAGGTGCGAACGCCAAAAATCCATTCTGCCGCTACGCCGCGCTTGCGCAGCAGGCGGAGCAGGAGCCAGGACTGAACAAAACAGCGACCACTGCGCGGCAGCAGAATCCGCAACTGCCTGAAACGCTGAACGAGACGTATGACCCCTGCATCATCCAGCCTCACTTTCGCAGCGGTACGGATCGGGCGGCGCAGCAGCGCCTTGCGGCGAAGCCCATAGTGGACGAGGCCCAGGATCACAGCGGGAATGAGGGTCAGGCTGGCAAGGGCGTTGCCGCGCGGCGGCATGCCATCGACCGGCCATGTCGGATCGAGTATGGTCGGGACATGGTTGTCCACTGCGCGGAGCAGCCCTGCATCGATCACTTCACGGATGACGGGATTGCCGGGATCATGGTCATCACCGCGAAGGGCGAGAATGACATCCTCGCCATCAGCGCCCTGCAGACACAGATAGCTGTCGTCGGAAAGGTCGAGGAGGATGAGGTCTTTGCCGACATCGGCGGCACGAACATGGGGTGCAGTGGTGAGTGGCATGGAAAGCAGCCCAGGAAAATGGGGAGCGGCGTCAGATTTGGAGCCGCTCCCGTTGAAGGTCAGGGCCAGCAGAGGACAGGCATGAAGTCTTCGCTCTCGCCCATCTGCGTGATCGCACGGGTATCGCGCGAAACGCTGCCTAGGCGCCGAAGGCGCAGGGTCAGTGGCTTGGTCATTACAAACCTCCTTGGGGGTATGAAGGTCATCGTCCCGGCGGTGAGCCGCGAAGGTCACAGTGCGCCGAGCTATTTCATGAAAGGGAGGAGCGGCCTCCACAAAAGAAGGCCGCTCCCGGTGGGGTCAGGCGTAGGACAGGACGGGCAGAAATTCTTCCTGTTCGCCGGTCTGAACGATCGCCTTGGTGTCGCGGGAGACGCTGCCGAGGCGCCGCAAGCGAATGGTCTTCACTTTGGTCATCACGAACCTCCTTCATTGGATTTGCCGAACATCGGCATGTTCATGAGGCGCCCCGGCCCGAAGCTATTCAAATGATATTGAGACTATTTTCATTGTGTAGCCGATCGTGCGAGGGAATCGTGTCGCCGCGCGATTTCAAGGGCGGCTTTGCGACGGCGGCTGTAATAGGCGTTGGTAAAGCGCTGGAGGAGTCGCCGATCGCCCGCGGCAATAAGGGCGAGAAACTCAGCGGACTCAGCTGTCGGGTTGAACATTGTCGCTTCGGCGGGTTGCACGGGCGCCAGCCTTGCATCGAGATTGGCGGCGATCAGGCAGAGCAGTGAATTCGCGGTCTGGCCAGCGAGCGTCACCAATATGGTCCCGCTGTCGAACAGTGTTTCCTCAGCGCCATTGCCCGCGACGTTAGCGGACAGAACGACCGGTTCACTCAGCAGCGAAACCGCCGTGCTCTGCGCGACAGTGTAGAGCTCGCTCAACTCCACCGGGCCAAGCCGGGGTACGAAATAGCCAAGGCCGCGCCGCTCATCGAGCAGGCCTTCGCCCGCGAGGCGGGCCATGGCTTCACGAACCGGCGTTGGGCTGAATTTGCAGCTTTCTGCGCACCTGGCGACCGAGACATGTTGGCCTTCGGGCCAATAGCGCTCGCGTAGTGCCTGACGGATGGCTTTATAGGCTTGTAGATACGCCCTGTCTTCTGAGGTGCCCATGAACATTCTGCGTCCCTTCCAATTCGGAATCATGGAAGTTGCGGTCATGCAAGCCGCTGGCGAGGACAATTTGATCCATATGGGGTTAAATGGAGCACGTTTCGGATATTGGGGTCAAAGCCCGCAGTTGTCTGCCGATTTCCCGCAGCTATTTGCGCATATCACGCCAAAAAATGGCGCGGATTCGGCATTTAGCCGATCCATTTAAAATCAACGGTTTATTTGTGCCTGATTTTCTGGTTTTCTTGTGCAACTGGCGTTGCTCCCTGTCAGCGCCGGGCCAGCCGGAATGCATGGGAAAGATGTGGAGATGAGGGAAAAATCGACCGAAGAGACGCTCGACGTGGAGCTGATCGCGAAGGCCATGCGCATGATCCGCACGGAGCGCCGTCTGAAGCCATCCGAGGTCGCGAAGGTCATGGGTCTCCCTGTGCGGTCCTACGAGCATCTGGAATCTGGCAAGGGGCGGATAAGCTATGAGCGGGTCTGCCGATTTGCCGAGGCAACGAATAGCGATGCCGATGCACTGTGGTCGGTTCTCCAGATCGGGTCGCCGGAGTTTGCTCTGCTCTGCGCTGACAATAAAGGGATGAGTATCGTCATTTCTTTCATGCGCGAACTCCATGAAAAACTCGGCGAGGATATGATATTCCTGGAACCCGGCGCCATGATTGGCGGCATGTCTAGGCTCGTCAATGAATGGGTCGCGCACGTCCGCCAGCGCGACACTTATGCCGAGAAATGGTTGGAGCTGCAGAAAGGCAAATCGCGTAAGTCCGCCGCTTTGCCGGCTGGGTTGAGAAAGGGGCGGCTTGCCGAAACCTGAGCGAGCCATCATGTTCGGTGCATCTTTTCGTCGGAATAACATTTCAAACCAAAAGGGCTTTTTTGTGAAAGTTTAGGTCTCCGCATTGGGCTAACAGCGATAGCTGCCTGCACTTTGGCGCAGTGGATCGCGACGGTTCGGGATCCGCATAGATAGAGCCAACGTGATCCCGACCACCGTCCTCAGAGTCGACGGCCGTCGACCCGAATGCCAGTTCGAACCGCGCCTTTCGAATCTGTCTGCCCTCCAATCACTTGTAGTGGTGCGGCAGGCCGCTATGTCAAAAATTGCGCATCTTATGTTATCATGCTATGCCGCTGAGGGACATGAATGGAGGGTCGGGTGAACGTTTCTGTTGGCGAACGCTGGGAAGGCTTTGTGGAAACCGTGGTTAAATCCGGCCGTTACGGTTCGGCAAGTGAGGTTGTGCGCGAAGGCCTTCGCCTGGTCGAGGAACGGGAGGTCAAGCTAATATCGCTGCGAGACACGCTGAACGCTTCGATCGCCGCGCGTGGCGAACATGACGCTGACGATGTGCGGAGTCATCTGACGCGTGTGTCGGAAGAATTGAACCGCAGCAAAAAACTGAGTGCGTCGCCTCGTCTATCTGACGTCAGCCAGAAACGATCTGGCTGACGTCCTGCGTCGTATCGCGGCTGAAAGCGGGGATCTGGCGGTCGCTCAAGCCTTTGTCGAAAAACTCGTGGCCCGATGCGACAATCTTGCCGATCTGCCCGGTACGCTTGGAACCCATCGCCCTGAATTGCGGTCCGACATCCGGTCTCTTCCGCATCAGGGGTATGTCATTTTCTTTCGTTACGGCGAGGAGCGTGTGGAAATCGTGAATGTTCTCAATGGTCGCCTGGACATCGAGCGTTACTTCGAAGGCCACTAAAGATGAGAATTATGCTGGGCGTAAACGCCGGAGATTTTTGCGGCTGTCCGACATCGATTGACTGCTGATGAAAGAACAGCCCCGACAATGCGGGGCTGCCTTCAAAATTGCAGGTCTATTTGGCGTCCGGCGATCAGCCGTTGGCCGGGGGCACCTCCGCCTTGGCCTTCGCATCCCCATTCAACGCCGGGGCGGCTGTCTTGGCGGCCTTTTTCGGGGCATCCGCAGGTTTGGCCGCCTTAGGCGCAGCAGCCGGCTTGGCCTTGGGCGCGGCTTTCGCCTTGGGAGCGGCAACAGTCTTCACTTCCGGCTTGGCGGCAGCTTCAGTCTTTGCAGCGGGCTTTTCATCCTTGGGTGCGGCGATCGACAGGCGCTTGCGCGCATCAGCCTTTGCCGGTGGGGCCTTGGCCTCTGCGGCAGGCGCTGATTTCACCGGGGTGGAACTCTTCGGCGCGGCCGTTGCCGCGGCCGAAAGAGCAGCAGGCTTCGCCTTGGCATCACCATTCACGGCCTTCTTGGCGGGAGCGGGCTTGGGCGCTGCCTTGACCGGGGCTTTCGACTTTGCCGGAGCGGGTGCGCTCGGGGCGGCAGCGGCCGGCTTCACTTCGGCGGCGGGGGCAGCCGGAGTAACGGACTTGCGGCCAAGGCCGATCTTCGAGGCAACGGCGCGGCGCGCGTCCGAGTAGCTGCTGGCGACCAGCGGATAGCTTTTGGCCAGATTATAGCGGGCGCGATATTCCTCCGGGGTGAGGCCATGCGAGGCGAGGTGGCGCTTCAAAGTCTTATACGGCTTGCCGTCAATCAGGCTCAGAATGTGATCGGGCGAAGACAGGCTCTTACGTACCGAGACAGCCGGCGTGTAAGTCGGCGCTTCGGATTCTGCCGGGGCCGGATTGAGTTCATTGACGAGCGCGGCGCGCGTCGACTGGATCAGGCCGGCAAGGTCGGCACTCGGTACCGTATTGTTGGAGACGAATGCGCTCACCAACTGAACAGTGAGGGTAGTGATATCGGAAGAATTGTTGTCGGCCATGCTCGCGGACCCGTCTTCGAGGGATGTTCTGCGCCTCATGCGCGCAATCCAGAAAAATGTAAATCTCCAATTGCATCGATCAAGACGAGATGAGTGAACGACTTGGCGTCTGCCATGGTTCCAGTTGCGTCTGTCCTGTAAAAAATATGGTGAATCAGATTAAAGTCATGACAGGATCATGTCGATCAACATTGGCCCTATTCGTCGGCGCTCCGCGTCCTTCGGTGTGACTGGCAAGACAGGCGCGATCTGTTGCATGCGTGGCAAGGTGACGGCCTTCGCCGCGAGGTAGACATCGTCGTGAAAACCCATCGCCTCGATGATCAATTGCCGTACTTCGCCGGACTCCCGCGAACGAGCCTCGATCATGAAATCGGGCCTGCATGGTCCGAAGTCGGTTAGTCGATCGAAGACCGGCTTTTCGATCGAGAGATCAATATTCATGCGATTGAGATGCTGCTGGGCTTCCAAAAGCTGTCGCAGGACCAGTCGTTCGAACTCGCTATCTACTGGAACAAAGCGGCGTCCTGAGTAGATGGGCTGTGCATAGGCGCGCAGTGGCGCGAAGCCGCGGGACTCTGGATATTGCCCGATAACGACCAGGGCGAGATAGGGGCCTTTGATGACATTGGTCCGCACCGATGGCGACTGCACGCGATTGGCAATCAGCACCGGATCGCAGCCGGGCACATCGATACTGCTGCCTTGGAAGGCAGGGGCGAACAGGGTGAGGAAAGCCTGGGGCGCATGGCCGTGCGGCCATCGCTCGGAGAGCCTGCGCAGCGAGGCATAGACCTGTTTGCTGTGAAGCGGCCCGGCATGGGTCCAGAACGCGCTCGCCAGTTCCATGCCAGGCGCGATCTCGATCTTGGCGGCGGCCTGTCCCAAGGCTTTGAACTCGTCCCCGATCGACATGGGACGGTGTTGGTGACTGATAGGCTGGCAATGGTTGAGGCCCGCAGCGTCGATCAGTCGCCAGAGTAAGCGCGCGAGACGGGGGATCGACGCGTTTCGCGTACGGTCATCGGTCAAATCCTCTTCCGGCTTTTGGGCGAGATTTTGAGGGGCGGGGCGCAAGACCTCGAAAAAGCCTGCGGGCGGATCAGCCGGGTTGAGAGGGCTTCGCACCTCGGTAATGCGGTTCGTCGCCTGGTCGCGGAAGAAGGGGCAGTCGGTCCGATGTTCGGGCCGCTTCGCACTGGTGAGCCGCCGCAGATAATAGGTTTCCGCTTCGCTCAAATAGGCCGGCGTCAGGATGGGCGGCGGCTGACCCTCCTCCAGGCAATCACAGGCAATCCACTTCTCGCCAATGCGCGCCTGCTGGACGAGGAGAATGCCCGCCTCCTCATCATGATGATCACCCACGCCTTCATACCAGCGGACGAGCGCCATGCGGACAGGGGGAGGGAGGGCTATGCGCCGTGTCTGGAGGCCGTCGCTATTGCGATCAATTAACCACATGAGGGCCTCGCCGAGCGGCACCGAGGGGAGGGGTGTCCGGATGCTCCGAATTGACAGCCGCCATGGCGCTGATCTCCACTTGGGCTTCAACAGTCAGGAGGATGGTATGCACAAGGCGTTGCTGTTTGCTGGAATGATGCTCGTGGGGACCGATGCCGCAGATGCTGCGCCTCCCAGGAATGTGCGGATCGTGCAGATGATCACGATGGGCGGAAGTCCATCTGTAGATGGGGAAAACGGACCGAATGCGATGACCGGCGCAGTCGTCGAACGCCTTGGTGAAGGGCACGTCGCGCTTGCAGGTGGCCCTCATCGTCGATCGGTCGAAATCGAGATGGCGAACAGTTTTGCGGAGCGGGGGCCGGTGCCCATTGATAGCTGGAACGACCTTGGTCGCGGCGGCCCGGCGAACACCGAAACGCCCACGGGTGCCCTGACAATCCCGTCGTGGATGACCCGCTCGCCGCTCTATCCTTCGGCGGCGGCGCGCTGGGTACCGGCTTGCCTGCCCATTGCCTACCGCCCGACAGGGTTTCTCAAGGCGGACGCGGAGAACCGGCGGCAGGGCTATTATGGCCTGATGAGCCAGGTTGCCTGCGAATTCGGCATCCCGGTCGGCCTGTTCGACGCGATGATCATCCAGGAGAGTCGTTATCGCCATCATATTTTCTCGTCCAAAAATGCCTATGGATTGACCCAGCTCATGCCCGACACAGCAGCGGAATTGGGGGTCGATCGCTACGCGGCTGACCAGAATTTGCGCGGTGGTGCGCGCTATCTGCGCCGACAGCTCGATCGTTTCGGTCAGGTCCATCTGGCGCTTGCCGCCTATAATGCCGGGCCTGGCCGGGTTCGCAACGCGACGATCCCGCGCATCCGAGAAACCCGGCTCTATGTCGACGCCATATTGCACAATTGGTCGCTGCTGAGCGGTGTCGCGGTACCGAACCGGCGCATGGAAACGCTGCCGATGCCCGGCGATGGGTGGGACCAAGGCCCATACCGCATCGTGCGAGTTTCGACATTTCAGGAACGGATCAGAAGCGCAGATCGGTGAGCGCATTGCGCCGTTCAACGACGCGGGTGATCTCATGCGCCATGCGCTTGGCAACCGCGTTGGAGAAGGGCTCCGACCATCCACGGCGCAGCTCCGTGCCGTCAGCGCCTTCGATCTGCGCCAGAGCGTCGAGCAGCTTGCGGGGGAGATCGAGATAGAATTCCGCGAGCAGGGGCAAGAGCCGGTTCAGCCGGCTATCGCCATATAATCCGATATGGATGAGTGCTTCGCCCCTGAGCCAGGCCTGCAGGATATGGATGTCGAGCGCGTCGAGCAGCATTGCAAGCTCGGGCACGGTGATCGGCGGCCGCTTGGCCACATTGCGGTGCAGAACAGCGCCCAGGCGACTTTTGCCGATGCCTGTCGCGCCGGAAAGATCGCGGACACTCAGGCGCTTGTGCGCCATATCTTCGAGGATAACGGCAAGAAAGCCCGCCTGCACATCCGCGCGCCTGTCATTGGACCTGGAACTGGATTGATTGGGGTCATCACCGTCAGATTGCCATACCATGTCTTTCTCCCTGTTGGTCGCTCGTTACTTTTCCCCCGGATTTGCGCATAGTTGGGCTAAGAAATGGGCTGCCCGACCCATCGTTCTTGGCCCAAACGGAAAGCTGCTGGCCCTTGAATTCAAGGGACCAACTGACTTGCCGCAGTGCAAGATGCGGCCCGGCGAATTCGATATTCAATCAATTTTCATGCGATTGCGGGAACCGAGTCAAAGGAGCGAGCCCGAGCATCCTGTTTTGCCGCCGGAGCAAGTGAAGTTCTGGTCGGTTTCGATATCATGACGCCCTGAGATGGATGATATCTTCAAATCGGCAAATCCGTGAAGACTGTCCGAATCAGCTTCAATGCAATATTCAACTGTCCGCAATCGCGGGCAGAAATCCGCGAGATCGGACAGTTGCCCGCGAGCGCGGACAGTTTCGCGCAATTTTCTGTCGAGGCTCACGGGATTGTCCATTTATTTTCTGATTTGAGGACTTTTTCGCCGCTTCCTTCTTGGTGAAGAGCCGGAACGCACCCAGCCTTTCTCTGGAGCACGGATCAGCCGCGCTCGGAACATAAGGAACATCTCATGCAGTCTGTTCTGAAACAGGCCGGGCGCTTGGAGATGGCGGTGCTCGCGCTCGCTTTTCTCGGCTTTGCCCTGCTGCTGATGGTTGGCCCCGCCTTTGCCGGCGCCGACACGACCTTCGATACGGCGGAAAACACCTTCACCGGGTTTCTCGAAGGCTCGGGCGGTCGGATCATCACCATCCTCTCGCTGGTCGGCGGGGTCGTGGGTCTCGCATCGGGCCGTTTCTCGCTGGGACAGATCGCCATCCCCGTGGGCGTCGGCGTGGGCGCGGGCACCGGCGTTCCCATCGTCACCTCCACCGTCACCGCGACGATCTGAAGCTTCAAGTGGTCCATAGTGGCTTTCAGCCACGCCGGACCGACAAGAGGGTGGTGTATGGCACAGGACAAATATGTGATCCCGGCTCATCTGGATGATCCTGAATTGATAGGGCTCTGGACGCTGGATGAGTTCCTCGCGCTGATCATACCGTTCACGTGGGGTATCCTGACCCAGCATATCTTCATTGGCGTAGCGCTTGCGGGCGCGGGTTGGTGGGGACTTAAAAAGGCAAAGGCTGGCCGGGCGGGATCATGGCTTTTGCACCTGGCCTATTGGCATCTTCCGGCCGGTTTTACGGGCCTGAGAGCCACACCACCTTCCTATCTCCGGCTGATGGCAGGCTGATATGGACCTTAGCTACCAACATTCGCACCACCAGCGAATCCTGCGGCAACGCAATCTGCTGTTCGCGGCCGTCGCGGCGCTCGGGGCATTCAGCCTGCTGCTGCTGACCATGACCCTTTTTCGCGGTCGGGAGATCGTGCTCCAGCCGGTCCTGCGCTCGCCGCTCACCATTTCCAGTTCGGGCGTCAGCCGGGACTATCTGGAGATGATCACGCGTGATGTCGTGGTGCTGACCCTCGATCGCAATCCGCAAAATCTCGAATATTGGATGGAGAGCGTGCTCGCCATCGCTTCGCCGCGGGCACAGGGCAAACTCAAGGCCGATCTTATGCGCATTGTCGAGGAGCAGCGCGGGTCGTCGATATCGCAGTTCTTCACCATCCAGTCGATGACCATCGATACGAAGGCGCTCAGCTCGGAGGTGACCGGCGAACTCCACACCATCGTCGGCAGCAAGGTCGTCTCCAAACAGCTGCGCACCTTCCGCTACCGCTGGGAATATGCGGGCCTCACCCTGAGGCTCATCGGCTTTGGCATGGTGGAGGATGAGAAGGGCCACCGTGAGAAGGGGAGGGCGTCATGATGTCGGCTTATGTCATCGGCAGCGCAGCGGGCGGCCTTGCCTTTCTCTCCCGTCTCCAATGTTTTGCAAGCCGGATGATCGGCCTGCTCCTGCTCGGGCTGGCGATGCTCCTCATCAGCGCACCGGCCTTTGCCGACCAGAATATCGTGGCGGCCGACAGTGCGCAGGTCGATTGCCAGGCATCAGCCAAGGACCTGACCCGCATCAGCCTGGTTGAAGATGAGTTTGCCAGCGTGTCGAAAATCTCGACCGGCAACCCGACCGAGGATTTCTCGGTGGTGAACGAGCCTGTTCGCGGCGACATCTATCTCTCGGTGCCCGACGGTTTCCAGAAAGGTGCGCTGTCCTTCTTCGGAACGAGCAAGCGCGGCTATGTCTACAAGTTCCTCTGCCGGATCACAGGCGATCAGGCCGCGCAGATCTTCGTCACCAATCCCGCCATCGCTCGTGAGAGAGCGGAGGAGAATAGCCCGCAGGGCAAGATCGGACCGCAGGACGCGGCGGTTGCCTTGATGCAGGCGATGGCCGCCAATGGCTCGGCGCCGGGCTACGAGATGCGGCAGCGTTCGCTCCGCCCTGTCTATGTGGGCACGCTCAAGGTGCAGATGATCGCGGAATATCGCGGCGCGGATTTGACCGGCAAGGTGCTGCGCATCGAGAATAAGGGGGCGGCGGCCATCGAGCTTAATGAAGCGACGGTTGCGCCGTCGGGCACGCTGGCCGTCTCGATCGCCGAGCCGCGCCTCGGCCCCGGCAAGATCACGACCGCCTATCTCGTATCGCAAAATGGGAGGCCCTGATGGCATTGGCTGATCTTTTTTCGCGCAAGCGCCGGACGCTCGATGCCGATCAGGAGGCGGGCGAGGGCGTCTCCCCTGTCAGCGCTGACCTCGCCGGCAACGAGGCCGTCCGCCGCAAGCAGCAACTGCTTCTCGCCGGCGCAGCCGGCATCGGCCTCATCGCCTCCTCCTTCTGGATCTTCAGCGGTGACGAGAAAAAGGAGGATCCCAAAGCCACAAGCGGCGAAGAAATCGATGTCTCGACCAAGGATCTGGTGAACCGCAACCTCTCCCAGCAGGAGTGGATGGCGATGTCGGAAAACCAGTTCCAGGCCCAGGAAAATCAGCTGAAGGCCGTGGGCGGCCAGCAGCGGCGGATGGACCAGCTCGCCTCGCAGGTCGAGGCGCTGAAAGCCCAGAACCAGTCGATGCAGGCCGACGGGCAGCGGGTGCTGACCGCTTATCAGGCAGAAAATGAGCAATTGAAGCGCCAGATTTCCGAGCGGCGCACGGCACAGCCAGCGATGGCAGGCCCTTCCGCGCTCTACGGCCCCAATGGCCCGCAAGTCTATCAGCGGCCCGATGCACCGGGCGACGCAGGTGCGGTGCGCGCCGATGCGCTCCCCCGCGGCAATGAGGTCAAGATGGTGAGTTTCACCAGCAGCGATAGTGGGATCGCGTCCAAGGTCGCCAAGGGCAATACCGTCTATACCGACAGCCCCAATTATCTCCCGCCCAACAGTTTCGCTCGCGCGCGGGTGATTGTCGGGGTCGATGCAAGCGCGGGCGTCAACAGCCAGACCGATCCGTTGCCCGTCGTGCTGCGCATCACCGGTCCCGCTCGCTCGGTCTTCGCCAATGGCAAGCTGCTCACGACCAAAATCGAAGGCTGTCTCATCAATGGTGCCGCGCGCGGCGATCTCTCGAGCGAGAAAGTCTATGTGAAGCTCCAGAAGATGACCTGCCCGCAACCGGGCGGCCGCTATGCGGTGTCCGAGGTCAAGGGGTTCATCGCCTTTGGCGGCAAGACGGGCGTGCGCGGCCGGGTGGTGTCGCGCGAGGGATCGCTGGTCACCCAGGCCTTCATGGCGGGCCTGGTGGGCGGCTTTGGCCGCGGCTTTTCGGCCAATGCGAACAGTGTGTTCCAGGGCACCAACATCTCGACCAATGGCAAGCGTGACAAGCTCTCGACCGGGGACATCCTCGAAGGCGGGCTTGGCGAAGGCGTCGCCCAAACCGGCGACATTGTGTCCAAATATCTGATCGAACGGGCCGAGCAATATCAGCCGGTGATCGAGATGCCGACCGGCATCGATGTCGAGATCGTCTTCCTGGAGGGTGTTTATGTTCGCAACTAGGCTGCGGCGCCTTGGGCGCTTCCTCTCATATCGACCTGCATCGATCGGGTTAGCCTTCGGTTGCGTCGGCCTCGCGAGCCTCAGCCTCGCGGCCGATGTTGGCGGCGCGGAGGGCGGGGTCAGAGAGGCGCTGAAGGCCCGGCTCCCCAAGACCCAGGTTGGCGCAGTCGATTGCCAGAAGGTCAGTGGCTTGTGCGAAATCACCGCCGGCGCCAATCTCTTCTATGTCGATCCCGCCGCACGCTACCTCATCATCGGCCGTGTCTATGACATGCAGACCCGCCAGGACCTGACGGCAGCCAAGCTGCTGGAGATGAACCCCGACATGCTGGTGGGCGCGGCAGCCTCGGCCAATGCGGCGGCGAACCTGACGGGCGAGGATGCGCAAAAGGCCGCCTTCGCCGCTGCCGCCAAGGGTGGCCGGATGGAAAAGCCGACACCGGAACGCCGATCGCCCAAGCTCTCACTCGAAAGCCTCGGCAAGGACGGCGCCATCATCTGGGGCAATCCGCAGGGCCAGAGCCTCACCATCTTCACCGATTTTCGCTGCAGCTATTGCCGCGCGCTGTCCAATGTCCTGCGTTCGATGAACGTCAAGGTGATCGAGCGGCCGATATCGGTCCTGGGCAGCCGCGACATTGCCGACCGCGTCTATTGCGCGAAGGACAAGGAGCGGGCCGTACACGCCGCCTATGCCGGAGAGCCGCTGGCGGGCGGCGCGACCTGCGACACGTCGGGGCTTGATGCCAATGAGGCTTTTGCTCACAAACACGGCCTCAATGGCACGCCGGTCATCGTCCGCAGCGACGGTGCGGTGCTGGAAGGGTATCGCCCGCGCGAATTTCTCGAAGCCTGGCTTAAGGACGCACGGTCGTGAGCGGGGCCGTCACGACAAGGCCGCTGGCCGCGATGATCAGCAGCGTCCTGGCTTGCCTTCTTTCAACCGGCTGCGCGAGCCTTGGCGGTAATGTGAAGGGCAGTTTCGCCTGCGCCGCGCCCGATGGCATTTGTGCGCCGAGCGCGGTCATCGATGATCGAGCGCTCGCCATGATCACCGATGATCCCTCGGCCACGCCGACCCCAGCAGGGCCCTATGAGGAGCAGCGCAAGAGTCCGGCGGCCACCAAGGTCGCGGCGGCTGAGCCGGTGCGCATGGCGGTCAGCGCCGACGCCACGCGCAGCCGCGAGCGGTTGATGCGCATTGTGTTCCCGGCTTTCATCGATGAAGGCGGTCGGCTCCATGAAGCGAGCGCCATCCGCGCCGTGGTCGCCCAGGGAGAATGGCAGAGCGCGCCCGAACCTCAGGAAGCGGTCCTGCCGCGCAACGCGTTTTCGGCCGCGCCGCAGATGCAGAGCCTGGCCGAGGCCGTCACTACCACCGAACCACCGCTCGCCGTTGATCCCGATCTGCCGACGCCGGCAGCCGTCGAAGCGGCGCGGGCGCGGAAGGCGGATCCCGTAGCGGCCATCAAGGCTGATGTGGCGCGTCGGCTTGGGACCGCCGCGCGGGCCGGTTCGCCGTCGGTTCCGACACCTTCCGCGCCGCAAGCGGCCTCATCTACCCCAGCGGCGCTTCCGAGCAAGCTGGTTCCGGCGAAAGGCGCCGCCGCAGTTTCCGTGCCCGCGTCGCCTAAGCCGGTCGTCCAACCCATCGTGCGGGCAACCGCCTTTCCTGCCGCCATCCCGGAGGATGAATGATGGCTGATCCCAATATTTTCGAGCGCCTGATGGCGGGGATGCTGGGCGACACCAAGCGCCCGGACAGCGGCCGCCCGGATCTCGGCGTCCCGATGCTGGCGCATTGGTTGCCCTACCGCAGCTACGACGCGAAGAGCGGCATCTTCTACAACAGCGCCTCGCGCGGCTTCGTGCTGGAGGTGGCGCCGATGGTGGGCGCGGATGAGCGCAGCGGCGAGATCCTTGCGCAATTCCTCTCCGAAGCGATCCCGACGCCCGGCTGCCTGCAATTTCACCAATGGATGAGCCCGCGCGTCGGCGAGCTGCTCTCCAAATGGTATGTGCCGCGTTACCGGGCGCACGGGATTTACGAGCGCATGGCCAAGCACCGGGTCGAGCATATGACCCAGGGCGTCTGGACCTCGCTCTCGGCCGACGCGCCCTTTGGCCTGCGAAACCACCGTGTCGCCATCTCCTATTCGACGCCGGAAAGTTCGCGCGTCTCCAACGAGGAGATTGTCGGCGTCATGGACGGGCTCATTTCCGCGCTGGCCTCGATCAACGTCACCGCCCGCAAAATGGACCCGCCCGCGCTCATCGCGTGGATCGACGACATCACCTCGCCCACCACCGCGCCGGGCGACGACGCGGTGAGCTATAATGCGTTCGATCCCATCGCCGACCAGGCGATCCGGCGCGATGTCGAGATGCGGGTTGAGGCGGATCGCATATTGCTGCGCACCGAGCGCTTCCGTCCCACCGGCCGCGAGATCGACGGTACCCCCGAGATCGGCGAGATTTACCCCGACACCTTCGATGTCCGCTCCTTTTCGGTGCGCAACTTGCCCCAGCGCTGGGCGCCTTGGGATGTCGCGCGGCTGATCGGCGACATGTTCACCGACAAGCTGCGCATGCCCTGTCCGGTCGCCACCAATCTCTGCATCGATTTTCCCGATGTCGAGGCAGCGTCCAGCAAGGCGGGCTTCAAATTCATGCGCACGACCAGCCTGGCCGACAGCAAGTCGGCGCGCTTCCTGCCGCAATTGAAGGAGCAGAGCCAGGAATGGCGCTATGTGAATGACGAGATGAAGCAGGGACGCAAGCTCGTGCGCCTCTTCTATTCGGTTACGGCCTTCTCGCCCAAGGGGAAGGGGGATACCCATGAGCGGGTCCTCAAATCCGTCTATCGCGCGGCGGGCTGGGATCTGCTCGACGATCGCTATCTCCAGGTCATGGGCCTGCTCTGCGCCATGCCCATGACGATGGCGAACGGCCTTTCCAAGGATCTCGAGCGCATGAAGCGGATGCGCACGATGCTGACCACTACGGCCGCCAATCTGGCGCCGATCCAGGGCGAGTATCTGGGCGGCCGGACGCCGCATCTGCTGTTGATCGGCCGGCGGGGCCAGCCCTTCTTTTGGTCACCCTTCGAGAATGCGGCGGGCAATCATAATGTCGCGGTGTTCGGCAAATCGGGGTCGGGCAAATCGGTCGCCCTCCAGGAACTCTGCGCCTCGCTCTGCGGCGCGGGCGCGCGGGTGGTGGTGATCGACGACGGTCGCTCGTTCGAGCACAGCGCCAAGCTCCAGGGTGGCGCCTTTGTCGAGTTCACCATGTCCTCGGGCTTCTGCCTCAATCCCTTCAGCATGATCGACGCCGATCTCGCCGCGCGCGACGAGGATTATCAGCTCGACTGCATGGCGATGCTGAAAGCCATTGTGAACCAGATGGCCCGCCATATCGACCGGCTGAACGATACCGAGCGGGGCCTCATCGACGGGGCGGTGAATGAGGTCTGGGAAGAAAAGGGGCGATCCGGGTGCATCGATGATGTGATCGCGGCGCTCGACCGGACCGGCAACGAACTTGCCAATGCGCTGGGCATCGCCATGCGGCCCTTCTCGTCGCGCGGTACGTTCGGCAAATTTTTCGAAGGCGAGGTGTCGTTCGAACTGTCGGCGGACCTCACCGTCTTCGAGCTTTCCGATCTTTCCGCGCGCGAGGAATTGCGCAGCGTGGTGCTCACCGCGATCATGTTCCTCTCCCAGCAGATGATGCGCAAGATTGACCGATCGATCCCCAAGGCCTTGCTCCTGGACGAGGCCTGGCAGATGCTGCGCGGCGGCGCGATGGCGGACTTCATCGAGACTTATGCGCGCACCTGCCGCAAATATGGCGCGTCGCTGGTAACGGCGACCCAGTCCTTGAACGACTATTATAAGTCGCCAGGATCGATCGCGGCACTCGAAAATAGCGACTGGTTCGTCATTCTCCAGCAGAAGCCGGAAACCATTGCCGACTTCAAGAAGCATGACCGCTTCGAGATGGATGACTATACCGATGCATTGCTGCGGTCGCTGAAACGCAACGGTTTTGAGTATTCCGATATCATGATCAAGGGACCCGAGACATTGGCGGTCGGCCGCCTCGTGCTCGATCCCTATAGCGCGACGCTCTTTTCATCGAGCCCCAGGACCTTCGCTGCGATCGAACACCTGGTGGCGCAGGGTCTCACCATGGAGCAGGCGATCGAGCGCGTCGCATTCCCGGACATGCCGGAAAAATGGTCGGCGGACCCGGGCGATCTTCCCCTGACAGCGGAGTGATGGAGTCATGCGAGAACTGACAATCAGTGCTAGTGAGGAGATCGTGCGGAGAGCGGAGCGGCGGCGGTCGCGCCAGTTTTGGGCGGGCCTGGCAGCGCTGACGCTGAAACTGGCGGGCTTTTTGGCCACGACCCTGCTCCTGAGCTGGGGTCTCCTTGCCCTGTTCTTCTTCGCGATCGGCGGCTTTTCAATCGATGGCATGGTGATCCAGCTCCATAATTTCACCACGCGCTATTTGGCGGCCGATCCTGCGCGGCTTGCCGCTTTCCGGCACTTGGCCGTCGCCATCTATTGCGGCGCGGCCCTTCTCCTCATGATCCTGCGCCGCCATCATATCCTGCCCGCGCCGCAGAGGAGCGCCCGCCATGGCTGAGCAGCAGGAACTCGATCTGCCCGCGCCGGACCCCGTCCTCCGTCCACGCCGTACCAGCCTGTTTGCAGGCTTCACCCGCGGCCAGCTTCTGGGTGGCGCGGCGTTGGCCGCGGCCCTGGTCTGGGGCATGTGGGTCACCAAGACCTTGCTCGCGCCACCGGCCGAGCGGATCGTGTCGGCGCGCCTCTCGACCATTGTCGGCGAATATGTCCAGGCGCAGGCGCATTCGGCATCCTCGCCCGCCCAGGTCGAGGCCGAAATGCGCCGTTTCATGGGCACGCTCGACCAGGAGTTGCAACGACGCTCGCGCCAGGGCGAGATCGTCATGGTGGGCGAGGCGGTCCTGTCCAAAAATGTGCCGGACATCACCGAGAGCATCAAAAAGGCCGTCTATGCCTCGGGCATCGCCATGCCAAAGCAAGCGAGCGCCCAGCAATTGCTGAGCCTTCAGCGCGAGACCGGTGGTCTTGAAGGGCCAATGCCAACTCCACAATCGCAGGCGTCTGCTCCGTCGCCGATGCCCGCCATGCCGTCGCCCGCCGGAGCCTCGTCACCATTCGCGCCCGTGCCTCTGGCAGGTGAGTATCCCGGCGGGATGGGCGCTTCGGTCTCAAGCTTTGGAGGGCACGATGGCGCTGGTGGTCAGTGATAGCCCGCGCGTATCGGGCTGGCGTCCGCGCAAGCGGCTCTGGGCGCTGCTCGGCATCGCCGTCATCGGCTATGGCGCCTGGCAGGCCCTTCACGGTTGGCGCGAGCGCCATGCGGTGCTGATCAACCTCACCGACTCGCTGCCCAACTGGGCGTTCCTGATCCACCGCACCAAGGTTCCGGCGCGCGGTGACTATATCTTCTTCGATCCGCCCGCCAATGCGCTGGTGCGACGGCACTTCGGGAACCCAACGCCGCTATTCGGCAAGATTGTCTACGGCATGCCGGGCGATGTCATCAGCCATGACGGCACCGACGTTCGCATCAACGGTCGGCCGGTCGCGCATAGGAAGGCGCGTACGCGCCTCGGCGAGCGGCTAACGCCGGGACCGACCGGCGTGATCCCGAATAGCTGCTATTATGTCGGCACGCCGCACAAGGACGGGTTCGACAGCCGCTATGGCGAGATTGGTCTTGTCTGCGCGCGGCAAATCTTCGGGGCAGGGGTGCCCGTGCTGTGAGGGTGCTGCTCACCGTCCCCATCGCCGGCGCTGCGCTGGCGGGTGCCCTGCTGATCATCGGCCCAATGCGTTCGGAAGCGCGGGACTATGGCGCGGTCGGCCAAACCTTCCCGGTCATCGAACCCGATCTCCTGGCCACTATCGAAGCGCGGCTGAAACGCGCCGAGGCGAGCGGCGAACTGGCGCGGATGAACGCGGCTTTTGCCAAGAGGGTGGAAGCCAAGGTCCGCCGGCCCGATCCCGTGGCCGGAATCACGCCTGCGCAGGCGGCGCGCAGCTGGCAGTTCGATCCGACGGTCACGCTCGAGCAGGATATCAGGGACCAGAAGGGGACACTTATTGCGGCGGCGGGGCAGAAGATCAATCCGCTCGATTTTGTGCGGCTCACCCAGGCGCTGGTGTTCGTCAATGGCGACGACGCGGCCCAGATGACCTGGGCGACGACCCGGTACAGCGACGCC
Organism: Sphingobium sp. SJ10-10; assembly: GCF_036038995.2. Classification (NCBI taxonomy): domain Bacteria; kingdom Pseudomonadati; phylum Pseudomonadota; class Alphaproteobacteria; order Sphingomonadales; family Sphingobiaceae; genus Sphingobium; species Sphingobium sp. SJ10-10. The sequence continues at coordinate 207,101 of NZ_CP158134.1, forward strand.
AAGGCGAAGATCATCCTGGTCAGCGGCTCACCGATCGATGAGATGACCAACCGCAAACGCCGTTTCTATTTCGATCAGGAGGGGCGGCTTACCGCCAGGTTCGGCATCCAGCACACGCCCGCCGTGGTGCGGCCTGCGGGCCGGGTCATGCAGATCGAAGAGCTGCTGCTCGACGCGAAGAGGGCCGGATGATGCCGCTCTGGCTCGATCTCCTGCGCACGCCGATGGCGGCGCCCGAAACCCGGTTCCTGCGGGCGATGCGGCATGTCTGGCAGGGTCTTTACCTCGCCCTCGCCACCACCATCCTGCTGCTCGACCCATTGAAGCAACTCCTCGGCAGCAGGGCCTCGCTCCTCATCGCCGGGCTCATGCTCCTCACCGCCACCCACAGCCTCATCTATCTCCGCGTCAAGAATCGGGCGGACACGGAGTGGCTCACCCAAGCCGGGGAGGGCGAATGATGCGCAGCCTTCGCGCCTTGCTGATGATCCTCGGCCTGCTGGCGGCGTTCGCTCTCACCCCGCAGCGCGCCGAGGCAGCGGGGCCGACCTGTCACGGCAAATTCGCCAATCCCATCACGGATGTCTGCTGGTCCTGCCTGTTTCCTCTTTCGGTCGGCGGCACGAAGATCTGGCCGGGCAACCGGCCCGATACCGGCAATCCCGCCTCGCCCATCTGCGCCTGCGCCGACCCGCTCCCGCGCATCGGCATTTCGGTCGGCTTCTGGGAACCGGCACGCCTCGCCGATGTCACCATGAAGCCCTGGTGCTTCCCCAATCTCGGCGGCATCCGCGTCGCGCCCGGCTTCGATATCGGCCAGGGCTATATGACCGGGCCCTCGATGGTCGGGGGGCGCTCGCAAAGCACCGCCAAATGGCATGTCCACTGGTATGTCTATCCGCTGCTCTATTGGATGGAGGTATTGACCGACTTCGTCTGCTTCGAGCAGGCGAGCTTCGACATCGCCTATATGACTGAGGTCGACCCGCTCTGGCAGGATGATGCGCTCTCGGGCCTCATCAACCCCGAAGCGATCGTCTTTGCCAACCCCGTCGCGCAGGCCGCTTGCGCCGCGGACTGCATCGCGGGCACCGTCGGCGTGCCGCTCGATCCGCTCTTCTGGTGTGCGGGCTGCCAGGGGTCCATGTATCCCATGAACGGAAATATTCCCTCATCGATCGGCCATGTGCAATCCTCCCGGCTCGCCCTGTCGCGCTTCGCCTACAAGATGCACCGCCAGGCGCTGGCCTGGGGGACGATGGGGTCCAAGGGCCTGTGCAAGAAATATCTGATGCCGATCATGCGCAAGCAGCAATATCGCTTCCAGATGGTGAACCCAATCCCGACGGTCTCGGGACGTTTCGCATGTTCGGCGATCGGCGCCTCGACCTTTCCGCCCGACGCGGGCCGGGCCTTCCCCGCCGTCGGCGAGGATATGGGCTATCTGGTCTGGCGCAAGCGCAACTGCTGCGTGTTTTAGGGGAGGGACGCCATGCATCTCGCCAGGATCGGGCTTGCCGCCCTTTTCGCCACCGCCGGCCTCTCGGCACTGCTCGCCCAGACTGTCGAGGGGATCGACGTCCAGGCGGTCAAGAAGCGCGCGGCGGACATGCAGGCGGAAGCGAATGCCTTTGTCGATGAGGTCAAGGATCGGGGCGACGCATTCCGGGAAGAGGCGCTCAGCGTGCATGAGTACGGCACGGAAAATATGAAGCGGGTCGCCGCGAGTGATCTCCCGACCGGACCTGCCGGCCCCATCGACTTTGACGCGATCGTCGAGGGGGCGGCGCAGAATCTCACCGCCAAGCCCGGCGAGGCACCGCAGTTCATCGCCTTTGCCAGCCTCTCCATGCCGCCAGCGTCTTTAAAGCAGATGGTGCGGGATACAGCGGCGGCCGGCGGCATCGTCGTATTTCGCGGTTTTCCCGGCAACAGCATGAAGGTCTTCGCCGGCCAGCTTGGGAAAATCGTGGACGAACAGGATATGGCGAATATCGGCATCGATCCACGTCTCTTCCGCGCCTTCGATGTGGCGGCGGTCCCGACCTATGTCGCGGTCTCCTCCGATTTTGACGTCTGTGCGGGCTTTGATTGCCAGACACGGGTGCCGCCGCATGACCGGATGACGGGCAATGTGACGGTCCGCTATGCGCTCAGCAGCTTTGCGGAAGGCCATGGGCCAGGCGCACAGGTTGCAGGAATCGCGCTCGCTCATATGGACCGGGCAAAGCCGTGAGATACAGGGCCGCGCTGCTGCTGCTGATCAGCGCTGCGGCCGCGGCAGCGCCATTATACGCGCAAATGACGCAGGAACAGGCGCGGGAAGAGGGGAAGGGTCTCGGCAACGCCATGCGGTCGAACGGCGCGCTGGTGCCCAGCGAGCAATCGCAGGCTGAGGCCGTGCCGGGCTATGCTGGGTCGAGCCTGCAGCAGGGGGACTATTTCGATGACCCTGAGAAACTCGAAAATGACAGTGCGGCGCTCAAATCCACGAGCGAGAGCTACCGGATCACCACGGACGCGGATCGAACACGGGCGACCTTCGACAATGACGAGATCAAGTCGACAGCCAGCAGGGCGACCACGATTGAGAATGATCCGGGCAGCTATTTGCAGGGCCAGGAGATCGGCGGCACGAGTGGCAGTTGCACCGCGCTGCCGCCGGGCGACGGGCAGTCCAGCAGCTATGAGGCAACCTGCAATGCCGGCGCCAGCGTTGACCAGAGCCAGCCCAGCTGCACCGTGCCCCAGGTTCCGCAGTTTGAGGAGAAGACGGCATACCGGTACAGCTGCGGCTACTGGTATAATGAGGTGTGGCATAAGCAGATCCGATGGGATCCCAACACGAGCAGCAGCAGTTGCACCGGCTTTGAAACCGCCCCGACGTGTAGCCTCGAAAGCACGAGCTTCACCGTAGAGCGCCGCTATGTGGGCCGCCTCAATAAGGATCGCTCGCTTTATCAATCCAACACCGTGCGCACCTATAGCTGCACGGCGCCCGCAGCGTCGACAAACGGCAAGAAATATTGCGATGCCTTCGGCTGCTTCACCCCGGCGCCGGTGGTGGACTTAGGGAGCGGCACGACCAAGGTGCATGTCGGAACGGCGGATGACCTGGCTTCCTGCGTTGCGCCGGTCCGCAATGGACAATGCACGCTCACATCGTCGGTCTGCACGGACAGCGAACCCAGGACCCGGATGGTCGATGGGGTGAGCGTCACACAGGATTGCTGGGCCAAAGCGAACAGCTACCAATGCACCATTATCGGCGAGGGCAATGACTGCGCTGATCTGGAGGCCAATGCCCAATGCAGCTTCCTGCGCAAGGAATGCATCGATGACGAGGAGGATCCGGCCTACGACCCTGGCGCCTGCAAGGTCTTTGAAAATGTCTATCGCTGCCCGGTGCCGCAGAGCGAACGGGGTGCGGAGAAGCAATATATTTGCGGCGGCGACGTCTACTGCATCAACGGCGACTGTGAACCGATCGTCCGTGAGGCCTCGACCGAGTTCAAGGACGCGCTGGTGGCGCTCCACTCGATCGACCAAGCCGGCAAGGAGTTTGACGAAAATAATTTCACCGTCTTTTCAGGGGAACGGGACAGCTGCCACAAGCCGGTATTTGGGCTCATCAACTGCTGCGCGGGGAAGACCTCCGGGCTGTTGACCATCGGCGCGGGCGCGGCGGCGCTTGCCGGCGGCCCCGCCGCGATCGCGGCGTTGGCGACGCCTTTCTTGACGCTCTTCGCCTGCTCGCAGGGCGAGATGAAGCTCGATATCAAGGACCGGATGGGCTTTTGCCACAAGGTCGGCACCTATTGCTCGTCCAGCATCCTGGGCATCTGCAAGACCAAGCGTACCGCCTATTGCTGTTTTGAGAGCAAGCTCTCGCGCATCCTGCAGGAACAGGGCCGTATCCAGCTGAACAAGCCCTGGGACAAGCCCAAGAAGGAGCAGTGCAAGGGCTTTACCATCGAGGAGTTTGCGAGCCTCGATCTCTCGGTGATGGATTTTACCGAAGTCTATTCCGAGTTCATGGACGCGGCCAAGCTGCCTGATGAAGTCCAGACCATGACGGACATTCAAGCGAAGATACAGGGATATTATGATCTCCATGGCCAATGAGATGATGGCGCCCCGCGCTCCCTTTGGATGGGACATGACCGCCTTCGAGCTTGCCATCTTCATCTGCGTCTATCGCAGCCCTTCGCCGATGCGCGCGCAGGAGATTCACGATGGAGTAGGGCGATGGTTCGACTGCGGGATTCCGGGTGAGTCCCTTGCCGATAGCGTCGGCCACATGACCGGGCGCGGCTGGCTCATCAAGCGCGGCGACCGGTTTCGCGCAACCATCCAGGGCCGCGACATGGCCCGACCGCTCATGAACGGCATCATCCGCATGCTCGACCAGGGCACGCGGCTGCTCGATGTCGCGCTGATGATGTCGGTGCTGCAGCTCACCAAGGGGGAACTGGACAGCGCGCCCGGCGGCCATTGAGGTCGCGTGTTTAAGGCAAGGAGGGTCGATAAAATGGCGATGAAAAGCGTGCTTGTGGCGTGGATGCTGGCATCGGCCATAATTTCCGCTCCCGTCCACGCGGACGAACCCGGTGCGGCGACCGATGGCGTGGAGCAGTCCGATGCGGGAGACGATTTCTATTGCCGGGAACGCCGCCTCGGCCAGTGGTTCTATTGCGTCAGGCCCAAGGCTGAACCGGAAAAGCCAGCGCAAACGCCCCAGCAAAGCGCCGCCGATCGGATGGCGGCGATCACGAAGGAACTGGATGAGCTCAAGGCACGAGCGATCCTCGAACCGACAGAGCAGAATGTCATCGCCTATGTCCGTTTCCAGCGGGAGCAACTCGATCGCGCCTCGACCTTCTCAGACACCTGGCAGCGGGCGCTCTGGCAGAACCCCGATCTCGATTACACGCTTCAGCGGCCGGTCAGTACGGTCGGCAAGCGCGCCTGGCTCGATAATCGCAAGGCCGATCGAGACGCAGTGCTGGAAACATTGGGGCAGCGCTACGGGCTTTTCTATTTCTACGCGCAAAGCTGCGGCGCCTGCGAGATATTCGGGCCGATCCTCAAATCCGTGGCCGACAGCCATGGCATGGCGGTGATGGCGGTGTCGATGGACGGCGGGCCGAACCGCGATTTTCCCGATTATGTGGTGGATGCGGGCCAGCGCGTGCGCATGGGTGTGCCGGGCAACGAGACGCCGGCGCTGGTCCTGTTCGACACCGCGACCAAGCGGACGGTCCCCGTCGGGTTCGGGATGCTGAGCGCCGACGAGATCATGGATCGGATATTCATGCTGACCAACACCAAGGTGGGGAGTGATTATTGATGGCACAGCCAAGCAAAGACAGCAGGCTCCGTTCTCTACTTCAGCGCGGGGCTGCTGCCGTCACCCTGATGACGGCGGTGCATCTGAGCGTCATCGGCGTTGCCGACGCCAATGTGGCGTCCGAGATGAACAGCTTCTTCAATGATGCGGGGGGCGCTGCCAACATCACCGGGCCCACCGCCTTCCAGGGCCAGTCGGCGGGCTATTATTCGCTGGGCAATGTCTGGACGCGCTTTCCGCAGAAAAGCGTCTCGCCCTTCAACCTCCAGCTTCCGAGCGCGCGTGCGGGCTGCGGCGGCATCGATCTTTTCTCAGGTTCCTTCTCCTTCATCAACGCGTCCGAGATCGTGGCGATGCTCAAGGCCACCGCCAACAATGCGCTGGGCTTTGCCTTCAAGCTCGCGATCGATTCCGTCTCGCCTGAAATCGGCAAGGTCATGGACGAGTTCAGCCAAAAGGCGCAACTGTTGAACCAGATGAACATCTCCAGCTGCGAGACCGCGCAGGCGCTGGTCGGCGGCATATGGCCGCAGATGGACACGACCCGCGCCACTATCTGCGAGGCGGTCGGCAACAGCCAGGGTGTCTTTTCCGATTGGGCCGCCTCGCGCCAGGGCTGCAATAATGGCGGGAGCCGCGACAGCACAATCGCGGGTAATTCCGACGCGGCGATGAAGGACCAGCTGGTCGGCGAGAAGCATAATTATACCTGGGAGGCGCTCAGCAAATCCGCCAAATTCGGGGCGTTCGACCAGGAATTTTCCGAATATGTGATGACGTTGGTCGGCACGATCGTCACGACGCCCTCGACCGATGCCAGCGTCGGCGGCAAGGTGGTGATGTTCGGGCCTGCCGAGGATGCGGTGGTGACGGCGCTGCTCGATGGCACCGAAGGCGGCTCGGCGGTCAAGATTCTCAAATGCAATGATGGGGATTGCTATGATGTGGGTGAGCAGACGTTGACCATCCCCCGGGCGAGCGCCCTTCGCCCCCGCATCCAGCAGATGATCGATGACATGTATGGGAAGGTCCGCTCCAACACGGCGCTCACCGCCGCTGAACGCCAGTTGCTCAACCTCGCCACCGTCCCGCTCTACAAGATCCTGACCGTTTACGCCTATGCGCATACGCAGCTCACCTATGGCGAAACCGAGGCGCTGTCGGAGATCGTCGCGGTCGACCTTCTGAACGCCATGCTCGACAATATGATGGACCGGGTCGAGCAGTCGAAGGTCCATTATCAGACGGCCGACCAGGCGACCGCCGATCAGTGGAAGCAGCAGATCACCGCAGCCCGGCAGCGCTTCTCCCAGCGCGAGATGAAGCTCAACACCAAGCTCCAGGTGACCATGCAGGTGATCAACCGGACCATGGCACTGGAATCTACGCTCCAAAACAGCATGTCGCCAGGCATGGCCGCGGCATTGAGCTTCTCACGCGGGCTGTCCGCCCAGGGCCTCAACTAGGCGGGAGGGACGGGCGATGCTGGAGGTCTTCACGGTCGGCGGCGGCGAATATCTCGTCAACACCTTCAACGCCGTCGCGGCCTGGTCAGGCGGCGGGGGCTATCGCTCTATGATCCGCGTCGCCATGGTGATGGGCCTTATCTACTCGCTGTTCGTCGTCGCCTTCACCCTGAACTACAAGGCCTGGCTCAACTGGTTCCTGCAGGCGACGCTTATCTATATGTGCTTGATGGTCCCGACGGTCAGCATCAAGGTGACCGACCGCATCAATCCCAGCCTTGCCCCTGCCACCGTCGAAAATGTGCCGTTAGGCCTCGGCGTACTGGCAAGCTTCACCACCCAGATCGGCGATTATCTGACCCGCACGGCCGAGACCGTGTTCGTCATGCCAAGCGAGCTCAATTATTCCACCAACGGCCTCATCTACGGCGCGCGGCTCTTTGACGCGACCCGCAATTTCATCATCCGCGATGCTGAATTTTCGACGAACCTTGAGCAATATATGAAGCAGTGCGTGTTCGGCGACATCATGCTCTATCAAAAATCGCTGACCGATTTGGCCAAGGCGACCGATCTCTGGGCGGCGATCGCCACCGAGGCGGAATCGCGCTCACAGGAATGGCTCGAACGCAGCGGCACCACGGTCACGCCTTATATCGTGACCTGCCGCCAGGCCTATCAGATGCTCGACGCGCAATGGGCACCGATGATCGATGCGCATGCGCCGATCTGGGGGAAGGAAGCCTATCCCAAGCTCAGCAACACGCTGGCCGCCGACAAGCTCAAACATGACATCCCTGTCGTCAATGGCGCTTTTACAGGGTCCGGCGATGGCTTTGCCCAGGCGATGCGCCAGAATACGGCGATCAACGCCTTCATGCAGGCGCGTAACAATATGGTGGGTGGGGCGGCGGCCGGCGCGATCGACAGCTTCGCGCAGACCCGCGCCGACATGCAGGCGCGCAACACCTATAACAGCATCGCCCAGCAGGCGATGGCCTGGGTTCCGATCCTCAACATCGTGCTGACGGTCGTCTTCTTCGCCATGTTCCCGGTGATTTTCCCGCTGTTCCTCATGCCGCAAACCGGGGTGTCGGCGCTCAAGGGCTATGCGACGGGCTTTTTCTATCTCGCTGCCTGGGGACCGCTTTATGTGGTGCTTCACATGATCTGCATGACGCGAGCAGAGGAAGCCGCGACCGGCGTGGCCGAGGGTGGCATGACGCTCGGATCCTATGCCGGCATTGGCGCGGTCAACGCTGAAACCGCGACGATCGCCGGGTTCATGCTGATGAGCGTGCCGTTTCTCGCCGCCGGGCTCGCGCGGGGCGCCATGTCGATCGCCGGCCAATCCATGTCGATGCTGGCGCCGGCGCAGAATGCGGCGGAGGCAGCCGCGCTCGAGCAGACCACCGGCAATTACGCCTATGGCAATGTGAGCTGGGCAAACCAGACGTCCAATATGCGGCAGAGCGACCAGTGGAACACTGCGGCGACGTACCAGGACGGTGGGCCGGCCTATAGCTTCCGCAATGACAATGGGTCCGTGATGTCGGCGTTCGGCAATGGCAGCGAGGTGATCGACATGCATCAGGCGATTTCGCGCCTTGATGTCGAACCCCGCGCATCGACCGGCTTTGTGTCCGAACTCAGGGAGCAGGCGAGCGTCGCGGAGCGGCAGGCCAAAGCTTATGAAGCCGCGGCTTCGGACATCCTCACCAGTACCCACACCAATCGCAGCGCCTTTGGCACGTCGAGTGAGCAAAGTTCCGGGTGGGACAGCAGCCGCGGACGCTCATCTGGGACGTCGATCGAACGGTTCGATCGTAACACGGCGTCGTCCAGTGCAGGAACAGAGGAGAGGTCGTCGGTTGGTCAAAGTCAAAGCATTTCGCAAGGTCATGATAGGACGGCTGGAACAATTGACGCCGTCGCTGGCGAGATACGTGCCGGCATCGGTGGTGCAGGGGCTGGTGCAAAGGGAAAAAGCGGCCGCGGTATTGGTAGCGTATTACCAGGTGTTGGTGGGACAGTTAGCAAAACCGGGCAGCAAATTGATACGATGCGTCACAGCAACTCCGATCAACGAAATACGGAATCAAATAATTCCTCTTCGGTCAATATGCGTGACGAGCATGCAAATGGTTCAAATGCCAACGAGACGCTTGGAACCTATGACCGTGATGGAACATTCGATCGGGCTTCAATGTCTGCGAGTTCATCCAGAAGTACGGAGGATTCACTTTCGCGCGCCAAATCGTACCAAGAGACCGCACGAAAACTCCACGAACTATCGGAGCAGCTTAGTCGTGACGCGAGCTATGCCGAAACCCATGGAATGCAACTAAGCGCCAATCTTTCGCAAGAATTAGCGGATTGGTATCGCATGGAGCAGTCCCGCAATCCTGGAATGGGTGCTCCAGAATTGTGGGTGACCACGCTGACCGATCAGCAGCGTGATGCGAGGAATGCGTTGATCGGTTCATGGATGCAGCAAAAGCAATCGGCGATCCGAGAGGATGTGCAGGAATTGATACATAGCCCAAACCTTGTGGACGTTCCTCATCGAGAGATCGGAAATTTCGACACCGTCCGCGCGACATATCATCCGCATTCCGTGGAGGGGATTCCGAATGGACCAGATACCGGCGATGCAGGAGCAGCAGGCCGAATCATCAATCAGGGTAAAGATTCGATCGATAATGTTCGCGACAATGCAGAAATCCAGCGTGCGTCTGCGGTACGGGGATCAGCGGATGTTCAGGCAGATGTGAACGCTGATCATGAAATAGGCTTCTTCCAGGATCCCCGCTTACGGAGATAGATTGGGATCAAATGTAGATGAAATAGGCGACGCACGAGAATGCGATGAGATAGGCGATGGCGTAGCCAATACGTTGGGCGGTAGTCTCGTCTCCGTCTCCAATCTGATTGGGCTGAAGCGGATCAAACTCATCCTGCGTCATGTGCACGATTGGACAAGCAGGGCTATCCTGCGTCATTCCATATGTGTTCAGGTCGATCTTAAGCACAGCAGCCTCCAAGAGGCTTATATTCGAACCGACGTTCTTCATCAATATCAGGTGTTTAATTCAACTTGAGTTCCGCTCTAACTGCCGAAACACTGTATCGCTTGAGCCGCTGGTCCCAAACGGTGGAAGCGCTGAATGGATGCAGTCGATCAATTTGCAACCCTTCAGAATTGGGCTGAGTCGCGGATCGACATGCGTATCGAATGTGCCTGTGGCCGGACCGTCAATATTCCCTCCAACCCGATTCTGGGTCGTTTCCGGTTTGATAGCGCCGTGTCAGAGGCGGCGAAACCGCCGTATCGGGGGTTCCCGTACGGGTTTCGCCAAAAGTAGCGGTAGGAAAACGGGATAAATTCAACGATTTAGAAATTACCATCGTGAAGTTTCCTCATTAATTCAGTAGCTTGGGATTTTGTGCAGGTTATGGGGTCGCAGCCTTGCGCGGGTGCCCACGCTCCCTGATCGGGAAGTGCAGCTTTCCGTGCATGTTGCTGTGGCGGACCGCGACAGGTGCTACGTGCGCGAGATATTCCGGCGGGTAGCGGCCCGGTCGCGCATCAACGACCTCCTGCATCGCTGCAGTTTTCCAAGCCATGACGATGTTTGTCAGCAGCGTCAGCGCGCCTGAGACTGCCACAATCTCGCTGTGCTTGCGTCCGTGTTTCGCCTCGATCCTGCCCGCCAGGATTGCCCGTTGCAGCTGGTGCACGGATTCTCCCTGAGACAGATTGCGATGCACCTCGCGTCGAAAGTCAGGCTTGACCAGGTAATCGAGCAGGAAAAGGCTACGCAGGACCTTCCCGACCAATGTCCCGGCCTCATAGGTTGCCGTGCCTCTTGCCGCACTTCCGTGCCGATCGATGATTGTCGCGGCCGAACTGTGGCCGGTCTTCAGCGACATGATCACATGGAGCAGGCTGTCCCAGCCTTCCTTGGCAAGCCGCGAGACTTTGACGCGCACCACCATGGGTTCGAGGGTTTGCGGAACGGCTACGCCATCGGGCAGGTACAATTTCCTCGTCGCCAGATCGGCCAGTCGTGGAGCCAGATCAAAACCAAGGAGCTTGGCGGCGGCCATGGCAAAATGGGTGAACCCATGGGTGTCGACGGCGAGCCTTTGCAGTTCGCAGACTTTCTGGTTCAGCGCGCCTTCGATCGCGACGCCCGCCTGTCTGAGGTTCAGCAGCACGGGCTGATCGTAGATGATTGCCCATTGATCGACGACATGCGTGTACGTGCCAACTGCCGGAGTGCGCCGCCGAGGTTCAATCCGGGCCAGCCAGAGATGGCGCGTCGCATCCATGCTCATCATGTCGGCCGAGCCAGCAATGCCGGAGCCCCACAGGCGCGTGATGGGATTGGCGAGCATCGATGCAGCCACACGGTCACTTGCAGCCCGAAACTGTGCGTTCTCTTCCAGCGTTCGCATCATCATCTCGATGCGATCATCGCTCACGCCGTCCAACATGCGAGCCATGTCGGCGGCGGTCTTTTCCGTACCAAGCGCCAGCAATGCAGCGTAGAGCACTTCCAGCTCGGCAGGACGGGTAGGGGCACGGCCCAAAAGCACGCTCGAAAATCCCGTCGAGCAGTCGACGGAGACCATCACCGCGGGAAGTTGGACGTCGCCGATCTGACCGAACAACGCAGACCTAGTTTCGTCGACAGCGGGATCCTTTGGCGCAGCCGACAGCCGCGGAACCTGGAACCGATCGTTGGCAATGCCGATTTCGCCATCGGCGATGGCTTCGCCGAGCATTTCCATCCGCAATGCAAGCGGTTCCTGAAACCGGCGAAGGTAAGCCTCGATCGTCGTTGGCCAGCCATTGTTCCGCAAGGCTTGTGCCCGAGAATTCGCCCAGGTGATAGCTGGCATGAGCTGATCGGCAATACTACGGTGATGCACGCTGTGGCGTGAGCTGGCAGATCCATTGCGAAGGGCGCGTTTCAACAACATAGCCGTAGCCACTTCGAAGGCTGCAAACCTCTGGCCAGGGTTACCGCCCAATATTGCGGCGCCGGAAGGCGACCGAAGGAACGGCTCGCATTCCCACTCCATCAGATCTGTTTGGCGTTTGGAATATTTACTAGCGAGGGTTTCCAGTGCTTGCTGAAGCGGATGAGCAGCCGCGACATCGATCGGCAACGTGCAGACCTGTTGCATGAGGGCGCGAAGTCGCGATGGCGCTTCGCTCATTTGAACGCGAATGGCGGCAACCTTGCCTTTTGTCGCAGGCAAGGATCGCAAGGGCTGCATCGCGCGCAGCGCGACCTGTCGAAATTCGGCATCGATCATTTGGCGGTCGTCGAGCGCGCCGATCATGATGCCTAAACTGGACCGATAGAGTTTCAGCTCGTTCAGCGCGCGCTCTTCCACCGTATTCCGCGCCTGACTCCACAGCTGCCCAATTCGACGACCGGTCTGCATCAAAACGGCGTCAGTCGCTTCCAGTAATTGCAGCCTCAACCAGCAGCCAATCTCGACCGTGCGCCGGGGCTCGGTGAGGCGGGAAAGGGTGGCCGCTTTTTGGCGCGCAATACGGACAGCGTGGAGGCGAATCCGGCCGACTGTCAGGTTCGGCAAGGCAAGCCGATCAGCACCAAGCGATTGAAGTTCAGTGATACGGGATTGCATCATTTGGATATCGTTCCGCCCGAAGCCTTTGGCAGGTGCGCGGAGCCAGTCGAGCAAGGATACGCTTTTGGGGATGGATCTCGCGGCGGAAAGACGACTTGACCAACTGAACCGCACCGAGATTGCCGGAGGCAAGTTTTCTTAAATTAGGCAGCCAGTGGGACGTCGTCCAGCATGGCGTAGTAGCGTTGCTCCGCTTCGACGGGCGGAACGTTTCCGATCGGCTCCAGCAGGCGCCTGTTGTTGAACCAATCGACCCATTCCAGCGTGGCGTATTCGACGGCTTCGAACGAGCGCCAAGGTCCTCGACGGTGGATCACTTCGGCTTTGTAGAGGCCGTTGATCGTTTCGGCCAAAGCGTTGATGCTCCTATGTCGGTCAAGAGCTTTTCGCGGATGTTGTTGCCGGATGTTCGGTACAGAGGTGCTGGTAGATTTCGCGGGCAATGTACCGCTTCAGGCACCGCCGGATTTCGCGAGGAGACTTGCCTTCGGCGGTTCGGCGCTGGATGTATTCGCGGGTCGGCAGATGGTGACGCATGCGAACGAGCGCGACGCGGTAGAGAGCCGCATTCGCCCGTCGGTTGCCGCCGCGGTTAAGTCGATGACGGTTGGTCTTGCCACTCGATGCCGGCACTGGGCACACACCGCAAAGTTTGGCAAACGCGGCCTCCGACCGGATCCGCTGGGGATTATCACCTAGTACCACGAGCATGTCGGCAATGGTTCCGGTCGACACACCTGGCGCATCCATCAGTGCCGGTGCCTGGGCACGCACCAACTGCTCGAGGACTGCTTCGTGCTCCTTGATTTCGGTGTCCAGCATCAGCCATCGGTTCGCCAATGCGCGCAACGCCATCTTTGCCGATGCGGTGGTGGAGGCCGGAGCGCCTGGGCGCAGCGCTGCGATCGCGCGGATAAGCGTCATCTTGCCGGTGATACCGATGAACCGCTCGCGCAAAGGCTGCGGTGCATTCACCAGCAGCGTTTTGAGCGTGATCATGGCTTGTGTTCGAGCCTTGAGCGCGGTGTCGCGGGCGATCTTGAGATGGCGGATCATTTCGACGGTGCCATCACCGACCTTGGGTTCACCGTCAGCGTCACCCGCAAGAACGGCCCGTGCGGCGGACTCGGCATCCACGGTATCGGTCTTCCCATGCCGACGTCGGAGCTGCCGGTTGACCCGGCCGACCTCGATGACACGCAAGCCCATCGCCGTCAGCGCTCGTGTGAGACCGGCACCATAGGAGCCAGTCCCTTCGATGCCGAACGCATGCACGGTCCCGTGCTCAGCTGCCCAGGCCGCCATCTGGCGATAGCCTTTGCTCGTTACTGGGAAGGAGGCGGTGGCAAGCCGAGCGCCCAGTCCATTGATAGCGACGGCGACGTGAACATCTTTATGAGTGTCGACGCCGATGACCACGGCGTCAGATGTGATAACATGCATACGGGTCCTCCAGGCAGGTGGAACCCGAAGCGCTTCGCGAGCGGACAGGACTGTGACGGGACGGCACTCCCTCAGGCTCCTATCAAGTCACGTCTCGCGACGCCCCGGGTGCAGCCTGGGGGGCCGACAGATCAACGCGATGACACGTGGTCAGTCGTAAGCACGGGTCAGACCTCCCAGACTACATGCACCTTCTCACAGTCGTAGCTGTCGCCGACGCTGCCGACGGATGGCTCGATGCCGGCTTCAGCGAGGCGTTCGGTGTACTTGATGGACACGTATTGCGATCCGCGGTCGCTATGATGGACCAGGCCGCCGCGATGAACGGGCTGTCGGTCGTGGATGGCCTGCTCCAACGCATCCAGCACGAAGCTGGCATGCGCTGTTCTACTGACGCGCCAACCCACAATGTAACGGGCGTAGACGTCGATCACGAAGGCAACGTAGACGAACCCCGCCCAGGTCGCGACATAGGTGAAGTCGGAAACCCATAGCATGTTCGGCGCCGGAGCATGGAACTGGCGGTTGACCTGATCGAGCGGGCGTGGGGCCGCCTTGTCTGCAATCGTGGTGCGAACCGGCTTGCCGCGGATCACCCCTTGCAGACCAAGATTTCGCATCAACCGCTGCACAGTGCAGCGCGCGACATCGAAGCCTTCGCGCTTCATCTGCCGCCATATCTTGCGCGCACCGTAAACACCGAAGTTCTCGGCAAAGACCCGCAGAACTTCGGGCTTCAGCTCCTCATCTCTCCGGACACGAGCAGATTGCAAAGCCGGGTCTCGCCGCTTGGCAAGGCGTTCGTGATAGGTGGATGGGGCGATCGGCAGAACCCGGCAGATCGGCTCGACCCCATAGGCATCGCGATGTTCGTCGATAAAGGCGATCATCGTTTGAACGGGCGGTCGAGCTCCGCCTGGGCAAAATATGCCGACGCCTTGCGCAGTATCTCGTTGGCCTGCCGCAGTTCGCGGACTTCACGCTCCAATGCTTTGAGTTTCTCGGCGGTCTCCGTCGGCACGCCTCCGCGCTTGCCGCTGTCCACCTCCGCTTTCTTCACCCATTCCAGCAGCGTGTGACCGGAACACCCGATCTTCTCGGCAACCGATGTGATCGCAGCCCAGCGTGAGGGATAATCGCCCTCGTGATCCAGCACCATCCGGATCGCTCGCTGCCGAACCTCAGGGGCGAACTTGTTCGTCGTCTTGCTCATCGTAGACCCTCACTCTCAGGAGTTAAGGCCTCCGGCAATCTCGGTGCGGTTCAAACTGCCTGTCAGTTCGGCCCCAACTGCAGCTTCGATCTCCGATCTCAGACCTTCCAATACATGATCCTGCGCCGCGGCGGCAAGTCGCTCAAGCAACCGTTCCCCTGGCAAGACATACGAACGATCGTACAACCACCGACGCGCTTGACGTATCAAATCGGGCCTCGAGATCTGTGTCTCGGCTTGGCATCGCAAGAAGGCCGTCAGCATTCGCAGCACACCGTCTTCCGCAGACCGCCAGCCGATCGCTTCGGCAGCCAGCCGTTGATGCGCGAACAGCGTCTCCGGCGTCGATAGATTGCACGCAACGTTGCGATCTGTGGCGCTGGAATGCCGGCATGATTGGCAACGAACTCGAGGATTCCGGGCGGAATTCTTTCGAACCCGGCTAACGGACGGCCGGTCATACGCAGGAATCCGATGTGCAGGAGCGCCCTAAGCGGGTCAAAGGCCGCCGACGCGAAGAGACATATGGGAGCATATGCTCGGCCGGCTGGAAAAAGTACTCGATCTCCGCATGGGTCAGTGAAGTGGGCAACGCGTCAACGCCCAGATATTGCTCTCGCCAGCTTTCCATCGGCAGCTCTCCTTTGCCGACAGACAAGGCTATGGGAATTCTTGCGGAGAGTCTTTGAAAACCTGAATGCCACACAACCCATTGATATTACGCGGAGCGGCAATGCGGCGTGTCGGCAACATGCTGATTTATCACAACTATTCTTACCGCTACTTTTGGCAAAAGTGGTACGGGAACCCCGTTACGACCAACTGAGGAACTTCCATGCAGCGGCATGACATGATCGACGCGATGCGCGGGCTTGGACTCAAGGGGATGGCTGGCGCGTTCGATGAGGCCGTTACCACCGGCCTTCAGCGGCAGCGCACGACGATGGAGATACTGACCGATCTGCTGCGCGCGGAGGCAACCCACCGCCGCGCAGCCTCGATCCGATACCGAATGACAGCCGCCAAGCTGCCGGTGGTGAAAGACCTCGATGCCTTCCACTTCGAAGTGACGCCGATCAACGAGGCGCTGGTCCGTTCGCTACACAGCGGCGCGTTCCTGCCTGCACAGCGCAATGTCGTCCTGGTCGGCGGCACAGGCACCGGCAAGACCCATCTGGCCATCGCCATCACCGCCAATGTGGTCCGCGCCGGGGCGCGGGGGCGTTACTTCAACACCGTGGATCTGGTGACCCGCCTCGAAGAAGAAGCCCGGATCGGCAAGAGCGGCGCGCTTGCCGCCCAGCTCGCCCGGCTCGATCTCGTCGTCCTAGACGAGCTTGGCTATCTGCCGTTCGCCCGCTCAGGCGGGCAGTTGCTGTTCCATCTGGTCAGCAAACTTTACGAGCAGACCAGCGTCATCATCACGACCAATCTGGCGTTCGGGGAATGGCCAACCGTGTTCGGCGATCCCAAGATGACCACCGCTCTTCTCGATCGTGTCACCCATCATTGCGACATCATCGAGACCGGCAATGACAGCTGGCGCTTCAAGAACCGAAACTGATCCCTGCGGCACGCCGGGATTAAGATGCCTTGCGCTGCGCGCGCCTCCGGTCGGGCTCCGCCCTCCCTACGCCGCTCGCAGTGCAAGGAGCATTCCTCGACCGTCGTGCCATACTCGAAAGGGGGTCCCGTTTGCACGCCGATTGACAGTCCAAGCCTTCAAATTCGTACCGGGCTCAAACGACGCGCGGTGGCGCCAGGCCTTCAGCACGGCTTCCTGAACAAGGTCCTGTGCAGTATCGGAATTCCTGACCAGCGATCGCGCATAGCTCGCCAGCCTAGGCATCAGGTCGCTCAATGCGGCGCCAAATTCCGGCCACTCCTCAGTCGATACATGCGATCGGTTTTCCAATAGTTCGGACAAGAAAGATAGGCCCCTGTTCGATGAAATTAGGCGGCAATATATATACCGACCGGTTTACTTTTCGGAAAAACGCCACCTGTCCTGGATTGTTCCACTCCCTCAGCGCCTCTGCCTGCTTGCGAACCAAGCCCAGGCTGCTGGCAGCACCGCAGATGCCATCATCATGGCGCCGACAACATCATGGTCGCGCTGAAGGATCGCGCCGGCGACGAGCAGCCCGGCTGACAGGATGTTGGGATCGGCGCGCCAGGGCGACGTCGGATTTGGGGAAACCGCGCCTCCCTGTAATTCGATCGGCAGCGCGCCCGACCGCGCTACCCGCTCGGCGAAAGCCACCAGCTCGGGCGAGGCGGCGGCGAGACGGCCCAGGCTCGTCGCCAGCCGGCGTCCGCCCCGCTTGAGGCCGGCCGGGCCGATCCGCTCCCGCAGCAGTTCGCGCGCGATCGGTGCGGCGCGCGCCGCGATGTCGAAGCCGGGATCGAGCCGTCGTACGAACCCTTCGGCGATCAGCAGGGTTCGCAGCAGCAGGGCCAGATCGGGTGGTAGCGCCAGGCGGTAGGTGCGCAGCAGCGCGAAGACGCGACCGAAGACGTCGGCGAGCTCGATCTGCTGGAGTACCGCCCCGCGAAACTGGCCGATCAGCGCGTCGAGTTCGCGGGTCAGCGCCTGGCGATCGACGTCTGTTTCGCCCGACCATTGCAGCAGCACGTCCGTCACCGATCGCGTGTCCTCACCGGCGATCGCAAGGACGAGCGTAACAACCTCGTTTCGTCGGGCGGGGCTGAGCACGCCGACCGCCCCGAAGTCGATGAACGCCAGCGACGCATCGGCGAGGACAAAGACATTGCCGGGATGGGGGTCCGCATGGAACCGGCCGTTGAAGATTATCATCCGCAGGACTGCATCTGCATATCTGCCGGCGATATCCGCACCGCAGTCTCCCGCTCCATCAAGGATAGCGCGGACGGGCATGCCGTCGAGCCGCTGCTGCACATTGATCCGGCGGCCGACCTGATCCCAGTAGAAGGCGGGCGTGCGAACGCCGAGCGGCTGCAGGAACGCGCCGATGCTCTCGCAGGCTGCCGCTTCGGCACTGAGGTCCATTTCCTGCGACAGGCTCTCCGCGAAGAACCGGAGCAGCTCGTCGGGCCTGAGGCGGCGGATCTCCGGTGAGTGTCTCGCGGCGAGCCGCGCAATGCGGCGGAGCAGCCTCAGGTCGGCATCGACACGTTCCGCGATCCCCGGTCGGCGTACCTTTACCACGACCTCGGTTCCGTCGCTCAGGGTGGCTGCATGAACCTGCGCGATCGAGGCCGCGGCGATCGGCTCGCGGTCGAAGCTCGCGAACACGTCCGCGATCGGGGAGCCAAGCGCAGCCAGGATCGTCGGCTCCAGCGCCTCGAACGGCAACGGGGTCACCCGGTCCTGCAGCGTCGACAGCGCGCGCACCCATTCCGGCCCGAGCAGGTCTTCACGGGTCGCCAGCACCTGCCCCAGCTTGACCGCAACGGGTCCAAGGTCCCGCAGCAGCGCGACGACCCGCTCGGGCGTACCGACGTCCACCGGCTGCTCGGAACGACCGGGCAGCAGGCCCAGGCGAGAGGCGAGCCCGTTCAGGCCGTGGCGCCCCATGATCTGGATAAGCTCTGCGAGGCGCGCACGCTCACCGATCTGAGGCTCGTCGTCCGTGGCGGGCATCACTTGCTGCAACCATCCCCGTCTCGCGGGCGGCAGCCATCAAGGAACAGGTCGATACCGCGCGAGATACGATCGCGCGCCGCCTCGTCATAAGCTGGCGGAGACAACCCCAGCGCTGCACGGCGCATGGGGGCAACCACGACGAGTGTGACGAACTGCTCGGCAGCGAACACGGGGTCGGCCAGCGAAAGCTCTCCCTTGGCATTGGCGTGGGCGAGGATCGATGCCACCCACTGGACGGCCCGCTGGTAACCGAAGTCGTGGATGTTCGCCGCGAGCGCGGGGAAACGCACCGCTTGCGCAATGACGACGCGTTCCATGGAGGCGATCCGGGGCGTCAGGAGCCACTCGAGCAGGCGATCGGCAATCACGTGAAGGCGCGCTCCAATGTCGGGTTCGTCGCTGCCGGAGGGTTCGAGCGCGCGCAGCTGCGTATCGATCTCGTCGAGGATCACCGCCTCGAACACGCGCGCCTTGCTACCGAAGCGCGCGTACAGTGTTCGTTTGGAGATGCGCGCTTGGTCCGCGATCATGTCGGCACTGGCGCCATCGAACCCGTGTTCGAAGAACAGTTGGCGAGCGCTCTTGAGGATGTGCGAGGTCAGGCGGAGCGCGTCCTCGGTGGTCGGTCTGCCCATCTTTCGGGGGCGCCGCGCCTTTTTCTTCTCATCATCGCTCAATCTCTTTCTCCTGGACCGAGAATAGCGCGATCCGAGCACTTTGACGAGCAATGCCGCAAGGACCGTAGGCTCCGTGGCCGCGGCTCGGACTCCGCCGACGGCTTGAAAACGTTGCAAGCAGATTATTTCCCAGGCTCTGCGTCAGGCTTGTATGTGGGGAGGGACGGAGAGCCTAGACCCAGCCCCTCCTGATCGATACGAACGGCCGTCTCCCTGACGGCGCTTACCTTGCTCCTTACTGAACCTATTGTCTCGACCAGGCGGTCCTGCAGGGCGGTCGCCCGCTCGATCTCGGGCCTCAGAGCCTCGGCGCGGGCAGCGAATCCTTCAGCTGAGTCACGAGCGATCCCTAATTTGCGGTTCGCCTTAGCAAGAGCGGATGGACCGCGATCTTTCAAGGTGACCCTCAGACTTTCGGCGCGATTGCCTGACCGTTGCAAACCCTCTCCCAAGGCAACCATACGCCCTCGCGCACCGATGAGTCCCTCCGACGCCGTTCCAACCTTGTCTACCCACCCCGCGGAGTTGTGCGCGAGCACCGCAAGACGCTCGTTCGCGCGCTGCTGCTGAGCGGCACCAAGGTTGCGTGAAACGGAGTCCACGGTGCGGCTTACCTTCTCCACAAGTGCTATCGGGTCTCCCCCACCACCAAGAAGCCCGTCCTCCTTGGCAGGAATGATCGGGAACTCCCCGTCTTTTGCGGCAACGATCGGGAGCGCATCATGTGTTGCGCCATCGAGACTGATGTTCGCCGTTCCGCCTAATGCTGATCGGACAATCGTAGCCTTGACGCCGGTAACGATAGGGATTTCTGGTTCCAAATTGACAGCTACCAGAACCACGGACGGGTCTTGGCTGTCGAATCCGACAGATGTAACATGCCCAGCCGGCACGCCCGAAAATGTCACCGGTGATCCCTTTTCAATGCCGGCGACGCTTCCCGAGAAGCGGATCATATAGGGCCTGCGGTTCCCGTTGCGAGGCTCCAACAGCCACAGCGTAAAGACCAAGGTGCCCAGCAGCAAGCCCGTCACCGCGAGAACCAGAAAGCTGTTCGACCGTGTCTCCATCGAGATGATATCCCATTAAGGCGGCAGGTAAGTTTTAGGCCGTACCGTCCCCGCACATCAGCCAGTGCCTGAAGGACGCCGATTCTCGGTGTGCGAACAGCACGGTAAGCCTGCCCTATTGCACATCCCCTCACGTTAAGTATACCGTATCGTACCATAAACGGTTTTGGGTGTGATTTTGCCGTTCTCTGAACCCGTCATTCATTCCGAAAACAACGTAACGAAAATTTCGGGCGATTGGTTGGCCTCAACGGTCCAATCGGCGGGAGCAACGACCGATGGCCATTTGCTGGCTTCAGACGAGCAGATCGACTGGAGCCAATTAGGGCGGGTCGACAGTGCAGGCGCGTTCGCGCTTATTCAGGCGCTTGGTGCCAGCGATCTAGGAAACGATGTACCAGATCGGCTTCGGCGTGTCCTAGACATCGTTGCCCCCGCAATCCAGGAACATGCGACCGAAAAACCCAAAAAGTCTTACGGTTTTTTCACACGCTTAGGCCGCAAAGTGGTTGCAGGACTAAGCGAACTATATGGTAACATCCTGTTCCTGGGCCGCTCTGAGGTGGGCGTTGGAAGAGCGGTTATCAACCCTCGCAGGTTACGCGTGCGAGCGCTAGTAAGCGTGATGCAGCAGGGAAGTCTCGAGGCGCTCCCAATCATCATGACGATGACATTCTTCATCGGGGCAGTGGTGGCTTTGGTCGGCACGAACCTGCTGCGGAACTTGGGGGCATCGGTTTTCACCGTTCAGCTCGTTGGGGTATCGGTGTTGCGTGAAGCAGCCCCCAAAATGACCGGACAGTTCCTCACACTTATGTAAGAGTGAGGCATATGACCGACAGTAATCCCAGTAGCTATGTGCATGCGGAGGTTCTCGGAGGGGTTCAGCGCCGTAGGCGCTGGACCCCGGAAGAGAAGCTCCGCATGGTCGAAGAGACCTTCCTGCCCGGCAACAGCGTGTCGCGTGTGGCGCGCATGCACGGGGTAGCGCCCAACCAACTGTTTGGCTGGCGCCGGCAGGCGGCGAGCGGCGCCCTGACCGCCACCCGCGCAGGCGGCGAGGTGGTTCCGGCCAGCGAGTATCGCGCGCTGGAGAACCAGGTGCGCGAGCTGCAGCGCATGCTCGGCAAGAAGACCATGGAGAACGAGATCCTGCGCGAGGCGATCTCGCGCGTGGCAGGTCCCAAAAAAACGGCATTGCGCACAATCTCGTTGCCGGAGGGCGACCTGTGAGCGCGGTGGCGAACGCGCTCGGCGTCTCGCGGCAGCATCTCTCGTCGGCCAGACGCAAGGCCCCTGCGCGCCGCCGCGGCCGACCTCCGCTGCCCGAGGAAGAGCTCGTCGCGCGTATCCAGGCTCTGATCGCGGAACTGCCGACCTATGGCTACCGCCGGATCCATGCGCTCCTGCGGCGGCAGGCACGCAATGGCGGACCTTCTGCGCCGAATGCCAAGCGGGTCTACCGGGTGATGAAGGTGCATGGCCTGCTGCTCCAGCGCCATAGCGGCAAGGCAGACGATCGTCGTCACGACGGGCGCGTCGCGGTTGATACCCGCAACACCCGCTGGTGCTCCGACGGCTTCGAGATCGGCTGCGACAACGGCGAGAAGGTGCGCGTCGCCTTCTCCCTGGATTGCTGCGATCGCGAGGCAATGGGCTTCGTGGCCACCACCGCAGGCATATCCGCCGAGGACGTGCGCGATCTGATGACCGCCACCGTCGAGCACCGCTTCGGCCGCGTGAACCGCTTGCCTTCCACCATCGAATGGCTGACAGATAACGGCAGCTGCTACACCGCCAAGGAGACTCGCCGCTTCGCACGCGAGATCAACCTCAGACCCCGGACAACACCCATCGAAAGCCCGCAATCCAACGGCATGGCAGAGGCGTTCGTGCGGACCATGAAGCGAGACTACGTCCGCGTCGCCGAAAAGCCCAACGCCAAGGCCGTGATCAGCCAGCTACCAAGCTGGTTCCACCACTACAACAACGTCCACCCGCATCGCGCCCTTGGCTATCTCGCCCCGCGCGAATACATCACACGTTCAACCAGTGAGGAACTGTCCGGGAATTAAGGGGCAACGACAGGTATCGGTGTTGCGCGAGTTTGGGGTGCTAATACCAGCAATTCTTCTGGCTGGCAGATCGACGTCTACATTCGCTGCCCAAATCGGAGCTATGCGAATGAACCAAGAAACAGATGCAATGGTGGTCATGGGTGTCGATCTCACGGAGGCGCTTGTAACCCCACGCGTGCTGGCGATGATCATTACTCTCCCGCTTTTATCAGTCGCAGCGATGATTGCCGGCATTCTTGGTGGCCTGCTTGTGAGCTGGGCTTCTTTAGATATTTCACCAGTGTTTTTCGTAGAGCGTCTTCGGCAGACGGTGGACCTTCAGCATTTCTGGCTTGGTCTGATCAAGACACCTGTAATGGCCATCATCATTGCACTGACTGGCTGCCGCCAGGGAATGGCCGTCCGTGGCGACGTCGAGGTGTTGGGTAGAAACGTCACGACCGCAGTCGTTCAGGCATTGTTCGCCATCATCCTCCTCGATGCAGCTTTCGCCCTCGTTTTCATGAAATTGGACCTGTGATGGCCGAGCGGGAAAGGGTGATCGAAGTACGCGACCTTAAAACAGCGTTCGGTAAAACGGTAATCCATGAAGATTTAGACCTCGACGTCTATCGCGGGGAGATTCTTGGAATAGTTGGCGCTTCGGGCGGCGGAAAATCCGTGTTGCTCAATACGATGTTGGGATTACAGAGACCAGTTTCTGGATCGGTAATAGTAGACGGTCAGGACATCTTTAATAGTCCTGATCGGCAATGGCTCGCATCGAACATGGGCGTCATGTTTCAAAACGGTGCGCTATTTTCGTCCCTGACGCTTCAAGAGAATGTCGAAGCGCCGTTTCTTGAACATACCGAAATTCGAGGCAAGTTTCTAAGCCGATTGGCCCAGATGAAGATCTCTCTGGTTGGGCTTGCTAATGATGCAGCTTATAAGCGCTCGGCAGAACTTTCCGGCGGCATGAGAAAACGTGCTGGCGTTGCACGTGCACTAGCGCTCGATCCCAAGCTTCTTTTTTTAGATGAGCCAACGGCAGGCCTCGATCCCCTCGCGGCTGCAGAGTTTGACGACTTGATCGTATCGCTGCGTGATGCCTTGGAATTGACTGTCGTCATGGTCACCCACGACCTGGACAGCCTGTTTCAAATTTCTGATCGAGTAGCGGTTCTGGCGGACAAAAGGATCGTCGCGTCTGACGCAGTCGAGAAACTGCGTGATTCTGAAGACGAATGGACACGCTCTTATTTTCAAAGCCGAAGAGCACGGCGATTCAACTCAGGTGGCGACTAAATGGAGAGGCATGCCAATTACGCTCTGGTGGGTAGTCTGACAGTTGGTCTGCTGGTGGCAGCGATCGGCTTCATTCTCTGGCTAGGTAACGACCAATTTGGTAAAGGCTTCGACCATTATCGAGTTGTTTTTGACGGACCTGTGCGCGGCCTAACCGAAGGTAGCGAAGTTGACTTTAACGGCATCAAGGTCGGGGAGATCACGAAGCTTCGTGTAGATCCATCGAATTCTCGCCGTGTGATTATCGATGTGAAGGTCGAAGAGAGTACACCCATAAGGGTAGATACATTTGCCTCAAAAGAGTCCCAAGGTGTGACAGGGGTCAGCATTATCCAGTTAACTCCTGGTTCGCCTACAAGGCCACTGCTTCGCGATGCTTCGCGTGAGCAGCCCCCGATAATAAGGGCGAAGCCCGGGTCGTTGGATTCGGTGCTGGAAGCGGGAGGGCAGACCCTCGCTAAGGTTTCTGAATCATTCGATCGGGTCAATCGGGTGCTTTCTGACCGAAATATCGCAAAGGTCGATGGCATGCTCGCTGACATCAGATCAGTGACGGCAGAACTTAACAGTCGAAAGGCAATGTTTGCGGATGCTCAAAATGCAATCCGTCGCCTTGATTCAGCGTCGGGTGACATCGAGCAGGCTGCGGCGGCTGCGAGAACCGCTATTCAGGGCGATGGTACGCAAGCCTTTGCAGACATCCGAGAAGCGGCCGCGAATGCGAAGAGCGCGACGAACGATGCACGGGCTTTTATAGCTAAGTTGAACGCGAGTGCAGAAGGTCTTGAGGGGCCAGAAGGTAATCGTGTGGCGGGGGCTCTACGTGGGCTTGAAAAGGCTGCCGAGTCACTCGATCGACTTACCCGACAAATACAGCAAGATCCGCGTTCTGTTCTCGGAAGAGGGAAAGCGCGAGAAGTGGAGCTGCCAAAGTGAAAAGTTTGCTAAAAATCTCTTCAGCGCTCCTCTTAGTCTCGCTGTCGGGCTGTGTTGGTGGGCTTCTGGGCGGAGGTAAGCCTGCGGACCTATATTCCTTTCGCAGTGAGCCCCCGCAAAGGCAGCCTGATGCCGATGCACGGGTTGTTGCTGTCCGCCAGCTTTCATTTCCGAATAATCTGCGGCCTGACAGCATTGAAACCAATGCCAACTCGCGGGTTGCTGCTCTCGCAAAAGCACGTTGGTCCCAACCCGTCCCGGAGATGTTCCGTCTAGCTCTGATTGACCAGCTGGAGCAGTCTTCCCGAACGCGAGTTGCGCGAAGCGACTTCCAAAAACCGGCGGACATCATGTCGGCGGAAATTTCGCAGTTCACGGCCACCTTTGATCAGGGACTGAAGGCTCCCCCATTGATCACTATTGTCGTGCGCGCAGAGGTCACAAGCGGGGCAGCACGTGATGTGGCAGTGCGGTCCTTCGAATCGCGAACAAGAGCCACTGATGCGACGGTGACGTCCATCGTTGCAGCTTATCGTGCTGGCGTCTCCAATATCACACAAGAGATTACCCTGTGGTACAGGAATATCTGAATATTATCATAGTAGATAGGGACGGATATGACGAAATTTTCAGCTGCCTTTACTATCTTGGTACTGACTTTTGCGTCTGCCGGCGCGGCTCAGGAGGGACACAAGGAATCCAAAAATACCGGAACGGATTCAGTTCGATCTATTGCCTCCCAACCAGCTAAAGACGTTGGAGCGGTAAAGCAGGATATCCCACCCATTCTCTTAAGCGCTTCTTCTAACCCATATGATCGGGCATCGACCCGCACCTGCAACGAGATAAAGCGTAATATCGCTGAGTTGGACGATGTTCTCGGACCGGATTTCGATGTAGGGTAAGCGGGGTCTGACGCTTCCAATTACCCACAAGTGACACGGCTGACGTCGGCACCGATTTTGATGTCCATCAGTCGGGACCATCCACTCCAGAGTAAGCGCCGACGGAAGGCGGCCTTGCTGCCGGCAGCGGAATAGGAAAGCTCGCGGCTTTTGAGGAGGCGTGAGCATGGACATCGAGCAGTCAAACGAGCCTCGTATGAGCGGTCGCGGTGATGGCGGAGCGCTTGTACGGTTGGAGCGGCGTCGGAACTGGAGCGACGAGGAGAAGCTGGCGATCCTGAAGGAGACGACGGCGCCTGGCGCGATCATATCGACCGTAGCTCGACGGCACAGCATTGGAACAGGCCAGCTCTATACCTGGCGCAAGCAGCTGCTCCGCGGAGCGATGGCAGGCTTCGTGCCGGTCGAACTGGCATCGTCTTCGCCGTCGGCTAAAACTGGGGAACCAGGGCGGATCGAGGTCCGCGGGCGGTGCGGCCTGACGGTGTTGGTTGATGGCGAGGTCGATCGGGCCGCCCTGAAACAGGTGCTCGATGTCCTGCGGGAGCTGGATCATTGAGCCTGGCGTTCCCGCCTTCGACGAAAATCTATCTGTCGCTGGCGCCGTGCGACATGCGCAAGGGATTTGATGGGCTGTCGGCGCAGGTGCGCAATATTCTTCAGCTTGATCCCTTCTCGGGGGCGGTTTTCCTGTTCCGCGGGAAAAGGGGCGACAGGTTGAAGGCCTTGGTCTGGGACGGGTCCGGGCTATGCGTGTATGCGAAGCGTCTCGAGCGCGGAAAGTTCGTGTGGCCTCGTGCTCATGAGGGCGCGCTCCGCCTGTCGGCAGCCCAGATGGCGATGCTGGTTGAAGGGCTGAACTGGAAGCAGGCGATCGTCCACGACGAGGTGATCACGCCGAGGCTCGCATAGCCAAAAAGATCAGGAAAACCGCCATTTTATGTAGGATTTACCGTGGGCTTCGGCTATTATCGGCGGCATGCGGTTCGCCCTTGATCGCCTTCCCACAGACCCGGTTCTCTTGCAGAAAATGCTGCTGGAGATGGCCGATGTCATGGAGCAGGAACGGGCCGAACTGACGGCGGCGCAAGCCACCGTCAAAGCCCAGACCTTGCGGATCGAAAAGCTCGAGCATCGTGTCGCGCGGCTGCTGCGCGTCCAGTTCGGCCGCAGCTCCGAGAAAATGGATATCGCCCAGCTGCGGCTGATGTTCGAGGAGGTCGAAGCCCCGGAACCGGCAAACGATGAGGTGTCAGCGCCGCCCGTGATGAAATCGGCCCGCAAAGCCGGCGGCCGCGTTCCGCTTCCCGCACACTTCCCGCGTCAGACCGTCGATCATCAGCCCGGCCCGTGCAGTGCCGGTTGTAATGGACCGTCAGTGCAGATCGACGAGGCCGTCACTGAGGTTCTCGACTATGTCCCGGCGCGCTTCCGGGTCATCCGCCATGTCCGGCCCAGGCTGGCGTGCCGATCCTGCGAACAGATCCGACAAGCGCCCGCTGTCGATCTGCCGCTGCCCAAGGTGATGGCGAGCAGCGCCCTGCTGGCCCACCTCGTCGTCAATCGCTTTGTCGATCACCAGCCCTGGCACCGGCAGTCGGTAATCTTCCGCCGCGTTGGGCTTCACATTGATCGGGATGTGATGAGCCGCTGGGCGCGAAAACTGGCGTGGCTGCTGGCGCCGCTGGGCGAGCGGTTGTTCGCCTATATCCGGGAAGCCGCCAAAATCCATGGGGACGACACGTCGGTCACGCTGCTGGGCAATGGCGACGGCAGTCGAACCGGGCACTTCTGGGTGTATCTGCGCGATGATCGCTCCAGCGGCGACATGAGCCCGCCCGCCGTGGCCTTCCGCTTCAGCGCAGATCGTGGCGGAGCGCATCCGGCAAAGCATCTCGCCGGCTATCAGGGGTATCTCCAGGCGGATGGTTTTGCGGGCTATAACGCGCTTTACCGCGACCCCAAAACCAAGGCTCCCAGGGACATCGTCGAAGTTGGATGCTGGAGTCACAGTCGTAGGAAATTTACCGACATACTGGAAAAGAGCCCGTCACCGATCGCGGCGGAGGCGGTCGTGCGGATCGCCGAACTCTTCGCCATCGAGCGCGATATCAAGGGTGCGCCACCTGATGAGCGAAGACGTATCCGCCAAATCAAGGCGATGCCGAAGCTGGAGGCATTGCGCGTCTGGCTCGAAACCCAGAATCGTGGCCTGTCTTCCGACAGCAATCTGGCGCGTGCCTGTCGCTATCCGCTCAACCGCTGGCGGGCCATGATCCGCTACTGCGATGATGGTCGGCTCGAGATCAGCAACAATCTGGTGGAAAACGCGCTGCGCGGTGTCGCTCTTGGGCGCCGGAACTGGATGTTCGTCGGCTCCATGAAGGGTGGAGAGGCCGCCGCGCTCTTTTACTCGCTGGCCGGCACATGCCGCCTCAACGGTGTCGAGCCCGAGGCCTGGTTTACCGACGTCATCGAGCGCATCGGCAACCATCCGATCAATCGGATCGATGACTTCTTGCCCTGGAACTGGCAGACATCGAGGATGACCAACGATCTGGAGAAGGCTGCGTGAGCAACGGCACCGTGGTGCGGATGAAGATTACGCTGGACGATGTCACACCGACCGTCAGTCGGACGCTGGAGGTCCCGCTCAATATCCGGCTCGATCGCCTGCACACCGTCTTCCAGACGGCCTTTTCCTGGACGGACTCTCACCTGTGGGAAATGAGCTTCGGGCAAACCGGCTTCGGCATCCCCGATCCTGAATACGGCTTCGACGGACCGCTCGACGCCCGTAAAGCTACCCTCGCCCAGGTTCTGGCGGATACCAGGCGCAAGACCTTCCAATATCTCTACGACTTTGGCGATGCCTGGGATCACAGCGTCAAGATCGAGCGCGTCAGCCCGGCCAGGCCGGACCTGACATATCCGCTCATCCTCGACGCAGTAGGCATGAGGCCGCCAGAAGACTGCGGTGGCCCGTGGGGCTATGCTGAAAAGCTCGAAGCGCTCGGCGACCCCCAACATGAATATCATGAAGAGGCGCTGGAGACCCTCGGCGACGACCATGATCCCAACGCCCAGCCCGATATCCCCCTGATCGAGGCAAGGCTGGAAGCGCTCGCGAAAAAATGGGCGCCGCGGACACGCCGCAAAGCCTGACTGGCCGCGTCAACGCCACCTTCTGTCGGCGCTTACACTCCAGATGACAATGTTGCCGGGAGGTGGATCATGGGCTCGCGCAAGATAGCCTCCGAGTCGAGCGATTTGGGTCAGATAATCGGCGAGGGTTCTGCTTGCGGATCCGTTCTTCCGGTACGCCGCAAGACGGTCGATCAGCGTGATTTCACCATCGGTCAGGACCAGCCGAGGCGATGCATCAGGAGCGGTGCGGTTGATCATGGTCATCCAGAACAGACGCCAGGACAGAATGCAGAATATGGCGATCAGGTTGGCGAGGCGTTCGGCGGTCCGCAACCGTGCATCCTCGGCTCGGCAGCCGGATTTGAGTATCTTGTGGAAAAGTTCAATCTTCCAACGCTGGGCGTACCAGTCGAGCTTTTCGATGGCTTCGTCCGGCGTTGTTACCGGTAGATCGGTGATGAGCCGCCAGTCGATCGGGGGTCGACCCTCCGGTGTTCCACACTCACGGGCGTGCAAGATGGTCAGGCTGAGGGAGGGATAGCGCTTTTGCTTTCCAATCGGCGGCAAAACCTGGATGCGCCGATAGCGTAGCTCAATGTCGGCATGATCATCCTTGCCAACGCTGACCCGATGCACGCCCTTCACGGTGGTTTCGCTCATTTCATCGGCTATTGTATGGCCACCGTCACCGGCCAGACGGTCGACACAGGTGCGCACCAGGAAATGCGTGCCGAGCGCCTGTGTTTCGCAGAAAAACTCGTAAATGTCGTTCTCCCGGTCGCCAATGTGAACCAGTCGCCCCGGGTCGCCCAGCAGCGCCGTCGACTGGCGCATATTTTCGAGCCAGCGGTAGCTCTCCTTCTCCTCGATCGGCACCCGAGTGGGGTTGATCCGCCGCTTCAACGCGTTGGTGCCCTTGAACTTGGTACGGGTCCAGAATTTCGCCGCTGTCAGGCCCAGTGGCAATCCCTCGGTTGTGACCGCCAGGCTGGAGTGCATGAGCAGGCCGCAGACCATATGAAGCCGAAGCCGACCATTCATCGCGCCGGCTCGGTGAAAGACCGATGGCACCAATCCGCTCGGGATTGCGCCGTTGATAGGAAAATTCGGTGGTGTCCTGCAAAACGAGGATGAACCCGTCAAGGGCAGCCACACGCGCCTGAGTTGCCTGAAAATGCCCGGCGAGAATCTCACCCTCGTTGACCGCGCCGTTCGACAAAAAGCGGTACGCCGCCTTGGTATTGGCCCAGTCCTGACAAGCCATCGGAATCGGCGCGCCGATCGCACCTGCCATCTGCTCAAGCATCGTGCGAAGCCGTTCGCCCAGCCGCTTATCACGAAAGGCGCCGGGATCAACTTCTCCATCAGCCCATCCGGCCGCATCGAAAACAGAATTTCCCACCTTGCACCCCCGCTCCAGCGAAATGGTGCTTGGGGATGAATCATGGGCCGCTCCCTTCAGGCAATAGCCATGAGTCGAGCGGAATCAGTCGTGCGGCGAGATGTGGGTAATTGGAAGCTCCAGCCCACGCTTACGATGTAGGAGCGGACCGTAACGAAAATCGTCTTGGTAAAGTGGCGGAAGCTGGTGGAAAGACGATTGTCAACTCGATCATACCTTTTCGTGGCTTGGTGAGGGAAATAACAGGCGCAGCCCCAGCACTACGTCGCCTCAATACCGCAATCGATGCGGGGTTTGCGCGGCGGGGCTTTTTACGGGGAGCCGCCATATCCCGAGGCTGTCGTCTCTGATGAGCTCACGCTAACAAGCTCAGCATTTAAAGGTGGGGTTCATGTGACTTCCTCGATCATTAAAGATTGGGGGGTGGAACAACGCGAACCCAACACTCGCCGCTCTGTCGGGCTGCCGGAGTTAAGCTCCATACGAAAATCAATCAGAACAGGTGGAATAATATCCGAAGCCCACTATGATACGGCGCGGTTTACATATCATAGGGTTGTAGAGTGGCTGACGAGCGGGCTGAAGAAAACGGCAGTGACCCTAAGCAGGATGCGCAATCGGAGACCCAGGCTGAGAAGAAGCCCTCGCTTCTCGAGCGCTACCCGATAGTCCGCTACGTCCTCATCGCCGCGCTTGCCGCCGGCATCATCGCGGCCATCGTCTGGTATATGAATTACCGCGCAAGCGGCCAGTACCTCCAATCGACCAACAACGCCTATGTGCGCGCGGACTTTGTGACCGTTTCACCGAAGGTCGGCGGCTACGTCGAGCGTGTCCTCGTCGCCGACAACCAGCATGTCCGCCGCGGCCAGCTGCTTGCCATCCTCGATCCTCGTGACTACCGCGCCAATGTCGATCAGGCGCAAGCTCAGATCGCCGCAGCCGGCGCCAACATCACGACCGCACGCCGGACGCTTGACGAGCAACGGGCCACTGTCGCTCAGGCCGCCGCCCAGGTTGCGAGCGCCGAGGCTGCCGCGGCAGCGGCAGAGAACGAGGTAAGACGCTACGAGCCCCTCGCTCGGACAGGGGCGGAATCGCGTGAGCGTCTGGCAAACCTTGTCCTTCAGCGTGATCGAACCGCCGCCGATCTGCGCGCGCAGCGCGCCGCCTACCTCGCCGCCCGTCGCAGTATCGCGACACAAGCGGCTCGCATCGGCCAGGCGGAGGCGCAGCGCGGCACCGCGCAGGCGCAGCTTGCGCGCGCCTCGACGGATCTCGGTGCCGTCGAGATCCGCAGCAGCATCGACGGCGTTGTCGCCGACAAGGCGGTGCGGGCCGGGCAATATGTCCAGCCGGCGACCCGGCTGATGTCGGTGGTGCCGGTCTATCAGCTCTACATCGAGGCGAATTTCAAGGAGACGCAGGTCGCTCTGATGCGCGTCGGGCAGCCAGTGACCATCAAGGTTGATGCACTGGACGGCGCCGAACTGCGAGGCCGGGTCGCCAGCTTCTCTCCAGGGACAGGCGCGCAGTTCTCGCTCATCCCGCCCGAGAACGCGACCGGGAACTTCACGAAGATCGTCCAGCGGGTGCCCGTGCGCATCAGCATTGAGGCGGGTCCGGAAGCGCGCCGGGTGCTGCGGCCCGGCCTGTCAGTCGAGGTCACGGTCGACACGATCGGCGCAAAGGGAAGCCGGGAACGGATCGAGCAGGAAACCGAGCGGCTGAAGCGCGGTGAGATGCAGGGCGCGCGCTGATGGCCGCCGAACGCGCAGGCCTGCGCGACTGGCTCGCCGTCGCGGCGGGAACAATCGGGTCATTCATGGCGCTGCTCGATATCTCGATCGTCAATGCGGCCTTGCCCACCATCCAGGGCGAGATCGGCGCGAGCGGAACTGAGGGCACCTGGGTCGCGACCTCCTATCTCGTGGCGGAAATCGTCATGATCCCGCTCAGCCCCTTCCTCGTGCGCCTGTTTGGCCTGCGCAACTTCCTTCTGGGTGCAGCGGTCAGCTTCACCGGCTTCTCGATAGTGTGCGGTATTTCAACGACACTGCCGATGATGATCGCCGGGCGCGTTGGCCAAGGCTTTACCGGCGGTGCCTTGATTCCGACCGCAATGACCATCATCGCAACCCGGCTACCGCCATCACAGCAGCCGATCGGCACCGCTGCCTTCGGCGGCACGGCCATCCTTGGCCCGGTGCTTGGACCGATCATCGGTGGGTGGCTGACCGATAACTACAGCTGGCACTATGCTTTTTTCCTCAACGTGCCGGTCTGCGTCGGGCTCGTCCTCCTCCTTCTGCTAGGGCTAAAGCATGAGCATCTTCGGCTCGACCAGTTGCGCCATGCTGACTGGCTCGGAATCGCAGGGCTCGCAATTGGCCTAGGTGCGCTCACCGTGATGCTTGAGGAAGGGCAGAGCGAGATGTGGTTCGAGTCCGCCATGATCGTGAAGCTCGCTCTAGCGACGTTGCTGGGCTTCACACTCATCGCCATCGGGCAAGTCCGGTCTTCGCAACCCGTTCTCAAATTAACGCTGATTTTCAGCCGGTCATTTGGAAGTGTTTTCATTCTAAGCCTTGTCATCGGCGTTGTCCTTTACGGCGTCACCTTTTTAATCCCGCAGTTTCTCTCAGTAATGGCAAATTACAGTGCTCTACAATCGGGACAGGTCGTCTTCGTCTCAGGTATTCCCGCGATCATGCTAATGCCGTTTCTTCCTCTCGCATTCAAATATCTGGATGTCCGTGTGGCAGTGATCTTCGGCATGACGCTGATAGGTATCAGTTGCGCCATGGACTGGCACCTAACGGCGCAGTCAGCGGGTGGCGATCTGACGGCTTCGCAGATTATTCGCGGCGCCGGTCAGATTTTCGCTATGATGTTCCTAAACCAAGCCGCGATCAGCGCCGTGGCGCCCGAGGATGCCAGCGATGCTTCCGCACTGTTCAATGCCGGGCGCAACCTCGGCGGATCGATCGGCCTTGCCATGATGGCCACCCTTCAGGACCGTCAGACCTTCCTCCATTTCAATCGCTTGAGCGAAACGGTGTCGGCCAACGCGGCGACCACACAGGAATGGTTCACGAGGGTTATGGCCATGCCGTCCGGCGAAGCCGGCGCCTATCGGCAGCTCGCAGGTCAACTCCTCAAACAGTCTACCGTCATGGCCTATAACGACCTGTTCTTCGCGCTCGGCGTCGCGATCGCGATCACCACGCCGCTGGCGCTGTTCCTCCGCCCGATCTCCTCCGACACGCAGATGGCGATGCACTGATGAAGCGACTTGGCTGGACCATTCTCCCCGCCCTTTTGACCGGATGCGTCGTCGGACCCGACTATGGAGGCCCGCCGAGCGTCGCGAGCGGCGAGCGCGCCGGATCGACATTTCGCCGCGCGGATCAGGCAGTCACGGTACCGCAGCCCCTTGTCGCACGCTGGTGGGAAGGCATGGGCGACGCGCAACTCACGATGCTGATCGACCGCGCGCTTGCCTCTAATCCGGACGTGGTGATCGCCGAGGCGCGCATCCGCAAGGCGCGCGCCAGCTTGCGCGAACAGCGCACAAACCAGCTTCCCACCGTCTCGGCGTCGGGGACTGCGATCGTTGCCGATCTTCCCGCCGGCTCGCTCGCGCTGCCGACGCAAGGCGAGCAATCCGATCGTATCAGGGCCGAATTCTACAACGCCGGCCTGGACGCGTCTTGGGAGATCGATCTGGTCGGCGGGCGACGCCGTGCCGCCGAAGGTGCCGAAGCCCAGGCTCAGGCAGCCGAAGCCAGCAGGGCCGATGCGCAGGTTCGTCTCTCGGCGGAGGTCGCCCAGAATTATGTGACCCTGCGGGAACTTCAGCAGCGCCTGATCCTGGCCCGTCGCTCCGCGGAGCTTCAGCAGCGATCACTCGCCCTGCTTCAACAGCGTGAGCAACGCGGTGCATCGTCGCGCGACGAGGTGGTTCGGCTCCAGACTGAGCTGACCCGCACGGAGGCCGGGCTGTTGCCGCTTGAAGGGCAGATCGCAACCACGCTCGACCAGCTTGCCCTGCTCACCGGCGACGAACCCGGTGCACACGACGCCGCGCTGTCTACCCCCGCGCCGATCCCGATGATCCCCGGGACTGTCGCGATTGGCGATCCGGCCGCCATGCTGCGACGCCGGCCGGACATTCGCGCAGCCGAGCGGCAGCTGGCGGCATCGAACGCAAAGATCGGAGTCAACGTCGCCCGGCAGTTCCCATCCGTCAGCATCATGGGTATCATCGGCCTCGGTGGCCCCAATATTGCCGATGTGATCGATCCTGACAGCATCGCGGGCCTTCTTCTGCCGCGGATCAGCTGGAGCTTCCTCGACTTCGGCCGTAATCGTGCTCGGGTCGAGCAGGCCCGGGCCGACCGCGACGAGGCGGAAGCGCAATATCGCAAGGCAGTCCTCGGCGCGCTGTCGGATGCGGAAACCAGCCTGACCCGCTTCGGTAATCAGCGCCGTAATCTGTTTTCGAGTATCGCAAGCCGGAACGGCGCCAGGCAGTCAGCGACCTATGCCGGGCAGCGATACGCGCAGGGAGCGATACCGATGACCACGTCAATCGATGCCGAACGGGCGGCGCTGGCTGCCGATCAGTCGGTGCTGGAGGCGACTGGCGAACTTGATCGTGCATTTGTCGCCCTGCAAAAGGCGTTGGGACTTGGATGGAGCCAGCGGTGACCGTTGTGCAACCATGCCGGGGAGGGGCGCTGACCGAGTGACGGCGCGCTTCTTCCTCCTCCTGTTGGGTATCTGCGTGATGACGCAATCAGGGGAGGACTAGCTGTCTGGTTGCGACACATCATTGGGATATGGTAAAGAATGCCATCGCGGATCACGCGTGGCGCTTTGCCGTCCTTGCTGATGAGGTTTCGTGATGGTGCAGATACATCCCCAGGCTCGAACCACGCCTGCTGTAAGGGCGGAAATTGCCCGTTCGACCGAGCCTGCCAGTGTCGTGGCGAAACGCTATGGCATCAGCGATGAGACGGTCCGCAAATGGCGCAAGCGAGGAGAGCAGGCGATCCTGGATCGCCCAAGTCGGCCCCATCGTCTGGCTTGGCGTATGAATGAGGAAGAACGCGCGATCATCTGTGCTGTACGCAGGGCGACAGGCTTTGCCCTGGATGACCTGACCTTCGTGCTCCGGCACTTCCTGCCACACCTCAATCGCGACAGCATCTACAGGGTACTCAAGGCCGAAGGGCTCAATCGACGACCGCCCAAGCCCACGGCGCAGCCGCGTAAAGGACAGGGGCGCTTCCAGGACTATGACCTGGGCTTTGTCCATATCGACGTCAAACATCTGCCCAAGCTGCGCACCGCGGACGGCGAAACTCGCAAGCGTTTCCTTTATGTCGCCATCGATCGCTGCTCACGCTTCGTCCATCTGGCCGTCTACGATGCTGAAAATGCTGCCAACGCCGTCGCCTTCCTCAAGGCCGCCAGAAGGGCTTTCCCCTTCCGCATCACCCATGTGCTGACAGACCGGGGATCCTGTTTTACCGCCGACGATTTCGAACGCGCCTGCGCGAAGATCAAGGTCGTTCACCGCACGACGCGACCCTATACGCCGCAAACCAATGGCATGGTCGAACGCTTCAACGGCCGCATCGCCAGCGAAGTGATGGGCATCAACGTCGCCGGCCATGCTGATCTCGAAATCCTGCTGACCGGCTTCAACCGTGCCTACAATCGGCGACGACAGCGCGTGCTCCACGGCAGTTCGCCATGCCAGAAGGTAGAGGAGCGGATCGGCCTTATGCCCGCGCTCGCCAATCCTCTTTACAAGCCGACGGCACCGGACGATCTTATGACTAAAGTCGACGACGTACTATATTACGCCAATGATGTGTCGCAACCAGACAACTAGCATTACAGTTGCATATTGATTGAAATTCTGAATCAATAGGTCTCCATGGTAGGGAGGCCGTGGATGACGGGCGCATCGATTGAAACGACACTGGAGCTTTGGGCATCGTCGCTGCGGGACGTGAAGGCTCGCATGCGCGTGCTATTCACCCAGGAACGCGTTGCGGCATCGGCCAATCTTTTCCTGGATGGTTTGTTGGGTGAGAAACGGCGCAAAACAGGATGGATGCGTGCAGAGGCGGCCGGAGATCCTGAGCCCTGGCGACAGCGGGCCATTCTGGGTCGCGGACGCTGGGACGCGGATGCGCTGCGTGACATCGTGCGTGACTATGTCGTGGAAAACCTTGCCACAGCTGACGCGGTCCTGGTCATCAATGAGACCGGCTTTCTCAAGCAGGGCAAGTCCTCCTGCGGTGTCGCTCGTCAATACACGGTGAGTAGCCCCTAGATTTCTGGACGCCTTCTATCCTAATTTTGAGGACAGGAGACGACGATGGGGAAGCCCAATTTCAGCGATGAGTTCAAGCGTGATGCGGTGGCCCAGATCACCGAGCGCGGGTATCCGGTAGCGGAGGTTTCCGAGCGGCTCGGCGTCAGCCAGCATTCGCTGTACGCATGGAAGCGGCAACTGGCGAAGGTGGTGTCTGGCGATGCCGGCAAGGATGCCGAGATCCGTCAGTTGAAGCGCGAGTTGGCCCGGGTGACCGAGGAGCGCGATATACTAAAAAACGATCGCGGGTTTGGCCCGCCTGTTCGCGGTAGAAACGGGCCGTGGTATGATGGCAGGCGGAGGGTCGCGGCCGTTAGCTTATTGGTGGTGTGATACCCCGTTAAAAAACGTGGCCCGTGGGCATTTGCGTACTTGAGAGTGGTGGCGCCGTCCTCGGCGACCCCGGTTAGGAAGATGACGGTTTGCATCGCCCATACCCTCCAGTTGTGATGGAGGAATGGAGTGAACAAATCAAAATCGGGCGGCATTGACGCTCTACCCATGCTGTCGCCTGGCGCGGCAGCCATTGATATCGGTTCGACCATGCACATGGCGGCGGTCAATCCCGATGTCGATGATCGCCCGGTCGTATCGCTCCGGTGAGGGCCGCCTTGCGGTGATCGGCTGATATTTCGAGATGGTACCGGTGCAAGCGCCGGTGTTTGCACCGATACTAAGGACGGTGCGATGAGTCAGATCACGGTAATTTCGGGGCCGGAGCGGCGACGTGTATGGACCGACCAGCAGAAGCGCACACTCGTCGCGGCGGTTTCGGCGCCCGGTGCTAACGTGGCGGAGATTGCCCGCCGTGCCGATCTGCGGCCGAACCAGATCTACAGATGGCGGCGGCAGATGGGGCAGGCAGCCCAAGGCTTTGCAGAAGTGCAGGTGCAGCCCGATCCGATGCCAGTGACCGGATCGGCGATCACTGTGGAGTTCGAGCGGGCGATCGTGCGGATAACTGCTGGCGCCTCGCCGGGGCTGGTGTCGGCAGTACTGCGGTCGGTCAAGCCGTGATCCCAGTCCCCTCCGGCGTTCGGATATGGATTGCAACGGGGCACACGGACATGCGGCGTTATGCGGCGCGTGGGATTATGTGGAGTCCTGGGCGGCCAGGCACGGGCCGCCCACGAACCGGGAGGATATCACTCAGCATAATTTGGATGGTGGGCCTCCTTCAGCATGGCGATGAGTTTGTCCGGCGGCGTGAACCTCCCTGGCTGGAGGGTGGGCCCGCCCGCGGCTGCCAAGGCTTCGAGCTTTTCGGTTGGATCGGCACGCAAGTAGACCTCGGTGCTTTGCAGACTGGCATGGCCCAGCCACAACGCCACCTTTCGAACATCGCGCGTGGCTTGCAGCATGTGCTGAGCACAGCTGTGCCTCAGGACATGGGGCGTCACGCGCTTTGCTGCGATAGACGGAAAAGATTGAGCGGCTGTGGCCACATGCTTCCCGAGGATATATTCGAATCCAGATCTGGTCATGGCGAGGCCGGCGGCGTTCAGAAATAACGCCCCATCTTGACGTTGTTGACGGACGGCGAGCCAAGCCTTGAGCGAGATTACGCCTTCCTTCCACAATGGAAGCACGCGCTCCCGCCGCCCTTTGCCCATGACGTGGATGGTAGCCGGACTTTGGAGATCGAGTTGATCGAGACGTAGTCCCACCAGCTCAGAGACGCGCAGGCCTGCAGAGAAGGCGAGATGGAGCATCGCACGGTCTCGAGCGCCGGAAATGGTTCTGTGATCGGGTGCATTGATGAGCGCCTGAATCTCAGCTCGCGTAAGCGAAGTGACGAGAGCTTCGTCGGTCTTCTTAATTGGAATCGCGCGGATGCGAAGTGACTGGTCGAGACACGCTGGCACACGATATTCAAGGAAACGGAAGAAAGACTTGATCGCCGCCAATCGCGCATTGCGAGATCGCGCCTTGTTACCTCGATCCTGTTCGATATGTTCGAGAAAGGAAAGGATCATCGGCACACCAATATCTTCGACTTCCAATTGCGACGGCGCCTTCTGCAGCTGCCGCGCCGCAAAGGTGACGAGCAATTGAAAGCTATAGGCGTAGGCGTCACAGGTGTGCGGGCTGGCACGCTGATCGCGAGGAAGGTGCTCCCCGAGGAACCGGGACAGAGGGGGTGCGAGCGCGGTCATGCTGCACCTGTCCGGCCGAAGGTCTCACCAACATCGGCAATCTGCGCCATCAGGCCTGGGGTGGCCTGAAGATACCAATAGGTGTCGCTGACGTGAGCGTGGCCGAGATATGTGCTGAGGGCGAGGACATGGTGCGATACGGCGTCGCCATTGCATGGGCATTGTTCCAGCGATCTCACGGCGAAGCTGTGCCTCAGATCATGGATGCGCGGCCCCGGCTGACCTGGGGCGCCCCTCAATCCAATATTGCGCGAAAGTTGCCGGAACAACGCGCTGACCGTGTCATAGCGAGGCGGAGTTCCAGTGTTGGAGACAAACAGAGCTGGGGTGCCCCCAGCGATCGTCAAACGGACTGAGAGGTAGCGATCGATGGCAGCTCGGGTCGTGCTGTGGATCGGAATAAGCCGGCTTTTCTTGAACTTGGTGTTAGCGACGATCAGCCCGTCTTCGGTGACATCGCCTAGTCGTAAAGCCAGGGCTTCGGATATCCGCATACCGGTCGCGGCGAGCAAGCCAAACAATGTGAAGT
The DNA here is from genome assembly GCF_036038995.2 of Sphingobium sp. SJ10-10. NCBI lineage: Bacteria > Pseudomonadati > Pseudomonadota > Alphaproteobacteria > Sphingomonadales > Sphingobiaceae > Sphingobium > Sphingobium sp. SJ10-10. The sequence continues at coordinate 246,452 of NZ_CP158134.1, forward strand.
AGGTGAGCGGGCGAAGCGTGCCGCTCGGACCGAGCGAAGCGGCGGCGGCCATCAGCCTCTCGATCTCTCCGGCAGAATAGATGTAGGGCTGCGTTCGCCGAAAAAGCCCACGACCCAGCGCGTCGGCCGCGGGCACCTCGTGGTCGGGGTCTTCGGCGTGCATTGCGATCGCGAACCGGCGAACCGTAAGGAGGCGGTTGCGTCGCTGTTCGGGGGAAGGTGCCTCGACCGCCCAGGCGATCGCCCGATCGCTTTTGATCAGGGCATCGCCGTGGCGTTCCGCGTAGGCGACGAACATGCGCAGCAGACTCCGCTGCGTCCGGAATCTGAATCCCAGCGCCTCATGAAGCGCGACATAGCGCGCGAGATCGACACTTAACATGCTACTTCCCCCGGCCAAGGCTGTGCGATCCGCTCCAGCATGTTGAGATCGACCTTGGCGTATAGGTTCGTGGTCTCCAGAGACTTGTGGCGCAGGACGGCGCCAACCGACTGGAGCGTCGCACCGCTGCGGAGCATGTGCGTCGCTGCCGAATGGCGCAGCAGGTTCGCACCACGCGATGGCGGATCGTCAATACCGGCTCGCTTCACAGCAAGGGCCACGATGTGAGAAATCGACGGAGAAGCGTAGAAAGGTCGAAACGGCGCGACCGCCCTCAGGAAAATGCGGTCGTCATCGACTTCAGGGCGAGCGCCATCGAGATAATCAAACACGGCATCGCCAGCATCCTGAGGCAAGGGAAGAAGAGTCTCGCAGCGCCCCTTGCCCTTCACCCGCAAGGTTCCAGAATCCCAATCGATGTCCCCAAGGCGCATCTCCCAAATGTCGCCCGCGCGCAGTCCGAGGCGCGCCAGGAGGAGCAGAATCGCACGATCGCGAATGCCCCGTCTGGTTCGCAGGTCACAGGAAGCGACGATCCGGTCGACCTGATCAGGCGACAGATAGCGTGGCAATGATGAGAGTCGCCATTGTGGAATGCGCGGTACTGCGTGTTCAAGGCCAGGACGACACAGGTCAGCGGCGGCCAGAAAACGCAAGTATCCGCGCAGAGCGGTGATCATCGTCTTGGTGTACGCTACAGAGCAGCGCTGGGCCTCATTTAGAATAACCATTCTGATATCCGCTGGGTTGTATGCATGTGGGTCTGATCCCAGCGAAGGGAGCAGTCGCATTATCATCCTTCCGTGCCGCACGGCCGTTCGGTCGCGAATGCCTCGATGGCGCATGAGCCACTCCTGGAAATCACGAACCAAGGGATCGACGGGGCTGGCAATCGCTTCAGCCAGCGGCGCGACGACACCGCGTCCGGCGAGAAACACGACAAAACGATGAACGCGGCTCAGATAGCTGGTCGAGTGCGGCACGGCGCGTCGATAACCCCCGCAACGACAACGGTGCTTGGCGAACCGGCCAAGAGCGTCGTCTCCCACTTCACTGAGCTCGACGTTCTCGATTGCAAGCCAAGCGGCAAAATGACGAGCGCAATCGATGTAACATCGGATGGTCAGCGGCGTGTGCCTCAGCGAACCGAGCTCGTCAGCGAACGCAGCGACCCACGGCGTCAACTCACCGGCATCCATGATCCTTGGTGCCGTGGTCGGTCTCTCATTGATGTTCATGACTTCTCTCCCGTGCGCCGGATCGGCGCTTGGGAAGTCTAGATTATGCTGAGTTCCTGCCCGCACAGATCTCTCATCAGCATGTATTTATTAAGTAAAATTAGCCTGGCCGCCCAGGACTCCACATAATCCCACGCGCCGCATAACGCCGCTTATGTGCTGCAGCACATAAGCGTCGCGGCATGCGCAGCCTGGCCCTGCAGGTGCAGCAGAGCTTCGGATGTGATCCCTTCGCCGGGGATCTCTACATTTTCAGGGGACGCCGCGGCGACCTCTGCAAGATCATCTGGCATGATGGTGTCGGCATGTCGCTTTATGCCAAGCGTCTCGAGCGCGGGAAGTACATCTGGCCTTCGGCCGTGGACGGGGTGATTGCCATCTCCCCTTCGCAGATGGCCTGCATGTTGGAGGCTATCGACTGGCGTAACCCCAGGCGGATTGATGGCGTTGAGCTTACAGCATTCGATGAGCGTAGCGATCACCGCCCAGTTGTCGCCGCCCTCATCGGAGCCGGCGAAAAGGGCATTCTTACGGTTATGCATACATTTCCATAACCGTAAAAACTGGTTATTCGCCGGTTCAAAGGCAGGCGGTGATCGCGCTGCCGCCATCTACTCCGTCATCGAGACCGCCAAGCTCAATGGCCTCGATCCGCAAGCCTATATCGCGGATGTCATCGCCAGGATCGCAGGCAACTGGCCCGCTGCCCGCTGGGATGAACTCATCCCATGTAACTGGCGGCCAGATCAGCAGCAGATCGCCAACGCCGCCTGAGCCGCGGTCTTCTCGCCACGCTCACAAGGAGATCGCCCATACTCCTGCTCCCGATGCATGGCAGCGCCTCTCCGCGGGCGAAGGCACCAAAGGCGCACGGCTTCATGACTGGGCCTATTGCGAACTCGCCGATCTCGACGCCGACGAATATGATGAGACCAAATCGGGTCTTTGGACCCGCGGCCTGCTGATCCGCCACACTGTAGGGCGACATTTACGGAGGCCGGTTGGCGTCAATTATGATGGCCGGTAAGCGGCCGCACCGAGTGGTGGGATTTGGGTATCACGCGAGCCTTGTAGTGGCAACGGGCCTTGGGCAACCGGATGTTGGTAATTGTCGCTGGCGCCGGTGGTGAAGGCAGCTGTGGCATTGCGGGAGTAATTGACGGTGGCGACAATTACCTGGTGTCGCAATGCCTTATGCGGAATGCTCCCTGGACGCGAGGTTGGCGACAATTACGATGGCCGGTCCGATGCCGGGCCGGTTGGGTGATTATTGGCTGGTTCGATGCGACTGATGGCGGAGCGTTTTCGGTAGCTCTCGCCGTTCATCTCGATGATGGTTGAGTGGTGAACGAGGCGGTCGATGGCGGCGACACTCATGGCGGGATCTGGAAAAACGTTGTCCCAAGCGGAAAATGGCTGGTTGGCGGTGATCGCGATCGAATGGCGCTCGTAGCGATGGGCGATGAGCTCGAACAGGGCGCTGGTCTCGACCTGATCCTTGCGGACATAGGACAGATCGTCGAGCACGATGAGGTCGTACTTGTCGAGTTTGTCGAGCATGGAGGGCAGACTGAGATCGCGGCGCGCAGCCTGAAGTTTCTGGACCATATCGGTGGTGGAGCAGAACAGGACCCGGCGCCCAGTATCGATAAGCGTATGGCTGATCGCCGAGATGGCGTGCGTCTTGCCGGTGCCCGACTGTCCGAAGAACAACAGGTTGCCCCCATTGTCGATCCAACCATCGCCTGTTGCGAGCGAGAGCAGATGGGGTTTGCGCACACCAGGGGCAGCGTCGAAATCGAAGGTGGCGAAGGTCTTGCCTGCTGACAGGCCGGACTGGTCCCGATGCCGCTGGATACGCCGCGTGGTGCGTTCGGCCATCTCGATCTCGAGAAGCGAGGCGAGCAGTTGAACAGCAGGCCATCCATCCCGATCGGCGGTATCGGTAAGCCGCTTCCAGTTGCGGTTGATGCTGGGCAGGCGCAGGGCCTTGAGCATGGTGGGCAGCACGGCTGCGGCTTGATCCTTGGTCCGGGTCATCAGCGCAACTCCATGCTGGTAAGCAGGCTGTTATATCCGCGCGGATCCGGTGGTGGGATCGTCACCTCGTGCCTGGCTCGAAGGGTCGGAAGAAACTCCTGCCTGAGCGCGGTGACATCGGGGAGACGACCAGCATCGAGTGCCGCGTCGATGCGCAGAGCCAGCGCGTCGACACAATCTCCTCTTGCCGCGATATCGAGCAGGGCGACGGTGTCACGGCAGGCTTGGTGGGCATCAAGCTGGTCGTCGAAGGCTTGCCATGCCCGCCTGTAGGCGTGGGCGGGGAACAGGGCGTCGCGGTATACCAGGTTCCGCAATGCCCCGGGCTTGCGCCTCAGGTTGGCGATCATGTGGCGAAAATCGATCTGGTGGCCTCTTTGGGGATGCGGCATACGGACCCGTGGGGTGGTCATCACCTTGTCGGGGCCGAGGAATAGATCGATGCGGTCATCGAAGAGATGGGCGTGCAGCCGACGACCGACCAGGCGGGAGGGGACCGAATAGATGACCCTGTCGATAGGAACGGTGCCGTTACGGCTGACATCAACCGCGATCATGGCAAAGTCTGTGGTGCGGTGTGCTGGCAGGCGTCCCAGCAGGCGGCGTTCCTCGTCGACGAGCCTGGCCTTGCGGCGGTTCTGCTTGGCGACTTCGGCTTCTACAAAATCGCGCCAGGCGCCGAGGCTGTCGAAGTCCCGGCTGCCCCGGCGACGCAGGGCTTGGTCGAGGCGTCGCTTGAGATGGCCATGAGGGCCTTCGATCGAGCCGTTCTCGTGGGCCTCGCCGCGGTTGTTGCGGGTCGCGATCATGCCGTAATGACGGCAAAGGTCGTCGTAGCTGCGGGTGAAATCCCGCTGCGCATCGGCGTCGAGGTTCTTGTAGGCAGCGGACAGGGAATCGCTGCGGTGCTCGACCGGGACGCCGCCCAGCTTCCACAGCGCATCCTGCAGATGCTCGGACAGGGCGGCAAAGCTCTCGCCCCCCAGTACGACAGCGGCATGCTCCCAGCCACTGCAGGCCAGGCGGAAATGATAGAGCCGGTGGGCGAAAGGCTCGCCGGTGATGGTGACCTTCAGGTCGTCGCAGACCGTGAAATCCGATAGGCCCTGCCGCCCGCTCTCGTGGCGCTGCGGGAAGAATATCTCCTTCTCCTCGCCATGCAGCGCCCGCCAGCGGGCAATCCGACGTTCGAGCGTGCGCCTGATCCTGTCGGGAACGGCCTCTTCGCCAAACTCGTCCTGTAGCGTCTCGAAGATGGTGACGGCGAGAATGCCGTCGATCTTGAGCAACTCCTCGATACGGGGCCAGAAAGGCTCAAGAGGATCGGCGCGGGTGCGCCAATGGCGTCCCTGCTTCTTCTGGGAAGGCAAGCGCGGATCGTTCTCGATCCGGCGTGCGCTACGCTCGCTAATACCGGCCTTGGCGGCCGCAACGGACTGGGTGTGATGGCGACGTTCAACCATGAAAAGAAATACCTGCTGATCGGAAAGGTGGTGGCCCGGCATCGCAACCCATCGCTTCAATGTTCGATGAGTGTTCCGATACCACCGCTCGCCGCAGCCCGATCCGCACTCCCGCCCAGGGGAGAAAAGATCGCCATCGGTTGTCTGGCCTGCTCTCCGGTCGGGGCTCCGCCCCTCCCTGCGATCAGGCCAGACAACCGATCCTACCGGCCATCATAGTTGCCGCTGAACCGGCCATCGTAAATGTCGCCGCGCAGCCACACCATCAGCGATGGTGACCTTGCGGGCGTGTCGGGGAGCGCAATCGTCGGCAGAAGCTCTCCTCGCTCACCGAAGAGGGACGTGCTCTCGCGCAAGCGCTTTTCGAAGATCTCAGGCCCAACCTGGCGAATGCTTACTGGGGCAGCAAACGTATCGGCCGTTACGGCTGCTGACAGTGATGGAGCATCTCTGCTGGCCGGATCAGGCGAGCAATGCCGCCGGCTACAACCGCAGCATCAATGGCAGTAAACAGGTGCCGGACCAGGTCTGGGGGGCTGCGTCGACCTGGCCCGGCGGGTATCACCTATCCTGCAAGCCCGGTGGGGGTCAGCGACTTGCCGGTGGCGAGCTCGTTCTCCAGCACCGGGACCGCGGTACCGGCGACCTGCTGCAGCGCCGGGTCGGTTCCGTCCTGTGCGTAACCCTTATGCACCGCCCAGGTATCCTGCTGAACCTGCGCCGACTGGGTGAGATAGAGGTTGTCGAAAGCGCTCTTCGGCGCCTTCTGGAGCAGCTTGAGGAGGGCAGCGCGGTCGGCGGAAAGGGTCGAGGACGGCGCCTTGATCGTGCGCTGATCGTTCTTCAACGCCGCCAGCAGCGCTTTGTGGCTACTTTGCGTCTCTGCCAGAACGCGCTTCGCATAGGCCTTGACGTCATCACGCTGCGCGCGCGTCGCGGCGAGCTGCGACGCCTTGATCTGGTAAAGATTGGCGTCGGCCGCGGCGAGCACGTAGTTGGGTCCACTCTGGCTTGCGATCGGCGAGACGCCGATGTCGGCGCTGGTCATCGTTCCCGAAGTCGCCGGCGAAACAGCCTGAGCCAACACCGGAACTGGCGCCAGGGTAAGCAGCGCGGCAAATATCGCAATCTTCATCGAAATCATCCGTTGGTTTTGTTAGACATTGACCAAGATCAACGGCTCAAACGATAAGGAAACGGAACGGTTCCCTTTTTGGGTCTAATCTGGGTAAATCGGCCCGGCGCGTGACGGCGGGGGGCAGACCTTTGTCGGCGATCGGCCGCCTGATCCGCAGCGCCAGCAGCTCAGCGACATGACGCGCACCCAGCTCGGACATGGTCGCATTCTTTTCGCCATACCCGTTATCGCTGACTATCCTCGACCATGACAAGCTTCTCTCAAAGATCGCTCGTGCGGTCGATAATAAGCGGGTAGGTAATTTAGTTGTTCGCGCGCATATCACTGATGTCCGACCGGGCCAGTTGAGTGCGTCAGGTCAAGGCGTTTACCTGCTGGTATGGGGCGGGTAGACAGCGACAATCGAACTCGCGACAGACTAATTGCCGCGCGAACCTTGCACTGTGAGGATTTGACATCCAAGGCAGCGGTACCACGGTGAGCGTCGGGATTAAGAGCCGGATTCGGAAGTTTCTCAATTCTGACAAAGCCTTGCGGTTCTGCGCGTGAGCATGCGGATTGAGGCGACGAGGGCCCAAGCGGTGGACGAGGCTATGGATCGCTCCCAGTCTTTTGCGAGCCGACGACAGCGCCCGAGCCAGGCAAAAGTCCGTTCGACCACCCATCTGCGGGGCAGCACCTGAAAGCCTTTCGCCTTGTCCGATCGCTTGATGATTTCGATCGTCCATTTGCCCATGCCAACCAAGGCGGATCGTAGCTTATCGCCTGCGTAACCGCCATCGGCAAAGATGTGTCGCAGCCAGGGAAACCGTTTGCGAATGGCTGCCAGCACATCGACGGCCCCATCTCGGTCCTGAATATCGGCGGCATGTACGAGGATGAAGATGAGGAAGCCGCAGGTGTCCGTCAGGATATGTCGCTTCCGGCCTTTCACCTTTTTGCCCGCGTCATAGCCCGAGATTCCGCCACTTTCGGTGGTCTTGACCGATTGGCTGTCGATCACTCCGGCGCTGGGCGAAGCTTCACGCCCTTCGATTTCCCGCAGGTTCATGACCAGCACCGTGTTGATCGCGTCGAACAGACCGGCATCGCGCCAGGCATAGAAATAGCGCCGCACCGTCGATACCGGAGGAAAGCACTTCGGCAGAAGCCGCCACGCCCACCCGCTTGCCGCGATGTACAGCATCGCGTTCAGAACCTCGCGCATGTCGGTAGTCCGGCGTCGGCCACCTCGCCTCGCCGGTGGAACGAAAGGTGCTGCCAGCACCCACTCCGTGTCCGTCATATCCGATGGATATCGCAAACCTTCCCGACTATGCTCACGCCGGGCAATACCAGTCCATGCCACCATCCACTCCTTCTTGTCGCAAAGAGGCGTGAATCACAACATGCTGGTATTGCTCAACAACTTTCGGATCGGGCTCTGAAATATGCTTTGATATCAGCATAGCCAATTGCGGTCCTCTCGATGCAATTAGCGGCGGCGGTTCTTATCGCGTGCCTCCGGCGCCGGAGGCACGCAGCCGATTTCATTGTCCATCGATCCCCCGTCTTGATCAGATCTGCGACGAGCTGGCGCGACGCCTCCCCAATCGTTCCTACCATTCGCGCGCTCTCGCCCCGATCGCGCGCGGTCTTCATGGCCCCGTCGCCAATCGCCTGAGCAGGCGCAAGGCGGGGACCCGGCGGCACTCGACCCTTGGCTATCTCAGCCCCATAGATTTCGAACGGGAAGCTGGCGTAGCCTGGTTGAACCTATCTCGGTGTCCGCCAAACCGGCAGCCCGCTCGGTAGCAGTAGTCGTCACCGGCGAAGCGTCGAGCGATCCCGCTGAGACGGGAGCCGCGGGCGTGGTGAAGCTCCTCGATCAGCTCGCCGGATACGCCAGGGTAATAGACGCGCCTGCTCCGCGACGCGTCCGCTCATCGCGCGGTTCGCGCGTGTACTTCTCTGTAATGACTTCAACGCCGCCGACGCCGCCATGAAGGCGCGGCTTGGAAGCGACGTGCCAACGCCTTCAGTTTTAGTCCCAAGGAGATCGTCCGGTTCATCAAATCTCGGCCTAATTCCAGCCACGCGCTGGACGAGGCGAATGGGCGCGCTGTCTGGCCGCAAGCCCTGGCCGGACACTCGCCTTGCTGGTCCATAGCGCTGAGGTGCAGGATCGCGATGGCGCTGTGCCGCTGCTCAAGCAATCGCGCCAGCGCCACCCTTGCGTTGAACATATCTTCGCCGACAGCGCCTACAACAGCGATCGCGTCCGCAACGCTACCGCCATGACCGTCGAAATCGTCCGGAAATTCGCCGATCAGACCGGCTTCGTCGTCCATCCAAGGCGATGGGTCGTCGAGCGGAACTTCGCATGGAGCAATCGAAACCGACGCCTCGCCAAGGACTTTGAGCGAACCATAAATTCCGCGACTGCTCTGCTATACGCCGCAGCAGCCAGGGCCTCATTGACCTTATGTCTTGACCCGACGCGATAAGAGGATTGATGCAACCACCAACAGCGAACCGATTAGGTGGTATTTTGCGAACCGTTCTCCAAGCAGAGGTACGGCCATCAGGACCCCGAGCACCGATGGCAGGTTCATGTAGACCCCCGCGCGGCCCGAGCCGACCAAGGCGACCGCGCGATTGAACAGCGCGTAGGACAGCAGCGAAGGAAATATCCCGATATAGAGCAGCGATGCGAGCGCAGCAGGTGAAGCCACGGTCAGGCCAGCCCACCAGAGGTGCCAGGCATAGGGCACACTCAAAGCCGCGATCCCGACCCCGAACAGGACAGCCAGCAAACTGAGGTGGTGCATCGCCGGTGCGCGGCGCAGGAAGGTGGCATAGGCGGAATAGAGAAAAACCGCAATGATGGCGAGCAGATCGCCTCGGTTCAGCGCATCCCAGCGCAGATAGTCGGGATGCCCCTTGGTCATGATCCACGCGATTCCGGTGATCGAAAGGAGTGCGCAAACGAGGAGGATCGGGCGCACCCTCTCCCGAAACAGCACAACTGGCATGAGCAGGGTCATCACCGGCATGGTCGATTGCAACAGAAGATTGTTGGTCGCGGTGGTGAACTGCAGGCTTTGATAGACGAGAAAAGAAAACAGCCCCACCCCTACAGCCCCGAGGAGCCCAAGGAACCGCCAGCCGCCAACAATGGCGGGCAGGTCGTCGCGGAGGTGCCGCCAAGCGAAAGGGAGCACGAAGACCAGCGCCACCACCCACCGCCAGAACGCCAGAGTCACAGGTGAGAGCAAGTCCTTGGCCGCCCGCCCGACGATCGGATTCAGGGCCCAAAAGAACGAGGCCAGACACAGCAATAGGGCTGGTGATTGCCAGAGCCTGGACCCAAGACCAAGGATGCTGGACGTGTTGCTATCGGCATCTTGCAACCTAACATTCTCCCCACAAACGCCCCTTGAGAATCGTCCTTGCGCCAACGGTAGGTTTTGCATATGGTGCATCGCGTTGCATGTATAGCACGAATCGACTATGCGGCACTCGTAACAAAAAGCATGGGAGCGATGCGATGAATGGATCGTCGGCACTCGTCGATAACGCCGGTGCGAGCCAGTCTCGCCGGGTGTTCTGGGATCAAGATGTCTATCAGCTGGAGCTGGAGCGAATATTCTCGCGATGCTGGCTCATGCTCGGGCATGATTCGCTAGTTCCCAAACCGGGCGACTTCATTACGACGTACATGGCAGAAGACCGTGTCATCTTGTCGCGGCAGCCGGACGGTTCGCTGAAGGCGTTCATCAATTCCTGCACGCACCGCGGCAACCAGATCTGTCATGCTGACAGCGGCAGCGCCAAGGCGTTCGTGTGCAATTATCATGGTTGGGTTTTCGGTCAGGATGGTTCGCTCGTCGATGTTCCGATGGAAGAGCGGTGCTATCACAGCGATCTCGACAAATCCAAGCTAGGGCTCGCGCCGATCCGGGTCGAAACTTACAAGGGCTTCATCTTCGGCTGCCATGATCCCGAAGCGCCATCGCTTGAGGACTATCTGGGGGACTTCTGCTGGTACCTCGATACGATCTGGGACGGTCCGGACGGTGGTCTGGAACTGGTCGGGCCGCCGTTGAAAAGCACCCTCGCCTGCAATTGGAAAGTCCCGACCGAGAACTTCGTCGGCGATGGGTATCACGTGGGCTGGACGCATGCCGCCGCTCTCCAGATGATCGGGGGCGAGCTGGCTGGCCTGTCGGGCAATCGCGCCGACATGCCGTTTGACGACCTTGGTCTGCAATTCACCATGCGGCATGGCCACGGGTTTGGCCTGATCGATAATGCGGCGACTGCGATCCACGTCAAGCGCGACGGGTACGTCAAATATCTCGAGCAGACGCGGGGCGGAATTCGCGAAAAATTCGGGCCGGAGCGCGAACGGCTCTATGTCGGTCACTGGAATACGTCGATCTTCCCCAACTGTTCGTTCCTCTACGGAACCAACACCTTCAAGATCTGGCATCCGCGCGGGCCGCATGAAATCGAGGTCTGGACCTATACCATGGTGCCGAAGAATGCCGACACCGAAACTAAGCGGTCGATCCAGCGCGAAGCGATCCGTTCATTTGGTACGGCGGGAACGCTCGAAAGCGACGATGGCGAAAACATGTCGTCGGCCACCTACAACAACAACGGTATCATCACCCGAAAGGGGCGGATGAATTCGAGCATGGGCAAGGACCGCGAAGGGCCGCACCCCGTCTATCCAGGAATTGTCGGGGTCAGCTTCATCGGCGAAACCTCGTATCGAGGCTTTTATCGTTTCTGGCAAGAAATTCTCGATGCGCCAGATTGGGCCGCCATCCGGGCCAATGACGATACCTGGGATGCAATGTGGACCAACCGTAATTTCTGGCCTGAACGTCTGTCGGCGAAGCAAGCCGAGCCGCAAGACTGATCCCGACAGCAATCTGGACCGCAAGATGACCGAAACACGCAAGCCCGTAGGCATGGAACTGCATCATGCCATCGTCAGTCACTATTCCGCCGAGGTGCGGATGTTGCAAAACCAGCAATATCGCCAATGGTTCGATACTGTAATCGCCGAAGATATCCATTACTGGATGCCAGTTTACGAACAGCGGTTTGCACGTGACCGCCGCCCGGATCCAACCCCGGGGGATGCCGCAATCTACAACGATGACTATGCCGAGCTGCAGCAGCGGGTCGACCGGTTGCTGACGGGCCAGGTATGGATGGAAGATCCGCCATCACGAATCCGCTATTTCGTTACCAATGTCGAAGCATTCGAAATTGCACCGTTTGAATTCGAGGTGTTCTCCAATGTTCTGGTGCACCGCAATCGCCGACAGAGCGAAGTTTACGTGCACACGCTGGGACGCGAAGACAAGCTGCGGAAAACAGACAGCGGCTTCAAGGTATTCAGCAGGAAGCTGAATATCGACGCGCGCGTCGTGCAGGACAAGAATCTCTATTTCTTCGCATAAGCAAATTCGATCAAATAGAAATCAGGAAACGGGAGAGAAATAATGGACGCATACGCGGCAATTATTGAGCGTCAGGGTGGTGAATTCGTTCTGGATAACGTCTCAATCGAGGATCCGCGCGACGGCGAAGTGCTGGTCAAGGTTGCTGCAGCTGGCATGTGTCATACCGACCTGACGGTTCGCGATCAATATTACCCGACGCCGCTGCCGGCGGTGCTGGGCCATGAAGGTTCGGGCGTTGTCGAAAAGGTCGGACGCGGCGTGACCACTGTCAAGCCAGGCGACAAGGTCGTGCTCTCCTTCAGCTATTGCGGCACCTGTCCATCGTGCCTCAAGGGGCATCAGGCCTACTGTCCGAGCCTGTTCCCGCTCAATTTCATGGGCCGCCGCCTGGATGGTTCGACGCCGATTACCCGCCACGGCCAAGAGGTCAACGCCTGCTTCTTCGGGCAATCCTCGTTCGCGACCTATTCGATCGCGTCGGAAAACAACTGCGTCAAGGTTGCCGACGACGCACAGATCGAACTTTTGGGCCCACTGGGCTGCGGCATCCAGACCGGGGCGGGCAGCATCCTCAATGCGCTTTGTCCCGAACCTGGCTCCTCGATCGCGATCTTCGGGGCCGGGTCGGTGGGCCTCAGCGCAGTGATGGCCGCCAAGGCCTCGGGCTGCCTCAAGATCATCGCGGTTGACCGCAACGCAGGCCGCTTGGAACTGGCGCGTGAACTGGGCGCCACCGATGTGATCGACGCCAACACGGTCAACGCTCAGGAAGCGATCGTCGCGATGACCGGTGGCGGCGCCGACTATGCCATGGATACTACCGCCATTCCAGCGGTGCTGCGCTCGGCGGTGGACAGCACGCACAACATGGGTGAAACCGCAGTGGTCGGCGGGGCGCAGCTGGGCACCGAATTTTCGCTAGACATGAACAACATGCTGTTTGGCCGCAAGTTGCGTGGCGTAGTCGAAGGATCGAGCACCCCGCAGGTCTTCATCCCGCAACTGATTGCGATGCAGAAGGCCGGGCTGTTCCCGTTCGAGAAGCTCTGCACCTTCTATGATCTCGACCAGATCAACCAGGCCGTCGAGGATACCGAAAAGACCGGCAAGGCGATCAAGGCCATTCTCAAAATGTAGATCGCTTCTGGGGCGGCGCACCAATCGAATTGCGCCGCCTTGGACCTGCACCTGAACCTCAGGAATTTAACAATGTCGAGTGTGTTTCCCTTCGGTTCCGGCGTTCTGGTCGCAGGTCAGATTGACCTCGACAAGCGCGTCCTGGGCGGGAAGGGGGCCAACCTCGCCGAGATGGCGCGGATCGGGCTGCCCGTCCCGCCTGGATTCACGATCTCCGCCGGCGAATGCCTCGCTTATCTTGACCACGGCAGAGCTTCACTTGATCGCATCCGCGATGAGGTTTCGGCTGCTTTGGGGCTGGTCGAACGGGCGACGGGCAAGACGTTCGGCAATCCTCGCGATCCCCTGCTGGTCTCGGTGCGTTCGGGAGCGCGGGTATCCATGCCGGGGATGATGGACACGATCCTCAACCTTGGCATCAATGATGCGACCGTCACCGGCCTGGGCCAGTCCTCCGGGGATGAGCGGTTCGCGCTCGACAGTTATCGCCGCTTCATCCAGATGTATTCCAGTGTCGTGCTCGAAATCGAGCATGGCGTATTCGAGGCAGCCCTTGACCGCATCAAGGAAGATCGCGGCGTCGATGAGGATATCGATCTTCGAGTGGACGATCTGCGCGGCCTGATCGCGACCTTCAAGGATCTCGTGCTTGCCCATCACGGCGCGGCCTTTCCTCAGGATGTACATGAACAACTCTGGACGGCAATCGAGGCGGTGTTCCTCTCATGGGACTCACCGCGAGCCAAGGTCTACCGGCGCCTGAACGATATCCCCGGAGATTGGGGCACGGCGGTTAACGTCCAGGCCATGGTGTTCGGAAATCTTGGCGAGACCAGCGCTACCGGTGTCGCCTTTACCCGCAACCCTGCAACCGGCGAGAAGGCCTACTACGGCGAATGGCTGGCCAACGCCCAGGGTGAGGATGTTGTCGCCGGCATCCGCACGCCCCAGTATCTGACCAGGGCTGCCCGCGAAGCCGCAGGTGCGCGGCTTCCCTCAATGCAGGAAGCGATGCCGAAGGCCTATGCTCAACTTGCTGAGGTGTTCGAACTGCTGGAGCGCCACTATCGCGACATGCAGGACATCGAATTCACAGTCGAACGCGGCAGGCTCTACCTCCTTCAGACCCGTTCGGGCAAGCGCACTGCCATGGCCGCGCTCAAGATTGCCGTCGACATGGTCGAAGAGAGCCTGGTCGACGAAGTGACCGCGCTGCTCCGCCTCGACCCGGCCTCGCTCGACCAGTTGCTTCACCCCTCGCTCGATCCGAATGCGCCGCGGGTGCTGCTCGGAAAGGGTTTGCCTGCCTCGCCCGGGGCAGCCTCGGGGGGTGTGGTATTCGATGCGGAAACAGCGGAACGGTGGGCCGAATTTGGAGAGAAGGTCATCCTCGTCAGGCATGAGACGTCGCCTGACGACATCCATGGCATGCACGTCGCAACCGGCATTCTGACGGCGCGCGGCGGCATGACCAGCCACGCGGCCGTGGTCGCGCGGGGTATGGGCCGGCCATGCGTGGCGGGCACCGCCAGTCTCAAGATCGACCCGGTCGCGCGGGTCGCCGAGATCGGCGGCCAGCGGCTCGAAGAGGGCGCATTCATTACGATCGACGGTTCGACCGGCGAAGTGTTCCTGGGCGAACTACCGACAATCCAGCCCAAACTTTCGGGCGATTTCGCAACGGTGATGGCATGGGCTGACAAGCATCGCCGCCTGAAGGTTCGGACCAACGCGGAAACCCCGCTCGATTGCGAAATGGCCCGCCGGTTCGGGGCCGAAGGGGTCGGGCTTTGCCGAACCGAGCACATGTTCTTCGATGAAAGTCGGATCCTCGCTATGCGGCAGATGATCCTGGCCGACAGCGAAAAGGAACGACGCTCCGCGCTCGACCAGCTTTTGCCCGAACAGCGCGCCGACTTCCGACGAATCTTCGAGATCATGGAAGGCTTGCCAGTCACCATCCGCCTCCTCGATCCGCCGCTGCACGAGTTTCTGCCGCATACGGATAGCGAGTTCACCGAGCTTTCGCGGGCGATGGGTATTGACGTGGAGCAGGTTCGGAATCGCGCAATCGAATTGGCGGAAACCAACCCCATGCTGGGGCATCGAGGCTGCCGACTTGGCGTGGTCTATCCCGAAATATACGAAATCCAGGCTCGCGCGATTTTCGAGGCTGCGCTCGAAGTCGCGGGCGAGGCGGGCATGGCGGTCTGTCCCGAAATCATGATCCCGCTGGTCGGATTGCCGCGTGAACTCGAATCACTGAAGGATACCCTGTACAGGGTAGCTGAAGTCGTGTTCGCCGAAAAAGGCGAGCGGATCGCCTTTAGCGTTGGCACCATGATCGAGCTGCCGCGGGCAGCCCTGGTTGCCGACGAAATCGCTGCAAGCGGGGAATTCTTCTCGTTCGGAACCAATGATCTGACCCAGACTACGCTGGGCATCAGCCGCGACGATGCGGCGCGTTTCCTGGGTGCTTATGTGGAAAAAGGCATTATCGCCAAGGACCCGTTCGTCACTCTCGATATCGAAGGGGTCGGCAAGCTGATCGAAATGGCATCGCGCAAAGGGCGCGAAACTCGGCCCGACCTTAAACTGGGGATCTGCGGCGAGCACGGCGGCGATCCGGCCACGATCGCTTTCTGTGAGGAGATCGGGTTGGACTATGTCAGCGCATCGCCTTTCCGGGTGCCGATTGCCCGACTGGCTGCGGCCCAGGCGGCGCTGGCGCCTTCATGAACGGCAGATGCAAGCTGAAATTCTGAACCAAATCGAGATGAGGTGCACATCAATGGAATATGATCGTAAGGACGCCAAGGCTTGGGCTACGAAGACCGTCAGGGGCTTCTATCAGTGTCCGATTACCCCGATGACCGCCGATTACAAGTTCGATGTGGACGGTATCCGCTACAACATCGATAAATATGTCGAAATGGGCGTAGATGGCTTGGCCGTCGGCGGGTTCATCTCCGAATGTTGGAACGTCTCAGCGTCAGACTGGTTTCGCTATCACGAGATCGTCGCCGAGGCGAATGCCGGGCGGCTCGATCTGTGGACCATCGTGCTCGATCCCAGCGTCTATACCGCGATCGAGAAGATGCAGTTCGTCGAGAAGCTCGGGTATAACGGGGCTGAGGTGATCAACCCGGTTGTGCAGCTCAAGCGCGACGACGAAATCTATGCCTGGTTCAAGTTCCTGACCGACAACACCGATCTGGCCGTCTGCCTCTACCGGACCCCGGTTTCGGGAACCGTGCTGAGCTGGGACCTGATGCGCCGCCTGGCCGATATCGATACCGTGATCGGCGTCAAACAAGGTGCCATGAGCCGTGCCGAGACAATCAAAATCCGCCAGCTAATGCCCGAAGGCTTCAACACGATGGAGCCATTCGAATACTTCTTCCTCGACGATCTGCGTCTTGGCGGCACCGTTTGCTGGGGTGAATTGTCTTACATGCTGTACGGCAAGAAGCGCCATTTCGCCAAGGAATACATCCGCCTGGCGCATGAAGGAAAATGGGAGGAAGCGCGGGCCGCTTCCGATCAGCTCAGCGAAGTCCGCGAATTCTATCACGACAACTTCCTGTGGGATATCGCCCGCACCGCGACCTATGCCAGCGCACTTGCCAATGTGAAGGCCTGGTACGAAGCGATTGGCCTCAAGGCTGGCCCGATCCTGCCGCCGGTGGCTGATGTGACGCCGGAAAAGAAAGAGCAGATCAGGGCCAAGCTGGTCGAACTGGGCATTGCCTGAGCCGAACCAACGGGAATCCCAAAGCATGTCCAAGCAATTGCATTTCTGTTTCCACGGTGCCGGCGGGCTAGGCTCGGTCATCGGCGGATTCCTGGCGCGCGGCGGCCACAAGGTCACGCTGATTGCGCGCAAGCCCCATGTCGAGGCGATCCGCCGGGATGGCCTGAGTATTTCGGGTGTGCGGGCGCAATTCGTCCAGCGCGAAAACCTCTTCGCGGTCGAAACGCCCGAGGAGGTTGAAGGCGACATCGACTATTACATCCTGCTGACCAAGGCCAAGGGTACCGATCAGGCGCTGGCCGATGCGCAGGTGTTGGTCGATCGCACCGCTTGCGCGCTGACTTTGCAGAACGGCGTGGGCAAGGAAGGCAAACTCCAGGCCGCGTTTGGCAAGGACAAGGTGATCGGCGGCTCGATCATGGACGGGGCGACCCTGCTCGAACCGGGCAAGGCGCTCAATCACATGGCGGTTCCCGTCACCGCCTATTTCGGCGAGCTGGAAGGCGGGGAGAGCGAGCGCACGCGGATCATGGCCGTAGCGCTCGACGCTGCGGGCATGGGTTCGCGCTCAACTCCCGATATCGTCCATGTCCATTGGGAAAAAGTGGTTCAGGTCGGTGGAGCATCGTCGTGGAGCGCCAGTACGCTGGGCGCGCTTCCAAAGCTCGATTTTGTGGATGGTGTGGCGGTTCGCGAAGGCGCCGAACACTATGTCCACGTCGTCAAGGATCTGCTGGCGATCTACAAGGCACTTGGCTACGAACCGCAGAACTATTTCGCGCCTGTATCCAGATTGGTCGAGATTGACCGTGAAAGCTTTGAAGAGGCAGTGTACGGTGTCATGGCGATGGGCACCAGATTCAAGCCGGAAAACCGTCCCGTCCGCACCTCGATGCATGACGATCTCGTGGCGGGCCGGCGGATGGAAGTTGACGAGGTCCTGGGGCCGCTCGCGGCGGCAGCGGAGCAACTGCAGGTTCCTGCGCCAGCCTTTCTCAGCGCTTATCGGGTGCTCAAGACTTTGAACAGCTATCTGTAGGGAAAGATTGACCATGAGGCGTTATTCCATCGCCAGCATTCCGGGAGATGGAATTGGCCGCGAAGTGGTGCCTGCCGCAATCGCGGTGCTGACGGCGGCAGCGGCCAAGTGCGGTTTCGTGCTCGAATTCCGGCACTTCGACTGGAGCTGCCAGACCTACCTCAAAACCGGCAAGATGATGCCCGATGATGGGCTAGACCGGTTGCGCGATCATGATGCGGTGTTCCTCGGCGCGGTCGGCTTTCCCGGGGTACCCGATCATATCTCGCTGTGGGGGCTGCTGTTGCCGATCCGGCGCGAGTTCGAGCAGTACGTCAATCTGCGTCCGGTGCGGCTGCTGCCGGGCATCGCTTCGCCCCTGCGCGACAAGGCTCGCGGCGACATCGATTTCTGGGTGGTGCGCGAAAACTCGGAAGGCGAATATTCCCAGATCGGCGGTCGGACCGGAACTGGCGAGAACGAAATCGTCGTCCAGCAGGCGATCTTCACCCGCCGGGGCACCGACCGCATCTTGCGCTATGCCTTCGACTTCGCTCGGCGGAGCGGGCGCAGGCATGTGACCAGCGCGACGAAGTCCAATGGACTCTATCATTCGATGCCGTTCTGGGACGAGCGCTTTGCCGCGATCGGCGCCGAATACCCCGATGTTGCCGCCGATCAGTATCATGTCGATATTCTCGCCGCACGCTTTGTGATGTCGCCCGAACGGTTCAATGTGGTGGTTGGTTCGAACCTTTTTGGTGATATCCTTTCCGATCTGGGGCCGGGAATCACTGGCACCATCGCTGTGGCTCCTTCTGCTAACCTCAACCCCGAACGGCGGTTCCCTTCGATGTTCGAGCCGGTCCACGGGTCTGCCCCGGACATCGCCGGGCAGGGCATCGCCAATCCGATCGGCCAGATTTGGTCGGGTGCAATGATGCTGGAGCATCTCGGCGAAACCGAGCCCGCCGCGCTGGTGATGCGCGCACTCGAAACGGCGCTCATTGCGCCCGATATCGCGAGGACCCCCGATCTTGGCGGAAACGGGACAACTGCGGGATTTGCGCAAGCTGTTCGCAACACCTTGCTGGGGCTCTAGCGGGAAAGCTGGCGGTCCCGGCGCTGACCAAAGGAAACGGAGTGATGGCTGCCTATTTCATCGGATCGATCAAATCGCACGACGAAACCTGGGTGGCAGGCTATATGGCCGCAGTTCCGGCGCTGGTCGGACGCCACGGCGGGGAAATGGTCTGCCGTTCGCACGAGTTCGTCCGTTATGAGGGCGAGGGAGCCGCACCTGACTATGTCGTGGTGATCCGGTTTCCTTCGATGGAGGCGATCGACGCCTTCATGAACGATCCGGACTATGCGCCGCACAAGGATGCGCGCATCGCCTGCGCCACATCGGATATCTTCGCGATCGCCTGAGGAGGCCGCCATGAAGGTTCTGCGCACTTACCTGATCGCCGTGGGGATCTGGTATCTCTGCAATCTCGTGCTGCTCTGGCCGCCGGTCTATGCGGGGGCCCTGCGGCTGATCTACCCCGGTATTGCGCTGGGGCAGGGGACGCCGTCTTTCGGCCTGCTGCTTGATGCCTGGTTGATCGTTGGCATCCAACTGGCAGCAATCGGCCTCGTGGCGTTGTGGGGCGCGCGCGATCCGTTGCGCTACTGGGCGCTGGTTCCGGTGATCGTGCTGACCGAACTCGTCGGCTCCGCCTGGGACATCTATAGCGTCGTTTGGAGCGGCGAAGCCTTGTGGGTCGGCTTGACGACCTTGGCCGCGCATGCTGTGATCATGGCGGGTGCATGGTTTGCCAGGCGCGCGATGGAGCGGGATATCGTCTGATCAATCAGGTTGAAGCCCGCGGGCGCGCAGCCGCGCGAGGATTTCGTCTGTGGCCGGGCAGGGCAGGTCGGCCTGTCGCGCGAAGCGGGGTATGGCCCCACTGAGGTGGACGAATTCCGACGGTCTGCCCGCTTCGAGATCGCGCTGCAGCGAACTGGTGACGTCGGGTGGAAAGCGGCCGATGAAGTCCAGCTTCTCGTATATGCAATCGGGCGGCAATTCGATGCCCAACGCCGCTGCGATCCGTTCGACCTCGGCCATGGCCTCGCGCAAAAGCGCGCTGGCCTGGGGATGGCCCAGCACCTGACCGACCTTCAGGCCGAACGCCGGGGCCACCGCGCCGATCGTCGCGGCCATCAGGAACTTGTCCCACAACGCTGGGCGCATGTCGCCTGTCAGAGTGGTGGGGACCCCAGCGGCAATAAGGTCGCCCGCAAGGATTGCCGAGGCCTGTCCGGCAGCCGGGTCGGTTGCGCGATCGGCGACCGGGCCGGCCAGCAGCGTGGCGGGGACGCCGGTGTGGCGCACGATCCCGTCTTCCAGCTCGAAGAAGCCGTGCATGCGTGCGCCAAGCACGACAGCGCGGGGCAGGGCGGCCTGGGCGATGCCGGGTGCTTCGACCCCATTCTGCACCGTCAGCAGCGTGAAGCGGCTTCCGCGCAGTGGTTCGAGCAGGGCAAGCGCCGATTCGATCTGAAACGTCTTGGTTGCCAGGATGGCATGATCCGGCGGCGTTGCGGGATCGCATGCTGCGGACACCGGCACACGCACTTGCCGCTCGGCCCCGCCTTCGGACAGCAGCACGCCCGTGTTTCGCAAGGCCTCGAGCCGCGCTCCTCGGGCGATCAGCAGAACTTCATGCCCGGCGTTGTGCAACCGCGTGCTCAGGAAACTGCCGATTGCCCCGGCGCCGATGATGACAAACCGGCTCACCGCATCAGGCGAAGAAGCGGTTGTCCGGGCGCGGCAGGCCTAGATGGTCGCGCAGCGTTTCGCCTTCGTATTCGGTGCGGAACAGGCCGCGCGCCTGCAGTTCGGGCACAACCTTGCCGGCAAAGTCTTCCAGGCCTTCCGGCAGGTAAGGGAACATGGTGGTAAAACCGTCGCAAGCGCCTTGCTCAAGCCAATGCTGCATCTCGTCGGCGATGGTCTTGGCGGTGCCGACAAAAGCCAAACCGCCATAGCTGCCGGCCTTCGCGGCGAGCTGGCGGATCGTCAGGCTCTCAGCTCTGGCCAATTCGATCATGAACCGCCGCGAACTTTTGCTGGCGTTGGATTCGGGGATGTCGGGCAGGGGGCCATCGGGATCGAAGCCCGATACGTCGTGACCCAGCATGCCGGACAGTGAATGGATGCCGCTGTCGTAGTGGACCAGGCTGTCCAGTTTCGCGCGCTTCGCGTGGGCTTCCTCGACGGTGTCTCCAACAACCAGGAATACGGCCGGCATGATCTTGATGTGATCGGGATTGCGTCCTACCGTCGCCGCCCGCCCTTTGACGTCGTCGTAATAGGCTTTGCTGCCTTCCAGCGTCGATTCCGCAGCAAATACGGCTTCGGCGGTTTCGGCAGCGAGCTGGCGGCCCGGGTCCGAGGCACCGGCCTGGAAGATGACCGGCCAGCCTTGAACCGGACGGGCGATGTTAAGCGGCCCGGTGACCGAGAAATGCTCGCCCTTGTGGTTCAGCGCACGCATCCGGGCGGGGTCGAAATAGATGCCCTTTGCTGCGTCCATAACGAAGGCATCGTCGGCGAAACTGTCCCACAGCCCGGTCACAACGTCATGAAACTCGCGGGCGCGGTGATAGCGCGCGGCGTGATCTGGCTGGGTCTCCAGGCCGAAGTTGCGGCTGCTGTCCGGATTCGAAGTGGTCACCACGTTCCAGCCGGTCCGCCCGCCGCTGATGTGATCGAGAGAGGCAAAGCGGCGCGCGACATGGAACGGCTCGTCGTAAGTGGTCGAGGCCGTTGCGACGAGGCCGATTCGCTCAGTCACCCCGGCCAGTGCGGAAAGCAACGTGAATGGCTCGAACGAGGTCACAGTGTGGCTGCGCATCAGCGCCTGGCGTGGCAGGTTGAGCACGCCGAGGTGATCAGCCATGAAGAAATAATCGAACTTGGCAGCTTCAAGGCTGCGGATGAAGCGCTGGATCGCTGCCAGGCTGAAGTTCGCGTCGGGTAAGGCACCTGGATACCGCCAGGCTCCGGTGTGGATGCTGACCGGGCGCATGAACGCGCCAAGGTGAAGTTGCTTGGCCATCAGTGCGTTTCCCGGTCTGGAGGTACGGCCGGACCATACCGAACGGTCCGGCCGTTATTTCGTTAGGCAGGCCTTGCCTTGCCTTGCGCCTGGTCGAGTTCCCGGCGAACCGCAAAGTGGTCGTCATAGTTCTCGGGCTTCAGGGCGAAGGCTTTCTGGCGCGGGATGCGGTTGGCGTTGATTTCATCGTACTTGAGGTAATAGGCCTTGTGCATCCGGTAGAACGGGATTTCAGGCCAGAGGTGGTGGATCAGGTGGTAATTCTGATAAACCAGCAGCGGGTTGAGCAACCATTCCCAGCCGAACCGCATGGTTGTCGCCATGTAAGGGTCTTCGTCTTGCGCGATGATCGCGGGATGATGTGGCAGGATGACGAAGACGATGGCGATGATGAACAGCGTGATCCGTGACGGCACGAACCACAGCATGAACAGTTCCCAGCCGAAGCCGAAGTAAATTGCCGCAACGAACAGCAGCGCGAGGAGCGAATAGAAGACAAGCAGTTCGGTGCCATGTTTCTTGCGCACGTTCTGACCATATTTGACGAAATACCAGATGTAGGCACCATCGAAGAAGGTCCAGCGGAATGGAACCTGCCACCAGGGCGATTCATGCTCGAACCGGTCGGGGTCTTTGGGTCCATTGGTATGCGTGTGGTGCTTGTTGTGGACCCAGCGGAGCAGGACCATCGGGGCATAGGGAAAGAGGAAGAACAAGCCGATCGCGCCGATCGATTCGTTGATCCAGCCAACGCTCGACAGCGACTTGTGCGAGGCGTCGTGGATCACGCTGAAAAGCAGATAGGTGACGAGGCCGTTTGAGATCGCACCGACCCAAAGCGGAAGCATAGCGTTCAGCGCCAGGTACCAGGTCGTTGCGATCCCTGCCATGGAAACGACAAACAAGAGAGCTGTCGGCAGGGCGAGAACGGGCGCCTTTCGCAACTCTTCGAAATGCTCTTCGGACGATCTGGGAAACGCGATTGCAGCCATTACCCGACTTCCTTTCCTCTCACTGGTTTTTAAGCGCCTGGTTGGGTTGACGCTCGGCCTCTTTGTCGCAATTGACTCAGATCATCCCCTTGCACGCGTTTGCACCTTACACTATTCGTTGGACAATATGCAACTCCTTTCCCATAATGCAAGGGGCTTTGGGGCCGGGGAGTGGCTGGTGAAGGGGAATACCGATGAACGCACGCAAGGCTAGCCAGCTTACAGCTAAAGGTGATGAAATCGAACATCAGGCTAACGAGCGCTTGCCTCCCGAAGATTTGAGCGCGAATGATTCGCCGCGCAAGGCTATCCAGTCCGTGGAAATTGGTGTTCGCGTCCTCAGGGCCTTGATGGATTGCCCAAGGGATGGCGCACATCTGCGTGAAGTTGCCGAGAAATCGGGTCTGTCACGCAGCCAGGCACACCGTTACCTGCTGGCTTTTGTCAATACAGGCGTGGTCGAGCAGAATGTCCAGAATGGCCGCTATGCACTAGGTGAGTTTTCAGTTCGTATTGGCATGGCCGCGCTGGCGCGGGTGGAGCCGGTACGGATCGCTGGCGATAATCTGGCGAGCGTGCTGGAAGAACTGCAAACGACAGGGTTGCTGGCGGTCTGGGGTAATTACGGGCCATCGGTGATTCGCTGGATCGATGGCGGTCTGCCCCTGTTTACCAGTTTGCACGTCGGCTCTGTTTTGCCATTGCAGGCTTCGTCGACTGGCATCCTGTATTTGACCCATTGTTCACGAACTTTGACCCAGCCCGTCATCGAGCAAGAGCGCGCCAGCGGGCTGGTGGTTTCCGACGACGAACTGGAAAGGCAGATAGTCCAAGCGCGCGAGCTGGGATACGCGACCACACAGGGTACGGTTGTGCCTGGTCTCTCTGCCTTGAGTGTACCTGTGTTTGATTCCGCGAACAGGCTTGTTGCGACGATGAGCGTTCTCTCGCGAGTTCAGGACAAGCATTTTTATTCGAAGACGAAGATCGAAAAGATCCTTTCGGCGGCCATAGCAGCGAGTCGTGCGATCGGCTGGCAAGGATAGCTCCTGCGGCTTTACATCAGAAGTGGACGGGCCTCCATATTGGTGGACCGGCTTCATGGCGGGGGCGCTGCCAGGCCCGACCATCCGGAAGGTATGAACGTTGTCGCTGTCCGATAAAGAGCCAATCGGCAAACGGGAGTTCATCGCCATGATGGCGATGATCCAGGCATTGCAGTCACTTGGGTTTACAACGTTGCTTCCGGCTTTGGGTGCCATGGCAACCGATCTGGGAGCAAGCGGTTCAAACCAGCGGCAATGGGTCATCGGCACCTTCCTGATCTGCTCGGGCCTGTTTTCGCTCGTCCCGGGGACGATCTCCGACCGGCTTGGGAGGAGGCCGGTCCTGCTGGTTTGCATGGTTCTGTTCGCCCTGATCAATCTGCTTTGTGCTTTCGTGGCTGACTTTTCGGTCCTGCTGGCGGCCCGCGCGCTGCTTGGCTGTGCCTCTTCCGCCCTGACCGTCCTTCCTCTGGCGATCGTTCGCGACCGCTATCAGGGCGAAGACATGGCCAAGCTGCAGGCCTTTGTCGCGATGCTGTTTATGGCAGTCCCGACCCTCGCCCCAAGTTTGGGTTATGTGATCTTTACAGCGCTCGGCTGGCGTGCCGTCTTCATCGTCATCGGGGTGCTGTCGATGGGAGTGTCAGCTTGGTATTTCTTCCGCATGGAAGAAACGCTGCCGCTTTCCCGGCGGCAGTCTCATGGTGCGAGTGAATTGTTCGGCAACATCCGCCTCGTTCTGACAAATCGCCGGTCGATCGGTTACGTCATTGGCATGGCCCTGATTTTCGGCGCTCACTTCGGCTTCATCAACAGCTCGCAGCAATTGATCGGCGAACATTTCGGGGCCGGTGGGGCCTATTCGGTAATCTTTGGCTTGATGGCGGGCTCGATGATGCTGGCCAGCATTGCCAATTCCGCTATCGTACACCGTTTCGGCATCCGAGGGATCGGCCATGCCGCCATCCTGTGCCATTTCCTTGTGTCGATCGGCCAGATCTATGTGGCATCCCGACCGGGCGAAACCCTGCTTCAGTTCGTGCTTCTGACATCCGCGAACATGTGCTTGCTGATCACGGTCTTCATCAATTTCACTGCGATTTCCCTGCAGCCATTCGGCAAGGTGGCCGGGGCCGCGGCCTCTGTTCAGACGTTCTTCCGTTTGGTGCTTGGCGCGGGGCTGGGCGCACTGATCGGGCAGGCCTACAATGGTTCCCCGCTGCCTCTGGCCTATTCGTTCTTCGGGGTGGCGAGCGTGACCATCGTGCTTGTACTGTTCAGCGAAGGCTGGCGATTGTTCGGGGGACCTATACCGGTTCAGGCTGCGAACTGACTGCGCCGCCTATTCGTCTCCGACCGACTCGGGACTTCCCGGCGCGGCCAGATCCGAAACCATTCGCACCCCGTCGATCACGATCGGGCTGGCGACGCCTTTGCGCCCTCCGGCCATTGCGGCGAGGCCCCTGGCGATGACCTGTGGATCGGCGAACACTTCGTCGAGTTCGTTGATTGGTCCGGCTGGCACGCCAACCTCTTCAAGCGCGTCGAACAGCGCTTGTCGGTTCCACTGGGCCGTGCGCCCCTCGACCGTTGTGACCAGTTCCGCCCGGTTCGAGAGACGGGCAGGATTTGTGGCGAAGCGTGGGTCTTCATGCAGTGAACACCGCAAAACGCGGCACAAGCTGGCGAACTGGCCGTCGTTGCCGGCCGCAATCACCAAGGGCCCGTCAAGCGTGGGGAAGGCTTGATAGGGTGCCAGATTGGCGTGACCGTTGCCGAACCGGCGCGGCACATTACCCGATGTCATCCAGTTCATCGCCTGATTGGCCATGACAGTCACCTGGGTGTCGAGCAGTGCCATGTCGATGTGGGCGCCGCTGCCGGTGCGGTCCCGGCGGTTGAGCGAAGCGAGGATCGCCACCGTGCTGTACATGCCCGTGAACAGATCGGCCACGGCGATGCCCGCCTTCTGCGGTTCGCCATCGGGTTCGCCGGTCATCGACATCATGCCGCCCATGGCCTGGGCGATGAAATCGTAGCCTGCGCGGTGGGCGTATGGCCCGGTTTGTCCGAACCCTGTGATCGAGCAGGTGATCAGGCGCGGATTCAGTGCGGAAAGCGCGGCATGGTCAAGCCCGTACTTCGACAGCCCGCCGACCTTGTAGTTCTCGATCACGATATCTGCGCCGCTTGCCAGATCGCGAATGATGGCCTGGCCCTCCGCGCTGGCGATGTCGATTGCGAAAGACCGCTTGCCGCGATTGGTCGAATGGAAATAAGCCGCTCCCAAATTGGTGCCATCTTCTGCTGTCACGAACGGCGGCCCCCAATGCCGCGTATCGTCTCCTACGCGGGGCCGTTCGATCTTGATCACTTCGGCGCCAAGGTCCGCCAGCAGCTGTCCGCACCATGGGCCAGCCAGGATGCGGGCTAATTCAAGCACCCGGACGCCATCAAGCGGTTTGACCGGGTCACTGGAACGAGGCGTCTGCCAAGCCGGTTTTGCCATAGCCTCAGTTGCCGCCCTGTGCCGCGATACGCTCACGCCAGACCCGGAGTCCGTCGCCCGCGCCCTTGGCCATCGTGAAGCTGTCGATCCCGTTGGCGATGAAGCGGGCACCGCCATCGAGGAACTGCTGGACGAGGCGTTCGTCGCGCGAAAGGATCCCGGCCGGTTTGCCGGTTGAGACGATCCGCGCCAGTGCTTCGCCGGTCAGCTTGAACAGGGCATCGAAATTGATTGCGCCCAGCAAACCTTCGGTCGCGGCCAGGTCCGCAGGTCCAAGGAACAGCGCGTCGATTCCGTCCACTGCGGCGATCGCCTCAATGTTGTCGACGGCGGTCGCGGTCTCGATCTGGGCGATGATGCAAACCTGCGCATTGGCTTCTGCGACATAGGCAGGATAGCCACCCCAGCGCGCGGCACGGGCGCCGCCGAGGCCGCGTTCGCCTGCAGGCGGATAGCGGGACGCAGTTACGATGGCCTGGGCCTGTTCGGCGGTCTCGACCATCGGAACCATCAGAGTCTGCGCTCCAAGATCGAGAACCTGCTTGATCGCTACCGGATCGTGGCCGGCAATCCGGACGATCGCCGAACACGGCGGCGTCGCCTCGACCGCACGCAGCTGCGCGACGATGCCGGGCAGGGTTTGCGGGCCATGTTCGCCATCGATCAGCAGCCAGTCATAGCCATGGCCCGCGCAGATTTCGGCAATGTCTGGATGGGCCAGGGCCAACCAGAAGCCAAGCTGGACCGGACCTTCGCGCAAGGCCGCCTTGAAGCGGTTGACCGGTGTCTGCATTTTCGCCCCTTAAACGAACCGGAACCCGATTGAACCAAACTCGCCAAAATCGGCGTTGAAGACATCGCCCGGCGCCGCTTCGACCGGGCGCGTGAACGATCCGCCAAGCACGACTTCTCCGGCTTCGAGCCCTTGCCCCCAAGGCGCGAGCCGCCGTACCAGCCAGGCGACGCCGTTGGCGGGGTGGTTAAGCACCCCTGCCGCAAGGCCGGTTTCCTCGATCACCCCGTTGCGGCTGAGCAGGGCGCCGATGCGGCGCAGATCGAGCCCGTCGGGTTTCGCCGGCAGACCGCCGACGATGATTCCGGCATTGGCGGCATTGTCGCTGATCGTATCCAGGACCTTGCGCGCCACTCCGGTTTCGGCATCCTTGGGATGCACCCGGGTGTCTATGATCTCGATTGCCGGAGCCACATAGTCGGTGGCGCTCAGGACGTCGAAAATCGTCGTCTGTGCTCCTTCCAGGCGGCGCCCGAGCACAAAGGCCAGTTCGACCTCGACCTTGGGCGTGATGAACCGGGCGGTCGGCACGTCGCTGCCCTGTTCGAACACCATGTCATCCAGCAAGGTGCCGTAATCGGGTTCGGTGATTCCGGCTGCCTGCTGCATCGCGCGCGAGGTCAGGCCGATCTTGTGACCAAAGACGGCCCGGCCGCGCTCTCGCTTGAGATCGACCCAGGCCTGGTTGATGCGGTAGGCATCCTCGATCTGCATGCCTGGATAGCGCACGGAGAACGGCCGGATCCGTTCGCGGGTCTGCTCGGCATGGTCGAGTTCCTGCGCCAATTGCGCGACCAGTCGATCGTCGAATGTCTCGCCTGTCATGTGTCCTGCTCCCAATGCGCAACACTTGGGAAAACTCATTGCACAATGTCAAACGATATCTTAGGCTCCGGCAAAATTGACTGTGAACTCCGGCAAGGAGTCGCGCGAATATATCGTCAGGATCACATGGGAGAATGTCATGGCTGCTGAAGGGGTTATCAGGGAAGAAAAGATCACGGGCCGCGGCTTGACCTCGCACACCCTCTTGGCGGGCGATCCGTCCAAGCCGGCAATTCTGCTGCTTCACGGTGCGGGTCCGGGCGCACATGCCGCATCCAACTGGTATCACCTGATGCCGGACCTCGCCGAAAACTTCTTCGTGATCGCGCCCGACCTGATCGGTTTCGGCCAGTCGGTGATTCCCGATCCGTGGCCTGACAGCGTGATGGGCTGGATCGGCACCCGGGTCGACCAGTGCTTTGGCCTGCTTGAGGCGCTCGGTGTGAAGAAGGCCCACGTTGTAGGCAATTCGATGGGCGGCGCGCTGACCCTGCAAATGATGAGCGAGGAGCCCGACACAATCGACAAGGTGGTGCTGATGGGTTCGATCGGAGCCCCCGGCCCGCGCACCCCGGAACTGATCCGCCTGCTCTCGTTCTATTCCGACCCACGATATGCCCGCTATCGCCAGGTGATGCACAGCTTCGCCTACGATGCCGAGAAGTTCGAAGGCATGGAGGAAATCGTCGAGAACCGTTACAAGATCGCCACCGATCCGGGAATCATGAAGACCGCGGTCAAGATGATCGATTCGATGAAGAACGGCATTGAGACGCTCAACATGCCGCCCGAACTGCTGGGCAAAATGCCGCACGAAGTGCTGATCTTCCATGGCCGTCAGGACCGGGTGGTGCCGCTCGACACCAGCCTATACCTGATCCAGCATCTCAAGCATGCCGAACTGTACGTTCTCGACCGTTCGGGCCACTGGTCGCAGCTGGAACGGTGGGATGTCATGCGTCCGATGATGGAAATCCATTTCGGCGCCCGCACGTTCTAGGCGGTTGGCCTCGTTGCATGTCTGGTCAGCATTTTCACCAAGGTCCGCGATTGGGTACTTCGGCACGGTCGGACCAAGGCCCGGCCGTGCCGCCAGTGGGTGATGAAGCTTCAATTCAGGTGGAGCAGCACGCGGCGGCGTTATGGGACTATTCCTTACACATTTATGCCAAGCCGGGCGTGGCAGCTTCCTGCCTTGCCTTGCAGGATCAGCATGGGTGTGACGTCAACACGGTGTTGCTTTGCCTTTGGTTGGCAGGGGCGCGTTGCACCATTCTCGCTGTTTCGGACATCGAGGCCGCGCAGCACTCGGCAGCAACTGCGAATGAACGCTTCGTGCAACCGGTCCGTTCGGTGCGGCGCTGGATGAAGCAGTGGTGCCAATGTACGCCTGAGTCGGAAATTAACGCCGCAGCCTATGCGGCGCTGAAGACGGCAGAGTTGCATGGTGAACGTCTGGTCCAGTCCCAAATGCTCGCTGGGCTGGACCTGGACCAGTTGACCCGTGCCGAGTCGTCCGAAGCAGCAGTCCAGGCAAGCTTTGCCAACTATTGTACCTTGGCGAGCACATCTGGCGGAGTGGCAGAGGAACTGGGTGAGCTTGTTGCCAGAGCCTGGCATTGAGCCAGTCCTGCCTGTCGGGCTAATTGCATTTGAGGAACGGGATATGGATCGGTGCCTGGATGGATCAGTTGTCGCGATCACTGGTGCCGGGCGCGGAATAGGTCGCCAACTGGCGTTGTATTGCGCCGCGCAGGGGGCGGCAATTATCGTCAACGATCCTGGCGTGGCGCAGGCGGGCAACGGCGGCGATACCGCATTCGCTCAGAACACCGCTAACGACATCATCGGTGCCGGGGGCAAAGCGGCGGCCAACTTCGGTAATGTTGCAGATCCGGCGGAGGCGCAGAGCATTATCGAGGATGCGGTACGGAAATTTGGCCGAATCGATGCGGTCGTGAACAATGCAGGCATCTTGCGAGACAGCATCTGGCACAAGATGAGTCACGCGGACTGGACCAGCGTCATCGCGGTCAATCTTACTGGTGTCTTCAACGTTTCCAAGGCCGCCACGCCCTATTTTCGTGAACAGAAGGCGGGCAGTTTCGTTCATTTCACTTCGACGAGCGGTCTGATCGGCAACATCGGGCAGGCGAACTATTCGGCGGCAAAGTTGGCCGTCGTCGCGCTTTCGCAGTCTATCGCGCTCGACATGGCGCGAGTTGGCGTCCGCTCGAACTGCATCGCGCCTTTTGCGTGGAGCCGCATGACCTCGTCAATTCCCGCGACAACGCCTGCCGAACACGAACGTGTCCAACGGTTGCAATCCATGTCGGCAGACAAGATCGCGCCGTTGGTTGCCTATCTGGCATCCGACCTATCCAAGGACGTGACCAACCAGATTTTCGCGGTTCGCAAGAATGAAATCGCCCTGTTTTGCAAGCCCCGGCCGATCCGGTCGATGACCAAGGTCG
The DNA here is from genome assembly GCF_036038995.2 of Sphingobium sp. SJ10-10. NCBI lineage: Bacteria > Pseudomonadati > Pseudomonadota > Alphaproteobacteria > Sphingomonadales > Sphingobiaceae > Sphingobium > Sphingobium sp. SJ10-10. The sequence continues at coordinate 276,832 of NZ_CP158134.1, forward strand.
AAGGCTGGACGCCGGAGGCAATTGCCCACGAGCTTGTACCTTCGTTTCGCAGCAGCTTCGCGCGCGCCGATGAAGTCTCGGCGCATGTCTTTCCTTATGATCCAATCTGACAGGTAACCGATGAGCAACGCCGGCATGGATGCAGAAGTCTTCGAACAATTCTTGATACAGCTTGAACGCTTCGTGCGCGACCGGCTCATTCCTGTCGAGCGCAAAATTATTGAAACCGACCTCATCCCCGAAAACGTCCTCGAAGCGATGCGCGACATGGGTCTGTTTGGATTGACCATACCGGAAGAGCATGGCGGCGCCGGCATGAACATCAGCCAGTATATCCGCACCATGCACACGCTAAGTTATGCGATGCCGGCATTCCGCTCGATCATCTCGATCAATGTCGGCATGTTCGCCTCAGCCCTCAAGAATGGTGGAACAGAAGCGCAGAAGGCTGCATGGCTGCCGCGCATTGCCGCGGGTGAAATCGCCGCTTTCGGCCTGACCGAACCGGGTTCGGGATCAGATGCGGCGGGTCTGCAGACGACTGCGGTGCCGACCGGCGACGGCTGGCTTCTCAATGGCACCAAGCGATATATTACCAACTCGCCCTTTGCGAAGGTTGGACTGATCATGGCGCGGACGGCCATGGAAAATCTGCCCAAAAACGCCCATATATCGGCATTCATCGTCCCGCTTGACATACCCGGCGTGACGATCTGCAAGTCGGACAGGAAGATGGGCCAGTCGGGTAGCCATATCGCCGATATCGGGCTGGAAGATGTCCACGTTGGCAGCGAGGCTCTGCTCGGCGGCGAACTTGGCAAGGGCTTCGCATTCGCGATGATGAGCCTCGACAACGGCAGGATGTCGGTGGGCGCCGCAGCGACCGCTTATGCCCGCCGGGCGCTGGATAGCGCCATCCGATACGCGACCGAGCGCAAGGCATTCGGCGAGCCGATTGCCAACTTCCAGTTGATCCAGCAGATGCTCGCCCAGAGCGAGATCGAAATCTATGCCGCCGAATGCATGATGGACGATGTCACTCGGCGCGCCGACGCAGGCGAGAACATCTTGCGCAAAGCAGCGGCGTTCAAGGTTTTCGCGACAGAAATGTGCGGCCGCGTGGTGGATGCCTGCGTCCAGATCCACGGCGGTGCCGGCTATCTTGCCGAATACGATGCCGAACGTTTCTTCCGCGATGCGCGCATATATCGGATTTATGAAGGCACGACCCAGATCCTGCAACTCCAGATCGCTAAGCACATGCTGCGTGAATTTGCGGCGGCGAATTGACCTTCGTGGGTTGCACTTCATCCGCAGGCTGCACCATGGGCGGCCAGGGGGTTCATTCCGCCCCGCCCTGGCGCATGGCCAATTCGCCTGCGGGCCGGATCAAACGCCATGTATAATTTTCTCGATGGCCTATCGATCATTGAGGCATCGTCATTCGTCGCCTCTCCCACGGCGGGCCTTTATTGCGCGCAATTTGGCGCACAGGTGATACGCGTCGACCAGATTGGCGGCGGCCCCGATTACCGGCGCTGGCCTGTGACGGCGGCGAATGATTCGCTCTATTGGGAGAATCTCAATCGTGCAAAAAAGTCAGTCGCGGTTGATCTTCGCAGGCCTGAGGGGCGTGAAATAGTGCAGGAACTCGTGAGGGCAACCGGCCAGTTCATCACCAATTTTCCGGTGGATGGTTTCCTGTCCCATGCCCTCCTCGCGCAGGGGTGTCCGGATCTTGTCACCTTGCGGATAATGGGATGGGCCGATGGCTCGCCCGCGCTCGATTACACCATAAACAATGCCGTGGGATACCCTATGCTGACTGGAACGGGCCCCGATCCGGTCAATCATGTCCTGCCCGCATGGGATCTCATTTCCGGCGCATACGGAGCATTCGCCATGCTTGCCGCGATGCAGTGGCGAAGCACCAGTGGCGAAGGATGCGAGATCCGGCTGCCGTTGTCAGACGTGGCGATTGGCACGGTCGCCAACCTCGGTGGACTTGCAGAAATGCTCTATACGGGCCGGGATCGTCCGCGCCTTGGCAATGCAGTTTATGGTTTGTTCGGTCGCGACTTCACCACGCGCGACGGGGTGCGGACAATGATTGTCGTTGCCACGCATCGCCAGTGGGCCCATTTGCTGGGGGCGCTGGGCCTTTCCGAAGATGTTGCGGCCATCGAACAAGAGCGCGGTGTTTCTTTCGAACAGGATGACGGCCTCCGATATACCTTGCGTGACATGCTCTATCCCTTGTTTGAACGGGCGATCCGGTCGCGTGATTACGCCGATCTGTCTACTGCCTTCGATGCGGGGGGAATCGTCTTTTCGCCCTATCGCAGGATGCTTGATGCGGTTCACGATCCAGCGCTGGTAGCGAACAATCCGATTTTCGGGATGGTGCCAAATCCCAGCGGCTTCGACTATCCCGCCGCGGGCACATTCGCCACCGTTCCCCAAATGCACCGTCGGGATCCTTGTCCCGCGCCGTGCAATGGCCAGCATACCGAAGAAGTCCTGGCGGATCTGCTCTCGCTGCCTGCCGCCGAAATCGCCCGCCTGATCGACGCAGGTATTGTGGGCAACATGGCGAGTGGAGACCCGAAATGACCCTTCGTCGCGCAGCCATTGTCATGCCGATCCGCACTGCGGTGGGCAAGTTTGGCGGCTCTCTTTCGCCGATGACTGCAGGCGAGCTTGGCGCAGTCATCCTCAAGGCCCTGATCGAGCCCACGAAGATCGATCCCGCCCGGGTCGACGATGTCGTGTTCAGTCAGGGATATGGCAACGGCGAGGCGCCGGCCATCGGCCACTGGTCATGGCTGGCTGCCGACCTGCCGCTTGAAGTCCCCGGCTATCAGCTCGACCGGCGCTGCGGTTCGGGGCTACAGGCGATCGTCAACGCCGCGATGATGGTGCAGACGGGGATGTCCGACGTTGTTGTCGCCGGCGGGGTCGAATCAATGTCCAACGTCGAACATTATTCAACCGACCTTCGCGGGGGCAAACGTTCCGGCAGTATCACCCTTCACGACAGGTTGACGCGCGGACGCCTTATGTCTCAGCCGACGGAGCGTTTTGGTGTTATCTCCGGCATGATCGAAACGGCCGAAAATCTTGCCAGGGATTATGACATCAGCCGGGAACAGGCAGATGCCTATGCCGTGCGCAGCCACCAGCGGGCCGCGGCCGCCTGGGCGAATGGAATGTTCGACGACGAAATCGTGCCGGTTGTGGTGCCGCAAAGAAAGGGCGCGCCTGCCATCTTCGCACACGATGAAGGTTATCGCGGCGACGCGACGATGGCTTCGCTCGGCGCGCTGAAGGCGATTGAGGGCGGCGTCGTAACCGCTGGCAACGCCAGTCAGCAGAACGACGCCGCTGCCGCTTGCCTTGTGGTGGCCGAAGACAAACTCGACGAACTGGGGGTGGAACCGATCGCCTTTTATCATAGCTCGGCCGCGGCGGGCTGTGATCCCAGTCGTATGGGAATTGGTCCCGTTCCTGCAGTGCAACGCTTGTTCGCCCGCAGCGGCCTTGGCTGGGGCGATATTGATCTGGTTGAGCTGAACGAAGCCTTCGCACCGCAAGTCCTGGCGGTTCTGAAAGGATGGGGCTGGTCGGATGACGACGGCCGGAACGAAATCCTCAATGTCAATGGTTCGGGTATATCGCTTGGCCACCCGATCGGTGCAACCGGTGGTCGTATTCTTGCCAACCTTACCCGCGAACTTGTGCGCACGAAAGGCCGCTACGGTCTTGAGACGATGTGCATCGGCGGCGGACAAGGCATCGCCGCAATCTTCGAGCGCGCGGCCTGAAGGTGGCTGATCTGCGCCAGGCCCTGAACGCCGCGAGAGACTATCGCGACTCGGTCAAGGCAGCGTTGGGCGCGCGCTTGGTGTCCGGAAGGATTGATGAGGAGCAGCGGGCCGCGCACGGTTATGCCTGGGTGGCCACGCTTGTGGCTGCGCTTGAAGCGGTGCTCGAATGGTCCGAAGCCAGGGGCAGCAAGAATGACTTTGACGCCAGGATCGCCACTCTGGCCTTCGCTGAATGCATTGGCCAGATCGGTGGCGGCCTGCCGATGGGCCAGAACGAAATCTTCCGCCCCGGCGACCTCGGACTTGGCAGCGCTGCCCGCACGCTTTTCGACCGGTGCGTGGACCTACTCGATGTGGACTATGCTGCAACCAGAGGCGAAGTGGCTGCAGCCCTGGCCCAGGGGCAATGGCCAAGCGAGTCGCTCGATGATGCCGAAGCCGACACGATCCGCGAGCAATACCGTCGCTTCACCAATGCTGTCATCGTGCCCCAGGCTCACGGATGGCATCTGGCGAATGATCTGATCCCCGAGGCAGTGATTCAGGCCATGGCCGATCTCGGTACATTCGGAGTCTGCATACCCGAAATCTATGGGGGACTTGGCCTCGGTAAGCTAAAGATGTGCATCATAACCGAGGAATTGTCGCGGGGCTGGATTGGCGCGGGCTCGCTTGGCACGCGGTCGGAAATCGCCGGCGAACTGATCGGCTTGAACGGCACCGAAGCGCAAAAGGCCTGGTGGTTGCCCAGGATCGCAAGCGGCGAGGTTTTGCCGTCAGCAGCCTTCACCGAACCCGACACCGGATCGGATCTTGGCTCCATTCAAACCCGCGCACGGCACGACGGCGATCACTGGGTCATCAACGGGGCGAAAAACTGGATTACCCATGCCAGCCGATCAGATCTGATGACGATGCTGGTGCGAACATTACCTGAAGCCAGGGGTTACGCCGGGCTGTCGATGTTGCTGGTGCCCAAGCCTCGGGGCACGAGCGATGACGGTTTCCCAGCCCCTGGCATGACCGGAAGCGAGATCGAGGTCCCCGGTTATCGCGGGATGCGCGAATATGCCCTGCAGTTCGATGCCATGACCGCGCCGGCAGACGCCCTGCTGGGCGGCGAGGAGGGGAAAGGGTTCAAGCAGCTCATGCGTACCTTCGAGGGCGCACGCATCCAGACCGCCGCGCGGGCTATCGGCGTCGCGCGGCGGGCCATCGAACTGGGCCTCGACTATGCCTTGGTTCGCAAGCAATTCGGCAGGGCCATCGTCGGGTTTCCGCGCGTGTCGGACAAGCTGGCGATGAGCCTTGTCGATTTTGTGATGGCGCGTGAACTCTGCTATGCTGCCGCGCGAGCCAGGGATTCGGACAAGCGCTGCGATATTGAGGCCGGCATGGCAAAGTTGCTTGCCGCTCGCGCCGCCTGGTCGAACGCCGACGCTGCGCTGCAGATCCACGGCGGCAATGGTTATGCCCTTGAATACGAGATCAGTCGCATCCTTTGCGATGCGCGCATCCTCAACATTTTCGAGGGCGCTGCGGAAATTCAGGCTCAGGTGATTGCCCGCGGCCTGACCGGGGATGATATATGACCACCCAGCCGTACGTACAATGGCAAAGCTGGATTGGTCGTGAAGAATTGCGTCACGACTATCTGGAACCCGCTGCCGCACGACGGTGGCTGGCGACTTTCGACCGCGTTGCGCCGGCAGATGGCAGCGTGCCGCAAGGCTATCATTGGTGCCTTTGCCTGCCAGACGCGCCAACAGCCGCATTGAGCGTGGATGGACATCCGGTGCGCGGCGGCGAAAGCAGCTTCATGCCACCACTTCCTCA
>NZ_CP158135.1:0-244332 GCF_036038995.2 Sphingobium sp. SJ10-10
CGCACAATCCCCCGGAAGATGGCGGCTTCAAATATAATCCGCCGACGGGGGGCCCCGCCGGGTCCGACGTTACCAGCTGGATCGAAGCCACCGCGAACGAACTGCTGAAGGCCGGCATTCAAAATGTCCGGCGTGTTCCTTATGCACGGGCGCGCCAATCGGTGCACGTGCACTCCCACGACTATATGGATCACTATATCGGGGATCTCGCCGGCGTGATCGACATGGAGGTGATTGCGGGGTCAGGGCTGGCACTCGGCATCGATCCTTTGGGTGGTGCCAGCGTGCACTATTGGCCCAAGATCATCGACCGGTACGGCCTCAATGGAACTGTCGTCGAGGACATGGTCGACCCTACATTCGGCTTCATGACCGCGGATTGGGACGGGAAGATCCGAATGGATTGCTCGTCGCCTTATGCCATGACCCGGCTGATCGGCATGCGCGACCGCTTCGACCTTGCGTTCGGCAACGATACCGACGCCGACCGCCATGGCATCGTCACGCGGACAGGTGGTCTGATGACGCCCAATCATTTTCTGGCGGCGTCGATCGCGTATCTGATCGATCATCGCCCGCAATGGACGCCGCGCTGCGGTATCGGCAAGACGATGGTGAGCAGCAGTGTGATCGATCGCATCGCGCACCGCGCTGGCCGGCCGCTTGTCGAAGTTCCCGTCGGGTTCAAATGGTTCGTCGACGGCCTCTACTCCGGCACCCTTGGCTTTGCTGGCGAGGAAAGTGCCGGCGCCTCCTTACTTCGCCGCGATGGTTTGGTCTGGACGACCGACAAGGACGGTTTGGCGCTAGGCCTGTTGGCAGCCGAGATCACGGCGCGCTCCGGGTCCGATCCGAACCAGGCCTATGACGCGCTGACGCAAGAATTTGGGCAATTCTGGTACGAACGGATCGACGCACCGGCAGCGCCGGAGCAGATGGATGTGCTGCGCCGCGCCACGGCCGATCGGATCTCCGCCACCGAACTCGCTGGCGAACCGATCGAGGCGAAACTGACCGCCGCACCTGCCGGGGGCGAACCGTTCGGCGGCATCAAGATCATAACCGCGGGTGGCTGGTTTGCCGCGCGCCCATCCGGAACCGAGCCGATCTACAAGCTGTACGCTGAGAGCTTCCGCAGTGCCGACCATTTGCGCGCGATTCAGCGCGATGCCCAGACGATCGTCGAAGGCGTGTTCGCCCGGGGAGAGGCCGCTGGCGATCATGCCCACTGAAGGGGCCAGCTCAATCCGCAGCAACAGCCGGGTAAACGAGACCACCCGCGTCGGCCCGTGCCGCGGCGTTCATGACGGCAGGTTGGATGCGGGAAAGCCCCATCAGGTGGAAGACGTCTTGCTGCTTCAGCAGGAGATAGTCGGCCACGATCCGGCGATGGCATCGCCACCAGACGGCCTCGGCACACATGATCGCGCAGCGTCGATCCGCCGCATGCGCGAGAAGAAGATCCAAGCCGGTCCGAAATGTGTCGGACAGGGCATAGTCTGCATAATTATGGAAGCTCGGATTGATCCAGAAGCCATTGAGCTCTCGCGGAATCGTCTTCGATTTCTTGCGCAGGCCGCCCAATGCCAGGATCTGCTCATAGTCGATCTGCCATGACGCAAGGGTGGCTGGCAGCGTGTCGCGGTTGAATTGGGGATTGGCGCGCGAGCGGGAGATGCTGCGAATGTCCACCACCAGTTCCACCTTGCCGACTTGAAGCAGCGCGACGAAATCCGCGATCGACCGTGTCGAATGTCCGACCGTGTAGATGGGTTGGGCGGCCGACATCGAACGCTTAGCCCCGCACGTCGGTCGCGGCGCCGCGATGCCGCGCGATCTTTTCCAGCTCGGGCCAGGCCTGCCGGATCGCGGCGCGCAGGTGTGGAAGAACCTCCTCCTCGAACCAGGGGTGTTTTCGCGCCCAGATCGTCACGCGCCATGAGGGGTGCGGAAGCGGGAACAAGGTGGGTAGATAGGATGCGAAATCGCGGACTCGTTCGGTAAGGTGTCCCGGACCGAGCACATGATTTTGGGCATGGCTTCCCACCAGAAGCGTCAGGCGTAGCCCGGGCATTGCTGCGAGCAGCCGCTCCCGCCACAGCCGTGCGCATTCCGGGCGGGGCGGGGCGTCACCTTGTCGAGCGCGCCCCGGATAGCACAGGCCCAAGGGAAGGATGGCGATATGGGCGGCGTCGTAGAATTGATCCTCAGATATACCCATCCAGTCGCGCAACCGATCGCCCGACGGATCGGAAAAGGGAACGCCGCTGGCGTGGACCTTGGTGCCTGGCGCCTGGCTTGCAATCAGTATGCGGGCGGTTGCGGACATCTGCAGGACCGGTCTCGGACCGAGGGGCAAGAGGTCGCCGCATGCGGTGCAAGCCCGGACCTCCGCCAGCAAGTGTTCCAGATCGTTCACGCGTCCAGCGCGGAGTGGGGCAGGCTGTGGATGTGAATCTGATCCGCTGAGTATTTCCTCAGAATATCGATGGCGCGCACCTCGCTCGCAGGGTCGCGCGTTCTTACCCACAGCAGCAGTCCGCCGCGTATGATTTGTTCCTCGAGATAATGCGCATGATGCTCTCCGAGCCATTTGGCGAGCACCGAACCGACGAGTCCACCGGCGCCACCCGCAAGGGCGGCACCCGTGATGACGGCGAGCAGCGTACCACCTGTTGCGACGATCGCACCGACCGCGGCGAGCGCACCTACATACACCAGCCCGCCGATGATACCGCCCTCCGCGTCGCCAATCGCTTCGGTCGACACAAAGGCGGCGCGTGGCACGTCCGGATTGTCGGCGAGAATATCCACTCTGGAATAGCGATGGCCCAGTTTCTCCTCGACTGCCTGTTCGCTTGCCAGCAGACTGAGCTCGGACCGATGAAAGCCCGAGCTGAGCAGCGCGTCGATCGCGTCCTGCAACTGCTCCGAACTGTGAAAAATGCCGACTGCTTCGCGTGGTAAATCTGCGGCGTCATCGATCGCCATGAGGTTTCTCCGTTTCTTGGGGTCATCGGCACCGCGACCGAAATCCCTTGGTTATCGCCGGACGCTCACCGGCGGGATGGATTTTGCGCGAGATAAGCGATGATATCGGCCCGCTCTTGCGGCGAACTCACACGAAAGCCCATCATAGTGCCGGGCACCATGACTGTCGGTGCTGTCAACCAACGGTCGAGATTGGCGGGGGTCCAGACAATGTGGGACGCGCTGAGCGCCGTTGAATAGCGGAAGCCGGCAACATGGCCCGCCCGTCGTCCGACGACGCCGCGATGTGCCGGTCCGACGCGATTGCTATCAAGCGAATGGCATGCGCCACATTTCGCCTGATAGAGGTCGGCTCCGCGGACCGCATCGCCGCGCGGCGCGCCGCCCCCCCCGAGTGCCGCGCCGTTGATCGCTATCACCGCCGCAAGCGCGAGCGCGCGTGTTCCCGCTCGGAATTTGGCGTCGGCCATAAAGCCTATCCGAAAATCGGCGCCTGTTGCGGAATGGGTTCGTTCAGAACATTCCCAAGGATCGCGGCATGAAATGCCTCATCGCCGGCCAGGCGCGCGGAGAGCAGATGAAACTCGGTCGCCTGGAGCGACGGGATGATGCCCAGATAGGCGTTTGCGGCACCGCGCTCGAGGCGCAGTGCGAGCTTGAGGACATCAGCCTGGGTTTTCAGGGCGCCTGCGCCGAGCGAAGCGGCATAGTCAGCGATCGATTTGCTGGTGGCAGCGACGCCACCCAGGCGTCCGATTGCCGCCGCCAGATCATCGCGATGCGTCTTGTGATGGCTTTGGAAGGTGATGCCCACCTTGAGGACATCCGCTGACAGAAGTCCGCTTTGTGCGGCGATCTGATAGGCGGCGATCCCTTCATGCTCCAGCGCCAGGGCGGCGTTGAGAAGTTGCACATCCTGCGCCGGCCGATCGGCTTGCCTCGCCGCAGCTGGAACGCCGCCGCCAAGTAAAGCGACCAGTCCGGCCGCGGAAAGCGTGGTCACGCCACGGGTAAGAACGGCGCGGCGGCTGCTGCTCGGGATATCGATCATCTTGCTGGTCCTCCTTCTTGGATCACTATTGTTGGTCGGACATCTCCCGCCGCCGCTTTGCGAAGAATCCGTTGTCCAGTCGGCTCCGAGCAACTTGTGGTCACCCATCGTCGATCGTTTCCTTTTGTCCATTTGATGAGACGCATCGCAAAAGGTTCCCGAAAAATGGGAAGAGGGTGGATCACGGGGCCGATCAGACTGCCGGACACGCCGATGCGCGCTTCCCAAGTAGAAAGCGTCGGGACGAGCGATGGGGGGTTCGACAACCAGCCTTTAGGGAAGGGCGAGGGGCATGTGCTCGCATTCGTGCAGGGTGAGGTGGCACAAGCAGAGCGTCCACATAGCGGAAGAGGGCGTCTATATTATCCGTGTTGCTCTAAAGGGGATTTATATGCAATTTTGGTGTTACAAACGGGCAATAATATTAATTCGACTTCCTTTAAGCCTGCGCGCAATTGTTGGTACACGAATCGCGTAGGGATGACGCTCGGCGTCATGTGGCAGGAAGGGACACCCTCATATGCCGGTCGATACACCATTGAGCTCGTCGGTCGGTTTCGGGATGTCAGGCCGTGCGCGCGACATTGCAACGCCAACCAATAAGGATCACGCGCCACCAGCACTGAGCTCCAGCGCGATCGAGCGGATGCTCGCTCTAGGTCAGATGAGCAGGGGTTTCGTGCATGATTTCCGGAACGTCCTCGGCGTGATTTCCGCCGCGGTGCGTCTTGCCGAACGACATGCTGACGATCCTTCTTTGTTCACCGACTTTCTCGTGGGCGCGCAGGAAGGGGTAGAGCGCGGGTTGCGGATGACCGCTCGACTACTCAACTTCGCGAGCGGCCATGATTGCGACATCCACGCTCAAAACGTCAATGATGCCCTGGTACGATTGGAAAGCCTGCTGCGATATGCTGCCGGATCGGGTATTCGGATTGTGGTACAGCTCGGTCCCAACGTCCCGGATTTTGAATTTGAATTTCCGCAGTTCAACGCCGCGATCATGAATCTCGTCGTCAACGCGCGGGATGCCATGCCCGACGGTGGGACCATCGAGATTAGCACCGCTCTGGTTTCACGACCCGTATCGCGCGACCTAGGGTCCGATCATTACGTCCGGGTTCGCGTGAGAGACAATGGTACGGGCATGGACGCGGGCGTCAGGCGCAGAATCTTCGATCCCTTCTTTACCACCAAGGCGAGCGCCGGTACGGGACTGGGCATCCCGCAGGTTGATGCGTTCATGCGACAGTCCGGAGGCTTCTTGAGGATCGACACCGCGATCGATGTCGGCACCACCTTTGATCTCTTTTTTCCCTGTGGCGTCGATTCCACCGACCCCCACCAGTCCCTGTGCAAGCTCGCTGGATCGATCGACTTGTCGATGGGAAGCGCCGGCTCGTCACCCGAGTGATTCCCCTATGGGCGCGGCGGCGGTCTGTCGGGGAACCGCGCATCATAGACAGCGGAATGAGCACCGTACCCAAAGCGTGCAATCGCCATCTGTTCGGCTGCCATGGCGCGCGCGCGAAGGGTGGGTTTATCGACGGGATCGGCCTTGGCGTGCGCGATTTCGGCCGCGTACCACGCTTCGAGAATATCGTCGTCGGAGCGCCGACGCACGCCGTTTTGCTCCAACAACCTCTCAAGCTGGTCCACCAGCTCGCTTATGCGATAGGGCTTGGCGATAAAGCCCGCGCCGATTGGCAAGGCATTGGGCTCGGGACGTACGCGTCCTGAATTTACGAGAATGACCGTTTCGGGCCAGCGGTCGCGGATCGTGCTGGCGAGCGCCAGGCCGTCCATGCCACCCGGCATTTCGACGTCAGTGACGACAACGCCGATATCGCGACGATGGTCGAGAATCGTGAGCGCATCACGAGCGTCATGAGCCTCGAATACGCGATAACCCTCATCCATAAGGGCTTCGGCGGCGAACATGCGCACAAGCGGTTCGTCCTCAACGACGAGGACGATATTGTGATCCGGCGCGGACCCTTGCGGGTTCTCCATTATACATACCTCTCCGCGCCGCTCGATGGTTTCTTTCCGCAGCGCGTCGGTCTCATGCTGCGGACCGCGCGCTAGACTACTTCTCCAGCCACGTCATAGGCAGGGGTTGACGGTTCCGTCTCGCCGACCGGTGCCACCTGCTCGCTGATCAAAATGGCGAATTTCGCGCCGGCATAGCAGCGGCCGGGCTGATGCCAGGCGCGGGTGACGATCTGGATCTTGCCATTGATCTCGACCTGCTCGCCCGGGGTTGGGGAGCGCGCAAAATGGAAGCATCCGGTGGGTGTGGCATTCTTATGGTCGCGACCATCAAAGACATCGACTAGCATCTCGTTTCCTCTTCATTTGACAGAAACAGGTGACGGCGCCGGATATTGCCAGGGCTCGCCTCGGCCGAGGGCGGCGTCATATTGTTTCTCGGCGAAGGACCAGTTGGCGAGCTTGGTCCACCACAGCGTCAGCCACTGGGCGCGATCCTGCCGATAGTCGATGTAATAGGCATGCTCCCACACGTCGCAGCACAGGAGCGGGGTGACACCGTCATCCAGAACAGGACATCCGGCATCATGGGTTGAGATGACCTCAAGCCTGTTGCCCCGCGCCACGAGCCAGACCCAGCCGGACGCGAAATGGCCTGCGCCTTCTGCAACGAAGCGCGTTCCGAGCGCTTCCAGCCCGCCAAAGCTGGCGTTGATGGCAGTGGTGAGCACATCGCCCGGTTGAGTGGGCGCCGGCGTCATGCTTTCCCAGAAGAAGCCATGGTTCCAGGCTTGGGCTGCATTGTTGAACAACCCTTGCGCGCCGTTCGCATGGGCGGCGCGAATGACGGACTCGAGTGTCGATGCCGCTTCATTCCGTTCGGCCAGCAGACGATTAAGCGTCTCGACATAGCGCGCATGATGCTTGCCGTGATGGATCGTCAACGTCTCCGCGGAGAGGACGGGCACCAGAGCATCGATGCCATAGGGAAGGGGAGGGAGTTCGAATGCGACGGCGCCTGCGACAGAGGACCGTAAGGTGCTTGAGCCTAGATCAGCCACGGTAAATCTCCAGATTTTGAGGGAACAGAAGCAGTTCGCATGCACCGGCGACTGGCTGGCGCGCTGTTCGGCAGCTCAGCGATCATGGCCGGCTCCCGCGACGCGCGCGCTTAGCGCCGCGATGCAGAGCGAAATCGCACCATGTGCATGGTCGCCCGCCCATGATCCTTGCGCGCCCGCGACGATTGCGTGGGCGCCGTCCTCTTCGATCCAGCAGCCTGGCGGGACAAGGGTCGCGGCTGCCGAGCGGACTTCGGAATAGCGCAGCGCCCGCACGCGTGTGCCGTCGGCTTGCGACCAGATCCCGGCCTCGATACGCGGCAGTTCGATCAAAGCGGGGAACACGGCCAAGGCGATCTCGCCATCGAGCACGCGACTTGACGTGATGGCCCGTTGGCAGGCCGCAATGGCGACCGCGAGCTGCGCTCCGCCACGGCCAGCGGCCAAGGCCGACGGTGAGCGAAGCATGCTCATCGCGCGCGCGCCGTGCCGTCGGGTGGAGGCACGCCGCGACCATCCCGGTGGACCGGCTCGCAGACCGCGCGCAACAGACCATCGCTGATCGCATAAACCCATCCGTGCAACGTCAGGTCGGCTTGGGTCGCCCATGCAGTACGCACGAGGCGGTTGGCGGCGAGGGCTTCGACCTGAGCGACGACGTTCCGCTCGCACAGCGCATTGGCGTCGGCCTGATCAGGTGCGGCCTTGCAGGGATGCGCGTGGTGAACCTCCCGCACCGGTGCGAGCCAATCGCCGATCGCATCGGCGGTTGCGGGCGCCATGGCGGCCTGAATGCCGCCACAGCCATAATGGCCGACGACGATAATATGTTGAACGTGCAGCGCCTCGATCGCGAATTGCAGCGCTGCTGCAAAGTTGGGATCATTCTCCATTGCGAGATTGGCGACGTTGCGGTGGACGAACATCTCGCCGGGATCGAGGTTGACGATCTCGGTCGCAGGCACGCGGCTATCCGAACATCCTATCCAGAAGTAGCTGGGCCGCTGCTGGCCGACGAGGCGGCTGAAGAAGCTCGGATCGACCAAAGTCTTGGAATTTGCCCAAGCCTGATTGCGGGCGAACAGGTCGGCAAGGTCATTATCGTCACCGCGCGTCACGGTGGCGGGTTTTGCGACCGCCCTGTTCTCCCGCAGGCTCATCACTGACCAGTCTTCTCGAGATCGACGACCCGCAGATAGGGTTTGAGGGTGGTGTACCCCTGCGGGAACAGGCGCGATGCCTCTTCCTCGGACAATTTGGGCGAGATGACGACAGGCTCGCCTGGGTTCCAGTTGACCGGCGTTGCGATGCTGCGGGCGTCGGTAAGCTGCAGGCTGTCGATCGCGCGCAGGATCTCCGCAAAATTGCGCCCCGTCGAGGGCGGATAGGTCAGGATCAGGCGGACCTTGCGCAAAGGATCGATGACAAAAACCGATCGGACGGTGACGGTGGGATCACTCTCCGGATGGATCATGTCGTACAGCGTCGAGACGCGGGCATCGGGATCGGCGATCATCGGAAAATCGAGCTTCGCGCCCTGGGTTTCCTCGATGTCGCCCTCCCATCGGCGATGCGCTTCGACTGGATCGACCGAGAGTCCGATCGGCTTGACGTTGCGCTTGTCCCATTCAGGACGCAGCTTGGCGACTTCGCCGAGTTCGGTGGTACACACCGGAGTGAAGTTCTTCGGGTGGCTGAACAGGACGCCCCAGCTGGACCCAAGCCAGTCGTGGAAGCGCAGGAGGCCGTGCGTGCTGTTCTGTTCAAAGTCGGGGGCAATCTGCCCAAGCTGGATGGTCATGGAGACTCCTTCATGCTGCGCGGCCCATTGTGAGGGGCTGGCAAACATCAAACAAGCGAATGATATTCATATTTTATATAAATAATGTTGTTGTAAACTTAGCGCTTGGGGGCGAGCCATCCAATGGAAAATAGGGCCGCGACAGAAGCGAGGAGCATCGCAACGGCGTCGTCATTCTTGTCGATGACACGGGCCTCTTCGACCAGCCACAGCATCACCCGGATCGACACGATGGCGCCCACGATTGCGACCATCCAGTTTACATGCGGCGATCGGACATTCTCATCTTTGCCCGTCTGGATGCGGACTATGTGGTGGCCTTTCTTCATCGCCATAGCCGGCTCCGCCGCTGTCCGCTCGGTCGCTGGCTCACATCCTTGCGGTGCGTTGGTCTGGATGGGCCGGAGACCGGCGGCCAGACGAAATGAATGTCGAAAGGCGGCGGAATCTCGTGCGATCTTCCACGCACCTGGCGCTGTGCCGACCGTTCGATGTGAAGGCTGACGACAATACCGACACAGACCGCTGCGAAGAACGTCATCGCGGCGATCGAGAAGCCCGTACTGAAGAACCCACGATCATGAAAATAAAGGATGCCGAGGCCGACGCCGACCAGCAGGAGGGAAAGCGCACCGATGGTCGCGTACAGCTCAGATTTCCTGGGCGGGCGTTCGGGCCGGAAGGATCCTGGATGTCTCACTGCGCATTATGCTCGATCGTTGCATGCTCTTCGATGCTGGTTGGGCGGTGAGGGTCTCACCTTGCACTGGGACCATCGATCCGCTAGCATCTATAAAGCAAATGAATATTATTGCGCTTTGAGCATAAGGAATTTGCTGTATGGACATCAGCGCCGCCCGCACTTTTCTGGAAGTCGTCAAGACAGGCAGCTTCGTAAGTGCGGCGGCCAATCTCCATTTAACCCAAACCGCGGTCAGCGCCCGTATCCGGGTGTTGGAGGACCAACTCGATCGGCCGCTGTTTGTCCGCAACAAGGCTGGCGCCAAACTCACACCTGCCGGCGAGCAGTTTCTGCGATTTGCAACCACATTGGTTCAGGTCTGGGCGCGCGCGCAGCGCGCAGTTGCTCTGCCGCCCGGTCGGGAAACTGTCGTTACCGTAGGGGTCGAACTCAGCCTATGGAGTCCGCTCTTGCGGCACTGGCTGCTGTGGATGCGGCGCGAATGTCCGGACATCGCTGTCAGTACACATATCGATGGCTCAGAGCGTCTCATGGAGCAGGTGCAGGAGGGATCGCTGGACGTTGCCGTGCTCTACGCGGCCCCGAGCCGGCCGGGGATCATCGCGGAGTTGCTGTTTGAAGAGAAGCTGATCCTGGTCCGCACGACACCGACCGACCGACCTCTCGCCCGCGAGGATCACGTGCTAGTGGATTGGGGCGAGGAATTTGCAGCGAGCCACCAGGCGGCCTTTCCCGACGAACCCAATGCGGTGGTGTCGATCAGCTATGGTCCGCTCGCTCTCGACTATATCCTAGCCACAGGTGGTTGCGGCTATTTTCGCCAGGGTTTTATCCGCTCCTATCTCGATGAAGGGCGGCTCGCGCTCGTGCCGAACAGCCCGGAATTCTCCTACTCCGCTTATGTGGTACATTCGACCAAAGCCGACCAGGAGGTAATGAATCGCATCCGAGCGGGCCTTCGGGAAGCTGCGGCGCTTTCAGTGTGACAGGTGATCCATGATACCAGACGAGCCCTCATCTCCGGTTTGCTACATGGCCGAGGCCGACGATGTCTATATGGGCTATGCTGGCCGCGACGAAATTGTCGAACATCTCAACGCGTTGCTTGAGGCCGAGCGAGCGGGGGCCAAGGTCGCGCTCGCCAGCAGCAGAATGCCGGCCACACGCACCTATACGTCGCTGATGCGTACGGTTCGGGCCGATGAAGCGCGATGGTGCGCAATGCTCGCCGAGCAGATCACACGCCTGGAGGCGGCACCGTCGCGCAAGACGGGTGCGTTTCGGGAAAAGGCGCTGGCGATCGCGGATCCTTTTGATCGGTTGGCTTTCCTCAATCGGGGCCAGGCATGGGTTGTTCGAAAGCTGGAAGAGATGCTCCCGCGTGTGCGCGACGAGCAGCTTCACGGCGCCCTCAAGGAAATGCTGGAAAGCCATAGGCAGAATATCCAGAGCGCTGCTGTGCTCCTTAATGCGGAAAACGCCGCACGTTGAGCCCGCCGCCCGACACATGCACGTCGTGTGGCGCAGGGCGATCATGTCGTTTCACAACGGGTTATATGTTCCGACCTAGCCAGACGCAGGATTGACGAACAGCTCAACGCAACCCGCTGCGCCCTTGAGTGGGCGCGTGTCCCGCGCTATTGCAATCGAAAATCGAATATGAATACGCGTTAAGCGTAAGGAATTTGTGCAGTGGACATCGGGATAGCGCGAACCTTTCTTGAGGTTGTGAAGACCGGCAGCTTCGTGGGGGCTGCCGCCAATCTCAACCTCACCCAGACCGCGGTCAGCGCACGTATCCGGGTCCTGGAAGAACAACTCGACTGCCCGGTGTTCATCCGCAACAAGGCCGGCGCCAAATTAACGCCTGCGGGCGAGCAGTTCCTGCGGTTCGCCACGACGCTGGTGCAGGTGTGGTCCCGGGCACGCCGGGCGGTGGCCTTGCCGCCGGGTCGTGAGACGGTGGTCACCGTGGGCGCGGAACTGAGCCTGTGGAATCCGCTCCTTCGCCACTGGCTTCTCTGGATGCGGCGGGAATGTCCCGAAATCGCGGTTCGGACCCAGATCGACACGGCCGAGAATCTGATGGAGCAGGTCCAGGATGGATCGCTCGATGTCGCGATCCTTTATGCCGCGCCGCACCGGCCGGGTGTCATCGCCGAGCTCCTGTTCGAAGAGAAGCTGGTGATGGTGAGAACCACGCCCACGACGACGCCCCTGTCCCCGCAAGACCATGTCCAGATCGATTGGGGCGATGAGTTTGCGGCGAGCTTCCAGGCTGCCTTTCCGGATCATCCCAATGCCGTGGTTTCGATCAGCTACGGCCCGCTGGCGCTAGAATATATTTTGGCGACGGGCGGCAGTGGCTATTTCCGGAAAGGATTCATCCGCTCCTACCTTGAGGAGAACCGTCTTGTCCTTGTCCCCGGCAGCCCAGAATTCTCCTATTCCGCTTATGTCGTGCACTCCACCAAAGCGGATCCGGGCGTGATGGACCGGATCCGCGAGGGGCTTCGCGCCGCCGCCAAGATCGCCGTCTGATCGCCCGCGACCGGGATTGCGCTGCGGTGCGCCGGGTGGAGCAGGCTCGGATGGACTGGCTGACCCCGCATCCGAGCTTCTTTGACTGCTACCCTCAGGACGCGGGATTGGTTCGGCCGACAAACCGGTTGCGACCGGTTTCAGCAAGCCGGTTCGCACTGCGTGCCTTAAGGAGATCCTGACGCGACAATATCCCGAGCACCCTGCGGGTTTCGCGGTCGATGATGGGGATCCGGCCGATTCCGGTTTCGATGATCAGATCGGCCACGACTCCGCTGGGCGTGTCGGGATAGGCTACGGGTTGCGCTGAATCGGAGATGGCATCGGAGAGCAGGGTTTTCGCGAGGCTCTGGTCGATTTGCCAGCGCAGTGCATCGGTTCGAGATACGAGACCGATCAGTCGCCCTTCGCCATCCACGACCGGATAGCTGCGATGTTCGGCTTGGGTCGTGAAGAAAGCGAGCGTCTGTTCGATTGTCAGCCCCCCAGAGAGCGTTTGCGGATGAGGGGTCATGAGCTGCACCGCTTGCAGGAGATCGAGCGGATCGACGGTGTATTCCTGAAGGATGTGGCGTCCGCGCCGCGCAATCTTCTCGGTGAGGATCGACCGGCGCATCAGCAAGACGCTGATTGCATAGGCGGCGCCGGCGGCCGTGACTGTGTAAGGAACCGCTTCGAAATGGCCGGTGAGTTCGACAGCGAACAGCGCGCCGGTCATCGGTGCGCGCATCGCGCCGCTCATGATGCCGGCCATGCCGATCATCGCCCAGAAGCTCGCGTCGCCAGGGAGGAACTGGCCGATCAGGAAACCGGCCGCCCCGCCGAGGATGAGCAGGGGCGCAAGGACGCCGCCCGACGTTCCCGAGCCCAGCGCGACGAGCCAGACCACCGCCTTCACGGCGAGGAGCGCGACGACAACCTTGAGCGCCAGCGAACCCGCCAACAGGGCTTCGATGCTCGCATAGCCGGCGCCCAGGACATGCGCGTCGATCAAGCCGCCAAGACCAACGACGATCGCGCCGATCGCCGGCCACCACATCCAATGGACGGGCAACTTGTGGAATAAGTCTTCGATCCTGTAGAGCGACGTCGACAGCAACATTGCCTCAAAACCGACCAGAAGGCCGACGCCGGCCGCGGCGAGCAGGCCCCAACTTGAAGCGGGCGCGGTTGCGATCATCGGAAACATCGGACCCGAACCAAGGAAAAGGGGCCGCCACGCCAAAGAAACGATCGCCGCGACGACGACGGGTACAAAGCTGCGCGGTTTCCATTCGAATAGGAGCACCTCGACCGCCAGAAGAATGGCGGCGAGCGGGGTGCCGAAGATCGCGGTCATACCTGCGGCCGCGCCTGCAACGAGCAAAGTCTTTCGTTCCGCAGCGCTCAGATGGAAGCATTGGGCGAAGAGCGACCCTATGGCGCCGCCGGTCATGATGATTGGTCCTTCAGCGCCAAAGGGTCCGCCGCTGCCGATGGAAATGGCCGAAGACAGCGGCTTGAGCAGCGCAACCTTGAGGGAGAGCCGGCTCTCACCGAACAAGATCGTCTCAATCGCTTCGGGTATGCCATGCCCTCTGATTTTGTCGGATCCAAAGCGCGCCATCAGTCCGACAAGCAGACTTCCGATCACGGGGATGACCACCACCAGAAAGCCGACATTGCTGTCCGTGATGACCGAATGGTCCGCCGAGAACCGTCCGAACCAGAACAGGTTGGTTGCGATCGCGATCAGCTTCACGAGCACCCACGCGCCTACCGCGCCGCCGGTTCCCACAACCAGAGCCATGAGCGCCAGCAGCGGCATCCGGAGATCGACGGAATGGTCTGCTAATTGATGGGTCTCAACGACTCGCGTCGGGGTTAGGGACATAGACGGGCATAACCTCTTGCTGTTGGAGGGGGCGCATTATATCGCAATGCGATATGGTTCAATGCGGAGAATGGTTGTGCGCGCAAAGGACGCTTTGCTGGCTGATGAAGATTATCGCGCTTTGGCGGATTTTCGCCATGAAATCAGGCGCTTTCAGGCGTTTAGCGAGGCGAATGCAGGCATGCTCGGGCTCACCCCGCAACAGCATCAAGCCTTGCTCGCCATTCGCGCCGCCGATGCCGACCATGCGACCGTCGGCTATATCGCCGAGCGGCTGATCCTGAAGGCGCATAGCGCGACAGGCTTGGTCGATCGCCTCGATGCATTGGGTCTGATCGTCCGCGAGGTGTCACCGGACGATCGTCGTCGTTCGCTTCTGCGGTTGACCGCAAAGGCCTATGATATTCTCGCGTCGCTTTCGACGGTGCATCGCGAGGAAATCCGGCGGCTGCGCCCGCTGCTGCTCGAGATATTCGACAAACTCGATTGAACCGGCAGATAGGGTGACGCGATCAGGCGGGGAGTGCGCTGCGCTCTGGCGCTGATCCGGGCCGAGGTGGCGTTGCATAATGTGCGTCTATGAAAGGGCGACGCGGTCGAAAGTCTCTTCAGGCATCACGCTCGAAATGCAGCCCTTGGTCGACAAGAAACGCCGCGAGGACGACCGCCTGGTTCGCATCCCTATCGTGCGCGCCATAAAGCAGGGTCGTGTCGCGGGCTTTGGCGATGCCGCGAAGCTGGTCGATCGCCTTGACATTGGTCTTCAGCTCGGCGCGGTAGCGCGTCGCAAATTCGTCGAACCGCGCTGGGTCGTGGCCGAACCATTCCCGCAGCTCCGCTGACGGTGCAATCTCCTTGAGCCAGAGATCGAGGGCCGCCTGTGCCTTGGACACACCTCTGGGCCAAAGCCGGTCGACCAGAACGCGGAAGCCGTCACTCGGCAACGCGGGCTCATAGATGCGCTTGATACGCAGCGTGCTCATCACCTGTCTCCAGGCGGTCTGTGTCCAATCCACGCTGGCGGATCGCTGGCGGGAAAGGACTCGATAGATGCTTCGTCAATGGCGTCGATGACGGTCCCGCTTGCGAGCAGAAGTCGGACCTGGCGGCAGATCTCGATGACGCGATCCGAATAAGCGCCTCCTGTCCGATTGTCTTCGTCTGGCATTAGGCGATTGTGGAAGCGTTCATGAACGACCTCTTCTGCCAGAACTTCGAGCGGACGATCCTCAGCGCGGTGACGCTGCGCGATGTAACGGACGGCGGCGGCAAGCTCGTCGGGATCGATCGGATCATCACAGTCATGGGTCATTGGACAGCTCCGGTTCTGCTAGGAGAAAGGCGATATCGGCCCCGACGCGCATGTCGTGCTCCGTCCCGAACGCATGTTTGCGCAGCCGGCCGCGGCGGTCGATCAGGATCAGTGTCGGCGTCCCCTGCATAGCATAAGCAGCCATGGTCTGTGGGATCGGTCCCGACGATGCTGGTAGATCGACGGCGATAGGGAAGCTCAGCTGGAATTCTTGAATAAAGACGGCGAGCGCCTGCGGTGTCATCACGTCGTGATGCTCGAACACGGTATGTATGCCGATGACGGCGAGCTGGTCGGGATCGAATGCGCGTGCGATGCGCTGGGCTTGGGGGATGCTGATCGTAACGCAGCCCGGACACAGCATTTGAAAGGCGTGAAGGGCGACGACCTTGCCGCGCAGACCCTCAAGGGTAAGCGGGCTGGCGACATTGAACCATTGCGCCACATGCCAGTCCGGGGCGATCGAGGCGGCCGTGTTGTCCATCGAGATCTCCTTTCGTGGACTGCGGCTATCGCTAGGTAAGGCTGAACAGCGTCACCATTCCCCCGATCGCGATGCCAAAAACCATCACCATCACGCCGGCGATGCGCAGGATGTAGGTGATCGGTTCCTCATCGCTGTTCGCCGCGACGATCGTGGAGGCCGGTGGCGGTGGCCGGCCAATAAGACGCCGGACAAACGACTGCCGAAACGCCATCGAAAAGCCGGTGACGGCGAGGATGGCGGCGAAGATATCGACCAGGAAAACATATCCGGACATCATTGCTATTCCTTCCCTTTTTCGTGCAGCTGGCGGCCATCAGCACTGCAGGCTGAAAGGCCGGCCTCCAGGCCGGCGAGCAGATCCTGTTCGGCCTCCAGACCAACCGAAAGTCGCAACAGGCTATCGCTAATGCCGGCCGTCGCTCGCGCCTCTTCCCCCATGTCCGCGTGGGTCATCGTCGCTGGATGAGCGACGAGGCTTTCGACGCCGCCGAGCGATTCCGCGAGCGTGAAGAACCTGACAGCGCTGATGAAGTGGCGAACAGCGGGAACGCCGCCGTGCAGTTCGAAGCTCAGCATCGCACCGAAACCGCGCTGCTGCCGCGAGGCAATGGCATGACCTGGATGCGAGGCCAGGCCCGGATAGTGAACCCTTGTTACGGCAGGATGGTTCTCAAGGAAGTTCGCAATCGACATGGCGTTGATCTGCTGCTGCTCCATGCGTGGGAAGAGCGTGCGCAGACCACGCAATGTCAGCCAGGCATCGAACGGAGCGCCCGCGCTCCCGATAACATTCGCCCAATATCGCAATTGCTCAACCTGCGCGGGGTCGGCCGCCACGACCGCTCCGCCGATCACGTCCGAATGACCATTGAGATATTTGGTCGTGGAATGGATCACATAGTCCGCACCGAGTTCGATCGGGCGCTGGAAAGCGGGTGACAGAAAGGTATTGTCGACGGCGATCGCTGCCCCGGCTGTCCGTGCCTTGTTCGAGAGTGCGGCGATATCGACGACGCGCATCAAAGGATTGCTTGGAGACTCGATCAGGACGAGCGCGGGCACTTCCTCGAGTGCGGCCTCGAACGCGCCGATGTTGGATTGGTCGACGAACCGTACGCTGCAATGACCCAAATCCGCGCGGGCCTTGAGAAGCCGCATGGTACCGCCATAGCAATCATGCGGCGCGAGGATCAGATCGTCCGGCCGATGCCGGCCCACCAGGAGATCGAGCGCGGACATGCCGCTCGACGTGATGACGGCGCCGGCACCGCCTTCGAGCTTGGCGAGAGCATCGCCAAGCAATTCCCGATTCGGGTTTCCGGCGCGACCATAATCATACATGCGCGGTTCGTCATATCCGGCGAACTCGTATGTGCTCGAGAGGTATAGCGGCGGCGCCACGGCGCCGAATGCGGTGTCGCTGGCCACGCCATAGGCCGCGGTGATGGTCTGCGGGCGCGGAAGGCCGTCTATGGGTTTAGTCATTGAAGAATCGCCCTTCGGCTACTTCGCGGACGATGCCGGCGCGAATGGTGAAATCTCCAAAGTGCTCGCCGGGCTGCCGCTCGCGAGCATAGCGGGCGAGGACTTCGGCCAGCACCTCCAGGATTGTCGCTTCTCCGACATTCTCCCGAAAGATGCGGTTCAGGCGTTCGCCATGGAAACCCCCGCCAAGATAGAGATTATACTTGCCGGGCGCCCGCCCTGTCAGCCCGATCTCGGCGATATAGGGCCGCGAGCAGCCATTCGGGCAGCCACTCATGCGGATGGTGATCGGCTCGTCCGAAAGGCCGTTCTCGGCGAGGATCGCCTCGATCTTGTCGAGCAGCGATGGCAGATAGCGCTCGCTTTCCGCCATAGCGAGGCCGCAGGTCGGCAAGGCAACACAGGCGATCGCGGTCCGCCGCAGGATCGAAAAGTGATCGATGTCCGGAAAATGCTCGGCTAGGATGGCATCGATCGCCGCCCGATCCTCCGTCCGGACGCCGGCGACGATGAGATTCTGGTTGGCTGTCAGCCGGAACGTCCCGCGATGGACGCGGGCGATATCTCTGAGCGCATCGAGCAGCTGGAGATTGAGACGTCCGTTCTCAATGATGAGTGTGCGATGGTGACGACCGTCAGGGGTTATGTTCCAGCCATAGCTGTCGCCGTTCGACGTGAACTCGAAGGGTCGCGGGCTTTCGAACGGGACGCCCATGCGCTGCTCGATCTCGGCCTTGACCCAGTCGAGACCCTTGTCGTCGATCGTATATTTGAAGCGCGCGCGCTGGCGATCCTTGCGGTTGCCATAGTCGCGCTGAACAGCCATGACCGCATCGGCGCAGCCGATGACGCTATCGACGGGAACGAATCCGATGACGGTAGCGAGCCGCGGATAGGTTTCGGGCGCTTGATCGGTGCGGCCCATGCCGCCGCCGATCGCCACGTTAAACCCGGCCAGCCCTTCTCGGTCCGCGATCGCGATGAACCCAAGATCCTGAGCATAAACGTCGATATCGTTGGAGGGCGGCAACGCGAAGCCGATTTTGAACTTCCGGGGCAGGTAAGTGCGACCGTAGAACGGCTCTTCAGGGTCTGATGTGGCGACCCGTTCGTTACCGTACCAGATCTCGTGATAGGCCCGGGTCTTGGGAATGACATGGTCGCTGACGCGCTTTGCCAGGGTAGCGACCTCGGCATGGAAGCGCGAGCTTTGCGGATCGACCGTACACATCACGCCGCGGCTGTCGTCACCGCACGCCGCGATGGTGTCGAGTAGTGTGTCGTGCAATCCTTGGATGATGGGCCGCAGGCTGTCTTTCAGAACCCAATGGAACTGAAAGGTCTGCCGGGTGGTGATGCGCAGCGTTTTGCCGCCATGAGCGCGAGCGAGTTCGTCAAGCTTCAGCCATTGCGCCGGCGTGCAGACGCCGCCGGGCAGTCGGACCCGGATCATGAACTGAAAGGCAGGCTCGAGTTTCTGGCGCCGGCGTTCGTCGCGCAGATCGCGATCGTCCTGCTGATAGATGCCGTGAAACTTCATTAGCTTCACGTCATCGGCTGAGGGAACCGCACCGGTGATCTGGTCGAGCAGGCCATCGGCGATGGTGCCGCGCAGATAGTCGCTGCGGTCCTTCATGCTCTCGTCCGGACCGAGCCGTTCGAGTGGTTGCGACAGGTCGCGCGTGCGGTCGATGACGGTCGCGTCGGTCATTTCAGGCCCTTCAATAGACATCGCGTTGATAGCGGTGGTCGGCCTGGAGAGAGCGGACATAGTCCTCCGCTGACTCGCGGCCGGTACGCGCTTCATGTGCCACGATATCGATCAGGGCTTCATGGACGTCCGGTGCAAGATTGGCGGCATCCCCGCAGACGTAGACATGCGCGCCCTCTTCCAGCCAGGCGAAGACGTCGCGGCTCTGCGCCTTCATCCGATGCTGGACATAGACTTTGTCAGCGCGGTCGCGCGAGAAAGCGACGTCCATGCGGCTGAGCCTTCCGTCCTTGAGCCAGTCCTGCCACTCGCTCTGATAAAGAAAATCGGTGCGAAAGTTCCGCTCGCCGAAGAACAACCAACTCTTGCCGGAAATGGCCTTGGCCTCACGGTCCTGCAGGAAGGCCCGATAGGGCGCGACCCCGGTCCCGGCACCGATCATCAGGATCGGCGCATCTGTTGTCGGCAGCCGAAAATGCTGGTTGCTCTGGATATAGACAGGAAGGACGGTGTCGACATCCGCGCGGTCTGCAAGGAGACCGGAGGCGACCCCGCTGCGCGCCGCACCGTGGAGGGTGTACCGCAGCGGCGCGACCGTCAGATGCGCTTCGTCGGGCGCGGCACTAAGGCTCGACGCCAGCGAATAAAGCCGGGGCTGCAGCGGTCGAAGTGCTGAGACGAAGCCTTGCGGCATGATGTCCCGCACGGGAAAGCGGCGGACGATGTCGATGAGGTGATGCGTGCGCAGGAACACCGAGCGCTCGCCGACGCGGTCTTCCTCGTGCAATTGCTTGAGCAGGGTTACATCGCTGACGAGCGTCCAATAGTCGAGGAAGCGCGGCGTTGCTGCCGTGATCTCGAAGCGATGGGTCAACGCTTCGCCGAGCGTGCAGTGGTTGCCTTTGATCTCGAGATCGGCCTCGGGTGCGAGCCCGAGAGCCTCCAGTAGTTCAGCGACGACAGCGGGATCGTTCGGGGTCGCGATACCGAGCGCGTCGCCGGGCTCATAGGTAAGCCCCGAGCCCGCCAGCGAGAATTCGATGTGTCGGGTTTCTTTGGTGGAACCCCGGCCGACGATCGCGATGTTCTCGATGATCGCAGCCGGAAAAGGGGTGCGCTTGTCATAGGTGGCCACTGGCGCGCCGGTGACTGGACCCACCAGGGGTACACTCGGTGCGCGATTGGTGGCGACTTCCGCTACGAGCATGCCCACGGTCGCCGCGATCCAGGTCTTGGCGGGTTCTTCATAGTCCACATCGCAATCGACACGGGCTGCAAGACGTTCGGCACCGAGTTCCTCGAAGCGCTGATCGAGGCGCTTGCCGGCCTGGCAGTAATATTCATAGGTTGAATCGCCGAGAGCCAGGACGGCGAACCGAACGCCCTCGAGTTTAGGTGCCTTACGGCCCTCGGCAAACTCAAAGAAGCCGGTTGCAGGTTGTGGTGGGTCACCTTCGCCATAGGTACTGACGATGATCAGCAGATCCTGCTCCTGTCCGAGCTGACGCACTTTATAGTCCGCCATGTCGTGGAGGGTGCAGGTCAACCCCTTGTCTGTGACGGCTGCCGCGAGCGTTTGGGCGAGCTCCGCGGCATTGCCGGTTTCGGTGCCATAGAGAATGGTGAGCGCACGCGCTGCGGCAAACGACGCCGGCTGCGGTTGCGGCATCCGCAAACCGGCGTCAAGCCCGGCGAAATAGCCGCTGAGCCAGCGCACCTGCATCAGATCGAGTGACCGGGTTAGTCCTTCGACCTGTCGCCATTGTTCCAGGGTCAGGGGGTTCCCCGAAAGCTCAGATGCAGACATGCGTTCCTTCCTCGGCGTCCAGCTTCCTTTCCTGGCGTCGGTGATCGGTCGGATCATCCCAGATGCCGTTGCTTGAAGCGGCTTTCGCTCAGGAAAAACATTGTGGGCGGCATCGATATATAAGGCAAATGAGTATTATTGGTATTTTAGCGCAAATATATTGTTGATATTTGTCCGGAAGACCGAAAGCTCGCATGATGACCGCGCGAAGCTCTTGCCACGTGTGTGGGCCTCACATGGCAGTATAACAACAAATAGTTTGCGGTTAAGCGGCAATAGCATTCGCTTGTCCGCAGATAAATTTAGGTCACTATAACGGCGAGATGCTTTTGCATCGTACGCGAAGCCCAACGGGCTTCGTCGAGCAGGGCATCAGGATGGCGCATGATCGAAGGAGCCGATGATGGTCTGGACCAACATTCTCGTGCCTGTTCTCGGGACCGCCAGCGATGCACAGCCGCTGTCAGTCGCAAAAGCGCTTGCCGCACCGTTTGATGCGACGATCTCGGTGGTGTTCGCTTCACCGTCGGCGAGCGGTCTGTTCAATTGGGCGTATGAAGGCGGGTTCGGTGTGACCGATGTTGCGGTGGCCGCGATCCAGGAGGAGACCGAGCGCGGGCGCGCCCGTTGCGGCGAACTTCTGACGGCGCTGGATTATCCCAAGACCTCGTTCGAGACGGTGACGGCGGACGACTGGCTCGGGCTGCGGAGTGCGACCCGCTTAGCCGATGTCGTTGTCTGGGAACGCTCGGCCGCGGGTGGGCACGGCTTTTTTGCGAGCGCATTCCAGCAGATTTTGCTCGATGAACGTCGGCCAGCATTCATCGCCGACAGACCACCCGACGTCGGGGGAACGATAGCGGTCGCATGGGACGGTGGACGCGAAGCCTCTCGGGCTCTCCGGCGGTCGGTCCCGCTGCTCAAAAAGGCCGATCGCGTCGTTCTCCTGACGGTCCCCCATGCGATGGCGCGGCCATGCGATGGTGCGCGCGCGGTCCTGTATCTTGACGATCAGGGCGTTCGCGCTTCCACAGATGTGGTCCACACGCATGGCGACGCCAGCCCGGCGATTCTCGATGCTGTCAGAAAAATGGACGCGAATATCCTGGTCGCAGGGGCGTTTGGTCACCCGCGCCTCCAGCGCTTCATCTTCGGCGGCACGACGCAATATCTACTGGAAAGCCTGGTCCGTCCCGCATTGTTCCTGTCGCACTGAAGGAGAGTATCGTCTGGACTGTCAAACCTTTGCAAGCGACCGGAAGCCGCACATATTTTTTGGCTGTGATACACTCATTGGGCCGATACGGTCCTGAGTTGGGTCCTCAGTCCAAAAGGTCGGGGAGCGACTTGAATTAATATCGTAATGCGATATATATAAGGTGCCGTTCTGCTCGGAAGGAGGAGAAAATGGCGAGCCGGAGTCCGCGTTTTGATATGGGAGCGGGGCGATGCTTATGTTGAGCATCCTCCTTGGGTCTCTTGGTCTGGTTATAGGTAGTATCGCAGCAGCCGTTGCGATCTGTTGGACCGGTTGGACGCTGTTCCGCCTGGTGCGGCATCCCCAATGGGGGGCGCTCACCGTCGTGATCGTGCTGCTTTTGCTGTTCCCGAAAAGTTTCCAGAACAGCGAGTTGGTGCGAACCGCCATCGTCTTCGCCGGCGTTGCCGCTATCGCTCTGCTTTTCGTGGGTCGCGACGCGCCAACGCCGGGACCGGTCGGGCGTGATCGATCGGCAGATCGGCAGAAAAGTCCAGACTCGGCCAGAGAGGAGAAGATCATGTCGTCTAGTCCGCTTCGTCGGAAATACCCTGTGCTCATCGCGTGCATGGGCGAAGCCAAGCGCCCCAGTGCCCGCGAGGTCAAATCGGTCGCCAAGCGGATTATGCGCGAAGCGTTTCCCGAGCACGAGATCCGTCGGCAGAGCGGCACGCAGCTTTACCGCGATATGCTCCGTGCCGCTCGCTCCACCTTGGGCATGGGGCCGCGTTCGGCGCTGAAACAGGAGCAGGACGGATGATCAATAGTTCAACTCTCTGCGTCCTGCTGGTCGCCTGCGCTTTGGTATTAGGACGCATTTTGCTCCAGGATCGAGCGGCTGAAGATGAGCGCGAACACCATGAATTGTGACGTAAAGCCTCGTCGTTCGACGCGTTAGGGTCCCCAGGGCGACCGCCTGCATTGACTTCGCGTGGGGAAGACGACATCATCTAACGATGCACCTACGGATTGCTCTTTTGCGCTTCCGCCACCATGCGGGCCAACTTCTCGCGGGCAAATAGCCCCGGGTTCCGGTGCGGCACGCCCCGAGCTCGGGGCACACTCTCGATCCTATAATGCGTGCGGCCAGGCGGCTGCGCGTTCCTCGATTCCGAGAAGGCCAGCACCATGAAGACGACAAGCGCGGCCCGCAGGCCGTCCATCCATTTGATCGATAGTGAAGCGGACGCACTCACCAATCTTGCCTATAGCGTCGAAGAGCGCCTCCCCCAGGTCAGCGAGCTGCTCATCGGCGAGATCTCGCGCGCGACTATTCACAAGGCGGACCGTTTGCCCCGCGACGTAGTCGCGATGCTCTCGACGGTTGAGTTTAGCGATGCCGCGAGCGGGACGACGCGGACCGTACAACTCGTCTATCCGCGCGAGGCCGATATCTCGGCGGGACGCATATCCATTCTCACGCCGATAGGCGCGGGACTCATCGGCCTGCGCGAAGGCCAGTCGATTGTGTGGCCCGATCGCGAAGGCAATGAGCGCAAGCTGACCATCGTCAAGGTCACCCAGCATGGCCTGGCGCCAGTACCGACAGCTTGAGAGACGCAGCCATGATATCCTCGATGCTCGAGCAGGCGTTGACACGTCTGGATGATGCCGCACGCCATTTGCAACTTGACCAGGACGTGCTCGAGAAGCTCAAATATCCGCGCGAAACGACCAAAACGCGCTTGATGATCCGCATGGATGACGGCTCGCGCAAATCCTTCATGGCCTGGCGCTGCCGCTATGACGACACGCGCGGACCGACCAAGGGCGGGATTCGTTTCCATCCCGATGCAACGATCGATGAAGTCGAGACATTGGCGTTTTGGATGACGTTCAAATGTGCCGTCATGAATCTCCCGTTCGGCGGCGGCAAGGGCGCGGTCCAGGTCGATCCTCACCGCCTCTCGAAAGCCGAAATGGAGCGATTGTCGCGCGCCTATATCCAGGCCTTTGCCGGCATTGTCGGTCCGGATCGCGATATTCCGGCGCCCGACGTCTATACCAATTCGATGATCATGGGATGGATGGCCGACGAATATGCCACGATAGTCGGCAGGGTAACCCCGGCGGTTATCACCGGCAAGCCGATCGCGCTCGGTGGGTCGCTTGGCCGCGACGATGCGACGGCGCGTGGGGGCTTTTATCTGCTGCGCCACCTGGAGACCGAGCTCGGGGTGGGACCAGGCTCGCGCGTCGCCATTCAGGGTTTTGGCAATGCGGGCAGCCACATGGCGCGCCTGCTGAACGCGGCCGGCTACAAGATCATCGCCGTTTCCGACTCGCGAGCGGCGGTCGGCGCGTCGGACGGACTCGATATCAACGCGCTGTTGGAAGCGAAACGGACCGGCGGTCTGCAGGGCCTCGCCGGCAGCAACGGCATCACCGCGCTCGATCCCCATGCGATCGGCGGCATCGACTGCGACATCCTGGTCCCTGCGGCGTTGGAGAACCTCATCCACCGCGACAATGCCGATGATGTTCGCGCGAAAGTGGTTCTCGAGCTTGCCAACGGCCCCTTGACCCCAGAGGCGGATGACATCCTGTCGGCCAAGAACGTCATTGTCCTGCCGGATATTCTGGCAAATGCAGGCGGGGTGACCGTTTCCTATTTCGAATGGGTCCAAAATCGCCAAGGCTATTACTGGACCGTCTCCGAAATCCATGACCGCTTGAAGGCAAGCATGGAAGCCGAAGGACGCGCCATTTGGGAGCTCGCGGCGTCTCTTAGCATCGGCATGCGCAGCGCGGCCTATGTCCATGCCTTGCAGCGGCTTGCCGAGGCAATTGAAGCGCATGGGACACAGCAGTTCTTTACGTCGTGATGCGCCGCCTCCCGGCGGTCGCTTTCAACGCGTCCGTTCAAGATGGCCGCTACCGTCCGCATTCGCCACACATGAACTGAGGCTCTGAGTATCGGACGGAGTTTCGGCGCAATTGACGTTGTTCGATTTTGCGCGGCAGCGTTTAGCGGTGCATGCGTGGCCGCCAAGCGACTCTCTGCTGACCGAAGCAGACAATATAACCGGAGTGGGCTAGGCACGGGGAATGATAAGTTTGTTTTCTTGGAGAAGTGCGCCACGCTTGGCATTTGACGTCGGCACAGCGAATCTGCGCGTCATTTCATCCGAGGGCGGTATTCTGTTCGACGAGCCGTCGATCTGCTGCTTTGACGCGGATGATTATAACGCTGCATTGGTCGCAGCGGGCGCCAACGCGTTGCCGATGGCAGACCGTACGCCGCCAAAGCTGCGGATCGGCAGGCCCCTCCGTCGTGGCGTTCTGCAAGATCTCGCCGCGGCGCGGGCTCTGCTACGCTATGCTGGTGAATGTGTGGGTGTTCGCGGGCGTATATCGGCCCAATCAACGCTCATTGGTGTCCCGGCCGATGCTACTCAGGCCGAACGGCGCGCACTTATCACCGCTGCGCGTGACGCGAACCTCGGGGCTGTTCAGCTGGTCAGCGAACCGGTCGTTGCGGCGATCGGTGCAGGGCTTCCCATCATGGAGGCGACGGGCTGCATGCTGGTGGAGTGCGGGGCGGGAACGACCGAGGTCGTGGTCATCTCCCTGGGCGGTGTGTGCGTCAGCCGAACGGTGCGGGTCGGCGGAAACAGCCTTGACCAGTCTCTGGCAGATTTCCTGCATTTCCGCCATAAATTCTTGATCGGAGAGCAATCGGCCGAGAGACTCAAACTCGAACTCGCGGACGAACCCGTGACCGGATCTGGTGCGAACTGCGACATTCAAGTGCGCGGCCGCAGTATTGAGGCGGGATTGCCAACCGTCTTGACCTTGCCGCGGCAAGCTTTCGACGATGTCCTGGTGAAGCATTTTACCGTGATCGTCGAAGCAGTGGTTGACACATTGAACGAGACGCCTCCTGAGCTGAGTCACGACATTTTGGAGCGTGGTATCATTCTGACCGGCGGAAGTGCGCCATTTCCATTGCTTTCGACGATGTTGGCCAAGGCAACAGGGCTTGATGTCATGATCGCCGACGATTCCCGCTACTGTGTCGCGCGGGGGCTCCAGGCATTATTGGTGGGCTGATTTGCTGATGCGGTGCGACTGATCGAGTGGCTTTAATCCCGATGGCACCAGGACGCGGACGCTTAGCCGCCGCTCGATCCTTCGGAAAAGGTCAAGCACCCCCTCGTCATACCCGAAAAGGGATTCAGAACCCAATGTCTCGGCTATGCATGCGGACTGATCCAGATCAGTCCCGCCATGAGCGCAAGAGTTACAACGGCCGTCGTCCACCAGCGCCGCTTGGCCGGCCGAGTGAGCGCGAACGTCACTGCGTAGAGCATGGCGACTGCCAAGATGACCACCCATCCTAGGATTTCATCAAGGGTGAAGGGCCACCAAAGAAACGGCGTCCTGGTTTCGGGCATGGCTCATCTGCCCTCCAGCGATGCCTCGCCGCAGGCCAATTGATGGAGCCGAGTGACCATCGTCACCATGATGCGGCGAACCGAAATCGGAGCCCCTATCCGCGGATCGCACCACAGATCGGCATAGAGGTTCGCATAGGCGCGGAAGAACGCGGATCGGTCGCGCATGCCTGACAGATTCTCGGCTTCGACCAATGCATCGACGGCTCGCGCCGCAGCGGCCATAGGCAATCCCGAACCCGGTAGGTCCGCCATGACAGTGCGACGTTGGGCTTCAACCGTAAAGCGCGAAAGACCGGACTCAAAGACCTGGATCAGATCTTCCCGCAGGTCTGTTCCGCCGAGCCGACCTGCCCGGCGGAAGGCAAGTGCAAGTAACTGGTCATCGGCCTGTGGCGATAACTCAAGTCTTTCGATCCGACTCAAGCCATCATCTTCAACGCGCTTTGCGATCAGGATGCCGGAGGGCAGGCGCAGCACCTCATATGCCCGCCGCGCGGCCCGCTCTATCAAGCTGACTAAAAGGCCGGCCTGACATACGCTATTATTCGACAATTTCTTCTCCATTGGATGGACCCAAGCCAGCGCTTCACGCCGCCGACGGCGGCTCAGGGTCCTCCTCACCCGGGATAGGCGGAGCTGGCTTGCGCTGGGACGCGAAGGGCACAACGACCCTCGCGTCCGCAGTCTGCGTCGTACCGGTACGCGCCTCGTCTTTCGCGGACGCCACGTCTTTTCGATTCTTCTTCATGTCATGCTCCAAGGCGGCGATCGCCGCCGCCTTCCTCGACCTATGGGAAGGGTGATGACCCCGAGCCCTTCGATGGACTCGGGGAGGCTAGCCTCGGAGCTGGCGGCCTGCGTGGTGCGTCAAGCGCCCAATGGACACGACATCAGACATATCACCACTCAAGATGGACCAAATGGGCTCGATGTCAATCCATCGCCTTGATCTTGACTAACCCCGCTGGAATACCGATCTTCTTGTTATGAGCAGCTTTTCTTCCCGACGCTCTCGTGAGCTTCACGCCGGCAGCATCGTCGCGGGCTCCTGAGCCCCGGCCGGTGCCCGCCTTCGCGGGCACGACCGGGGCCACTCCTGTCCCTTGATGTAAGCCGCCGACTGCTCGTTCCGCTCGACCGACCTGCAGCCGACGGTACAGACCGGAGGTTAGAATGTCGGACTCCTTTGTGGTGGAAGCCAATCGTCGCGTTGTAGGCATCGCGATCCGCTGTCGCGGAGGCTATAAGTTTCATGCGTCAGAACCTGCATTTCGCGCGCTCGAGAAGCAGACGTTCCGCCGCGCGAAGAGCCTAGCCCACAGCGTCGGGGAGTTCGCCCGGAAACTGTTGGAAGCGGGCGACCCAGCAACGCGCACACTCCATTAAGCCGCGTTTGCACCGCTCATTGTACCGCCGGCACTGCATGCCAGCCCTTGCGGCTCCGCTACGTTGATAGGCACCCATGTCATTTTCCAAACCCAATACGGGTGCCTCTCCCGTAAAACGAGGGCGGGCTCGACCATCGGCCGATGTCGCCAGCCTTCCACGCGCTCTGTCGAAGCTTGGTTTTTGTTCACGCACTAAAGCCACAGCGCTGATCGAGGCAGGGCGCGTTATGGTCGATGGTCGCGTTGCACGATCGATGCGACAACGGGTGAATCTGAAAACGGCGCGGATCGTCGTTGATGGCGAGCGGTTGCGCGAGGAACCGAAAATCTATCTGAAGCTCAATAAGCCACGCGGGTATGTCACCACCTATCGCGATCCGAGCGGCCGCCCCACCGTATATGATTGTATGCCCGAAGAATTCCCGTTCCTATTCCCCGTGGGGCGTCTCGATCGGGCAAGCGAGGGGCTGCTGCTCATGACTAACGACACCCTTTGGTCCGAGCGCCTCCTCAATCCCCTGAATGGGGTGAGGAAGTGCTATCATGTCAAGGTCGACCGTGCACTCGAGCCGGACGACGTCCTCGCCATCGCTCAACCGGTCGACGATGGCGCGGATACATTGACCACCGCGTCCGTGCGGCTCCTGCGTCGCGGACCGCGCAGTTGCTGGCTGGAGATCGTCCTCACTGAGGGCCGTAACCGTCAGATTCGCCGGATCCTCGCTGCTAACGGGCTGAGCGTCATGCGCCTGGTGCGCGTGGCGTTTGCGGACCTTCCGCTTGGCGACTTACCGAAGGGCGGCATTGCCCTGTTCGACGGCGCTGAAGCATTGCGGTCGATCGAACCTTCTTCCGGGCCAGCGGCATGAGAGAGGCCGGCCGTTTCGCCGCCTGGGCGCTGTGCGCCGTCATCGCGCTGACCGCCTTCGCGCTCGTGCCGCATCATCATGGCTTGTGGAGCCTTGCCCTTGTCGCGTCACTGCTAGTTGCCCTGGGCGCCTGGGACTGGCGGCAGCCCAAACATAGCTTGCGGCGCAACTATCCGATCATCGCGCATATCCGCTGGCTGGTGGAGGCCGTACGGCCCGCGCTACGTCAATATCTTTTCGAGGCGGATGAAGAGGCGGTTCCCTTCTCGAGGTCACAGCGATCTCTCGTCTATCGGCGTGCCAAGGTTGAGCAGGACGATCAGCCGTTCGGCACGCTGCTTGACGTCTATCAGGATGGCTATGAGTTCATCAGCCACTCGACCAGGCCGGTTGACGTCCCCGATCCCAAGGAGTTCCGGATTATCATTGGCGGCGGTCAGTGCGCAGAACCTTACAGCGCGTCGATCCTGAACATCTCGGCGATGAGTTTCGGCTCGCTATCGGCCAATGCGATCCGCGCCCTCAACCGGGGCGCGATGCTAGGCGGCTTCTATCATGATACCGGCGAAGGCAGCATCAGCTCCTATCATCGCGAAGCGGAAGGTGATCTGGTGTGGGAGATCGGGAGTGGCTATTTCGGTTGCCGCGATGCGCTCGGCCGATTCGACCCTGAGAGTTTCGCAGTGCAGGCCGCCTCGGAGCAGGTCCGCATGATCGAGCTCAAGCTCAGTCAGGGCGCTAAGCCTGGCCATGGTGGCATTCTCCCGGCGGCAAAGGTCACCCCTGAGATCGCTGCGACGCGCCATGTCAGCGCGGGGCAGGACTGCATTTCTCCGGCCCGCCATTCCGCCTTTTCGACGCCTCTGGAGATGATGCTGTTTATCGCGGAGCTGCGGTCGCTCTCGGGTGGCAAGCCAGTGGGGTTCAAGCTCTGCATCGGCCACCCCTGGGAGTTCATGGGGATGGTGAAGGCGATGTTGGAAACCGGGATCTTCCCCGATTTTATCGTCGTCGACGGTGCCGAGGGCGGCACCGGCGCCGCGCCGTCGGAATTCTCGAACCATATCGGCGTCCCCATGCGGGAGGGCCTGTTGTTCGTCCACAATGTGCTGACGGGTGCGGGCATCCGCGATCGGATCAGGATCGGCGCGGCGGGCAAGATTATCAGCGCCTTCGACATCGCAAGCGTGCTCGCCATCGGCGCGGACTGGGTGAACAGCGCGCGCGGCTTCATGTTCGCGCTCGGATGCGTGCAATCGCTGTCCTGCAATACCAACCGCTGCCCGACCGGGGTCGCGACACAGAATGAACGCCGCCAGCGCGGTCTTGTCGTCGGCGACAAGGCCATGCGTGTGCAGCACTTCCACGCCAATTCCTTGCGAGCTCTTGCGGAAATGCTGGCCGCCGCCGGTCTGCGACACCCTTCCGAATTACGGCCGCACCATCTGGTGCGCCGCGTTAGCACCACCAAAGTGCAGCAATTCGCCCAGCTCCACGTCTTTTTGGAAAAAGGCGCTCTGCTCGCCCCTGGCTTGAACGACGGATTTTACGCGCAGAACTGGCGGCTCGCGCGCGCCGACAATTTCGATGCCCCTCCGGCACTCGCACTCTAACCCGCCGCGTCCTATCCGCGCCGCCCACTCCGCATTGCAAAACTGCTGGTGATCCGGGTCACACTCGGCAATCGGGACAGCACTTCCCGATGGAACCGTTCGTAATCGTCGATACCTGCAATTTGGATTCGCAGGAAATAGTCTCCCTCGCCTGTCATTAAATACCATTCGCGGATTTCGGGATGGCCGCGCACCGCAGCCTCGAATCGGGTGAGACAATCCTGCGTTTGCTGCGACAGAGTGACTTGGACCATGGCCGTTGTCCCCTCTTCGGGCAATGAGCCTCCGAGCAGGATGGTGTATCCACGGATGGCGCCGCTTCGTTCGAGATTGCGCACGCGACGCAAGCAGGCCGATGGCGACAAGCCGACCGCCTCTCCGAGCACCTGGTTGGTGACGCGGGCATTGAGCCGGAGCTGCGTGAGGATCTTTCGATCATAATCATCGATACCGGCCATCACATTTTCACCATTTTATGACGAATTATGCCGGTAAGCGGGTATATTTCGTCAATTCAAGCACAATATGAACACTAACTGATCAAGATCAGCGTTATGCTTTCTGCGAGAGGAAGGCAAATTGATACGCAGCATCTGCCCGACCACAGCTAGTCGGTTAATCGTCGATCTGGACGCATTGTGCGGGAATTTCTCCGCCCTGTCCCGCAGGTTGACGCCTGCATCGTGCGGCGCGGTCGTGAAAGCCAACGCTTATGGTTTGGGGGCGGTGCCAGTTGTTGAGGCGCTGCGCGCTGCAGGTTGCAGGTTGTTCTTCACGGCGCATCTGGCTGAAGCACTCGACCTGATGTCGGTTGTCGACCCGGCATGCGAGATCGTCATCCTCAACGGGCTGGATCCCGGTTGCGAGCCTGTCTGTGCAGAGCATGGTTTTGTGCCCGTCCTCAATTCGGTGGCACAGATTGAGCGCTGGCGCGATCTGGCAATCGCCAAGGGCCAGCGCCTCCCGGCCGCGTTGCAGGTGGACAGCGGGATGTCGCGGCTCGGACTGACCCTCGACGACGCCCAAGCGCTAAGCACGACCGCGATCGGCGACCATATCGATCTCCGGCTGATACTTACCCATCTTGCCTGTGCGGATGATCCGTGCCGAGAGGAAAACCGGACGCAACGCGCGCGTTTCGAGGAGATCACCCGCCTGTTCCCAGGAATCCCGGCCTCTATCGCGAACAGCGGTGCTGCTTTCCTGACACCGGACTTCCACCTGGACATCGCACGGTGTGGTATCGCCCTATACGGGGTGGCGCCAACATCGGCACAGCCGAGCGAACTGCGCACGGTCGTGCGCCTCGACGCGCGCATCATCCAAATCCGCGACATCGAAGTCGGCACGGGGATAGGCTACGGCTTCGACTATGTTGCGCGCTGTCCCATGCGGATCGCGACCGTCGGCGTCGGATATGCCGACGGCATCTCACGAAGGTTCGCACAGAGCGGCGCTGCCTGGTATCAAAAGCACCGCCTTCCGCTTGTCGGCCGCATCTCGATGGACAGTCTTGCCATCGACATTTCAGGAATGCCGGACGGCCTCTTACGCGAAGGAGGGTTCGTCGAACTGATCGGCCCGAACCAGTCACTGGAGGCCATGGCGGATGCGGTAGGAACGATTCCCTACGAGATCCTCACAGGACTCGGTCGTCGGCACGAGCGTCTCTACATTCAGAACGATCGGTCGGAACGCCATGCTGCCGGAGCATGGTCATGAAGGTTGCCGTGCTTGGCGCCGGCGTGATCGGCGTGACGACTGCTTATTATCTTCATCGCGCGGGCCATGAGGTGGTCGTTATCGACCGCCAGCCCGGTGCCGCGCTTGAGACGAGCTTCGCCAATGCGGGTGAGATCTCCCCTGGCTATGCTTCCCCTTGGGCCGCGCCAGGCATTCCCTTGAAAGCGATACGATGGCTGATGATGCGGCACGCCCCGCTCATCGTGCGGCCGCGCTTCGACATGGCGATGGCACGCTGGCTTTATGCCATGCTGCGCAACTGCAACGCCGGCAGCTACGCTCTCAACAAATCTCGGATGGTACGGCTCGCCGAGTTCAGCCGGGATCAGCTCGTCGAACTGCGCCAAACGCTCGCGATCGCATATGATCATCGCAGCATGGGTACTTTGCAGCTCTTTCGAACCGCCGCGCAAGCCGAGGCAAGTGTGAAGGATATCGCGGTCCTCGAACATTACGGCGTTTCCTATCAACGCCTGGACCAGGATGGCTGCATCGCGTTCGAGCCTGGCCTTGAGGCATCGCGCGACCGCTTCATTGGGGGGTTGCGACTGCCCGGCGACGAAACAGGCGACTGCCATTTGTTTACGAGGCAGCTGGCAGCGCATCTCGCCGGCAAGGGCGTAGAATTCCGTTATGATAACCGCATCGAGAAAATCCATGTGGAGCGCGGGAAGATCGCGCGGGTCCAAACCGATAAGGGGATGATAACGGCAGATCGTTATGTCGTCGCGCTCGCAGCGCACGGTACGGCCCTGCTCCGGCCACTAGGGATCGACATCCCGGTCTATCCCGTCAAGGGCTATTCGCTCACGGCGCAAATCGCCGATCCCTCGCGGGCGCCGGTGTCTACGCTGCTCGATGAAACATTCAAGATTGCGATAACCCGCCTAGGCGATCGCATTCGCGTAGGTGGGATGGCGGAAATATCCGGTTTTTCAACTGATCTGCCTGAGCGTCGCCGTGCAACGCTGGTCCATTGTTTATCCGACCTGTTTCCTGATGCAGCGCGTGCCAGTGGAATGTCCTTCTGGTCGGGCTTTCGCCCGATGACCCCGGACGGACCGCCGATCGTCGGCCCAACCGAAATAGCGAACCTCTATCTCAACATCGGTCATGGGACGCTTGGATGGACCATGGCGTGCGGTTCGGGCCACCTGCTGAACAGCCTCATCAGTGGCGAACCGCCCGCCATTGAAGCGGGCGACCTCGCCCTCTCTCGATATTTTCGGTCCTGAATAAAGGAGATTGCCATGACCATCCGCCATATGAACCCCGGCCCCCGCATGAGCTAAGCGACGATCCACGCTGGCGTCGTCTATCTTTCCGGCCAGATTGCAGCTCCGGGGGAAGACGTTGCTGTACAAACCAGGGCAGTGCTCAATGCGATCGACACGCTGCTGCAAGAGGCCGGATCGGATCGCGCGCATTTGCTTCAGGCGACGATCTGGCTCTCGGACATGGCCGATTTTCCCGTAATGAACGAGATTTGGGAAAAGTGGCTGACGGACGTTAAAGCACCGGCGCGCGCGACGGGCGAGGTGAAGCTCGCAAGCCCCGATTATAAAATCGAGATCCTGGTGACCGCCGCCCTACGGTGATCGCACGCCGCAAGGACGGCGCGCGCATCTATCAGGCGCGCGCGGTGGCGGTCGACGGGGCGTGCTTACCGCTCTCGCCGACCAGGGCAATCAAGGCATTTTCCGTGGGAAATTGTGCCACCAGCACCGGCGCCCTGGTCACTGCGTTGATCGGCTCTGCCGCCGCGTGGGAGATGCAAAAGGCGGTACCGTGCCAAAGATCTCCGCATTCCACGAGAAAGCGGGCCAAACGCCGCCCGGCTTTCGGCGAATGTACCAAGACACCGTCGATCCAGGGCAGTGCGGCAAGTGCCGGCCGGAGCGTGCTGCTTGGGACGTCCAGGCTTTCGTAAACGGCGACATGCCGCGCGGAAAATCCTTGGCCGACAAGATCGCGCGCAAGGTCGCCCGCAGGCTCCGCCGCGCCAAGATGCACAATGGACGATCCCCGCGCCGCACGGGCAATAATGAGGTCGTAGAGATCGCTGACGTTACCGTCGGCAGAGGCTACGTTGCGATAGCCTGCATCCCGTGCGGTCCGCGCGGTCCGCTGGCCGACGGCATAAACCGGCACTTCAGCCATTTTCGGGTCGAACAGATGATGAGCGACGCCGTGCGTGCTGGTGAAAACCAGCGCGTCCGGCGGTTTGGAAAGGGACTCATGAGAAACGGGGTGGATGGCGAGGACCGGTGCGATCAACGGCTCGTGCCCGGCGGCGCGCAAATGATGGCCGGTTAGGAAAGCATAGGGCGAGGACCGGGTCACCCAGAGAAAGGGCGGCGAAGGCATGGCGATCTCCCGGCACTGCAACAGGTCAAGACAATCGTGCGGGGCCTGGCTCCGTACGATGTCGGCAGCCGGTCAAGCGGCTTGGCTGAGCGGGCTGGCAATGTCCCAATAGACATCGCCCCAGGCAGCGCAAAGGCGGTCTGTCGCATCGGCACCAAGCACATCCTGGAAAACCGGCTTCAGCACGTCTCCGGCGACTGCATAACCCGAACGATGAATTTGGAAACTCTCGAGCTGATCCGAAAAGCGTTCCCTGGCATCAGGTGCGCCGATATTGCTCGCGATGTCGCGAACAAACGTCGCAATGCTCCCGACGCATTGGGTGTTGAAGTCAGATTCCTCCTCGTCGGCGGCCTTGCTCGACCTCCTCTTGAGTTGGTTATAAATACCAAGTGCGATCTCGTCGGCTGCGGCGGTTACAAGATCCGCAGAGTTCGCAATAGTCGCGACGGTAGCGTCATTAAATGGCTTCACGATAAGCTCCTTACGGGCGCGGCACTGAAAGCACCGGCGCGCGCATCCTCGAAAAAGAAGGAGAATAGCGGTCAATGTCAGGCCCTGACGGCGTACCGTCAGGGCGAATTAGCGCGCGAGCGCGCTGCTGCCGCGGCGGAATGTTTGACGGAAGCTATGATTGTCCCGA
This sequence comes from Sphingobium sp. SJ10-10, assembly GCF_036038995.2. Classification (NCBI taxonomy): domain Bacteria; kingdom Pseudomonadati; phylum Pseudomonadota; class Alphaproteobacteria; order Sphingomonadales; family Sphingobiaceae; genus Sphingobium; species Sphingobium sp. SJ10-10. The sequence goes on from NZ_CP158135.1 coordinate 35,097, forward strand.
GCCATGCCACCGACATAGGCTTGGGGGGCCCGATAGACAAGGCGAGAACCGCCGGCAGCACGATCCATGACAGGCGATCGATATCGGTATGTTGACGATCAAATCCGCCAGCTCTTCCTCCTCGACCTGGCTTGCCGCCTGCGTGCGGGCGAACCACTGCAGGCGCCGCTTCGACCGCTCCGGCCCATCCTTCGATTGCGTGACAGATCGCATCGGAAAGACCGTCACCTCGCAAGGCACATCATCACCACCCGCGCCCATATGCTTGTCATACCGGTACGAACCGATCGGTTGCGGCAGGAGATCGCCTTTTATGCCCGCCTCCTCATAGGCTTCGACGGCGGCCGTCTGTGGCCCGTCCATATCTGGGATAGGCCAGCCCTTTGGGATGACCCAGCGCCGGGTTCTGCGGGACGTTATGAGCAGAATCTCAAGCTCGTCGCCGTTCACCACGCGCATTGGCAACGCGGCATATTGGACATACAGTCCGCATTCGTTGCGGACAAACTTCAGTGATCGCGCGTTCTTCAACACTCTAACTCGGCGGATGCTTTCGAACGCAAGATCGTCGAAAGACAGTTGGAAGGCGTCTGACTTTCCCCGAACGCCCGCCAAAGGGACGTCCGGCTACCGGCGTGCCTGGACGCGCCTAACCCTTTCAAATGACCGCGAAACATCCTGTGCCATCCAGGCAATCTATGCTCGACCACCAAGAAGTCAACGGCACCCTGTTACAACCGCAGCCGGCGAATTCTCGGGCGTGCAGCACTTGACTTACAGTGGATATCTGGCATCCTTAAGCCGTCATGAAAACTAGCCCGGTCATGCTGGCAACGCCGCCTAGAAAGAAGCCAATCATCAGCCTCTGAGCCCTATTCGACTTTTCAGTCGGTTAGGGCGTTACACAATTTGCTAGTTCCTCAAGATATAAATATTCGATCTTAGTGAATCTTCTTCTTTGAGAAGAACGAATTCTTCTTCGCAATATTTTCGACACCGCGCGGCAAGCGGCGTTCACGCGTGCGCGCCGATTGCCGGATTCACGGTGAAGCAGGGATCGATCATGGCATTTTCCCCCTATCTCAGGCTCCCCCCCGAACCGCTTCCTTATCCCTGATCGGACGCCGCTGTCCGATCAGGCGCACGATGTGGATGACATCACCATTGGGTGATCATGAGAAGGACTAAGTTCATGGGTAAGAAGAAAATGTCGGGGAGCCGCGAGCCTCGCAAGCCGAAAAAGGAGAAGCTTCCTAAGTCGGCCGGCAACACGGTCAGCAATGTTCTGAGCGGAGACAAGGTATCGGCGAAGACGAGCAAATAACTCGTCTATCCCATTTCATTCCAGAAAAGGAGGAGCATATGTCTGCTCGACTTATTGAACGGTTGAAGGCCGCTCATGAGAGGATCAATAAGCAGATCGAGTTTGAGAGAAGCGTTCTGCAGCCCGACGAAGCTCGATTGAGCAAGCTGAAGAAGACCAAACTCTCGCTGAAGGACCGCATGGCGCGCATTTCGGCGAGCCTGGCCATCTAAGATGAGGCGAAGGCCGGCGAACCTATCGCCGGCCTTCGTTTAGCTAGACTAAGATGATCAACTGACGCCAGGTTTCATGCCTGATGGCGCCGATGGCTACCACCCGACATGAAAGGCGCGCAGTCAGCTCACGAGCCACCACAGTGCTCCGACGGCGACGAATGGGAACGCCAGCAAGACCAGCAACGATTTGACCGGTGCTCGGAAAATATGCCCATGATCCTCGTGAAACGCCTCCAAGGGCTTGGACAGCTGTTCATCGGTGGTCATCAGCGCCGTGTCGATTAAGGGCAATTTGGGAAATATCTCAATCAGAGTGGCAAGTTCGGACGCGCTTATCGCGGGATACCGTAGCAGAAGCTGTTCAACAATAACCGTATCGTCGGCGCGTGATCTTAGCTGTACTTGGAAAGGGGAGTTCATCGAAAGAGTCCTCAAGCATAAACAGGCCGCCGCCCAAAGCGTGACCGTCGCATGAAAATCGGATTCCGCCGTCTTTGATCGATCACGTTCAATCAATGGTCGAACGTCTCGTCATCCTTATGTCCCGAACGCTGCAGCTGGCGAAGCGCGCGTTCGGCTACTCGCAGATTTTGAGGAAGCGAGGCTCCAGCCTGGTATCGTCGCCACAGATGCTCATACGTCCAACATGGCTGTCTTACTGCATTGTTTCAAGCTCAGCTTGCGCTCGCTTTCCTCTCGGCCGCTCTTCCTGATCGCAGCTTCTGCGACGGTGGTAAGTGGAACAGACATCTCAGAACCCAGCTGGAGGTATGCTAGCACGCTCGCAGAAATGCTTGGCCTCAGACTTGTTCGCCGGCGACTCCACTAGCGGCAACCTTCATCGGCGATTAGTTCTGCGCGGCGTGTTGCGAATCGTTCTCAACTCATCGCAATAATGGCTGGGCTGGCCGCTTAGCGCTGGACGATATGTCGCCCGGGCGACGAGCTTCGACCGTCTATGGCGAACAGGATACAAGACTGCAGCCGCCTGGACGACCTCACGCGTTTCGCACAGGAATGTGCGCGTGTTGAAAACCTCGGCGATCTGCAAAGCACCATCGATGCGGCCGTGCGCGAACTTGGTTTCCGTTGGTTCACGCTGCTCCACAATGTCGATCTTCGGCACGGAGGCGCGCAGCGCTTGTTCCTCACCACCTATCCGCCGGCCTGGCTCGAGGAGGTGCTCGAGGAGCGCCACTATATCGAGGACCCCATCCACGCGGCCTGCGCCCGCACGCCATCGGGGCTCGCCTGGGATCGGGTGGGCGACGTGCTTGAGCTTTCGTCGCGCCAGCGAAGCATCCTGAAACGCGCCAGGGATCATGACCTTGCAGCGGGCTATAGCTTGCCGATCAGGACGCCGGGTGAGCCTGAGGCGATTTTCACCGTCGCCCGACCGCGCGATGAACCGTTGGATGCGGCGGAAATTCTAACCGCCCGATTGCTGGGTTCGGTCGCCTATGACCGGGCGCGCCAACTGCTCGGCGAAGAGATGCGGACTTTGGCGTTCGTTTCCCTCAGTCCGCGCCAGGTCGAATGCATCGCGCTTGTGGCCCAGGGGAAGAGCGATTGGGAGATTGCCCAGATCCTCGGGCTTAGCCGCGACACCGTGCATGAATATGTTGAATCCGCGCGTCGGCGCTACGGCGTTCGGCGCCGAACGCAGCTAGTGTTGCGCGCGGTTCGCGACGGTCATCTCAACATGGACGCGCTCCTCTGATCTCGCTTGGGCCATGATGATCGGGCTTGGCCAACTTCAGGAATTCTGCGCGGTCGCCGCGGCAATCCAAGACAGCCAAGCACTCGCCGGTGTGATGGCCGAGATCACGCGTGAGATGGGTTTTCGGTACTTTGCCCTGGTGCACCATATTGACCTCAAGCCAGCGGTGAGCTCGGTCCACATCGTCGATTATCCACCAGAATGGGTGGAGCGCTTCCAGGCGCGTCGCCTGTATGCCAGTGATCCGATCCACCGTGCCAGCCATCGCACCAATGTCGGTTTCGCCTGGTCGGCGGTGCAATCCCTGATCACGCTCAGCGCTGCTGATAGGGCAATCCTCGCGGAGGCGCACGCCGCCGGGCTGGGCGATGGCTTCACGGTTCCTGCCCATATTCCGGGGGAAGTGAATGGGTCCTGCTCATTCGCCATGGGGTCAGGCGATGTGCTCGATCAACGACAGTTCCCGCTCGTCCAGCTCATTGGCAGCTTCGCATTCGAAGCCGCGCGCAGACTGTCCCGGCAAACCCAAGCTCCATGCGAAGGCCCTAGCCTGACTGAGCGGCAGGCTGAATGTGTAGCGCTGGTCGCGCGCGGGAAGACTGACTGGGAGATCAGCCAGATCCTCGGCATCGGGCAGGAAACGGTGATCCAGCACGTCAAGGATGCGCGCGACCGCTACGGCGTGACGAAGCGCACGCTGCTGGCGATCCGCGCCTTGTTCGATGGACAGATCAGCTTCGCAGATGTTTTCGGGCGATGATCTCCCCAGGACAGGGGATAACCGAAAGGACGCGGGCCTGATCGACTGACCGCCTCACCAAAGGAGGCTGTCATGCATATCGAAACCGGCGCTGCCCGCGCCATGGAGATCCTCGACGTCGCTAGTCTTCTCGCCCTTGCAGGCTCATGCGCGCCAAGCGTGGCGCCTGAGACGCTGATCTCGATCGTTCACACGGAAAGCCGATTCAACACGCTGGCGATCGGGGTCAACAGTCCGGGTGCGCGCAAGCCGGTGCCGGCGACGAGGGCACAACCCCGTGGTCGATGCCGCGACCTCGGCAAGCGATTTCGACCTGCGCGAAGTCCGGGCGCGGCGCATGTCGATCTATCTCGGTGTCTCGCCCGACAATATCGACCGGATCGCGCCGGTTTACAGCCTCTTCCTGCAGCAGCTGGTGGATCTCAACACGCGCGATTTGCCCGACGCTGCCAGCAATGTCCCAGTCCTGATCCTGCTCGATGAATTCGCAAGGCTGGGGAAGGCCTCGGTCATCGCGGGCGGCTTTTCCTATGTCGCTGGATACGGCTTGCGCCTGCTGCCGGTGATCCAGAGCCGGGCGCAGCTGCGGGCCATTTATGGTCCCGATGTTACCGACGAAATCATCGCCAATTGCGGCCTTGAGGTGGTGTTCACGCCCAAGGAGCTGAAGGTCGCGAACGAGCTGTCGGAGCGGCTCGGCTCCTTCAGGGGGCGTTTGCGGGAGGGGGCGAAAACCTACGCTAAGGATTTTGGCCAGCGATATTCGCCGGTGAGGTTGATGTGTTCCCAGCCCAGTGGTGAGACATGGGCGAGGAGATCGGGCGCGACGGCGGCGCCATTAGCGGCTCGGCTGCTGACGACCTCTCCGAGCTTCATCGTATTCCAGAAGATGATGATGGCGGCCAGCAGGTTCATGCCGGCGATGCGATAATGCTGACCTTCTCCCGATCGATCCCGGATTTCGCCGCGCCGATGGAAGCTGATCGCGCGCTTCAGCGCATGATGGGCTTCGCCTTTGTTGAGGCCGATCTGGGCTTGGCGCTGCAAGCCGGCGTCGAGAATCCAGTCGATCATGAACAGAGTCCGTTCGACACGGCCGACTTCCCGAAGAGCAAGGGCCAATTCATTCTGGCGAGGGTAGGAAGCCAGCTTGCGGAGAATCTGGCTGGGGGCGACCATGCCGGCGGCGATCGTGGCCATGACGCGAAGGATGTCGGGCCAGTTCCGCTCGATAAGCGGCTCTTTGATTTTCCCGCCGACCAGGCCCCGCACATTGGCTGGCGTCGCACCGGGGGTGAAGGCATAGAGCCTTTTTTGCGGTAGGTCGCGGATGCGCGGCGCGAACCTGTAGCCGAGAAGTGAGCAGGCGGCGAAGACGTGATCGGTAAAACCGCCGGTGTCAGCGAAATGCTGACGGACATGGCGGCCTGCGTCGTTCATGAGCAGCCCATCGAGAATATAGGGTGCCTCGCTGACGGTCGCCGGAATGACCTGGGTAGCAAACGGTGCATATTGATCGGAGACATGGCTGTATCCTTTCAGGCCTGGGATATTGCCGTATTTGGCGTTGACCATGTTCATCGCTTCGCCCTGCTCGGTGGCGAGGAAGAATTGTCCATCGCTGGAGGCGGAGTGCCCCTGTCCCCAGAATGCGGCCATGGGAAGCGTACCATGCGCCTCGACTATTATGGCAAGTGCCCGATCATAGGAACTGCCTTCGACATGCCAGCGTGCGATCCGCAGCAATTCCCAGAAACTGTGCGTGTTGGTCGCAGCCGCCATCTTGCGCAGGCCAAGATTGACGCCCTCCGCCAGCAGAACGTTCATCAGCCCTATCCGGTCCACGCAGGGCGCGCCGGTGCGCAAATGGGTGAAGGCTTCGGAAAATCCGGTCCGCTCATCGACTTCCAATAACAGGTCGGTAATCCTTGCGGGCGGAAGCTGCCGGTATAGATCGAGCACGAGATCCTCTGCACCTTCCGGCGTGTCGGCCTTGAGCTTGTCGATATGAAGCCTGCCATTCTCGATGATGCCGCCGGGGATCGCCCCGGCCCGGGCCGCACGACCCAGTTCCTTCAACCGTTCATCCAGTCGGGCCTTGCGTTCCGCCAGCCATTCATGCGGTCGCAGCGGCACGGTGAGGCGAGCGGTCTGTTCTATCAACTGGGCCGGGACCAGTATTTGCTTGAGGTCGGCATAGCGACGCGACCCCGCCAGCCATATGTCGCCGGACCGAAAGGCATCGCGGATATGGAACAGCACCGCGATCTCCCACAGCCGGTGGTCGCCGACGGGTTGAGCGCGAAGATGGCGATGCCATTTCGAGTTCGGGCGGAGGAAGTCGATTGGCGGCGCGGCTTTGATCCCGCGTTGCAGGATTGCGACTGCCGCCAAAAGGGGCGTGGCAATCGGCGCCGCCTGCATGTTGAGCAGGCGCAGCATCCGGGGTGCGTAGAGGCGGAAGCGGTGATAGCCGTCCAGCACGCGGCTGAGCGGATCGGCCGCAAGTACGTTGGTCAGTGCGGAGGCTGTGGCGACGAGGGTTCTGAACCGCTCCCAGCCAAGCCCCATGGCGATGATCCCGTCCAGCGCCGCGCCATCGTCCTGTGCCCCCAGCAATGCGCCGCCGATTTCGGCAAAGGATTTCAGCGTGTCCCGCACGGCCGCCTTTTCGTCGGCGATCCTGGTGCTGCAAAGGCGCTCGGACGCTCGATAGAGGCGACCGACGATGCGGTCATGGGTTTCCACGACGACATCGGCCAGCGATGCCCGCCATTCCAGCGCACACACCGCGAGGATCGCTAGCCGCCTTTCTTCGGGCAGGTCGCGCATACCATCTGCATAATAGCGCTCGCCCTGCCGGCGCAACCGGGCCACTCTGTGCGGCGGCACACCGGACACGAGGTCTGCGGGAAGATCGACGTCCTGGAGATATTCCAGTCGATCCATCAGCCGGTTGGCAGCGGCGGAGTTCGCGCCCACCTCAAATTGCCGCAGCCAGACAAACCGGGTAATACGGCCGTCCACCGTATCCTCCAGCAGGCAAGCCAATTGCTCGCCGAGGGCGGGCGAGATCCGTCCAGCGATACGCTCCTCAATGCGGCGCTCGGCATCGACCAATGCGTCGGCGCACAGCCGCTCGAACGTTGAGGGCGCCGGAAGAATCGTGCGGGTGCGGCGGCATTCCACGACAAAGCGGCGGGCGAGATCCTCGTTCGATGTTGCCGTCTCGGCCTCTCGCGCGATCCATTCACGCAGATCCCGCGCGCCGCGACCTGAAAAGGCCCGGTAGCCATAGATTCTGCGCAGGTCTGCCAGATGCTCGTGCCGCGTTTCCTCGCGCGTGGCATAGGGCAGCAGATCATCGCCACTCAGCCCGAGTTGGGCTGCGATAAAATCTGTCACTGGCGCCGGGATCACTTCGCCCGGTGCCAGCACCCGACCGGGAAAGCGTAGCACGCACAGTTGCAGTGCGAAGCCGAAACGGTTGTGGTCGCGACGACGCTGCCGGATATGCCCGAGATCCTCATCGCTGAGGGTGTAATGACGCAGCAACTCGCCCTGATCGACCGGCAAACGGAGTAGCGCGTCGCGCTGGCGATCGGTCAGGGTCACGCGACGGGGCATGCATGTTCCTTTTCTTTCCGACTCAATGTTTGAGATAGCTTGATTGCGATGCTGGTTGAGATACACAATGGCGTAGTCAAATGCCTATGCTCGCCCCGCCACCTCAAACCTTCGTTTGTGATCCATGCTGATCGGCTATGCCCGCGTCTCCAAAGCCGATGGCTCGCAGTCGCTCGACCTGCAGCACGACGCCCTCCATGCCGCCGGCGTCGGGCCGGATAAAATCTATGATGATCGCGCGTCCGGTAGCCGCGATGACCGCCCCGGTCTCGCCGCCTGCCTCAAATCGTTGCGCGCTGGCGACGTCCTGATCGTCTGGAAGCTCGATCGGCTCGGCCGAACGCTCACCCATCTTGTCAACACGTTGCAGAACCTGTCCGATCGCGGCATTGGCTTGAGGGTTCTCACCGGCAAGGGCGCGCAAATCGACACCACGACGCCGTCGGGCCGCATGGTGTTCGGCATTTTCGCCACGCTGGCGGAGTTCGAGCGGGATATGATCCGCGAGCGCACCATGGCTGGCCTGGCCGCTGCTCGCGCGCGCGGCCGAAAGGGAGGCCGCAAGTTCGCCTTGTCCAAGGCTCAGGTGCGTCTCGCCCAAGCCGCTATGACCCAGCGCGACACGTCCGTCTCCGACCTCTGCAAGGAACTCGGGATCGAGCGCGTCACTCTCTACCGCTATGTCGGCCCCAAGGGCGAACTCCGGGACTATGGAAAGCGCGTCCTCGGCTTAGCGTAGGATTTCGCCCCCTCCCGCAAATGACCCCATGATCGCGCCCTGCCAGAGTGATTGGCACGAGCCGAGGCTGCAGCCGGGTGGCTGCGGCCGCGAGTGCGTGGCCCTGGCCCGCTTGTGATTTCTACCGCCAACGCCTATATAGGATGCCGTAAAGGTCGTATTTTGGTTTGCACATGACTTCGCTGGCTGATCAGATTCTCGAGCGCCTTGATGGAGGCAGGGCATTGAATAGGAGCGAACTCCTGCTCGATGCCGATTATGATTCTGTCGGCCGCGCGCTTCGCCAGCTGATGAAGGACAAGCGTATCGAGCGGGTGGGACGTGGTCAATATCGCAAGGCTGAGTCAGGCAAGCGCGCTCCGATTACCGAAACGATCGCCGATGCCATCGGCAGGAAGGTTCGCCGTTCCAAGCGGAATGTTTTCCTGCGCAGTGATTTCGCGCCGCTGGGAAGCTATGATGCGATCGGCCGGGCATTGCGGCAAAAAGCCAGGGACGGACAGCTCGTCCAGATCGGTTACGGTCTTTATGCCAAGGCCGAGGTTTCGCCCTTTACCGGTAAGCCGGTTCCGATCGTTGGTATCAAGAAGCTCGCGACCGAGGCGCTTGGGCGTCTTGGTAAGAAGGTGGTGCCTTCCTCGTTTGAAGACGCCTATAATCGTGGCCGTTCGACGCAGGTGCCAACGGGCCGGACAGTGGCGATCGAGGATCGGGTTCGGCGCAAGATAGGGTATGACGGAAATTATGTCGTTCTCGAACGCACCCGATGATGCCCTGCTGGGCCGCGTCGCAGGTGCGCTCGCTGTCGATGAAGCCTTTGTGGAAAAGGACTGGTTCGTTGTCCAGGCTATAGAGGGGCTGTCAGGCTTGGCGACGGAGGATTTCACTCCCGTCTTCTCAGGCGGCACGTCGCTGCTCAAGGCTCATGGGCTCATTCGTCGTTTCTCCGAGGACATCGATTTCAAACTACTGCTGTCAGACAGCTTCCTTGCGCGCAGCCGAAACCAGCGCAGACAGGCGCTAAAGTCTTTCCGGGATGCCATGGTGGATGCGTGGAAGGAGATGGGTTTCGAGGTCACCTCCTGCATCTCGCGCGATGAGCATCGCTTTATCGAGCTTGCGATGACCTATCCGACCAACCTGGAACCACATGGCTCCCTGCGGCCGCATATTCTGACTCAGATTTCGGCTAAGCCTCCCCGGCTAACTGTCCAGCACAAGGCGGTGGCGTCGTTCGCTGGACAATATGCTCGGTCTGCGCCGGAGGTACCGAACATTGCCTGTATCGATCCGGTCGAGACGGCGGCCGACAAGCTGAGCGCCTTCTCGTGGCGGATGCTGCTGCGCGACCGCGCCCATGCGGACGACGATCCCACCATTGTCCGCCATTTACATGACTTGGCGGCATTGGAGCCGCTGGCAACTGGGGATCGTCAGTTTCCGGCGCTGCTGAAGTCCGTCTTGGAGGATGACAGCGACAGGGGTGGCGGGGGCGTTGCGGATCTGACACCTAAGCAGCGGCTCGCGGCGATGCGCGAAAAACTCGCTGCTGATCCTGAATATGCGCAGGAATATGCGCGGTTTGTGGGCGGCATGGCTTTTGCCGGCGATGCCGATGTTCCTGGATTTGACGCTGCGGTAGCAGCGGTGGTCCGTCTGTGCGAGCTATTGGCAGATTGAGGCCTGCAAGGGTTTCTCAACGGCCAGAGATAAGAGATCGTTGGCGAAGATCGTGGTGGACTGCCACCATGACGGGTGAATTATGACGTGCTTGTCCTGCTCTGAGGGCTTTGTATTGGAGGGAATTTTCCGAGACATTCTTGGATGATTTGTGCCATGACGTCTGGGCGGGGAGATACTCGATTGACTGGATTCACCTTTGTCCACGCAGCTGATCTGCACCTTGACAGCCCACTTCTCGGACTAGCAGGTAAATCGGCTGAATATGCCGCGCGTGTCGAAGCGTCATCGCGCGAAGCGTTCGACAATTTGGTCGAACTTGCGATTCACGAGGGTTGCCGGTTCATGCTACTGGCCGGCGACATTTTCGATGGCGATCTGCGTAACTTCCAGACCGGCCTCTATTTCATGGAGGGAATGCGCCGGCTCGACGAAGCCGGGATCGCCGTATTCATGGTGCTCGGAAACCATGATTCCGCCAATCGATTTGCCGACAAGCTGTCCCTGTCCGGCAACGTCCATGTTTTTCCGAAGGCCAAGGCCGCCACGCATCTGCTCGACGATGTCGGGGTTGCGATTCACGGCCGGAGTTTCCCGCGCCCGGATGTCTCGGAGGATCTGGCGCGTGAGTATCCAGTGGCGGCTCAAGCATTGTTCAATATCGGCGTGCTGCACACCGCATGTGCTGGCAGCGAAGGTCATCATGCCCGCTATGCGCCCTGCACGCCCGAGCAGCTCGCAAATCATGGATATGATTATTGGGCGCTAGGCCATGTCCATGCCCATGCTGTGCTAAGCGAGCACCCGCATATCGTTTATCCAGGCAATCTCCAGGGTCGCCATCCGCGAGAGACCGGTCCCAAGGGTGCGGTGCTGGTCAGGGTTGATGAAGGTAAAGTGGTCGGCCTTGAGCATAGGGCACTAGATGTCGTTCGCTGGGCATCGGTCGCTATCGATGTTTCCGGGACAAAGGAAGAGCAGGAACTGCTGGACCTCATACGCAGCCGGCTCGCGGATTGCGCCGAGGCTGCCGACGGTCGACCCCTTGCCCTTCGGTTGACCGTAACCGGCACAACTCCGCTCCATTCCAGGTTGATCCTCGAGCGGGGGGCTTTCCGGGAGGATGTTGAAACGCTGCTGGCAACGCTCTCGCATGATGTTTGGCTTGAAAAGCTGAAACTGGAGACCCAGCATCCGGCTGTCCCCGAGGCGGTCGACCCCACTGTTGCCGGAAGGCTTGATCAGGAGCTGACGCGCCTAAGCCAGGACAGTGCGATCGCGGAGGTTCTCGAGGCGCGGCTCGCTGAAATTCGCACGAAATTGCCTGCCGGTGCCCATGCCGACTCCTTCATCGAGCAGATGCGCGCAGAAATCCCCGAACGCGCTGCCGCTCTGGCACGCAGTCTTGTGAGTGAGGCTGGTCATGCGCCTGACTGAACTTCGCCTTGAGAATTATGGCGGTTGCGCCAGCCGAGAGCTGGTCATCCCCGAGACTGCGGGGCTCACGGTCGTGTTTGGTGCTAACGAGGCAGGCAAGAGTACCAGCCTCGAGGCGATCAGCGATTTCCTGTTTTCGATCCCGAAGAATACGCAGCGGGGTAGCCTGTTCGGCTATGACGGCATGCGTATCGGTGCATCGATGCTGTTGGCCGACGGTAGCGTGCTGACGTTGAAAAGGCGCAAGGGCAATGGCCGAACTTTGGCCGATTCGGCAGGCACCGCACTCGACGATACAGTCCTCGCACCTGTTCTTGGAGCAATCACCCGGGACAGGTTCGAAACGCTCTTCGGTCTCAACCATGAAACCTTGCGCAATGGCGGCGAGCGGTTGCTCCATGCAGACGGGGATATCGGGCGCCTGATTGTCGAGGCGGGTGGCGGCTTGCGAACCCTTGTTTCCCGCCTAGAGGGTATCAATGCTGAAGCGGACAAGCTTTTTGACACGAGGCGTTCGGCGAGTCGTGTCTTCTACCAGCAGCTGACCTTCTTTGAGGCGGCAGACAAGACCGCCCGCAGCGCACAGCTGACCCGTGAAACCTATGAACAGACGCGCAAGGCGGCCTTGGCCGCCGCGGAGAAGCTGGGCACCTTGCGTGACGAGAGGCGCAGTCTTGGCACGTCGACGGCGAAGCTCGAGCGCGTGCTGCGCGTCGCTCCGTATCTCCGTCAGCTCGACGGTCTGGCGCTGGCACTGGGTGCCTATGACGATATCGCCTCCTTCCGAGACGACTTCGCCACCAAGGTTCGAGCCGCATTGGACAAGAGAAATGAGGCAGCAAAGCATCTGGATGGAGCCATCGAACGAAGGGACCGGCTCAAGGCCCGGCTAGACGCTCTGGTCGTGAATCAAGCGCTCAAGGCGTCGGAGAAGCGTATCCGTGATCTCGCCGAGCGTGCGATCCACGTCCGCAAGGCGCGATCCGATCGTGCCAATCGCCAGCGCGAGATCGATGATGGCGAAGCCCAACTGGCCGCATTACGCCGAATGCTCGGCCTTCCCGCAGATGCCGAACTATCTGCGCTCATCCCTGATCAATCGGCGCTCGACCACGTGCGTCGCCTTGCCGAAGAGGTGCTGGAGCGGCGGCCAAGTCTAGCTAATGCTCAGCTCCGCCTCGGCGAACTGGCAGATAAGCTCGCCCTGCTTGGCGACCGTCTGAATGCGGCGCGTGCGGCAGGGTTTGATGCTCCATCCGAAGCGTCGTCTTCGGTCTTTGCAAGCCTTGCTGCCCAGAAGTCGGCGCACTTGGCGCGCCAACAGGGGCTGGACAATGACAGCGAGGCATTGACCAAACGGCTCACGTTGCTCGGCTTCGACACCGTCGACGCGCTTGCCGCGTTCACCTGCCCAAGCGCGGAGGATGTTCGAAACGAACAGGTCGCGCGTGAGACATTGGGTTCGCAGCTTGAGGAGCAGGCCAAGCTCAAACGACAGGCGGAGCGCAGCATCGCCGCCGGTGAGGCTGATATCGCAGAGCTTCAGGCTTCCGGGATCATTGCGAGCGACACGTCACTTGCCGAGGCGCGTACCACGCGTACGGATGCATGGAAGCCGATAAAGTCAGCTTATGTAGGCGGACAACTTCCGGACGATGCAGACTCACGACATGAGGCGGCCGACAGGTTCGATGCTGCGCTCGTGTCTGCCGATGAACTGGCCGACCGCCGTGCCGCAGAAGCTAAACGTGCTGCCTCGCTTGCGCAGGCGCTGCGCCGTGTGGCGGATGCGCAAGCAGAAGCCACGGCGGCCGAAAACGAGGCGGACGCGCTTTCCAGGCAGTTGGAAGCGCGCGGCGCGGCATGGTCGAACAGTTTCCCGGACCTCCATGCCAGGCATCCCGAACTTGCGTCGCTGCTGTTGTTTGCGCAGGCACGGCAACAGGTGCTGGACGAAGCTGAAAGGCTGCGCGGTCAGTCGAACGCCCTGGCGGTCGAGGAAGCCCAGCTCGCCCCCACAGTGGAGCTGCTTGAGCGGATCGAACAGCGTCGCAATCTGGATCCCTCGCTGTCGTTTGCAGAGCGGGTCAGTGCGGTGCAGAGCGCAATTTCCCGGCATGAACAGGCGCATGCCGACTTCACTCGGGACCAGCGCGACCAGGAGGAGATCGCGCAGCAACACAAGCGTGTCGAAGCCGACTTGCAGCTGTGGTCCGATGCCCAGGCAGCCTGGGACGGAGGATGGCCGACTGCAACGAAAGCACTGGGGCTCAGGCCAGATGTTACGCCGGCGGATGCCAGCATTGCGGTCACCGAATGGGCCGGCGCGCGCGGCGTTCTGTCGGCTATCGGACAGTCGCGCCACAGGCTCCAGCGAATGGTCGAGGATGAGGCCAGCCTAGGGTCAGATGCCAGTAGCCTTGCAGCAGAACTCGAGATCGAGGTGAGTGACGATTGCGTGGTCGCGGCTCAGATGCTGGTGGTCCGGCTTGAAGCCAATGCCACAGCCCAGACGCAATATGATGGCCTCCTCCCCGACTATGAGGAAGCGAGGGTCGAGGCGGGCTACGCACAGGATGCGGTCGGCTCTGCTAAGGTGGAACTGACGGCGCTGGCGGCGTCCGTGCAACTCGATCCCGCTGACGACGATGCACTATTGGAGGCAGCCGTACGTTGCGAGGCACGGGTAGGACTTTGCGACGAGATAGGCCAGGCAGAGCGGACCGCGATGGATGTTGGTGACAAGCTTGATCTCGCCGCTCTTCGAGCGGAATGGGACGGCCGTGATCTCGATGAAGTCCGGACAGACCTGGAGGAGCAGAAGGCCCGCACTTCAGAAGCCGAGGGTGAAATCGAGGCGGCCGTCCTCGCGGAAAAGGCCGGACAGGACGAACTCGCCGCCTATCTGAGCCAGAGCCAGGTCAATCACGCAGTGGCTGAACGGGAGACAGCGGCGGCGCAGATGCATCTCGCACTCGAGCGATATCTCGAACTTTCGGTCGCGCGCGAGTTGGTGACTTCGGCGATGGCAACGATCCGCGCGGAGCAGCAAGATCCGCTCATCCAGCGGGCAGGAGAGCTTTTCGCGGCGACCACGCTAGGCGAATTTGCCGGTATCGAGACCGATATTGACGACAAGGGGCATCCGGTTGTCGTCGGACGGCGGGCCAATGGAGGCATCGCTTCGGTGGCCACCATGAGTGATGGCACGCGCGACCAGCTCTTCCTCGCGTTCCGGTTGGCAAGTCTTGAAAACTATGGCGGGGCGACCGAGCCTCTACCATTCATAGCCGACGACATTCTGGTTCATTTTGATGATGAACGCAGCCGGTCAACACTCGATCTGCTCGCCGAATATGGCAAGACAAACCAAGTTCTGCTCTTTACCCACCACCGCAGCGTTCGCGCTCTGGCAGAGCCGCTCGCGGCGGCGGGGGTCGCAAACATTATCGACCTAGATCGTACGGCATAATTACACTTCAGCAGACTTGCCGCTGGAGATAATTGTGAAGTGCGGGGGTGCGTGAGGATAGGATTAGTCAATGAAGCCGCCCAGCGCTAGTCGCCGAGACGGAATGCGTCCTCCCACTGATGTTTAGCGGCGCCTGTTCGGAGGTTTTGGAGCAACCCATCGACAAATGACTCAGCATCACATGCGGGCTTTGCACCTTCGGCATGGCGTTCCGGCTGCTTAAGGTTTTGGAGGAGTTCCTGCACCTCGGCCTTGATGGTATCGTCCTTTTTGATCGCGAGATACGCCTCGAAGGGCTTTCCTGCGGTCCCGCGAGGCAAACCGATCCGACGTTCGAAATCGGGGATGCTGACGTGATGGGCCACAGCAACACCTAGTGACTTCGCCTGGTTGACCAGTCTGCGAATTTCTGCATTGTGCGCCCATGAGCCTGACTTAGCCAAGCTACCGTCCTTATTTTGCTTTCCATCTTTGCCGTGTGGCCAGTCACAGTCATGGAGAACGCCAAAATCCTTCTGGAAGTGAATTAGCATCTTCATAACTGCGCGAATTTGTGGTTTGCCCCGCGCTTTGATAATCGTGACTTGATCGATGAGTTCGTGTCCTGCTTCGACTACTGCGGCGATAAAGGCGGCATGTTCGGTGTCACCCTCTACTATGATTGGGTATGTCCCAAAAAACACTTCACAGAAGGTCGGATCCATCTCTTGGATCGCTTTCAAGCTCTCTTTTTCATCGGCCTGAAATTCTGCTTCGTCGGTTCTGAAAGTTTTTGGGCTGAAGCCCCCATCGGCATGTTCGCGTTCCAGCCGGAGTATTGTAGTGTGATCCATGGCTGGATTGATGAAAAGGGGCGAGTGCGTGGTCAACATGACCTGCCATTCTGGCTGCTGGGCAAGTTGGTACAACTGTCGCTGCGCCGCACGGGCCGCGAGGGGATGCAGCGCGTTTTCCGGCTCGTCGATCAACAATATATAACCGGGTAGTGCAGGATCATCGGCATCCTCGGGCAGCGCGCCGCCATCCTGAATCGAATCAATTTGGGCTTGGATCTCCTTTGCCTTCTCCGCATCCTTTTGAGCTTTTCCGAGATCCTTGGTCAGAGCTTTAATTTTGTCATCGCGGAGCTTTTTATCGCTGACTATGCGATTGCGAACCTGGAGCATGGTCCAAAATAACGCTCGCTGTGCGCCGGCTCCTTGCTGAGACAGCTGAACTTCAGCTCCACCATCGGTGACGCGCAGACCGGAGCCGTCAGCGATTAGCTTGGCTGCATCAAATTTTGGTGCTGCTGCCTGGACATCAAGCTTGACTGAAAGACCGGGAAAGACGCTGGTGAATCCCTGTTCCACGTCTGATACGGCTGCGCTGAATTTGGCCTCTTGTTGTTTTACGATCCCGTTGACGCCGTTGGTCAGCTGCGCAACCGCTTGAGCTAACGCGGTATTCGCATCCGCCGCGGCATTCGAGAGTGCAGTGCCCACAGGCTCAAGCACGAGCTTCATGAGTGCCTTCTCCGCCTCTGTTGGATCTCCCCGGGATCCAATCCGAACCGGCTGCGGTAGTCGGGACTTGAAGACATTATCAGCTCCGCCGGCTTTGCCATCCTCAGCATAGCCTTCGTTTTCGATTTGCCCCGGCCTCCGCGTTTGCCTGATCGGAAAGAGTTTGCTGTCGCCAACGTACGACTCGTGCCATTGCCAGCGGCTCGTCAGGATTCGATGATCCCCCCTTTTTTCCTTCCACTCTTCACTGATGTTTCCAATTCCATCCGGGATATGGATTTCAAGTATGACCTCGGAAGGCTGATCGGCTGTAGCATGGGCATGGCGGTCGCGAGACCAGTCGAACTTCTCACTTCCTTGAGCGAGCTCGTACGCGCGAAGTAGCGTCGATTTCCCAGAATTGTTTCGACCGACAACGCAAACCACATCGTCTAACGCGACGCTGACGCCATCGGGGCCGATGCAGCCAATATTCCGGACGAACATACGCACTAGCTTTGATCTGTTTTCC
Source organism: Sphingobium sp. SJ10-10 (assembly GCF_036038995.2). Taxonomy (NCBI): domain Bacteria; kingdom Pseudomonadati; phylum Pseudomonadota; class Alphaproteobacteria; order Sphingomonadales; family Sphingobiaceae; genus Sphingobium; species Sphingobium sp. SJ10-10. The sequence goes on from NZ_CP158135.1 coordinate 52,087, forward strand.
GCCACGAGAATAATCCCACATCATATCTGTTACGAGATCGTTATGACTGCGTCCCCCCTGCGGGTATAGTCCTAATCGACCCAGATTGGAGGAATTCATTTTTCTGGATAGTGGCGCTGCCGATGTTCTACCGATCCGTTCATCTTATGTGCGTGCGGGCGTAGCACCGCCATCGCCGGTGGGCGGAGAATAAATGTCGATCAATCTGGATCGATTATTGGCTGGAATCATGAATGCATTCGTCATATTCTCCTTGAGAATCAGATGGATGATGCGATGGCAAAAGGGATTGAACGCCTGGTGCTTGACGCGGCGGCTGCCCATGCGGAGGACCTCGCGCTCATGGCGAAGCACATCGTCGATGTGACGCTGAAAGCGGCTGTGCTCCGCGCCATCGCCGAAAATCCAGATGCTTTTGGGCTCGACACAAATTGCAGCCTGCTCGATGCGATGGGGGTCGTCTATGAGGAGATGAACGACCCGTGTGTGCATGAGTTCGTCCGTGAAGCGTTGGAAGCTAATCTATCCCTCCCCGCCGAAAAGCGGGCCGGCCGTTCGCTTACGCCCGACCGGTGGCGAGAGATAACGCTGGCAATGCTGAGCCACCTTCAACCTCCCGTACAAGGCAAGCCGGCGAACTAGCGTGCGGGCTGTCACGCCGTGCCCAAGATGCAGGGCTGGTGTGAAGCTCTCAAACTTCCTCGCTGGGGTCCTGGATTTCGAGGTGTATCCGCCATCCCTCGAAGGACATGAGCATGCGGCCAAATTGCTCCCAGTTCACCTCACGCCCGTCGATGATCAGCAATGGCATATAGTCGGAGGATTCAAGGTCGCAGGTTAGTCTGCCTCGAACTGTCGTTCCCGAAATGGCCAAACCCAATTCGCCTTCGACCAGATGAACCACAGCAAGATCATGCCGCATCCGTTCCAGCAGGCGCGTCATAAGGGCAAACGGATCGGCATCTGCCACGCCATGGACCTGGAACTCGTAGCCCTCCTGTTCGTCGGCTCTGACTTCAAGAGCTTCCAGCGTCAACATCGTGCCGAGGAGCCGCAGTATAAAGTGAAACCGATGCTTGTCCCCGTTCGCATCGGGCAATTCCATGGGCTGGAAGTCGACATGGGTGAACCTTATCCCGCTCAGGCGGGCTACCTCCTCATTGTAGCAGCGGCTGCAAAGGTCCCGGTAACCTGTCTCGATACTTCCGAAGTGCGTGACCTCGAAGGCTGGAACGCCGCTATGGCACTGGTCGCATGCAATGGTCGACATGGTTCTGGGCTCAACTCCTGCCTGTCGCAGCTGAACGGGTATCGCGCATCCAGGTCAAGCCGACATCGTCGCACCATTCGCACATGGCTGCCTCGACCGCGCGTTCCTCATAAGCATACCATCTCTCCAGCGCGCCCTTCGCCTCCAACAGATCCTTGAAACGCCTATAGGCGCCCTTCCGGCTGAAAATGTCCCTCGCTTTGTCCCGCATTTCTGGCAGTTCTTCAGCGACGAAAGCGAGCGCGAGCCTTTTCCCAAGGTCGAGATCGCGTCGATGGGGTACGATAATATAATCGCCTTCCTCGGGATTCTCCGGCAATTCCTCCGCATCGTCCATCTCCACATTGTCGGACACAAAGAGGATGCGGCCCGATTGCCTGCAGATATAAGCGTGATGTTCGTCATCTTGTGATGCGCTGACAAACTCGAGCGCCTCGATGAGGTCGCTCAGGAGGAGGGAGCGCGCCTGACCATTTTCCGGCATCATGCGCACGCCTCGTCACTCATAGCGGGGATTTTGAAACGGGGAGCGTGGGGCCGACGGGCCATTCTCCTCACCATTGCCTCACGGTGCCGCATCGGCAGAGCCTCACTACTGTTTCAACAGGCTCCCTATTATAGCTGCTTTCCACCGCGCCCGCACTATGGACAGAAAGATCCGCGCCGTCCCAGCTGAACCCCTGGAGTCGTCCTTGTTCGCGTCGGTCAACCGCGGCAACGTGGAGAGCAGCTTCGATATCATCGGGCCTGGGCATCAGCGATCTCAGGCACTTCAAAAACGGTCGGCCCTTTATTATTGTTGCCCTCGGACACCCCGGTTTCGCCTCTGCCTGGCATGCGACCGGGGTAATTTTCTTCCAAGACCTCCGTTTGTGACCGCCTGGAGAACTGCCGCCGCCGCCACACCCACCGTCGCTGAATGTTGAACTGCAGTCGGAATGCCAGCGATGAAGTGCGCCAGCCGCACACATATCGCATTGCCCTGTCGATCCGTCGCCGGGCGGCACGTGCGCTGATGCCCAGCCGTTCCGCGATTTCCTCATCGGTGCGTCCATGGCGGATGAAAAGGAGCCAGGCGTCATGGGTGAGCGGCGGCAGGTTAGCCAGTCGTGCCTGCATCAGTTTCTGCCTTTCGGTCAGCGGCGCGGCGTTGAGGTCCGGGGCGGGATGATAGCCCTCTTCATCCGGCAAGGGGCGGCGGCGAACCTTAGGCGTGGGATAGCCGTGCGGATAGTGACGGTCTGGCGCGATCCTATCGGCCAGCCATTCGTCGAAGCGCCGCCAGCCGGAATAGGATATCTCCCGCCGCACCCGATCCAGCCGCCGGCGCACTATGCTGCGCCAAAGCGGTATATGCCGCCAAAGATTGGCCGTGGCGGTTCCGCGACGGCGCGACCGTTCGACCGCCCTGCGCAGCTGGGACGGCAAGGTCGCGACAATGAGCGCGGCGACCGCGTCGTGATCGGCCTCGATAGGCTCGGACGGTTCAGGCCACAGGATAGCGCCGCTATAGCCGCTCTCGGCAAGGGTCTGCTCGGCCCAGTCGCGATGTTGGCGGCGCAATTGCCGTTCCAGGGCTGCGATGGCAAGACCGCCTGCGTCAGCTGGCATGCGCTCCGGTACGTCGAATGCGCAACGGGCATGGATCATGGTCCGTGCTTCGGCGAGGCAGAGCGCGATGCTGGTCTTGTCGGTGGCCAGCCCCTCTGCCATCGCTGCTGGCTCGACATCGTAAAAATTGTGAAGCCGGAACAGAATGCGCGGCAGCGCGGGGAGGCCGTCCATCCCGGCCAGCCATTGCTCTTCATAGCTGTACATGTTGGCCTCCCTGGGCGGAACAATGATGGTGACGTGACAAGGTCGCTGGAGCCATGGCGGCCAGTCGTTCCCGGCATAGCTCCCCAACCAGGCCACGCAGCTGGATGACGCGTTCCATGGCCCAGGCCAGTTCCGCGTCGGTGATCGCAAAAGTGGGCACATAGCGCGCCTCGACATAGGCACGACGGATAAGGGAGAAGCATCGGCGCTCGAACCGGCTGTCTCCCGGCCAGATCGCCTTCAGGCGCACATCGTGGAATTCTGCCAGCTCGCGCAGTTCGTCGAGCGCGTGGGTGCGTCGTCCATGCAAAGCCAGCGTCCAGCTCACGCACTGGTAGAGATGCTCGCAGGCCTGGTGCAGCAACAGCGCCGTCATCGGGTTGTTGGCTTCGTTCCGGTAGAAAGCGGCGCCGGTCAGGAAGTCACTCGCCCGCTTGTACCAGCGCGCGAATTCGACCTGTGCCCGCGCATGCCGTTCCGATGGCGGCAACAGCCGCGGCGACGCGAACCGGAATCCCTCCATCTCATAAAGCGAGATGCCCTCGCTCGCCATGGTGACGAAATCCGGTATGCCTTCGGCCAGGGCGCTGTTGACCTGCTGCAGGCTGTGGACGGTCAGCCGTACCGGGCGGGCAATCTCACCAAACTCCCATGCGCGGCGCAGACGGTCGCGGACCAGATGCCAGTCCTGCTTCCTGCGCACGAGCTTGGGATGATTGACGATCGCCCACAGCGGGAGGGGATCTCCCGCTCCTCCATGCCATGGGACGATCCGGGCAGGGGGACCATGGAGGATCAGCTTGACTATGTGTCCGGTCCTGTATTGCTCGGACAATCTGCCTTTGAGGGTTTGGGCAAACGCCTCGAACAGCAGGGCCGTGACCGTGCGAAGCTCCTGTCGCACTGGCCTGGGCAGCTGGTCGATGCCAGTGCCGCGCATCATGACCGACCCTCCTTTTGCCCGCGACGCCAGCCTGGGGGGCGGGGATGCCCGGTCACCTCATGGACCCTGTCGAGCAGGGCGCGTAGCAGCGGGCGGACCTGCTCAACGGTGAAGCCGCCATCATCGGGTTCGGGCTCTCCAAAGAGACGGGGCTGGTTCCACTTCCAATAGGGGTCGAGAACCACCGCCAGCCGGGCCATGTCGGGACAGTCATGACCCAGGCCGGTGGCATTGGCGTAGGTCAGCGATTTGGCGACATGCAGGCGGATATGGCGAGCACACCATGGGTCGGGAAAGCCGATATCCAGCAAATGCGAGGAAAGCCCCAGCTGGGCGGCGATCCCGGCGCGATAGAGAAATTGCGGCCAGTCCTGATCCAGCCTCGGGTGCCGGTCTGGAAGGAAGGACTCGGCCCGGTGGTAGCGCACGCGGCTCAGCTTGCGTCCTGCCCGGCTTCGCAGGGGCGAGGTGGGTTCATCGTCATAATGCTGGTGGAGTGCCGCCAATGCCTCGTCCCAGGGCGAAGCGATGGCGGTGGAAACGGCAATCGGCGTGGCGGTCAGCGCGCGCAACAAGGCGCGGCGCGATGTGACAGGAGCGGTCTTACCCATATGCACCTCCGGTCCGCATCCATGCGGGTCAGGCGGAAGTGTTGGGGCGGATGCGGTACGGTCCCGAACTCCCGCGCGCTGAGCGCGGGAGCCCCGGGGCTGGTAACATGATCCGAAGACATGCGCCGCCGTTTTTAGCCCGAAAGCCTGGACATATACGACAGCACCCCGAAAACGATAAGTTCTCGGGCTATTTTTTTCGGATCGGGATTACCAGTCCCGGAGCCACCCTTTACGCAGCACCTCGCCACGATAGCAGAAAGAATGAGTAAGGCCAACATGCTGGAGAATAAGCCGAATTCACGCGATTGGGCGTGCGCCGCTGTACGAAAAAAAGCCGGAGCACCGGCTCCAGCTCGTTTCAAAATACAGTTACGGTGGTCCTACGGTGCACTTGACCGGTCTGGCGCCGCGCGACCTTGGGAGCGCGGCGCCCGCGCCGGAATCAACGGCGCGGCGATGCGCATGAGCGCATCGCGCCCGGAAGCAGGGAAGGGGGACGACTTGCGTCGCCCCCCAAACATTCAGGCCAGTTCGTCAGCATCCTCATTGATGTCCATGTCGTCCATGGCCTCTGCCTCATGGCTCTCAGGCTTTTCGGGCTGGTCGAAAGCGCCGATCCGCATCGGCTCAGGGAGCCACTGGGCTGGGAGACGTCCCGACACATTGACGGCAAGGTCGGCCTTCTTCTTGATGGTCGCGCAATTGTCGGCGCTGGCATCACCCACTTCCTGCTGCAGCAGGCTAACCAGTGATGCCCGCTTCATCCGGTCGAACAGGCCAATGGGTGCCGACCAGCGCTCCGCGATATCGACCGCGCTGGCCTTGGCGATCTGTTCGAACTGGTGGTGACGCGACGACAGCATGCCACCGGCAAAGACGGTGCCGTCCACCATCATCGCGACCAAACCACCCAACAGGCTCATCTTGTCCTCGGTGGCCATCCGCCGGATCGCGTCGAACCGTCCCTCGGTCGGCAGGGAGGCAAAGCGCGCTGCCATCATTTCCTCAACCGGCTGGACATCGCTCGCTGCCATCATCTCGTCGGGTACGTCGGTTTTGACCCTGTCCGCCTTCAATTCAAGGGCCAGATGATAATCATAGGCGCCATGGAGAAGCTGACCGGCCAACGAGTCCAGCAGAATATCGAGCGCGAGTGCGGGGTTTGCCGCCACCGCCTCCTGCACGATCTGGGTCTTGATCCGGGTGAGATCGGCATAGAGGCTATTGGGATAAAGCGGGGCAGGGCCACCCGCGACGCCCGTCGCCTTGACCTTCTTTTCGGCCTTGGCCCGATAGATGCGCTGGCCCAGCGTCCCATCCCGCGAAATCCACAGCGCGATGCCGCCGACCGCTTTCTGCTCGCCATTGTAGGAGCGCAATGCTGCCGTGATAGCGTCCCGCTCGTCGATCAGCGGCGTGATCCGTTCACTATCCTCGCCCTCTTCTTCCGCGATGGCCTCGATCTGCGTGTCCAGTTCGGCCATGCGTTCGGCTTCAAGGTCGCTGGGTTCCCGTTCGACGGGATAGAGATAGCCCTTGTTGTAGAGATCATAGGGCTGGTCGAAGGTGGCGGTCACTTCGAACCAGCCGCTTGCCTGATATTCTTCGGCCAGTGCGTCCAGCTTGGCTTGCGCCAAACCTTCGATCAATTCGGGCTGGTCGGCATAGCCGCCGTCGCCCTGCGCAAATAGATCGGGCGTGATCGTGCCGCCCTGTTCGACATAGGCCTCTCGACCCACAAAGAGGAATGGCCCGCTCTGGGTGGTGAGCTTTTCCTCGGTGAGCATCGCCCTGATCCGGTGCGCCTGCCCATGCGAAGCCTTGAACACCCGAAGCTGTTCGGCATGATCGTCGGACAAGGTGAGGGCTTTGGCCGCATCAAGGGTCAGCTGATCCTTGGCGAGAATGTCGATCAGCTTGGGATTGAGCGCGGAAAGGCGTAGCATACGCGAGACGTAGCTGTCAGCATAGCCGAAGCGGCCCGCAATCTCCGACGCCGACATGCCGCTATCGCGCATTGCTGCGAAAAATCTAATAGCATCGGCACTGTGGAGTGCCTCCCTTCCGGCATTTTCCGCGTAGGAAAGCTCGATAGCTTCTTCTTTGGTCCGAAGCTCAACGGGGAAGATGTCACTGTTGCTGATCTTCTTGCGCTTCACCAATTCCTTAAGGCCGCGATAGCGACGACCGCCTGCAAACACCCAGAACAGGTCATCCTCTTCATAGGCAATGAGGTTCTGCAACAGGCCGTGAGCGGCGATATCGTCGGCCATGGCGTTGATGGCCGATGGCTTCACGCGGCGGATATTGAGGGGGGAAAGGCGAAGCTGCGACAGCTTGGGGGTAATGATAGCCATGATGGAAACTCCTGAAATCTTGACAATGTGCGGGGGAGGGGAGGGTCAGTCCTCCAAGGCAGACAGGTCATCGAACTCGGCCGATGCGCGCTGCGCGGCGTCTCCGGCGAAGGTCGCGCCGGTAAGCGGGTAGAAGAAAACCCGGTCGCCTTTCTTGTAGGGGGTGCCGCTGGTGCAGACCCCGTCAACCTTGGCGCGTTTCCAGTAGGGATCGCCCTGATATCGTCTGGAAGGCATTGTTCTCACTCCTTTCTCTGGCTGAAAGCCGCTTGCTCTGCGGCATGCGGCTCTGCTGCTCCGGCGAGGAGCGGGATGGGGAGGGAGGGCAAAAATCGACCGCTGGCGCGGGCGAGCCGCCTAGCCTGGTCGCCGCCCACAGGGCGGCGGGCTCCGGGGTTGGCGGATTACACGGGCGGTCGATTTTTGTTCGGGAACGAAAGGGCAGGGTCCCTTGGTGTTCCCCGTCTGTGTGGCCTTCCTCAGGGAAGGCCAGCAGGACAGCAGGCCATGCCGCGCAACCGCGCGTCAGTCCGTTGGTGAATGATGGATGGGATGGAGCTTCTGGCGGCTCAGCGCATCAGGCGAAGCGGCTGCTGCATCAATGGCCGATCATGCCGGGGCGCGGTATCGCTCCCAAAGTACGCCCATCGCGTCGTTATATCCCCAGGCGTCGGCATAGACGGTGGATTGCTGGGCCAGATAGGCCATGATCGTCAGCATATCCTCCGCGATGATCGCATCGACATTGCAAAGGTGCAGGATAGGAAAATGGCCGCAGTCCAGGCCATCCCACCAGGCCAACAAAAAGTCAGCGATCTTCGATGATGCGCCGGTTTCTGCCGCGCGGGTCGGGGGCAACGCGATCTCGAGCAAACGTCCGATCGCAGCGCCGGCATCGTCAAAGCTCACGGCTCGGATGACGGGCCGGCGTTGCGGTGAATCTGTCATCTGCGCCCATCCTGCCAAACGTGTCGCGTCTCGTGCACCACTGACCTGCCATAGTCGGTGGCTGTTTTCAAAGGGGTGTCGAAGCCGCGCCGCCCGCCTGCGGGGGGCGCGGCGATTTTTCGGGTTCCAGCGAGATTGGTTCCCGCAGTCAATACGCGATGTATAGCGCTGTGTGCCGCGCTGTGTGCCGCGAGAAACATTTGACCGATCAGCGACAAGGCTGCGCCGTGACAGCGGCGCTTCCCTGTCGCCGGGTCGGGCCCTCCATCACGGGAGGGCGCGAACATCGCCCCTGATGATCTGGAAGCCAGCGTTTGCCAGTTCGTCGCAAAGGGCTTTCTCTCGCGCGGCTTGCTCGCCGGTCGTCGCGATATAGGCGCATCGCCCGTCGTGAAATGCAAAGCCCGCTCGTTTCACGCACGCCCAGAATCGCGCGCGGATACGGTCGCTCCAATCGATCGTGTCGGAGGAGGTGTGGAAGGCGGTCACGGCGTGGACCGGCCCGTAATTCTCGTCGCGCCAATCAAGGCCGATGATGGGGGACTTGTTGGTCATGATGGCAACCCTGCTGCCAGAGGGGAGGGCGACCTGAGGGCCGCCCGGGATGCTCAAGCGGCCTGCTGGCCTGCGGCGGTTTCGGCGGCCGCGAGAATGAAATCGCTGGCGGCCTGTGCTGCGGTAGCGGCCTGAAAAATGGCGCGTTTGTCTCCGCGAAGGACGGTGAGCCAACTCGCAAGGTAGGCGGCATGATCCTCGCGTTCGGTGGGTTCCATGCCCAAAGCTGCGCAGACGAACGATGCAGAAATCTCGGCTACCGCCTCTTCCTTCGCGCGCATCGCGATGCTGGTCCCATATTTTTGCAGGGTTTCCCGGTTCAATCGGCCGATACTGCCAACCGCATGGGCACATTCATGCGCCAGCGTGGCATAATAGGCGTTGCCGCTGGTGAAACTCTCGAACCGGGGCATGGTGATGGTGTCGGTGGCTGGGCTGTAGAAGGCGCCGCCATCCTTCTCCATGATCTTCACGCCCAGCGCGGAAAAGACGGAATCCAGATGCGGATCGCGGCTGTCGCGGTTCTGTATGACGGGGGCAGGGGTCGGAAAAAGCTCTCCGGGGAGACCTTCAATTTGCTCACGATTGAACACTGTAAATCGCTTCAGGAAGGAAATGCGCCGTTCCTTATCCTCCTCGTTCGCCTGACCATCCTCACCCTTTCGGGCGATCGATCCGGCATAGACGATGCGGGTGCCGCGTTCGCCCTTCTTGACATTGCCGCCCAGTTCCAAGGCTTTCTTGAAGGTCATCCAAGTGGGATTGGCGTAGCCGCGCGCCATGCTCTGCGCCCACAAGAGCAGGATGTTGATGCCCTGATAATGGGCGCCGCAGGTGCGCAGCGGCAGGCTGGCGGAGCCGCTTGCCCAGCTTGGCGACCATGGACGCACACCCTGTTCCAGTAGAGCGATGATCTGATCCGTGACCTCCTGATAGATGTCTGCGCGTTCAACATTGCTGCGAGCCGTCTTGTTGTTCCGTGCCATGGGATTTTCCCTTCCAATCTGAAGCCGAAGGCGATGGCGCCATCGACTTCTGCCAACTGGCGAAGGCGGGAGGGTTGAACCGGCAATGTCAGGGCTGGTTGGCGGGGAGGGGCATCACCCGGCTTGCACAAGCGCAGCGCGGAAAGCTGGGGATACCCCGCCAACCACCAAGCGAGCGGAGCGAGACGGTCCAGCCCTTGCCGGGAAGGGAGGAGGCCACCTCCCTTGACGAGAAGAAGAGCATGGCCGCTCGGCGGCCGCCGCTTCGTGCGAGGGGCGTCACCGGAGGGCCGAAACCGCATCGCGGGTTCGGTTGAGCGCAGCGAAATAGAGCCGGGCCGCAGGCCGCACCCGACACATCCTTGGCTTTACTTTATCTCAGCGGCTGCGGCCCCGGTCCGGCGCCGGACGTCGGGATGGCTTGGAGGAGCCAAGGACAATCCCCTCATCGAAAGGTCTGCCTGCGCGCATATTGGCCGCGATCGCCGTGCGCGCTGCATCGGTCGCGCCTTCCACGAGACGGGGACCATCCCCCTTGGCGCGGGATGCTTGCTGCACCCGCTCCAATAGCGCCTCTGCTCCCAGAAAGCGGGGGTCCGCCTTGTTCTGCTCGGGCGTGTTTTTCAGAAACAGGTCGGCGAGGCGCTCCTGCGCAGGAGACTGGGCAGAAGGAAGGATGGGCCGTTCGAGGGATCGAACGGTCCGCAAGACTTGCGCAGGCTGCTGGGTATTGATCCGCGCCGCCAGGGCCGCGCCGATCTCGCGCACCCGCTCCAAGGGCGTCTGCTGCGCCGTGATGACGGCATCGACCTCCCTCTGGCCAAGGTGCGAGAGTAATTGCGTCTGATAGAGTGGTCCCTTGGCATGTCGCACATAGGCAAGTTCGACGCGGGCGGCCGAAATTCGCGCTTCAGCCTCTCCGCCCTGCACCAGCTTCTTCAGTCGATCGGCCGCTTCGGCGCGCGCCGCCGGCAGATAGTGATCCAGCTCTTCCCGGACTTTTGCGAGGGGCAAGCGGTAGCGCTGGCCGGTCGGCGGATCGCGGGGCGGCAGAAAGGCGATGCCGCCTGGCCCGGTTCGCGGGAGAAGAGGAGCGCCGGGATCGACGGCGGCGGCCGCAAGGGTCGCGCTGAACAGACGATGATCGCCGGTCAATAACCCATGGCGAGAGGCCTCGCCCCAGGCCTGCTTGTCGATGCTCGCGATGCGGATTGGGTGCCCGGCGTCGCGTGCCAGCTGCGCTGCATGGTGGCGCAGCGTGCGCGCATTGCCCGCGCGGAAAGGGTGGATGGCATGCAGCTCGCCCAGATGGTGGCCCAGGCGGTCGAAGAAATCCTCGGGCGCCAAACCTTGAAGCCGATCATGGCGGGCGAGATCCTGAAACGCCGCTGACAGCGCGCCCGCGACATAGGGGGCGTGGGTGAACAGGCCGCCGGTCTCGCCGATATTGACGGTGCGGTCCTGGCCCGCCCAATCATAGAGGTCCCCAAAGAGATGCTTGTGGCGCGCCCGGTAACCGTCAGCGTCCGGCGAAAACGTCATGCGCGCGGCCTCATGGCCGCGCGCATGGGTCAAAAGGCGCTCGGCCTGTGCCAGGGCCCGCTCGTCCCGCAACTCCAGACGGTTCTGGAGCGTGGTCGAACCGGGATAGAAAGTGGGGTCGTGATCCGTGGTCAAGGCAGGATCAAGCGGCAGAGGCGGCGATGCCGCGGCGAAGGAGGCCCGCGACAATCTGGGTGACGAGGGCGGGCGGGACGGCTTCGTCCATCAGCATATCGAAAAGCGCCGCCTCATTGGCAGCCAGGCCTGTGCCGGTGATGGCAAGATTGGCGCGCGATTCCTGCTCGTCGAGCCGCCACTGTGCGACCTCATCGGGCGTCCCGCGAACGAAATCCATCGTCCTGACCTGCGCCCGGATCGCCTCGATATCAAAGTGAAACTTGGTAAAGCTCATCGCCACCATAACTATCCAAAATGGAGTGAAATGACAATGAATCACGATCGCCCTGAGGGGGCATCCGCCGCCCCGCTGCGCGGGGCGGCGGCGATTTAATATTCGCTGGCGAGCAAGATGGTCAGCACCCGCGTGGTCTGCTCGGCATCCCAGGGTGCCTCACTGCCGAACTCCAACGCCTTGTCATAGCTGTCGATTTTCCAGAAGACGGTTTCTCGGATCGTCTTCTTGTCCTCCGGCCGACGCTGCACCCATTCGCCGGAAGGAAGGCGATAGATAGCGCCGAAATCATGCTCCCCGTGGGGATCATTGCCCTCGTCAAACTGGTTGAAAGCCATGATCGCGGTGACGGCGGCGTGGCGATCCAGATCCTCCAGCGCTGCAAAGCCGGCCGTCATGACGGCGCGACCGGCCACACCGGGCTTCTGCCGCGCCAGGTCGTTCAGCGTGCGGATGCGCTCAACCTTCTGGTCGTCGGTCAATTCGATGCTCATATTCTGCTCCTCCATTGCAGGCCGAAAAGGCCACGGCCTCACGGCCCTGCTGTTCCGGCGAGGAACGGGATGGGGAGGGGAGCAAAAATCGATCGCTGGCGCGGGCGAGCCGCTTAGCCTGGTAGGCGCCCATCGGCGCCGGGCACCGGGGTTGGCGGATTACACGGGCGGGCTATTTTTGTTCGGGAACGAAAGGGCAGCGCCCTTGGTGTTCCCCCGCGCGCAGCAGCATGGGCTGAGCGCTAGCTCGCATCATCATTGGCAAAATGGGATGGGGGTGACGTCGTCTGACCATCAAAACAACGCCGCCAATAAGGATTGAATGGCGCCTCGCCTTTCTGGCAAAGATTGGAACGGTAGGTAAACAAAGGGGGACGCAGGTGATCCGTTCGGATTTGACGACAAAAGTGGCTGGGGAAAATCCGGCGCTCCCGCCGGAGGTCGTCGAGAAGATTGTCGATCTCTTTTTCGAGCAGATTGTGGACAGCTTATCGACGGGTGGCCGGGTCGAACTGCGTAGATTTGGTTCATCCACGACCCGAGCGCGGGAAGCGCGCATCGGACGAAACCCTTCGACGGGCGAAGAGGTCGCCGTGACGGCGAAGCGCGTGCCATTTTTCAAGCCCGGCAAAGAAATGCGCGAGAGGCTGAAAGCCGAGAAAGCGACTGCCTGAATATGGCTCGCTGCCAAGCCCTCGATTTGACGGCAATGGCGTCCGTTTGGATGAGCGCCATGGCGGCCTCTGTGTTATCGGAGACATTAAGCGGGCTTTCTGAGCAGGAACTGCAATCCTCGGTGCTCCGCGCCGACGATAAGCGCGGCTTTATCTAAAGTATAAAATCGTATATAGTGGGCAATCAAAAGTCACATTTTGCGCGCGGCAAGTTGTGCGATAATAAGAATTATGTTAAGCGGACATGTTCCTGCTAGTTAGAGATGTTGTCGTTTCCCGAAGATCGGTGGACTCTGACTGAAACGGGACCGATTTACCGAAGATCACCGGACAAATATTACCGAAGATCGGTGGATATTTCCCTTAGATTCGGTGGACTCGTCTGATCGTCAGCTCCTTATCCTTGAGAGGACTCGCGCTGCTACATTACTACGAACTGCCAGCTTCCGGCCATAGCGTAATGTCGTTGTCGGCGAACTCCACCGCAGCGCCTGGGGCCAACTGCTCGATGCCTTCCCTCCCCACGAATGCGCAAACTACCTCAGGAATAGCGGCTATGCTTCAATCTAATCAGGACAGACTCTAGATGACGTTCTGACGATTCCAAGGGGTATGGTCGGACCTGGCGCCAACACATTATTTCATCACCGTGGCGCCATCCGGATGGCGCCATCGAGGCGGATGACCTCGCCGTTCAGCATCGGATTGGCGATAATGCTCTCGACAAGCTGGGCATATTCCTCCGGCTTGCCCAAGCGGCTGGGATGTGGAACCTGCGTGCCTAGGCTATCCTGCGCGGCCTGCGGCAGGCCCATCAGCATGGGCGTAAGAAAGGTGCCCGGTGCGATGGTCATCACCCGGATCTTGTGTTGCGCGAGGTCGCGCGCGACCGGCAGTGTCATGCCGACCACGCCCCCCTTGGACGAGGCATAGGCGGCTTGGCCAACCTGCCCGTCATAGGCGGCGACCGATGCGGTATTGATGATCACGCCGCGCTCTTCGCCAACAGGATCGGCGGCCGCCAACTTTGTGGCGAACTTGCTGATGACGATGAAGGTACCGATTAGGTTGATCTCAACCGCCTTGCGAAAGGCATCGATCGGGTGCGGCGCATTGTCCCGTCCCACGGTCTTAATAGCCGGCGCGATCCCAGCGCAATTGACGAGGATACGCGCGACGCCATGGGCAGCCTCCGCCTCCTCGATCCCGGCGATCACGCTGGCTTCGTCCGTCACATTGACCTTGCAGAACAGGCCGCCCAGGGCCTGCGCCGTCGCTGAGCCTATTTCTTCGTTAAGATCGAAAATGGCGACCTTGGCGCCGCGCCCCGCCAGCAGCTTTGCAGTAGCGCCGCCCAGACCTGACGCGCCGCCAGTGACGATCGCGCTTACACCCTGAAACTCCATGGCTTTTATCCTGTTCTAAAAATCAGACGAGTTCGACGGCCATGGCGGTGGCTTCGCCCCCGCCGATGCACAGACTGGCGACACCGCGCTTGAGCCCGCGAAGTTCCAGCGCGCCCAGCAAAGTCGCCAGGATGCGCGCGCCCGACGCACCGATCGGATGGCCAAGTGCGGTCGCCCCGCCATTGACGTTCAGCCTGTCTTCGGAAATACCCAAATCGCGCGCGGCGATCATCGGCACGAGGGCGAAGGCTTCGTTGATCTCGAACAGATCGACATCGGACACGTCCCAGCCCGCTTTGGCCAGCAGTTTGCGGATCGCGGGAACCGGCGCAGTCGTGAATTTGGCGGGCTCATGGGCATGGGCGGCCGTGGCGATCACCCGTGCCACGACCGGTAGGCCGAGCTTCTGCGCGACGCTCTGCCGGGTCATAACCAGCGCCGCGGCGCCATCAGAAATGGACGACGCGTTGGCGGCGGTGATCGTGCCGTCCTTGATGAAGGCGGGCTTGAGCGTCGGGATCCTTTCCGGCTTCGCCTTGCCGGGCTGCTCGTCAGTGTCGACGACCACGTCGCCGCCCCGGTTGCCGACCGTCACGGGCGCGATCTCGCGCGCGAAAGCGCCGCTGGCGATCGCGGCATTGGCGCGGCCGAGCGATCGGATCGCGAAATCATCCTGCTGCGCGCGCGTGAACTGATAGTCGCGCGCCGCGTCCTCGGCGAAGACGCCCATCGCCTTGCCTGGCTCATAGGCGTCCTCCAGCCCGTCCATCATCATCGTGTCGATGATCCGGTCATGGCCGATGCGGGCGCCGCCGCGATGCTTGGGCAGGGCATAGGGCGCGTTGGTCATGCTTTCCATGCCGCCCGCTATCGCGACATCGACCGACCCGGCCGCCAGCGCATCATAGGCCATGATCGCCGCCTGCATGCCCGACCCGCACATCTTGTTGACCGTGGTGGCCTCGACCGACTGTGGAAGGCCGGCGCTCAGCGCCGCTTGGCGCGCGGGCGCCTGGCCGAGCCCGGCGGGCAGCACGCAGCCCATATAAATGCGCTCGATAAGGTCGGGCGCGACGGCGGCGCGCGCCCTGGCCGCCTCGACCGCGGCGGCGCCCAGATCGGTTGCCTTCACGTTGGCAAAAGCGCCCTGAAAGCCGCCCATCGGCGTGCGGGCGTAGCTGGCGATGACGACGGGATCATGGGACATGATAGTTCTCCTTAGGTCGGCGTCGGCAATCGTCAGATAGGGTTTTGTCGACATGCACGTCCTACCAAATATAACGGATTGAACAGCGAGCAGTGATCTCGATTTCGCTGGCAATCACAGCGTCCACCCGCCGTCCGCCGCATAGCTGCCGCCGGTCAGGAAGCTAGCGGCGTCCGATGCAAGAAAGACGATGAGGCTAGCGATCTCTTCAGGTCGCCCAGGCCGCGGGATAGGAAGCCCTTTTGCGAACTGCGCAATGGTTTCAAATGCCTGGTCATCGCCTCTAGGGCGCACCATTGGCGTATCCACCAGGCCCGGATGCACCGAATTCACTCTTATGCTTAATGCGGCGAGATCGAGCGCAGCCACTTTGGTCATGCCCGTCACGGCATATTTGCTCGCGACATAGGCGATCGCCCCACGCTCCGGTTGCAGACCCGCAACAGAGGAAATGTTCACGATCGCCCCGGCGCCCGCGCGGCGCATGGATGGCACCACCGCCTTCATCCCCAGAAAGCAGGAGAGCTGATTGATCTCGACGACCCTTCTATAGTCGGCCTCGCTAACTTGATCGAGCGGCATGATCGGCGCCGTCGTTCCAGCATTGTTTATGAGAATGGAGACCGGACCGAAGCGGTCTTCCGCAACGCGCACGACATTTTCCCATTCGCCGGACCTGCTGACGTCATGCATCATGAAGTGCGCATTGTCGCCAATAGCGACCGCGACCTTGACGCCCTCCGTCTGCTGTGTGTCAGTCAGCAATACCGTGGCGCCCAGAGCCGCCAGCGAACGCGCCGTTGCCGCGCCGATCCCGCCCGCGGCCCCGGTAACGATAGCGATACTGCCTTGCATGGAAACCTGTTCCATTATCTGTCCTATCTGTAAGGAGCCAGACGTTCCGACGCCTTGAAAATCGTTGAGAGCAACTATCGAACCCGTGGTCAGATTTCCGGCGCAGCGCCGCGATTGGCCGTGGACGCGGCAAAGGCGCTCAAGCTGTCGCGGCCGATCTGGGAGAGGGACGTCGCGCCCGTCAGCGCCATGCCGACCCGCATCTCCGCCTCCAGCAGGGTCAGCATGTTGGCAACCGCCTTTTCGCCTCCGCCTGCCAGGGCGTAGGCCCATGCGCGTCCCAACAGCACGGCCTTGGCACCAAGCGCCAACATCTTCACGACATCGAGGCCGGAGCGGACACCACCGTCTGCCATGATGACCGTATCGTCGCCAACGGCATCGGCAATCACAGGAAGCGCGCGCGCCGTCGACAACACGCCATCAAGCTGACGGCCACCGTGATTGGAAACGACAATGCCATCCACGCCGTTCCGCACGGCCTCTCGTGCATCCTCGGGGTCCAGAATACCCTTCAAGATCACATGACCCTTCCATTCCGAACGGATAAAATCCAGATCCTTCCAGCTCGTCGCCGGATCGAAATTGTTGCGCATCCAGGCAAAGAAATCTTCCAGGCCGGTATTACCTGCCAGGATCGGCGCGACGTTCCCCAGATGATGCGGACGACCCCGGATACCGACATCCCATGCCCAACCCGGGTGCGTCATTCCCTGCCAAAGCCGGCGTATCTGCCCCGCGAGCCCCGAAGCACCTGCCAGCCCGCTGCGATAATCGCGATAGCGCGTGCCGGGCACCGGCATGTCCACGGTAAAGACCAGGGTCGTGATGCGTTGGGCCGCCGCCTGGGCCATAAGATCGCGCATGAAGGCCCGATCCCTGATCATGTAGAGTTGGAACCAGATCGGCTTCGTGACGGAACCGGCGACTTCCGGCAGCGAGCAGGCCGAAACGGTGGAAAGCGTGAACGGCACATCCGCAGCTTCCGCCGCACGCGCAGCCTGCACTTCACCCCGGCGCGCGTTCAATCCTGCAAGACCGATCGGTCCCAGAGCGACTGGCAGATTCAGGCGCTGTCCAAGCAAGGTCGTACCAAGATCGATGACGGAGACTTCGCGCAGTATACGCTGGCGCAGCGCGATCTGCTCGAGGTCCGCCACGTTGCGGCGAAGGGTCGATTCGGCATAGGATCCACCGTCCATATATTCGAACAGAAATGGCGGAAGACGCCGACGGGCGAGTTCGCGATAGTCCGAGATCGACGCCGCCTTCATCATATGCCTTTCATGCAGGCGGCCCAAAGCCACCGTACAACAACAAATCCGCTTCCCAACATGCGCCTGACGCTATGATCTTGCCGCGAATGCCTCGACTGCGGCATGATATTCGGACGATTCATGGGACATGGCCTGGAAGGCCGCAGCCAGCTCAAGGATGGTCGGGAGTTCAGCCATCCGGCTCTCTTTCAGAAGACGCTTGGCGAAACGCACGGCTTGAGGCGGATTGGCGGCCACCCGTTCGGCAAGCAGCCTTGCCTCGGCCATCAGGTCGCCGTCGGGCACGACCTGCGAAATCAATCCGATGGCGGCCGCCTTGTCCGCAGTGATGGCCTCGCCGGTCGCGATCATTTCGACGGCATGCGCGTAATCCACGACCCTCGGCAAAATCCAGGTTCCGCCGTCGCCGGGAATGAGACCCAGTTTAACGAAACTGGAAGCAAAACGGGCGCTAACCGCACCGATGCGCATGTCGCAATAGGCGGCAATGCCGCATCCCAGGCCGATCGCCGGACCATTCACGGCGGCGATCGTTATCAGTTCGGCGTCCATGAGCGCCAGCGGAATACGCTGAACACCCCGCTTGTAGTTGCCGCGCGTGGCGGCGGACGAGTCGAGCGGTCCGATCCCATATCGTTCCTTCATAGCTTTCAGGTCGCCGCCCGCGCAGAAAGCCGATCCGGCACCGGTCAGTATCAGGACCGAGACCTCCGCATTGTGCGCCGCTAACTCGATCGCCGTGACCAGATCATCACAGTCCTGGTGCGTCGCGATCGCATTGCGGGTCTCGGGACGCGACAGTGTAACGGTCGCGATCCGTCCATCGATCTCCAGCTTGGCAAAATTCCCCATCATTCACACTTTCTCGTTCAGGCTTTCACCTTAGTGCCACAACATTGTCGGTCCTGGTCAGCGACCGGTCACTTGCTCCAGGATCGATTTGGCATCATCGGGTATGACATCGCCGCGCCAAGCTACATGGTGATCCGGCCTTACCAGGACGAACCGCTTTTCCAGCATCCGAATGGCCGACTCTTGCGTTACCATGAGGGTGCTGAGCGGCACCGCCAATCCTTCTGCGGCTGCCACGAAAGGCGCTGGGTCGCCGCCATCGGAGACGAGCAGGGTCAGTTCGAGGCCCAGGTCATCGTAAAGAGGATGCCCCTCGCCCAGATATATCAGGGGCAGGCGCGACCCCGGCCAGGTCGTTGGCGTGCAGCGCACAGGATCGAACAAGGGGGCGACACCCATTTCCGGGACGATCACTGGAGAGTTGGCATAACGATAGCCATGCTCGATCCCCCAACTTTCATTCTCGGCATTGCCGAGCGCCTTGATCGCCGCTCCCAGATTATCCCGCGTTCCCGCGCCATCCGGACTGTCGAGACCGCCTTCCTGGTTGGCTTCAGCCTTTAGGATTAAATCCCTAATCTTCACGCGTACCTCGGCATGGCGCCGGGTCGCCGCGCGGTTCTGGATCGCGATCTGTTGCCTCTCCGTTTCATAGCTTGGCAACAGCGCGGGCCCGCCCCAGCCATTCACCATCGCCGCCAGCTTCCAACCCAGATCGAACGCATCGCCGATGCCTGTGTTCATGCCATAGCCGCCGGTCGGAATGACCTGATGCGCGGCATCGCCCGCGAGTATGACGCGATCAACGATATAGCGTTCGGCGATTATCTGATGCGCCGACCAAGGATTTGCGAGCACTATCTCGAAATCGAAATCCTGCCCGACCCACTGCCGCAGCTTTTTTGCTGGGTCCAGGCTGCTCTCATCGGTTCCCGGCGGCAGGGGCATTTGCACGGTCCAGGTTTCGACCCCGTCCTGGATGATCAACGATCCAGACACCGTTTGAAAATGATATGCCGCTCCGAATCGCGCGATCACGGCGTGATCGCGGGACTTGAAGTGGATCATGTACATGCGGATGACGGCGGGCTGGCCTTCGGATTCCACGCCGATGCGGCGACGCACCGTGCTGCCGCCGCCGTCACATCCCGCCAGATACTGGGATCGCAGCGCCACGGTTTCACCCGACTTGGAGCGAACGGTAGCGGTAACGCCATCCTCGTCCTGCTCCAGTCCTTCGAGCGCCCAGCCGAAACGGACATCGATCAGGGGATTTTCGTCGATCGCCTTTTTAAGAACCGGCTCGAGAATGACCTGCGAAACGCGCATGCTGGGTTCGGCCGTATCGGTGCCGTCATCGGTCGCAATCGCGGTAGCGCGCTTCTCATCGGGCGTAGGATAGGCAAAGCGATGGAGGACATGACCGCTAAGGCTGGTCGCCCAGACGACATCGAGCGGCTGGTCCGGCGGAACGCCGACAGCCCGAAGCTTATCCACGATACCAAGTGTCCGAAAGAGCTCCATGCTACGTCCGTTGGTCAGGTCCATCTTGGGATAGGTGGTCGTATTTTCGTTGCGCTCGACGATTATCGACTGCACGCCATGATGCGCCAGCACGAGGGCAAGCGTCATGCCGACGGGCCCGCCGCCGGCAATCAAAACTGGGGCGTCTATCATGTTACTCCTCACCTGTCGGACGTTCGTTGACTACGATATTCTCAATGGCGCCAATGGACTGGATTTCGACCTTAACCGTGTCGCCTTCGCGCAGGAAGCTGGGCGGCTTCATGGCGGCCCCCACACCGCCAGGCGTTCCGGTGTAGATGACATCGCCCGGTTCGAGCGTCATCGCCTTGCTGAGATGTTCGATCTGCGCCCAGCAGTCGAAGATCATGTTGCGCGTATTAGAATTCTGCCGGAGTTGCCCGTTGACATGGCTTTTGATGTCCAGTTCATGCGGATCGATATCCGTGGCGAGCACGATCCACGGTCCAAATGGTGCGTGTGTGTCGAATGATTTGCCGATGGTGTGCTGGCCACCCATGCGCTGCCAGTCGCGCACGCTGACATCATTTCCCACGCAGTAACCGAATACCACGCCAGCCGCCGCCTCGCGCGACACATGCCGGCATCGCTGCCCGATGATCATTACCAGTTCGGCTTCATAGTCGATTTCTTCAGAAACCATTGGCCGCTCGATCGGGTCAAACGGACCTGCGACAGCTGTCGCAGGTTTGGCGAACCAGATTTGATGCGCGGGAGGCGCCATGCGCGCCTCATCGATATGGGTCGCATAATTCATGCCTATCCCGCAGATCTTGCCGGGACGCTCAATGGGCGCATGCAGCCGGCATTGCTCCAGGCGGCAATCGTTCTCACCGCGGACCGCCTCCACCAAAGGCGCATAGGTCGGCCAATTCGCAATGAGATCAATCATATCCGAAATCTGCGGAACCCGATGCGTCAGAGATGTCACCGCATCCCCATCGACCACGCCTAACTGTATGGGACCATTCCCCACAGAGAACCGTGCAAGCCTCATTCCACCCCTCCCGAGCTCATGTGAACCCTGTTTGAATGAGCAGTAAATCATCAAGCACAACATTTCAATGCCTATAAATTGCTTGCATGTAACCATTTTCGTCGCAATTATACTGATTTACTGATCAATAAAGTTCCACGCTTGAGCTTAAGATAGAGGAGCCGGGATGTTACCCCTTAGCGGAATTCGCGTGATCGAGTTGGGCGCAGTAGTTCTCGGCCCTTATGCAGCCCAGTGGCTTGGCGATCTGGGCGCGGAAGTCATCAAGGTGGAAGCGCCGACCGGCGATTCCACACGCCGGACCGGGCCGACGGCGGAGTTCGGCATGGCATCCCTGTTCCTTGGCCTGAATCGCAACAAACGCAGCATTGTCCTGGACCTCAAGACCAAGGCTGGAAAGGAGGCTCTTTTACGGCTTGTCGATACCGCCGACGTGCTTTTGCATAACAACAGGCCGCACAAGATGAAGGCGCTTGGCCTAGACAGCGAGACGCTAATCGCACACAATCCGCGCCTTATATATGCGTGCCTCCATGGCTTTGCAGAAAATGGCCCCTACGGAGGCCGCCCTGCCTATGATGACGTGATACAGGGTATGTGCGGACTGGCTGACCTTATGGGGCAGCAAACGGGAACGCCACGATATCTACCGACCGTGGCCGCCGACAAGACATCAGGCCTGGTCGGGGCAATCGGCATTCTTGGCTTGCTGGTCCGGCGCGAACGAACCGGCCTGGGAGGGTATGTCGAGGTGCCCATGTTCGAGACGATGGTGGCCTTCACGGCGGTGGAGCATCTTTACGGGCTGAGCTTTGATCCTCCACTCGGCCAAGGCGCCTATCCACGCGTCATGGTCGCTGAACGTGGCCCGTTTACCACGAAGGACGGTCATATTTGTGTGATGCCCTATACCGACAAGCACTGGCAGGACATGTTCAAAGAATGCGGTCGTCCAGACCTGGCCGCTGAACCGCGCTTTCAGGGGATCACATCGAGGACGCAGTACATCACCGAAATTTACGGCGAACTGGCTCACCAACTGACGTCCAGAACGACCGCAGAATGGCTTTCCACTTTGCTGCGACTGGAAATTCCATGTGCACCGGTGCAATCGATCGACGATCTGGTGACCGATCCGCATCTGGAGCAAACCGATTTCTTCGCCATCCTGGACAATGAAACCGGTCCAGGCAAAACGCGCTACGCTGGCGTTCCGATCCTGTTCGATGGCAATCGCCCGCCCATCGCCCGTCCGCCGCGTCTGGGCGAACATACGGAGGAAATTTTAACTTCGCTCCTGTTCGAAAATGCCAAGATCGAATAACGGGTGCAATGAACGATCTGGAAGCGGCTGCGCGGGGCCGTGCATTTTGGGAGATGCCGAAATATTCAGCCGCCGGTAAAGCCTTATGTGGCTATTTGATGATGCAGGCGTGGAAGCTCGCCTGTTTCCATGCACCGTCTTCCTTCACCCACACCTGGGTCGCCATCGCGTTCATGACATGCTCCGCGCCGGTTCGCACAATGCGGATGGTCTGCTGGAGGCCGCCCGTCATGACGGCCGCTTCCCCATAGATGCGAATGTTCAGATCGCGCCGTTCGACTTTCAGGAAGTCGATGGCCGCCTCCACGCCCTGCAGATAACCTGTCCGTCCATCGATAGTGCCGATTGCATGGATGTGAACCAGATCTTCCCGGATCAACTGATTAATCGCCGACATGTCTCGCTCGACTAGCGCGCGACAGCGCCGCTGTTCGCACGCCGCCACTTCTTCAATGGCTTCCGACATTGCCACGTCCATCACCACTCCACTGATATTATCCAGGCTCATTTGATCGGCGCGCTGATTTCGTGACAACGCTCCGCAAAATGAATACTCAACGTCTTCCGCCACAAACCTCCGTGTCGGTCCCGGTAATCATTGCGGCGCCATCGCTGCTCAGGAAAAGTACGGTCGCAGCAATCTCCTCCGGCATCACGGCACGCGTAATGATGTGCAACTCCCTTGCGATGGCGACCTGTTCGTCCTGAGACAGCATCTCGTTCACCATCTTGGTAGCCGTCAGACCGGGCGAGATGCTGTTCACGCGGATGCCTTCATTGGCATAGGCACAGCTTGCATAATGGCTCAGGTGAACCACGCCCGCCTTTGCCGCCGAATAAGCCGGCGAAGCAGCTGGCGTAAAAAACTTGCCCGACGTCGACGCGGTATTGACGATGGTCCCGCCGCCCGCCGAACGCATGCCAGGAATTTCATGCTTCATGCACAGGAATGTCGACGTCAGCGACATCGAAAGCGTCCAGTTCCAATCCTCGAGCGACATATTTTCAACCGAACCGTTTCGCGGCATGCCGACATTGTTGAAGGCATGGCGGATTGGCCCGAAGGCGGTGGTCGCGCCGGCTATCATGGCCATGATCGAATTTTCGTCGGCCGCATCAAAGCGGAAGAACCGCGCCTTGCTGCCAAGGCTTTCGATCTCCTCTACTACGGACTGCCCCTGCTCCTCGTCGATGTCGGCCAGGCTGATCAACCCGCCCTCGCCGGCAAAAGCCAGCGCCGCAGCACGACCTATCCCCGATGCGCCGCCTGTCACGAGAATGGATCTGTCGGTAAAACGCTGAATCGTCATAATCCAATCCCCCGCCGCGCATATCGGAGACCGAGGCGTTCTGCGTTGCGCGATCCTGTTAAATAACCGATGTGCCAACCGTTCATGAGGACGATGCTGGCTAATTTCGCTTGAGCATTTTGCGTCAGCCGATAGAAAGGCTCCGCTGCTTTCGCTAGAATATAAGGGGCGACAGAATCGCTCCTGTCACCCCTTCCGTTTATTCGGGGCGCGGCTGCTGCGGCCGTGCCGTCAGCGGGCGCAGCTGATCAAAATCGGGATTGCCGATGTGCGAGCCGTTCCATTTGATCCATCCACGATCGATGTGCGCCAAGCCTTCGAAGGCCATGCCGTAACCAACGCCGATCTTATCAACGATAAGGTGCTTCCAACGGTCCACCAGGCAGAGGCGCGTGTAGCGAAGCGTCAGTTCCGAATAGGTCGCCATCTGATGCGCCAGCTCCATAGCACGCGGCATTAGTTCGTCATGCGGCAGGACCTCGTTCACGAAGCCCAGGCGCTGCGCCTCATAAGCGTCGATACGCTGGCCGGTCAGGAGAAAGTAATTGCCCCGCGTCACGCCCAGCAATTCCTGGAACACAATCTGGACACCGTCGCCGATCACCTCGCCAACAGCGAAATGCCCTTCATCGGCAAAGTGCGCCTTTTCCGAGGCGATCACGATGTCGCCCAGGACAGCCAGTTCAGCATGGATCGTGGCGGGACCATTCACCGCGCAAATGACCGGCATTTCGATTTCCAGCAGGCGACGGAACATCAGCTTCTCGCCCCAGGCCGAAAAGTCGAATTCGCGCGGACGGCCGAGCGGGTGGTCCCAGCTGCTATGCTCGTTCATAAATACATCGCCGGTCGCGGTGAGCACGATCACGCGATTGTCGCGGTCCATTCCGATGTCGGTGAATGCGGGAGCCCATTCGGTGTGATGGTCCGCCGAATACATTACCGGACCATTGTCGCTGTGCAACCGAACCACCAGAACGCCATCATCGAAGCGCTCAAAAGCGATCGTCTTATATTTATCAAAATATGCTGGTCGTTTCGTCACGTCATCCTCCGTTGATAATAGAAATACATCTGGCGTTGAATAAAACGCCAAATTTTTACTTTCTCGCGCGCGAACCTTGAGAGTGTCCATAACGAACGCGACAAACAATTTGAATTTCGATAGATGAAATCAGCCAGTTTTTAGCCAGGTCGATATAGCGGGCTGCACACCATGGTGTGTTCGAACATCACCATCAAACGCCAAGTGCAAGCAC
Organism: Sphingobium sp. SJ10-10; assembly: GCF_036038995.2. NCBI lineage: Bacteria > Pseudomonadati > Pseudomonadota > Alphaproteobacteria > Sphingomonadales > Sphingobiaceae > Sphingobium > Sphingobium sp. SJ10-10. The sequence continues at coordinate 76,732 of NZ_CP158135.1, forward strand.
GGATCCATTGTCCACTCCTCAACCTTCGAGAGGTTCTTATTGATCTAAAGGTCAGTAGATGCGTCTTCCAATGATGTCAATAGCACGAGCAGATGAGTGCTTTGCGCGCAATTCAGGCTAGATTGGCCGCCTAAGCTGGGGCACATGACAATCCCATCGCCGCCCTCGCCGCGAATTTCGAAAGCAGCGGCCGCGCGACGTACAGTTTCTTGCGCAGTCGAATAAGGGAATGTTGAATGAGTGATCCAGACGGCGGGAAAGCCACCGATGCTCCGGCATCGAAGCCAATCACTAGCGCGCCCAAACAGCGCCGCCGCCAACCCGAGGATGTCAAAGCTCGCATTCTGGAGGCGGCACTGAACGCTTTTGCGAATTTTGGTTATGAGGGGACCTCAACCCGATCGGTCGCGATGGAGGCAAATGTATCGCTATCCCTGCTACTCTATCATTTTGGATCGAAGGATGCCCTCTGGATCGCCGTAGTGGAGAATTTGTTTCTTCATACCCAAGGTTCGAAATTGCTGCATAACCGGCCGAAAGGCTCGACTGCCGCGGAGCATTTGCGTGCGGTGGTCCACGCCTATGTCGAACGATTCGCAAAGATCCCCGCCTTGCACCGGCTGATGACGCTGGAAGGACACCGCATATCCCAAAGACTGGTTTGGCTTTGCGAAAACTACATCAAGGAAGATTTCCAACTCCTCTGCGAGCTGATCGCCGAGGGGCAAAGGGAGGGAAGCGTTCACGCCGGCGACCCAGGGCGCTTGCGATACGCCATTATTGCCCTGGCGACCGTCCCATCAGCAGTGGCGGGTGAGTATGAGTATCTTACCGGCAAGAATCCCGTCAGCCCGATAGAAATCCAGTCATCAGTCGATTTCATAAATCGATTGGTTTTCAAGAGCGGCTGAAAGCGCCAGGAACCAGCCGGACAAGCTGATCGGACGACCAGCTCATATCGGCAGAGTCTCGCCTTGACCGACCTCTGCTCACCCGGATAGCGGAAGCGTCGTTGCGCGCCCTTAGCTCAGCGTCAGTCGTCCAGAAGATCCGATTCGCGACGCCAGCAAAGGTCTTGCCGGCGCCTTCTCTCGTCGGGCACGCGCCGTTTAGGCCGGCCAGAACGACGTTTTTGCGTGAAGCCCATCGGCCGGAAAACCTATTGACTTAGTGAAGTCGCTCCCACATTACTGATCAATATGTAAGTTAAAGATTTGGGGTCGGCCTGATTATGGCTGCAGTCGCGGCATGAGTCCGACACCGAGGCTTGCCATATTAACGTAACAGAAAACAGGATTTTGAAATGAACCATTCCGAAAATGCGCTTGATCAGTCGCCTGTGGAACGACCGGCCTATTTCGCCCATTTCGTGGTGCGTACATCCCAATATGCCGAGATGGTCCGTTGGTATAGCATCTTCCTGAACGCCGACCTGGTCTACAATGACGAAAAACTGACTTTTCTCACCTTCGACGAGGAGCATCACCGACTGGCGATCGTGAACAAGCCCGGCTTGGTTCCGATGACGAACGAGCACGCCGGCATCGACCATGTCGCCTACAGCTATTCGTCTTTCGAAGGTCTGTTCAGACAATATGAATGGCTGAAGAAGCATGATATCCTGCCGCATATTTCCATAAATCACGGCCCGACCACGTCCTTGTACTATAAGGATCCCGATGGCAATCAGGTTGAGAATCAGGTTAATAACTGGCCAGATGCGGCGCGTCCAAAGGCCTATTTCAAGACCGAGGCCTTTGCGCAGAATCCGCTAGGAGAATTTTTCGATCCTGATGCCATGAGCGCCAAAATTCTGGCCGGCAGCGATGTGACGGCCGCGTAGAATAGAAGGCGTCGGCTTTATCGGAGCGGCATCGGTCGTTGCAGGTGCATGTCGGTAGTTACTTGGTGCGTCAGCGATGACGATTATGCCATAAATCGATCCTGGATGCTGCTTTTACAAGGTATGCTCATCGCTGAGACTGTTGCGTTGGGACACCGCATAGAACCGCCGACGGGCGCCAAAAAACTTTGGCGGAGAAGACACTTATAACTTTGCACGTTGCTGGAACTAGCGCATCGCTGCGCCTGACCTAGGGATAGTCTATGAAAAAAAAGGTGATAATCAGTTGCGCCATAACCGGGTCGATCCATACGCCCTCCATGTCGCCATATTTGCCGATCACAGCCCAGGAGATTGCCTCATCGGCGCTGGAAGCTGCCGCCGCGGGCGCGGCGATCGTGCATCTGCATGCGCGCAACCCAGAAGATGGAAGACCTGATCAAACGCCCGAAGCGTTTGAACCGTTTCTGAGAATCATCAAACAAGCATCCGATGTCGTCATCAATATCACGACGGGGGGATCACCATACATGCCGGTCGAGGAACGCCTCAAACCGGCAGCGATGTGGGAACCTGAAGTCGCGAGCATCAACATGGGATCGATGAATTTCGGCCTTTTCCCAATGCTTAAACGGTACAAGGACTTCAAATTCGAATGGGAAGGCGCGATGCTGGAAGGAAGCCATGATCTGGTGTTCCGCAACAGCTTCAAAGATATTCGATACGCCCTCGACACGCTCAACGGCACGGGTGCTCGGTATGAATTCGAGTGCTACGATACTAGCCATCTTCATAACCTAAACTATTTTTTCCAGGAGGGCCTGGTGGAAGCCCCCCTTTTCATTCAGACCTGCTTTGGCCTGCTGGGGGGAATTGGCGCGCATCCCGAAGAAGTCCTCCATATGAAGCGAACGGCCGATCGCCTATTCGGCGACAATTACCATTGGTCCGTGCTGGCGGCTGGCAGACATCAGATGACCGTAGCAGCGCAAGCGGCCGCCATGGGCGGCCATGTGCGGGTTGGTCTAGAAGACAGCCTCTGGCTTGGCCGGAGCGAACTGGCCGAAAGCAACGCGGAACAGGTGGTGCGCGTGAGACAAATCATAGAGGGGCTGGGACTGGAAGTCGCAACCCCGGCGGAAGCCCGATCGATACTCGCGTTGAAAGGTGACGACAAGGTCGCGTTCTAGGGTCAGGATCTGTAATTGCAGTTGCTAGGCGGTGCCGATCCCTTGAAGGTTTCATGGATCTGTCCGCACTGGCCGAGGCGAGGCCTGGTCGTGCTTTATCGTGTCTCACAGAGGCGAACGTTGCATTGACTCGATGCGAGCTTTGCAGCCCATCTGACTACCTTCGCAGATCGTTCGTCTCTGCGTTCCCTCTCGGGGCACCGCCCTCGGATCAGCTTTGACGCTTCACCGCTGGCAGACCGCTTTTACTGCATCTCACGCCTGGAACAAAGTGCCATCGCGCAACATGGCGTGCATGATGACCGCGAGGCGCCGAGCTAGGGCGACACGGGCCTTCTTCAGGCCGCGCCGCTTGGCGATCTTCGTGGCCCACGTCTTGAGTGCGAAGTTTTCCCGGCTTCGGGTCAGGATCGAGTTGGCAGCTTCATACAACAACTTGCGCACGGTCCCGTCGCCTTGTTTGGTGATCCTGCCGGTCCAGTCGAGTTAGCCTGATTGATGGCGTCTGGGAACCAGGCCGAAGTAGGCGCTGGCATTGCGCGATTGTCGGAAGCGGCTCGCCTCGTCGACTGCAGCTGCAAAGGCAGCCGATGTCTGCACGCCGACGCCTGGAATGGTCATGAGGATTTCACAGGCTTGTGACTGACTGGCGATAACGCGCAACCGCCGATCCATTTCCTTGATCTGCTCCATCAACTCGGCACGCACCGACAACAAGGAGGCGATGGCTTCACCCAGACCAGGAATGTGGGCGGCCTGCATGATCCGTTCGAGGAATGCCCCCAATCGCATCAACGACACCTTCTTCAACAGGCCACAGGAGTATGCGCCGCGCTTCGTTGAAAAACCTGATGGAGGGATCGATCCTCGTCCCTGGTGTCAGGGCTTCTATGCGGCCATGAATCTGAACCTGCGCGACTGGAAGCCCATGCTCAATCGCGGCGATATCCATCACGGTCTGCTGCTGCCGATCCTGATCTACTGCGTCGACAAGAAGGGGCAGCCGGTGCTCGGCAAGCCTCGCATGGGGGCAGATACCGCGCACTTCCTTGCCAATGAGGCTTATCTCGACATCGCGCTCGTCGTTCCTGCCATCAAGGAACTGTTCGACCCCACGCGCTACACGACCACAGAATAACCGCGACCGTCAACGTGGGACGCTCGCACCGCTAACGATCGATCCCAGTTGCGGCAAAGCCATCGCCGAACGATGTGTCTCGACCTTTGGAAAAATCGATTACCTGGTGAACTCCGCCGGCGTGATCGCCACTTACGCGACGCTGGATCTGCTTCCCGCCGAAAAATTTCAACGCGTCACCGACATAAATTTCAGGATGCTTTCACGTCATGGCGCCGGTAATCGCGCAGATGAAGCAACAAGGCTGGGGATCAATTGTCAATTTGTCGTCCACGGCTGGAATTAAACCGTTTCCCTCATCGGCCGCCTACAGCGCAAGCAAGGCAGCAGTCAAGGCGTTGTCGGTTTCAGCCGCAATCGAGGTCGCGCCATTTGGCGTTAGGATCAACGTCGTCTGCCCCGGGATCACGGATACGCCATTGTTCCGGACGGCCGCCTAGGCTTCAGGAAATGCGATTGCACGGCACGCGGAAAGGTGCCGCTGCGCAGGATAGCGTCACCGAATGATATTGCGGCCGCGGTCGTGTGGCTGCTCAGCGACGAGGCAGATTATGTGACCGGTATTTCGATGCCGGTCGATGGGGGCCTGGCGATCGTCTAGGTGTTCGGTCCAGCATGTGATGGCAAATTGTTATCGTCAAAGCAGTTAGCGATCAAATTGCGATCTGGTCTCACGCACGGCATATGACACAGGCCAATCCAGACACGCGCTCTCGCATCCCAGCAAGAGGCTATGGCTGATTGGGAGCGCTGTTGACCCGTATCTGGTTACGAAGAACGCCAATGCCTTCAATTTCAAGTTCAATTACGTCACCGTCTTGAAGATAACGCTCCAGTTCCAGCCCGCTTCCGCCGCCTACGGTGCCAGAGCCAAACACTTCACCGGCATATAATGTCTCTTCCTGACTGATCAGGCTCAGCGCATCTTCAAATGTCCACGTCATAGTGCTGCTATGGCCGCGCGATCTGACTTCGCCATTCACGCGGACCGTCATTGCACAGTCATAGGGATCGAATGCGTCCGCGGTGACGATGCATGGTCCAAGAGCATTTGACCTATCGAAATCTTTCGATTTCAAAGGCCCCAGGCCAGCTCGCCCATCTACAGCCTGCGTATCCCTCGCGGTGAAATCGTTGAATATCGTATAGCCGAATATTCTATCCTTCACCTCTGCAGGGGTCATATTCTTCCCAGATCGCCAAAGTATCGCTGCCATTTCCAACTCGTAATCGATCACTTTCGAATATTTCGGCCAGAACACATCTTCTTCGGTACCGATCACGGCAAAGCGATTGCTTTTGCAGTATAGCGGTTGCGTCCCCAGTATCTCGATCATCGCTGCGTGACGGTGGCTTATCGCGGCGGCGCCGCTCTGCCGTCGGATGGATTCCGCGCATCCGATCATATGGTCTTTAAAGCACATGCAGTCGCGTAACTGCTCAGGGCGCGGCAAAGGCGACAAGAGACGTATATCCCGACCAACCGTGAGCCTGCATCCTGGATCATTGGAAAGCACCAAAGCTCGAACCCGCTCCAAGCCGGCTGGCCCGCTTTCGATCAATGACTGCATGGATTGCAACGCTGGATCCAGCGTTCCGCCAACAACGCAGTGAGCGCCTTGCACATTCAGCACATGGCCGTCGTCAAGCAGGGCACCTAGCCGTTCCTCATGCTTATGCGATCGGGAATATGTGACAAGTTTCATCGCAACCTTTCCTCCTTGGCACCGCAGGCGCTTGAACAACGCCGCATCGCTGTGCCCCTAACCAGCGCTCAGAATTCTGACTGGGGCGACATCACCGCCGCTGCGAACGGTCGTCTTCAGATTCGTGCGAACCGATAAACCCTGATCAAAAGAGAAGCAACATTCCCTCTGACATATGACCCGCGCGGGGCTATGCCGCGCTGCCCCATAATCGGGTGCCCGTGAGCAAAGTTCCGATATTTCCTATACTAAACGTTCGATATCCATAACCGAGGAACTCGGAACTGCCCCGACTTTGGCAGGCTCTACGCCTCCGAACATTGATCTGTTGACAGTCTGCCGTGCTAGCTTTACTTATCAGTTGAACAGCAAAAGAGGCGTGCCGCAGAGCAGCGCCGAAGTGTGAGGATCGATCGATGGAAGTCAAGGAAATGTCACGCCGGATCGTGGTGGATTCCGATATCGAGGCCCTGCCCCGGATCCAGCGGATGTGGGAACTGGCTGACGAAAATAACAAGAGCAAGCAGCATCCTGCGGACTTCCCGGCGATGGCCGAAATTCCGGTGGGCCGGTATACACGCCAGGATTTCTTCGAGATCGAGAATACCGCGATCTGGAAGCAAAGCTGGCTGCTCGCTGGCTTTGTCGATGAATTTGCCAAGCCCGGTAGCTTCAAAACGACCACCATCGCAGACGTTCCCGTGGTGCTCGTCCGCGATGACAAGGGCGCCATCAACGCCTTTTACAACGTATGCCAGCATCGGGGGTCAAAGCTCATCAAGGCGGCCGGTGGCGTTCAGCCCAATTTGACCTGCGGCTATCATTGCTGGACCTATAATCTTCAGGGCGAACTCAAATTTGTACCGGATGAGCATGATTTCCCCGGACTGGACAAAGGCGGGAAATCGCTCCGCAGCATTCGCTGCGAGAAGTTTGGAGCAATCATCTTCATAAATTTCGATGAGGATGCAGCGCCGCTCCAGGATTTCCTCGGTGTTTTGGGAAGCGCGATCGGCGACGTACCGATGGATCGCGTGCGACTTTACAAGTCTGTAAGTCGTGAACTGCCGGTCAACTGGAAAGCCGTTCTCGATAACTTCGCCGAGAACTATCATGTGAAATTCGTTCACACGCACACTCTTCATCCGCTCGTCGATTCTAAGGTGGCAGCCCGTCAGTGCCTGTCCAACGGGCATTCCGCGCTGACTATCAAACCGCGGACTGCGTCGGCGATCGGATCTGTGGTGAAGTCCGATGGGCTCGCGCCAGCAGACTCGAGCGGCATGAAGGAAGTCACGAGCATCTCGCAACGTGCCTATACTCTTTTCCCCAATGTCAGCATCACCGTGACTGAATCCCTGCTCTTCGTGCTTTCGATCTGGCCGGTTTCGGTCAACCAGACGCGCGCCGATGGGTATTTTCTCAGTATCAGCAGGACCGGCGAGGATCCCGAAGCCACCGCCAAAGCAGCCGCGGAGGCAGGTGAGGCAGGCGTCCAGTTCTTTAGCGCGGTCATGCAGCAGGATCTGGATGCGATGGAACAAATGCAAGAAGCGATGTCGAGCGGTGGCATCGAGAAAATACGCCTAGGTTACAAAGAACAGCAGATTTATAATTACAATCTCGAGTTCGATAGATTGATTGGTAAAAATAATATTCCGGATGGCCTGGAAGTCGAAGACGTCGGCCTACCGATCATCGTTACCGCCTAGCTATTTTCATAAAAAATACTTGAAACGCCACGCACAGATGCGGGCATTATAGGGGAGAGTTCTATGATAATCCGGCTCATTACATCTGTCAGCGTATTGTGCATGTCTTGGGGCCTTTCAGTCAGCGCGCAGGCTCAAACTGCTGCTGGCCAAGGGGCGACCGGGCCGCAAAGTGGCAGCTCCGCGGTGGATGACATCATCGTAACGGCGCAAAAGCGCGCGCAGAGCCTGAGCGACGTCGGCATGACGATCAACGCCGCATCAGGAGACCAGCTGCAGAATGCAGGTGTAACCGACCTTTCGCAGCTCGCAATAGTCGCGCCGGGTTTTTCAGCTAGTGTCGGCCCCCTTGGTTACCCTCTCTATTCATTGCGTGGCGTGAATTTCTATTCCAATTCTGGAGCATCGCCCGCTGCGGTCAATGCGTATCTCGACGAAGCGCCATTATCCTATCCAATCATGACCGGAGGATTATTGCTTGATGTCGAGCGCGTCGAGGTTCTTAAAGGACCACAAGGAACCCTTTTTGGGCAAAATTCGACCGGCGGCGCAATCAATGTAATATCAGCCAAACCGACCAATTCGTTCGCTACCGGTGCACTGCTCGACGCAAATCATTTCGGACAGGTGAGGCTGGAGGGCTTCGTCAGCGGACCTATATCCGATACACTCAAGGCCCGAGTGGCGCTTACCACAACGCAGTTCGGCGCGTGGCAACATGATCCCACGACCGGACGGGAAAATGGCGACCAGAACAAGTTTGGCGCGCGCCTCTCGACGGAATGGGCGACGACCGATCGTCTAACGCTGTCCGTGATCGGAAACGCTTTCATCGATCGGAGCGAAATTCAACAGCTCCAAGCATCACTTGTCACTCCTGCTGACCCGACAAATCCCGCGCCAGGACTGACGACCTATCCGTTGGCAACCAAGAATCGTGAAACTGGTATCGACCCCAATTTTAATACACGGGGCAATATACAGACTTATCAGGCGATTGTGCGAGCTGACTACAAGTTGAGTGAAAATGCCAATATTACTTCTTTATCAAATTATGTTAACACGCATTCCAGAAATCCGCGGGATTCTGATGGAATGTCAGTACCGACGCAGCAGATCGTCTTAACGGCGGCTATATCGTCGTTCACCCAAGAGATCCGATTGTCTGGGGATTTGCCGTCGCAAGGAATAACCTACACAGTAGGTGGCAACTACGCGCATGATCTATTCAGCAAGGACAATTTTACTGCCGTTTATCCCGGATACTCTGCGCTGCCAATAGGTACTCAACTTTCAAATCAGTTCAGATTGACCAATGAAGCAATCGCGGCATTTGCAAATGTCGATTACGAAATAGTTAATGATGTGACGCTAACTGGTGGCGTGCGTTACACGAATACAAAGCAGACTGTTCAGGGCTGCACGTTGGATGGTGGCAATGGCATCTTCGCAGGCGCAATCAACGGACTTTCGGCATTTGCGCGAGCAAATGCCGGTCTTCCGGCGGTACCAGACCCTATTTCTCCGGGTGGCTGTGTCACGTTGGACGATCTGGGCGCCAACCCAACCTTTTTACCCGGCGCCGTTCAAAAAAGTCAAAAGCAGAACAATGTCTCCTGGCGCGCGGGAGTGAACTATAAGATTTCGCCCGGCACGTTACTCTACGGCCTAGTCAGTCGTGGTTACAAAGCTGGGCAGTTCCCCGACCAGTTTGCTACCCTTTCATCACAAATTCGACCTGTAAGGCAGGAAAAACTTACATCTTACGAAATCGGCGCGAAGGGTTCGGCTTTTGATCGCCATTTGCAGTTCAGCCTTTCTGGTTTCTATTATGATTATCGCGACAAACAATTTTTCACGTACGTTCAAAGCTTGATTGTGTTGCCTACAGTGATCAATATTCCGAAGTCGAGCGTGAAAGGCTTTGATTTTGATTTTACGGCCCGCCCGGTGGATGGTTTGACTTTGCATGGTGCCGCCACCTATGTAAAAACCGAAGTTAATCAGTATGTTGGACTGAATTATCTTGGACTGCCGACTTACTACAGCGGATCCGAATTCAATCTTGCTCCACCCTTCTCTGCCAATTTTGATGCGGAATACGCTGCGCCTGTCGGCGACGGACTCGAAGGGTACATCGGGTCATCGGGAGTATATAATTCGCGGACATATGCTGATTTGGGCGAGCCCTCCGCGTTCCAAATCAAGCGCTATTTCGTATTGGATGCCCGCATAGGGCTGCGATCAGACAAGGGATGGTATGCAAGCGTTTGGGCGCGCAATCTGAATAATGAGCGATACTGGAGTAACGCGATTTCCTTTGGCGACGGCGTATCGCGGATAGCTGGACGCCCAAGGACGTTCGGAGTGACTATTGGCATGAGGACGCCATGATGCCGGCCAAGGTTTTTTTCATGAAGTCCGATGCTCATATCCGTAAGCGGCGCGCCTCGGGCGCGTCGCTTATGTCCGTGGTCTCGCTCGCTCCGGCCAGCCTGTTTGTTTTGACTTTCGCTCCATCACGTCGCCTCGCGAGACTTCTCTTCTCAGTCGAGAAACGTGGCAAGGCGGCTTTCATTTCTGCGGCGCGCATCGATTATATATGGCGAAAAAAGCCGTTTGGGGCCGTGGGACATGTTTAAGCCTGTTCATAAAATTGCAACAGCTGATTATGTGGTAGTCGGCGGCGGCAGCGCGGGTGCGGTAATCGCAAGCCGCCTGTCTGAAGATCCTGCCGTTCGGGTCGTGGTGCTGGAAGCCGGCGGAGACGGCCGCTCGCTGATGGTGCAGGTCCCCATCGGATATGTGAAACTGGTCGGCAACCCCCAAACGGACTGGTGCTACAGCCACGATCCCGACCTCACGATCAAGGATCGTCAACTGATCTGGCCGGCCGGCAAAATGCTCGGCGGCGGCAGTTCCATCAATGGCCAAGTCTATGTTCGGGGGACACGCAGGGATTTTGACGGCTGGGTTGAAGCAGGGGCTACTGGCTGGGGGTTCGACGATGTTCTGCCCTATTTCAGGAAGTCCGAAACATGGACCGGCATGCCAAGCCCATCCCGCGGCACAGAGGGACCGCTTACGGTTTCGCCCATGCGGCGGGGCTATCATCCCCTCACCGACAGGTTCATCAAAGCTTGCAACGAATTTGGCATACCAACGCTCGTCGATCCTGCCGGTGGTGACATGGAGGGCGTATTTTACGCTCAAGCGACCCAACGCCGCGGATGGCGGTGCAGTACGGAGAAAGCCTATCTGCGCCCCATCCGCCATCGCAAGAATCTGGAAATAATATCGCGGGCGAATGTAGAGCGTATTTCGTTTGAAGGCAGGCGCGCCAAATCCGTCGAGTTCACTACAGAACATGGCGCGGCGACGATTGAAGCAACCCGTGAGATTATCCTGAGCGCCGGTGCGATGGGTTCACCCGCCATCCTATTGCGATCAGGCGTCGGCCCGGCCGAGTATCTGCGCGAACTCGGCATCGATGTCGTGCACGATCTTCAGGGCGTGGGCGCCAATCTGCACGAGCATCCTGGCGTGGGACAGAATAAATTCGTCAATCGCCCGACGCTCAACAGTCGGCAGCGTCCGATCGACATGCTCGGATACTTTGCCCGTTTCGGTTGGAATCGGTCGGGGCCGCTTGCGGCGCCCGCCGTGCCGGCGATGGGCCTCGTGCGATCCAGTGAAGAACGGAATGAGCCGGACCTGCAAATCCATTTCATGCCGTTGGGCTTCGATCTGTCTCCCGAGGCGGAAACCTGGAGTTCGGGGGGTGGCGGCATACCCACGGATCAGATCGTGACCCTCTATGCCTCGCTATGTCGACCCAAAAGTCGGGGACATATCAGGCTGGATAAGGATCGAAAGGTCAAGATTTCTCATGCTTTGCTCGATGATCAGCGCGATGTCGATACGCTGATTGCAGGGTGCAGGTTCATTGATCGGCTGAGCAAGGTTCCCACCATGCAGGCGTTGATAACAGCGGCTCGCAATCCGAACCCTGTGCCCGAAACAGACGACCAGTGGACGGATTATATCAGGAGCACTGTTTCGCTTGGATATCATGCGGTCGGTACCTGTCGCATGGGTGCGGACGATCAGGCGGTAACCGATCCAGCTTTGCGGGTGAGAGGGGTGGATGGCCTGCGGGTCGCCGATGCCTCGATCATGCCTTCCATTACCAGCACGAACACCAACGCCGCGACGATCATGATCGGCGAGAAGGCTGCGGATCTCATCCGCGGAAGCCGATACGATGGTTCGAAGTAGCAAAATCGTCCGAGATATCAAATCCCTGTAGGAGTTTGACGATGAACATCGCGCAGAATACGAATGCCGCCAAATGCCCTTTCGGTGCGAAGACAGTAGAACTCGACACGATGGAGGGGGTGAAGACTGCGCTCCGATCGAGAGCGGCGTTCGGTGACGCTGACGTCTCGAGCAACAATTACCTGGACCCGACCGAGGTGGGTACGATCAACTCGGAGGAGTTCTTGATCGGAATTCTGCCGATGATCAACGGGGACCCCCATCGCGCGCGGCGCGGACTTTTGAACGCGCTCGTGCGGCCCGACCAACTTGTCCGGTTTCGGGAGGATGTGGTGCTCCCCTCGGTCGACCGTTGGCTGGGCCGCGCGCTCGTGCGCGGGGAGGACGGCAGCTTCAGCTGCGATCTGGCACCGGTCGTCGAGAAGGTGTTCCTGGAATTTGCCGCAAAGATCATCGGCCTGCGAGACATCGAAAGCGTCGAGCGTATGGAGCGGTTGCAGGCGTGCGCCCTGCCGATCTTCGCGGGTATGAGTTCCGGCCATTTTCAAGATCGCGAGAGGATCATCCGGGAAGCAATTTCGGCGAAGGAAATCTTCCTCAGGGAATTTTATCGCCCTTCGTTCGAGGCGATGCGGGGTGATCTGGACCGGGTTGCGCGCGGTGAAATGGCAGAAGAGGATATTCCTCGCAACCTCCTGCAGATGGTAGCCACCGGCGCCAATGAAAATTACGCCGACGAAGATTTGGCGGTCAAGGAAGCTATTCTCTTCTTCGTTGCATCCACGGGAACTAGCGCCCAGGCGGTGCTCAACACGATTGCTGACCTGTCCAACTGGTTCACGGCTCATCCAAAAGACCGGGAACTGATCGACAGTATGGAATTTATGAGCAATGCGCTGCAGGAGACATTGCGGCTTAAAGGTCCGTTCGTACCCTATATCACACGAGTGGCATCGGACGAGATCCCGGGTCCGAACGGATGCCCGATAAATGCGGGCGACGAAATCCACGCCATGTTGCCAACTGCAGGACGAGACAAAACGGTGTTCGGCGAAGATGCCGACGTCTTCAATCCGCATCGCCCGAAGCCCGACGGCTATGACCGGTATGGCTTCTCCTTTGGCGCGGGCGCGCATCAATGCATGGGGCTGCGGGTCGTACTGGGGAATGACGGCAAAAGCGGAAGCCATATCCACCTGTTGCAAAGGCTGTTTCAGGCGGACGTTAAGCTGGATCCTCGCCAAACTCCACAGCTTCTGGCGATGCGCGGTGCGGACAATATCCCGACCTACATCAGCTTTCCTATAATTCTCAGCGATTGGAGTGCGGGCCGATGAGCCGTCACAGCATTGGTAAAACCGAAGATTTCGCTGCCGGTGAACTTACTAGGCTGGAAGTTGGAGGGAAAATCCTCTGTATCGCTCATCTGAACAGTGGCGATATCCTGGCAATAGATGACCGTTGTACCCACGAAGACGAATCCCTGAGCGAAGGCTTCCTCGATGGGGATTCAGTCGAATGCCCCGCGCATGGATCACGCTTTTGCCTCCGCAACGGCGTCGTGTCCGGACTGCCAGCAAGCGAGGACAGTATCGCGTACAAGATCATCGTCGAAGATGACGATGTTTTCGTGGAGTTATAGACGAGCTTCTGACGTTGCCGTTGGCGTGAATTTTCCCATTCACTGCTTGTTTTTTATGCATCTCGCGGCGGAGACCCGGCATTTGACTAAACAGAATATAGGGAGAGGATAATGGGGCAGTTGTCCGGACGGCGGGCGTTAATCCAGGCGCCGCCGACGGCATCGGACGCGCCATTGCAGAATTATTTGCGCAAGAAGGCGCGAAGGTTCTGGCTGTCGATTTGTCGGAATACAAACTCATGGCTGCGTTTGGAGCGTCCAGCGCCATCAGGGCGCTCAGGCAGGACGTCACCGCCGGTGATGCCGCCGATACGCTTGTGGGCACTATCCAGAGCGAATTGGACGGGCTCGATATCCTGGTCAACAATGCCGGAGTTCCTGGGGATCTGGGGCCCATCGAGGAAACCAGCGATGCAAGCTGGGCGAGAGTCTTTTCCGTCAATGTCGATGCGGTGTTTCGGATTAGTCGGGCATGCATTCCCCTTTTGCGGGAGAGCGCATATGGCAGGATCATCACCACGTCGTCGGTGAACGTAGATTTTGGCTTGCGGCGTTACGGCCCCTATGTGGCGTCCAAACACGCGGTATCCGGGCTCATGAAGGGGCTGCCGATCGAGCTTGGGCGGAACGGCATTACGGTCAATTGCATCAACCCCGCCAATGTCGTGACCGGAATGACTCGAAGCGGTTTTCCGGCCCCCAATACCGCCGAAGGGCGGGCCTATCTGGATGCCGCAACTGTCCTCAATCGATCTTGCCAGCAAGAAGAGGTGGTATCTGCCGCTGTATTTCTGGCGTCGGATGGCGGTGCTTATATCACTGGGCAGGCCATAGTGGTGGACGGCGGCATGACCTGCCGGCTTCCTTCCCTTTCGGAACGGGCCATACGCGAGATCCAGCGCGTCACGTAAGGCAATCCTTTGTGCATAGTGTTGTTGATCGCCGCCATCCGGCAGTTGGGTGGACATGCTGAAACGGGGTTGTGGCGATGAGGGGCGGCACGGCCCTGCCATTTCCAAAAAACTGAAGAGGCGAACGAGGATGCTGAATGAGAAGATCGCCGTCGTAACTGGTGCTGCGCAAGGGCTAGGCAAAGCCATTACCAGCCAATTGGTGGAAGGGGGCGCCGAAGTGATCTGCATCGACCGCGATCTTGCCGTAAACGACACGGCCGCATCGCTGGGCCCGAAAGCACACCCAATCGTAGCGGATATCGCCAACGTCGCGCAAATCGCGTCCCTGTTCGCGACCATCGACGAGCGCTGGGGCGGCGTCGATATTTTATGCAATAACGCCGCCATTTCTGGCCAACCCAAGAAACTTCACGAATATTCGCACATCGAATTCGATATGATTGTCGATACGAACCTGCGCTCGACGTTCCTGTTCATGAAACATGCCATTCCCATGATGCTCGATCGCGGTGGCGGCTCCATCGTGAATATTTCCTCGATCGCGGGTCTGGTCGGCAATCCGTCAGCCTCAATCTATTCGGCGACGAAATCAGGCATTATCGGCCTCACACGGACTGCTGCGCTGGAATATGGCGACGTGGGCATCCGTGTGAATGCCGTCTGTCCCGGCGGCATACTCACCCCGCTCAACGAACAGTATCTGGCGCAGGACGCATCCAATGCCCAGCAATGGATCGACAAACATGCGCTCAAGCGGTTTGCCGATGCCGATGAGGTTGCAAGACTCGTGATCTTTCTCGCCAGCAGTTCCGGATCCTTCATAACCGGTGCGGCCATCCCAGTGGATGGGGGGTTTACCGCGCAATGATCCAGGCGCAGGACAAGGATCGGGAAATATTCCAACGCGCATGGATCGTCAGCGACATCCAGAAGGCCATGCGCCACTGGATCGAGGTGCGTGGTATTGGACCTTTTTTCTTCTCCCCCAGGGTTCCTTCCCAGCGGGCTCTTTTTCTGGGACGGCCAGCGTCGTTCGAGATCAGTGCCGCTATCGCCCAGGCCGGCGATATCCAGATAGAGCTCATCCAGCAACATGTGGCCACATGCCCGCTGTTCGGGGATCAGGTATGTCCACCGCAAGGCGACTTGCATCATATCGGCGTCGCGGTCTCTGACCTGGACGCTATCGTCGAACAATATGCGGCACTGGATTTACCGCCCTTCTTCGAGGACCGGTTCGGCGAAACGCGATACATGTTCATCGATACGCGCGCCCAACACGGCTACCTGACGGAATTCATCCAGAGCACGCCCGCTTTCGACCGGACCCGCGCCATGATCCGGGATGCGGCCGATCGCTGGAACGGTGACGCACCGATACGCAGCTTCGCCCAAACTTGATCGAACAAACATGGGCAAACTGCGCGCTTTTCAGCACTTCGGTATATCGTGTCGCGCGTGGTGCCGCCGGCCGCGCGGGCACGCCACAACACTCATTTTCTGGCCGTCGGCACCTCGGTCAGATGGGGATCGCATCGCCCTCCACCAATTGCGTTCCCAGATAAACGGATAGATGCTCCAGACTTTCGAGCAAGCCGGCGTTGAAGTTTGCTATCAGTACGCTGGCCGCGCCAGGGTCGCCTACCGAATTGAAGTTAACCGTGCGCTCTACCAGTGTCGCGCTTTCATCACCCGTCGCGGCAATGATACCGCGAACGTCGCGAATGGGCCATGCCGTCTCGCCGACCAGCGTATATTCGAGGATATTTTCCTCATCGTCCACCTTGGTGACCTGTTCATCTGCATATGATCCATCCGAAAATCGCAGTCTTCGGATCGTGCGTATGTCGCCGGAAGGGCTATCCAACATCTCCGTAGCTTCAACGTGCGGCAGCCATGATCCATGAGCGTCGAAATCGCGAATAGCGTCCCACACGACAGATACGGGATAAAAAACGACATGGCGCGCGTAGGTTTGCTGCGGGATGATCTCGCAGGTCTCGTCTTTGTCCATATTTCATCTCCATTGTTATACGTAAATCTGTCGTGTCATAAAATTTGCGGAAGTTGCCTTGGCTTTATGGCGCTAAGAAGCGGCAGCCCATTGCCCGCCGCAGCAACCGGATTCGACGCTCGGCCTGGCCGGGGCCTGATTCTGCTTAGCAACCCACGTGTCGCATTGACAGCATTTTAGAACGGTGATAGCTGATCACTAAGTCAGTAAGCTCGGCAAGCTTCTACGGTCAAAACCATAGCCAGAAAAAAGGTGAGTTTGATGTCTTTCTCTTATACGGAATTGCCGGTGGGCGGCGTCGAGGTAAGTGTAGATCTGCGCGAGTCGACCTATGATGATGAGGTTGTCGAGCTGTTCCAGAAGCACGGATTTCTGCTTTTCCGGGATCAGAATCTGACGTTGGAGCAGCAACGCCGTATCATTGGAAAGCTGGGACCTATATTGGACGACTGGACGACCGTCGGCTATGTCTCGAATACGCGCGTTGACGGCATGCTGGGCGACATCGATGTGTCGTTCCATTCCGATTTCATCTATACAGAATCGCCGCTGCTCGGCATCTCGCTTCATGCCATAGACGTTCAGTATGAAGCTACCTGGACGAAATTTGCGAACGGTCTGGCGGCATTGAAGGCCCTTCCGGACGATTTGCGCCGCCGGATTGCCGAACTGGAAAGCGTCAACCTTTACGGCTATTCGTCGGAAGCGATCAACGGTCGCCAGCGACTGGAGGGATATCCCGAAGATGCCCCTGTTGCCAATCACCCCGTCATCGCGACCGATCCCATCACCAATTTGCCCGTTTTGTATGTCACGCAGCAGAACACGGCTGCCCTGAAGGGTGTTGAGGAAAGCGAGAGCGAAGAGCTTCTGGCTGAGCTTTATGGCTACCTCTATGCCCCATCCAATATCTACCAGCATCGCTGGCGCAACGGCGACATGGTGGTATGGTCCAATCATGCATTCCAGCATGCGCGTGGCGGCCTGACGCCGGGCGTCACCCGCACACTGCAGCGCGTGACGATAACTGAGTGCCAGGACAGCAATATGTATCGCCCGCCCGTGCCGGCCGATCGCCTTCCTCCCCAATTGCGAACGGCCTGACTAACATAGGCCCTGCCTGCGCTTCGCATCAAGATTAGTCGGGGGTGATCATTCGGATGCTGTTGCATCGGGAGATCGCCCCCGTCGTCTAATGACTAAATATAATAGAGATAAATGTTGGGGGGAGTTTTGACATGGCGCGTGCGCTTCAGGTTTCGACTATCATGTTTGCGGCCGTTTCGTGCTTACCGTCGGTATCGATCGAACAAGCCTCAGCACAGACCGGCACGGAAGAGCGCGCAGACAATATGCTGGGCGACATCGTGGTCACCGCGCGCAAACGGGCGGAAAATGCGCAGGACATTCCCATCTCCCTGACCGTGGCCAGTGGCGAAGATCTCGTCGCAAAATCGATAACGCAGTTTATCCAGTTACAGCAGATCACGCCCTCCCTACACATCATCCCAGCATCATTCGGCAATACATCCGTCATCCTCGCAAGCCGAGGCGTGGCGTATGTGGATATAAGACTGAACAACGATCCGGCAGTGGGCATTTATGTGGATGGCGTATATCTCCCCCGCGCCGTGGGCGTTAACGCCTCCGAACTACTGGATATAGCGCGGGTGGAAGTGCTGTCCGGCCCGCAGGGCACATTGTTCGGCAAAAACACATCAGGCGGCGCGATCAATTTCTTCACCCAAGCGCCTACGGATCGCCTGGAGGGAAGCGTCAAAGCCCGGATCGGAGCCTATGGCGATCGCGCGGCATCGGCTGTACTTAATCTCCCCGTCACGGATACGCTATCGTCACGAAGCGTGGCTTCTTTTTTCGGACGCGACGGCTACGGCCGCAATATGTTCGACGGCTCTCGTACGGACAAGGTCAACGGTCGGATGTTCCGAACGGCGTTGAGTTGGACCCCTGGAACGACGTTCCAGGCTACGCTACGGGCGGATTACAGCAGAACGCGGTCGACGCAGGGGGCCTATAAGGGTTTCAGCTTTCTACAGGCGCCAACTGTCGCAGGTGCCGGCACCGGCGGGCCGTTCCCTACGGTCGAAGCAGCGTTGGAGCGCAACGATATTCCAAACCTTGCGGCGTGGCTGGCGCTTTCGCCTGCGACCCGTGACGCGCTGCTGCTGGATGCAGACAGGGCATTGCGCACATTTTCCGCCGGCAACGCGCGCGACGGTAATTTTGACCAGGCGGCCAGGGAAGACATGAAGGCATGGGGTTTTTCGGCTACGATCGATTATGATTTGAACGACAAGATATCGGCAAAATCGATCACGGCGCTGCGGCGGTTCGACCGCAACGGCACATCGGATCTGGACGGCACTCCATATGCCATCCTTCAATATCCCTATCTGGCGGCGCACGATCGGCAATTTTCCCAGGAACTCCAGATTTCCGGCGATTTTCTGGACGGACGCCTAAAATCGATCCTCGGCCTCTATTATTCCAAGGAGAACGGGATGGAAACGTCGTGGCAAGAGAGTCTGCGGCGGATAGGTGGCAATAATGCCATAACGTTTCAAAACGCGCGCGTGGGCAACCGCAGCAAGGGCATTTTCACGCAACACACATTCCGCGTGCTGGATACATTGTCGGTCACGGGCGGCGTTCGGCTGAGCCGGGATGACCGGTCTCTGGATTCCAGCAACTATAACAACACAAATTGCCTTTCCCTTGGACGAAGCCTCGCATCTATCGGGGGTATTGCCAATTGCATAAGGCCGATGGACGTGTCGTTCACGCGCTGGAGCTATACCGGTAGCATCGAATATAAACCTGACAGAGACCTGCTATTCTATGCCACCACCCGCCGCAGCTATCGTTCGGGCGGATTGCAGGAGACCGCGGGCGCGACGACGGTCGCCGCAGCGGATGTAGCGTTCATTCCGTTCCGTCCCGAAGTCGTGACCGATTACGAAGTCGGCATGAAGTCGGAATGGTTTGATCGCCGCCTGCGGGTCAATGTCAGCGGCTATCACTCTATCATTGATGATTCCATCCGCAACCAGGCGCGGCCAGTGGTGGGCAGCACAAGCACGCCGATTTCCACGCAGAATGCTGCCGGCGTCAAGGTAAACGGCATTGAGTTCGAAGCGACCGTATTGCCGGTAAAAGGATTGGAAATCTCCACAAACGGTGCATATACCGACGCGAAATTTACGCGCTACCTCACGCCGACCGGTGTCGATCTGACCAACCTGCCTGTCTGGTTCACGCCGAAATGGCGGATAGGCGTGTCGGCGGCCTATACGCAGCCGATCACTATCGGGACAGTGTCAGCCAACATCGACTATTCATGGGAGGACAGGCAACTTGTATCTGAACCCAGCGCTTATTCACCGAGCCATGAGCAACTGAATGCGCGGATCGCCTTGGACCTTTCAAAATCGGGGACAACATTCGCCATTTTCGCGAAGAATATCACGAAGGAAAAATATGGGCCTGGCCCGATCGATCTATCAGGTGCTCTGGGTTTTGTCGCTTCAGGTCAGTATAATCCGCCCCGGACCTATGGAGCCGAGATCACCAAAACTTTCTGAAAATTTATGACCGGTCCAAGATGCAATTACGCTTGTGGGAAGAAAATGTTAACCCGCTAACGCTTTCGCCCGGTATGCAAAGGTAACTGTGCGATGGCTAAGGGACGACCAATCAATCACTGGCAACCGCAGGTCGCGCTGTTCATTCTCTGCCTCGTATATACGTTCAACTATATAGATAGACAGCTTGTATCGCTGCTGGCTGAACCCATTAAGCGGGATATCGGCATGACAGACACACAGCTCGGGCTGCTGTCCGGTTTTGCGTTCGCTGCCGTCTATGCGTTGGCCGGTTTGCCATTGGCCTGGTACGCGGATCGCGCCGACAGGGTGAGGATCGTCGCCTTTTCCTGTGCCTTGTGGAGCATCAGCACCGGTCTTTGCGGTGCGGCCAACAGCTTCGTGCATATGGCGATAGCCAGAGTGGGGGTCGGCATAGGCGAAGCGGGCGGCGTGCCGCCATCCTATTCCATCATTTCGGATTATTACAAAGCGAGGCATCGCGGAATCGCGATCGGCATATACTCGTTGGGCGTCCCGTTCGGCGCGGCGGTAGGCGTTGCAGTCGGCGGGTGGTTGACCGTGCAATATGGCTGGCGCGTGACATTTTTCTCTATTGGCGGGTTCGGCGTATTTCTGTCGCTTTGCCTGTTGATATTCGTGGCCGAGCCCAAGCGCGGCGCTCTCGACCATGAAGCCAAGCTGAACGAAGAACCTCACGCCGCGCTGCAGACGATGCGCGCCCTCATCGGGAACAGGACCTTTGTGTCGCTGATGATATCCTGCGCGCTCTGCAGTTTTGCATTTTCCGGTTTTGCGAGCTGGGTCCCAGCGATGCTGATGCGCTCAAAGGGCATGCTCATGGGCGAAGTGGCATCCTATTACAGCCTTGTCGTGGGTGGATCGATCGCCTTCGGTGCGCTGTCAGGGGGATATCTGAACAGCCGGTTCAGCCGGAATCCCGTCATATCGGTCATGATCCCGGCCTTGCTCATGGTGATTGCCATCCCCTGCCTCGTCACCGGCAGCCTTCTGGATAGCTGGACGATCGGCCTGTTCTTTCTGGCGATCCCCCTGATACCGAATATGATGTTCTATACGCCCGCCATGGCGATCATCCAGAATTCCGTAGGGGCACATCAGCGGGCGCTCGCTGCCGCCGTCCCGACACTGATCACGAATTTGATAGGGACCGGCCTCGCCCCACCCTTTGTCGGCATGGTAAGCGACTGGGCAACGCCGCGTTACGGCACCAAAGGCATCGAAATCGCCATTATCAGCCTGTCTCCCTTCTTCCTGGTTGCTGGGCTGTCGATTCTGTTCGTTGTCTATTGCATCCGCCGCGACGCGGTGCAGGCCGAACCGGCATAGGCCGTTCGCTGGATAGCCCGATGACACATATTTTTTGCGCCCCATCCTCGTGGACACCGGCTATCAGGCCGGTACGGGCAAAGCCGTACGATAGACCACCGGGCGCAGGGCGAAGCTGGTCGTCAGCTGCGACACCCCTTTGATCCGGGTGAGCTTGTGGCGCAGGAAATCCTCGAACTCACCGAGCGAACCGACGAGAACGCGCAACTGATAATCGGCCTCGCCCGTCATCAAGTAGCATTCCATGACCTCCGGAAAAGCCGCAATCGCCGCTTCGAACAATGCCAGATGGCTGTCGTCTTGCTGGTCCAGGCGGATGCGGACGAAGGCATTGACCGACAAACCAACCGCTTCCGGCTTCACCAGCGTCACATAGCCTGCGATGATGCCGTTCTCTTCCAGCAAACGCACCCGGCGAAGGCACCCGGCGAAGGCACGGACTGGGAGAAAGCCCCACGTCTTCCGAAAGCTGTTGATTGGTGATGCGGCCGTCTCCCTGGAGCCGGTCTAGAATTTTGCGATCAATCTCATCTAGGGGATTTTGTGGCATTATATTCTTACATTCCTGGATTATCATCAAACATATGCCAAGATACTAAGTTATAGAAGCAATATTCGCAAGGATTTGCACAACTTACGGCGCTATAAAATGTGACCTGCTTATTGGAGGCACGTTATGACCATCGCGACATCGGATACCCGGCAGGCGGATATCCACGCGCTCGAAGCGCTGGACACTCGGCTGCGCTGGCTGTCATCTTGGACGGTGCACAACGCCAATCATGTGCGCATGAAGCGCGACGGAATGAAGGTCGGTGGGCATCAGGCCAGTTGCGCATCCATGACGACTATCATGTCTGCGCTCTATTTCAGCGTGCTACGCCCGCAAGACAAGGTTGCGGTCAAGCCGCATGCCGGTCCGCTGCTGCACGCCATTCACTACTTGTTGGGCAATCAGAGCCTGGACCAATTGCAGCGATTTCGCGGCCTGGGCGGCATGCAAAGCTATCCGTCGCGCACCAAGGATCAAATTCCGGTCGATTTCTCGACCGGGTCGGTCGGCTTGGGGGTCGCCATCACCGCATTCGCCAGTCTGGTGCAGGATTATCTGATCGCGCACGCCCAGATGCCCGCCGAAGATGCGGGCCGCATGATCGCGCTGATGGGCGACGCGGAACTGGACGAGGGCAATATCTATGAATGCCTGATCGAGAGTTACAAGCATGACATCCGCAATTGCTGGTGGATCGTCGACTATAATCGCCAGTCTCTGGATCACACCACCGCGGACCGTATGTTCCGACGTTTCGACGATATCTTCGAAACCTGCGGCTGGCGCGTCCTGACACTCAAGTTCGGCAAGTTGCAGCGCGCCGCGTTCAAGAAGCCGGGTGGCAAGAGCCTGGAAGAATGGATCGATGGTTGCCCCAATGCCGATTATGCGGTGCTGACCTATCAGGGCGGCGCAGCTTGGCGTGCGCGGCTGATCGCCGACATCGGCGACAAGGCCAATGTCCGCAAGCTGCTGGACGGCTATGACGACCCGGCGCTGGCGGCGCTGATGACCAATCTGGGCGGTCATTGTGTTGAGACGCTGCTGGAGGCGTTCGCCGCCGCCGACGACGAAACTCCAACGATGTTCATCGCCTATACGATCAAGGGGTTCGGCCTGCCGCTGGCGGGGCACAAGGACAATCATTCGGGCATGATGAACCCGCCCCAGATCGCCGTACTGCGCGCCAACCTGAACATCGCCGAGGGGCAGGAATGGGAGCCCTATGGCGGGCTGGGCGACAATGTCGCGGCGGAGTTGAAGGCCTTCGTCGGCCGCAGCGCCTTTGCCGCGACCCCACCCGAGCATCAAGCCGAAGCCGTGCCGGTCCCGGCGCGCCTGCCCGTGCCCGAGGGTGAGGAACAGTCGACCCAGTCCGCCTTCGGCCGCATCCTGATGGACCTTGCCAAGGCCGGCGATCCGCTGGGCGACCGCATTGTCACGACCGCGCCTGACGTCACCCAGACCACCAATCTCGGCGGTTTCGTCAACCGGCGCGGCCTGTTCCGCCGCAGCGAATTGAAGGACGTGTTCCACGCCGCCAAGATACCCTCGGCCCAGAAATGGTCGGGCCATGCGGCGGGGCAGCATATCGAGCTGGGCATAGCGGAGAATAATTTCTTCCTGATGCTGGCGGCGCTGGGTCTGTCCGCCCCGCAGTTCGGCACGCGACTGCTGCCGATTGGCACCGTCTATGATCCGTTCATTGCGCGCGGCCTCGATGCGCTCAACTATGGCTGTTACCAGGATGCCCGTTTCCTGCTGGTCGGCACGCCGTCTGGCTTGACGCTGGGCGCGGAGGGCGGCGCGCACCAGTCGATCAACACGCCGCTGATCGGCATGGGCCAGCCCGATCTCGACTATTTCGAGCTCGCCTTTGCCGACGAGGTCGCGCTGATGATGCGCCACGCCTTCGAGCATATGCAGAAACCCGACGGCAGCTCGGTCTATCTGCGCCTCAGCACCCGCTCGATCCCGCAAGTCGCGCGGACCGGCGGGGAGTGGGAAACCGATGCGCTCAAGGGCGGCTATTGGCTGCGCCAACCCGCGCCCGGCTCCGAAGCCGCCATCATCTTCACCGGCGCGATCGCTCCGGAGGCTCTCGCCGCCTGGGACATCCTTTCGGAAGACATGCCGGGCCTGGGCCTGCTCAACGTGACGTCGCCCGATCTGCTGCATCGCGGCTGGTCGGCGCGGCGAGCGGCGCGCTGGACAGACAAGAGTGTGGCGCCGAGCCATGTCGAGCAGTTGCTCTCTGCCCTGGCACCCGGCGCCGGCCTCATCACGGTGATCGACGGATCGCCCGGCGCCCTGTCCTGGCTGGGCGGCGTCAAGGGGATGCGCGTCAGCCCGCTGGGCATCGACCGCTTCGGTCAGACCGGCGACCTGCCCGATCTTTACCGGACCTACAGGCTGGACGCCGACGCGATCGTCGAAGCGGCCGCCGAACTCTTCCTGGAGGCATGACATGGCGATTGAACTGACGATGCCGGCGCTGTCGCCAACGATGGAAAAGGGCACTCTGGCCAAATGGCTGGTGAAGGTCGGCGACACGATCAAGCCGGGCGACCTGATCGCCGAGATCGAGACCGACAAGGCGACGATGGAATTGGCGGCCATCGACGAGGGCACGATCGCATCGCTTGCGATCCCTGAAGGCAGTCAGGACGTGCCGGTGGGTACGGTAATCGCGACGGTCGCAGAGGCCGGGGAGAAGGTCGATGCGCGCGCGCTGGAAACGGTGTCGGCCGCCCCCGTTCAGGAGAGGGCATCGCTCGCGCCGCCCGCCGCCGTGCCCCCTGCCCCCGTGGCCGATCCGGCGCCAGCGCCCAGAACCCCTGCGCCGGACAATGGCACGATCAACGCTACGCCGCTGGCGAAGCGGATCGCGACCGTGCGCGGCCTGTCGCTACTCGGCATCGCAGGCTCCGGTGCGCGGGGCCGCATCGTCAAGGCGGATCTGGGCCTCCCGTCCCTGCTCGCCCCGGCCATGGCCGTGCCCGCCATCGCTCCCGCAGCCATTGCCGCGCCGGTCTATGATCCGCCGGCAGGCGTTCCGGTGAATACGGTCAAGCTCACCACCATGCGCAAGACAATCGCGCGGCGCCTGACCGAGTCCAAGCAGAATGTCCCGCATTTCTATCTGACGGCCCGCTGCAATATCGATGCGTTCAACCGCCTGCGCGGCGAACTGAATGCGGGTCTCGACGCGCGTGGGATCAAGCTGTCAGTCAACGACCTGCTGATCAAGGCGATGGCGCTCGCCATGACGGCGGTGCCCGACGTCAACGTCCAGTTCGGCGGAGAGGTGCTGCACCGCTTCGCGCGCGTGGACATAGCCATGGCCGTGGCAATCGAGGGCGGGCTGGTGACCCCGGTGATCCGTGACGCCGGCGCCCTGTCCCTCTCCGCGATCGCCCAGGCGAGCAAAGCGCTGGCGATCAAGGCCCGCGACGGCAAGCTGGCGCCCGAAGACTATCAGGGCGGCACCGCCTCCATCTCCAACCTGGGCATGCTCGGCATCGACGAGATGTTCCCGGTCATCAATCTCCCGCAGGCCCTGATACTGGGCGTCGCGGCTGGGGTCGAGCAACCGTGGAAGGTCGATGGCGGCATCGCCCTGGCGACGATCATGGCCGCGACCGCCAGCTTCGATCACCGCGCGATCGACGGTGCCACGGCGGCGCAGTTCATGGCGGCGCTGCGCGACCTTATCGAACACCCCCTACAGATCGTGAGCTGACCCGCATCATGGCCGACATCTATGATCTTATCATCCTGGGCTCAGGCCCCGGCGGCTATGTCGGGGCAATCCGCGCGGCGCAGCTGGGCCTGAAAGTCGCGATCGTTGAGCGCGGCTGGGCGGCATTTGCCTCAACTGGGGCTGCATCCCAACCAAGGCGCTGCTGCGTTCCTCGGAAATCTATCACTACATCACCCATGCGGAGGCTTATGGCCTGTCAGCGCCCAAGCCCGCATACGACCTCGAAAAGGTCGTGCAGCGATCGCGCAAGGTCGCCGATCAGCTAAACCGCGGCGTCAAGGGCCTGATGAAGAAGCACAAGATCACGGTCGTCGAGGGCGCCGGCAAGCTAACCGGCAAGGGCAAGCTCGAAGTCACCCAAGGCGACCAGAAGACGGTTCTTGAAGGCAAGAAGATCATCGTCGCCACTGGCGCCCGCGCCCGCGACCTGCCTTTCGCGCCGGCCGGCGGCAAGAAGATCTGGACCTACCGCACCGCCATGACCCCGCCGGAAATGCCGACCAACCTGCTGGTCATCGGCTCGGGCGCGATCGGCCTTGAATTCGCCAGCTTCTACGGCGACATGGGCGCGAAGATCACAATCGTCGAAATGCTCGACCGCCTGCTCCCTGGCGAGGACGCGGAAATCAGCGTCTTCATGGAGAAACAGCTGAAAAAATGTGGCATGGACATCCGCACCTCCACCGGCCTGCAGAAGCTGGAGGCGACAAGGGTGTGAAGGCGGAGATCAAGGCGAAGGACGGCACCTTCACCACGGAGGAGTTCAGCCACGCTGTCGTCGCTATCGGCATCGTCCCCAATACCGAGAATATCGGGCTTGAGGAACTGGGCGTGAAGACCGATCGCGGCCACATCGTCACGGACGGCTATGGCAGGACTAATGTCGAGGGCATCTAT
The DNA here is from genome assembly GCF_036038995.2 of Sphingobium sp. SJ10-10. Taxonomy (NCBI): domain Bacteria; kingdom Pseudomonadati; phylum Pseudomonadota; class Alphaproteobacteria; order Sphingomonadales; family Sphingobiaceae; genus Sphingobium; species Sphingobium sp. SJ10-10. The sequence goes on from NZ_CP158135.1 coordinate 103,355, forward strand.
GCGTTCGGTGACGTCACTGGCGCTCCCTGGCTGGCGCATAAGGCGATGCACGAAGCGGTGATCTGCGTCGAGGCGATCGCCGGCCAGCATCCGCACGAGATGGACGTGCTGAACATTCCGGGCTGCACCTATTCCCGTCCGCAGGTAGCCTCCGTCGGCCTGTCCGAAGCCAAGGCCAAGGCAGCCGGATACAAGGTCAAAGTCGGCAAATTCCCCTTCATCGGCAACGGCAAGGCGATTGCGCTCGGCGAGGCCGAGGGCTTCGTCAAGACCGTGTTCGACGAAGCCACCGGCGAGCTTCTGGGAGCGCACATGATTGGCGCGGAAGTGACCGAGATGATCCAGGGCTATGTCGTCGGCAAGACGCTGGTGACGACTGAGGTCGAACTGATGGGCACGGTATTCCCGCACCCGACCATTTCCGAGGTCATGCATGAAGGCGTGCTGAGCGCCTATGGCCGCGCACTGCATATCTGAAACGAGCTGGACCATGCCACGACCCGGTTCGGCAAACACCTAAGGTGACATAATGGATGAACTGTCCGGAACAGAGATCATCATCCGCACCTTGATCGATCTGGACGTCGATACCGTGTTCGGCTATCCCGGTGGCGCGGTCCTCCCCATCTATGACCTGCTTTTCTCAGATGGTCGGATACGACATATCCAGGTCCGACACGAAGTCGCAGCCGCCCACGCGGCTGAAGGCTATGCACGATCCACGGGAAGGCCAGGTGTCGTGCTCGTCACTTCCGGCCCCGGAGTGACGAATTTGGTCACGCCGTTCACCGACGCCATGATGGACTCCATTCCCGTCATCGTGCTGAGCGGCCAAGTGCCCACACATCTCATCGGCACTGACGCCTTTCAGGAATGCGATACGGTCGGCATCACGCGGCACTGCACGAAGCATAATTATCTCGTGAAACATGGGAGTCGGCTGGCCCAGACGATCCACGACGCCTTTCGCGTCGCGACGCTGGGGCGACCGGGGCCGGTTCTGATCGAAATTCCCAAGGATGTGCAGGTCGCGCTCGCTCCCTATGATTCAGGGACCGTACGGCAGCTTACTCACTGCTCCAGACCTGTCGCCTCAACGAGGTCGAGCCCAGGCCTGGCTCGCCGATGTCCTCGCCCGCATCGCCGACCATCCTATCAACCAAATCGACGCCCTGTTGCCGTGGAATTGGTGCGCAATTCAGCGCGCAATCGCAGCCTGATCGAACCACGCCGCGGCCTTCAGCGTATGCTTGCCCTTCGAGTGGGGCAGACTCTACATCAAATCGAGGGATGCAGCGGGGGGCAGGTCAGGAATGATCTGGCTGGAAGTTTAGTTTTAGCCCGGCAACGGGCCAGGGATCGAACACGCCTAGCGCACCCCGTTCACCGAGAGTGACGTAAAGCGACCGCATGTCTGGGCCACCAAAGCATGCATTAGTCGTCAACATGTCGCCCGTGGGAACATGCAGAACAGTCGTTCCATCTGGACTGAAGACGGTCAATCCCCCATTGAGGATCGTACCCACGATAATATTGCCAGCAGAGTCCACAACAAGCGAATCGGCGACAGCGATGTTCAGAGTCGTCCCGAGCGGCAACGTGCCCAAGCACCGCCGGCTTCCCACCTCTCCAGGGCCGATTAGCTCGAACGCCCACAATCGGGCTGTGGTCGATTCTGCTACATAGAGGGTCTTACCATCAGGGCTCAGGCCGACACCATTAGCGCCCAAGAGCGGATGCACAATCTCTCGGATCATCTTGCCATCAGGCGACGCATAATAAAGCGATCCTGGAGGACAGTGAATGACAATATTTAGTATACCGACGATGTCCTTATCGCCATTCGACACTCCGACGTCACGGATGTCGCGGATATGCGAGCCGAAATCTGTAAAGTAGAAATTTCCGTGTTCATCAAATACGATATCGTTGGGGGCCATAAGCCGCCGGCCATCGCAGTGGTCGTAAAGCGTATGAGGCTGCCCCCCTTCTAAAACGCGCTGAATTCTGCCACCGATACGGGCGCTACCGTCCTGAATACCAGACTTCCCATACCAAGCGCCATTGTTGCAGATGTACATCGCGCCATCGCTTCCTAGCGCGGCTCCGTTGGCTCCGCCCTCGACGTCGGCATAGTTTGTCTTCCGACCGCCTAAACTTATCCGCACGATTCCGGCAGCATGGGTTTCGCACACCGCTATGTCTCCGCCCGGAAGGACCACGGGCCCCTCTGCGAAGCTTAGTCCATCGGCAATAATTCGCAATGGAGGTAGAGCATGGTGCACGGTAACTCTCCTATATTCTATCTATTGTATTAGCATTTCTCGCGAAAAGATATTCCCGAGACAACTCGGCACAGACTACGATCCGAGCGACCATCGCTGATCAAAGAGTCAGCAGCATGACTGTTTGGATAGGGCGTGAAAAATAAATGTCAACGTCTCACGCCGCTGAGGAACTTCATCGATTTGAAATTTCGGAGCACGCAGTTTGGCCCACCGTGCGACGTCTGGGGCTACATGGCAGCGATCAGTTCGAGGGATGCCTGAAGGTGCAGAAGCTACCTGCGAAGAGACCATGATCAGCTGTACAAGGGATGTTGGCTCCCTTCGCCCCGACAACCCCCAAAGCAGAGCCGGGCCGCGCAAATTCTGGTCTGAGCACGTGACCGTTCACCGACGCGCAGACGTTCTCGGATCAGGTCGAGCCCAACCGCATATGGCCGACGCAAGCGGAATTTATGCACTTGACGCGCTACGATCCGACTGTGTACTGATCACTCAAACAATAACGGCGTGGCGTGTGTGAGCGTTCAGTCGATGCCCGCAAGCGATGTGCAAATCGCGCTGCACGCGAATTAACTGGGGAGAGGGTAAATGAACAGCTTCACTGCTAAATCTTGGGCAGCGCCCGCGTTCAGCGCGATGGCGGCGTCTCTGCTTTGTGGGACAAGCGCGCTCGCTCAGGTGACAGATTCCAAGCCGGTCGGCGCATCAAATTTTGACGCAGCCGCGCAGCGAGATGAAGGCGGCGGATTGACCGAAATCATCGTTACCGCACAACATCGCATCGAAAGGCGCCAGGATGTTCCCGTCTCGGTACAAGTTATCGAAGGCGGCGACCTTGCTCAGCACAATCTGACTTCGCTTGGAACGGTGAGTCTCAAAGTGCCATCCGTTCAAGTTGGGTTCGGGAGTTCGCGCGGCGCAAATCTCTACATTCGCGGAATCGGATCGGGATCCAATCAGTCTTTTGATCAGTCTGTCGGTATTTATACTGACGACGTCTATCATGGGCGCTCGCGGACATCTGCGGGTACGTTCCTGGACTTGGAACGGATGGAAATTCTCAAAGGTCCGCAATCGACCTTTTTTGGAAATAACTCGATCGCCGGCGCATTTAATATCGTGACAAAAAAGCCAGACGACGTCTTCGGCGGATGGGCAAGAGCTCTAATTTCTCCCAACGGAGACAGCGGCGGCCAATTCGCTTTGGAGGGTGCTGTCAATAGTCGGATCACCGACACTCTTAATGTTCGAGTTGCAGGTACTTTTAATGGCCAGCGGGGCTGGCTTGAAAATATAGTCACCGGGAAGTTTGTACCACGGGAGCGGAATGCGGCGGGACGGCTGACGCTTGCTTTCGCTCCGTCCGACTTGTTCGATGCGACTTTGAAGCTGGAAGTCAGCAACAGCAAATCAACCGGCGGTCTTATTTCTCAGACTGATAATTGCCCGCCACCGGCACCGTTTACTCCAAGAGGATTCTGCGCGATTTCTCTTTCTCTTGGCCTTCCAAATATAGACACCAATAAGTATAGTGTAAATGATGGCGGGTATGGTGAGTTTAATAATAAGGAGGCCGTGTTAAATATAAATTATCACATTGGCGATCATGTTTTGACGGCTGTGACGGCCTATTACAAATCAAAATACTACCTGCAGTATGATGGTGATGGAACTCCGGTTCATCTTCTTAACCTACAAAATCCTGAGGTATACGACCAATTCAGTCAGGAAATTCGGCTGACGTCACCGGATGGCAATTCACTTGAATATATTGTGGGGGCATACTTTCAGTCTGACCAGTTATTTTATGAGACGGATTTGAATTTTGGCAACCTGTCTTCGACGATCACCTCCAGTCCCGCCTTAGCGGCTTTGGTCCCTTTCTTGCCGATTGGCCAGGTCTCCAAATCAACTCAGAATGAGCGAATCTTGTCTGCGTTTGGATCTCTCACCTGGAAGGTGACGGATAAACTGCGATTGACAGGCGGCGGGCGCATCAGCCACGTTCGGAAGTCCTTCGTTTGGGACGAATTTTACGCAGCAGCTCCTGTTCCATTCGGAGTATTTACACCGCTTCCCGCGAATCTAAATTCCCTGCCGAGCATCTTAGGAATTGGAAGTGTTGGTTCGGTGAATCTGAGCCGCAGCGACAATGCGTTTATGCCTTCAGCAAAGCTTCAATACCATTTTTCCAGAGACGTCATGGCATATGCATCCTATTCTCGAGGCTTCAAGGCCGGCGGTTTCAATGGGGCGGATAACACGGCGATCGCGGCGAATTTCCCCTTCAATCCGGAACACGTAAACTCGTACGAAGTTGGCCTCAAAAGCGAGCTGTTCGATCGCCACGTGCTTTTCAACCTTGCGGCGTTCAGATCTGATTATTCCGACTTGCAGGTTTCAATAAATCAGTTTCTGCCTAATGGCGTAGGGTTTACAATTGTCAGAAATGCCGCGCGATCACGGAGTCAGGGTGTAGAGCTTGAGAGCAAATTCATCGTATCTCCCTGGCTGAGTCTTGAGGTGGCGGGAAGCTATCTAGACACGAAGTATGTGAGCTATCCCAATGCATCTCCAACCGACCTTCAAAAGTTCAACGGTCTGACCTTTCAGGATTTGTCGGGTCACAGGACGCCATTTGCGCCAAAGTGGAGTGGGTCTGCCACGGCCCTGTTTACCGCACCTTTGCCGGGTGGGTACAAGGCGATCACGGAAGTTGAAGGACTTTTCGCCACGGGCTATGATACCCGGGGAAATGACGATCCGTTGCTTCGTGAAGATGGCTATGTGCGACTCGACGCGCGCTTGGGGTTTGAGGACGCATCTGGAAAATGGGCATTCGATATTATCGGAAAGAATCTTACCAATGCCCAGATCATAACTTTTGCCGCGCAATATCCCAGTTCTCTGGGGAGTCGCTCAGCTTCCAAGCAACAGCCCCGCAATGTTGCCTTCCAGGTCCGCTACAAATGGTGATGGACTAATAGATCAAGCGCCTGTCCTAATGGATGCATGTGGTTGCATTGGGAAATCTGATCCCGCTCGCCCGGATCTTGGCATGCCATGACGGGGGCGAGCGATTATATCGTGATGCACTGGAGGTGGAAAGTGGAAGAGCTTTGTTTTGACCGACAGGTCGTGATTGTAACGGGTGCGGGTGGGGCCCTCGGCGCAGGTTACGCAAAGTTTCTAGCTGAAAGAGGTGCGCTTGTCGTTGTCAATGGACGAACGTCAGGGACCGTCGATGCGACCGTTAGCGACATCATCGCTAATGGAGGTACCGCAGTTCCGGATTGTAATGACGTCGCGGTCGAAGCCGATCTGATAGTGCGATCGGCGCTTGACGCGTTTGGGCGGCTAGACGTCGTTATAAACAATGCGGCAGTTTGGAATGATGCACCTCTTTATGGCGATAGGTTCGATGAGTTCACCAAGGCCATGGACATAAATCTCAATGGCACGCTGAATTTGACAAGAGCTGCGTGGCCGGAATTGGCCAAGACTGGCGGACGCTTGGTACAGACATCCTCGGCAGCCGTTTTTGGAGTCAATCATCCGTCCTACGGAATCTCAAAGGCTGGCGTGTTCGGAAGTGTCTATGGGTTGAAGTCTGCAGCCGAGGCGGCAGGCATCAAGATCAATGGTGTACTGCCTATCGCGTATAGCGAAATGTTGGAGACCACAGTGCCAGAAGGGGAAAGCAAGGAAGCATTGAGAAGGATGCTTCCTTCTCAACTCGCCGCTTTTGTCGCGCTTTTGTGCCATGATGCTGTGCCATTCAATGGAATGTGCTTCGATGCGGGAGGACGGCACGCCTGCCGTGTCCTCTATGCGCACAATCCCGGTGCGTATGGCGATACGCCCGAGGACTTTTTGAAGATGGCCGGGCAATTGAGTGCCACGGAAGTCCTGATTCACTCCCCCGATGCCCATGCCTTTTCTGCATGGAAAATAGCCAAACTAAGGTAGGCGCTTATGATGCCATAATTGCTATTTCATCCAGATTAATAAGCATATGGCGGTGTAATAGTGAACGACTTTCAAAAGATTAGAGTGGTATTTGGTGCCTTCGTAACAACGTCGGCCAGTGCGATAGCCGTTATGTCGTATAGCTTCGCAGCGATGGCGCCAGACATTCAGAGAGAATTCGGGTGGGGTCGTGGATATGCGTCGTTAGCTATCACAATGCTCTCTTTCGGGACGTTTATTGCATGTACGGGGGGGGGTAAGGTTGCCGACAAATTCGGAACTATGATCGTCTCGATCGTCAGTGCAATACTATGCGGCCTCGTGGTTACAGGGATGCCGTGGATCATAAACTCCATATTTACATTCTGCATATGCTACGCATTTATCGGTATTTTGGGCGTTGGGATGCTACCTGTAACTCTGTTAAGGCCAATTGGCCGCTTGTTTAACACACGCAGAGGCTTGGCGACTGGGGCGGTTTTGAGCGGGACGGGGGTGTCGGCAATCTTCATTCCATTCATGACAAATGCGCTCGTTGAGAGGGGCGGTTGGCATCTCGCGTATATCGGCCTTTCCCTCTTGATATTCTGTAATATTCCTGTCCTTTGGCTTTCCTTGCGCCATTACGCTAGAGAAGAACGTCTGGTTTTGCATCATGTCGCTCTGTCGCAGTGGGGTTGTGTAACCCAAGGCCTTACTCTTAAGGAAGCTCGGAGAACGGCAACGCTCTGGAAACTCACCGCCGTTGCACTACTTGCAGGTACCTGCTTTGCCGGTATTGTCGTACACCTAATGCTCGCATATCGTGACATGGGGGCGTCGCCAGCGCATGCATCGACACTTCTCGCGGTTATCGGGTTTTCTGCGATCGTTGGCAGACTGTTCACTGGAATGTTGCTAGACCGGATTAACGGTCCAAAGCTCGGCTTCCTTGTGTTGTTAATGGCGAGTGGGGGATTTGCAGTCACTCTTGCATTCGGGTTGGATGGCGCATTCTTAGGTGCTGTGCTAATCGGACTTGGATACGGATCCGAGTATGACATAATCGCCTATTTCGTTGGCCGGTATTTTGGCGTATTGGAATTTGGCGCTATATATGGCTGGTTGTATGGATTTCTTGCTCTAGGAAATTCTATCGGCCCGTTGTTAGTAGGTATGTCATATGATTACGGTGGTAATTATTATTTCGCACTCGGCGTAGCTACGAGTTTAATCTGCATAGCTGCAGGGGTTACGTTAGCTCTAGGCGAGTATCGTTATGCCGTGTCTGAGCCGTCGTAATAATCCGAGATACCAGTACCGTTCTGTTATTGAAGATTTGGGCATATGTTTTCTTGGGGTCAGGACCCATTGATATGAGCGGTTCGATGTGATTCAGGCTCCGTGAGGAGGCTGGTGGACTTGCAACGGATTTGTGCCGGTGAACCGCCCCGGGTTTGCCGGAGGCCATTTGGTTTAAGTTACGCAGCCATGGAGACATCGTCCAGCATGGCGTAATATTGTGCTTCGGCTTCAGCGGGCGGGATGTTGCCGATGGGTTCGAGCAGGCGGCGGTTGTTAAACCAGTCCACCCATTCGAGCGTGGCAAATTCCACGGCCTCAAAGGATCGCCATGGCCCTCGCCGGTGGATCACCTCAGCCTTGTAGAGGCCGTTGATCGTCTCCGCCAAAGCGTTGTCATAGCTATCGCCGACGCTGCCGACAGACGGTTCGATGCCTGCCTCCGCGAGGCGCTCCGAATATCGGATGGAGACATATTGGGCGGACTCAACCGGTCGTCGCAACACGCTGCTTTTCGATCTGAGCGAGGCATTGGTCAAGCGCCTCCGCGGGTGTTTTCCAGCCCAACGTTTTACGGGGCCTGCTGTTGAGCGCAGCAGCCACAGCAGCAAGCGCCTCGGGATGATGGGCGCTGAGATCGGTACCTTTCGGAAAGTACTGGCGTAGGAGGCCATTGGTATTTTCGTTGGTGCCCCGCTGCCACGGGCTTTGCGGGTTGCAGAAGTAGACCTGTAATCGCCCTCGTGATCCAGCACCATCCGCACAGCCCGTTCGCGCACCTCAGGCGAAAATTTGTTCGTCGTCTTGCTCATCTCGGCTCCACTTACTCAGAAGTTGGAGCCTCCGGCAAACCCGGGGCGGTTCACTGCGAACGGTGCACAAAATTAGCGGTTACCGGTCTTCTGACAAGAACGGCAAATGGCTGACCATGTCGGACGCGGCCGCCAAACTCGGGGTCTCGCACGTTAAAATTCGACGCTTCATCAGGGATGGCATATTGCCCGCCGAGCAGGTCATGCGTTGCGCGCCCTATCAGATCCGCGCCAGCGACCTCGAAGACGAACGGATCAAGGTTGAACTGGCGCGCAAAATCCCGTGTCGCGATAAAGATGACAGACAAAAATCGCTGTTTTCCGCCATTTGAAAAGGGGGTGCATAATGAATCAGCCTTCGTGATCGGCCGCAAGAACTGGATCTTTGCCGGATCGAAGGCTGGCGGCGAACGGGCTGCGGCCATCTATTCCGTCATCGAGACCGCCAAGCTCAACGGCATCGAACCGCAGGCCTACATCGCCGATGTCATCGAGAAGATCGCTGGCGACTGGCCCGCTACTCGTTGGGACGAACTCATGCCGTGGAACTGGCATCCGAGCGAGCAAGACGTCGCCCAAGCCGCTTAATTGCGGTGCTCAGGCCACGCTTACCTTGGTCTCAAAGGCGAGCGAGCTGATGCGGCAAGGGCAGAATGCAACCAATGAGGATTGATGCCGCCCAGTTTGCAGTTTTCGATGAGCGTGGCGATGACCGCCCAGTTATCGCCGCCCTCGTCGGAGCCGGCGAAGAGCGCATTTTTCCGCTTATGCATACCTTTCCATAACCGTAAGAACTGGCTGTTTGCCGGATCAAAGGCAGGCGGTGATCGCGCTGCCGCCGTCTATTCCGTCATCGAAACCGCCAAACTCAATGGCCTCGAAGCGCAGGCCTATATCGCCGACGTCATCGCCAAGATCGCTGGCGAATGGCCTGCTGCCCGTTGGGATGAGATCATGCCGTGGAACTGGCGGCCAGATCAGCAACCGATCGCCGAAGCTGCCTGATCTGCGGCCTCCAGCCCACGCTTACCATAGAGCACCGCGGTAAGGGTAACACTCGACGAATTTGTCCCGTCTGTCACCGCCGCAACATTGATAAACATTGAAGTCCTTGAGCGGATTTCGCTACCATGACGTCCTGTACGTGACCGGACACCCTGCAAAGCCTTCGGCCCGGCCAGCCCACAGATTGGAGCGACCGGGCAAACAGCCTAAGCGTGCGCGTAAGGAAGTTTGACTTCCACGACCGACAGCTCCGCCGGAATATTCTCGCGACCGATTACCGTGTCGATATGTTGTTCATGGTTGTAGATGAACTGCTCCGACCAGCAGAGTGGTATCGAATCGATGCCACCGTGGGCCAAAGCCTTGTGCATGCCGGCCAAGGCATCCAGATCTTCTCCGATAAAGCTTTTGAAGAAGGTCAGCGTATCCTTGTCCAGTTGCTCATTCGCCGGCCCGTCGCCCGTTTTAACGAATGATACCTCAACCTTGCAGCGCCCCGTACCGATCGGCCAGACCATCACAATCGGAAACAGATACTCGGCGATGGGAAACGTGCCGTTGGGAAATATATTATAGCTGCGCTGGCCGCTGCGCGATATCTCGGCGAGCTTACTTTCTTGCTCTTCCGCTGTATCGCTTTCCGATTTAAAGAAAGCAGCACCCATCCCGCTGGTCAGCTCACCGCGCGACTTGATGACAATCGCGTTATGTCCACCACGGATCATCTGCAGCGCCGAGGTCTTCGAATCGATCACCTTATCGATTGTGTGCTCGTGCACATATTTAGCGTGATAATTTTCAGCAAAATTGTCCTGAAGGCATTTCCAGTTGCAATCTACTTCAAAGCTGAAGCGATCAAACAACCGCAAGTCATCAAGCGGAATATCCGACCAAAGTGCCGGGATATCCGTCAGAAAATCGATTAATGGCTCCGCCGCCTCGTCAAAATTCACGAAAACCAGGCTTCCGAACTGTTCGCAGCGGATCGGCTTGAGTCCACGCTCCGCCTTGTCCAAGCCCGAAAAATAATGTTCGTCAGGAACGAAGATCAGCTTGCCCTCAAGGTCGTAGGTCCAGCAGTGATAAAGGCATCGCATGTTCCGTGCGACACCTCCCTCGTCCTTCATGAGAAGCGAACCACGATGTTGGCAGACATTGTGGAACGCCCGCAACTCACCATCCCGCCCTCGCAGGACGACTACCGGGGCCTCGTTGAGCGTGTAGGTCCGATAGCTTCCCGGTTCGTCAAACTCGTGCGCCAAACCAACGAAGAGCCATGTCCTGGACCAAAGATGTTTCTTCTCGAGCTCATAAAATGCTTCGCTGGTATAGCGGGCCGCAGGAATATCCGGCAGCGCAGGAAAATCGTCCGGATATCGACGTTCACGCATTTGCATGCTCGCCGCTTCCCACATCGATTGGATGCGTTCAGGGGTTTCCAGGGTCATGTACAACCTTCCTCGTCCTATTTCGTCACAAACTTATACTCTTGCCCTTCGGCCCCTCTATCCCCCCAGCGGGGGACCGGCGAACGCGACTGTGGCCGTCCCGCCTAAGAGGGACTGCGAAACGGGTAGTGTCAGAATATGCACAGGATCTTGGGGAAGGGGACCGACGAAGCAGCATGACGCCGGCCGACATTATTCCCGATTGCAAGGACAGGATATTGCCAAAGATCGTTGAGAGCGCCCGAGCCGCCGTTGATGGCCTTTTATTCGACGGGATGACCGTCGTAGCAGGGGGATTTGGCCTCTGTGGAATTCCGGAAAAGCTGATCCTTGGCGCGCGGGATTCAGGCGTGCGCGAATTGACGGTGATCTCGAACAATGCCGGTGTGGACGATTTTGGACTGGGCCTGCTTCTCCAGACCCGCCAGATCAAGAAGATGATCAGCTCCTATGTCGGCGAGAACAAGGAGTTTGCACGGCAACATCTTGCCGGAGAACTTGAGCTGGAATTCAATCCCCAAGGCACGCTGGCCGAACGCATCCGGGCCGGAGGCGCTGGAATACCAGCCTTTTTTACCAAGACGGGCGTGGGTACACTCGTCGCCGACGGCAAGGAAGAGCGGAGCTTCAATGGCGAGCGGTACATCATGGAGACAAGCCTGTTTGCCGATGTGGCGCTGGTAAAGGCCTGGAAGGCGGACACCAAGGGCAATCTGATATTCCGGAAGACAGCTCGAAACTTCAACCCGATAGCAGCCACGGCAGCCAAGATAACGCTTGTGGAGGTGGAGGAGCTCGTGCCTGCGGGAGAGATTGACCCGGACCATGTGCATACGCCCGGCATCTATGTCGATCGGATACTCGTTGGAACCAATTATGAGAAACCGATCGAGCAACGCACGATCCGGACGGAGACGGTTTGATGGCCTGGACTCGTAACGACATTGCCGCTCGGGCTGCGCGCGAACTCAAGGACGGCGACTATGTCAATCTAGGCATCGGTGTGCCTACCCTGGTGCCGAATTTTCTAGCAGAAGGCATTGAAGTGACCTTTCAATCCGAAAACGGTATGTTAGGCGTAGGCCCATTCCCGCTTGAGGATGAGGTCGATGCGGACCTGATCAACGCCGGCAAGCAAACGGTTACCGCACTTCCCGGCGCATCCTACGTCAACTCCGCCGAGAGCTTTGCCATGATCCGCGGAGGTCACGTCGACTTGTCTATTCTGGGCGCCCTTGAGGTTGCCCAGAATGGCGATCTCGCCAACTGGACCATCCCTGGTAAGATGGTGAAAGGCATGGGCGGCGCGATGGATCTTGTCGCTGGCGTGGCGCGGATCATCGTCCTGATGGACCATGTCTCGAAAGGCGGAGAACCCAAGTTTCGCAATGAGTGTAGTCTTCCACTTACCGGAGCGGACGTGGTCGACATGATCATCACCGATCTGGCGGTCTTCGAACGTCCCGAGCGCGGATCATGTCCCTTCAGATTGAGGGCAATGGCACCGGGTATCACTCTAGATGAAATAAGATCTAAGACGGAAGCGGCGTTCGCCGTCGATTGAAGTCGGCTCCTGTTATCATGGCGGGTCTGCTTCAGTCGAAGAACACCCGCCACTTACCGGCTGTCCCTGCACTACCTCATCGGCATCCGGGGCTCTATGAGCCAGTGGCTTTAGGCCACTTCGTCGTAACGTGTGGCGTGCGACAAGGATGGCAATCGACATGTCATCCCGCCATCCACGGTAATGGACTGGCCGGTGACGTAGCCACCGCCATCGGAAGCTAGATAGAGGGCGGCTGCAGCGATATCCTCAGGCTGACTATAACGACCGAGTACCGATGCTATTTCAAGATAAGCCTGCCCTTCAGCAGAATCTGCCGGGGAAAACCAGTTGCGCGTTATGCCGGTGACCGTGTTCGCCGGATTGATGCAATTTGCCGTGATCCCATATGAACCCAGTTCTATGGCAAAGCCCTTCATCAATCCGGACACAGCGTGCTTCGACGCGACATAAGCCCCTTGGAGTCGAAGTCCATATTCCGCGCAGACGGAGGCAGTGGTGATGATGCGCCCGTATCGGCTCGATCGCAGCAACGGCACACAAGCCCGCGTGAGACGAAAAACAGCATCGACATTCACAGCGAACACGCGGTTCCAGTTTGCGTCTGTCGTCTCATGCAGCATCGCTAGATCGCCCGGAATCCCCGCATTGTTCACGAGGACGTCCAGTCCACCCAAAAGCTCAGAGGCCGTGGTTACAAGGGTTTCGTGCGCGTTGTCCGACACGAGGTCCTGCGCAACCGGAAGTATTGCCGTGCTGCCCGCAAATGCACTCTGCAACTTCTCAGCGGATATGTCGACGGCCAGAACCCGAGCGCCGTCGCGTGCGAAGGCTTCCGCGACCGCCCTTCCAATTCCGTCGGCTGCACCTGTGACGAGCGCGCGGCGTCCCTCAAGTTGTGCCATGCCCTATCCTTTCATGAATGACAGGTTCAGTCGTCAGTTGAAATACATACCCCCATCGACATTCAGCGTCTGGCCGGTAACGAACGCGCTTTGGTCAGTGCAAAGGTAGAGAATCGCGTCGGCGCAATCTTGTGGGCGACACAGACGTCCGAGTGGCGTCGCTGCCAGAAGGGCCGCTTCAATGCTCAAGGCACTCTCAGAATCGCCCTTCTCGTAGGCGCTCTTGACGGCATCCCACATGGGTGTCTCCACGGCACCTGGTGCAATGGCATTCACGCGTATCTTATGGGGCGCGAGTTCCTGAGCCATTCCCTGCGTCAGGTTGATGACGCCCGCCTTGCTGGCTGAATACACAAGCGATCCGATGGATGGCTTGCGCCCAGCCGCCGAAGCGATATTCACGATAGCACCGCCCCCACCCACCTTGATCATATAGCGCGCGGCAATCTGGCTAACGAAGAACAGACCCTTCAGGTTGATATTCAGGACCTTGTCAAACTCGTCCTCTGTGACATCCATCAGCTGCTGCATCGAATACACGCCTGCACAGTTGATCAGTATGTCCAGTGCACCATGCTCCTGCCAGACCGCATCGAGTGCCGCTCGCACGCTCGAGACGCTTGTGACGTCGCAGGCCAGGTAAGACATTCGTTCGGGGAAGGCCGCACAGGTTTCAATACATGCCGCACCCGCCTTGTCAGCGGCGAACACCATCGCGCCTGATTCAGCGAGAGCCCTTGCCGTCTGACGACCGATTCCACTAGCCGCACCGGTCACAAAGGCAATCTGGCCGCCAAGATCTACAGTTGGCCTGGTTGTCTTCGCTCCCGCCTTTTGCATTATTATCTCGGCCCCATCCGAATTGCGCCATCGAGACGGATGACCTCCCCGTTCAGCATGGGATTTACGATGATCGACCGTACAAGATCGGCATATTCATAGGGCTGACCCAAGCGGCTCGGATGCGGCACCTGCTGGCCAAGGCTGTCTTGAGCGGATTGGGGAAACGCCTTCATCATGGGTGTCATGAAAATGCCCGGCGCGATTGTCATCACGCGGATCTTTTCGCGTGCCAAGTCTCGCGCGACGGGGAGCGTCAGTCCAACAACCCCGCTCTTCGACGCAGCATAGGCTGCCTGCCCTATTTGCCCGTCGAAAGCCGCAACCGATGCGGTGTTCACAATAACGCCCCGCTCTTCGCCAATCGGCTCTGCAGCAACGAGGCGCGCGGCGAACTGACTAAGAGCATTGAATGTTCCGATGAGGTTGATCTCAACGGCCCGTCGGAAATCATCGAGCGGGTGCGGCGTCCCGTCGCGGCCAACTGTTTTGATCCCTGGCGCAATCCCCGCGCAGTTTACGAGGATCCGGGCTGTCCCAAAAGCTGCCTCTGCCTCGGCCAGCGCTGCCTCAATGCCGCTCGCATCCGTCACATCCGCCGGGATGAACCGCCCCTCAATCGCACGAGCATGCGCATCACCTGCCTCGCGGTCCCGGTCGAGGATCGTGACCTTCGCACCTTCGGCCGCAAGCATGGCCGCGGTTGCAGCACCCAGTCCCGAGGCCCCGCCTGTCACCAGCGCGGTGAGGCCGTCAATTTTCATAATGTTTCTCCCAATCCCTTCGCGCTGAGCGCGTTCCGCCGCCCCTTGTCGCAAAATCCGGTTGGCGTTTGCCCAGGAAGGCCGCCACGCCTTCCCTGCCTTCCGCAGCGGCAGCTTGGGTGCGCACGCTCAGCGCTTCCAAGTCCATCTGCGCTTCGGGGCTCATGCTATCGGAAGACAGTAGCAGGCGGCGGGTCGCGGCAAAGGCTCCGACAGGGCCTGACGCCAGCGTTTCCGCTAGGGCACGCGCTTCCCGAGCTAAGTCTCCAGGGGGAACCGACCTCGTTACGAGGCCGAGTGCCACTGCCTCCGCGCTTGTCAGGCGCCCATTGGTATAGGCAAGTTCTTGTGTCTTGCGCAGTCCGATTAGGCGCGGCAGCAGCCAGGTCGCGCCGCCGTCGGGCGAAAAGCCGATGCCGGCATAGGCCATGGAAAAATGCGCGGCATCGGACGCCAGAACGATGTCGCCGACAGCCGCAAGCCCAAGGCCGCCGCCCGCCACCGGGCCGTTCACAGCCACCACCAGCGGCTTGTCCATATGGAGTAATTTACTGACGGCCGCGTGCAACGGGGTGGTGATGCGGTCCAGCAATATCCCCACTTCGTCTCCGCTTGCGGCGATACGCTTCACGTCACCGCCGACGCAGAAGAAACGCCCCTGCCCCGTTAGCAGAACGCATCGGACCGCAGCATCACGCGCTGCCTCCTGCACTCTCTCAAGGAGCGCCTCGGCCATTTCGACGTCCAGCGCATTCCCTGTCTGAGAGTTTGAGAGGGTTATAACGGCAACCCCGTTGGTCCGCTCGATGCGCACCGGTGGCTTGCTGTATTCCGCGGGGTTCACGGCTCAGGCCGCCTGTTTGGCTGCGGCCACCCGGCCCGCGATGATATCGGCCGCCTTTTCGCCGATCATGATGGCGGTGGCATTAGTATTGGTGCTCGGCAGTGTCGGCATGATGGATGCGTCGGCGACGCGCAACCCTTCAATGCCTCGGACCCGCAGCTGCGGATCGACGACCGACTGAGCGTCACTGCCCATGCGGCAGGTTCCCACCGCATGATAGCCCAGCGCCGCCTTGGCGCGAATGAACGCCGCCCATTCCTCATCGTTGGCAGGAATCGGATTGGGACTGCGGTCGGCGGTCACAAGGCTCCGCATCGCTGGTGTATGATAGAGTTGGTTGATCAACTTGCAGCCCTCGATCATCGTGGCCAAATCTCGCTCGTCATCGAAAAGACGATGCATTATCCGTGGCCGGAGATCTGCGTTCAGCACGACTCTGCCACGACTCTTGGGGTGACAGACGGACGCATAGAGCGTGATGATCTGTTCCTTTGGAAGTCCACTGGAATCCCAGGAGGTTGCGTTGGGGTCCATGTCGTAGCCGAGCGGCATGAAATGGAACTGGACGTTGGGCTCATCCAGATCGTCGCGCGTTCGCACCAAGCCCATTGCCGGTACAGCCGGTGCGGAAAGCGGACCGCTGCGGTTCCATGCATAGCGCAATAGATAACGGAGAATATCGACAGGCCGCATCCGGCTGTTCATCGTCGGCTGGTTCACATATTTATTCTGCCCGACGCCCGGATGTTCCTGAAGATTGGCGCCGACCTGGGACGCATCCTGGCGAACACTAATGCCGTGCTCTTGCAGGATACCGGCAGGCCCGATGCCAGAGCGCATCAACAAGGCCGGTGTCCCCATAGCGCCTGCAGAGAGGATCACTTCGCCGCGCGCCCTGGCCTTGCGCTTGATGCCTTTGTGCAGATAGGTAACCCCGACCGCGCGCGCACCTTCAAAGTCCACATGTTCAACATCGGCATCGACGATGATCTCGAGATTGGGCCGCGAGCGGGCTGGGCGCAAATAGGCTTTCTCCGTGCTACAGCGCCAACCGTCGCGTTGCGAGCCATGGGTGAGATACACCCCTTCCATCTGCCCGTCCTGATATTCGAAAAGGGTCGGAATTCCAAGCTCGTTGCAGGCCTTCAAAAAGGTATGCGTTAGCGGGTGGAAACCTGGTCGCATGGGCGCAACGGACAGCGGACCGTGCGACCCATGAGCTTGGCTCGGCTTGCCCGACCAGTTCTCAGACTTGAGAAAATAGGGGAAGACATCGTTGAAGCCCCAGCCCGTTGCGCCCGCCTCGGCCCAGCGATCATAATCCCGTCGCGTGCCGCGGACATAGACCATCCCGTTGATGGCGCTGCCACCCCCCAATGCCTTGCCGCCGGACCAGGCGAATGACCGATTGTCGATGGTGGGGTCCGGATCCTGGGGATAGACCCAGTCGTATTTGGTGTTGCCAATCAACTGAACCACGCCGGCGGGAACCTGCATCACCAGCGACCGGCCGTTCCCCCCTGCTTCGAGAAGAACCACCTTGGACCGCCCGTCTTCGCTGAGCCGGTTTGCGAGTACCGCGCCGGCGCTACCCCCGCCTACGATGATGTAATCAGCGACTATCGCGTCGTCTTTCATATGCTTCCTCTCCGGCTCGGCCATGTCGCTCAAAAGGTCGGCCGATCGACCTCACCCTACCGCTGACGGCCGGTTTACTTTCGTTTCCTCCATGGCAGCGATGCGCTCTTCGCGCAGTTGCTGCCGCCGGACCTTGCCGGCGTCGTCCCGCAGCGCGCCCGTCACGAACTCGAAACTTCGCGGAAGCTTGTAGGCAACCAGCCTTTCGCGCAGGAATGCGAGCAATTCGTCGGCGGTTAGGCGCCCCTGCGCCTCCACCGTCGGTTGAACGATAGCGTGGGTGGTGGCGCCATAATCATCATCGGGCAGCCCGATGACCACGGCTCCCTCTACGTCCGAGTGCGCCATCAAGGCGCCTTCGACCTCGGCTGGGAAGATGTTAGCGCCCCCCGACACAATCATGTCGGTGCGGCGATCGGCGATGTAGAGATAGCCGTCTTCATCCATCCAACCGAAGTCGCCCAAGGTTTCAAAGCCATCTTCGGTCGTCCGCGCGTCGGCGCCGATATAGCGATAGGTGGACCCCCGGCCTCCGGCCGGAAGCGCGAAAATCTCGCCCACTTCCCCGCGCGGCAATTCCTTGCCTGCTTCATCGACGATCTTGATCTTGTCGAGGTACGGACGCCCCACCGACCCGCGATGGGCCAGCCATTCAACGCCGTTCAATATGGTGGTGACAATCCCTTCTGTACCCCCGTAAATTTCCCAAATCTTCTCGGGACCAAGCCAGTCGATCCACTCCTGCTTGAGCTCTCGCGGCATGGGCGCAGCCCAATGCCACACCGTCTCAAGCGAGGAGACGTCATATTTTTCGCGCACCTCTTTGGGCAGGCGCGAAATTCGCATCATCATTGTCGGTACGAAGCTTGTCCATTTAACTCGGAAAGCTTCAATTAGTCGAAGCGCCTCCTCCGGATCGAACCGCGTCATGCCGATGATCGAGTGGCCCTCAGACAATGCCTGGATGTTCGTCGTCACCGGCATGTTGTGGTAGACTGGGCCAGTTGCGAGGATCGGCCCCTTGTCGGGAAATCGCAATGGGGGTTTCCGATCGGTATCGAAACTGTTTGGCCCCGGGGCTACGATAATCTTCGGGCGGCCGGTCGATCCCCCGGAAGACATCGCTTTCCATCGGGGAGCGATGACGGCCTGTAGCGGCGTTGCTTCCGGATGGTCGCGTCCAAAATCACCAGGCTGCGCCCCGAATGCTTTCCGTAGCGCCGCGTCGGATGCGATCACCATCTTCGGCTCTGCCACTGCTACGATCGCTTGAAGTTCGGCGAGCGGCAGACGATAGGATACAACGTGCGGCGTAGCCCCGATCGTCCAAAGTGCGAACATCAGCTCGTAAAATGCCGATCCATTCGGAAGCGCCAACGTGACAAGATCGCCAGGGCCGATGTTGACGCCACGCAACGCATGGGCGCGCCGGAGCGCCCGGTCAGCCAATTCGCCCCAGCTTATCACATCGTCGCCATGCCGGATCGCCCACGCATCGCAGCCATGGAGCGCTGAACCCCGCGCAGGAATTTCAGCCAGAGGAATTATGGCCATTCGCAACATCCTTTATAATGTGCCACCGCTTATTCAGAAGCGGGCTTGCCCTTCCAGGCGGCCTTGTCCCTCACAGCGGCTGGGAGGTTAGTGGGATCGATCGGCAGGCCAAAAATCTGCTCATTATGTGAATGGCTAAGTTGATGCAGAGCGAAGCTCGTGCCCATAGCGTTCACGCGACCTTGTGCATCTTGCGCGGCATTAACGGCTTCCTTGAGAAGCTTCAGCGTGAAGGCTGGCTTTTTGGCGATTTTGCACGCCATGGCCTCGGTGAAGCTTTGCAGTTCCTCCCTGGGAACCACATGGTTCACCATTCCCAGCCGATAAGCCTCCTGTGCATCGATGAAATCGCTGGTGAACAGCATTTCCTTAGCCTTGCGGACCCCCAGTTCCCATGGGTGATTGAAGAATTCAGCACCGGCGACCCCAATATCAGCCGTATTATCGGCGAATTCTGCGTCCTCCGCCGCAATTATGATATCACACGGCCAAATGAGCATCAGTCCGCCGGAGATCGCCTTTCCCTGAACCTGAGCGATCGTGACCTTCGGAATGTTGCGCCAGCGCTCGGAGAGGCCGAGGAACATTTCCTTTTCAATCCCCATACGCCCTTCGGCTCCCGTGCAGCTGAAACCGCACCAGGTCCCCACAGGATCCCAAGGCGCCATTTCCGCCACGAAATCCGGAATACGAAGGTCATGGCCGGAGGAGAAATGCTTTCCCCGCGCGGCGAGGATAATCACCTTGACCGAGTCGTCCCGAGCGGCTTGGTTGAAGGCAGTATTGAGCTCATAGAGCATCGCCGCATTCTGGGCATTGCGGCTCTCGGGCCGATTAAGTGCAATCCGCACCACGCCCGGAACGACGTCCTCGAACACTATGGTCTCAAACGCCTCTCGTCCAACTTCGCTCGTCATAGCTCATCCTATCCCGCAGTGCCTGTTATCGGCCGATCTGTGCCAGGGACGCCTGAGCTCCTATTGTCAGGCGTCCCAGACAATCATCAAGCAGCGTCGCGCTTACGCCCCGCGCCCGCGTCGGCTTGGTTTTTGGGATAGAGCCGCTCGAGCTTGGAGTAGGTTTCCTGCCCCTCGTTGCTCTTGTCCCAGACCATCCAACCACGATCCATGTGGGAAAGTGCCTGCAGCGCCATGCCATATCCCACCCCAACCCGGTCGTTGAACAGTTGCTTCCAGCGATCCACGAAGCACTGCCGCGTGTAGCGAAGGGTTAGATCATCGTAGGTTGCCATCTGGTGAGCGAGTTCTAGGGCACGGGGCATCAGCTCTTCAGGCTTCACAACTTCGTTGACGACGCCCAGACGCTGGGCTTCATAGGCATCGATATGCTGGCCCGTGAGCAGGAAATATTTGCCGCGGTTGGTCCCCAGCAGTTCCTGCCACAGGATGTGCACGCCATCACCGGGCACCTCGCCGGCAGTGAAATGACCCTCATCGGCATAAACGGCGGTCGTCGATGCAAGGTTGATGTCGCCCAGAACCATCAGCTCGCCGTGGATCAGCGCCGGGCCATTACAGGCGCAGATCAACGGCGCCTCGATTTCGAACAAGCGGCGGAACATCATCTTTTCGCCCCAGGAGGGCACATCGAAATTGCTGGGCGTTTTAATGGGAACACCCCATTCGCCGTGGCGGTCGATGAAGACATCGCCGGTGCCGGTGAACACGACGACACGATTGTCACGGTCGCCCCCAATATCCGTGAAAGCGGGGGCCCATTCGGAATGATGCTCAGCGCCATAGAGCACCGGTCCGTTATTGCTATGCCACTGCACGACGAGAACACCGTCCGCCGATCGGTCGAACTTGAGGGTCTTGTACTTGTCGAAATATTCTGGACGCTCGCTCATCACATCTTCTCCTTAAAATCCAAATTAATGATCGACCCGATCAGGCGATGACCATTCCGCCATCGACCGACAGCGTTGCTCCGGTCAGGTAAGAGGCCGCTTCGGAACACGCCCATATGACGGCCGAAGCGATTTCGTCCGGCCGGCCCGCCCTGCTCATGGGCACGGACGACTGGACATATTGGTCGATGCTGAAGAAACCTTCGGCTGCTTTCTTAGCGAGCATTGGCGTTTCTATGACGCCGGGGCATACGATATTCACCCGAATGTTCTGCTTGGCATATTCGAGCGCAGTTACCTTGGTAAGGCCGATCAGCGCATGTTTGCTCGCCACATAGGCGGGCAACTGCGGCGCTGCGCGCAGCGAAGAAACCGACCCCGTGTTCATGATTGCTCCGCCGCTTGTCTTGAGCATGGCCTGGATCTCGTGCTTCATGCACAACCACACGCCGGTGACATTGACGGCGAATATTTGATCCCAAAGTTCCCGCGTACAATCCACCGTGGTGCCGGTATCCGGTGAGATCCCCGCGTTGTTATAGGCTGCGTCGAGGCGGCCGAAGCGGCTCACCGTCTCGCCGACCGAGGCCGCGACAGAGTCCTCATTGGTCACGTCAGTGAGCAGGAAGATCGCCTCACCCCCCGCTCGAAGAATGGCCTCCAGGGTCTCGCTCCCGGCGCGCTCATCGCGGTCAAGCACAGCCACCTTTGCGCCCAAAGCCGCGAACTCCTGCGCGGCGGAACGGCCGATGCCACTGCCGGCACCGGTAATGAGCGCAACCCGTCCGCTCCAATCCATCTTATTCACGTGCGTTGCTCCCACTAATCGGTGCCGAGAAATGCATCATTTGCGCATGTTTTCGGGAAGGCGATCGTCGGGAATGGGAGGGCGATAGTCTTCCGCCACGCCATCGGTGATGCAGACGCGCTGCAACGTCCGGGTTTTACCCGGTACAAGCCCGCCGCGCGCATGATGATATGCTTGGTTCGCCCAGATCACGAGGTCGCCATTACGCCACCGATGCTCGTAAATGTTTGCATCGGCGTAAAGATGCTCGTGCAGTTCAGCGAGCAGATCCTCGCTCTCTGTTTCGCTCAGCCCGACGACGAGAGCCGTGTTTTGCTGGGTTGCAAAGAGCACTTCCTTACCCGTGATGGGATCGACATGTATCAGCGGATGTTCAGCGCGGGGCGCATTATCCGGGTAGCCTTCAATGCGCTGGCGTCCGGTTAACCCTTCTTCGCTGGCGGAGAAGAGATTGAGGCCTTTGAGACCGCGCAGACGCTCTCTGGTCGCGGGTGCGAGCGCTTCGAGCGCCAGACTTCCGCTTGCGAACCGTGTCCACGTCTCTTCATAGGGCACTTCGATCCCGTGCAAGGAAATGCCCAGAAGCGGAACCGGTGTGTAGAGGAAGTCGAGGTGAAAAGAGACCTCGGAGTCGCCTAGAATGCCATCTTTTCGGGTATTCGAAACATACCCAACCGTCGTGAAATCTTCCAGGACGGGGCCCAGCTTGGACATCACCCGCTTCTGCTGATCCTGCGTCAATGCTTGTTCGCGAAAGACAAGATAGCCATGCTCCTTGAACAGGCGGACCACCTCGTCGTCATTCTTCTCTTCACGCAGGTCGAGGTCCACCTCAACCCCGAATGGCTGAATTCTTGAAATCTTCGTTGCCGATTGAACAGACATCACAACCTCCTAGATGCTGGATTTTATCGCATGGCGGACCTGCTCGCGGGCCGCGTCCCGTTTCACCGTTCAGTACACATCCCGCTGGTACCGATCCTCGCTTTGCAAAGTTCGAAGGAATGCCTCGGCTGCTGGAGCGGTAAGCCCCATCCCAATCTGGAAGACGGAGATCAGGGCACGATGCACATCCGGAGCCATGTTAGCCGCGTCGCCGCAGACAAAGACATGAGCACCATCGGCAATCCAACGGCAGAGTTCATCGGCCTCTTCCACAAGCCGATGCTGCACATAAACCTTGGCTTCCCCGTCACGCGAGAAAGCGGTATCAATTCGGGTCAGAATGCCCGACTGCAAAAACGCGCTCAGTTCGTCCTCATAAAGGAAATCAGTGGACCGATTGCGCTCACCAAAGAACAGCCACGCCCGGCCTGCACCTTCCTGCGCGGCGCGCTCTTGCAAGAACCCGCGATAGGGGGCGACGCCCGTGCCCGCGCCAATCATAATGACCGGAACTTCCGGGGCGGGTAGGCGAAAATGCGAATTGGAATGCACATAAACTTGAACACGTGTCCCGACGGGCGTCCTCTCGCATAGCTGACCGGTGGCTACGCCCCGGCGCTCTTCACCCCAAAGCATGTAAGCGACGGGGGCGATGGTCAGATGCACCTGACCCGGAACGGCTTTGAGACTGGATGCAATCGAATAAAGCCTAGGCTGCAGAGACCGCAACATGTTGACAAAGGTCTGCGCTTCTAGGTCGGCAGCGGGATAGCGCCGCATGATATCGACGATGTGATGATCGCGCGTCACGACCGTGGGCGGGCTGCTCTCCGATCCCGAGCCAAGAGCAGGAAGCAACTGGCTGGCCGACGCTGCACCCCATGCCTCGAGGAAGCGCGGCGTTACCGCCGTAACATCCAGATAGAGGCGGAGCGCATCGCCGAGCATCAGCGTCTCCCCTTTGAGCGTCACAACCGTTTCTGCGGCGAGCCGCCCAGCATCAAGCACAGCTGCTACCAGAGCCGGATCATTTTCGACGATGACTCCTAACGCGTCACCGGGCTCATAAGCCCCTGCAGTCGTGTCCGACAGCGATAGCGCAAGATGACGCGTGGCCTTCGTCGAACCCTCACCCGTCAGCACGCGGCTCTCAACCACGATGCCCTCGGTCAATCGATATTTTTCACGACGCGCCGCTGCTAAACCATTGCTTAGGCCGACAGACGGGGTGACTACCGGCTTATGCGTGATCGTTGCGAGCACGGCGGCCCGCCACTCTGCTGCCGGTTCCTCATAGTCGATGTCGCAGTCCACCCGGTCGAGAAGGCGCCGTGCGCCGAGTGCAACAAGTGCTTCGTCCAGGCGACGCCCGGCTGCACAAAAATGCTCGTACGTTGAATCACCAAGAGCCAGCACGGCGTAGCGCAGATGATCGAGTGATATGGCATCGGCAGAATTGAGAGCGGCAAAGAAGCCCTCTGCCGCGTAGGGCGCATCACCGTCACCGGTCGTGCTGGCAACGAAAAGCGCGATCTCGATGTCCGCTAAGTCGGCAATGTCCGCGTCCGCCATATCGATGACCCGGGCAGTCAGTCCATTCTGTTCAACAGCCTTACCCAAAGCCTTAGCGACATCCTCGCTGGCGCCTGTCTCCGTCGCGAACAGAACCGTCACAGATCCTGCTTTCAAACCGCCATCGCCGTTCGATGCCTCGTGGTCATGCCTATCGTGCACGCCGTCGGGCATGTCACCTTGGACCTGATGCGCATCGAAGGCCGTTTCGATCAATGTCACCGCAAGGATCTCCAGCCGGAAAGGTCGAACGGAGAGATCACGCCGACGCCGCCTCGGCATTGTCGAACGTCACATAAATTTTGTCGCCCTCGACTTCGACTGGATAGACCTTGACCGGAATCCAGGCCGGTACGCCCGTCACCTCACCCGTCAGGAAGCTGAAACGGGAACTGTGCGCCGGGCATTCCACGCTGTCGCCGCAAATCCATCCCTCGCTGAGGGACTCGTCCTCATGGGTGCACCGATCATCGATAGCGCGGAACCCATGATCCTCGATATGCGCGACGCAGAGCGTGCGATCGCCAACCTCGATCTTCCGCATCTCACCGGGCGGAAGGTCAGTGACTTTGAGGATTTCAACCTTGCTCATGCGCGCGGACTCCAATTGTCGAGGATGACGGGGAAAGAAATGTAAGTGGGGATCTGATCGCGGGGATCGTCCGATGGCTTAAGCGGCAATGTTTGCGCCTGCGCGTGGGGATCCCGCCTGATTCCCGCGCGGAAGAGACCTTGAACGAGCCTCAGATGACTGCCGCTCTTGCCGTCATTGCCAAGTACGGCCCGCAGGCCTAGGCATTGGTGCGCGCCGGTCGCAAACGCCAAGCCATAGCGGCTGATACCCTCTGGAATCTCTCGCCGCGGATTGAATTCATTGGCGTCGTCGCCGAAAACCGCAGCATCGCGACCCGCCCGCGCCACCCATGCCTGCACTTCGTCACCTGCCTTCAGGTGAACATCGCTGACCTCGAGATCCTCGACAGCCAGCCGCGTGAGGAAAGGGACAAAGGGCGCACGGAGCCGCAGTGCCTCCTGCAAGGCGTTGCTCACGAATTCCATATCCTCGATGCAGCCGCGATCGTCGGGATGCTTTTCGAACCAGTCGAGAAGATATTCGACGGTAGAAAGCACGGCTTGCACGCTGGTGCCGGTTGTCGCGACGAAGAAGAGGATCGCCTCCTTGATGCCGACATCCTCGTCGGCATAACTTTCATGGGCCTGCGTAGCAATCATCTGCAACAGGTTGAGCGGCACATCCTCTTCCGTCAGTTCACCCGCCTCAAGCCCCTTCAACTGCTGACGAGTATACTCGAGCGACGGACGGTAAAATTCTTCAACGAAAACCTTTTTCGCTTCGATGCCCGCTTTGGTAACGCCTTCGCGATCCTCGAAATGCGCCGCGCTCAGACCCCCAAAGATCGGCAGCGCGCATCCGCGCAACCGCGCCATGCCCTCCTCCGACTCGACGCCCTCGATACCGATGATCTTCGCCGCGAATTCCAGGAAAATCAGCTCGACCACGCCGGCTAGGTCACAACCAAACGCGCCGTCCTCGTTGCGCTTGATCATGCGCCCCATCCACCGGTCGACGGAAGGTAGAATGATGTCCTCTCGGAAGCGGACGAGCTGTTCGGGCCGCACCAGCGAATTGAGCAGGCGCCTGCGCTGGCGATGAACGTCGCCATTGCTCATGGCGAGATTGCCTTGCTGGAATTCGCGCACGTTAATCGCGGCCAAGGCGTTCGGACACACGTAATTGTCCGCTGATACATCGGCATTTTCTTCGACTGCCTTGGAGCGAAGAACCTGCTGCATGGTATCAAGCGTGTCGATCTTGACACGCGAGACCGGGCACTGAGACTTGGCTGCCTGTGGCACGGTGTCCATGTTCATACTCTCCCATTGCGGAAGTGCGCGGCCGCTTGCCGACGCATCCACCGCTTGAAACTTGCATCATCGAAATTAAGGTGAGTGAGCCGCCGTGTATGTCACCGATGCTGGGGACCAACGACGCCGCACGTCGCCATGCTGCTATAGCGCCGACCAGCCGCCATCGACGGGAAGGCAGACCCCTGTCACAAACTCCGCCTGATCGGAGCTGAGGAACATGACGGCCTGGGCGATCTCACGAGGTTTGCCTAGCCGCTTCATGGGATGCATGTCCGCGATAGCCTGCCGGGCGGCATCCTCCTGCTCCCGCTCCAGACCGGACAGGCTCTGCGCCATCATGCCGGTCGGAATCCCGCCGGGCGCTACCGCATTGATGCGGATGCGGGCGGTCGCATATTCAATGGCGGCGTTTTTCGTCAGTCCAACGAGCGCCGCCTTGCTTGCCGCATAGGCGGTCTGCATCGGCATGCTGTGATGGCTCAGGAAGGATGCCGTGTTGACTATGGATCCCCCGCCCTGCGTCTGCATGACCTTGATTTCGGCGCGCATGCAGAGCCAGACACCGGTGACGTTGATCCGCATCACGCGGTCCCACTCATCCAGGGTTAGGTCCGCCGCGAGCGTCGAGGATTGGGTTATGCCGGCGTTGTTGAAGGCGCAATCGACTCGCCCAGTAACGGCCTTCGCCCGATCTATCGCGGTTGCAACCGAATCTTCGTCTGCGACATCTGCCGTTATGGGCTCGAACCGAGCCCCGATGGCGCGGAGTTTTTCAGCCGTTTCATCCAAGCCGTCCGAGGAGCGATCAATGCCGACCACGACCGCGCCGGCCTCCGCGAAAGCCAGAGCGCTTTCCTGGCCGATGCCGCTTGCAGCACCGGTAATGAGCACTGTCTTGCCGTCGAAACGCGCTGCCATCTTATCTCTCTCCATATTTCTTATTTTGTCGGGGAGTCCGAAGCGTTAGCGGACCCGCACCAGTACGCTCGCATAATTGGCGACTGCCGCCCCGCCCATGTTGAACACACCGGCCAGTTCGGCCCCGGTAACCTGCATCCCTTCGGGTGCTTCGCCGCATAGCTGCATGGCGCAAAGCGCGTGCATCGACACGCCGGTTGCCCCGATCGGATGCCCCTTGGCCTTCAAACCGCCAGAGGCGTTGACGGGAAGGCGCCCGCCGATCTCCGTCCAGCCTTCCAGCACGGCTCGCGCGCCCTCACCGCTGGGAACGAGGCCCATGGCTTCATATTCGATCAGCTCGGCGATCGTGAAACAGTCATGTGTCTCGACAAGCGACAGATCGTCGAGAGTGATGCCCGCCTCCGCTAATGCCCTCTGCCAAGCCTTGGTGCAGCCTTCGAACTGGGTGATGTCGCGCCGCGACATAGGCAGGAAATCCTGAACATGCCCTCTCCCGCGGAAATGGACGGCGCGCGCGGCGCCAGCGGCTATGTCTGGCGCCGCCAACACGACCGCGGCCGCGCCGTCGGACACCAAGGAGCAATCGGTCCGCTTCAACGGACCTGCGACGAAAGGATTGTGCTCACTTTCAGCCCGGCAGAATTCATATCCAAGATCCTTGCGCATCTGGGCCCAGGGATTGCTTACACCATTCCGATGATTTTTGGCGGCAATCCGCGCCAGCGCGTCGGTCTGGTCACCATATTTCTGAAAATAGGATTGCGCTATCTTACCGAATATACCTGCGAACCCGCCCTCAGTTTCACCTTCTTCTGCGAGATAGGAGGCGCGAAGCAGGTTTTCGGCGATCTGCGGCGAGGTAGAATCAGTCATCTTCTCGACGCCGACCACAAGAACGATCTCCGCCCGGCCTGCTTCGATGGCGTTAACGCCTTGGAAAACTGCGGCCGACCCAGAAGCGCAGGCATTTTCCGTTCGCAATGCGGGCTTGAAACGCAGCAGAGGACTGGCTTGCAGCACCAATGCCGACGTCAGATTCTGTTTTGAAAAGCCCGCGTTGAAGTGTCCCAGGACGATGGAATCGACATCTTCCGGCCCAATACCGGCATGGGCGATGGCTTCATTTGCCGCTGCAACGACCAATGTCTCCACGGTTTCGTCGGGTTTCTTTCCAAAAGGCGTATGCCCCCAACCAATGATCGAAGCGGTCACGTTCGTACTCCACGACAAAGATGTAAGTTTCCAAAGCAATTTAGCCCAGTTTAGCGCCCTAAGATCTCCCGCTCCGCAAGCCAGTCCTGCGTGAGTGAAGTCGCGCGTTCGAGATGTTGAGGTTGTCCCACATAGTAGTGAGTCGCCCCTTCGATCACGATGTGCTGCTTGTCCGTAGACGTAGCCGCCTCATAAACGGACCGACAGTGATACTGAGGGACCGCATCGTCGGCCGTGTTTTCTATGAAGAGGAGCGGCGCAGAAATCCGCGCGGCGTTCGCAACTCCTTCTGCGTTGGTATCATCGATCGACCATTGCGAGAGCCAGGCGCGCAGAGTGGAAAAACGCGCGAGCCCAACCGGACCGCTGTTCACAGTTTCTGGCACCCCCAGATAGCATCGGCCGATCGGCCGGTCATTGGGATCGAGGGTCGCATCCAGAAAGCGAGGATCGGCAAGTGTCCGGTGCGTGACAAACCCCCGCTCCTTTTCCGCTCCACCTGCGGTCCTTAAGCGTTCAAGCGTGCTCTTCACCCACTCGGTGATCCGGCGAACCCGCGCCAATTGTGCCGCACGATATCGGGCGATGAACTCGGCCGAATAAGGAGGCTCGAGCTTTCCCGCATAGATATCGAGTGCAGGGTCGCGCACATCTGGATCGCGCTCATCGATTACCGAAGGGTCGATGATATCGAGCAGAAGTTTGGCCCGCGAACTATGCGCCGCCTGGAACACCACCGCATCAGCGGGAATCAGGCCGGCTTTCGTAAGGTCCAGAGGATCGCCTGCCGGCGTGTGGGTGATAGTCGGTGATTCTGCCTGCGATTGGTAGAAGAGGGACAGCGATCCGCCACCGCTCCAGCCTACAAGGACGATGCGCTTGTATCCCCATACCGATTTGGCGTGCCGGATATACGCCCCGAGATCGAGGAGGACATTCTCCAATATGCAGGCGGTGTCGTTCCGCGCGTATCGGCTGCCAGCGCACAGGACATGGGCTCCCCGACGTGCAGCTTCCCTGGGTACTGGAAGGAGCTGCAGCGTTGAAGCCGGATGCATGTAGATCTGCAACGTTTCGCATGGAATGCCGGCGGGTCGGATGAGGATTCCCTCGAGGTTCACAGCACCTTGATTGCCTGCGAAACCATAGGTTTCGGTGAAACTTTGCGTCTCATCGTAGTGGATGTGGACCCATTCAAAGGTGATTTCGTGCGCATGCGGCATGCAAGAACCGTGCCTTCCTGCTTCAAAAGCCTTTCGGCCTTGTGAATCTGTGTATCGATGCCTAGGATGTAGCAGGAAGCCAGGCGTGCTCGTGTCCCTACTGCGCGGGACCAAAAAGCAAAAAATCGGCATGGCTCAACGGAGAGACTATGCCTTTTTGGACCGCCTTACCGGAATTAGCGCTTCACAAGCTTGCCGCGAATTTTCCCGCCTTGATAATGTCCATCGGACAGAAACAGTTTGGCGTAAAGCTGCTGACGCTCCTCAATGATACCTGCGGGGCCGAGCACGCCACGGTTTTTCACCTGACCGCCGACAATTTGATCGAAGTGACGGCGGCCAGCATGGACGGTTCCGACACCGCCCATCGGCAGGTCGGCGTTTATCTCAAGGAAGGCCTGTGGCGCCGAGATCCTACCCTTACGGAAGCCAAGCTCCGCCTCTCGTCCGAAGATGAGGCGTTCGTCCGTACTGATATCGCCCATCTTGGCGACGACGTTCTACGCGACATCGTCTACGGCCAGCCGGATATCGGCGATCGCCTGCTCATCTGTTCCCGCTGGGGCGATGACATCGTTGGGCTAAGCGTACTGCGCTCCTCCGATGCAGGCCCATTCACTAGTTCCGATATCAACGGGGTGCAGTCGATCGCAGGAACAATTTTCGCTCTCCTCGCCAAGCATATCAGTATCACTTGGGACGGACCCAACATATCGGTCGCCCTCACGTCCCTTCACGAAATCGAAACTTGCATCTCTGCATGCGCCTCATCGCTCCCGAGGCGCGAGGCGGAAGTCTGCAGCCGTATCATCTACGGCATGTCCACTGTCGGCATCTCGCTCGAGCTCAACATCAGCGAGGAAACCGTGATGACGTACCGGAAGCGGACCTATCAGAGATTGGGTATCGCAACCCAGCGGGAACTGTTGCTCTGGTACCTGGATCTATGGAGCCACTGGCAGGATCGCGCCACCCGCGAACCCGCTCCGCTGTCGTGGAAGCCAGAGGAGATAGCGTCCACTTCATAGCATAATGCCGGCCCCCTTGGTCCGGGGCCGGCAGATAACTTAGCATGTACTTGAAGCATCAGTTAGACGGTAATCTTCAAGGCTTTCGGCGTCGCGCGGCGATCAGCTCGGTCATCGCTTGACTGACATCCCGTCCGGCTGCAATGGCGAGCTTTTTGCCTTCGTTCCACATAGTCAGGTCGGCCTGTCCCTTGGCGGAGTGGCGATTCCAATCTGGATCGGTCGGATAGGTGATTTCGAGACGAAGGCCGTTGGGATCCCGGAAATAGATACTGTAGATCAAGCCCCCGTGATCGGTCGGCCCCACGACCTCAATGCCCTTGCTCGTAAGCCATCGGTGCCACTGATCGACTTCCTCGCGCGTCTCCGCTTGCAATGCGATATGATCGAATATGTCATAGGCAGGATGAGACACAGGGGGACGTGCCGGTAATCCAGGAGCCTCGAAGAAGGCGATCGTGGACCCATCTTTCATCCGAAAGAAGATATGAAAATAGGGAAACGGATCGCCAGTCGAAGGGATTGTGTCGTCGATGACCGTACTTGCCAATTCCATGCCCATGATGTTCATGTAGAAATCGGCAGTCGCTTCGACATCATGCGTCACCCAAGCTGCATGACTAAGCATGTGCGGAGTGAGCCGTGCCGAAGGATCGGCAACCGCCGTCTCGGCGGACATAACCATGGAAATTCCTCTCTGGTTGGGAACAGGTTGCTGATAATGAAAAGCTCCGCAGGCCGCTGTCCCCAAGTCGCGGGACCGATCCGCTACTCGCGGGCGACGGATATTGCTGGCATCTCGCCGATGCTCACATTTTGTCGCCTCCATGCATCAATCTGCTCCTGGCGTCTCAATGTCTCGCCAATCTCGTCAACCCCTTCCAAGAGCGCAGCCTTGCGGCCAGCGTCGATGTCGAACGCTGAAACATAGGCGCCATCGGCTTCTATACATTGCCGGACAAGGTCGATCTTCATGCGGGCGGTGGCAGGGATTTCGGCGAGGCGCTGAAAGCGTTCGTGTTCCTGTAACTCGAGGATGATCGGCAGGATCCCGTTCTTGAAGCAATTATTGTAAAAGATGTCCGCGAAGCTTTTCGCGATAATTACGCTGATCCCAAAGTCGATCAGCGCCCATGGCGCATGCTCCCGACTTGAGCCACAGCCGAAATTATGCCCGGCGATCAGGATGCCCGCATTCCGCCAGGGGTCGCGATTGAGGATGAACCCCAGATTTTCGGACCCATCTTCGCGGTAGCGCATGCGTGCGAACAGGGCGGCGCCCAGCCCCGCGCGGCTGACCGTCTTGAGAAATTCGCCCGGCAAGATCTTGTCAGTGTCGACATTGTCCTGTGGCAGAGAGGCCGCGATTGCGTCAAGTTCCGTGAATTTCCGCATCAAAAATAGGTCCTGACATCGGTGATCGACCCCGCCACTGCCGCTGCCGCTGCCATGGCCGGCGACATGAGGTGCGTTCGACCGCCAGGCCCTTGCCGCCCCTCAAAATTGCGATTGGAGGTGGAAGCGCAGCGTTGCCCAGGCGACAAGCGATCGGGATTCATCCCCAAGCACATCGAACATCCAGCATCCCGCCACTCAAATCCCGCATCCCGGAATATATCGGCAAGCCCTTCCTCTTCAGCCTGACGCTTGACGCTGCCGGAACCCGGCACGACCAGCGCGCGCACGCCTTTAGCCACGTGACGCCCAGCCGCGATCGCCGCAGCGCTGCGCAGATCCTCGATCCTCCCATTTGTGCAGCTGCCGATAAAGACGACATCGATCGGCACGCCCATGATCGCCTGCCGCGGCCGCAACCCCATATAATCGAGCATGGTACGCGCCTGATCCTGCTTCCCAAGCTCCAGCGATTCGATCGAGGGTATCGCCTCATCGATGCGGATTACGGCTTCCGGGCTGGTGCCCCATGTCACCATAGGTGCAACCTCCCTGGCATCCACGAGCAGCTCCTTGTCGAACGTGGCGCCGGGGTCGGACCGCAACTCCAGCCAGCGATCCGTCGCTTCTTGAAAGGCTGCCCCAGCCGGAACGCTGGGCCTGCCCTCCAGCCATGCAAAGGTCTTGCTGTCGGGCGCGATAAGGCCAGCGCGGGCGCCTGCTTCAATCGACATGTTGCACACGGTCATCCGCCCGGCCATGTCTAGGTCAGTAATCGCCTGCCCGACATATTCGATCACATGGCCGGTTCCGCCAGCGGTCCCAAGCTTGCCGATAATATAAAGGACGAGATCCTTCGCCGTAGTGCCGATGGGTAGGGCATGCTCGACCTGCACGCGCAGGGTGCGTGCCCACTTTTGCCGCAAGGTCTGGGTAGCAAGGACGTGCTCCACCTCCGACGTGCCGATGCCGAAGGCCAAGGCGCCGAAGGCGCCATGGGTGGAGGTATGACTGTCCCCGCAGACGATCGTCATGCCGGGAAGCGTCAGGCCTAGTTCGGGGCCGATGACGTGAACGATGCCTTGCGCCTCGCTGCGCAGCGGAACGTACGGCACGCCGAACTCCGCGACGTTCCGTTCGAGCGTCTCTACCTGAAGTCTGCTGTCGGGATCCGAGATCGGCCTGTCGCGATTTTCGGTGGGCACATTATGATCCGCAACCGCTATCGTCAGTTGCGGATACGGAAGCTGCCTACCCGCTGTGCGAAGTCCCTCGAAAGCCTGCGGGCTGGTGACCTCATTGATCAGATGGCGATCGATCTGGAGCAGCCACGATCCATCATCAAGCTCCAGGATCGCATGCGCTTCCCAGATTTTCTCGAAGAGAGTGCGGGGCTTGCCGGTCACGCCATTTCCTCCCGGCGTGTCTGTGCATTCAGCGCGTCACGAACCCGCCCGCCGACACAAGCGCCAGGGAGGGTCGCGGCTTTGTCCGCCGCCTCCAGCAAGCGCGACAGATCGATGCCTGTAGCCACCCCCATCTTTGCGAACGTCCAGATGAGATCTTCGGTCGCAACGTTGCCTGTCGCACCCGGAGCGAAGGGACAGCCGCCTAGCCCCCCAAAGGATGAGTCGATCACCCACACGCCCGCGTTGAACGCCGCCAGCGCGTTGGCCACACCAAGGCCATAGGTATCATGGCCGTGAAAGGCCCAGTGACGAAGCTGCGGGAAACGTTCCTTCGCGCTTCGGAAAAGGTCGCCAACCCTGTCCGGGGTCACCCGGCCAGTCGTATCGCACAGGCAGTATTCCGCCTCCGCCGACACCTTTGCCAGTGCCTCGACCAGATTGAGCGTGGCAGCCGGATCGACTGGGCCATCAAACGGGCAATCGAACGAGGTGGCAAGGTTCAGACGAATCTTGGCGTCAGGCGGGAGCAGTGCAACGATTGCCCGAAAATCTTCGACAGATTCCTGCGGCGTCCGCAACACATTACTCTGATTGTGCTTGGGCGAAACTGAAAGCACGAAGGCAAGGTGCCGTGCATCGGCGGCAAGCGCGCGCTCCGCCTGACGCTGGCTGGGAACGAGCACCTGAATATCCAGGCCCGGTTTCGTCGCGCAATGGGCAAGCAATTGCGGAGCGTCGGCCATTTGCGGGACCGCGCGAGGGCTTACGAACGCCGTCGCCTCCATGCGCCTTATGCCGGCGTCATAAAGCATGTCGATCAACAATGCCTTTAGCGCGGTGGGAATGAATTCACCGATCGGCTGAAAGCCGTCCCTAGGGCCGACCTCGACAATCGAAACTAATGATGCGCTCATTTCAAAACTCCGGCGCTTTTGAGTTCGAGAATATGTGTTTCGTCGTAACCCAGCAGATCCTTCAGGAGGGTTTCGCTATCGGCACCGATGTCCGGACCAGTATTGCGCACTTGTCCCGGGCCGTCGGGAAAATGCGGCACGATGCCCGGATGAAGGACCATCCCAAGCAGGGGATCCTCCAGTTCGCGTACCATTCCGCGCGCACGATATTGAGGGTCGCGCGCGATATCCTCGGCCGTGTAGACCTTCGAAGCCGGGATATCCGCGTCGGCGAGCATCTTCGAGAGCCTCTCGGCCGCGTGGCCACGACTCCATTCCTCGATCAGCGCGTCAAGCTCGCAAGCGTGGCGGACACGTTGCGCATTTCCCTGGAATCGCGGATCGTCGATAAGGTCGGCTCGATCCATAATGCCCAGCAATTTGGCAAAGAGGGGCTCGGAATTGGCGGCGATGAGAATCCATTGCCCATCGGCTGTCGGATAGGCGTTGGACGGCGCGGCGGTGGCGATCGCGCCACCCGTCGGCTGCTTGACCTTGCCCAATGCGCCAAATTCGGGAAGCATTCCCTCCATCAAACTGAGCACGCTTTCGGTCAGCGCGACGTCCACCATTTGAAACCTGGGGTCTGCGCCAAAACTCTCCCGGCGCCAGAGGGCGGAGACGATGCCGAAGGCGGCATATAGTCCCGCCAGCGAGTCACCGATGCTGACGCCTACACGAACCGGCGGCAGCCCATAGGTTCCGGGGGGATGGTTCGTCAGATGTCGGATACCACCGATCGCTTCGCCGATCACGCCGAAGGCGGCCTGATTGCGTCCCGGCCCACTTTGGCCATAGCCCGAAACATGCGCGACGATCAGCCCCGGCTGGCGCTCACGCAGCACCTCCGGGGCAAGTCCCATCTTGGCGAGTTGGCCGGGGCGAAAATTCTCCACGACTACGTCGCAGTGCTCGACAAGATCGAGCAGAACCTGACGACCGGCGGGGGTCTTGAGGTCGAGCGCGACACTACGCTTGTTGCGCCCGTGAACCGACCACCAAAGCGACCGCCCGTTGACCTGGGCGCCCCATTGTCGCACCGGATCCCCCTGTGGCGGCTCGATCTTGATGACCTCGGCGCCCAGATCCCCAAGCAGGCGTGTACAGAAAGGCGCGGCAACGAAATGGCCGATCTCCAGCACGCGGATGCCCGAAAGGACACCCCCTTCGCCGCCCTGCTCGTCGCTCATGCGCCCACCGCATCCTTCGCAGCGCCGCTCAACGCCTTGTAATTGCTGATCCGGTCGGGATCGATCTCAAGGGGCCGGCGATAGGATGGATCGAGGCGATCCCGGCTGGGCTGCGGAGCCGTTTCGGCGACCTTGAACTCGAATGGTTGCAGGCAATCGTAATTTGCGCCGCCTTCCGGGGTCTTCGATCCTTCGACCGTATTGATGGAAGGCGCCACCCAGTCCACGATATATTCGCGCGCGACGATACCCCATTTGCCCTTCCGCTTTTCCATGCGGTCAATGTAGCGGCCGCCAATGGCGCTGAACGGGGCTCCCGTCTTGTTCATGCCGGAATAGGACAGATATGTTTCACAATGCGCGACATCGCCGTCGATCCAGGCGAGGTGATTGCCGATCATGTGCTGAGTCGCGCTATGATTTTCTGAATGCATCTTGCGCACCCAGGACCAGAATTCGTCCGGCGATCCGACGAACATGTTGTGATCGTCGATCGCGTCTTCATGATAGGCGGACATCACCATCTCCCTGTCGAGACGATCGACGCCACGGCAGTACCGGTTCACCACGTCCAGAATTTCCTGCCGATCCATAAGATAGGTCAGCTTTTCCTGCATCTCCTCAAGCGTCATCATATGCTGCTTCTCCGGTTCCAGTCTGCTGCGCGCTCGATGCGATCGAGCAGCCGGTGAGTTTTGACGGCATCATCAAAGGTCGGAGCGATCGAAGAACCGGTGGTGAGGTCTTCATGGACCGCGCGGTAGGCATGCGCGACGGCGTCGGAATATCCCAAGGGATCGGTCGGCAGCAGCCGATATTGCGCCGGAACGGTCAGATCATCGGTCGGCCCGGTGCCTTGGCGACCGCTTATCCGCACATGGCCATATTGAAGATGACCGCTGTTGCCTTCCACGATGAGAACCCCATCTCTCCCGTTGATTTCCCAACGGAATCCACATTCTGGCGCATCGCCTCCGCGATACTGAAGCGCAACGACCGCGCCGCTGTCCAATATACCGCCGACCGCAATCTGGTCTGGAGCTGTAGCGTCAACGCTCCCGTCCGCATCGACGAGCTTCACCAACGGGTAGCGCGTCGCCAGGCTGGCATGAAGGCGCGAGAAATCGCCGAGAACCCAGGTGAACATGTCGACCATATGGCCGAACGGAATGCTCAGCATCGTCGCCCCGCTCGTATCGTCCAGCACATAGGCCATGCCGGCCATGGCGGCACCGCCCCAGGGAAATCCGCCCGCACCGATCACATTGGACGAAATCACCTCGCCAACATAACCCTTCCGGACCAGATCGCGCAGGTAGCGGATAGCCGGTGCACTCCGACCCTGCAGGCCCACAAAGGCTCTGACGCCGCGTTCCTCGGCGGAGGCCGCGATCGCGCGCCCTTCGTCCAAATCCTTGCCGAGCGGCCATTCGCAGTAGACCGCCTTGCCCCGATTTAGGGCCTGAGCGACCAGTTCCTTATGATGCGGCACCTTGACGGTGACGACCACCAGGTCGATGCCCGGCTGCGCGGCAAGTATGGCAGGATCGTCCGTGGCGAAGCCAATGTCATGAGCCTCACCCGCGGCTTGAGCACTGCCCGGCGTCGAAGCGGACAGCGCCCGGATCACAAAACGATCCGGCATGGCGCGAAGTGCCTCGAAATGGGCCGTGGCGGCCCAGCCTCCCTTGGCGCTCAATCCAATGAAGCCAACGCCTAGCGGTGCTGCGGTCCCAGGCATCTATCCGGCCACCCGCGAACCGGGCGTGAAGTTCACATGGAGGCTTTCAAGCGCATGGATCTGGAAATGCTCCATAAACCTTGGTGCTGGATGATTTTCAGATATGCGGATGTCCTTCAATCGTTCCAGCAGGCGGTTGATCGCCACCCGCATCTCCATGCGCGCAAGCTGGTTACCGACGCAGAAGTGAATGCCTCGACCGAAAGCCAGATGGTTCCGAACGCCCTTGCGGTCGATGTCGATCTTCTCGGGACATTCCCATTTCGCCTTGTCATAATTGCCCGCTAGGTAGCTGACTTGGACCACCGTTCCCTTGGGGATCTCCACACCGCACAGTTCGGTGTCCTGCGTCGTATAGCGATATTGATGCGGCACCGGGGCATGGGCGCGCAGCATCTCTTCTATCACGGCCGGAATCAGTGCGGGATCGGCGATCAGCCGCGCCTTCAACGCCGGATCGCTCAGGATCATATACATGGCGCTTGTGATGCCCGTGGTCGTGGTCTCGTTGCCTGCGACAAGGATGAGCTGCGCGATCATCAG
This sequence comes from Sphingobium sp. SJ10-10, assembly GCF_036038995.2. Lineage (NCBI taxonomy): Bacteria > Pseudomonadati > Pseudomonadota > Alphaproteobacteria > Sphingomonadales > Sphingobiaceae > Sphingobium > Sphingobium sp. SJ10-10. The sequence continues at coordinate 140,907 of NZ_CP158135.1, forward strand.
CAGCTGGCCCATCGTCAGCTTTTCGCCGTTCACCTCCGCATGCACGAGCCGGCTCAGCATATTGTCATTGGGCGCCGCTTCATATTCGCGCGCGCGGGCCGCCAGATAATTCTGCATGTCGATCATGCGATCCGTCAGCATGAGCTCGCGCTCCGGAGGACAGTTGGGGTCGTTGCGATCCACCCAAGCCGTCGACCAGAGCTTGAACTGCTCATAATCTTCCCGGGCAACGCCAAGCTGGTCGGAAATAATGTACATCGGCAGGTGAACGGCAAATCCCGAACTCAGGTCGGTCTCACCCTGCTCGATAAATCCGTCAATCAGCTCGTCTACGAGGTTTAACGCATAGGGTTCAAGCTTCTTGACATAGCTTGGCGTGAACACTTTATCGACCAATGCCCGGTGAAGGCCGTGTTCCGGCGGGTCGGCGAACGCCAGCACATGCTCTTCGGGCCAGCCGCGCTCGCGATAACGCTTCGCCACCTCTTCGGACACCGACGTCTGCCGGTTGATCATGATCGGCGTCTTGCTCGAAAAGATCCCGGGATTGCTGTTGACATAATTGATGTCGTCATAACGGCTGACGATGTACATCCCCGTACCGGGGTCCCGGTATACCGGCGCTTCTTCCAGCAACCGATTTAGGAAAGGGAAAGGGCATCGCTGCACTTCACCCGATGTGTAGCTACCCAGGTCATCCTTCACGGTTTCCATATTCCTGCTCCACTGACTGCCGGTTCCGACTTTCTTGCGAAGTCGTTCGGACGTCATTCAAAACTTACTGGTTCGTCCTAGCAGACGCGCTGCATGCAGCCTGTCACCGAGCACCGGGACAGCGCGCACTAATCATGCGGCCAGAGCGGACGCACCGCTCTGGGCAACTTGCTCATCCTGATCGGGCAGCACTCCCGATACTCCGATGGCGCCGACACAATACCCGTCCTGCCGGAGCGGGATGCCCCCACGAAACGGATAAATTCCTGCTATCGCGGTCATCGACGGCAGAGCGGCGACGGCTTGTTCCAACGCGGCGGTGGACATGTTGAGTTCTACCGCCGTGCGCGCCTTTCCCTCGGCTACCCGCAACGAGATGAGCGGCGCATCTTCAAGCCGATCCAGACGCAGCAGATGGCCGCCTTCATCGACGATGCAGATCGTCACCGCAAAGCCGCCTGCCGCTGCGGCCGCATGCGCTTTGGCCATGATCCCATCGATCTCGGCGGGTGTGAGACGCGGTCGAAAAAGCATAGTCATTCCTCTCCCGCCGCCAAGGGCGCCGTGCTCATGCCTTCACCTTCTCCGTCCAGCGGCGCCGTCCGGTACATGTCCAGGATGAAGGCGTCGATTTCCCTGTCTGTCCTGCTGCGTGCCAACTCGCACATATATTTCGCATCTTCCCCCACAGGGTAGCGCGTTTCGGGCGTCTTCACCTTCAAGGCGTGAAGCACCACCGCAGCAAGAGCATCGGGAGAGGTAAATTTCTCGGCAGCCAGACCTTCGTCAGCCCTGTACTTCATCTGTCGGTAAAGCCGCCCGTAAAGGGCTGCCTCTTCCTCCGGCAGATGGGTTATCACCTGCGCGAGCGATGCCTGGCTGCGCCGCATCATCTGGGTATCAAGAGCGCCCGGCTGCATAAGCACGACATCGACGCCCCAGGCGCTCGCCTCCTGCCGCATGACATCGACCAACCCTTCGAGTGCAAACTTGGAAGCGACATAACTCGCCATTACGGGTGTCGCGACGACACCCGACCAGGACCCCGTCAATATGATGCGACCCCGCGTCCGCCTGAGCGCGGGCAGGCATGCCTGATAGACAGCGAGATTGGAGAAACAGTTGATCTCCATCGTACGACGGAACACGTCCAAGGGGGTCATTTCGGCCGGAGCGAAGGGTGCCACGGCAGCGCAAATGACGACTGCGTTCAACGACCCGAGTTTGCTTATCAGACGCTCGACTTGCGCCCGGAGCTCCTCGGGATGGGAAAGGTCGGCATGTTCCAGCGCCGCGCAGTCTGGGAATGCCTTGGAGAAGGGGAAGATCGCTTCGGGGCGCGAAACGGTTGCAGCCACCTGGTAGCCCGCCTCCAGTAGCGCTTTCGTGACCGACAGGCCCATCCCCCCGTTCCCACCGATCACGAGGGCGGCGGGCGCGGTCAAAGCTGCCTTCCCTGGCGCATCAGCCTCACAGCGATTCTCTAACGAGAGCAAGCGTACCATGGTCCTCGACCGCGGTGGAGACCCGGAGCAGCGCCACGGCCATTGTCTCCCAGCCATAGCTTTCCGGCGGACAAGTCAACCATCCGATATACAGCGTCCAGAGGGCCGCGCGCCTATGCTCGGTCCAGAGCACTTCGGGTGAGGGAGGTGTCCGCACGCCCAATTCGATCAGCTTGTCGCGGTAATATTCAAGCAAAGCCCGCTCATACGCGCGTCGCTCCGCAATCGATAACGCGGTGTTGATGATATAGGTGACGTCGTGAAGCGCGAAGCCCTTCACGCATAACTGCCAATCATGCAGACCCACACTGCCGTCCGGCATGCGATAGGTGTTGCCGATATGAAGATCCCCATGGAGCAACGTCTGCGGCAAGGTTGCCTGATGCTGCTTGTTCGCGCACATGCCCGCGAACAGTTCGCGTTCGGTGGTACCCAGCCGCTCCAGCAATTCCCGCTTGAATTTGTGAAGCTCCAACTGACTGCGAATGCCTTCTTCAGGAATGACGCTTCGCATATGGTCTTCCACGCCGCCGCGGAGATGGGTTTCGACCCAGGCCATATCTCCAACGAACCGGTCGCTTTCCCAAAAGGTCGCATGAACCTTGGCGATGGCGTCGAGTATGCGCTTTACATTCTCGACGCCCACCGCATCGAGATTGCTCGGGAAGGTCGCCCCCCGTTGCGTGACGTCCTCCATGATTAGCAGGTAGCGCTTCGTCGCCCGATCGAAGTAGCCACCAAGCGAGCCCGGGGCCTCGATGGCAAGGGACGGCCTTATGCGGTTATAGAAATTTACCTCATTCGCGAATAATCCGTCGAGCTGACAGTACCACGCATCCGTGCCCTTTTTGCGCGGATCGAAGGATAACTTAAGGATGACGTCACGGGGCAGGTCAGCCGGAGAACCATCCGAATAATCAAGTGTTGCCGTAGCCCGCGCCGATGTCGAAACATCTCCGTCGCCATATTCGTGCGACTTGACGATCGACACGCCACCGACAGTGGCGCCGGGAACCACTTGACTGACAATATCGCTGAGAAGACCCGGAGTCAGTTCATAGGGAGAGGGAGGTATTTGCATCAGAAGACTCCTTGGATTATTCGAACAGCGCTGCCAGTATGTCGAGACTCCCCGAGAGCAGTTGAAGCCGGCTTTGTTCGAAATCTCGCGCCTCGGCTTCCGGCAGAGGCGTGTCATAGGTCAGGCGGCGCTCGACGAGGGTCGGACCTTCGCCACTGACGGGGTAGAGCTGCATCGCGCCATAGACATTATAGACCGGCAGGGGCAATTCGCCGATAACGTCATATTCCTGGACCCAAACCCGATCATCCATGCCCGTGAGTACTTCATCGAAATAGCTCCCGTCGGAATAGGTTACTCTCCGCCTCACGCCGATCGTGAGCCCGTCACCGCCCTCCAGTGTTATTTTTGGATGATGCTCAATCCATTGTGAATGCGAACCGAAGTCGCGGATCGCCGCCCAGATCTGGGCGACGGGTGCATTGATTATCCTACGCGCGCGCACCGTGGGCATTAGAACTGTTCCTCATTTATGTACGTTATTGAGCCGTCATTCCGCCGTCGACGGGTATCGCAGCTCCAGTAATGAAGGACGCGTCGTCGCTGGCGAGAAATGCTACCACAGCAGCGATTTCGCTGGGTTCGGCAAAGCGTTTTAAGGCGTGCTTATCTGCCCAGGCTTCCACCATCCCTTCCTCCATGAACGAAAGGGCCAGGGAAGTCAGAACACCGCCCGGACATAGCGCGTTGACGCGAATGTTATGGCGGCCATATTCCAATGCCGCAGACCGAGTCATGCCGACTACCGCGGCTTTGGAGGCCGCATAGATGGACAAGGTTTCAAAGCCGATGAGAGCGGCAACTGACGCGATGTTGACGATGGCCCCGCCTCCCCCCGCGACCATTGAAGGCAGGACATGCCGCATAGCCAACCAGCAAGCCCGCAAATTAACATCGATCACCCGAGCGAAATCTCGTTCCTCGCCGTCAGCCAGCAAGGCGGGCACACCGTCGATTCCCGCATTATTCACTAAGATGTCGATCCGGCCCCAACGCTGCTCGATGTCGCACAGGGCAGCCCTCAGCACGGACGAATCGGCAACGTCGCCGATACTCCCACATGCCTGATTGCCGATTGCCTCCGCCACGGCTTTCACCCTCTCGTCCAGATCGATGCACATAACCTGTGCACCTTCTTCCGCGAGACGGCGCGCTGTTGCCTCTCCGATTCCTTGCGCCGCGCCCGTCACCACGGCGACCCTCCCCTTCAGACGCGGCGCCCTAGAAGTCGTAGCGGTCATCGCAACGTCCAGCCGCCATCGGCGGCAAAGCTCCCGCCGGTGAGGAAACTGGCCGAATTCGACGCCAGAAAGACGATAACGTTTGCGATCTCCTCCGGCGTCCCGGGGCGTGGTATCGGCAGCCCCGAAGCAAATTGCAGGATTGGAGCGAAAGCCTCCTCCCCCCCATCGGGTCGCACCATCGGCGTGTCGACCAATCCGGGGTGAACGGAATTCACTCGTATTTTATCCTTAGCGAGATCGAGCGCGGCCACCTTCGTCATACCCGTCACGGCAAACTTGCTCGCTGTATAGGCAATAGCCCCCCATTCGGCTTTCAAGCCCGCGACGGACGAGACGTTCACAATTGCACCTCTGCCAAAGCGAATCATGGAAGGCACAACCGCCTTCATGCCGAGAAAGCAGGAGACCTGATTGACATCGATCGTACGCCGGTAATCCACCTCGCTCACTTCGTGCAGAGGCGCCGGAGGCAGAGCTATCCCGGCGTTGTTCACGAGGATGGAAATCGGACCGAACGCATCTTCCGCTATAGAAACAGCGGCGCTCCAGTCACAAGCGTTGCTGACATCATGAGCCGCAAACCGAGCGGCCTCGCCAATTTCTGCGGCGACGCACGCGCCTTCGGCCTGCTTCACGTCCGTCAGGACAACCTTGGCTCCAAGAGCCGCCAGCGATCTCGCCGCTGCGGCGCCGATCCCACCGGCCGCTCCGGTGACAATGGCAACCTCGCCCAGCAATGTTTCGGCGTTCATGCCATTTCCTTTGCCGGGGGCCAATTCTGGATCCGCCCCCGGTTTGTCATTAAAAACGATAGCTGAAGTTCGCGCCGAACGTGCGCGGCTCGCCGGTGAAGCGTACGGCGCCGTCGCCGGAAGAAGCCACCGAATTCCAATAATATTTGTTCGTCAGATTGCGGCCATAAATGCTGACCCGCCATCCATTGATGGACTCCACGCCCAACCTGGCATCCAGCAGAGTGTAGGACGGCATGGCGAAAGCGGGATTTTCCCCAAGATCAGCATAGGTCTTATCGCGATAGGTCACGGTCCCGCCAATAAAGGGTGTCAGGTTTCCCCCTGTATCAAACTTATATTCCGCATCGAGATTAGCTGACCAAGGTGGAGCATAGTTAAACTCCTTGCCCGAAAAATCGAGCGGCTGACCAGCGAAGTCAAACCCAACGTAATTTTCCACCTTGGTTTTGATATAGGTGACCCCGCCGCTGAGACGTAGCCCCCCAAATTGCGCCGTAATTTCCAAATCCGCGCCATCGACGGTCGATTTGGGAATGTTCACCAGTGTAGCTGTAACGAGCGCACCCTGCAGGACTGGCAGAAATGAGAAGAACTGCTTGTTCACATAGTCATAGTGAAAAGCCGAGAGGTTCAGCTGGACGTGATTATCCAGCAGCGTCAGCTTCGCGCCAGCCTCATAGGAAGTCAGCTTTTCCTGCTTCACCGGCTGGATGACGGAATTGAACAGGTTCACGATGACAGGAAAGGTTCCTGCCTTGAAACCGCGGCTCACTGAACCGTAAAGCAGTACGTCGTCCGTTACTTTGTAATTGATGGCGCCCCGCCAGGCAACATTATGTTCCTTCTGCTGGCCGTCGGCAAAAATTGGCAAGAATGTGGGAGCCGTACCTCCATCATCGATCGTGATGCATCCGCCGGAAACATAGGCAGCAGCCAGCGCCGGATTGATTGCTCCAACGATAGCCTGCGAGACACCTCGGATACCTGGCGTGCCGCCCCGATCGAACGTGCAGCCGCTGATCGTCTGCTTCGTCTCGGTGTAGCGCGCACCGGCAGTAAGGGTCAGCCCGTCGATCACCTCGTAGTCCACGCTACCGAACACTGCCGCAGCGCGCTGGGTTAGATCATATATCCATTCGGCAGGAGAGTTGGGCGGAAACCCGGTATATCCGACATAGGAGTTGGCGACGCCTTCGGTGATGTCATCCTTGCCGTAGCTTGCACCCAACACGAAGTTGAGACCGATGTCCTTGTAGTTGCCTGCGATCCGGATTTCCTGATTGAAGGACTTGATGTCGGCCTTCGCAGTCGCGGGCTGCATGGGAACGGCGGTGCCATCTTGGTCATGCGGCGAGCGAAAGCGCGTTTTAATGTAGTTCGTTATGGAGGTCAACGTCAGCTGATCGGTAACATCATAATCGGCGCGAAGGACACCCTGGTAAGTATAGTTGTCCGCTCGCGTGTCATAACCCGAGTCGAAATCGGCATCGCGGGCGTTCGTCGGCAAATTGTCCCGATACAGCAGGAACGGCTGTGCGGAAGGCGCAGCCGGATTCACAGGCTGGATGAGGAATGCCTGGGCTTGCTGCTGCTCGCTGCGGTCTTTAGCCGCATTCAGATTGACCGAAACTTTGAGCCTATCCGTGGGAGTCCAGTCGAGGAGCAACCGCCCTGCAATTTTGTTTTGATCGCCGTTCTTTTGATCATTTAGATAATAACCGCGCTGCCAACCACCGAACTGCGTGGTCTGAACGGCGAGGCGCGCTCTCAACGTGTCTGAAAGCGGACCACTGACAAAGCCTTCGGCATTGGTTTCATCCCAATGATTAACGTCAATCCGAAAGCCTGCAGAAAGCTCCGCTGTCGGCTTTGCCGCAATCACATTGATGGAGCCACCAGTCGCATTCTGGCCGAACAGGGTTCCTTGCGGCCCCTTGAGCACCTCGACCCGTTCGACGTCGAGGAACAAGGCTTGCCCCATAACAGGATAAGGAATCGCAGCTTCGTCGATGTATGAACTTACAGTTGGAGGCGCTGATGCCTGAAAGGAGTTGAAGTTTACGCCGCGCAGCGAGAAGACCGGCGGACCGAACACGCTGGTAGAGGCCGTAAATCCAGGCACAACCGCGCCGAGCCCCTCTGCATCGACGACCCCGGCGCTCTGAAGCTGCGTAGCGGAGGCGACCGAAACGGTGACGCCCACATCATTCAGCCGCTGCTCGCGCTTTTGCGCAGTAACGATGATTTCGCCAAGTCCGGTTTCTTGAGAGGCCGGCTGCGCAACTGGGGCGGGCGCGCCCGCAGATTGAGCGTTAGCCTGCCCACTAACCGCCATAGACCAGCAGCACAGGGCGGCGATTGCTGCAGATGTATAAAAATCCTGTTTCATTCATCCCCTCCTGGAATACCCCTATTTGGGGTCTGAAGAGCAGCTTATGCGGCTAGTCGATCACGCGATGTCACCTGACGGGGTGACTTTGTCCAGCCCCGCTCAAAAAGGCGGCTCTGAGATGCTGTTGGCCGCGGCGTTTGCTGCACGATACAATCCTGATTGCAGGATCGCATTTATCCTGCAATCAGGCGATGAACGAACCAGATTTCTAAACATCATGCGACATCCTCTCCTTCGTCGTTACCCAATGCAAGAAACGCTGCAGAGGATAGAAGGCGTAATGGGGTCGGCCCAGCGAATTCTCCATGGCTTCGCCCAGAGCAACGTCTTTACGCCGACCGGCGGCTCGGCCGTTTCCGATGCGTTGGCCGAAGCAATATCCCTGCCCGCCAGCAACTGGCTACGCCACGTCGTAATCTGGTTTGGTGCATGACGCGGAACCAGCGATCGAGATTTTCGTGCGCGGAGCGAGTGATAGAGCGCTTGAGCGTTACCTGGCCAGCCAGACAGATGGCCGCCGTCGTTCTACCAACGGGTCTTCGCGCTCCATAAGCGCCCGCGACACTTCGCCATGTTCAACAGATTATGCAGGCGCATCAACGCCTACCAAAAGATATCCGAATCTGCCGCGCGCTGGGAGGCTCCGCCGGACATGGCCTTGCAGCCCGAATGGCCACGAAAAGTCCGGCGCAAAACCGCCAATCTCAACAGCAAACAGAAGCCTGGCCCCTCGGCTCAGGCGGTTCAGACCCGACTATTCTGATCCGGTCCTCGTTGAAGCCCATGGCGGCGCTGGAATAGCATCTTCGCCGCCGATGCGATCAAAATCGCCGCCAGCATGGGCAGTAGCGCAGCTTCGGGCACGATGCCGAGCAGCCGACCACCAACGAAGCTGCCTACGATCGGGCCCAGCGCCATGATGATGACGAACATGCGATGCCGTCCGATCACCGCGAAGCTGCTGTCGCGGCTGTAGCGCGCGAACCCCGCGATCATCGTGGGCAGGCTGATCGCGAGCGACAGGCTGCCAGCCAGCTTCACGTCGACACCGAACAGCAGGATCAGCGTCGGGATCAGCAACTCGCCGCCGGCAACCCCAAGCAGCGCTGCAACGATGCCGATCGCAAAACCGCCAAGAATGCCGACAATGATCCGCATCATCCCGTCGGCGACCAGACTGTGGCCGCCGCTCAGGCCTTGACCGAACATAAGCACCATCGCGATCCTCACCAGGAGGATGCCGATCAACCGGTGCAAGTTTTCCGGCCGCAGGCCGATTGCCCATCCGGCGCCGAACCAGGCTCCCGCAAGGCTTCCGGCAAGCAGGTTGAGAATGACCGGCCAGTGCGCGGCGATCTCGGCGAAGGGAACGGTGCCCATGCGGAACGGCAGCGCGGTCGCCACCACGATCAAACTCATGGCCTTGTTGAGGATCCGGCAGTGAAGGTCGTGACGGGATTGCGGACCGTCAGCACGTCAGTTTGCGTCATTGATCCGTCCTGCCAGTTTGAGAAGGTCGCCACGTCATTCGAGAAGTCCAAGAGCGCGCGCCCGCTCCTTCTCGCGGCGCACGCCTTCGGGTGCCCATGACAGACCACCGCGGGCCGTGGGTTCCCGTAGATCGCGCGAAAGCCATGTCGCGAGTTCCCGCAACGTCGCATCGGGATGCGTGCGAACCCTGTCCGCGAGTAACCGCGCGACGCGGGTATCGGGCGGCAAGCGCCCTGCTTTGTCGAGAATGGAAGGGTTTGCATGGCCAGCGCGCACCAAAGTGCGGCAGGCCTTGACCAGCGTCCGTTCCGAGAAGGAGCGGACTGGTGGCGAGATTGCCTGCAACTGCCTTACCACCAGCTTCCACGGCAGATGCGGGCGCAGACGCTCGACCGTCGGCAACCATCGATGCCGCCCATCGAGCAAATCATTGAGATAGCGCTCCCGATGACCATAGCGGATATCAGCGATGGCGCGCGTGTCGCGCGCGCGCATCTTGGGGTTGTCGGGTTTGGCGCCCCGCGCGACCGCGGCCTTCAGCCCCGCCCGTGTTCGCTCCCGGATGAGCGCCCTTTCGAACTCCGCAAACGCGCCCAGCATCTGGGTCATCAACATGCCTTGCGCGCTGCCGGTGTCGATCGGGTCATTGATGGACCGGAAATGGGCGCCCTTCTTCCTCAGCATCTCCACGACCTCCAGCAAATGCGACAGCGAGCGCGCGAGGCGGTCGATGCGGACCACCAGCAGCGTGTCGCCCTCCCCTGCCCTTCCGATGGCGCGTGCCAGCTGCGGACGCTCGCGGCTCGCGCCGCTGGCCTTGTCTTCAAAGATGATGGCGCACCCCGCCGCCCGCAGCGCATCGAGTTGCGCAGCGGTATCCTGCTCGTCCGTCGAAACCCGCGCATAGCCCAAGATAGCCAATTCGATTTCGCCCGATCTGCCGTTTGGCCCGTTTTGTCACAAATAGGGTAACGGGGGCAACCGGTCGGTTGCTCCCGTTACGCAGGTTCTATTCGGGAATGCTCGAGGGAATCGAACCGCTGACAGTGCGCCCGCACGTCGCTCCCGACTATGAGGTACAAGACGGCGGCAACGCCGCTCGATCAACCGCCAGTCGGCGCATGCCTTCATAGTTCTGGCCCCATAGACCAATGCGTTGCCGGGCCGCCTGCTGCATCAGCTTCACATAGGCACCGCCAGAATATCGCCGATAATCTACGGCATAGCCCTGCGCGACCATTGTGGCTGCGAGGCTCGCCCCATTTTTCTTCAGGCGACATGAGAGGTTCAGTCGACCATAGCTGGTTGCGGGGCTGCGACACTGCTGTTCCTGGCGAAGCGCGACATCAAACAAGCTGGCTGCACACTCGACGCCCCCATCGCGCTGAACCAGACCTGCCATCGTCTGCGCTGACAGCCGCTTGAGCTGTGGAAGATCATCGTCCGGCGCATCAATCCCAACAGTGCGAACCGTTGATCCCGCTACCTCCAGCGTATCACCATCAATCACTCGGGGTGCTGGATCGATTAATCGCAGCGACGCAATTCGTCCGATCTGCTGCTTTTGCTGTGCCAAGGCATAGACCGACACCGCACCAAACATCAGCGCAAGCATGACCCGTTGATGGTTGGGAAGCCCAGGAAACAGCTTCACTGCGAACGGATCTCACGCAAAAGGTCATTCCAGTCGCCAGAGTGCGGCGGCAGCTTCACATCGAGCTGCCGCCCCTTGTCAGTGAGATGCGGCTCCGCGCGTTCAATGGCGCGCTCTGCCTCACCGCCATGCTGGCTATAGATGATGATCTTGTGGATGCTCTCGGGAATGGTGATGGCCTGATATCGTTCGATCCCCAACACCGGCCACACGAAGGTTTCCGGCTCCAGCATGTTCATGACGCTCGCGGCGTCCTCAACCCCTTCTGCGAGCCGCAATATGCCATCGGCAGGAATTCCACCCCATCGTACGGCGCCACCACCAGGGTTTCCCAACAACCTCTTGGGCTTGGTGATCGCAGCCTTGCCCTTCCCGTCAGCCTGCAAAAAGGTGCGGTGGATGGCGACCACACCGATATCTTCTTCAACCGGAACAATGAGAGCAGGCGCAAAAGCCTTGTCCTCACCGCCGCCAAACTGACAGCGTGCATCAAAGCGGGCGGTGATGCCCGTCGGCACGATCGCCCGACCGCGGATATACCGTTCCGCGAGACTGCCGATGAAGGGATCGGCAAAGCGCCACGTAGATAGCGCCAGCTTATTGAAGTCGGCCTTCCCTCCCTCATGGCGTCGGCCAGGATCATGGCCAGCCGGCGGAGCGAATTGGCCGGTGCGCAGCGCTTCGACAATGGCATCGGAGGTGCAGCCGGCGAAGCAGTGAAAGAGCACTGCTTTGCGGCCGACCCGGACCGACAGGCTGGGATCGCCATCGGCATGGGCGGGACAGCGGCACATGGCGTAATCACCCTGCCATTTGCCGCCAAGCTGTCGGACGATGCGTTCGGCATCTCGTGCCACCGCGTCGGGATTGCGACCGCTCACTGGACCTCCTCTCACTTGCCACTTACCCTAAGGCTAATAAGAATAACGTCACGATACCAGCGATATATATATAAATCGCTGCATGAGGTAAAATGGAACTCGAACTGATCCTGGAACGCGAACTCACATCCCATCGCCCGGTCGCGGGCACGATCACCGACATTCAGGTGCATCAACGGGATGACGATGGCAAGTGGTACATCAACGTCCGGGTCAGCTGGCGCGGTTCGACGCCCTACCATGTCGCACTCTACGATAAGAAAAGAATCCGTTTATATTCAAAGATTTCATCAGCCATTCGCCATATTGTGAATGCCTATGGCTACAGCGCGATGATTGGCGTCAATCCATCGCCCCAATGGAACGATCCATCCCGTTTCTGAAATCGAAAAACCAGATAATCCCGTAGTTTCAGGAATTTGCTTCATCGGGGCAGGCTAGGCAGTGCCCTGAAAGCGACTTAAGCTGTTTTTCCATAGAGGTGAAAACATGCGAAATCGCTTGTCTATTTCCTTCGGCGTTGCTGCATGCCTTTTGACGTGTGCTACGCCCTATTCGGCCAAGGCCGCCGACAGCACATGGGCTTGTGAGGTGCTGCTGTGCGCGAGCAATCCAGGCGGCTGGATGCAATATGCGCAGTGCGTGCCTCCTATCCGCAAACTGCTGCGGAGCCTTGCCCTGGGCGGGAGCTTTCCGACATGCACCGCCGGCGGTGTCAGGGCGGCGAAGTACAGTGAGCCGAAAAATGGGCGACCCGGCGCTGTCGTCATGACGATGCAAGATGGCAGCCGACAGACCTATTTTGTCCCGACACAAGCGGAGGTGGCGCAAGCCGAGGCCTCCGCCATCCCGGGTGGGCCGCAATAATGCAGTTCACGACCGCCGCGATCCTGGGATTGGCAGCACAATGCGCAAGCGGCGTTGCCCCATCCACGATTGCAGCCGTGGTGCATACCGAAAGCAAAGGTTATCAGTTTGCCCTCAACGTCAACGGTGTGGCCCGGCAACCCGATCGCCCGACCAATGCGGCGGATGCGGCGCGCATCGCGCGCAGCTACATCGCCAAAGGCTATTCGGTTGATCTTGGCCTTGGGCAGATCAACTCCAACAATATGAATGCGCTCGGTCTTACATGGGTCAGCGTGTTCGATCCCTGCACCAATATCAGCGCGGCCGGACAGGTGCTTGCGGGCAATTACCATCGGGTCCGCGACGGCAGGATGCCCCAGGAGGCCCTGCGCATCGCTCTCTCGATGTACAATACCGGCAGCCAGATTCGCGGTTTTCGCAACGGCTATGTGCATCGTGTGCTGAGCAACGCTGGCGTCGCCAATGGTGTGACCCCTGTTGCCTATGCCGCGCCGATAAGCGCCGCAGAAGGCGTCAAGGAGAGCCAGCCCCCAACGACGACGCTGGCCGAGCTTGCCGCTGAAAATATGGCCGATGCCGGGCCGACACCGGCGGCATCACCACCGCCCGCCTGGGACGTCTTCTCCCGCGCGGCTTTCGAGCATGCCCGCCACGCGGAAATAGGAGGAAGCTGATGAAATTGAGCGCAGTCTCGCAAATACACCCGTGGCCGGTACGATCGTCCGTCCAGCGCTATGCAAGGGGCATGTCACCACTGCAACGCAGGGTGACGTCATTTGCCGCCATAGCCGCTATCGTCAGCATTGCGACGCTCCTCTCTCCCGACCCCGCTTTTGCCCAATCTGCTAATCTGGAGGGCTTCGCCAATAATGTGCTCAGCCTACTCAGCAATGGCCTGCTGCGCGCCTTGGCGGTGATCGCGGTCATCATCGCGGGCGCGGGATGGCTAATGGGGCGGGTCAACACCGGTGGCCTTGTCACGGTGATCATCGGGATTGCGATCATCTTTTCCGCGCCGTGGATCGTGGATCAGATCGCAGGCTCCGCCTGATAGCCAAGCGGCTCGACACGATGCCGGGCCGCCATTTTCTGAGAGCCAGGAGGACCGCTTGGGCGAGGAGAGAGAAGAAATAGCGCGCAACACGCTGTTCCTGGCAGTGACGCGCCCTGCCCTATGGGCCGGTATCCCAATTGAGGCCGCCGTGCCGATCCTGTTGGTTTCGGCGATCGTTCTCATCGGCACCAATAATCCGATCTATGCCCTCATCACGGCGGCTGTCTGCTATGGCCTCGCCCGCATCGTGGTGCGTCAGGATGTGAATGCCTTTCGGCTGATTTTCCTGTTCTTCCGCACCAAGGCGGCGAACCGCAACCGGACCTTCTGGGGCGGATCGAGCTACACCCCCCTTCCCCTCAAGGGCATCGCGCGCAAGGGCTTCGGCCGCCATGGCTAGTGCCCATCGCCTCTCAGCCCAGGTGCCGTTGAAGGTCGCGCTCAAGGAAGTGATGCCGACCAAGTTTCTGCCTTATGCCCGGCATATCAACGACCAGATGATCATGCTCGATTCTGGCGCCATTATGCTCAGCTTCGAGTTACAGGGGCGCGCCTTCGAAACCGCCGATGTTCGCGACCTCAACGATTGGCACGCCAAATTGAATGGCATGCTCCGCAACCTCCATGATGACCGCCTCTCCATCTGGACGCATCTTGTAAGAGCGCGGGTCGAACAATATCCCGGCGGCAATTTCCGATCGAAATTCGCCAGCGATCTGGATGCCGCCTATTTCGGTCGGATCAACCGCGAGCGGATGTTCATCAACCGCTTCTTTGTCACCCTGCTGGTGCGCCCTTCTGCGCATGGCGCCGACAAGCTCATTCATCTCTTCCGGTCCAAAGGCAGGAATGACGCGGCCGCCAATGCAGTCGATCAGAATCTAATCGAGTTCCTGGAAGACAAGGCCCGGGATTTCGAGAAGCTGATGGCCCGCTGCGAGCCACGCCGCCTCGCCATCTATGGGCAGCGCGGCCTTAAATTCTCCGAACCGCTGGAAGTCGCCGAGATGGTGATGACCGGCCGCTATCGCCGCGTGCCGATCATTCGCGGTCATCTGGGCAGCGCACTCTATCGGCAGCGGGTCATTTTCGGGGGAGAGACCGTGGAAGTCCGCGATGCGGATCGCAGTTCGTTCGGCGGCATATTCGGAATTCGCGAATATCCCGCCTTTACCACGCCTCGCCAGTTTGAATCCCTCCTCGCCGTCGATTTCGGGTTCGTCCTCACCCAATCCTTCACCTTCCTTGGCCGCGCCACCGCAGCGGAGCGCTTTCGCCTGCGGCAGCGTCAGATGGAGAATGCCGACGATCGGGCTATCAGCCAGATGCACGATCTGGTCGATGCGGCCGACGATCTCATGTCGAACCGCTTCGTGCTCGGCGACCATCATTTTACCCTGGCCGTCTATGGCGGCAGCCTTAAATCCCTGCGCGATCATATGTCGATCGCGCGTGCCGCGCTTGCAGACACAGGCATGGTGGCAGCACGCGAGGGGGCCGCCCTGGAAGCCGCCTATTGGAGCCAGCTTGTCGGCAATTTTGCATGGCGGGCGCGGCCGGCGCCGATCACGTCGCTCAATTTCGCGGCCTTCTCGCCCTTCCATACCTATCCCGCTGGTCACGCAACCGGCAATCATTGGGGCGACGCCATCGCGCTACTCAAGACTAGCGCGCGCAGCCCCTATTTCTTCAGCTTCCACAAGCGAGATGTCGGACACACGATGGTCATCGGCCCGACTGGCGGTGGCAAGACGGTCCTCTTGAACTTCCTCATGGCACAGGCGGAAAAGACCGGTGCCCGGCAGATCTTCATCGACAAGGATCGCGGCGCCCAGATTTTTGTGCTGGCGAGCGGCGGCAGCTATCTGACGCTCGCCAACGGCGCACCGACGGGCTTCGCTCCATTGAAGGCATTGTCGGACACGCCGGAAGACCGCGCATGGCTATCGCTGTGGATCCGCCAATTGGTTCGCGTCGAAGGACGGGCCATTTCCATTCAGGAAGAAAAGCGGATTGATGATGGCATTGCGGCCGTCATGAAACTGCCGCCCGCTGCCCGCTCGCTCGATGCGTTGCGGACCATGCTCGGCATGGCCGATGAAGGCGGGGTGGGCGCGAGGCTGGAGAAATGGACCTCGCGCGGCGCGCTGGGCTGGGTGTTCGATAACGCCGCAGACGAAATGACGCTCGACGCCCGCTTCATCGGCTTCGACATGACCGATTTTCTCGACAATGCCGATATTCGCGCTCCGTTGATGCTCTATCTGTTCCATCGCATCGACAAGCTGCTGACCGGCGAGCGCACCATGATCGTGATCGACGAATTCTGGAAGGCGCTGGGTGACAATGCATTTCGCAGCTTCGCGCAGGACGGCTTGAAGACATACCGCAAGCGCAATGCGCTCATGGTGTTCGCGACCCAATCGCCCGGCGATGCGCTCAAGAGCGACATCAGCCATTCCATCCTTGAGCAGGTCGCGACGAAGATAATGCTCCCCAACCCCAATGGCCAGCGGCGGGACTATATCGAGGGCTTCTCCATGACGGAGGCCGAATTTGTCCTCATCCGCGAGGAGCTTGCCCAAGAATCCCACAAATTTCTGGTGAAGCAGGGTCACGATTCTGTTGTCGTCGAATTGGATCTGACCGGCCTCGACAATGAGCTGGCCGTTTTGTCAGGCCGGGCGGAAACGACCGCCGTCGCCTGCGAGGTGATCGCCGAACATGGCCGCGATCCTGCCACGTGGCTCCCCATTTTCCATCAGCGCCGACGCTCAAGTTGAGAGGAGAGGTAAGGATGAAGGGCAAAAGACTTCACTATTGGGTGGCAGGGGCCTCGCTTCTGACCATCGCAACGTCAGCGCAGGCGCAGGGAATCCCCGTCAGCGATACCCGTGGCTTATTCCAGCAGCTGGAGCAAGTTCGCCAGGGCGTGTCGATGCTGCAGCAGGGCGCCAATCAACTTCAGCAGGCCCGCGACCTGTATCGCGATCTCAACAAGGCGACCGATATCGGGAGCATTGCGAGCAGCCTGCGCACCGACGCCATGCGAGAGTTGAACGTGTCTTCCGGCAGTCTGGACGGTTATGCCAACGGAAATCTGGATGTGATCGGTCGTCTGCGTGGCCGTTCCGACAGCGTGTATCAAGGCTTGATGGGGCAGCTGTCCCCCGATGTCTCGGACAGCACGCGCGCAAGCTATGAGACCGGCGCACGAAGCGCGGCCGTTACGGCGGGCCTGGCGGGATCGGTGGGCGATTCCGTGACAAGTCGCCGCGAAGGCCTGGAAGAACTGCGCAGCCGCCTGGCCACCGCGAACTCAGCGGCAGAACGCGCCGACATGAGCGCTCGCCTTCAGCTGGAACAGGCGCAGATGACGAATGACATGATGGCCCTGCAAGCGGTCGAGCTGCAACGCCGCGCGAAGGCCGAAGCCGATTATCAGGGATATGTCACGCTCCAGCAGCGGGAAGCCGCGAAATTCCGTCGCCAGATGGGGATCGACTAATGCGGATACCACTTATCCTTGCCGCCACCTCCCTGGCGCTGTCTGCGTGCTCGCCGTCCGAGAAGGCGCAGACGGGAGACGGCCTTCGTTCAGACATTCCTCTTCGCACGGTCGCGTATTTCATCAAAAATGACAGCGATCGGGCTGAAATGGACGCAGTATGTACCGCTTGGAAGGGTTCGCAGCGCCCGATCACGAGCTGGCCCGCTGTTGTGACCGAAAACTGCAACAATGCCGACACCGCTCGATATCAGCTGATCCAAAAGCGCGAGCGTGAAAAATTCAAAAAGCAAATGGGCATCTGATGCCGCGATAGGGCGATAACCGATGGATTTCCCGATCTTCGAGACCATGATGAATTCAGTGGATGGCGCCCTCGCCGGCATCATCGCTCTCTATTCCTCGGTGATCGGCATTATTTCTGCTCCGCTCCGTGTCGGCGTGACCATCTATATCATCCTGCTGGGCGGCGCGATCCTGAGAGGAGCTGTGCAATATCCCGCGCGTGAATTTGTCTATCGTGCGCTGAAACTCGCGGCCCTTACATGGGCAGTCAGCTCCCTCTATGGCGCGTCTGTCGGTCTATTCACAATGCATGGGTTGCCCGGTCAGTTCGCCAGCGCGCTCGGCGGTGCGGATATCAACGGTCTCGGCGGTTATTTCGACACGCTGTTACAAGGCGCGGCGCGAGCCATCGCAAAGATCACCGAAATCGTCGACGAGCATACTCAAGAGGCCGGGAAGAACTTGGTCGGCATTCCCAATAATTTTGTGGAGATCATCCTCGCTGCCATCGCCAATCTCGTCATATTGATTGCCGCTCTGCTGTCATGTGCACTCGGCTTCACAATTTGCGCCTTTGCCCTCTTCGCACTCGCGCTGCTGGCAGTCGTCGGACCACTTTTCGTGGCCGCTTTGCTATTCGATTCTACACGGGGATGGTTCTTCTCATGGATGGGGTCGGCGATCAGCTATATCATGCTGGTCGTCTTCGCGCTGCTGGTCACCCTCTTCATCTCGCAAACGACCGACACCTTCATCAACGCAATCTCGAACGAGGACAGCGTGCTGGTCGCCGCATTCAAAGCTCTGTCATTCTATGTGCTGGGCTTCTACTTCTTCCTGCAGATCCCCAGCCTGGCATCGGGCCTGGGTGGCGGTGGCCCTGCCCTGGCAGCCCAATTTGCCAACGCCGTTACAGTGAACTTCGCCCCGGCCGCTGGCCGCACCATGGCGGGCGCACCCTCAAGCGGCGTCCGCGCCATTGGTGCTGGCGCCTGGCAATTGGGTGGCAGCCGAAACGGCGGCGGCGGAACGTTGACCCGCACGCGATAGGAGAAATGCCGTGAATATCGTCAAGGCCCTCGTGCCGCTTGCCCTTCTTACCATTCCATTGGCCGCCCCCGTCTTTGCGGCCAAGGAAGCCAAGGTCCCGCGCTGCAATGGCCAGTCCAAGCGGCCCGCCAACCCCTATGGGACAATCCTCCCGACGCTCCCCGCGCGCGGTGCTGCGGCACCCACGCCTGCAATCCCGCCGACCCAGTTCTTTCCTTCACCCAGCAGTCCGCAAAGCGATGGTCCAGCAGCGAAGGTGGATCGCGTGCCACCGATCAGCGAGGCCACGCCTCCCCCTGCCCCCGGCGCGACCTCTCGCGCCGTCTATGCGAGTTGCTGACCATGGCAATCGGGGTCAAAGACAGCGCCGAGGATCTGAAGGCCTACTTCGCCGAAGCGCAAAGCTGGGATCGGGAACGCTTCGTCGCGGCCGAACGGTCGAAGCGGCTCGCCTGGATCGTGGCAGGCTCCGCCAGCGCAATCGCGGTCATCGGCGTCGCGGCGGTGGCGATGTTATCACCGCTCAAGACCGTGGTGCCCTATGTCGTCACCGTCGATCGCTCGACCGGCGCCACCGAAGTGACCCAGCAACTTCGGGGCGACAAGACGGTCACCTATGATGAGGCGGTCCGCAAATATTTCCTCGCCAATTATGTCCGGTCCCGCGAGGGCTGGATACCGCAGGCGCGGCAGGAATTTTTCAACCAGGTACTGGCGCTGTCGGCGCCGGAGGAACAGCGCCGCTGGATCAGCTTCTACAAGAAGGACAATCCCGACTCCCCGCAAAACCAGCTGACGGCCAGTGATACAGTCTTCGTCGCGGTGCGGGCGGTCTCCTTCATTTCGCCGACCGTGGCCCAGGTGCGGTTCACCAAGCGGCTGGAACGAGATGGGCAGGCCACCGAAACGCCGGCCATCGCAACCATTACGTTCGACGTGCTTTCCAAGCCGGAATCTGAAGCCGGCCGCTACGCCAATCCGCTCGGCTTCCAGGTGAAAGCCTATCGCGCGGACGTAGAGATAGGTGGAAAATGAAACAGCTCCTCATGGTATCGGCCGCGATGCTGGCCTTTGCGCTCCCGATGAGCGCCCGCGCCGAAAACACGCCCCGCCCTGTCACCGCCGACCATCGGGTCCGCGAGGTCAATTATAGCGATCAGAATGTCATCGCCATCCGCAGCGCCTTTCGCACGGCCACCCAGATCGAGTTCGCGCAAGGCGAGGTGATCAAATTCGTGGCCATGGGCGATACCGTGTCCTGGGAAGTCGCCCCGGCCGAAAATTCCCTGTTCATCAAACCGCGCGAGCGCGCGGGCGGGACCAATCTCATCGTCGTCACCGACTATGCCGGCCAGAAGCGCAATTACACCTTTGCGCTCGCCGCCGTCGCCAATGGCCGCTCGTCCGAAACATTCTACAAGGTCAGGGTCCGCTATCCCGAACAGGAGGCGGCAGCCCGCCGGGAGGCCGCTGCCCGCCAGCAGCTCACCCAGGTGCTCGCTCAGCAAAATGGGGCAATCAAGGCCGCACTGGACCTCGGCGTGCTCGAAGGCACCCGCAACCTCAACTACAGCGTGCAGGGCTCCTCGGAGATCCAACCTTCCGAAGTCACCGACAATGGCCAGTTCACGGTCCTGCGTTTTCCCAATCAGCGCGAGATTCCCGCCATCTTCACGGTCAATCCCGATGGCAGCGAAGCCACGGCCTCCTTCGATGTGCGCGACGAATTTGTCGTGATCCATGGCGTGTTCCGGCAACTGCGCCTGCGCCGGGGCAAGGTGGTGCTGTGCATCTACAATGACAGCCCGAACTTCTACGGCCGTGATCCCAAGACGGACACGGCGTCGGAAGTGGTGGAGCGCAAGACGGAGAATTGATGTGAACGACAGGCATTTCGACGTCGACGCGACCCCCGACATGAACGAGATCGACCGGGATGCGGCAGCGGTCGATCGCCCCAACCGCATTCCTTCGCTGACATCCGTCCAATGGGACACGAAGAAGATGATCGTGGCCGGGGCCATCGGCGGCTCGCTGCTGTTTGCCGGCCTCACTATCGCCGCGGGTGTCGGCGGCAACAACAAGCTGCCCGAGGTCAAGGCCAAGCCGCCCGCGCCTGAAGTACCCTATGATCCCAAGACCGTGATCGCGCCCACGCTGGAGACAGCCGCGCAAGATCCCAACGCGCCCATTCCGCTCACCGGCGAGCAGGTCCCCGCAATCGGGCCGGGAACCCCTGGCACCTATGCCAAGCAATCGCCGGAAGCAACCGCTGCACAGCGACGGATGGCAGAGGCGCAGGCCCTGCGCGATTCCGCCCGCCGCTCCACCCTGGTTGCCTATAGCGGCACCAGCGGCCAATCGCTTGGCCAACAAGCCGCAGCGTTCGGCGGCAACCTGCCCGATGCCAACGCTGGTGAAGGCGGCTCCCAACAAAATACCGCGCTGGACAATCTCAAGCGTACCTCGGCAATCGGCCGCACCAGCGCCCGCATGATCGGTGACCGCAATTATCTGGTCACAGCAGGCTCGATCATTCCCTGCACCCTTCAGACCGCGATGGACAGCAGCGTGCCGGGCTACGCCACCTGCATCGTTCCACGCGACATTTATTCCGACAATGGCCGGGTCGTGCTGATGGAGAAAGGCACCCGGGTCTTCGGCGAATATCAGGCCGGGCTCAATCGCGGGCAATATCGCCTCTTTGCCATGTGGAGCCGCGCCGTCACGCCGCGCGGGGTCGCGATCGACATCACGTCGCCCGCGTCAGACAGTTTGGGGCGCGCAGGCATTGGCGGGAAGGTCGATCGCTTCTTCTGGGAGCGCTTTGGCTCCGCCCTGCTGTTCAGCGTGCTGGAGGATGGCGCCTCGGTCGCCTCCAATGCCGTGGGCCAGGCCGGCAGCAATGTGACCCGCGTGCCCTCGGATTCCGCGTCCACCATCCTCCAGGACACGCAGCAGATAAAGCCCGTGTTGCGGGTGGCGCAGGGGACCGACCTTGCGATCACCGTGGCGCAGGATTTCGACTTTGCCCAGGTTTATGGATTGAGTCTCAAATGACCGTCACCGCCTTCCGCAATACGGCGGTGCTGGACGACGCCATCCAGCCCTTACGCAAATATCTCGATGATGAGGACGTCACCGAGGTTGTCATCAACCAGCCTCTGGAGGTTGCGGTCGAGCGGCGAGGTGGCTGGACTTGGGGCCGGGAAGAGGAATTGACCCTCCCTCGCCTCAACATATTGGCGACGGCAGCGGCAGCGTTCACCTCCCAGGACGTCACGCGCGAGAACCCGATCTGCTCGACCATCTTTCCAACCGGCGAGCGCGTCCAGATCGTCGCGCCGCCGGTGGCGCCGGACGGAACAGTGTCGATCACGATCCGCAAGCCCTCGACGAAGGCCATGAGCATGGAGGATTTCGATGCCAGTGGCCTCTTTGCCGAAACGAAGGTCGCCGAGCGGGGCATGACCGACATCGAGCATCAGCTCCTTGGCCTGCTGGCAGACGCGCGCCATGTCGAGTTTTTCAAGTTGGCGGTGCGCAGCCGCCTCAATATCCTCATCTCCGGCGCAACCGGGTCAGGCAAGACGACCTTCGCCAAGGGGCTGATCCAGCTCATCCCGGAAGAGGAACGGCTGCTCACCATCGAAGACACACGCGAGCTGGTGGTCCCCCACCGCAATGTCGTCCACATGACCTACAGCAAGGACGGCCAGGGCACCGCCAAGGTCACAGCCAAGGAATTGCTCGAAAGCGCCCTGCGGATGCGGCCCGATCGCATTTTGCTGCAGGAGTTGCGGGACGGCACCGCCTTCTTCTACCTGCGCAACGTCAATAGCGGCCATCCCGGATCCATCACGACCATCCACGCTGCGTCGGCGGAACTGGCCTTCGACCAGCTCACCCTGCTGGTGAAGGAGAGCGAGGGGGGAGCGGATCTTGGCCGCGACGATATCCGCTCGCTCCTCAAGATCCTCGTCGACGTCGTGGTTCAGATGAAAAAGGTGAGAGGGCAGTTTCGCGTCATGGAAATCTATTATGATCCCGCAGGGCGGCACGCCGCATGAGCCGGGGCGCGACGCTGGCGATCGGCATTCCCGCCGTCCTCCTGCTCCTGTGTCTTACCGGCTCCATTGTCGCGTGGTTTGCCCTCGGCCTTCCCGCCGCCGCCTATGATCCGCTGAAGATGCCAGCCTTCTTCTGGTATTATCGGGGTGACCCTGTCGTCCAAAAGGGGCTCGCCGGCGGCATGGCAGCCGGATCGCTGCTGTCGGGTCTGCTTCTTTACTGGTTCGTGACCCGCAAGCCGCCACTGCACGGCGCGGCCCGCTTTGCCAGGGAACGCGAGATTGTGCGCCACGGCTTCCGCGGCAAGGACGGGATCGTCCTGGGCAAGAAATCCGGTCGCTACCTGATTTTCGAGGGCAATGAACATTGCATCGTCGAAGCCCCCACGCACTCAGGTAAAGGCATTGGTATCGTCATCCCCAATCTGCTGAGCTGGCCCGGCTCGACCGTCGTGCTCGATGTGAAGCGTGAGAATTATGATGTGACCGCAGGCTTTCGCGCGAAACATGGCCAAGCCGTCTATCTGTTCAACCCGACCGAACCCGAGGGCCGTACCGCCCGCTATAACCCGCTCAGCTATATCGACAGGCAGGACGCCGACCAGGTCATCATCGAGCTTCAGAAGATCGCGACCATGTTGTTCGTGCCTCCTGAGCGGGGTGAACCCTTCTGGACCGATTCCGCGCGCACGGCCTTTGTCGGCGTCGGCGCCTATCTCGCCCAGGCCGACGGGCCCTTCACGATCGGCGCCATCTACCGGCTGATGACCACGGGCGATACACGGGGCACTTTCCGTCGGATCCTCGACGATCGGAGTCTGCGCCTCTCGGCAGGCTGCCGCAACGCGCTCGCTGATTTCACGTCGGGCGCTGACAACACCTTTGCCGGCATTGTCCAGACGGTCACATCCAAGCTCAGCTTGTGGCTCAACCCCCGGGTCGATGCGGCCACCGAGGATAGCGATTTCGATCTGCGCGAACTGCGGATGCGGCCCATGTCGGTCTATCTGGGGGTGTCGCCCGATGAGCTGGATCGGGTGGCGCCGCTCTATAATCTCCTGTTCCAACAGCTCATCGACCTCAATGTCCGCGAATTGCCTGACGCACGCACGCCGATATCCGTGCTGGTGCTGCTCGACGAGTTTGCGCGGCTCGGCCGCGCCCAGGTTATAGCCGGCGCCTTCTCCTATGTGGCGGGCTATGGCATCCGGCTTTTGCCGGTCATCCAGTCCCGTTCCCAGCTTCGCGCTGTCTATGGCGAGCATGTTGCCGACGAGATCGTCGCCAATTGCGGCGTCGAGATCGCGTTCACGCCCAAGGAACTGCGGGTCGCCAACGAGCTGTCGGAACGGATTGGCTATGTGGGGCAAGAGTCAGTGACCAAATCCCTCACCATCCATGGCATTCTTGCCAATCGCTCAAAATCCATGTCCGACCATCGCCGCGCGCTGTTGCTGCCGCAGGAACTGATGCAGTTCCCCAGTGACGAGCTACTGTTGCTGCGCGGGGGCATGCCGCCGATCCGGGCTGACAAGATCCGCTATTATGGCGATCGCCATTTCACGCGCCGGCTGGCTCCGCCACCGAGCGTCGCGCCCATCGTCCGGCGCATCGCGGAGGATGAGGACCTGCCTCCCTGCGTTCTGCCCGACGCCGACCAGCTGGCGAACCCTGACCCTGAGACCTTCGCCATGGATTGTGTCGTGATCTCGGATTTTGACGACATTTTGATCGATGTGGAGGCGAGTGAGCGCGGCGACCGCCGTGTGGGCATCATTGAGCAGGAGCGATAATATGGCTGATAACCTCACCCCGCCCGACGCTGGACCCGAGCCGACGCGCAAGCGCGCCACCGTCGAAATGCCCCAGGAGCTCGAAACCCGTTTCTTGCGGGTGGGGGACAAGCTCTATCGCAGCGCGCATGACAAGGATCCGGTGGCGACGATTTCTCCCGACCGCATCAAGGCGAAAGATAGCCGCGCCCTCCCCGATCTCATTCGGCTTGCCAAAGCCAATGGCTGGACTGCGCTCAAGATCAATGGCGACGCGGAGTTCAAGCGCGCCGCCTATCTGGCCGCAGCCGCACAAGGGCTGACGATTGAGGGGTATCGGCCTGACGCCAAGACGCGGGCGGCGGCGCAGCGTGACCAGACCCTCCAGGCTGGAACCCCGAAGTCACGTACCCAGACACGCGACGTTGGCGAGGCGGAGTCTAAGCAGCGCGCGTCCAGAACGGCCAGCCAGGTCCGGGACAGTAAGGAAAAGCCCGACCCGCGGACCGACCTCGCCGAACGGTTCCGCCGTCAATCCCACATCGACAATGCCAAGGACCCGGAACTGCGCCGCGCGCAGAGCCATGTCGCCCACGCCATGACGATTGCGGCCAAGCGCTTCCCGCAGGATGAAGGTCGGCGGAACGCCTTTGTGGATCGCCGCAAGGAAGAGGTGGCTGTCCGGATAGAGCGCGGCGAACGGATTGCGGGCGTGCAGATCCGCCAGCAGCAGGATGAGCGCGTCCGCTCGATCCAGCAAAGCCAGATTTTGCAACGGCAACGCTCACCCAACGGACGCTGATCAGATCGAGCGAGGAGGCAGGTTATGACGCAGCAACCAGAAGGGAGGCACGGTCTCCACGTTCGGAGCGCCGACGCGCAAGGGATTGGATTGGCAAATGGACCCAAGCAGTGGGTCGCGCCCTGGTCCAGCATCGTGGAAATTGCTGCCACGGTGACGCCGTACCAGGGTCGGCGTCTCCTTGTCGCTGTCATTGGGGTCGGGCCGCAGCGGGTCGTGATCGTTTCCGAAGATGAGCCGGTCTGGCCCCTGTTGCACAGCGCCATTGAGGTCCATTTGCCCAATGCCAGACGTCTCGCCGAATGGGAACCTGAAGCTCGGAAGGGAGAGAGCGTCCATGTCATCTTTGCAGGGCAGCCGGTTTGATCAATTGGCAGAGATTTGATCTCTGTTGAAATCAGAGAGTGACAGCCGGCTAACAGTAAATGCCGGGTCACTCGTCAGAAGTTTATGTTCTCCCAAAACGCGCAATATTTACATTGCTGAAAATATCGCGCACAGCAGGCTCATCACTCAAGATGGGTCAATCCTCATGGCAGACGAAACCAATTCCGACATCACCGCCCTCACCGTTCAACTGTTGAGCGCATTCGTCTCGAACAATAGTGTTTCGAGCGATGGTCTTGCGGAGCTGATCAAGACCACCCGATCTGCCTTGACCCAGGATGTGGCGGCGCCCGCCGCGCAAGCCGCAGCGGAAGAATTTGCGCCGGCCGTTTCGGTTCGCAAGAGCCTTGCATCGCGGGAGCATATCCTCAGCCTCATCGACGGCAAGCCCTACAAGACCCTGAAGCGGCACCTCGCCCAGCATGGCCTGACGCCCGAACAATATCGCGAGCGCTACAAGCTGCCCAAAACCTATCCGCTCGTGGCCCCCAGCTATTCGGATGCGCGTCGCGCCGTGGCTGAGAAACTGGGCCTGGGGAAGAAGCCTGTCGCTGCACCGGCTGAAAAAGCAGCGTCCGTCCCTGCTGCCACGGTTGCTCCTGCCAAGGCGCCTGTGAAAGCGGCAACGCCGAAGGCTTCGCCCGCACCGGTCGCCAAGGCCGAAATGAGCTCGAAGCCCACCAAGGCCGCTACTGCGGAAAAGGCCGCGCCACGCAAGCGTCTGTCGATCGCGACGCCGAAGGTAGAGAAGCCGGCGGCGCCGGCGGCCGTGAAGACGCAAGCCTCGGTTGCCCCGTCCAGCGCGCCCAAGAGCGACGTGGCGAAAACTGCCAAGCCGAAGACTGCGGCGAAGGCGAAGCCTGCTGCAAAGGCAAAGGCGGCACCCAAGGCCAAGACTGCGAAGGGTGACGCAAAGCCTGCCGCTCCGGCGCCCGTGGAAGCAAAGGCCCCGGAAACCGCCGCCGCCAGCAACTGAATAGGGGGAGATGTGCAGCCTCACGAAACCGTGGGGCTGCATATTTTGATCTCGCTAGGTGGACGGCCTATCGGCGAAACCATTCGTCGCGGATGGCCTCCAACCGCTCTGGACAGCGAACACCGATCCTCATTAAGCGCAGCCCGTGCCACAGGAACTGAGTCTTGCCGTTGTCGGAGCGTTATACCCCAACAACGATGGCTCGAACCGGCAGTTCGAAATCCGGATGCTCAATCCGGGCGATGCGATTTCGCTCCTTCCCGAACCCGCCAACAGATTAGACAGCAGCGCCGTCGCCGTCTTCTCCTTCCGCGGATTTCAGATCGGCTATCTGTCCGCTGAACGCTGTGGCTGGATTGGCGCGAAAATCCAGCAAGGACAGGATGTCCGCGCCATCTTCCAGGCACCGACCAACGATGGCGCGATCATCCGGGTCCATCTCGATGGCGGCACCCCTACCCTGCCGCCGCCCCCACCTGAGTCGGTGCTTTCGGTCGATGCGCTCTATGCGCAGCAAGCCGATCTCGCATCAGGCTTCTGGCCCGATTATCTGCCGCCCGATGATTGAAGCGCACCGCGCCCGGCCAGCGTCAGTCCCTAATGGACCCGCCCCAGGGCGCGCTTCGCTTCAGGGGTGATCGTGTAAACGGCTTCGCGCTGCGCGCCCCGGTTGGCGTGATCGACCCGGAATCCCTTATAGTGGCGGCGCAGCAACCCCGCGCGGACCAGGTCCGACGCTGCCCTACTGATGCTGGTACGGCCCGATCGCACTATACGGGCTTTGATTTCCTCCGCGATCCGCGCCTCGGCTGCGACCGGATCTTCGGGCAGCTGCCCCTTGGTCACAAGATCGGCGCGCACTGCATCGATCAGCGTGCGACGGCGACCGTCCTTCTGCGCCAACGGGATCAACGCCTCGCAAAGCCAGTCCCGCACCGGCAGCAGCGCGCCGTCATAGCGGACATAAGGCCCGATGCTATCGCCTTGCCCCACGGCCTTGTAGATGAGGTTCAGCACCATGAAGGCATAGCGCGGGCGCTTGGAGACCTGCGAAATTCGGTCGATAAGATCGGGCAATGACCCAAGGGTGGGGGCTGTTTCGCGGGGTTCGAAAAGGTCGGGCTGCTGGAACATATCAGGAATCTAGCACAAGCGCGGTCCCTGTGAATCCCCCCGCGCGGCTGGGGAACCACAAAAAACAGATATGTCACTTTACCGAGCCCCGAAGGGGCTTGCCGCCGCAAATTCCGTTGCTGCGGGCCCAAAAGCCAGTAAATAAGGCCTCTCCATTCCTTAGGAGAGATGCTTCATGAACAATAGCGCAATCGCCGAAGCCATTGCTAGCGAGCATGGCCTCACCAAGACCGACGCCCGTACCTATGTCGATGCGGTGTTCACCGCTATCGCCGACGCCGCCGCCAATGGCAACGAAGTGAGCCTGAACGGCTTCGGGAAATTCAAGGTCAAGGACAGCCCGGCTCGTGAAGGCCGCAATCCGGCCAACGGGGAAACCATCCAGATCGCCGCGTCCAAGAAGCTGACCTTCACGCCTGCCAAGGCGGTCAAAGATCAGTTGAACGGCTGATTTTTGTGTGGGCGCCGTCGGACGCGGCGGCGCTCCATCACCCATCAAAGAATGTCACTTTTTCTGGCCCGCTAAAGTGACACGCCTGCCATTTCATATGCGGTTTTTTCGGCAGAGATAGTGAGCCCGCGAATGGCGGTAGCAAGAATAGCGGCCAGTAATGAACGACCTCGGCGCGCCGATTCCTTCCGGGCGCGGCGGATCGAGCGATCACTGCCAAACTTATCCACATTCCTTTCACCATCTTATCCACAGACGGTACTTCGGGAACGATAGCAGCACCCAAACAATTGAATCGGCAAAGCGGCCGACGAAGAAACAGCATTGTGGTCCTGACCGAAGCCGGGTCGCTGCTGGCGAAGGATACGCGGAATCGCGTTTATGTATATGAAAGAAACGACTTTGTCTCTGCCGCGAACCACCGGCTAGGCGCCGCTGGCTTGTGATATCTCTTCGTCCCACGCCAGTTCGTGCAACAGCGTGTTGCACAATTACGGGTCCACGCTCATCCAGCCTGCGGATCGAAGCCTATCGCCTTTAGCCACGCCACAACCTGACCAAAGGCATCCTGCTGCCACTCGTCTGGGCTGCGATCATCGAGGATATCAGAGTTTTCAACGAAACGGCGGACGCTGGTGGGCCCGAAATCATCCGGTCGGCGGAATTTACCTGCGATTTTAAAATAGCCGTCTACTGCGCTCTGCTCGTGGAGGAGCGGCTTGCAGGCTTCCGCCAGCGCCTCGATACCGTCCGGATAATTTCGAACCGAATAATAAATGTCGTATCCGTCCTTGGGCTTATTCCGGCCATCAAGGGCGTGGCCTTTCATCGCCAACAACGCAGGTATGGATGCAACGGCGATCATCACTTTGTTGACGCCACCGCCAGGCATCGCTCCCTCGAGCGCTACCATTTCATAAAAGCGTGTGGCGAGATCTGCTCCAAACGCCCGTTGGGTGGCAAAGTCCGCTGTGAGTGCAGGCCGATTCTTTTCGATGACAGCGTCATAAGGACGCAAGAAATCGATGACGATCGTGATCGGGGCACCGCCATCGCCCGGATCGAAAGTCCGCTCCATCTGGAAATTCTTCAGATCTTCAACATGGGCATAACCCTGTTCCCGAAGCGCTTCTACCAATCCGACATATTGATCATCCGCAGCAAGCGCCTCAGCATCAAGGCTGAGGTCGATATCAGCCGTCCCGACATGCTTCATATCGCTTTCTTCAAGCAGCAACCAAGGGACAGCGCCACCGATCACGGCAAACTTGCCCCGATAGCTACCAAGAGTTTGGCCGATTTCCACCAACACCGAACGAACGGCGTTACTGGTACGATCATCATAGTCGGTGGCTGACTGCGGTTCCTGATTCATGAAGCCCGATGTAGGAGCTTTTGCCGAAGATGGGCAGCGGCTTCTTGCCCGCGATCCCCACCTTGCATCAAATCTAGATAGGTTTGCACAGGACTGGTTGCAATCCGTCCTTCGCCCACCGGTATGGCATCATCCAGAACCCCTTCTTCTTCCGGGACGACGATGATGACGTTCGCACCCTTTGGCGCCTCGGTCGTTGCGAGAAGTTGGTCTAGCGCGGCCAGGCCCGCCTCATCGGCGTAGAAGTAATGATTGGGATGACGGGCAAAGGGAGACAGCCATTCAGCCGCCGAGAATGAGGCGAGCGCCACCTTGCCGTCGAGCGCGTCGAGACCTCGCAGTCGCTCAGCCAATCTACTGCCGTGGAGGGTGGTATGGCGCCTGAATTCCTCGCCCTGGGGCGGCCGGTAATTTTCCGCCCAGCTGTCGAGCAGATCCCCAGGCGCGCTCAGAAGCAGGCCGGCATCGGTCTGGTCGGCCCATCCTCTTTCCCGCAGTACAGAGCCGACATTGCTGACCAGACCGACGCTCACCTGGGCGGCCTCAGCAAGTTCCACCGTTCGCCAATTCCGGCCAGGCTCGGCCAGCAGTCGACGCAAAATGCGCGCCGATTTGGGCTGGTAAAGCGACCGCAACACCCGCCGCTCCGTTTCTGGACGCCCTGGAACTTCGCGCTCGATATACACGCTATCGAATGCGATCAGCGCATTACCCATGAAATCGAGATATCCAACCCGCTCATCCTTGCAAACGTCACGGGCTTGAGGCGACAAGTAGGGCGCCATGACGATCGGTATGGCATCGCTATGCGCGTCCCGAAGGTAAGTACGCAGTTGACGGGCCGCGTCCCTCACGATCCTCGGCTGGCCACTGCTTTTCACGTCCACCGCGAGATGGAGTGGCCTATCTGCGAAGCGGCCCTCGACACGTATGTCGATGCCTTTGTCGCTATTGCTTGGATCGTCGCGTAGAATCTCCTCAATCTCAACATTGGGGAGATTCGCCAGGAACAACTCGAGGCTACGGGCGGCTTCGCGCTCTGCGTTCACTATTTTATGCCTTTTCATCGACACGTTGAATACGCCATTCCGGTGAAAATGGCAACGGTTCACTAAAATCGCTATTTCAACAAAATGCTGAAGCTCATATTTTAATGAAATTCAATGATGACGCCCGAGCCGGCCCGCGCGATACGGAGGCAGGGGCGGCGTCAGCGTCATACAAGGAGGAGACCGCCTCGACCTTAAGCGTTTCATGAAGTTTTCCGCATCATCGTAGGGATTTACCCGCCGGCATCATCGATCCGGTGATGCATTTCGCAGACCGCACTCCCGAAAGCTGATTAAGTTCCATCGACTCGTCGGGAAATTGCCTGAACGAAAGTTAATCTTGTTCGGTTCGTCGCAAAAAAGCGCTATAGGAGTCGTGCGACCCGAAGGCTCTGGCTTATAGCTGAGAGACTTCTACTGACCCGATTATCTTCATGATAGTCGGGTCATTTTTAGTGCCGGACCGAGATAGCTGAGGTGCGACCCAAAGGCGAGCTTCTCGGCCCAGCTTCACCCTTTTACATTTTACTTTGGTATTCCCCTAACTCGCTGCCTGGCTGACCATGGTTTGACGGTCAAGGGAACCGATCCACGAAGAAGTTCTGTCACATACGCCCCGATGGCGTTTTCGCGCTGGGCCGCGCATGATCATTCGTCTTGGGTGGAGGGGCAATGAACCGGCGATTCAGATGGGCAACGGCAGGAGCAACTCTTGTGACCGCCATGATCGGCGCGGCGTGCTCGCCTCTGCTGACATTCGACATGCTGGTTCCCAAGGATGACGGCGGCGTCAAAGTGGCGAGCGACATTTCCTATGGCGAGGGAACACGGCAAAAGCTGGACATATATGCGCCGCGTCACGCTGCAGCGGAAGCGAGGCTGCCGATCATCCTGTTCTTCTATGGTGGCTCCTGGGCCAGTGGCACGCGAAATGGCTACGCCTTTGTCGGCCGAGCATTGGCTGCACAGGGGTTTCTGGTCATCATCCCCGACTATCGGGTCGGTCCCGCCAATCTCTATCCCGACTTTGTAAAGGATGGTGCCAGCGTCATTCGATGGATTGTTGCTCATGGAAGGGAACATGGCGGCGAACCGACCAATATTGTGGTCAGCGGTCATTCGGCGGGCGCCTACATTGCTGCAATGCTAGCGGTCGACGACCGCTGGCTTGGCAAGGATAGAATCGCGATCAAGGGGCTAGTCGGGATCGCCGGCCCTTATGATTTTGCGCCATTCGACGTTCCTGCAAGCAAGGCAGCCTTCGGCGCATGGCCCAAACCTGCCGACACGCAGCCTGTACGCTGGGCAGGCGCAGGTGATCCTCCTACACTGCTTCTGATCGGCGGTTCAGATGTAACCGTGCGCGCGCGCAACAGCGAGGCCCTCGCCGCAAAGCTGCGAGCTGGCGGCGTCGCGGTCCAGGTCAAGCGCTATCCCGGCATCGGTCATATCGGCATGGTGACAGCAATGGCCCGTCCGTTTCGTTACCGCGCCAGCATTATCACTGACACGGTAAAGTTTGCGCAGCGGGTCACTGGCGTTAACTGATCTCGGCTCCAGCCCGTCGCAAAACGCGAAGGGACCAGTCATCCGTTATCGGATCGCGAGTTTAAAACCATCGAGGATGTCAACGAAACCTCTCGCCTTCATCAGCGGGGCGTCCCCATGCTGGCAAGGGCGGTTATGGCTCGATCCGTTGCGGAGCTCGCGTTCTGGCGTGATCGCCGCAACGGATCGAGCCATGAGTTCGGCTTCATCGAGCGGAAGCTCGTCGACCAAACCATCTCGTCGGTCGCGCAGCACGGCTTCGAGAAAGCAAACCTTCAACGATGAGCCCAGATACCGAACGCCAAACCGGTTCGCTTCAGCCCTGCGAGCAAGTGCCGGTCTGATTAGCAAGCGCGTCGGCAATCATAGCGGCCAGGGTTTCTTCCGCACGACGACGCGCGCTGGTGTCCTTCGATTCCAGATCATGCCGCAACCATTGCGGAGCGCGCTCAATAACGCGTAGAATCATGGCGGTCATATTCTCATCCATCGCTGGCGGCATATGAAGGCTGACAGCCTCCTGCGCAACGCAGCAATCACCTGTCCGCGCGTGTCGGGCTATCGCTTTCGATCAGGCGGTGAGCGACCGGAAGATTGTCTCTCCGGCGAATTG
The DNA here is from genome assembly GCF_036038995.2 of Sphingobium sp. SJ10-10. Taxonomy (NCBI): domain Bacteria; kingdom Pseudomonadati; phylum Pseudomonadota; class Alphaproteobacteria; order Sphingomonadales; family Sphingobiaceae; genus Sphingobium; species Sphingobium sp. SJ10-10. The sequence goes on from NZ_CP158135.1 coordinate 173,568, forward strand.
TCGCGCTTCTGCACCCGGGCGCGCTGTACGCGTTCCAACGCATCCTTCAGCACCCGGTCCGGCACAGTCTCGATGGTCGTTCGATCTTTCAGGAACGACCGAAGTTCTTTCGCGAGGGCCTGATCACGCGGATCTTGAGACCGCTCGAACTTTTCCGCAGCCTGCTCGTACTTCTGCCTCGTCGCGACCCACCGCTCCTTCGCGCGCACGACGAATTCCGGCGACGTCGCCTTTCCAGCGGCGATGGCTAAGGCCTCGCGAGCCTGTCGCATGTCAGCCTCGGTCGGTTGCCGCGACACACCCTGCCTGATCTTTTCACGCATCTGGGCAAGAGCCATGCTGGTCCCCGCCCTCCCCTGCCCCCGCGTCCAACGCGGCGTCGCTTCGCATTCGACACCGCGGCTGCGCAGCGCCTCCGCAAAGACTTCGCGAAATCTGAAGAGATCCTCCCTTCGCGGGTCGAAGCGCCGACCATCCAGCCCTTCGGCCTGCACCGTCAGATGCACATGCGGCCGGGGCGTGTCGGTGTGCAGCGCCATCAGATAATCATGATTGTCGCCAACCATCCGATCGGCGGTCTCCCGCGCCGCCTGCCTTACTGTCTCGGCATCGGTGCCCTCCGGCATGGAAAAGACCATCGCCACCGCCGACACCGTCGCCCGCTCCCGCCAGTAGAGCGGCTCGGACCATTCCTGCGCAATCTGCTGAAGCTCGCCCTTGTCGGCAATCACCTCGCCATCGCGCGTCTCCACAGCGACCTCGCCGTGCCGCCCGATATAGGCGAGATGAGCACCCAGATGCTCGGCGCCCTTCTTGCGTCCGGTGACCTTCACCAGCACCTCCGGTGCCCTTCGGACAACCCGCGCCAGGACCGCACGAGCGTCCGCCCGCGTCGCAGCCGCGCCGCCGCCAGCCCGATACGGACCGGTCTGATCGAAAAGATGCTTCGCATAAGCCAGGTTCGGATCGCCGAAGACGCGCGGACGAAATACCGGCTTCAGCACGCCCCACAGTTCATCCTCGCGCTCGCCAAAGGGCATCAGTCAGCCACCTTCCAGTAGCTGAGGTCATTGCGCAGCGCTTCATCAAGCACCGCCACCTGCGCACTGATTTCCTGCCGCATCTCGACGATGGTGCGCAGCTCACTTTCAAGCTGCAGGCCGTTGTCGGCCATCATCGCTGCGTTGCCCGCCTTCATAGCCTGGTTGATATTGCGGCCGATCCGCTGCAACTGCATCCGCACCGGGCCAAGGCTTGTCCGCAACCCGTCGTCGACATTACCCTTGAGACCGAGGTGTCGGCGCATCAGCGCCTTCACCCACCCTGCCCTGTCGGTTCCACGCTGGGCGGCACGGACGCTGAGCACCGCCATCTCCGTATCCGTCACGCGGAAGGTAATGCGATTGGTCGCCCGTTCCGTGCGCGCCTCGACAGTGGGAGCCTCACCAGCCTGGCGCATCGCTTGATCCAACAAGGACCGCAGGAGGGCACTGCGCCCTCCCCTGCCCTGGGCAAGTGCGTCGAACGCGTCGAGCGTCGCCCGATCGATGCGGACTGTCATGCTGGCTTTGGTGTCAGTGGAGGTTGTCACAATGGCGATCCTCTTCCTGTGCTGCTAAGCTACTGTAATACAACGAACACCACAACCCCTATCCTGCCCTCAATCAATCTCCACAAAATCACGCTCCAATCTGTGGCGCGTGCCACAGCCTTCTGTCAGTCGGGGAGACTTGGAAAACGCGGAAGAGAATGCAGGCTCTGGCGCTGGGTTAAAATCGAATGGTGCGTGCCTGGTCTTCACCTTCAAAACACACCACCGCTTCGATCAGGCGAGCGCGCTTTCCATCGATGTCGATGAACCGCGCGTCTTCATTCTGCTTCCGATCCGGGCGAATGGACGGTGCATCTTGTGATAGCTTCTGAGCCTTTGCCACATGGGTCGGTACGGCCGAAACGGGCGCCGGGGAAACGCGCTCCTGCGTTTCCGGGAGCGTTCGCGCTGCCGTGTCGCGGCGAGCGAAGGCTTCGCAATCGGCGACCGTCAGGGAGCCGACCGGCGCCCGATCCAGGAACAGCCTTACCCCCGCCTCGTCATTGGCTGCGGCGTTCATCAAAGCCACCGCACCGCGGATGGGCAGATCGTCCAGGCGAGCTGCGATAAAATCCGGCGCTGACGCCAGGCTGTGCAGCCGGGAAAGGCGCGCACGATCGCGACCAGTGCCGCGGGCTAGGTCAGCGATACTTCTGCCGCCCGCCACCTGATCGGCAACAAAAGCGATCATGTCGCGCACCGACAATTCTTCGCGCTGATCATTCTCTATGAACTGATCCATGCGCAATTGATCGGGGTCGGACACTTCCCGCACGATCGCGCGTACCGGGCGACCCAGTTGAAGGCAGGCACGCCAGCGGCGCTCTCCAAACTGGATCATATAGCGACCGTCATCATCAGCCGGTGCAACAATGATCGGTTGTAGCTGGCCGCGCGCCGCGATGGTCTCGGCCAGGCCATCAATCTCCGCCTGGTCAATCGCGCGGCGCACATTGTTGGGGTCGGCATAGATTTGCTGAGGATCGAGCGACATCACCCTCTCCTGGCTCCCGACCTCGTCCTTAGCTGCGAAGATGTCGAAGTTGCCAAAGTCCATCAGCTTTTGATCCTCTCCATCGCCTCTTCAAGAAAGGCACGCATCGGGGGAAGGGAGGTGCGAACATCCTTGTCGAACCGCCAAACCGGAACCCCGGCCTGAACCGCCTGACTATAATGCGCCCGGTCAGGAAGATGGGTCGCAAACAGATTGCGCCCGATCTTGGCTTTGAGTTCATCCAGCATCGCGAGCTGATTACGATCGTTGGCCTTCACCCGGTTGGCGACCAGCCCCGCAATCCGGATCGGGGTTCGGCGTCCCTTCTGATTGACGGTCTGGATCGAATTGGAAAGCTGTTTGGTGGAGTCTGGCCCGAACGGCCCCAGCTCCACCGGCACGATCAGATCATCGCAGACCATCAGCGCAGCGAAGTTGATCCAGCTCCAGGCGGGCGGCGTATCGATGACGCAATAATCATAAGCCTCCGACAGCGCGGGGAAATTGGCGCGGAATGCGGCAAGGGCTTTCCCATAGTCGGCATCATACTCGCCGGTCATACGGTTGGAGTAGATCGCACGTCCCTCCCCGACCGGCGTCTGGAAGCCATTCTCGAAAAGCTGCTTGCACGATCCCAGCTGCGCAAAATCGCGCAGCGCTGTTGAGGCATTACATTGCCGATCGAGGTCGAGCACCAGAACACGATGGCCAGCATCGGCAAGGTGCCAGGCGAGATGGCAGGCGATGGTGGTCTTGCCCGCCCCGCCCTTCTCGATGTTCACGGCGATCGTTTTCATCGCCGGTCATCCCACCAGGAGCGCCGGGCAAACCACCAGGTCTCCTCATCCTCATTAGGGGTGCGCCGCCCTGCCCCACCGTCACGCTTCCCGAAAAATCCGAGCACGAAGATGACAAGGAAGACGAGGCCCGCTTCTGCAATGCCGCTCATATCCTACCTCCACCATTTCCCAATTGGTCCTACTCGCGATCGCTTGACCCAAGCAGACGGCGGGCAGCGGTCCATCGAACCGCTGCCCGCCTGATTAAAGGCAATTGCCACGATCAGATGGGGCCGCTCCCAAGCGGCCCCACGCTTTCTAGCTGCTGGCCAGTTCGGCGTCGTTCGCCTTGGCCAGGATAGCAAAGCCGTCTGCGATGAGTTCGACCGTGTACCGCTTGCCTTCGGGGGCGTCGTAGGAATTTTGGCGGACCCGGCCCGCGATGTGAACCATGTCACCCTTCTCGGCCTTGGCGGCGCGTTCGATCAGCCGACCGAAGAGCGTCACCTCATTCCAGTGGGTGTCGGTGATCCACTCGCCATTATCCTGGCGGTTGTAGTTTGCGGCGACAGAGACCTTGGTGACCTTGTCGAGCTCCGCAATCTTTCCGATGCGGCCGATGATGCGAAATTCAGCGATGTTCTGCACTGGTTTAACCTCCACTCGATCAGGCTAATTCCTGATGGGGGTGACGAGGCAGCGGGGTTGACGGGATCAAGAGAAAAAACGGAGGGTCCACAACGTGGAAGCCGTAACCCCACGGGTGGTTATTCTCTTGATCTCATAGGCAGCACCGCAGCCCAGCTCCATGAAACAGGAATTTTCTGGTCGTGCAACAGAGGTTCAACCGGCTTAACCCGTTGAAAAGGCTTTTCATCTCGTCATACGGAAAGAGCGAGCGTTTGCACAGTCTCCACTCGACTTAGCCCCCCTCTCCTATAAGCAGTCAGGCATGAGGGGACGGATGCCACTGAGGAAGAGAATAGCTTCGCTCAGGCATGAATCGATACCAGCTCACGGCTAACGCAGACAGTGTGGAATATGCACGGCCTCCGACCAACCCGCCCCGACATGCCGACCGATGGCAAAACTTGTTCAACGATTTTTTACATTTGTGCCTCGCTTGGCCTATGGCCGTGCCAAACTGTAAGCAGTTGAGAACCGGGGTGTTGGGAGGCCAGATGAGATCAAATGACTTGTACCACGCCGGCGTTGCCGACGTTCGCGTTCCACCCGTCTCGTACCTCGCGACAAAATGCGATCCCAAGGCGGCGATTAATTCTACCGGCGTTATTTCAGTCATCGGTCTGTTCCAGGTCAGCAGAATGGCTGAGGCGCTGACCGCGCTCGCCGTCGAGCATGTAAAATTCGACAGTCCGACTGAATTGCGCATTGAATCCGGTTTCTGTCTCGCTCAGCCATGGGACTTTGACACGATGGTGAGCGCAGTCCGTCAGCGACGTGATGATGGCACGCTTGGTCCCGTCGAAGCTGAGAGGATCATCATGGCGGATATGCCAACCCTTTATCGGATCAGGATGGGTGAACATTCCGTATTTGCGGCCCGGCAAGCCGAAGACCCCTATCTCAAAGCCAAGATCGTGGGGGAGTTGCGATCGGTTTCACCCTCGAAGCCTTGGGCTGGGCCTGACTATAGTAAGATTGGCATGTTGGCGCCCGACATTGTGCAGATCCTGCAAACCTTGCGCGTCAGAATCATTGCGGCAAATTTGCTGACCGTTGCGGGTAACGACAACGAGCAATGACGTGGGATCAAGAAGGTCAGTGGCTCCTAAAGCGGCTTGGCTGCCAGAGGGTTTGCCTTTCCCTTTGCCTCCTGCTCCTTCCTTTACCACTGACGCTGCGAATGGGCGCTGCACTTGAGCGCTGCCTTTAAAATCAAAATTATCAAAGGCCCAAGCGGAGCGCGGGAGCTTCAAAGATTCCTTGATTCTAAGATTCAGAGGAAATTAACTGATATAAATCAATATGTTAATGTGCCTCCATATGAGAAAGCGGGGGCTTATACGTGAGTTCTGGGGGGCGTCTATGCGAGGCATAGGGGGCATGAAGCTGAGCGATCGGGGGATTATGTGAGTTCTCGGGGGCCCATGCGAACGGACCAAAGAACGACCAGGAAACCGCTGATTCCGCGTCAAAAACGGCGTCTTGCGGAATTAATATCGGTTTCACGGATCCTTCTATGTGAGTTTTCGGGGGCTTTGGAGGCGGTGACCGGTCTTTGTATGAGGAATTGGGGGGGGCGACCCTCCGCGCCAAATGGTTCCGGGAAGGAAAATTCGCTTGTGTTATATGAGTGATTGGGGGTGTATCTGAAAAGATAGTAAAATCAACCATATACGTCCATGTTTATGTGAGCTGTGGGGGGTGTGGCAGCGGTGAGCTGAATATGAACGTCTTCCCGCATCCGCTCTCGCAAGATCTTTATATGAGTTTTTGGGGGGCTACGCTGCGACTCAGCTTGGCAGCGCGAGTCGCCGTCCTAGGCCGTATTTATCTTTATGTGAGCGATCGGGGGTGCGTTTATATGAGTAACCGGGGGGATATTCTCATTATGAGAAACAAGTGATATGCAACTCACATGAAGCTCGATTCGGACACCGTTGAAATCGAGGTTACTTCCGACCTGGAGGGCCTAGGCAGGACGCTTCGGGTCGCTGATGCGATTCGCCGTCGCGACTTAGACTTTGTAAGCAAGCCGGGGGAATTAGTCGAATCGGAGTTCGAAACCGGCTCGCTAAGTGCCGCCGGAAGAAAGGCTTTTGCGCTTATGTTGCGCAAGGCTGGACCAGAAGCCGGCGAGGACAACAAGACGTTCACAATTACGAAGAAGGAGCTGCGGGGCTCTCACAAAGGTAATGAACGAATTCAGCCGGTGATGGACGAACTGCTGCGTGTCATCGTCCGAATTCGAACGACCACGAAGAAGGGAAAACCGGCAATCATGTCGCAGTCCCTCCTCTCCAGTTGTGTAGAGGAAATATCCGAAGATGGCATGAGCGTGGTCGAGTATGAGTTCTCGGAGAGCTTCAAGCGCGTCATCCAACGCTCCGATTACTATGCCAGGGTTAACCTCGGTGTGATGCTTGCATTGCAGTCACGCTATTCGCTCACTCTCTACGATCTCGGTTGTTTGATCATCAATCGCCAGAACCGCGTAGTCAAAATGAACGTTGAGGAATTGCGTCGCAGGCTTGGTGTGCCGGAAGGGAGTTTCAAGAACTTTGCCGAATTTCGACGCGATGTTCTCGCTAAGTCCAAATCTGAAATTGATCAGTTGGCCGACTTTACCGTTGAATGGGAAGAGGTCCGCGGATCCGGTCGGGGACGGCCGGTCGAGGCAGTCAAGCTGACGTTCAGCCCTAAAAATCCTGACGAGCAGGAAGAGACCGCGAAAGAACTGGATCGCCCGAAGATCGGGAGGCGCGCGCGAAGAGACGGGGCGGTTGAGGAGATAACGGCTGTCACTGTGTCAAAGCTGACCGGAAGTAGGCCCTTCCCAACCGGATCATTGCATTTCTGTGGAGATCAGCACCTACTGACGATCGTAGCCGACTTTGGTGGCGGTTGGGACAAAGACTTAATTGCCAGGGCGTTCCGTGACAAAATGGGGGATCGCCTCCTGACCCTTACAGGCTCTGCGCTCTACAAGGCATGGGAAGGCTTCTGCAAAGGCTTCGTTGGTATGCGCGGGAAGGCGTAAACCCGATCACCCTCCCCCGGTTCCTCATATAAACGACGACCGTGGCTAGACTGGGCCCCTCCCCTCACTTTCGGCCAACTCGATAAGCGCCATGATCCCGTCAGGGAGACTCAAATTGCGGTCATCACACCAACGCACGAGGCGATCGCGTTCGGGTGGTGAGAGACGCATGCTAATATGAAGCGACCGAGCGGGTCCTCGCTGAGGCTTTCGCTTCGGAGTGACCGCCATGTCAGCGGCAACCTGAGGAAAATAGTTAGACGGGAGCGATGAGCCGGCGGGATCGCGTTGGACCGGCGCCAGAGGCGGAGGCGTGGGTTTTGGCGTTGCGGCGATGAGGCTCTTAAGCCGGTCTGCGGTTGCATCAGGCTGTTCAAGGCGCTGCCTTGTTGAGCTGATGATATCGCCCATACTGCTTGCCGAAGGCTTCTCGTCAGGCACTGATCGCCTCCTTGTTTTGAATTTCGCTGAGGATATCGGCCAGGACGCTTTGCGCGATACGGCGGGCCTTGTCCGTTTTTGCGAGGTTCGATTCTTGGACTTCCGCAAGTGTCATCCGGTAGTTCGACATTGCTCGGAAGGCATCGAGCGTAAACATCTGTTCGCCAAACGTAGGAAGCGCGCTTCTGATCTGGTTATCAATTTCCCATTCCGCTTTGGAACGGGCAACCTGCCCGGTTTGCGTGATGAGAACGCGATAAGGAACGCCGCGGCACATCTTCTCAAGCATGTCACTCGTTTCGACAGTGCGCTCGAGGTCGAGCCGCGATGACCGCGTAGGGATGACAACGAAGTCGGAATCCATGGCGGCATAGGCAGTCTTGAAGTTTGACGTGCCCTCGGAGTCGACGACAACCAACTGGGCAGTGTCACGAGCTCGGGCTATCGCGGCCCCAATGTCGGCATCACGAAGCTGCGAAGCATCTTCGACCGTGATGCGGGAGTCCCCTCCCCTGCCCCCGGCATTTCGATCTCGGTGCCAGTTTAGAAGGCTATTCTGTCTGTCGGCGTCCAACATAAAAACGGACCCGCCGAGCGCCTCGAATTCGGATGCCAACGCAAGGGCAAGCGTCGTCTTGCCCGCTCCGCCTTTGCTTTGCGCGATGGTGATGACTGGCACAAATTGCTCCCTGTGTATCGGTGGCGCCGCACGGTTGTAGCGTACGATAGTCCGCGCGGCACAATTAGTTAGCGCCTTCCTTAGCGCCAGTTGCCGCGCGGTGCAATCCGATAGCACACCTATCAGCGCGTGCAACATTGCGGTCGCGAGAGAAAGCGCGGCTCCAAGCGCTGTGGATGGCATATGACAATGCGACTGCGGGTGCAGACGCGCTGCTCAACCCACATTCGCATCACACAGCGCTGTCGGTAGCGAGGTAAAACGCGCACCTGAACTCGCTTGCGCAATCATAAGCGCGTCAGAACGCGATGCCGTCCGCAAATGCGCGGCACACAGCGCGGCACACAGCGCACTATAGAATGCGGCACATATGACAAAGTAAGATATTACAGTTACTTAGAACGACGCTGGCCTCGGCATATCCATGCGACCCAGAACAATTCAGCAGCTCAGCACTTGCGAAGTACGACACGAAAAGCACAAAATAACGCATCGGTGCACAGTGAGAGACGCAATCAGGCGGGTACGTCCAGTCACCCAATAAATGTGAGCCGGCGACGGGAGTACGTCGCGTGGTGATATGTTAGAGGGCAGGGGGCCTAGAACATCACTGCCGCTGACATTCCTTGAGACTAAAGTGAATGGGCAGAAAATGGATCCACGGCTCAGTTAACTATTGCGACTCAGCCGTAGGAACCGAGGGAGCCACACCGTCGTCTCATCGCCACAAGGCACCCTAAGTATAAGCGTGGCGGACTGGTTCGAAGGACGGAAGGGGAGGGGAGGGGGCAACAATTGAGATCGAAACGTCAATAAGCCTCTTCGTGCGATCGGCAGCGCAACCGACCGAAAGATCGCTTCGATCAAGCCAGCGGGTCTTGCAGCTTGGTCACTGGTAGCGAATGTCGACCTCCTATGAACTAAAAAAGATAGCCTTCCCAAGCGCCTTGAACATATTTCCGCAGAATTCCCATACTTAACCCATCACCAAGGCGACGTGTGATCCCGAATGCTGCCGAAAGCGCTGTCCACTAAGTTCCCGACTATGGTTCCAGTTCACCGGGTCGCATCGAGGGGAAATGATCAGCCGTCGCAACATCTAGAACCGCTGCTCCGCTCCGCTGTTCAACGCCGGAAAATCCATCCTCCTCCGTCCAAAAATCAGCAGCAAAGGGATCAGCCGCCGGCCGGCGCCGCCGACCCGGGGCAGGTCGACCTGGGACAGGTTGACTGACCGGGATGGCGTAGCTGCGATAGCTCGCCTGCCCAGTGCGCTCGAGCAGCAGTCCTTCGCTGACTGCGATCGACAGCAATTTGATCGCGCCCGCTGAGGTCAGCTTCAGCGCCTGGGCGACCTGCGCGCTGCTGATCGCCGGCCGGGCCATCGCGAACAGGATGACTTCCTTCAAGCGCCCGAGCCGTCGGCGCGAGGCCAAATGGGGGGCAACCCGCCCGGCATAGGCGCGCAGCCGGGTCTCGGTCTCCAGATGCGCATCCGCGCCGACGCGTACCGCGTCGAGCCAGAGCCGGTCGAGATCGCCCCCGCGCGCGATTTTCCAAAGGCCGCCGGCGTGCCGTAGGCCGAGCGCGGTCAACCCGCCGCTCGAGCCCGGCCAGCGTCCGGCGCCCCAGCGATCGCCGATCAGCAGGCTGGCCACGCGATCGCCGCGGCCGAGCGGCGCGTGCTGCCGCCAAAGGTCCGCCATCCGCGCCGCCTGCAGCAATGGCGGGGTGGGGGGCAGGGGTGCCTTTTGCCAGCGCGTGATCGCGGCGAGGCGTTCGGTGGGATCGCGATCGGCCGCCGTCAGCAGCGAGTCGCCCCCCGTGGACCGGGGCTGATCGGCCCCCAGCCAGGCGAGCAGCGCGGCGGGATCGTGGGCGAGGGCGGTGAGCGCGATGGGCTGGCCGATCGCCTGCTTCCAGTGGGTGAGGTCATAGGGGGTCGTCGCCACGCGCCCGCGCGCATCAACTGTGAGTGCGTCCTCGGGAAGGTCCAGCGAGTCCAGGGCGGCGAGCGCCTGGCGCTCGGCCAGCGCGATCCGCGTCTGGAGGGGGCCGCGCACCGGGCTGAGCGTCACCCGGTCGGCGAGGCGGGCGAGGGCGGCCTGGGCTTCGGCATAGGCGAGCAGCAGGTCGGGCGGGGCAGGGGAGACGGCCATTTCAGCCGCTTTATGCCAAAATTCGCCATGTCTGAAAAGCTGCATTTCTGGAGCTTTTGTAAGCGAAAATTCAACAATAATGACCTTTAAGCGAGTGATCTTTGGTTGCCTCCCCCTTATGGATATGTGATAATTGCAGTTATCACAGAAGCGGAATTGACGCCCCTTTATAACGTGCGGTACAAGCGCCGCTGAGGAGCGTGGCGCGTCATGAGCACCGAAACCGCCTTGGAAGGGTTTGAAACCGCTGTAGCGGTGCGTGAGGCGGTTCTACCGATGGTCACGGCGCCGGCCGACCTTGCCTGGACGATCGTGCAGATGCGCGCCGGCGAGCGCATCACCGTCAACGAGGCGCTGATCGCCGCTTATCAGGCCGCCTCGTCGCCGCACAGCATCCGCGCGCTCAAATCGGACATTGAGGCGTTCGACCGCTGGTGCCGGCGTCACAACCGGATCGCGCTGCCGGCAACACCGGAGGTCGTGGCCGATTACCTCGACGCGCGGGCAGGGAAGGGGAGCCGGCCGGCGTCGCTATCCCGCTACAAGGCGTCGATCGCCAAGATCCACCAGCTGCTCGACCTGAAGGATCCGACGCCGGCCCCGCTGGTGAAGCTGCGGCTGCAGGCGGTGCGCCGCGAGAAGGGGGCGGCGCAGAAGCAGGCGCGGCCGCTGCGGTTCAAGGGGCCGGTGCGCGACGTCGAACGCGACAAGGCGCGGGGGCTCAATATCCGCGCGTTGCTCGAGAGCTGCGGAAGCGATCTGCCGGGGCTGCGCGATCGGGCGCTGTTGTCCGCGGCCTATGACACCGGGCTGCGCGCGTCCGAGCTAGTGGCGGTGGCTGTCGAGCATATTGAAGAGGCGATCGATCCCGAGGCGCGGCTGCTGCAGATCCTGCGTAGCAAGGGTGATCAGGACGGGGAGGGGGCCACCGCCTACCTCAGCCCGCGCACCGTTCGGGCGATCGCGGCCTGGACCGAGGCGGCCGAGATAGTGGCCGGGCCGCTGTTCCGGCGGGTACAGGTGCGGCGTTACAAGGCGCGCGCCGCCGTGCGCGGTCGGCCGATCGACAGCATCTCGGGCCGAGAGACCTGGGATTTGCGCAAGACGCTCTCCAAGCCCGCAGTGAGGGCGCGGGTCGAATATGACGTCGGCAACGTCGCGCTGCACCCGGGGTCGATCGGGACGATCTTTCGGTCGATGATCCAGCGGGCGTTCGATCGCGGAGCACTCCCTGATCTCACGGCCGAGGATCTGGCGCGGCTGCTGGAGGGAATCAGCGCCCATTCGACGCGGATCGGGCTTAATCAGGATCTGTTCGCCAGCGGCGAGGATCTTGCCGGCATCATGGACGCGTTACGATGGAAGTCGCCCCGTATGCCGCTCGCCTACAATCGCAACCTCGCGGCGGAGCAGGGAGCGGCAGGGCGCCTCATGGCGAAGATCGAGTAGAGGCCGTGCTCATCGACTATGACTCCCCTGTCTCCTGGCCGCTCGAGGTCACAACCTTTCTCGAGGCAAATCGCGCTGTCTTGGACGATCGGCTCACCGATCCCTCCGTCGTCGAGGCGGCAATACCAATCGCCGATTTCACGGATAATCTGGGATTAGAAATCCATGTCGCGGCCCAGCACTGTGCGTGGCGCGCCAAGCGGCCCTATGTTGGTGTGGCGCATGACCGCTCAAGCCTTTGGCCGCCTCGAGCGTTCGGAGAATCGTAAGCTTCAACGATGCGGACGTCGCCGATCTCACCGGATACCAGGACTATTGCGACCCGCTAACACTTGGCTGAGCTGAGCCGTCAGGATTCAATTCTTCCTGATATATTCGTCAGTGACACTTTACCAGTCTGGACTGGTAAAGTGTCACTGACGAAAAATGTGAGAGCGCGAATCGAGAGGGATTCACATTGTCGCCCGCGCTGCTAGATTCGCTCTATGTTCCACCAGCCAGATCTTTTCGATGCTATCGAGCCATCGCACAGCGAGCATGGCCAAGACTCACTCGACCTGCCGGCCGTTATCGAGCGGATTGCAGGGATATCTCCGCGTCCGCGATACACCTTCATGGTGCTCAACCTTATCGCACAAGCGGCTGGAAGTAATAGCGGCAGCGCGGGGCCATATGTAACCAATGGAGGTCAGCGTACGTTGCTGCGCGACTGGTTGTGTGACTCGCTGGTTCCGATGGCGCAGAGAGACCCGCGCCGGCGCGCAATCGTTGCAGAAGTGCGGTCTTCGTTGGCATCACGCAACATGCTCCCTGCTGATCCAACTGAGGCCGATCGGATCGTCGAACGTGAAGTGAGAACGCGCGTTCGCCGTTCAGGACGAACCAATGTCAGTCGCGCGGTCTCGGATCTCGTCCGGGCAGGCCTCCTTCGGCGCCATTATCAGGGCTACCGGGTTGATCACCACAATCGCGGCGCTCAACGCGAGGCAGTATACACCATTACTGAGGCAGCGGCGCTGGCGCTGCGTGCAATTTGAAAGCGACCGTATGTCGATCGGAAGATTGCGGGAAATTGTTCAAATAGCTGTCCCCCGCCTGTTTGCTCAGATCCACGGAGGGCGCATCGCATGTGAAAGCGAAGCCACGCTGCAGCTCCACTTGGGCAGGATCATCGCGACCGTAGCGGACTTGGCGATCGTCGCCCCGCGAGAGACGTTTGCGATTGAGCTCGAAAAACCCCTGACGGGCGGCCGGACTAAACGCGGACGAATGGACATCTGGTTCAAGCTCACGTCCGACACTGACGTGGAGTGGCGGTGCGCGATAGAGCTAAAATTTTTCAAGCGGGCTAACCAGCGCGAGCCGAACAACCGATACGACGTATTCAAGGATATCGCTCGCCTCGAACAATGCTCGGACACCGGCGACCGGAAAATCCGGACGACCTGGGGGGACGGTGCAGGCCGCCATTACGGGAATGCTGCCCGGGCCGTTTGGCTATGCGGAGCGGTGGGACGATAAAAACGACACCTATCTGGGTCTGGCGATCGAGCGCGCCGCCAACGCCGCCGTTGTGATCGATAGCGATAGTGTCATCATCAAGCCTGACGTGGCCGAAGCGCATCGTCCGGGGCCGGTGCAGCCTGGCCCGCCCCCCGTTGCAGGTGCTCCCGGCAGTCCAGAAGGGTAAGCGCTGTTCTCAGCCCACGTTGATCCAGGGCATGAGCTCATGAACGCGATTGGCGGGATGGCCGTTGGCGAGCGCGCTGAGGGTCTGGGTCAGCCAGTCATGAGGATTGATGCCGCCCAGCTTGCAGTTTTCGATGAGCGTGGCGATGACCGCCCAGTTGTCGCCGCCTTCGTCGGAGCCGGCGAAGAGCGCGTTCTTTCGGTTCAAAGCCAAGGGGCGGATTGATCTCTCGACGGTGTTGGTGTCGAGTTCGATGCGGCCGTCGTCGATGAAGCGGACGAGGCCAGCCCAGCGGGTGGTCGCATAGCGAATGGCTTCAGCCAGCTTGCTCTTGGCGCTGATCTGCCGGAGCCGGCCATCGAGATAGAGCTTGAGATCCTCGATGATGATGCGGCTGCGTTCGGAGCGCTGAAGGCGGCGGTGTTCAGCGGTCGAGCCGCGCACCTCGTCTTCGATGGCATAGAGCATGGCGATCCGACGCAATATCTCGGCCGCGACCGGCGAACTGGCGGCTAGATCATAGAATTTGCGCCGAACATGGCTCTTATGTCGATCTCGACATAAGGCGCATTATCCAGAGCATGGTTTTATCTGGGGCGTTTTGGGATATAATCCGGGCTTGCCGGAGATTTCGGCGCACTGGGCTCCAGATAAAAGCAGCGACCTCGCAGTCGGGGGCCGCCGCGCGGGGGGCGACGTTGCAGATACCATTGCGTACCAGGTCGACGATCGAGGACTATGTCGCCACGCAGGAGTGGCGGCGCGCGCGACTGTTGCGCTGCCCGCTCCATCCGAGCGGCGGCTGTGCATTTCGGCGGCACGGTAGCTATGCGCGCCTGACCAGTCCGGGTGTACGGATCGCTCGCTGCTACTGCCCACAGGGGCACATAACATTCAGCCTGCTCCCGGATTTTCTCGCCGCTCGCCTGCCCGGTTCGCTTGCCGCGATCGATCGCATCGTTGGGATAGCCGCGTCGGAACGAAGCATGGAAGCCGCCGCAGACGCAGCGCGCGGCCCGGATATTTCCCTTCCAGGCGCGGTGCGCTGGCTTCGCCGCCGCGTTGTCGCGGTGCGCAGATCCGTTGCCGCCGTCAAATTGATGGCGCCCCGGCTGGCGAGGCCGGGCTTGCCGGTGAGCGACGTTCCGGCCCTTGCGACGCTCCGCCTAGCCCTTTCCCCGGAGCTGTTGCACTGTATTCCGGCCCCCTTGGGACTCCGACCCATCCAGAGGATAGGCAGTGTCGGCGATGCCGATGGCTCTTGCCAACACGATGCGGGGCGTGATCACGTTTTCAGCGTCAGCTACGCTTTGCCGATCGAGGTAAAGCCATGCCCGTACATGTCGATCATATCGCCGCAGCCGACCCTGCCGCGCCCACCCCCGACGATATCCGCCGCATCTGGAGCGCCGAGCGGCGCCTTGGGGCAGGAACAACGATTGTTTATCTGATCCGCATCCAGCAGTTTCGTACCTATTGCGCCTTGCACGGCCTGGTCGAGCGAGAAGAGTTGACCCTTGAACGCGTTGGCCGCTTCAAAGACTGGTATGCGGAGCGACGGGGGCTAGACCCGCTTTCTCTCAGACTTTCCAGCAGCGCCCTGCTGTCGCTCAGCCGTGTCTATCATTGCTTGGGGCTTGCCCCACCTGACTGGCGACCGCCTCGTCCAGGGAAGGCTTTGCTGCCGCCGTTGCTCGCGCAGTATGCCGCCTATCTGACCCAGCATCGCGGTAATCCAGAGGTGACGGTTCACAAAAAGCTGGGCCACATCGGTAAGCTTCAGGATTACTTGATTCAGGCCGGCAAGGACTGGCACTCGATGCAGATAACCGATGTCGATGCATTTCTGGTTGGCCGCGCCGCGCGATATTCCCGATCGCATGTGAGCGATCTTGCTTGCACGGTACGCTGCTTTTCCCGTTTCCTGCACTGGAGTGGACAGAGTCCGGTCGATATCAGCGAGGCCGTGATCGCGCCCGTGCAACGACGGCACGAGCGACCGAGACGCGCCCTTTCCTGGGACAATGTGAAGCGGCTCCTGATGGCCGTGGACAGATCAAGTCCGCAGGGCCTTCGCGACTACGCGATCCTGCTGATGATGAGCACCTATGGCTTTGGCGCCGGCGAGATCATCCGCTTGCAGTTTCGGGATATCGACTGGGATAATAGCACACTGTCAGTCCTTCGCCCAAAGACGGGCGTTGCATTCACGCTGCCGCTGTTGCCACCCGTCGCCAAGGCGCTGGCAGAGTATCTACGCCACGGCCGGCCCGCTGATACACCCACCCGCCATCTTTTCGTGCAGATGAAGATGCCGCTGGAGCCATTCGCGGCTTCGAGCGCGATACGCCACATCGTGATGAAGCATGCGAAGATCGCGGGGATCGATGCACCATTTCTGGGCAGCCATGTATTGCGACATTCTCACGCGGCGCGCCAGATAGACCTGGGTGCGCGGCCCCAAGTGATATCGGATCTCCTTGGTCACCGGGATCCAGAGTCGGTCTCGGCCTATGTGCGGATCGCCACCGCGTCCCTGCGCGAGATCGCATTGCCGGTGCCGACATGACCACCGTCATCGTCCTGGAAGAGTTAAGGAACGACGCCGCGAGCTTCCTGGCGTTCAAGCGCGCCATGGGCCATCCCTATCGACGCGGCGAGTTTGAGATCGAACGCTTCCTTCGCTTCGTCGAAGACCAGTGGGGCGACGATGTCGATATTTCGCTGGCCGAAGCGATTAGCCGCTGGTGTGGGCGTTTGCCCGACCGCAAGGCCGTCACGCTCGGCAACGAGTTCGGGGTCATTCGTCAACTTTGCCTGCATCGCCGTCGTCGCGATCCCACCAGCTATGTGCCCGAGCACGCCTTTGCGCCGGTGAAGGAGTCGACGTTCTTTCCTTACATTTTCAGCCGCGACGAGATCCGCTGCATTCTCGCCGCCGCGTCAGCGCACCAAGGCCGCTTCATATGGGCATCTATGCTGCGAAGGCTGATTCTCGTGCTTTACTGCACCGGCCTCAGGCTCGGCGAGGCGGTGCGTCTGACCATGGATGATGTCGATCTCGACCGTGGGACCTTGCTCATACGCAACAGCAAGCGGCGTACGCGTATCGTCCCCATGCGCGACGATCTTGTCGCAGAGCTTGGCCTCTATGTCGATGATCGATGCCGGGTGCTTCACGATCGTGGTCAAGGGGATTGCGAAGCTCTGTTCGTTCGCCTCAACGGCGCGCCACTCCATACCCACGCGGCGTCCGACGCTATTCGCAAGCTCCTGCGCCGCCTCGATATTAAGCCTGCGCAGGGGCGCGTCGGAGCGCGCCCATATGAGTTTCGGCATGCGTTCGCGGTTCACCGCCTGACAGCATGGGCGGAGGAAGGTGCTGACATTCACGCCAAGCTCCCCTGGCTTTCGGCCTATCTCGGGCACCAGAACGTCATTGGCACCGAGGTCTATCTGAAGGCGACGCCGCAACTCCTGGAACTCGCGAGCACGCGCTTCGAACAACATATGCGACACGCCAGGCAGCCACGATGAGTAAGGCAGGACCTCAGATGCTGTTCGCTTTGGTGGAGTCGTTCTTCTCCAACTATCTGCCGCGTCAGCGCGGCGCGAGCCCACATACGACGCGCGCCTATCGCGACACGCTCAAGCTGCTGTTTCAGTTCGTTGCCCAGCGGCGCGGCCGCGAGGTCGCCGCGCTTGTGCTGGAGGATCTCGACGCCGACACCGTCGCTGGGTTCCTCGATCATCTCGAGGGCGGAAGATCCAACTCCACCGCGACGCGCAACTGCCGCCGTGCCGCGCTTCGCAGCTTCTTCAAGCACCTCTTGCGCAACGATCTCGACAATGCGCTCCGTTACACGCAGGTGTTGGCGCTGCCGTCGAAGCGGGCGAGGCAGAAGCCCGCAACCTACCTCGAAGCAACCGACGTGCGGGCCATCATCGCCCATCCCGATCGGCGGACCCGCAGTGGCTGGCGCGATTACACGCTGCTGCTTTTCCTCTATAATTGCGGCGCCAGAGTGAGCGAAGCAACCGGCCTGCTGTGGCAGGACCTTCAACTGACGCCACCGCACCAGGCCCGATTGCGTGGGAAGGGCCGCAAGGAGCGGCTCGTTCCGTTATGGCGCGAGACGGCCGACGCGTTGCGGCGCCTGCAAAACCTGTCGGGCGCTGCGGGCCAGCAGCATGTTTTCATGAACCGCCACGGCCAACCGCTGACCCGCGATGGAGTCGCGTACATCCTTACCAAGCATGCCTCGCCAGTCGTCCAGGATCGACCCAGGCTGGCGCGTGACCGCATCACTCCTCACGTTTTCCGCCACAGCTGCGCCGTCGCGCTCCTGCAGTCGGGCACCGACGTGACCGTGATCCGCGATTATCTCGGTCATTCCAGCATCGCGACCACGAACCGGTATATCTCGACGAACCTGAAGATGAAGCGCGATGCGCTACAGAACTTTTGGAAGCACGCCGGTATCGAACCCGCAAAGGCCACGCCTTGGAAGCCAAAGCCGGATCTGCTTTCGTACCTGCGGTCCCTATGATTTTATCACGAGATCCACACTGACCTTTCCCGCCGATCCCGGACGTCAGAATCGCGTCGCCCCAGATAAAACCATGCTCTGGATAATGGGACCAGCAGAATGCGAGGCTGAGTCGCTGTCCGCGGCGTTTGGCGAGAGCTATATAGCCGCCATAGCCATCGACCTGCAGGATGCCTGCAAAGTCTCCAAGGTGGATGTCGGGCCGCTCGGCCTTGCGGTCTGCCGCATAGACATAGGCGACCATCGGCGGACCTGCGCCACCCCATGGTCGATCATCGCGGGCATAGACCCATAGCTGGCCGGTCTTCGTTCTGCCGCGTCCTGGGTCAAGCACCGGCGCGGTAGTCTCGTCTGCGAACAGGCGCTCGGATCGCCGCAACTCCTCAAGGGTCCGGTCGCGCAGCGGCCGCAGATACCATGCTGCCCGGCCCACCCAGTCCGCCAGGGTGGAGCGATCGAGCCTGATATCCTGCCGGGCATAGATCTGAGCCTGCCGGTATAGCGGAACATGATCGGCATACTTCGACACCAGCACCTGGGCGATCAACGCTTCGGTCGGGATCCCGCCTTCGACTATCCGCGCCGGAGCAGGCGTCTGGACGATCGCGCCTTCGCACGAGCGACAGCCATAGCGCGGGCGGCGTGTCGCCAGCACGCGGAAGGTGGTGGGCACGACGTCCAGGCGCTCAGCGACGTCTTCGCCGATCTGGTGGAGCGGTCCCCTGCAGCAAGGGCAGGCCTTGTCGTCGATATCGACAATCTGTTCGATCCGCTCGAGGTGCGCGGGCAATGAGCCGCGGTTGGTTTTGCGGGGCTGATCGCTGCGGGAACGCGGCGCAATAGCTTCTCTGGCCGCGCGGGCATGCCCAAGCGCCGTCTCGACATCTTCCAGTCCCAACTGGAGCTGATCGGCATCGAGCTGTTCGGACCGGCTGCCGAAACGATGCCGCATGAAGGCCTTGATGATCGACTGAAGGCGCTCGATCTCGGCGTCCGCTTCGCCCTTGGCGACGTTCAGCTCCGCCAGTCGGACCTCAGATGCGGCCCGCTCGTCCGCCAGCATCCGGGACTGCTCCAGGACGAGCGCACGAAGCGCGTCAATGTCGTCGGGGAGGTCCGCTTGCGTGAGCATGGCGACAGTGAATCAGGAGCGAAAAGCCCCGTCAACCGGCAATCTGCGGAGCCTGCGGTCGACGGCCGCCATGGACTCGGCGCCAGTCCAATCCCTCCAGAAGCGCACCAAGTTGAGCGGCGGAAAGGCGCATCACGCCGTCCTGGATACCGGGCCACTTGAAGCCGCCTTGCTCCAGACGCTTCGCCATCAGGCACAGGCCGGTTCCGTCCCACCAGATCAGCTTGATCCGGTCGGCACGCTTGGCCCGGAAGACGTAGATCACGCCGGAAAATGCATCACCGCCATATTGCGCGCTCACCAACGCAGCCAAGGCATCCGGCCCTTTGCGAAAGTCCACAGGGCGGGTCGCCACCATCACGCGGGCACCAACTCCTGGTCCGATCATCGCGTCGCCCTGAGCGCTTCGATGACCGCCGCGATAATGCCAGCATCCGCGCCGCGACCGATCTTCACCGCTACGCCGTCAATCTCCAGCTCGACCGCGCTGTCCCTGCCAGGCCGGTGCTTGCACGGACGCTTTGCCGGAACTGGCTCGATCGACGGTGGCTCTTCAATGATCGCCGGAACAAACGCAGGCGCCATCGTGGGGGACACTGGCAGCGTCACGCCGCGAGCCTCCATCTGCTTGCGCAGTTGCCGCCGCCAGGTGAACAACTGCGATGGGCTAAGGCCGTGCCGACGAGCAACGGCGCAGACCGTCTCCTGCTTGGAATAACTCTCCGCGATGATCGCAGCCTTCACTTCGGGCGGCCAGTCCCGCCGCTGTCCTGCGCCGGTGAAAACCTCGAACCGCTGAACCTTGCTGGTGCCAGCTTCGTCACATGGCATCGTCATAGCACCAGCATCCTCCATCCTGATCAGGAGGCGCAGACTCGGGACTACCCTTTACGGCCGCAAGGTGGGGCCGCGGCACCGCTTACCGTCGTGCTCGGCAATCGTGCAATGCACTGGTCCGAACCATGGAGCGCCGTCCGTCAGGTTTCGGTCGCACGCCTGCCTTATAGCGCTTCAACGATTTTTATCGTCATGTTGACCATCGATTCCGTGGATGGCGAGCGGACGATCATGATCAGCGAGAAACATGAGAACTGGCAGCAGGTCCTTGATGCATTGCCTCGCACACTACCGGGCATCGAGGCTTTCGAGATCTGGAGCCGACGACCGGACATCGGTTCGCGGGCGGTCATCGTCTACAAACATGAGAGGTAGCGCATGACGCATTGGTCCCGCGCAGCCCGAATTCGAGGGTTGCTCCGCTGATGAGACGCCTACCGCGACCGAAAAACGTTTCACTGCGGGTCGGACGCGCATGGGCGCCGAGTCCACCATCGCCGCTACCCGCGCGGATTCTGAGACCTGAGCCACAGGTCAGTCCGAAGCCATAGAAACGCTGTCGCGCAACACAATAACTGATCGCCGAAATAGGTCTCCACGAACAGCGGCACGACGAACAGGCGTCAATCCCTGGCGCTGTCAGAAGCAATGCGTCCGTAGCAGCGCACAAAATCGGATCATGGCGCACGAGGTGAACCGAGCGGCAAATAATCTGCCAACATCATACAAAATAGGAGTGTCGATTAATCGACCGCGATACACGGCCGAACCTGCCTTTGAGACACGACAAACGGTCGAGATTGGCCGCGGCGCCTAGTATTGAACAATAATCGTTATGGCTGACCCAACCAATGTTTTGGTTGATTCAATATTCTCGATGAGCCAAATTTCTGAAAAGACGGTGAAAGGATGCGGCCTATGGCACAGCGCCACGCCCAGGCAGGTGAGATCGTGGACTTGCGGCCATTCGGCAAAGATTTTCCGAGCCAGCAAACGACCGCAATCGTCAAGACAAAGAGCTTCGAGGCGATCCGTCTCGTCATCCCTTCCGGCAGGGAAATACCAGCGCACGAAGTCACCGGGGACATCACGCTCCATTGTCTGGAAGGCCGGATCACGCTTGGTATCGCTGACACCGAATGCGAGCTTTCCGCCGGCGACTGGATTTACCTGGATGGCGGCGCAAGCCACCGGCTGAGAGGCATTGAGGACGCATCCTTGTTGCTGACGATCCTGTTCGCACAGTGAACCGAGCCAACTGAGCACACGGGACGGAGGGCATGCCAGCGATGACAAGAACGGAGCCTGTCGAAAATCTGTCGCATTGGTGGCGCCGGGCCGTGATTCTCACCATGGTACTGGGCTTTGGCGTGCTCGGCCTGCTGATGGTGAAGACCTATACGAACGCCCCGCCTGTCCCCGAACATGTCGTGGACTCACGCGGACAAGTCGTTTTCACTGGAGCTGATATCCGCGCCGGCCAGCAGGTATTCCTCAAATACGGCCTGATGAACAATGGCTCCATCTGGGGGCATGGTGGCTATCTTGGACCGGATTTCAGCGCATCCTATCTTCATGCCTGGGCACTCGCCGTCGCGGAGGAACGCGCCGAGACCCGCTTCGGCAAAGCCTATGTAGCACTAACCCTGGCCGATCGTGCCGCCATCGATGGTGAGGTGGCGCTGCAACTGCGCGTCAACCGTTACGATCCAGCAACGGCCACCCTCACCCTGCTCCCTGCCGGCGTCACCGCCTTCGATCAGCAGCAGAGCCGCTGGGCCAGCTATTTCGAGCATCCGGAACGCAACGGCGGTCTGGCTCCCAGCCTCATCACCGACAAGAGCGAGCTTCGCCAGTTGACCGCTTTCTTCGGCTGGGCGGCCTGGGGCTCAGTCGCCGAGCGGCCAGGAACCGGTCACTCCTATACCAACAATTTCCCCTATGATCCGCTTGCGGGCAATCGCCCGACCGGCGCGGCGCTGATCTGGAGCGCGCTCAGCTTTATCGCCTTGCTCGGCGGCACGGCGCTGGCGCTGCTTGCCTTCGGCCGGTTCGACTATCTGGGCTGGCACGGAACACCTGCGTCCATGCAAAACTGGGTCATCAGCGACGCACAGCGCGCCACGGTCAAATATATGGGCGTGGCCGCCCTTCTTCTGCTCGGCCAAGTCTTCTTCGGCGCGGCGATCGCGCATTACCGGGCGGATCCAGGGGATTTCTACGGTTTTGACCTCGCCTCCTGGTTTCCCAGCAACCTGATGCGGACCTGGCACCTGCAATCGGCGCTGTTCTGGATCGCCACCAGCTTCGTTGCGGGTGCGCTGTTCGTCGCGGAACTGCTCGGTGGAAAGACGCCGCCGCGGCAGCGTCTCGCCATTCACGTGCTGTTCGTCGCCTTCGCGATCGTCATCGTGGGCAGCATGCTGGGCGAATGGGCGGGAATCCTGCAATGGCTGCCGCTTTCGTGGTTCTGGTTCGGCAACCAGGGTTGGGAGTATCTCGAACTCGGCCGGTTCTGGCAATTGCTGCTGATCGTTGGGCTGTGCATC
The DNA here is from genome assembly GCF_036038995.2 of Sphingobium sp. SJ10-10. Taxonomy (NCBI): domain Bacteria; kingdom Pseudomonadati; phylum Pseudomonadota; class Alphaproteobacteria; order Sphingomonadales; family Sphingobiaceae; genus Sphingobium; species Sphingobium sp. SJ10-10. The sequence goes on from NZ_CP158135.1 coordinate 196,142, forward strand.
TGGTTCGTTCTCTTGTGGCGGGCGGTGGCGCCCGCGCTGCGCGACCCCGAGCACAAGTCGCTCGCCCGCTTCTTCCTGCTGGCCGGCTTCGCCATTCCGATGTTCTACCTGCCGGCGCTGTTCTTCGGGTCCGAAACCAATTTCACGATCGTCGATGCCTGGCGCTTCTGGATCATTCATCTGTGGGTTGAGGGCTTTTTTGAATTCTTCGTCACCGTCATCGTCGCGATCCTGTTTTACAAGATGGGGCTCGTGCATCGTCTGACGGCGCTGCGGACCATTTATCTCGACGCCATTCTCTATTTCGGTGGCGGCCTGATCGGCACTGGCCACCATTGGTACTGGACCGGCCAGACCGAAGCCAACATGGCGCTCTCGGCCGTCTTCTCGGCGCTTGAAGTGGTGCCCTTGACGATGATCACGCTCGATGCCTGGTCATTCGTCCGCACGACGAAAGGACAGGATTCCGTCGTTGAACGCCATCGCTGGACCTTCATGTTCATCATGGCGGTCGGTTTCTGGAATTTTCTTGGCGCCGGCGTGTTCGGCTTTCTCATCAACACGCCGATCGTGAGTTACTATGAAGTGGGGACGATCCTGACGCCCAACCATGGCCATGCCGCACTGATGGGCGTGTTTGGCATGCTCGGCATCGCCCTCATGGTGTTCGTCCTGCGCGAAGCGATCGAGGAAGAGGTTTGGTCCAAAATCTCAAGATTGATCGCCATTGCCTTCTGGGGATTGAATATCGGCCTCGCGCTGATGATCCTGCTCAGCCTATTGCCGGGCGGCCTGCTTCAATTGCATGCCGTGATCGAGAATGGTTATTGGTATGCGCGTGAACTGAACTTTACGGGCGCACCGCTGCCGCGTCTGCTGGAATGGCTGCGCATGCCGGGCGATCTTATCTTCATGTTCGCCGGCGTCCTGCCCCTGATCGTGGCGGTCGGCTGGGGCTATGCCAGCCTTCGACGGCGGCCCGGGCATGATCCGCAAATCCGATTGTCACCTGTTGAACGTTGAGAAAATTGGAAGACAGGAATTTTTCTCAAAGTATGTCGTGCATGAGGATCAGTCCATCGCCCAATGTCATTGCCTTACGGAAGGCACCCTACTGGAAAGCACAATGCTCCAAATCTGTGACGGCGCCCTTTGCACCTTTGTCGGTCTGAGACGCGCTCTTTCAGATATCGTAGAGCCTGTTTGGAAATGCGCCGACCGTTCGCGATAAACGAGTAGCCGAAGAGCGTTGAACACGACCCGCAGCGATTAGAGCCCGGCAGCTTTGTCGCGCATGAGCGCGGGTTGCCGATTGCCGGCATGCCGGTCGAATAGGGTTGCGTTGGCGACACGCGATTTTCGGGGACCGCCGTTTGGGTTCCAAAAACCCGACAGTTCGCGGACATTAGGCCATTGCATAGCGCCGATCACGGTTGTCGAGCGGCGTTCGCAATGCGATAGGAGTAGCGGGTGCCGCGCTCGTTGAGAGTGCATGGCAGGTTAATACGCTGGTCGGGCCGCCAACGATGAGCAATTGCACCCGGAGTAAACCTTGGCCCTCAAGAATTTCGTCAGCCCTAGCGCGTTGCGCCAATTCCTAACCCATCAATCCTCCGCCGGTCTCATCCTGCTGGCGACTGCCCTGCTCACGCTGCTCGTCGCCAACTCGTCGTTACACAGTGGCTACGAGCAAATCCTGCGTAGTCATCTCGGCCCGCTATCGGTCAAGCATTGGGTCAATGACGGCCTTATGGCGATTTTCTTCCTGCTGGTCGGGCTCGAGATAAAGCGCGAGATGCTAGACGGGCAGCTTTCGACCTGGTCGCGGCGCATCCTACCCGGCATCGCAGCCGCTGGCGGCATGACGGTGCCCGCTCTGATCTTCCTCGGATTCAATAGCGGGGCGACCGCTCGCGGGTGGGCGATCCCGGCAGCGACCGACATCGCCTTCGCACTCGGCGTGCTGTCGCTGCTCAGTAAAAGGGTGCCGGCATCACTCCGGATATTCCTCTCCGCGCTGGCAATCCTCGACGATCTCGCCGCCGTGATGATCATCGCTGTGTTCTACACCGCCGAACTAAACCTCTCCTATCTGCTGGGTGCCGCGACCATCACTTGCGCACTCTACGCGATGAACCGCTTCCGTGTGGTGCGGCTGACACCTTATCTTCTCCTCGGTCTGGTGCTGTGGTTCTTCGTGCTGCGCTCGGGCATTCATGCGACAATCGCGGGCATCGTCCTGGCGCTGATTATCCCGTTGCGGACCAGCCCGGGCACCCTTGAAGACGAAATCCATAGCCCGCTCCACCGGCTAGAGCACCTGTTGCATCGGCCGGTCAGCTTCCTGATCCTGCCGATCTTCGGGTTCGCCAACGCTGGAGTGCCAATCCTAGGGCTTCCTGCTGCAGCGTTTGCAGCGCCGGTGACCCTCGGCGTTGGCTTAGGTTTGTTAGGAGGCAAGACGGTTGGTGTGTTCGGCTTTGCGCTGTTGGCGATCCGGCTCAAACTTGCAAAGATGCCGTCGCACGCACGGCCGAGTCAGCTGTTGGGAATCGCCCTGCTCTGCGGCATCGGTTTCACGATGAGCTTCTTTATCACGCCCCTCGCCTATCCGGGTGACGCATTGCTTCAGACAGAGGCAAAGATCGGCGTTTTGCTCGGTTCTCTGTTCGCCGGGGTCGCCGGCTTTGCGGTGTTACTGGCTGGCCGTAGAGAACCTAAAGTGGTGCCCGGCCAACCCTGGTAATTTCGAAATTGCCGATCCGGATTAGGTCGTAGCCGTACCGAGAGGCGGCGTTGCAAGGCAGGCGGGGTACTCGGCCTCGCTGGCGCCTTCGCCGCCTCCCGCTGGTGACGATCATGCTGCGGCGCCTTCCATCCGAAATAGCACGCTCTTATCCTCCGTCGACTGCTTGATATCGTCGAGGAAGCCCTTCGCGGCGCTATCGCATCACGATCGGCTCCCCCGCACCGGGCGGGGGAGCCTGCGCCCCTCACCGTCAGTCGGCGAGCTCGGGCTTGGACGAAAGTTCCGCCGGGGGCTTCGCCATCATGTCCAGAGCCTTGGCCACGCCCGCGCCATAAGCCGGGTCGCAGCGCGTGCAGTTGTCTATATGGCGCTGCTTGATGAAATCCGGCGCATCACCCATCGCGCTGGCCGTGTTATCGAACAAGACCTGCTGCTGCGCCGGGCTCATCAGCTGGAAGAGCTTGCGCGGCTGGGTGAAATAATCATCGTCATCCTCGCGGAAATTCCAGAAGTCGGCGTTGCCGTCGATCTTCAGCGGCGGTTCGCGAAATTCGGGCTGATCGACCCACTGGCCAAAGCTGTTCGGCTGATAATGCGGCAGCCCGCCATAATTGCCGTCCATCCGGCCCTGCCCGTCGCGGTGGTTCGAATAGACCGGGCAACGCGGCGCGTTCACCGGAATCTGGTGGTGGTTCACTCCCAGCCGGTAACGCTGCGCGTCCGAATAGGCGAACAGGCGCGATTGCAGCATCTTGTCGGGCGACACGCCGATACCGGGCACCAGGTTCGACGGCGCGAACGCGCTCTGCTCGACATCCTGGAAGAAGTTCTCCGGGTTGCGGTTCAGTTCGAACTCCCCCACCTCGATCAGCGGGTAATCGGACTTGTACCACACCTTGGTCAGGTCGAACGGGTGGACGGGATAAGTCTCGGCCTCCAGCTCGGGCATGACCTGGATGTACATCTTCCACTTGGGAAAATCGCCGCGCTCGATCGCTTCGTAAAGGTCGCGCTGGTGGCTTTCGCGATCGCCGCCGACCAGCTTGCCCGCTTCGTCATCGGTCAGGTTTTCGATGCCCTGCTGGGTCTTGAAGTGGAACTTCACCCAATACCGCTCGCCCGCGTCGTTATAGAAGCTGTAAGTGTGCGAGCCGAAGCCGTGCATGTGGCGATAGGACTTGGGAATGCCGCGATCGGACATCACGATCGTCACCTGGTGCAGCGCTTCGGGCAACAGCGTCCAGAAGTCCCAGTTGTTCGTCGCCGAACGCATGTTGGTGCGCGGATCGCGCTTCACCGCCTTGTTGAGATCGGGGAACTTGCGCGAATCGCGCAGGAAGAAGACCGGCGTGTTGTTGCCGACCATGTCCCAGTTGCCTTCTTCGGTGTAAAACTTCAGCGCGAAGCCGCGAATGTCGCGCTCGGCATCGGCGGCGCCGCGTTCGCCCGCCACCGTGGTGAAGCGCGCGAACATGTCGGTCTTCTTGCCGACTTCGCTGAAGATCCTGGCGCGGGTGTAGCGGGTGATGTCTCCCGTCACAGTGAACGTGCCGAACGCGCCCGAGCCCTTGGCGTGCATGCGTCGTTCGGGAATGATCTCGCGGTTTAGATTCGCGAGCTTTTCGAGCAGCCAGACGTCCTGCATTAGCAGCGGCCCGCGGGGGCCCGCGGTCAGCGAATTCTGGTTATCCACGACCGGCGCGCCAAATGCTGTGGTCAGGTGGGTGACCGGACACTTACTGCGGTTGGGGGTATCTTCAGACATCATCCATCCTCTGTTTTGCTTTCGACCGAAGCGTTATAGCTGACCCGGACTCTGCAGCGAAGTCGATTAAATGCGCTTTTGTGATCGGTAATTCCGATCGAATAGTGTCGATCTGGTCATGGAGTCGGCCCGAGATCGCGATCAATTTCGGTACAGCCAATTCGCGCGTTGTGCATAGCAATGAAGGATCGTCTTCGGAGAGGCTCCGCTATGCTGCTTCTCGCGGCGCTATGGGTTGTCCAACCTGTTCCCTGCGGAGCTGGAGCGCAGGCCATGGTCGATCGCACGCCCGCCAATCTCAATATCGGGAGGCTGCGCTCTCGCGACGTTCTCTAGGGCATCGGCGCGGCCAAGGGCCGCTTGCGCTACGCGCTGTCCTGGACTGCCAATGGCAGGCGCGCCAGCCAGCCCGGACCCTCATTGGTGTTTCCGCCATGCGACGCAGATCGAGCGCAGCGCAATGGTAACTGCCGCCAACAATAGAGGTATGAACAATACCTCTTTAATGCTACGAGTACGCCACCTGCCGGAGGGAGGGACTCGGAGCGTGGTATCAGGGCTGACTGTAAACGAGCGCCAGTGGAGCATGGCGATACTCGTAATCCTGGCTTTCGTCGGACTGGCGATGGCTGCAGCCGGCGCGAGCCGCGCAGATCCCATGGAAACGCATGGTTTTCTCGTGATGGGCTTCAGCCTCGTCGTTCTTTGCTTCGTGCTCAAGGGCTTCTATGACCCTGAACCTGCCCCGACCCGTCTACAAAGCTACTACGACGACCCCAGTAAGGCGGGCATTGTTCTTGCCATGTGCTGGGCCGTGTTCGGCATGTTCATTGGCGATTGGGTCGCGTGGCTGTTGGCATTCCCCGATTTCACGTTTGATAGCGCCTGGTCAAGTTTCGGACGTTTGCGGCCTGCGCACACCACAGGGGTCATATTCGGGTTCGGCGGCAATGCTCTGATTGCGACGTCTTTTCACGTGATGCAGCGTACCTCGCGCGCGCGCATGCCCGATCAATTCAGCCCCTGGTTCGTGCTCATCGGGTACAACCTTTTCTGCCTGCTGGCCGTTTCCGGCTACTTCTTGGGCATTACCCAATCGAAGGAATATGCCGAGCCCGAATGGTATGCCGACATCTGGCTGGTCATCGTCTGGGTGACTTACCTCGTGCTCTATCTACGCACGCTCGCGAGGCGGAAGGAACCGCATATCTATGTCGCCAACTGGTACTATCTGGCGTTCATCCTCGTCGTGGCGATCCTCCATGTCGTGAACAATCTCGCGGTCCCGGCCTCGTTCGGCGGCGCCAAGAGCTATTCGCTGTTCTCGGGCGTCCAGGACGCGATGACCCAGTGGTGGTACGGCCACAATGCCGTCGCCTTCTTCCTGACCGCCGGCTTCCTGGGCATGATGTACTACTATCTGCCCAAGCGTGCCGAGCGGCCGATCTACTCGTATCGGATGTCGATCATCGGTTTTTGGGGTATCACCTTTTTCTACATGTGGGCGGGTTCGCACCATCTCCACTACACCGCCTTGCCGCAATGGGTGCAGACGCTGGGGATGACCTTTTCGGTCATGCTGCTGGTGCCGTCATGGATCGCGGCCGCGAATGCGCTTTTGACGCTCAACGGCGCCTGGGACAAAGTGCGCGACGACGCGACGCTGCGCTTCATGATGATGGCCGCGATCTTCTATGGGCTCTCGACATTCGAGGGTTCGTTCATGGCGATCCGCTCGGTCAATGCGCTATCGCACTACACCGACTGGACGATCGGACACGTCCACGCCGGCGCCATGGGCTGGGTCGCGCTTATTACGTTCGGCTCGATCTATGCAGTCGTCCCCTGGCTGTGGAAGCGCGAGCGCATGTATTCTCCCGCACTCGTCGAGGTCCATTTCTGGCTCGCGCTGTCTGGAACGCTCATTTACGTTTTCGCGATGTGGAACTCGGGCATCATCCAGGGCCTGATGTGGCGCACCTATAATGATAGTGGCACGCTTACATATTCATTCCTCGATAGCATGGTGGCCATGCATCCCTATTACGTGGCCAGAGCAATAGGTGGGCTGCTTTTCCTGATCGGCGCCCTCGTCGGCTGCTACAACATCTGGATGACAATCCGCCGCCCGTCCGGCGCGCCAGCGACGTCAGGCGACACTCCCCTGCCCGCCAGCCTCCAGCCTGCGGAATAAGCGCCGATGTTCGGAACCCATTACCGCATCGAACGCAAATCGGTCGTGCTGGCCGTCGCGATCATGATCGTCGCGAGCATTGGCGGGCTGATCGAGATCGCACCGCTCTTCACGATCGACGAGACGGTCGAGAGTGATCCCAAGATGCGCGTCTACACACCGCTCGAGCTCGCTGGCCGCAATATATATATTCGTGAAGGCTGCTACGCCTGTCATTCGCAAATGGTGCGCACGCTCCAGGACGAGGTGGAGCGCTATGGTCCCTATTCGCTCGCGGTCGAGTCCAAATACGATCATCCGATGCTTTGGGGGTCCAAGCGCACGGGCCCCGATCTCGCGCGGATCGGCGGGAAATATTCGGATCAATGGCATACCGCGCACCTCAACAATCCGCGCGATGTCGTGCCGCAGTCTATCATGCCGCGTTACAGCTGGCTGCGTGAGCGCGAGTTGCAAACCAAGTATCTGGGCGATGATCTGCGTGCGCTCCGGGACGTCGGAGTCCCCTATACCGATGACATGATCGCGAACGCGCCGGCGGACGCGGTGGCTCAAGCATCACCTGACGACGATACGGCGGCTCTTGTGAAGCGTTACGGCAGTGCAACCCAGATCCGCTCGTTCGATGGCGACAACGGCACGATTTCGGAGATGGATGCGCTGGTCGCCTATCTCCAGGTCCTGGGCAAGCTGAGCGATGCCGCGCAGCCGACGCCGGCAACCCCGAAGAAGTAGGCCCCGTATGGATATCGGACATCAAGCGCTGGTTGGTTTCTCCAAATCGTTCGGGTTGTTCTACCTGGTCGCGATGGCGGGCGTGGCTCTGCTCTACGCATGCTGGCCTGCGAACAAGGGTCGGTTCGACAAGGCCGCACGCGACATCATCGAAGACGAGGACAAGCCGTGGCGGTAAGCGAGCGCGATCCCCATAGCGGGCACATGACGACGGGCCATGAGTGGAACGGGATCAAGGAGCTCAACACACCGGTGCCAAAGGCGGTGTGGTTCTTCCTGATCGTTACCGCACTCTTCTCGCTCGGTTACTGGGTACTAATGCCCGCCTGGCCTCTGGGCAAGACCTACACACGAGGCCTGCTCGGGAGCGACCAGAAGGATATCGTCGCCACGCGCGTCGCTGAGGCCCGCGATGCACGCTCTGCCTGGACCAGGCAGGTTGCGGCGATGAATTATGATCAGATCAGGGCTGATCCTGCACTGATGACACTTGTGCGAGAGGACGGGCACCGTCTGTTCGGCGACAATTGTGCGGCCTGCCATGGCATGAACGCGAAGGGAAACGGGGGATTTCCTGATCTCACGGATCGTGACTGGCTGTGGGGCGGCACGCCGGACGCGATTGCGCACACGATCGCGGTGGGGGTCAATAGTCCTGCAAGCAAGGAGACCCGCGTCAGTCAGATGCTTTCATTCGGCAAGGACGGCATTCTCGACAACGACGCCGTACTGGCGGTTGCCGATTATGTGAAGACCTTGTCGGATCCTGCCTGGGCAAAAGGCAAGGCGGCATCGGTGACGAAGGGACGCGAAGTCTTCGCCACGAATTGCGTAGCCTGCCATGGGGATCAGGGCCGCGGCAATCCACAAGTCGGCGCACCCGATCTGACCGATCGGACGTGGCTCTTCGGCGGTGACATCGAAACGATCTACACGACAATCTACAATGGTAGGCAGGGCGAGATGCCGGCGTGGGAACATCGCCTCAGTCCAGTCGACCGCAAGATCCTGACCACTTATCTGCTCGACCAGGGCCGCAAGCCATGAGGCTTCCGCGTTCGCGCAAGTTCTACCTCGCACTGGCGGTCGCGGCGCTAGGCGTGGTCCTGCTCGCGAACGCTCATCTGGTCTATGTCGCTTCCACGTCGCAGCCCAGATGCGTTGACCATGCCAAGAGCGACGGGACGGTTAAGGCCGCAGGCGTGTTCGGTGCCGCCAAGTCGTCTTGCTGAGATGATCGGGAGAAGAAGATGACCACGATCCCGCCTGTCGTTCCGCCGCTTCCGACCGAACGGCGCTATGTCCGCGACCTGACGCCAGGAGACGTCTTCGTCTGGCTGCGGGATGGATGGCGCGATCTTGTCACCCATCCGGGGCCGAGCCTGCTTTATGGCCTGTTCGTCTTCCTGCTTTCAGCGGGAATCGTCGCGGGACTGGTGGGCCTGGCGTGGGATTTCGCACTGTTCCCGGCGATCGCGGGATTCCTGGTGTTCGCCCCAGCGCTGGCCATCGGGCTCTACGACAAGAGCCGTGCGCTCGAGCTCGGCGAGCCGGTTTCGCTGCGTCACATGCTACTGCCCCATGCACGCGCAGGCGGCCAGGTTCTCTTCACCGGCGCGCTGCTCTGCGGGATCATGCTGCTTTGGATGCGCGCGGCGGTCATCATCTACGCGCTGTTCTTCGGCATCCGCCCATTTCCGGGTCTCGATCATATCACGCTAATGCTGTTCACGACTACCAGCGGGATCGCGATGCTGGTCGTGGGATCGCTTGTCGGCGGGCTCTTTGCCGCATTCTCTTTCGCAATTTCGGCCTTTTCCATTCCCATGATGCTCGACAAGCGGGTCGATGCGCTAACGGCCATGGGCACGAGCTGGGCGCTCGTCTGGAACAACCTTGCGACCATGCTGGTCTGGGGTCTCCTGGTGCTGCTGCTCTTTATCCTGTCGGTCGCAACCGGGTTCGCCGGCCTGATTATCGTATTCCCGTGGTTAGGTCATGCCACATGGCATGCCTACCGTGCGGTGCGGTGAAGGCGTGACAATCGCGTCCGCCCTCCCTGGAATATCGGGCGAAGAACTTTTGCTGGCGAGCCGGCAGATCGATAGCGGATTGCGCCATACAGACCTGTCGGTCCCGGGTATCAGTTGTGGCGGGTGCATTCGTAAGATCGAGGATGCGCTGAGCCGTCTCCCCGGGGTGACGCGGGCCCGCGTCAATCTTTCGACCCGGCGCGTTACGGTGGATTGGCAAGAGAACGAGGGGCCGCCACCGCTTGGCGAAACGCTCTCTGGACTCGGCTACGAGGCCCATATTCACGAGCCGCAAACCGATGCGAAAGATCCACGTTTCGGGCATCTCGTCCGGGCTCTCGCGGTTGCCGGCTTCGCCTCGATGAACATCATGGGGCTTTCGGTCTCGGTCTGGTCCGGCGCTGCAGGCGAGACCCGGGACCTGTTCCACTGGCTGTCGGCCGCGATCGCGCTTCCGACGCTCGCCTATTCCGGCCAGGTGTTCTTTCAGTCGGCCTGGCAGGCTTTGCGAAACGGGCAGACCAATATGGATGTGCCGATCTCGATCGGCGTTCTCCTGGCGTTCGCAATGAGTCTCTACGATACGATCCATCGTCAGCCCTATGCGTATTTCGACGCGGCAGTGACGCTGCTGTTCTTTCTGCTGATCGGCCGAACCTTCGACTATATGATGCGCGAGAAAGCCCGCGCCGCCGTGAAGGGACTTCGTCGACTGACGAGTTATGGGGCGACGGTGGTCACGGCTGATGGGAGCCTGACCTATCTCGCCGCCGAAGATATCGGGCCCGGCATGACCATTCTTGTGCGGCCGGGCGATCGCATCCCGGTCGACGCAGTTGTGCTCGATGGACGTTCGGATATCGATGCTGCGATCGCGACCGGAGAAAGCCGGCCGGAACAGATCCTGCCGGGTAGCCGACTTCGTGCGGGGACGCTCAATCTGACAGGACCGCTGACGATCTGCGCCACGACCACGCCGCAGGAGAGTTTCCTGGCGGAGATGGTCCGGCTCATGGAGGCTGCCGAAGGTGGACGTGCCCAATTCCGGCGCATCGCGGACCGTGCGGCGCGGCTTTACGTTCCGATCGTGCATAGTGCCGCCGTGCTGAGCTTCCTCGGCTGGATGCTGGCTACCGGCGACTGGCACCGCTCGCTCACGATCGCGGTCGCGGTGCTGATCATCACATGTCCGTGCGCGCTCGGGCTCGCCGTACCGATGGTCCAGATTGTCGCTGCGCGAGCGCTTTTCGAGCGCGGGATACTGGTCAAGGATGGCGCCGCCATGGAGCGGCTTGCCGAGATCGATACGGTCATCTTCGACAAGACCGGGACATTGACGCTGGGCCAGCCTCGTTTGCGCCAAGACCCCGGCACTCAGTCCAGCTATCTGACCATTGCCTCGCAAATGGGCAAGAATTCAAATCACCCCTATGCCAAGGCCCTCGCGGCGGCGGCTTCGCCTATGGCGATAGCCTTCGACAGCATCGTCGAGCATGCAGGGCTTGGCCTTGAAGCCCGGATCGGGGAGGACGTGTGGCGACTTGGCCGAGCCGAGTGGGCCCTCGGCAGGAACGGCCCCGGCGACGTGGCAGGGACCGTGCTCGGCTGCAATGGGGTCCTCGCAGAAGCGTTTACTTTTACCGATACGCTGCGGCCGGGGACGGCGACTGCGCTCGCGGAGTTGCGCGCTCGCGGCTACGATGTCGAGATCATGTCGGGAGACACCCCGGAGGCGGTCGCTATGGTTGCGGCCGATCTCGTCATCTCACAGGCCCGCGCTGCGTTGCTGCCTGCAGAGAAGACAACCTATCTGGATGGGCTGGCACGAGCGGGCCGCAAGGTATTGATGGTCGGCGACGGACTGAACGATGCGCCAGCCCTCGTCGCAGCGCATGTCTCCATGGCTCCAGGAAATGCCGCGGACGTCGGGCGCCAGGCGGCAGATTTCGTTTTTCTTCATTCCGATCTCGGGAGTGTCCCTTACGCCATCGAAACCGCGCGTGCGGCCGACCGTCTGATCCGGCAGAATTTTGCATTCGCGGCTCTGTACAATCTGGTCGCGCTGCCGATCGCGATAGCAGGGTACGTGACACCTCTGCTGGCTGCGCTGGCGATGTCAGGGTCTTCGATTTTCGTCGTTGCCAATGCTCTGCGACTGCGCGCCGGAGCTGTGGGACGGTTTGGCGCGGGTCGCCCGAAATGAATGTCCTGTGGTACCTGATTCCGATCTCGCTGACGTTGGGGGGTATCGGACTCGGCCTGTTCTTCTGGGCCTTCAAAAGTGGACAATATGAGGATGTCGCAGGTGCCGCAGAGCGCATCCTGAACGATGAGGACCGCCCTCTTTGATCAGAGGCGCGGGCAAGGAGGTTCCATGCCATCGTCGCTATCCCTATCGAACCTCGGCCGCGCCCCGCACCGGCTGATGTTCTTCGTCGGCGGGCTCAACCTATTGCTGGCGATGGCGTAAGCGGTGCCGCGGCCCCACCTTGCGGCCGTAAAGGGTAGTCCCGAGTCTGCGCCTCCTGATCAGGATGGAGGATGCTGGTGCTATGACGATGCCATGTGACGAAGCTGGCACCAGCAAGGTTCAGCGGTTCGAGGTTTTCACCGGCGCAGGACAGCGGCGGGACTGGCCGCCCGAAGTGAAGGCTGCGATCATCGCGGAGAGTTATTCCAAGCAGGAGACGGTCTGCGCCGTTGCTCGTCGGCACGGCCTTAGCCCATCGCAGTTGTTCACCTGGCGGCGGCAACTGCGCAAGCAGATGGAGGCTCGCGGCGTGACGCTGCCAGTGTCCCCCACGATGGCGCCTGCGTTTGTTCCGGCGATCATTGAAGAGCCACCGTCGATCGAGCCAGTTCCGGCAAAGCGTCCGTGCAAGCACCGGCCTGGCAGGGACAGCGCGGTCGAGCTGGAGATTGACGGCGTAGCGGTGAAGATCGGTCGCGGCGCGGATGCTGGCATTATCGCGGCGGTCATCGAAGCGCTCAGGGCGACGCGATGATCGGACCAGGAGTTGGTGCCCGCGTGATGGTGGCGACCCGCCCTGTGGACTTTCGCAAAGGGCCGGATGCCTTGGCTGCGTTGGTGAGCGCGCAATATGGCGGTGATGCATTTTCCGGCGTGATCTACGTCTTCCGGGCCAAGCGTGCCGACCGGATCAAGCTGATCTGGTGGGACGGAACCGGCCTGTGCCTGATGGCGAAGCGTCTGGAGCAAGGCGGCTTCAAGTGGCCCGGTATCCAGGACGGCGTGATGCGCCTTTCCGCCGCTCAACTTGGTGCGCTTCTGGAGGGATTGGACTGGCGCCGAGTCCATGGCGGCCGTCGACCGCAGGCTCCGCAGATTGCCGGTTGACGGGGCTTTTCGCTCCTGATTCACTGTCGCCATGCTCACGCAAGCGGACCTCCCCGACGACATTGACGCGCTTCGTGCGCTCGTCCTGGAGCAGTCCCGGATGCTGGCGGACGAGCGGGCCGCATCTGAGGTCCGACTGGCGGAGCTGAACGTCGCCAAGGGCGAAGCGGACGCCGAGATCGAGCGCCTTCAGTCGATCATCAAGGCCTTCATGCGGCATCGTTTCGGCAGCCGGTCCGAACAGCTCGATGCCGATCAGCTCCAGTTGGGACTGGAAGATGTCGAGACGGCGCTTGGGCATGCCCGCGCGGCCAGAGAAGCTATTGCGCCGCGTTCCCGCAGCGATCAGCCCCGCAAAACCAACCGCGGCTCATTGCCCGCGCACCTCGAGCGGATCGAACAGATTGTCGATATCGACGACAAGGCCTGCCCTTGCTGCAGGGGACCGCTCCACCAGATCGGCGAAGACGTCGCTGAGCGCCTGGACGTCGTGCCCACCACCTTCCGCGTGCTGGCGACACGCCGCCCGCGCTATGGCTGTCGCTCGTGCGAAGGCGCGATCGTCCAGACGCCTGCTCCGGCGCGGATAGTCGAAGGCGGGATCCCGACCGAAGCGTTGATCGCCCAGGTGCTGGTGTCGAAGTATGCCGATCATGTTCCGCTATACCGGCAGGCTCAGATCTATGCCCGGCAGGATATCAGGCTCGATCGCTCCACCCTGGCGGACTGGGTGGGCCGGGCAGCATGGTATCTGCGGCCGCTGCGCGACCGGACCCTTGAGGAGTTGCGGCGATCCGAGCGCCTGTTCGCAGACGAGACTACCGCGCCGGTGCTTGACCCAGGACGCGGCAGAACGAAGACCGGCCAGCTATGGGTCTATGCCCGCGATGATCGACCATGGGGTGGCGCAGGTCCGCCGATGGTCGCCTATGTCTATGCGGCAGACCGCAAGGCCGAGCGGCCCGACATCCACCTTGGAGACTTTGCAGGCATCCTGCAGGTCGATGGCTATGGCGGCTATATAGCTCTCGCCAAACGCCGCGGACAGCGACTCAGCCTCGCATTCTGCTGGTCCCATTATCCAGAGCATGGTTTTATCTGGGGCGACGCGATTCTGACGTCCGGGATCGGCGGGAAAGGTCAGTGTGGATCTCGTGATAAAATCATAGGGACCGCAGGTACGAAAGCAGATCCGGCTTTGGCTTCCAAGGCGTGGCCTTTGCGGGTTCGATACCGGCGTGCTTCCAAAAGTTCTGTAGCGCATCGCGCTTCATCTTCAGGTTCGTCGAGATATACCGGTTCGTGGTCGCGATGCTGGAATGACCGAGATAATCGCGGATCACGGTCACGTCGGTGCCCGACTGCAGGAGCGCGACGGCGCAGCTGTGGCGGAAAACGTGAGGAGTGATGCGGTCACGCGCCAGCCTGGGTCGATCCTGGACGACTGGCGAGGCATGCTTGGTAAGGATGTACGCGACTCCATCGCGGGTCAGCGGTTGGCCGTGGCGGTTCATGAAAACATGCTGCTGGCCCGCAGCGCCCGACAGGTTTTGCAGGCGCCGCAACGCGTCGGCCGTCTCGCGCCATAACGGAACGAGCCGCTCCTTGCGGCCCTTCCCACGCAATCGGGCCTGGTGCGGTGGCGTCAGTTGAAGGTCCTGCCACAGCAGGCCGGTTGCTTCGCTCACTCTGGCGCCGCAATTATAGAGGAAAAGCAGCAGCGTGTAATCGCGCCAGCCACTGCGGGTCCGCCGATCGGGATGGGCGATGATGGCCCGCACGTCGGTTGCTTCGAGGTAGGTTGCGGGCTTCTGCCTCGCCCGCTTCGACGGCAGCGCCAACACCTGCGTGTAACGGAGCGCATTGTCGAGATCGTTGCGCAAGAGGTGCTTGAAGAAGCTGCGAAGCGCGGCACGGCGGCAGTTGCGCGTCGCGGTGGAGTTGGATCTTCCGCCCTCGAGATGATCGAGGAACCCAGCGACGGTGTCGGCGTCGAGATCCTCCAGCACAAGCGCGGCGACCTCGCGGCCGCGCCGCTGGGCAACGAACTGAAACAGCAGCTTGAGCGTGTCGCGATAGGCGCGCGTCGTATGTGGGCTCGCGCCGCGCTGACGCGGCAGATAGTTGGAGAAGAACGACTCCACCAAAGCGAACAGCATCTGAGGTCCTGCCTTACTCATCGTGGCTGCCTGGCGTGTCGCATATGTTGTTCGAAGCGCGTGCTCGCGAGTTCCAGGAGTTGCGGCGTCGCCTTCAGATAGACCTCGGTGCCAATGACGTTCTGGTGCCCGAGATAGGCCGAAAGCCAGGGGAGCTTGGCGTGAATGTCAGCACCTTCCTCCGCCCATGCTGTCAGGCGGTGAACCGCGAACGCATGCCGAAACTCATATGGGCGCGCTCCGACGCGCCCCTGCGCAGGCTTAATATCGAGGCGGCGCAGGAGCTTGCGAATAGCGTCGGACGCCGCGTGGGTATGGAGTGGCGCGCCGTTGAGGCGAACGAACAGAGCTTCGCAATCCCCTTGACCACGATCGTGAAGCACCCGGCATCGATCATCGACATAGAGGCCAAGCTCTGCGACAAGATCGTCGCGCATGGGGACGATACGCGTACGCCGCTTGCTGTTGCGTATGAGCAAGGTCCCACGGTCGAGATCGACATCATCCATGGTCAGACGCACCGCCTCGCCGAGCCTGAGGCCGGTGCAGTAAAGCACGAGAATCAGCCTTCGCAGCATAGATGCCCATATGAAGCGGCCTTGGTGCGCTGACGCGGCGGCGAGAATGCAGCGGATCTCGTCGCGGCTGAAAATGTAAGGAAAGAACGTCGACTCCTTCACCGGCGCAAAGGCGTGCTCGGGCACATAGCTGGTGGGATCGCGACGACGGCGATGCAGGCAAAGTTGACGAATGACCCCGAACTCGTTGCCGAGCGTGACGGCCTTGCGGTCGGGCAAACGCCCACACCAGCGGCTAATCGCTTCGGCCAGCGAAATATCGACATCGTCGCCCCACTGGTCTTCGACGAAGCGAAGGAAGCGTTCGATCTCAAACTCGCCGCGTCGATAGGGATGGCCCATGGCGCGCTTGAACGCCAGGAAGCTCGCGGCGTCGTTCCTTAACTCTTCCAGGACGATGACGGTGGTCATGTCGGCACCGGCAATGCGATCTCGCGCAGGGACGCGGTGGCGATCCGCACATAGGCCGAGACCGACTCTGGATCCCGGTGACCAAGGAGATCCGATATCACTTGGGGCCGCGCACCCAGGTCTATCTGGCGCGCCGCGTGAGAATGTCGCAATACATGGCTGCCCAGAAATGGTGCATCGATCCCCGCGATCTTCGCATGCTTCATCACGATGTGGCGTATCGCGCTCGAAGCCGCGAATGGCTCCAGCGGCATCTTCATCTGCACGAAAAGATGGCGGGTGGGTGTATCAGCGGGCCGGCCGTGGCGTAGATACTCTGCCAGCGCCTTGGCGACGGGTGGCAACAGCGGCAGCGTGAATGCAACGCCCGTCTTTGGGCGAAGGACTGACAGTGTGCTATTATCCCAGTCGATATCCCGAAACTGCAAGCGGATGATCTCGCCGGCGCCAAAGCCATAGGTGCTCATCATCAGCAGGATCGCGTAGTCGCGAAGGCCCTGCGGACTTGATCTGTCCACGGCCATCAGGAGCCGCTTCACATTGTCCCAGGAAAGGGCGCGTCTCGGTCGCTCGTGCCGTCGTTGCACGGGCGCGATCACGGCCTCGCTGATATCGACCGGACTCTGTCCACTCCAGTGCAGGAAACGGGAAAAGCAGCGTACCGTGCAAGCAAGATCGCTCACATGCGATCGGGAATATCGCGCGGCGCGGCCAACCAGAAATGCATCGACATCGGTTATCTGCATCGAGTGCCAGTCCTTGCCGGCCTGAATCAAGTAATCCTGAAGCTTACCGATGTGGCCCAGCTTTTTGTGAACCGTCACCTCTGGATTACCGCGATGCTGGGTCAGATAGGCGGCATACTGCGCGAGCAACGGCGGCAGCAAAGCCTTCCCTGGACGAGGCGGTCGCCAGTCAGGTGGGGCAAGCCCCAAGCAATGATAGACACGGCTGAGCGACAGCAGGGCGCTGCTGGAAAGTCTGAGAGAAAGCGGGTCTAGCCCCCGTCGCTCCGCATACCAGTCTTTGAAGCGGCCAACGCGTTCAAGGGTCAACTCTTCTCGCTCGACCAGGCCGTGCAAGGCGCAATAGGTACGAAACTGCTGGATGCGGATCAGATAAACAATCGTTGTTCCTGCCCCAAGGCGCCGCTCGGCGCTCCAGATGCGGCGGATATCGTCGGGGGTGGGCGCGGCAGGGTCGGCTGCGGCGATATGATCGACATGTACGGGCATGGCTTTACCTCGATCGGCAAAGCGTAGCTGACGCTGAAAACGTGATCACGCCCCGCATCGTGTTGGCAAGAGCCATCGGCATCGCCGACACTGCCTATCCTCTGGATGGGTCGGAGTCCCAAGGGGGCCGGAATACAGTGCAACAGCTCCGGGGAAAGGGCTAGGCGGAGCGTCGCAAGGGCCGGAACGTCGCTCACCGGCAAGCCCGGCCTCGCCAGCCGGGGCGCCATCAATTTGACGGCGGCAACGGATCTGCGCACCGCGACAACGCGGCGGCGAAGCCAGCGCACCGCGCCTGGAAGGGAAATATCCGGGCCGCGCGCTGCGTCTGCGGCGGCTTCCATGCTTCGTTCCGACGCGGCTATCCCAACGATGCGATCGATCGCGGCAAGCGAACCGGGCAGGCGAGCGGCGAGAAAATCCGGGAGCAGGCTGAATGTTATGTGCCCCTGTGGGCAGTAGCAGCGAGCGATCCGTACACCCGGACTGGTCAGGCGCGCATAGCTACCGTGCCGCCGAAATGCACAGCCGCCGCTCGGATGGAGCGGGCAGCGCAACAGTCGCGCGCGCCGCCACTCCTGCGTGGCGACATAGTCCTCGATCGTCGACCTGGTACGCAATGGTATCTGCAACGTCGCCCCCCGCGCGGCGGCCCCCGACTGCGAGGTCGCTGCTTTTATCTGGAGCCCAGTGCGCCGAAATCTCCGGCAAGCCCGGATTATATCCCAAAACGCCCCAGATAAAACCATGCTCTGGATAATGCGCCTTATGTCGAGATCGACATAAGAGCCATGTTCGGCGCAAATTCTATGATCTAGCCGCCAGTTCGCCGGTCGCGGCCGAGATATTGCGTCGGATCGCCATGCTCTATGCCATCGAAGACGAGGTGCGCGGCTCGACCGCTGAACACCGCCGCCTTCAGCGCTCCGAACGCAGCCGCATCATCATCGAGGATCTCAAGCTCTATCTCGATGGCCGGCTCCGGCAGATCAGCGCCAAGAGCAAGCTGGCTGAAGCCATTCGCTATGCGACCACCCGCTGGGCTGGCCTCGTCCGCTTCATCGACGACGGCCGCATCGAACTCGACACCAACACCGTCGAGAGATCAATCCGCCCCTTGGCTTTGAACCGAAAGAACGCGCTCTTCGCCGGCTCCGACGAAGGCGGCGACAACTGGGCGGTCATCGCCACGCTCATCGAAAACTGCAAGCTGGGCGGCATCAATCCTCATGACTGGCTGACCCAGACCCTCAGCGCGCTCGCCAACGGCCATCCCGCCAATCGCGTTCATGAGCTCATGCCCTGGATCAACGTGGGCTGAGAACAGCGCTTACGCACGACGGTGTCATGAGCAACATCAATGATTTCGATTGGCATTCTCTCAGGCTTGGCCATTCCCATCTTTAATCCTTTAGCGAAGGGAATAGTCGTTCCCTAAGCGCGGCTGCATCGGCCTGCCGTTCCTCGACGGTCTTGTCATCGATGGCATCGATCGCGCTTTGTAGATGGACCGCAACGGTGCCGCGTTCGTTAACCTGGTCAAGAAGAGCCAACGCCTTCTTCATCAGCGACAAGGCCTTCTCCGTGTCCCTTTGCTTTTGCATATTGCCTGCCGTCTACCTTCGCGCTTGTAGCTATAATCGTAGCAGGCTGGCATCAACATGTCTGAATTAGATCCATATTGCCTGCATAACCAAGAATGGAGTGCGCACAGATCGCTCATCCGGGTCGCAATCAGCTAGTCGTTCACCAGATTGTAGGCGATTCCGATCCGGCGCGGCGCGCTCGCGCGTTTTCCCAATGTACGCTCGATGAATTTTCGCGCCGCTACCTCGTTGGAGAAGGAAACAGTGATGCTCGAATGCGTGCGGCCGATGCGTCCCCAACGGAGCGCGACGATGACATGCCCAAATAGATCCTGTGACGCGTGTATATGATACGCCCGTGCTATGTTGCGCTCGGCATCGACCGCCTCAAGGGCACAGCACCAATCGACGAGTTGGGTTGGCGGCTCGAACATGGGAGGAACGTGCCAATGGGATTGCGGCCCGTCCAATTGATAAGCTGAATCAGTTTTGCCGCACTGATTCAGATTTTGAAGCTAGCATGAGGCATTCTCATGTTCGCCGACGATGTCGCTTCGCTCAGAGGAGACCATGACTGCCGGCTGCAGCACCCATGATCGTCGCGACCGAGAGGAGAAGGACGATCCGGTGCAGTCTCTCCATCCGCACGAAATCGCGGGTGGGATGGACCGCGCCAGCGGTGCGATGATGGTGCGCCAGAGGCTCGATGACGAAGAGCATGAGCGCGAAAATCGCCCATAGACATACCATGGCGTGCATCCACCAGAAGCGGGGATCGATGAAGCGACCCCACATCTGGCTACGATAGACCATCCACAGACCGCTCGCCCCGGCGATCAGAACCCAGATCCGGGCTTGAGGGGCGAAATGCTCCTCAAAGCGCCGGAACACTGCCAATCTCTCGGCGGGTGGATAGCCGCGACGGATGGACGGCATCACCACAAGCGTGACGAACGCGACCCCTCCGATCCAAACAACGATCGAGAGGACGTGCAGTGCGCGTGCCAGTGCGTCGCCCATCGCGCTAGCGTCAGGCCGCCAGTAATTCGTCGGCAGGACCGAAGAACTCATAGTGGATGCGATCGGATGGCACACCCGCCAGCGACAGGGTCGAGACCGCGTGGCGCAGAAACGGTCGAGGCCCGCAAATATAATAATGGGCGTCGGCAACCGACGTGTTGGCGACCAGCCACTCGTCGGAAATGATTCCGGCGACGTCATAGTCGCGGCCCGCAACCTCGTCGGCGAGCGGTGTCTGGTGGAAGTCGATCACCTGGATCGCCTTGGCGCCGGTCGCTAGCGTGCGCACATGATCCCGCATCGCGTGCGTCAGCTTGTCGTGGGTGCCGTGGATATACTGAACAGGGATGCCGGCATCCTCGTTGGCGAGGGCTTCGAGCATAGCGACCATCGGCGTGAGGCCGACACCTCCCGAGAGCAGCACGACGGGTCGTTCGTCATGATCGTCGAGAAAGAATTCGCCAGCCGGGGCGGCCACCTTCAGGACTGTGCCCACTTTGACGTCCCGGTGGATCCATCCTGAAGCCAGACCAAGCTCTTCGCGCTTGACCGAAATGCGATAGGTCTCGCCGTTGGGCGCAGCCGAAATCGAGTAGTTCCGCTTGACCGGCGGGTGGCCGGGGATCTCCAGCCAGAATGTCAAATATTGCCCGGGCTTATAGCCCATCACCGGTTGGCCATCGACCGGACGCAGTATGTACGAGTTGATCACGCTGCTCTCGCGAACCACAGCGTCGACGCGGAAGTCGCGCCAGCCATTCCAGCCTCCGCTCGCGCCCTTCTGTTCGCCATAGATGCGGCCTTCGCGCGCGATGAGGATATTGGCGAGGAACCAATAGGCCTCGCCCCAGGCCGCCAGGATTTCGTCGGTCGCAGCATCGCCGAGCACCGCCTTGATGGCCCCGAGGAGCGCCTCTGCGACATGCGGATAGTGCTCGGGCAGGATCTGGAGACCGACATGCTTTTGTGCGATCCTCTCGACAGCCGGTGCCAGCGCGCCAAGATTTTCGATGTTGCTAGCGTAAGCGAGGATCGCACCCGTCAACGCCCGCGGCTGCGACCCAGCATCGCCATGGTGCGACTGGTTGAACAGATCGCGGATCTCTGGGTTCTGAAACATGCGGGCATACATCTCATTGACGATATCCAGGCCATGGGCTTCCAGTGCGGGAACGGTCGCCTTGACGAGCGCGATCGTCTGTTCGCTGAGAGGTTGCGACATCATATTCTCCTGACTTTGAGGTTAAAAAACGGTGGTGCAATCCGAGGATCGACGATCAGACGTCTGGGCGATGATCGTAGAAATCGACCTGCATCTTCATCTGCCCGAGCGGGGTTACGAAATGCGGCTGTTGCGGAAGGACGAGCCCTGGCCTGTCCGGCGTCAGCACGATTTCCGAAGACGGATCGACATAGGTGAGCGTGAGCGCTCCTTCGATGACCCGGATCAGGCCCCACACGCCCGCCTTGGTGTCGTGACGCGCGCGCAAGGCCGCCGGGAGCGTGTGCTCATCAAAGATCGGTGTGGATCGATAGGGACGGCTTTCACTCACGAAACTGCACCTCTGTGGTTTTGATCGATCGCGCGGCCGGCCCGGCTTTGGGGCGCGGGGCCGAGCTTGAAGAATATTGCGAGCTGGAGGCTCTCCGCGATGCGTGCTGCCTTTAATTGGAGCGCGACCGCGGCTGCAGGTTCCATCAGTTCGTCAGTGGTCTGCTTCCAAAGATCCAGCCAGCGATCGAAGAGGGCCGGGGTAATCCGATCTTTGTGCTTAAGATGTGCCGGGACAGGTTGGCCCTTATAGCGTCCGGTCGTCAGCATCACCGATGACCAGAAATGGGCCAGCTTCTCTAGATGTTCGGGCCAATCATGCACTGCGTCATTGAAGATCGGTCCCAACTCGGCGTCTGCCCGGACGCGAGCGTAAAAGGCGTTCACCAAATGCGAGAGACTGCTCTCATTGATCGCTGAGGGACCGTTCACGACTCATCCTTCAATCATGCATTGTGGATACATCTATGATGAACGTTTGAAAGATGCAACAGAAATGCATATAAAATTACCGGGTCGGAGAAGGCCCGACAGGAACGAGCATGAAGCTGACGCTGTTCACTGATTATTCGATGCGCGTGCTGCTCTATCTCGCGGCGCGACCGGATCGCCTGTGCTCGATTGCGGAAGTCGCCCGGGCTTATGGGATTTCACAGAACCACCTGATGAAGGTGGTCAACGATTTGGCTCGTTCGGGCTACATCGATAGCGTCAGGGGGCGCAGTGGTGGTATTCGTCTCGGTAAGCGCCCCGCCGAGATCAACATCGGCTCGCTCGTCCGACATACGGAAGGAGGCTTTGATCTGGTCGACTGTGACGGATGCATCGTCGCGCCGGCGTGCCGGTTGACCGGCATCCTCAAAGAGGCACTTCGCGCATTCCTTTCGGTGCTCGACCGCTATACATTGGTCGATCTCGTTGTCAGTCCTCGCGATTTTGATCAGATCTTCGGCAAGCTCGAAGAGAAATCCTGATCTTTCTCTGCCAAGCTGGGGTTTGTCTGTCCGAGGCTGTTGCCGCGATAGCCGACAATGACGCTGCTATCGCGGCGCTCAGTGCCGCTGTCGAGCGCGGGGTGACTCTAGTCGGCAAGATCGTCGAATCGACGATGACCGCAGGTACCGACGACCAATAATTTTGGAGTTAAATCGCAAAACTATTCATTTGCCTGAGCGGGTCATTTTGCCCACGCTCAAACTCCAGTCGAGGAGAATCTGGTCCGGGGCCTGCCCGATAGGAGAGGACGCCTTACGCATGGGGCAGGTACCGAAGAAACGAGCGCCGGGCAGCCCGTTTTCATGGTCCGGGGTTTTATGGACGCTTGCGATGGCGGCCGGCGCCGCGGGCCTCGTTGCCCTGCAGAAGTCCCGCATTTTGAGCGAGGAGATGCTCATTCTGCTGGTCTTCGTCGCGGTGCCGGTGGCGGCATTCTGTCTCTCTGGCAAGGGGCAGGATCGCTCCGACGACCAGCCTGCCCCCAGGGACAAACGGTGCCAATAAGACGCGGCCGCGCACCGAGGGCCTTGATAGAGACGCGGTCGCGCCCGCGAACTTTCCAACAGAATATTTGCGCCTTACCATCAATATTTTGATCTACGAGAAGAGCAAAAAGCTCGGGTAATAGGGCCGCACCATAGGGAGGTGATGACCACGGTCTTAGACTGATCGTGACAATTACCCATTGTCACGGTTGATGAGTATGCCGAGTTCGCTTGCAGGCGGAATACGCCTGCCTTTACCCAATATCCATGTTGATCCGCAGAGGCTGCTCTTTTCGATGAGCAGCTTGATCGCTGCATCGATTACCTTGGCTATCGCATTTTCGGCCAGCCTCCCGCGCCCCTGGTGGGCGCTGCTGACGGTCTATGTGACAGCGCAACCAATGGCGGGCGCTTTCCGGCCGAAGGTGTTGTATCGGCTCGGCGGGATCCTGATCGGCGCGGGCATGACGATCCTGTTGGTGCCGAATCTCCAGAATTCTCCCGAATTGCTCGTGCTTTGCCTCGCATCCTGGGCGGGCCTGTGCATCTATCTTGCGGTACTCGACCGGACACCGCGCGCCTTCTTGTTCCAGATGGCGGCGTTTAGCGCGGCCGTCATCAGCTTTCCCTATCTCGACGATCCCGCGAACATCTTCGACACCACCATTGCCCGGGTCCAGGAGATGACCGTCGCGATCCTGTCGGTGACGGCCGTTCATGCCCTGTTGCAGCCGTGGAGCGCGACGCCGGTCATCCGGGCGCGGGCGCTATCCTTCTTGACGCATGCGCGGCGCTGGACCGTCGAGGCACTGGGCAGTGAGCACACCAGGCTTGAATATGAGCATCGGCGGATGCTGGCAGCTGACGTCACCGAACTGGGCATGATCGCCATTCATCTCCCGTTTGACCAGCGCTGGGCGCCGGCGACCCGGCGCCGAGTCATGGCCTTGCAGCAGCACCTCGCCAATGTGCTGCCCTTCGCATCGGCTGCCGCCAACCGCCTGGATCAATTGCGCGCAATGGCACCCCTGCGACCCGACCTGACGGCGTTGGTGGGCGAGGTGTCGGACTGGCTGGCGGATGAGGACGCCAGACCGGAACGTGCGGGACAACTCGTCAGGCAGTGCGAGACGTTCGCGCAGGAGATGGAGGCGAAGGCCGACTGGGCGTCGTTGCTCACCGCGAGCGCGTGCATCCGCATGGCGGATTTTCTTACGGCGCTCGCGGCCAGTCGCCGACTGGTGAACCGCATTGGCTCGCCGGGTCGCCCGAAATTCAAGAATGAGGTTGTCGAGCGTTTCGCGCTGGCGCGCGATCACGGTGTCGCTGCCCTGGCAGGTCTCGCGACGACGGTTGCGATCATGCTCTATTGCGCGGTCTGGATCCTGCTGGCCTGGCCTAACGGATCGGCGACTGCCGCCTTTGCCGCATTGATCACCTGCTCCTTTGCAGCACAGGATGATCCGGCTCCGGTGATCGGGCGCTATCTTACAGCCACCCTCAAGACGTTCCCGCTCGCGGCGCTGTACCTCTTTGTCGTCCTCCCGCGGGTGGACGGTTATGAGATGCTGATCATCACGCTCGCGCCGGCGCTGTTGTGGATGGGCTATATTCAGGCCGATCCCAAGCGGTCGCCGGAGGCGCTGCCGATGTTCTCCTGCTTCATCGTGGCCATGGGTTTTCTCGCGCGATTCCAGGCCGATTTCGCAGCGTTCATCAACACCGGGCTGGCGCAGATCGGCGGGATCGTCGCGACGCTCGCGGTCACTAAATTGTTTCGCTCGGCCAATGTGTTGTGGACGGCGCGGCGCATTCTGCGGAGCAATTGGGGCGAACTGTCTCGCCTGGCGGACATTCGCACGCCATTCGTGCCGCAGCGTTGGACGGCCATGGCGGTCGACCGTTTGGGACAGGTGGCCGCACGGATGGCCATCGCGTCACCGAGCGAAGCCCTGCATGCGGCCGATGGGCTTTCCGACCTGCGCATTGGCCGCAATATCATCCCGTTGCGGCGATCCTTGCCCCACGTCCCCCATGACGTTCGCCATGGCCTAGGCGCTGTCTTGTCGGGGCTGAGCGCCTTCTATGCGACCCGCTGGCGGAACGGTGCTCCCGATGCTCCGCCGCCTGCCTTGCTCGCCGCGATGGATTCCGCCCTGCACGCGTTAGTCGCACTCCCGGGCGACGAACATCGGCGGCAGGCGGTGCGGGCACTGGTCGGCATGCGCTGCAATCTGTTCCCATCCGCCGGGAAGCCGAGCGGAGCGATGCCATGATCGAAGAGATCAATATTCTCGGCGTCTATATTCCCGCCGCGCTGTTATGGGGGGTGCTAGCGGCTGTCCTGATCTATCTGGTCCGCGCGCCTCTCCAGCGTCTGCCTGTCTACCGCGCGCTGTGGCATCCCAGCCTGCTCGAGCTCGCCTGCTTCGTTCTCTTGTGGTGGGGGCTGAGCGTCCTTGCCGACATGTTCCTCTATTCCTGGCTCATCTCTTGATCATGCTGCATAAACAAAATCTCGTGCGTTCTATCACGACACTCCTCGTCATCCTGGCTACGCTTGGCGGGATCTATGCGTTGTGGTTGCGCTATCAGGTCGCGCCCGTCACCCGCGACGGCAAGGTCCGGGCTGATATGGTGCCGATCGCGGCCGACGTCAGCGGGCTCGTTACCGAAGTCCGCGTCCACGACAATCAGGTCGTGAAGAAGGGCGATGTGCTCTTCACGATCGATCAGCCTCGATATCGGCTCGCGCTGGAGCAGGCCGAGGCGAATGTCGCGAGCCAAAAGGTCGCCCTGGCGCAGGCCATCCGGGAGGACCGGCGTAACCGCGCCATGCCCGAGGTGATCGCGACCGAAGTGATCGAGCAGGGGCGGGCGCGGGTCGAGACGTTACGCGCAAGCATCGGCCAGGCCGTTGCCGCGCGGGATCTGGCCCAGTTCAACCTTGAGCGGACATTGGTCAGGGCGCCTGTCGGTGGTACGGCGTCAAATATGACGCTGCAGCCGGGCGTCTATCTGACGGCGGGCAAGCCCGCCTTCGCGCTCGTTTACGATGCCTCCCTCCGCGTCGAAGGGTATTTCGAGGAAACCAAGTTGCCCGACATTCGGGTCGGCGATCGCGCGAGTGTCTATCTGATGGGCATCGCCGATGAGGTCGAGGGCCATGTGCAGAGTATCGCGGGCGGTGTCGAGGATCGCGAACGGGCCGGTGCCGATGGGCAGCTCGCCAATGTGAACCCGTCCTTCACCTGGGTTCGTCTCGCGCAGCGCATTCCCGTCCGGATCGCGATCGACAAGATTCCCAGGAACGTCCGGATGATCCCGGGACAGACGGTCACGGTGATCGTGCATCCCCGCAAGGATGGGCGCGAGATCCACAGGAGCTTGCCGTGGTGAAGCGCGCACTTTCGTTTCTCTCGATTACGCTGCTCACGGGCTGTGCGGTGGTGGGACCGGATTATCATGTGCCCGAGGGTGCGATGATCAGCCAATCGGGTGCGCAAGGGGATTTCCTGTCGGGTAAGGCCGTTGCGAACGCCGAACCGCTGCCTGAGCGGTGGTGGACGCTCTATAATGATCCCGCGCTCGACGCGCTCGTCGTTCAGGCGCTCGAGGCGAACACCGATTTGCGGGTTGCCGAAGCCAATCTCCAGCGCAGCCTCGCTCTTCTCGATGCGCGCGGCGCAAGCCGCGAATTGCAAGGCAGCGCCAGCGCGGACACGAGCTATGCGCAGCGATCCGCAGAGGCGGAATTGCAGCATGTTCAACCGCCGACGCGCCAGATTTACAATGCCGGTATCGGTGTCAGCTATGATCTTGATCTCTTCGGCGGTCTGAGGCGCGGGATCGAGGCGGCGAGCGCCGATAGCGAGGCGGCGGCAGCGGCCCGCGACCTCGTGCGGGTCAACGTCGCCGCCGAAGCGACGCGGGCCTATGCTGAGATTTGCAACAGCGGATCCCAGATCGATCTGCTCAACAGCGTCGTCGCGCTTCAGGCAAAGAGCGTCGCTTTGACCCGCATCCTCATCAGCCATGGCCGCGTCGCCCCTTATGAGCTCGATCGGCGGCAAGCGGCGTTGGATTTGACCAGATCCCGCCTTCCGCGTCTCGCCGCCCGGCAGCGCAACGCGCTGTTCCGGATGACGGCGCTGTTGGGACGCACGCCGAACGAGGCTGATCTCGCGCTTCTAAACTGCCATCATGCGCTGCAAATGACCCAGATCCTGCCCGTAGGAGACGGTCAGGGGCTGTTGCGGCGGCGCCCTGACATCCGAATAGCCGAACGTCGCCTGGCCGCCTCGACGGCGCGGATCGGCGTGGCGACGGCCGATCTCTATCCGGACATCAAATTGGGAGCGTCGATCGGGTCGACTGGGGCAACGGCTGATTTTCTCTCGCCCGTGACCAACCGTTTCGGGTTGGGACCGTTGATCAGCTGGACGATCAACCGTCATGCGGTGCGTGGCAACATCGAGGCGGCAAAAGCGCAAAGCCGGGCTGATCTGGCGGCATTTGATGGCGTGGTCATCAAAGCGCTGCGCGAGATTGAATCATCGCTCACATCTTATGCCGCGGGTATCGATCAATTGGAAAATCTCGAGCGGTCGCGCGATGAAGCGGCCCGGGCGGCGCAGCGTACCGCGCAGCTGCGGCGGGGCGGTAAGATTGATGAGCTTCCTGCGCTCGAAGCCGAACGCGATTTTATCGCGGCGCAGCAAGCCGTGGCCGAGGCGAAAGCCGCCATGAACGAGGATCAGATTGCGCTCTTTCTGGCGCTGGGTGGCGGGTGGGCGGCACCGGCTTCCCACTGATCCGGCTCGGAACGCGCTTACCCATGCATCGGGTGGAAGGGTATCTTGATCCGGTGGCCGATAGTCTGGCGAATAGGACCGATTCTGGACGCTGCCTCAGGGAGCATAGACGGCTATTTATCCCACTGATTGTGCGCTTTGGCGTCTTGCGACCATGGCGTGCGTGCGTGAGGCCCATGATGCGCTATAGGCCTGCGCGAAGCCCCGCTCCCTTGCGCGGCTGACCACTCCCGGCGACATTCAATTGTCGCCGGGAGACCATTCACGAGCGCTCACGATACTGCGATATCAATTGGGATTCGGGCAGTTAAATGCAAGATTTCTGTTGGATAAGCCGCAAATAATGAAGTTGTGTAGGCGCTTTCAGCTCTTACCTTGGTCTTGAAATTTGGAGCGATCCGGTCGGCGTTTCCATCGCATCGACGATCGGGGGGCTCACTGCATGCGTGTTCGCACACGAACGCGGGACCAATATTAGGCGCACTGGCTTCTCAGCAAGACAGACGACTTGGATGTCAACTGCGCCATCAGGAGCAGTCGACATGGTGGAATGTCTCCATGACCCCGGGACTATCGCGGCGCTCAAACGCGCCGCCGCAGATGCCGCGATCGCGCGGGTCGAGGATGGTATGCTCGTGGGCCTAGGCACGGGAACGACGGTCTCCTTCCTTATCGCCGGTTTGGGGAGGCGCGTCACGGCCGGCTTGCGAATAGAGATTGTCGCCACATCGCATGCCACAGTGCGTCAGGCCGCCGCAGCGGGCTTGCCGATCCGACCCTTCAATAGCCTCGCGAGTGTCGATCTCGCAATCGACGGCGCCGACGAACTCGATGTGCAGTTGCGTGCGATCAAGGGCCATGGTGGTGCAATGCTGCGCGAGAAGATCGTCGCGGCGGCGGCTGCGCACATGGTCGCCATCATCGATGCGAGCAAGGAAGTCGTGACCCTCGGACGCGGTGTTCTCCCGGTTGAGACGTTGCCGTTCGCGGCCACCTTCGTCGCGCATCGGGTCGAGGCGTTGGGCGCAAGTGTCAGCATGCGGATGGCGGGCAATGTTCCGTACCGCACCGACCAGAATAATATCGTGCTCGATTGCGGTTTCGGCGCGCTCGCCGATCCTGAAGGTCTGGCGTCAGCCTTGTCTGCGATCCCCGGTGTGCTGGGTCACGGTCTTTTCCTCGATGAGATCGATGCCGCCTTTGTCGGCCGACGAGACGGTGTCGCGCACCTGATCCGCGCCGCGCAGGGTGTGATCCTATGACATGGAACGGGTCAACAGTTCGCGGGGGGCCGCCCCCGCCGGATTGTTCGGGCTCCGGTTCCGCGATTGGCGCTTTGGAGAGAGGATATGACGACTGAGCTCCAAGAGTACGCCGTTCGCACCCTTGACGCGCTGGCCATCAATACGGTGCGAACACTCGCGATCGACGCTGTCGAGAAAGCGTCGTCGGGTCATCCGGGAACCCCGATGGCCATGGCACCGCTGGCCTATACGCTGTGGAGCCGTTTCCTTCGCTATGATCCCGATCGGCCGGACTGGCCAAACCGCGATCGCTTCGTGCTTTCGGATGGTCATGCGTCGCTGCTGCTCTACGCATTTATCCACCTCGCCGGGATAGTGGAGATCGATGCGCAAGGCAGGCCGACCGGACAGCCGGCGGTCAGCCTCGATGACATCAGGCAGTTTCGGCAATTATCCTCCAAGACGCCCGGTCATCCGGAATATGGGGTGACGACGGGCGTGGAAGTGACCACCGGCCCGCTCGGACAGGGGTGCGGCAATTCCGTCGGCATGGCGATCGCCGAACGCTGGCTGGCGGCCCATTTCAATCGCGACGACGCCACGCTGTTCGACCATGACGTCTATGTGCTGTGCAGCGATGGCGACATGATGGAGGGCGTGGCGAGCGAAGCGGCATCGCTCGCCGGCCATCTCAAGTTGTCGCACCTGTGCTGGATCTACGACAGCAACCGCATCACCATCGAAGGCGATACCCACCTTGCCTTCAGCGAGGATGTGACGACACGGTTTCGAGCCTATGGCTGGAATGTCCTGCACGTCGATGACGCGAATGACACCGACACGATCGCGCGGGCACTGGCGGCGTTCCGGGAAAGCAAGGACGCACCGACGCTTATCGTCGTCGATAGCATCATAGGCTGGGGTTCGCCGATCGCCGGCACGGCTAAGGCACATAGCGATCCGCTCGGGTCGGACGCAGTCCGGCAAACCAAGCGGGCCTATGGTTGGCCCGAGGACGCGCAGTTCCTCGTTCCGCCTGGGGTCGCGGATCATGTCCGCGCCAGCCTCGCCGACCGTTCACGACCGCGGCGCGAAGCCTGGGAGGAGATGCAGCGTCAGTATCACAAGCAGTATCCTGAACTGGCCCAACAGCTTGAGGCGATGCTGCGCGGCACCTTGCCTGAAGGCTGGGAGAGCGACGTGCCGCAATTCGCGGCTGACGCTACTGGGATCGCGACGCGCGACGCCGGGGGAAAGGCGCTTAACGTGATCGCGCAGCATGTGCCGGCGCTGGTGGGGGGCGCGGCTGACCTGGCGCCTTCGACCAAGACCCGGCTCACCTTTGATGGCGCGGGCGATCTCGGCGCAGAGAGCCAGGGCGGGCGGAATATGCATTTCGGCGTCCGCGAGCATGCGATGGGCGCGATCGCCAACGGCATGGCGCTCTCGAATCTCCGGCCATTCACAGCGACCTTCCTCGTATTCAGCGATTATATGCGTCCGCCCATCCGCCTTGCGGCGATGATGGAACTGCCCACGATCTTCGTCTTCAGTCACGATTCGATCGGGGTTGGTGAGGACGGGCCGACGCATCAACCGATCGAGCATCTGGCCGCGCTCCGCGCCGTTCCCGGTCTCAATGTCATCCGCCCTGCGGACGCCAATGAGACCGTGGAAGCCTGGCGGGTCGCCATGGGACAGAGCCAAGCGCCGAGCTGCCTCATATTGTCGCGGCAGAAGCTGCCGATCATCGACCGGGACCGTTATGCGGCCGCCGATGGCCTTGCCCATGGCGCCTATGTGCTGGCGGACATAGATGGGGGCGATCCGGAACTGTTGCTGCTTGCCACCGGCAGCGAGGTCGCGCTGGCGCTTGGCGCGCATGAACGCCTTATGGCGCAAGGTGTCCGTTCGCGCGTTGTCTCGATGCCCTGCTGGGCCTTGTTCGAGAAGCAGCCGCGTCGCTACCGCGATACCGTGTTGCCGCCGGCGGTGCGCGCCCGCGTCGCGGTGGAGCAGGCCTGTGCGCTGGGATGGGACCGCTATGTCGGTCCCGGCGGCGCAACCGTGACGATGGCCAGTTTCGGCGCATCGGCGCCGTACGCCAGGCTGCGGGAAAAATTCGGCTTCACCATCGATCATGTCGTCGCGGTGGCCCGGAGCGTGTTGTCCGCGGAGGAAAGATGATGACCAATCGGTTGCGCAGCCTCGAAGCGGAGGGTCAAGCGGTCTGGCTGGATTTTCTGGACCGGCGCTTGCTCGCCGGAGGCGGTCTCACGCGCTTGATCGAAGAGGACGGGGTGACCGGACTTACGTCCAATCCGTCCATCTTCGAAAAGGCGATCGGCCACGGCCGTGACTATGACGAGGAGATCGCCGCGGTTCTCGACGACGGCGGTGCGACGATCAGCCAGATCTACGAGCATCTCGCAATCACCGACATCCAGGCCGCCGCCGACGCCCTGCGGCCGGTTTACGACCGCCTGAACGGTGCCGACGGCTTTGCCAGCATCGAAGTTTCGCCGTTCCTCGCGCACTCGACACAAGGGACCATCGACGAGGCCCGCCGTCTCTGGGCCGCCATCGATCGGCCCAATCTGATGGTGAAGGTCCCGGGCACCCGCGAAGGGGTGCCGGCGATCCGGGCGCTCACTGCCGCAGGGATCAACGTCAATATCACCTTGCTGTTCGCGCGCGACATGTATGCCGCGGTGGCCGAGGCGTTCATCGCCGGCCTCGAGGACCGGGTCGCAAGGGGCGACGACATCACCGGTATATCCTCGGTAGCGAGCTTCTTCGTTAGCCGGATCGACACCAGGATCGACGCGACGATCGATGCGCGAAGGAAGGCGGGTGACGCCGAGGCCAACGCGCTTGCCGCATTGCGCGGCAAGGTCGCGATTGCCAACGCTCAGCTGGCCTACCAATATTATCTGGAGCTGATGGCGAGCACGCGCTGGCAGGGGCTCGCCAAAAAGGGCGCGCGGTCGCAACGGCTGCTCTGGGCATCGACTGGGACGAAGGACCCAAGTTTTAGCGACGTGCTCTATGTGGAGCGCCTGATCGGGCGTGATACGATCAACACAATGCCGCCCAATACGATCGCGGCCTTTCTCGATCATGGCGTGACAAGCCAATCGCTGACCACGGACATTGATGATGCGCGCGTGATCCTCGCGGAGGCCGACCGTTTGGGGCTCGATCTGGCGGGCGTCACCGCTGCCCTGGTCGTCGATGGCATAGATAAATTCTCCGATGCCGCCGACGCGCTTTTTGAAGCGATCGCCAGGGCGCGCAGCGAGATGCTCGATGGGACGATCAATCGGCTTGAAGCGAGTTTGCCCGAGCCTCTGCGCGGCTTGGTCGACACAACGCTCGAGAGGGCGGGCGCTGAACACTGGTCGCGGCGGCTATGGAGCGAAGATGCGACCCTGTGGACGGAGGCCGATGAAAACCGCTGGTTGGGCTGGCTGCGCGCTGGTCGCGGTGAGGCGGTGGATAGGGACGCGCTGGCTACCTTCGCCGCCGAGACGCGCCGCTACGACGACATAGTCCTACTGGGGATGGGTGGATCGAGCCTGGGAGCCGAAGTGATCAGCCGTGTGCTGGGCCGTGCCCCCGGTCATCCCAAGTTGCATGTGCTCGACACAACCGATCCCGGTCAGATCCAGACGGTCGCCGCCGCGATCGATCCGGCGAAAACCCTTTTCATCGTGTCCAGCAAATCCGGCACGACGATGGAGCCGGACCTGCTGCGCGGTTTCTTCCGTGAACAGGTCGAACGGGCAGTTGGCGAGGGTGAAGCCGGGCCGCACTTCGTCGCCATCACCGACCCTGGTTCGGCTTTGGAAAAACGCGCACGCGCCGCCCGGTTCGAGCATATCTTTGCCGGCGATCCGCAGATCGGCGGCCGCTATTCGGTGCTTTCGCCCTTCGGTCTGGTGCCGGCGGCGGCGATCGGCGTCGACGTGCCGGCATTGCTCTCGGCGAGTTGCGTCATGGCGGATTCCTGTGGCGGTGACGTGCCCCCGGCGGTCAATTCCGGTATTCGGCTTGGCGTCATCATCGGCGAAGCCGCCAAGGCGGGGCGCAACAAGCTGACGATCCTGGCAAGCGCGCGAATGACGCCATTTGGTGCCTGGCTCGAGCAGTTGCTCGCCGAATCGACCGGCAAGCACGGCACCGGCGTCATTCCGGTGGATCTCGAACCCATCGGCACGCCGGACGCCTATGGTCAGGATCGCCTGTTCGTCCATCTCAGGCTCATAGGCGACGAGGATGCGGCGCTCGATGGCCGTGTTGCGGCGCTGGAAGCGGCGGGGCAGCCCGTGGTGCGGATCGGGATCACCGAGCGGCTCCAGATCGGGCAGGAGTTTTTCCGCTGGGAGATCGCGACCGCGGTTGTCGGGGCAGTGCTCGGCATCAATCCGTTCGATCAACCCGATGTGGAGGCCGCCAAGGTGAAGGCCCGCGCGTTGGTCGATTCCTATGAACGGACGGGTTCGGTCGCTCCACAGACGCCGATCGTGCGTGCGGGAACGCTCAGCTTCTTTGCAAATCGGCCGGCCGAAGACGCCGTAACCCTGTTGAAGGCGCACTTTCACGCGCTCGGGTCCGGCGGCTATGCGGCATTTCTCGCCTATATCGAGCGCAGCGATTCGCATGAACTGGCGTTGAGCCAGATGCGCGTGATGGTCCGCGACGCTCTGCGTGTTGCGACGGTTGCGGGGTTCGGCCCGCGATTTCTCCATTCTACGGGCCAAGCCTATAAGGGCGGCCCGGCGGGCGGTGTGTTCCTCATCCTCACCCGTGATGCTGATCCCGATCTCGCCATTCCCGACCATCGCGCCAGCTTCGGCACGGTCCAGTTGGCGCAGGCGCTTGGCGACATCGAGGTGCTGGCCGAACGCGGCCGACGATGGCTTCGTGTCCATATCCACGGCGCGGAGGCGGAAGGGCTTGCCGAACTCGGCCGGCTTATCGCCGCCGCGCTCGCCTGAAAAACAGGAGGTGACGACATGCGAATAGGCGTGATCGGGCTTGGCCGCATGGGCGGCAACATCACCAGGCGACTGATGCGCGGTGGGCATGAGGTCGTCGCCTGGGACCATGGGGAACAAGCGATCGCGACGGTCGTGGCGGACGGTGCCATCGCGGCCGCCTCGCTTGAGGATATGGCCGACAAACTGGCAACACCCGGGATATTCTGGGTGATGTTGCCAGCCGGCGAGGCGACCGAACAGACCATCACCGCGCTCGGGACGATCGCCGCGCGCGGCGACATCGTGATCGACGGCGGCAACAGCTTCTACAAGGACGACATCCGCCGGGCCAAAGCGCTCGCGGCGCTGGGTATCGACTATGTTGACGTCGGCACCTCGGGGGGTGTCTGGGGACTCGAGCGTGGTTACTGCCTGATGATCGGCGGCCCCGACAGGGCGGTGGACGAACTGGACCCGATCTTCGAGGCGCTGGCACCCGGCCTTGGGACCATAACGCGTACCAACGGCGCCGATGGTCCTAGTAAACGCGCCGAGCGTGGCTATGTCCATGTCGGACCAGCGGGCGCGGGGCATTTTGTCAAAATGGTCCATAATGGCATCGAATATGGCCTGATGCAGGCCTATGCCGAGGGCTTCGACATTCTGAACGCCAGGGCGTCGGAGAAGCTTCCCGAAGACGAGCGGTTCACGATCGCTCTGCCTGACGTGGCGGAGGTGTGGCGGCGAGGCAGCGTCATTTCCTCCTGGCTGCTCGACCTGTCCGCTGCCGCGCTTGCGCGCGACCATACCCTCGAAAAATATAGCGGCCATGTCGCGGACAGCGGCGAGGGTCGGTGGACGGTCGATGCGGCGATGGAAGAGGCGGTGCCGGCATATGTTTTGTCGGCGGCGCTCTTTGCGAGGTACCGCAGCCGCGTCGATACCACCTTCGGTGACAAGCTCCTGTCCGCGATGCGCTTCGGCTTCGGAGGGCATGTCGAGATTCCGCAATGATGACCGGCAATTCGGATAAGGCTCCCGCCGCGACCCTGGTGATTTTCGGTGTGACCGGAGATCTGACGCGCCGCTTGCTGGTCCCGGCCCTCGCCAATCTTCGGCGCGAAAACCGGATCGGAGACGATCTGCGGATCCTCGGCATCGGCTATGAGGCTATGGATGACGCGGCGCTGCGCGCCCGTCTCGACACGTTCACCGATCCCAGCCCATCCGGTTGGAGCAAATTGCGCAATCGCATCACCTATCTGAAGGGTGATTTCGACGATCCGGCGACCTATCGCGCGCTTGGCCAGCAGCTCGCCTACGCCGGCAATGCCGCCTTCTACCTCGCTACGCCTCCGGAATTTTTCGGGCCTATTGTCGAGCGGTTATCGGTGGCCGATTTGCTCAAGGAGGATGTGGGCTTTCGTCGTGTCCTGATCGAAAAGCCGTTTGGGCACGATCTCGCTTCGGCCCGCACGCTCAACGACCGCCTCCTAAAGCTGATTGGGGAATCCCAAATATATCGGATCGATCATTATCTGGGCAAGGAAACGGTACGGAACATCCTCGTCGCGCGCTTTGCGAATCCGATGATCGAGGCGGTGTGGAACCATCGCTATATCGACCATGTACAGATTACGGCCGCGGAGACTGTCGGGGTCGGTCGGCGAGGGAAATTCTATGATGCGACGGGCGCGCTGCGGGATATGGTGCCGAACCATTTGTTCCAGCTTCTCGCGATGGTCGGGATGGAGCCTCCCAACAGCTTCGCTGCCGCCGCCGTCCAGACGGAGAAGACCAAAGTCATCGAAGCGACGCGCAAATTTTTGCCCGAGCAGGTGACGACGGACGTCGTGCGAGGCCGTTATGGCGCGGGACGCGTCGGCGATGAGCCGCGAAGTGCCTATTCGGACGAACCCGATGTCGATCCGGACAGTGACACCGAAACCTTTGTGGCGATGAAGCTCTTGCTCGACACATGGCGATGGTCGGGTGTTCCCTTCTACCTGCGGACCGGCAAGGCGCTGGCGCGGCGCGATACGGAGATCGTGCTCCAGTTCAAACCGGTCCCGTGCGCGTTGTTTCGTCATAGCGATATGAACGGCCTCCCGCCCAATCGCTTGATCATCCAGATCCAGCCCGATGAGGGGATCAGTTTCGACTTCCTCGCTAAACTGCCGGGACCGGCGATTGCGGCGGCGCCGGTCACCATGGATTTTCGCTATGCGGATCGTTTCGAGCTGGGCAAGCTTACCGGCTATGAGACCCTGCTCTATGATTTGCTGATCGGCGATCAAACCTTGTTCCAGCGCGCTGATGCGATCGAGGCATCCTGGGCAGTTGTGCAGCCGATCCTCGATGTCTGGGGCAGTGGCGAGGGACGGCCCCAATGCTATGCTGCCGGAAGCGATGGACCGGACGAGGCCAATGCAATGCTCGCTCGCGATGGACGCGCCTGGCATCCGATCGCGCGATGAGATCAGGTGTGTCATCTCCCGAGGAGATCCGGCTTCTCGTATCGGACATCGACGGTACGCTGGTGCGCGACGACAAGAGCTTGTCCGACGTCAATCGCGATGCGATTCTGACCTTGGCCGCTGAAGGTGTGGCGACCACCTTGATAAGCTCGCGACCGCCGCGCGGCATTCTGCAACTGGCTGCTACGTTGCACCTCAGTGGACCATTTGCCGCATTCAACGGCGGAACCCTGTTCGATCGCGACGGCACGATCCGCTTCGCCCACCGGCTTGATGGTGCCGTTGCCGCGACGATCCTGCGGTTGATCGACAGACCGGGCGTCGCACCCTGGGTCTATGCCGATGGCGCATGGTTCGTCACGCGACTGGACAATCCGCATCTCGCCCGCGAGCGGCTCGCAGCGGGAATCGCACCGGTAATCCGGACCGATTTTGCGGGCCTGGACGGCCGTGTCGACAAGATCGTCGGCGTCAGTGATGACCATGATCTGCTCCGCGAGCTCGAGGAGCGCGCAAAGGCAATGGTCGGCGAGCAAGCGGCGGTTGTGCGTTCCCAGCCTTATTATCTCGATGTGACCCACAACCTCGCCAACAAGGGCGACGGGATAACCGCGCTGGCCCGGGCGTTCGGGGTCGAACTGGCCCAGGTCGCCGCGCTTGGTGACATGCCCAATGATGTACCGATGTTCGCCCGCGTGGGATTTGCGGTGGCGATGGGGCAGGCGCCCGCCAGCGTTCGGACGGCCGCGAGCGCGACCGCGGCCAGCAACGAGGAGGATGGTGTCGCGGACGCCGTCCATCGGTTCGTTCGTCCAAGAATTGCCCGATCTTGATCTTGGCAGTGCTGGACGGGCCTTTGTGCGTGCGGTCGATCGGGGCACGGCGCTGAATGCGCTCACCGGCCCCAGTAGATCGCGACCGGCGCGCGGATCGATGACAGCACGCGTCCAATGGCGAGATTGGACGAGGATCCCTCTCTGATCGCTTGTTCCGCGACGGCGCGCTTTGTCTCGCCGGTGATCGTCAGGAGCAGGCAGCGGGTCGCCACAAGCGCGGCGCGTGTCAAGGTGACCCGTGCGACGGGCGCTGCCGCCGGAAGCGGGTCGGGGGTCACGCCATAGGCGAGCCGGCGCGCGGGAGCGTTCAGCGCGGCATCGAAATCGGGTCCGGGGAGGATCGATGCGACATGTCCGTCCTCGCCCATGCCCAGCCACACAAGGTCCAGCGGCCATCGTAGCCTGCGCAGCTTGCGGTCGGCCGTGTCGCCGGCGGACCGGGGATCGGCTTCGCCGTCGAACAAGGTGAGGAGCATCGCGCCGGTGCTGCCGAAATAGGTACGGATCAAGCCGGCGCCGCTAAGCGGATCGTCGATTGGCACCAGCCTGTCATCGGTCGGCAGCAGCGTCACGCGCGGCCAGTCGACGTCGCGGACGGCGAGCTGGTGAAAGATCGGCTTGGGTGTCTGGCCGCCGGGTACAGCAATGACGGCCGAACCGCGCGCTGCGATCGCGGACCTCAGGATCGATTGGACGACGTCGGCGACCGGAGCCGCCATTGCTGCCGCATCCTCGAACGACTGCCATACGAGGGCGGCGCCCGACCGTTCGGACGGGCCGTTCATCCCATGACGACCAGGATCTGATGCGTTTTGCCGTCATCGGGGAGATCGATCTCGAAAGGACGCTCGGCGATCTCGGTATCGTCAATCAGCGCCGAGGCGATCCCCTTTGCGACACCCCAGGGATTTTCGACACGGATCTCGAAGCGGGTCGATCCGCGCCGCAGCGAAATCTCGAAGCCGGGCCAGCTATCGGGAATGCACGGATCGAGATGGAGCGCCGTTCCGCGCAAGCGCAGCCCCAATATCTCTTCCACCCCGGCGCGATACAGCCAGGCGGCTGATCCCGTATACCAGGTCCATCCCCCCCGGCCGACATGATCCGCCGCGGAATAGACGTCGGCCGCGACGACATAGGGTTCCACCTTGTAGCGGCGCAGATCGGAGCGGTTACGGGCGTGGTTGATCGGGTTGAGCAGCCAAAAGAGAGAGGCTGCCTTCGCGCCTTGGCCGAGCCGCGCAAGCGCGATGATCGACCAGACGGCGCCATGGGTATATTGGCCACCATTCTCGCGAATTCCCGGTGGATAGCCTTTGATATAGCCGGGATCGTGAGGCGTTCGATCAAAAGGTGGCGTGAACAGCAAGGCAAGACCATCATCGTCGCGGATCAGTTCCCGCGCGACGGCGTCCATCGCCCGCGCTGCGCGCTCTGACTGCGCGGCACCCGAAAT
Source organism: Sphingobium sp. SJ10-10 (assembly GCF_036038995.2). Lineage (NCBI taxonomy): Bacteria > Pseudomonadati > Pseudomonadota > Alphaproteobacteria > Sphingomonadales > Sphingobiaceae > Sphingobium > Sphingobium sp. SJ10-10. The sequence goes on from NZ_CP158135.1 coordinate 234,807, forward strand.
GACGGCCCAGGACTGCGCGATCGAATCGATCCGGCATTCGTCGTTCGTCGCCGACCCGATGGGGGTGCCATCATCGAACCATGCGCGCCGGTACCATCCGCCGTCCCACGCATTGTCCTCCAGCGCCTTTTGCAATGCCTTCGCCGCTTCGCGCCATGTCGACGCCCGCGCCGCTTCACCACGCGCCTCGGCTATCGCGGCGAAGGCGGTGAGCGCCATATGCGACAACCAGGCGAGCCATACGCTTTCACCCTGACCCCCGCTGCCCACCCGATTCATGCCGTCGTTCCAATCGCCGCCGCCGATAAGGGGAAGACCGTGGGCGCCACGCGCGAGGCTGGCGTCGAGCGCGATCGCGCAATGCTCGTATACGCTCGCTATTCGGTCCGAGACGGTGGGCGTGAAGAAGCTGTCATGTTCGTCGTCCTTCAGCTTCTGCCCCTCCAGAAAGGGAACGGCCTCGTCGAGCAGCGAGGCATCGCCGGCCACGTCGAGATATTGGGCTACACAAAAGGCGAGCCAGAGCCTGTCGTCGGAGATGCGGGTGCGGACGCCTGCGCCTGAATGAGGAAGCCACCAGTGTTGGACGTCGCCCTCGGCGAATTGGCGCGCGGCGGCGCGCAACAGATGTTCGCGCGTGAAGGACGGATGCAGGGCGGCCAGCGCCATGCCGTCCTGGAGCTGATCGCGGAAACCATAAGCGCCGCTCGCCTGGTAGAAGCCGGAACGCGCCCATAGGCGGCAGGCGATCGTCTGGTAAAGGAGCCAGCCATTGGCCATGATGTCCAGGGATCGGTCGGGTGTCTTTACCTTGACGGTTCCGAGCAGCTCTTCCCATTGATCGTGAATTTCGGTGAACACCGCATCGAGATCCGCCTCGCGATAGCGATTGATGAGTGCGGTGGCTTCCTCCGGCCCGGTGGCGTCGCCGAGGAGGATGACGATTTCACTCTCGGCGCCTGGCGCCAGCTCGAGCGTTGTTGCCATGGCGCCGCACGGATCAAGACCTGCCCCGGCATTGCCCGATAGCCGTGCTGATCCGGCTAGCCCGACCGGATCAGACAGGCAGCCGTTGCGGCCGATGAACTCGCGGCGGTCCCCTGTCCAGCTTGTCTGCTGGCCGGCAAGGTCCAGAAAGGCGACCCTGCCGGCGAAGGCGGCGTTCCACGGATTGCGCGCGAAGATCGCCTGAAGGTCCGGATCGACTTCGGTGCAGACATAGGGCGCGGCTGCCGCCCGCGATGTGCCTAGAACCCAGTCGACATAGGCGGTGACGGACACACGCCGCCGCCGATCGCTCTGATTGCGCAATTTCAATCGCGTGATCCGGATGGGATCGGCCTTGGGCACGAACGTCGTCATTTCCGATGCAATGCCGCGCGCCATATGCTCGAAGCGACTGTAACCCCAGCCGTGGCGGGTGACATAGACCCCCATTTCGTCGCGAATGGGAAGCGCTGTCGGACACCAGAGCTCACCTGTGTCCTCATCGCGCAGATAGATGGCGTCGCCGGGACGGTCGGTGACGGGATCGTTCGACCAAGGAGTCAGTTGGTGTTCGCGGCTATTGACCGACCAGGTGAAGCCGCATCCTTCGGCTGAAATCTGGAATCCGAAGTTCGGGTTGGCGATGACGTTGATCCATGGCGCAGGGGTCGACTGGCCGGGGCCCAGGGTGATGACATATTCGCGGCCGTCGTCGGCAAAGCCGCCGATTCCATTGAAATATTCGAGCGGCGCCCCGGCCTCGGTGTCGGGTTGCGATGGGGCCGTTTGCGCGGCCGTCCGGCGATCTGTGCGTAGGGGAGGGATCGGGGCCTTGATGCGGTTGAGTTGCTCAGCGAGACCGCCGCCATCTCCTGTTAGTCTGACGCGCGCGACAGAGGCCAGCAAGGCACTGGTTTCGGCGGAAACAAGGTCGGCACGCAGGATGAATACCTGGCCCGTCAGCCCTTCTGCCGATGCGGGTGGACGGGCCTGGCTGGTGCGCAATGTGGTCTCAAGCGCCGTCTGCAAATCCTGAACATAGGAGGCGGCACGTTCATTGAGGATGACGAGGTCGACCTCGAGCCTGCGGCTGCGCCAATATTCCATGGCCTGCAGCAGCTGATGGACGAGCCTTATGTCCTCGATGTTCGCGATGCGCAGCAGGATGATCGGCAGATCGCCCGAGATCCCCTGTGGCCAAAGGCCTGATTGCGGGCCTGCGCCGCTCGTGATGATTTCCGAGGAGGATCGAAGGGATGGACCAGCATAGATGAGATGGCCAGCGAGACGTTGGAAGTCGTTCGCCTCATCCCGCTCAATACCGAGATGATGGAGCTGGATTTGAGCCTGCGTCCAAGCCAGCGTCACCGCCCGCTCGAAGGCACTGATGTCGTTCGTTTTGTCGACAACGTCGAGCAGCTTTTCGCGCGAGTCCGCCACCACCGTCCAGAAGTCGATGCGCGCGGCGGCACCCGGCGCCAAGCGGACCCGCCGGCGCAGGACGAATGCGGGGTCCAGAATCGTACCGGTAGAGCGCGCGAGGAGTCGACCATCCATAGCTGCGGCCGGGGTGCGAACGCCGAGCCCGCGTCCCAGAAATCGGGTTCGATCGGAATCGAATTCCGCGTTCGAGACAGCGTCACCTGAAGCGACCGAATGATGCGCCGCCCAGATCTCTGTTTCGTCCGCTGATCGCCGGCGGCGGGTCGCGAGGATGGCTCCGAAGCGGGCGACAAACTCGGTCTGGATGAAGAGTTTCGAGAACACCGGATGCGCGACATCGGCCGCTTGCGGTGCGATGGCGATCTCGGCGTAGGAGGTTACCTCGATCTCTCTGGGACGGCGTCCATTATTGGTAATCGTGAGGCGGCGCACCTCCGCGTCGTCCTCGGTCGAGACGACCACCTCGAGCGCCGTATGGAGATCGCCGTCCTGGCGCAAGAATGTCGCGCGTTCTTCGTTGAACTCGACGGAATAATAATCCGGCTCGACGCTCGTCGGCTGATAGGTCGCTGACCAAAGCTGATTGCTCTCGACATCGCGCAAATAGAGATAGGCGCCCCAGTCATCGCACGTCGCGTCCTCGCGCCAGCGGGTAACGGCCTGATCTCGCCAACGGCTGTAGCCCGACCCGGCCGCCGTCAGCATGACAGTGTAGCGCCCGTTGGAGAGGAGATGCGTGGCCGGCGAAGCAGCATGCGGATTGACGTGTCGCCAAGCGGTGATCGTCGCGAATTCGCGGATCTTCGCGTCGGGCTTGGCATCGCTTGCCCAGGACGGCGCCGCGGCGATTTCGTGGGGCATGCGCTCATGCAGAAGCAATTCCACCGCGTGCATGATCGGTTCGGAATGGAACCGCTCGCGCATCATCCCGCCAAGCACCGTATCGGCTAGTGCGACGACGGTCATCCCCTGGTGATGGGCCATAAAGGCCTGGACGATCGCGACATTTTGCCCCTCCGACAGACGGCGGGTGGTGAAGTCGAGCGCCTCGAAAAATCCGAACCGGCCACGCGCGCCATATTGTGCCAGGTGGGTGAAGTTGCGCGCCGCTGAGACCGGCTCGACGAGCGCGGCGAGCGCTGTGGCGTAAGGCGCGACCACCGCATCCTCACCGAGACCGCGCTTGAGGCCGAGGCCCGGTATTCCGAAGTTGGAATATTGATAGGTGCGATGGAGGTCGCGGGCGTTATAGGCGGATTCGGAAATGCCCCACGGCATCGCCAGCGCCTTGGCATAATCTCGTTGGCGGCGGATAACGGCGCGATTGGTGCGCCCCAGGATGCTTTGGCTCGGCGCGCGCATGATCAAGGCGGGCATAAGATATTCAAACATCGAGCCGGACCAAGACAGCAATGCAGCACCGCCCTTGATCGGGGTGACGCTGTGTCCAAGCCGAAACCAGTGCCGGGCGGGTAGGTCGCCCTTGGCAATCGCGATGAAGCTTGCCAGACGGGCTTCCGAGGCGAGGAGGTCATAACAGCTCTCATCGAGCGCGCCGTCGCGCACCACGAACCCGATCGAAAGAAGCTGACGCTCCTGGTTGAGGAGGAAATCAAACTCCATCGCCAACGCCATTTCCCGTGCGCTGCGACCGATGGCGGTCAGGCGGGTAGCGAAATCGCCGTCGGCCGACAGGTCGCGTTGGTGACTGGCGATCGAATGGCAAACCGCCTGCGCCCAAAACTTGATGTTCGAGGCGTCCTCTCCGCGCTCCGCCGCGAAGGCCTTGGCGAGATCGACGAGAATCTCCGCAGGTGCAGCCAGCCGATGGAGCCGCTCGGCCAGCGTTGTGCCCTCGGCTGGTGTGGTTTCCAGCTGAGCGAAGATGAGCGCGACTTCATCGTCGAGCTGCCGCCACGTGACGGTTTCGGTGCGCCGTGCGTCGCGAAGGGCCTCGACCTCCTCGCGCACGAGCAAGAGTGCATCGAAGATGCCGGCAAGCCGTTCCGTATCATCAAGTGCGCGGACGGACCAATCTTCACACGAACGGGCGAGCGCGATGAGGTGGCCCGCAAGATTGCCGCTATCGACGGACGAAACATATTGCGGATCGAGGGCGCGCAGATTTTCGGTGTCGTACCAATTATAGAAATGGCCGCGATAGCGGTCGAGCTTCGCCATCGTCGCCATCGTCGCCTCGAGCCGCTCAGCTGTATCGATAGCGCCTGCCCAGCCGAAATCATGGGCGCTTGCGGTCGACAGGAGGTAGAGGCCGATATTGGTCGGTGAAGTGCGCCTCGCGAGCACCGGCGATGGCGTCTCCTGGAAATTGTCCGGGGGAAGCATGTGGTCGCGGGGCGTGACGAAGGTCTCGAAATAGCGCCAGGTGCGCCGTGCAATCAGTCGTAGGGCCTGGCGGTCGGTGTCGCTCAATATCTGTTCCGGCACGGCGCTGGACGGTCGGCTCACCCATCGCGCGATTGCGGGCGAAAGGATCCAGAGGATCGCGAAGGGCGCAGCGAGATAGAAGGTGCGGTCCCCGAAATACGCGGTTCCGGCTATCGCGACGACGCCCGTCACAACGGCGCCCGCCATCCAGCTGTAATAGGTGCCGAGGCTCGGATCGCGGCCGATCGTCGCTTGGGCGGCGGGTGTCCATTGGAGGAGATTGCGGCGGGTGATGAACAGGCGCGTCAGGGTTCGTATGACCGCGTCGGCCATCAGCCAGGCCTGGTGCGCGAGCAGCGTCACGATCAGCAGAATTTGCCAGAGCGCGTCGCCAAGATCGTGCAACACCCTCGCCAAATGCACGCGTGCCGGGATGCCGGGATGTCGGGCACCTGCCGATGCGAAAACGGGCGCCAGGCTCGGTAGCGCAATCGTCCCCAGGAAAAAGAGCGTCCAGACGAGGGCCGCATCGAACGGCAACGCCCATCCCGCCAACAGCGCCAGCACGCAGGTCAAGGGCGTGACGGACCGCCGCAAATTGTCGATCATTTTCCAGCGGCCGCTAGCCGGCATCTGGGCGGGCAAGCGCCGCGATTTTCCGAGCAGCACGCTCCAACCGAGGATCCAGGGCAATAATTGCCAATCACCCCGCGCCCAGCGATGGTAGCGCAGTGACGCGATGTCATAGCGGGTCGGGTAGGATTCGACGACCTCGACGTCGGTTGCGAGGCCGGTCCGGGCAAATACGCCCTCGAACAGATCATGGCTCAGCAGGGTCGAGTCCGGCACGCGATCGGCGAGCACGGTCTCGAAAGCATCGACCGCATAGATGCCCTTGCCGGCATAGGAGCCTTCGCCGAACAGGTCCTGATACACGTCGGAAACCGCGGACGAATAGGGATCGATGCCATTTGGGCTGGAAAAGGCCCGTTGATAGGCCGAGCCCTCCGCTCCGACTGGCAGGCTGGGTGTGACGCGAGGCTGAAGGATGGCGTAGCCCTCGATGACGCGGCGTTTGACGGGGTCGACGATGGGGTGGTTGAGCGGATGCGCCATCTTGCCGATCAGCCGGCGCACGGTGTCGGGGGGAAGGCGGGTGTCCGCGTCCAGGGTGATCACATAACGAACGCCCTCGGATACCGTTGGCGGCTGCCCGGCGAGGGCGATGAATGTCGTGTCCCTGGCGCCGCGGAGCAGGCGGTTCAGTTCATGGAGCTTGCCGCGCTTGCGCTCCCAGCCCATCCACCGGCCTTCGCTTTCGTTCCAGACGCGGCGGCGATGGAGCAACAGGAACCTGGCGCCGCTGGGCGAGGGCGGGTGCCGCTGGTTCAGGCGCGCGACGGCATCGATGGCTGTCTGCAAGAGGGTGTCGTCGCCATCGACCGTCTCGCTTGCCGCATCGCGCCAATCCGAAAGCAGCGCGAACTGGATGTCGCCGCATATGCTGGCAAGATGGTGGCTTTCCAGTTGCTCGACCTGCTCGAGGATCGCGTCGGAACTGGTCAGCAGGGTGGGTATGACCACGAGGGTGCGCAACTCGACGGGAACCTCACCGCGCAGCTCAAGACCGGGAATCTGGGTGACGCGGAACTGGTGGGTCAAACCCTGGTTTACGAGCGAGACAGCGGAATCGATCGCAGGCACCGCGCCCAAGAGCCCGAGAAATCCGAGCAATATCCAATCGACGCTGGCCTCGACGTGAAAGATCACCGGGAAGCCCAGCAAGAGCAAGGCGATGAGCGCGCCCGCCCCGGCATAGCCGCCGACGCCGAGCGCCCGATAGCCGCGGCTTGCGAGCGTCGCCAAGGAGGGACGAAAGCCCAGCGTGCCCTCGAATTCCGGGCGGCCCTCGGCCGCGAGATAATATCCCGGATCCTTGCGGCGGCGTTCGGTTGCCGCGGCCGCGGCTTCGACGGCCAGGCGCGCGACGTCCAACTCGCTGCAGTCTGAACCTCGGGCGAGTTGCTCGACGGATGTGCGATAAAGGTTGCGGGTGGCGAAATCCATCTCGGCGAACGCGCATCCCGTGGCAAGCACAGGATCGACCAGCGAGACGCGCTCGAAGAGGACGGCCCAGTCCACATCCGAAATGTGACGCATGCTGGTGATGATGTTGCGCACCGTCACATTGGCCGCGATCTGCCTCTGCTGCTCGTCGCGGATGGCGCTGTCCATCGTCCGCCCGTCCGTCGCGAGACGTTCGTCGAGGCGGCCAAGCATGGCGGTAAGCGCCGGGTTCTGGTCGCGAAGCCGATGGGCCAGTTGGAGTGCCAGTGCATCGGAGGGCGCTTCCCGGCTGAGTTGGTCGACCAGGTCGGTGTCCGATTGGTCGCTCTCCGCTGCGCTCAACAGTCGGTCGGCGATCTCATCGGCCATCCGGCGCTCGTCGCGGCTGTAGACGATCCGCTCGGCAATTCGCCGCAGATTCTCGATCAGGATGATGCGCAGGGTGATCGCCGAAGCCCATAATTCGCCGATCGTGAGCGGTTGCACCTCCTGATAGGCCTGGATGAAGGTGCACCAGCTGTTCGCGTCGAAGCGGCTATCGGTGTGGGCGACATAGGCCCAGACCAAACCGAAGACCCGGGGCAGGCGAGCGAAGGGACCACCGGCAAGCTTGGGCAACTGTCGATAATAACGCGGCGGCAAGTCGAGCCGCACTTCTCGGATCTGGCGTTCGACCAGATGGAAATTGTCGATGAGCCATTCTGCCGCCGGGGTGATGGCGGCCTTGTCGACGATGGCCGAACAGATCGATCGATAGGATTGCACGAGACTTGTTTCATTGTCGGCGAGCCGGTCGAGCAGCGGGTGGCCTAATTGTCGGTGGGGCTTGACGGTCTGGGCGCGCGCAAGGCTGTGGGCATGCTCCTCCAGCCGCTCGACGCTGAAGAGCGCCTCGCGGATGGCCGCCGTGTCGTCCCAGGGCGGCTTGGGGGAAGCGGCCTTGAAGAATGCGTGAAGAAGATGCTGCGGACCATGGGCCGTCGCGGGCGCTTTCACGACAGTGATGCCGTCGCGACCGTGTTTCATGCGATCTCTCCCCGTGCGTTCGACCAGTCTGCAAGCGGTGCGGCCTCGGGTGATCGGCCCACCGCTTGGTCGCGGGCGTCGCCGGCAAACGGGAACATGCTCGCGGGCGCAGCCCCGAGCGCTGGAGCAAGGGCGCGCTGGAGCCGCCGTCGCGCGCGCAGGTGCCGGGTCTTGACCGTGGCGGTGTTGATGCCGAGCAGTTCGGCGACCTCGCCAACATCGAGTTCCTCGATCTGTCGCAGCACGAAGACCGTGCGGAACTGAGCGGGCAACCGGTCGATCGCATCATTGATCAGTTGCAGGATCTGGTGGCGCGCATAGGCCCGTTCGGGCGAACTCGGGATCGAGCCGCGCATCAGCGTCTCGCAATAGCTCTCCGCGATCGACGTAGGCTGCTCGAGCCATGCTCGGCGCCTCTGTACCAAGCGGGCATGCGCAAGCGCCGCATTGGAGACAATGCGCGTCAACCAGGTCGAAAGTGTCGATCGTCCTGCGAAGCCGCCGATACCCGCCAACGCGTTGAGGTAGGCGCTTTGGACGGCATCTTCGGCGTCCTCGCGATTGCGCAGGATCCGCCAGGCGGTGCGCTGCAACTGCCGATCATTGCGCTGCATGACGAGGGCGAGCTCCGAGGCCAGCTCAAGTTCGGAACGGGCGTCGCCGCGCGGAGCAGCGGAAATGCCGGGATGAAACTCGTCGCCAGAACAAGCGGACATATTTGCCTCCATTCACCTCGCATCCGGGGAAGAGAGATGCGACAATCGCCGCGATCGGCCGCGCCGCGGTTCACTCCGCGTTACGAGGGTTGCGAAGGCCCGATTTCACGCCAGATCGGCGATCTGTCGTCGCGACGGACAGAGCGCCAGGTCCCCGTCGCTTAGCGGAGGGCAGAACCCAGTGCCTGGAAGCGTGCCGTGCTACTGCCCGGATGAATTCCAAGGCGCCGAACAGTTAGAAAACTGGCCATTGCGCTTTCAATATTCGTCTCGACCACACAATGTTCGAGATGATGTTCGCGGATGCTTTTGGGCGAGTGCGCAAACTCCATCTTGCAGGAGGCATCATCGGCCTGCTAATCTCATGTAGCAAATGAATATTATTGGGCATTTACATGAAAGATATTGCTGTTAAATATTCACCTTGTCGGCTCTTCCATGCGGTCGCGCCATGAGCGGCGATCTCATCGATCCGGCGGCGGGAAAGCTGTTGAGGCCCGCCCAGCTCATCGATCCCGCCAAGCTGATCTATGCCTATTATGCTGGCGTTCCGGACCTGTCGGTGGCGACGCAGCGCATCCATTTCGGCACCTCGGGCCATCGCGGATCGGCGTTCCACAATGCGTTCAACGAGGCACATATCATCGCGGTGGCCGAGGCCGTCTGCCTGCATCGCAAGCGCGAGGGTATTGATGGTCCGCTATTCCTTGGCGTCGACACCCACGCCCTCTCGCGCCCGGCATTTGCCACCGCGCTGGAGGTGTTCGTCGCGAACGACGTGGAGACGATGATAGATGCCGACGAGGGCTTCACGCCGACCCCCGTCATCTCCCATGCCATCCTGACCTATAACCGTGGCCGGACGGCCGGCTTGGCCGATGGCGTCGTGCTCACCCCCT
>NZ_CP158136.1:0-120057 GCF_036038995.2 Sphingobium sp. SJ10-10
GTGGCAGCATCACTCGACATAGACGGTACGCAAGATCTCCTATCGGTAGCGACGCTCGCCCAGCGCACCTCGTCGGTGCTGGAGCGGTTACGCGATTCCGCGAGGAGCGCGCGCGCGGATGATCGTCGCGAACCGACTTTCCCTATTGGCAAGGCAGCTGACCTTGTTGGACGCACGCCGGCGGCAATTCGGGACGCGGAGAAGGATGGTCGTCTACCACCCCCGCCCCGAACCGAAAACAATCGGCGCGTCGGATATACGCTGGCGCAGCTCAATGACATGCGCGGGCTGTTCGGTACGAGGCCGTGGCGTGCCGCGGATGACCCGTGCTGCGTAGTCGCAGTCCAGAATTTCAAGGGCGGCGTCGGCAAGTCCACGCTTTCGGTCCATCTTGCGCAGTATCTCGCAATCCAGGGCTATCGTGTGGCGCTGATCGACTGCGACAGTCAGGCGTCGGCCACGACCCTGTTCGGCTATGTGCCAGACCTTGACCTGACCGAGGACGACACACTCTATCCGTTTCTGCGGCAGGAGGAGATGACCTCCCTCGACTACGCTTTGCGGAAGACCCACTTCGATGGACTAGAACTGATCCCGGCCAATCTGCGATTGTTTCAGTCCGAGTATGAGATCGCCGCGCGCATGGCACGAGGGCAGGGGGGGCTGATCGATCGCCTTGCACAAGGCATCGCCAGTATCTCCGATCGGTTCGATGTCGTCGTTCTCGACCCGCCTCCTGCGCTCGGTGCGATTTCGCTGTCTGTCCTGCGTGCGGCAAATGCGCTGGTTGTGCCAGTTCCTCCGACCGTGATGGATTTTTCCTCGACTGCCGCATTCTTGGCGATGCTCGACGAAACCATCGAAACGCTCGCAGAAAGGGGGTTCGCACCGACGCTTCAGTTCCTGCGATTCGTAGCGTCCAAGGTCGATGAAAACAAATCGATGCAAAAGGAATTGCTCAATCTGATGCGCACGTTGTTCGGGCATGCTTTGGTCAGGACGCCGCTGAAGGACTCGGCCGAGATCGACAATGCGACCGCGCGTCTGATGACCGTCTATGAGCTCGATGGGCCGGTGACGAGCAGCGCTGTACGCAACCGGTGCCTAACCTATCTCGATGGCGTCAATGCGGAAATCGAACTGGATATTCGGGCGATGTGGCCCAGCCATTTGAGCCGTTTGCGCAAGGAAGGCTTAGCGTGAACAGGCAAAATTGCACCGGTGCAATTTTCGGTGAGAAAGCGGAATTATGAGCAGGAAAAATGCGAGTTTTGCTGCCGGCCTTGCGGCCGGAATCGATCCTCCCGAAGATGCCGCGGCCGCACCTCGACGACCCGGACTTGGCGCGAATGTGCTGACGGGACGCGAGAACCGCTTGGCGGAGTTGGCGGCTGGCACTGTGGTCAGCCGGACGCACGAATTGGTGGACCCAGCGCGCTGCCGGATGTGGGTCGGCCATAACCGTGAATATGCCCTGCTCACCGAGGAGCGGTGCGCTGATCTGATCGAAAGCATGAAGGCTCAAGGTCGGCAGGAAATGCCCGCGATCGTGCGCCGGGTGCGTGGCGAGGCCGATTATGATTTCGAGGTCATCTGCGGCGCACGACGCCATTGGTCGATAAGCTGGCTGCGAAGCCATAACTATCCCGATTTCCGCTTCCTGGTCGACATACGGGAACTATCTGACGAGGAAGCGTTCCGGCTTGCGGATATCGAGAATCGGGCCCGGGAAGACCTGACCGATCTGGAGCGCGCCCGCGACTATCTGCGCGCGCTCGACGCCTACTATGAGGGGCGTCAGAAGGTCATGGCCGAAAGGATAAAGGTTACCGAGAGTTGGCTCAGCCGATACCTTGATCTTGCGCGTCTACCGAACGAGCTGATGGCGGCCTTCCCGAATCCGCAAGATTTGCGCATCAAGCATGTGACGGCCATCAAGCCTCTTCTCAAGCCCGACGATCGGCGCCAGCGCGTATTCGCCGAAGCGGCAGTTCTCGGTAGTCGATCTGGAGAGGAGGGTGTCCCTACGGCAGTGCCGGACATCATCCGCGCACTCGCGCTGGCAGCAGACCCCCCCAAGAAGTCAGGCACCCCCAAGAGGTCAGGATCAACTGAAACGCTCACCTCGCAATCGGGTAGGCCGCTTGTGAGGATCGATGGCAAGGATCGTAAGGGGGTTAGGGTGACGTTGCTGACGCAGGCGGGGGGGACGCGTGCTGAAGCTGAAGATGCGCTCAAGCTATTGCTCGATAAGCACTGGCAGTAGGACGCGGTCTAATAGAGCTTCGCCATCAGCTTGCGGGCGCCTTGCGGGGTAATGCCGAGCAACCGCGTCACTGCAGGTTGGCGCAGACCTGGATAGGCGAGTTCGAGGCGAGCCAGGAGAGGCGCGCGGCTCCGACGGGTCGCTGCTGCATTCAAGGACGATGGTCCCCGACGCTCGAGCCAGTCGAGATCTTTCAGACCTGCCTTGCAGGCCGTGCGTAGCGAACGGGTGATGACAGCCACCATGTCGTCAATCTGTGCAGGTGGAAATTTCGGCAGCAAGATGAGTGAGGGCAGGGGGGCAAGCGTGAGACCGGCGGCGTGGAGTATGGTCGGCACATGACTGGCCACCAGCCAGGACCGATCACGCGCGCGGGGTTCGAGCATGACCGTTCGCCCATCGATGGTTGTTATGTCCACTGCCGCTTGATCGGACGATCCTACCACCGCCAGCATGTCGATGATCCGTGTCGCGACCGCGCGAAGCGTTGGGGCAGAGTAGGGGGCCTGCGCCGCGACGCGAGCCTGGCGCCATGCGGACCCGAAATAGGCGAGGTCGCTCGCGGCCCAGGTCTCGGCCTCAGCGCGGTCATCAAGGACGGTGCGCAAGATGTTGAGCGTAGCCCGTGCAATCGGGTCGCGTTCGTTTGCCGTAGCTTCGATGGCGAGATGAAACACGGCCGCGACCGAAACTGGATCATTGAGGCCCTCGGACGCGCGAGGAGGGGGCGTGCGTCCGCAGATCCAGTCCTGAAGATGGTCGACATCGACCGGCACGCCTGCAAGACCAGCCAAATCCGCCGCGCCGGATAGCCGCGCCCGGGCAAGCCATATATCGGCCCAGGGGCTGTTGCGAAGTCGACCATCAAGGCGGCCGAGCATGAGCAGGGCGTTTTCTGTGAGCGATGGATCTATGATCGGTCGTGCCATACCGCTAGCGTTAACGCGATTCAGAAGGAAACCAAATTGATAAGTTGGTTTCCCTTATCCTTAGCGTTGAAATAGGAACATATGATAATTGCAGTTATCACATGTCCATAATTGACCTTACTTTATAGGGTGGGCTATCAAGCATCCTCGGTGGGCAGGGGCGATCAAGCGTGGAAAAGACGGTATTCTGGTCATGGCAGAGCGATCTCGACGGGCGTGTCACGCGCGAGGTCGTCCGTTTCGCGCTCGACGCCGCGATCACGATGCTCTCGGCCGACGTCGAGGAAGCCGACCGGCCGAGCCTGACCTCGGACACGCAAGGCGTGGCCGGCACGCCCGACATCGTCGCGACCATTCTTCGCAAGATCGACGAGGCGGCGGTCTTCGTCGGGGACGTCACGCCGATCGCCGTGTCCGAGAGCGGCAAAGCCTGCGCGAACCCGAACGTCCTCCTCGAGATGGGCTATGCGAACCGAGCGCTGAGCGAGCACCGCGTCATCCAGGTCTGGAACACCGCGTTCGAGGGCGCCACGCTCGACAAGCTGCCGTTCGACATGCGGGGTAGGCGCGGACCGATCGCGTTTCACCTGCCGGTTGGCGCCGATACGACCGAGCTACGCCGCGTGCGCGGAGAATTGGCAAAGCAGCTCGCGGGCGCGTTGAAGGCCTCATTGGACGAACTTCCCCCGCTGCCGCCAGAAGCCATTCCCTGGCAGTCGCATTTCCCGGGTGATGCCGACGTCTGGTTTGATCGGTCCGAAGTGCAGACGGTGACCAATCCGATGCACGGCACGACGAAGCTGCGGTGGAAGCCGCACTTCGCGGGCTATGCGCGGATCATTCCGTCGAAATGGGCGGCGAAGCCGGGAGCAAAGCAAGCTCTGGCTGGCAGTGAGGGGCATCCGGCGCTGCTGGCACAGCCCAACGCGCTCAATTTCGGAATCAGCAAGGGCGGAGCGATGGTCTACTGGCCAGGCACAGCGGAGGAGGGCGTCGATCCCACGGTCGCCTTGACCCAGTGGTTCGAGAAGACCGGCGAAATCTGGGGCGTGGGCGGGGGGTTCCTGTTTCAGCGAGATGAAGAGCGGCTCACCCTGTCGACCGGCTATTTCTACCAGCGCTGGCTCCATTTTCTGGAGCGGAACTGCGCGCTGGTGCTCGCCCATGGTGGTTCGCTGCCGATCCATGTCCGGCTCGGCGTCACCGACATCAGGGACAGCTGGTGGCCGCGCGGCCCGTTCCAGTTCAATGACGAAGGCCACGCGGCGGTTGAGGACTCCTACGAGTACGATGCAACGCTAACGTCGATCGGGGTAGAGGAACTCCAGCGCGTCGCCGTCGCGGCCTTCAACGGCCTGGCCGCGGCTTACGGCATGGAGCCGTTCACCCACGACCAGATCATCGAACAGTCGAGGCCCTGAGCGTGGAACAACTGCCCGCCATAAGCCCAGTGACGGACCCGCCATCGGGATCGGGGGTCGATCTGGCATGGGAAGTGACGAAGCTTGGGGCCGGCCAGACGATCACCGTCAACAAGGCGCTCATCGATGCCTATCAGGCCGCCTCCTCGCCCCACAGCATCCGCGCCCTCAAATCCGATCTGGAGGCGTTCGATCTTTGGTGTCGGTGCTCGCACAGGGCGTCGCTGCCAGCGACCCCCGAACTCGTGGCTGACTATCTCGACGCAAGGGCGGGGAAGGGGGCCAAACCGGCTTCGCTCGGCCGCTACAAGGCGTCGATCGCGAAGATCCACCAGCTTCTCGATCTGAAGGATCCGACGCAGACCGAGCTGGTCAAGCTGCGGCTCCGGGCGATCCGGCGCGAGAAGGGGACCGCGCAGGTCCAGGCACGGCCGCTGCGCTTCAAGGGGCCGGTCCGTGATGTGGAGCGCGAGGCACCGCGAGGGCTGAACGTGCGGGCGTTGCTCGAGGCCTGCCCCGACGATCTGCCGGGACTGCGCGATCGCGCGCTGCTGTCGGTTGCCTATGATACGGGGCTGCGCGCCTCCGAGTTGGTGGCGATCGCGGTTGAGCACATTGTCGAGGCGCTCGATCCCGAGGCGCGGCTTCTCACGATACAGCGCAGCAAGGGCGACCAGGAAGGGGAGGGGGCGACCGCGTACCTGTCGCCGCGCTCGGTGCGCGCGATTGCGGCCTGGACGCAATCCGCAGGGATATCCTCTGGTCCGCTGTTTCGCCGCGTCCAGGTGCGGCGCTACAAGGCGCGAGCAGCGGTGAAGGGGCGTCGAATCGATAGTATCTCAAGCCGCGAAACCTGGGATCTACGCAAGACGCTCTCTAAGCCGGCGGTGCCGGCCCGGTTGGAGTTTGATGTCGGCAGTGTTGCCCTGCATCCCGGGTCGATCGGACCGATCTACCGGTCGATCATCCAGCGGGCGTTCGATCGCGGGGCTCTGAGCGATCTCACCGCCGACGATCTCGCGCGACTGCTCAAGGGGGTCAGCGCGCATTCGACACGCGTGGGGCTCAACCAGGACCTGTTCGCAAGCGGCGAGGATCTCGCCGGAATCATGGATGCGCTGCGCTGGAAGAGCCCGCGCATGCCGCTTGCCTACAATCGCAATCTTGCTGCCGAGGCGGGCGCAGCCGGGCGTTTGCTCAATAAATTGGCCTGACTGGTAAGCCGACTATCTGTCCAATCGCGAACTCGCCTAGGCGGCTCGGGGGCCTGAGACTGCTCTGGCTATCACCAACGAGATAGGGTAGGGGGGTATGCTATGGGACATTTGACCGAAGGCAGTGATGAGCTCCTGAAGCGCGTGCGACGTATCGCCGGGCAGGTCACGGCGATCGAGAAAGCGCTGACCGCCAACGCCGATTGCACGACGACTCTGCATCTCGTTGCAGCGGCGCGCGGCGCCATGAACGGGCTGATGGACGAGATTATTGAAGAGCATGTCCGAGCCCATGTGGCGGACCCCGACCTCACGGCCGAAGATCGTGCCGCGGGAGCAGACGAATTGATCGCGGTCATACGCCGCTACGCGAAATAAGGCTGAGATCATGACGACGTCCCGCGATATTGACGCCTTTGTGCACGACCATGTGTATCTGGGGGCCTCTCACGACGACAACGCTCGTCGGACGCTGTGGGTGGTGGTGCTGACGGCTGTGATGATGATCGGCGAGATTTTCGCCGGCTATGTCACCGGATCGATGGCGCTGCTGGCCGATGGCTTCCATATGGCAACGCATGCTGGCGCGTTGAGTGTCGCAGCGATTGCTTATGCCTATGCCAAGCAGCATGCATCGAACCGGCGGTTCAGCTTCGGAACAGGCAAGGTCGGCGACTTGGCGGGCTTCGCCTCGGCGCTGGTGCTGGGCCTGATCGCCCTGGGGATCGGGATTGAATCGATCCTTCGGCTGTTCGAGCCCATAAAGGTTGCCTTCGGCGAGGCGACCCTGATTGCCGTCGTTGGGCTTGGCGTGAATATCCTCAGCGCCTTCCTGCTGTCGGGCAGCCACCACCACCATCATGGGCATGACGATCATGCCCACGACCATCATGCCCATGGCGGCGACAACAATCTCCGCTCGGCGTATGTGCATGTCCTCGCCGACGCTCTCACATCGGTATTGGCAATCGCGGCCCTTCTGGCAGGCCGCTACCTTGGCTGGGTGTGGATGGACCCCGTCATGGGGATCGTGGGAGCCGTCGTAATCGCCCGCTGGTCCTGGAGCCTGATGCGAGATACCGCCTCAGTCCTCCTCGACTCGACCGACAGCCATGTTGCCGAGGAAATACAGGATCTCGTTGAAGGGCCAGGCGATGTGCGTATTGCCGATCTGCATGTCTGGCGTGTCGGTCCCGAGGCCCATGCCGCCATCGTCGGAGTGGTCGGCAGTGCGGGGATCAATGCAGGCGTGATCCGCGACCGGCTCGTGCCGGTCCATGAGTTGAAGCACCTAACAGTCGAATGCCACTGACGAGGTTGCTGTTAAGTCGCCGTGCATAGACCTGTGCCGTTTCGATGGCACGACCGGGTGGTGTCGAGGGTGCGGTAGGTCCAAACCCGAATGCCGGGCATGGAAGAAGGCGCAGCCTCAACAGCAACGCAAGATTGCTGCCGATCTTCCGCGCCGGCTCGCGAAACTGGCGGGTCGCGAGTTGCAGAAATGAGCGCGAAGGCCCCGCGCGAAGACTAGATTCAAGATTCCAGATGCGTCAGGATCGGACATTCCGGCCGATTGTTACCGTGACAGCTCCTCGCCAGATCCATCAGCGCTGCTCGCATCGCATTAAGCGCGTCCGCCTTGCGGCCAAGGTCGGCTGCGCGGGACTCTGCCAGTGCCTTGACCTCGGCACTGGCGCGGGCCCGATCGGACCATAGATCAAGCAGCTTTCGGATTTCTTCGATTGGAAAGCCGAGGTCGCGGGCATTGGCTATGAACCGAAGTCGATGCACATCGGCATCCGAGTAGTCGCGATACCCACTATCCCGCCGCGCCGCCGACGGGATCAGGCCGATTTTCTCGTAATGGCGGATCATCCGCTGAGAGACCCCGCTCGCGTCCGATGCCGCGCCGATGTTCACAATTCCACCCGGTTGAGCCGCAATGCGTTCGTCACGACGCTGACGGAGGACAGTGCCATCGCGGCCGCCGCGATGATCGGCGAGAGCAGGATGCCGAAGATCGGGTAGAGCAGCCCCGCAGCGATCGGGACCCCGGCAGCGTTGTAGATGAAAGCGAAGAACAGGTTCTGGCGGATGTTGGACATCGTTGCTTCGCTCAAACGGCGCGCACGAACGATGCCGTTCAAGTCGCCCTTCAGCAGGGTGACGCCGGCGCTTTCGATTGCGACATCGGTGCCCGAGCCCATCGCAATGCCGACATCGGCGACGGCGAGCGCGGGCGCGTCATTAACTCCGTCGCCTGCCATGGCCACGATGCGCCCCTCAGCTTTCAATCGCGAGACCACATCGCTTTTCTGATCCGGCAACACTTCGGCTTCGACATCATCGATTCCAAGTTTCCGCCCGACCGCTTGTGCTGTTGTGCGATTGTCGCCCGTCAGCATGACAACCCGGATGCCCTCCTTGCGAAGCGCCGCGATAGCCTCAGCCGTCGTTTCTTTGATTGCATCGGCAATGGCAAGGATGCCGGCGGCCTGTCCGTCGATCCCGATGAAGATGGCGGTCGCGCCGTCTTGGCGCAGCTCATCCGCCTGCGGCTCAAGGGCGCGAACCTCGATCCCGTTTTCTGACAGGAAGCCGGCATTGCCCAGCGTGATGCGCTTGCCATCGACCGTGCCGATCGCTCCCTTGCCGGTTGGGGAATCAAAGTCGGTGACCTCGGGGAGCGCAATCCCCCTATCCTTGGCGGCGGCGACCACGGCCAGCGCCAGCGGATGTTCCGATGCCCGCTCCACGCCGGCGGCAAGCCGCAGCAGCTCGGTCTCCTCATAGCTTGTCGCGGGAACGATGCGGGTAACCGACGGCCGGCCCTCGGTCAGCGTGCCGGTCTTGTCGACGACCAGTGTGTCGATCTTCTCCATCCGCTCCAGCGCTTCGGCATTCTTGATCAGCACGCCGAGCCCTGCACCCCGGCCGATGCCGACCATGATCGACATCGGCGTCGCCAGCCCCAAGGCGCAGGGGCAGGCGATGATGAGGACAGCGACAGCGGCGATCAGGCCATGGGCCAGACGCGGCTCTGGTCCCCAGATTCCCCACACGCCAAAGGCAATGAGCGCGATCAGCAGGACCGCGGGCACGAACCATCCCGCGACCTGATCGGCCAGGCGCTGGATGGGTGCCCGCGAACGCTGGGCGTCAGCGACCATCTGGACAATACGCGCCAACATCGTGTCGCGTCCGACCTTCTCCGCGCGAATGACGAGGGCGCCGCTTTGGTTGATCGTTCCGCCGATGACCGCATCGCCCAGCGCCTTTGTGACCGGCATCGACTCGCCCGTCACCATCGACTCGTCGAGCGAGGATCGGCCGTCTTCGACCTTGCCATCGACGGGTACTTTTTCGCCGGGCCGCACACGGAGACGATCACCGACGGCCACCTGCTCGAGCGAGACCTCCTCATCATCCCCGTCGGCGCCAATGCGGCGCGCGGTCTTGGGCGCGAGGTTGAGTAGCGCCTTAATTGCGCCCGAAGTCCGCTCGCGGGCGCGCAGCTCGAGCACCTGCCCCAGCAGCACGAGCACGGTAATGACGGCGGCGGCTTCGAAATAGATCGCGACCGTCCCGTCCATCATCCGAAACGCTGCCGGGAATACCGACGGGGCGATGGTTGCCACCACGCTGTAGGCCCAGGCCACGCCCGTGCCCATCGCGATCAGGGTGAACATATTGAGGTTCCGTGTCCGCACGGACGCCCACCCACGTTCAAAGAATGGCCAACCCGCCCAGAGCACGACCGGGGTAGCCAGCGCAAACTGAAGCCAACCAGATAGTTGGGGCGGTACAAGATTGTGCAGCGCCGGGAAGAGGTGGCTGCCCATCTCCAGGACAAACACCGGGATGGTGAGCAGCAAGGCGATCCAGAAACGCCGGGACATATCCAGAAGTTCACCGCTCGGCCCAGTGTCTGCCGTCACAAGTTCCGGCTCAAGGGCCATGCCGCAGATCGGGCATGGCCCGGGATGATCCTGGCGGACCTCCGGGTGCATGGGGCAGGTCCAGATTGCGCCCGGTTGAGCGGTTGCCGCCTCCTTCTCACCCTCGGACAGGTAGCGCTCCGGGTCAGCGACAAACTTCGTGCGGCAACCCGCGCTGCAGAAATGATAGTCCTCGCCGTCATGCGAGGCATGATGTGACGTTCCCGTCGGATCAACCATCATCCCGCAAACCGGATCTTTGACCGTTTTCACGTCCGTGCCGCCACCGTGCTTGCCGGCGCAGCAGCTATGGGCGCCCGAATTGCTAGCTGGAACAGGATCAGTCACAGGCTCGTCTCCTTATCGACGAAATGCAATCTGGGGTCTGACATCGTGTCAGGGTCAAGCCCGACATGCATATATTTTTGATGGCTGATTCTGCGCTGGCGTCTCAGCCGGGCAACAGATTGTGGATCGCCGTTGCAGCCTTGGCGGCCTGACCGGCCGCAACAGCAATTTGATCCAGCCCTTCGACCATGTCGCCAGCAGCGAACAGGCCGCTGACCGTCGTTTGTTGATGCTCGTCGACGACAATGCACCCTGCCTGGTCCAGTTTCGCACCGGCCATGTGCGCGAGTTCCGAGCGAGGGGAGGTTCCGAGGGCAACATAAAGGGTGTCGAAGCGAAGCGATCGGCCATCGGTCAATTGAGCGATCAGATCCTTTCCATCGATCGACAAATCTCGGACAGGGGCGCGTTCGACCGCGATACCGCCTCGAGCCAGATCTGCCTCTTCGGCCTCCGACAGTTGCGAGCCGTCCTGCGCGAGCAAGGTGACGGTGTCGCTATAGTGCCGCACGAACACAGACTCGGCGGCGCCATGGTCTGAGCACCCCAGCACGGCCACCCGCTTGCCGCGTACCTCATAGCCGTCACAGATCGGGCAATAGCGTATCAGACCTTGCACGAGGCCTCGATCATGCGTTTCCAGCGCCATTCGCGGACGATGATTTCTCACGCCTTGGGCAAGCAATATCGTGCGGGTATTGACGGCCTCGACACCTGTAGTGACCAGGAAGCCCGTCCGGGTCTGTACAATCCCATTGGCTAAACCATCGGAGAGCTTCGCGCCGTAACGCAGGGCATGCCGGCGCATCCGCGACAGCAGATCGTCGCCCGATATGCCGTCTGGAAAACCCATCAGGTTGTGCGTGGCTGGAATGGAGGACGCGCGGCCGTCGCCGGCATCGATGACCAGCGTAGAACGCAGAAACCGGCCCAGATAGGTGGCTGCTGTCAGCCCTGCCGGGCCACCGCCTATGATGACGCAATCGTACATGCGAGCCTTTCGCTGACCTCGGCCGTCACTGATATTACGCGGTACGATGCCTCTTCCCTCGAACAGAGACACGCTCTTCCAAAAAAAGATCGGGTCGTGAGGGGTAAACGCCAGCGCTGCGTAAATTGAGATGAAGCCCATCGCCTGGCAGGATGGACAGCCGAGGTGCCCACGGGTCGCAGCGTGGCGCCGGGGCGAGCGGATGTGGGGAAGACGGATTGGAATCAACCGATCGCGCTCCGTGTCGCTCGCCCCGCAACAAAGGTTGCAGCATCACGGGCAGGGGCGTCAGCATCATAGTCGGGTGGGAGCAATGGAGACCTACAGCCCTTTCTCGGCCTCGATGGGCCAGGCGCTTTGGGTGATCATGATCGTCGCTGGCCCCCCGCTGATAATCATGTTGGTGGTGGGGCTGATTATCTCAATGATCCAGGCTGCTACATCGATCAACGAACAGACCGTGAGCTTCGTCCCCAAGCTCCTGACGTTCATCTTGTTCCCCGCGCTTTACGGGGCAACCGCTGGCGATCTCCTGATCGACTATACCCGTGACCTGCTGACGCATATTCCGGACGATATCAAATAATGAGGACCGATTTTCATTCGGGGCGACCACGCAAAAACTGGTCGAATACGGGACGGAGTGCTAGCGTCGGAGAGGATCGGCGCGAAAGGGGAGCGGGGTTTGGCGGAGTTTGAATTGCTGGCGCGGCAACTGATCCAGCGATGGAAGGAAGACCCGAACGCGACGTACCAGAGCTGGTTTCTATGGGATGAGCGCATCAAGAACTTTCGCTCGATCAGGCGTGGTCTGGCTCAGGTGGTTGCTGAGATCGAAGCCGGTCGGTTTGGCGTGGCCTATCGCGGTTCTTCTCTGGAGACGGTCGTTCATTCAGTCGCCGAGCAGAGGCAGATCTTCAAGGGCGCGGACCATGCGTTTCTCTGGAAGCCCAAATTGCGCATTCCCGACATCTATGAAAACCCGGCGAACCAACGCGCGTTTGGTCGATTGCTGGACCATTGCGCCTGTTGCGACACCGCGGAAGAGATCATCGCAGGTATTCACACGATTGATCGTCTGAACATCAAAGGGCTGGGGCCAGCGGTGGCCAACCTCCTCTATTTCCTGCATCCAACCCTCGTGCCGCCGTTCAACACGGCGATCGTCAACGGCTATAACAAGCTGACCGGCGGCAAGGTGAAGCTCGGAAGCTGGCAGCATTTTCTCGCAATGCGCTCGGGCGTGCTCGACCTGAACGAGCGTTTTCGCGATCTGCTGTCGAACGATCTGGGCGCCATTGGTGGCCTTCTGTTCGACATCGGCTCGGGCCGCTATCCCGCGCCCCCGCGCGACGAGGAAGACCAGACTCTAAGATCCTGGGCCGCGCGCCTCGAGCAAGCCCGGGCCGAAGCTCAAACCCTCAACAAAGCGCTGCAAAAGCAGGGCGAGAGTGACCGCACCCATTCGGAAATCCAGGCGTGGCTGCGCGATATCGGTCTAGCGCTGGGGTATAACATCTGGATCGCATCCAATGACCGGGGACGGCTGCATGACGGGGTGCGCTTGGGGGAGGGGTGCCTCGAGAGCCTGCCAACTTCCATTTCGACATCGACGGGAGCGGATGCGATCCGCCTCATCGATGTTTTGTGGCTGGAGCAAGGCGGCGACCGGGTCGCGGCAGCCTTCGAAGTCGAACATTCGACCTCCATCTATTCGGGTATCGTCCGGATGCTGGACCTTGCGCTGAGCGGCAGCGATCTTCACGCGACAGCCGGATTGTTTCTTGTCGCTCCTGACGCTCGCGAAAGCGAAGTCCGCGCGCAAATCGCAAGGCCCGCGTTCAACCGGATCGCGGACCTCGAAATCGCCTATCTTCCCTATGGCGAGCTCGAACGGCACAAGGAGGCGATTTCCCGGTTTGGCTCGGGTCTAAAGGCGATCAAGGCGATATCGCGCGCGCTGCCTTGATGCCTTTTACATCCCGGAGGCAGGTGGCGCCAACAGCCCCAACCAGGCAACTAAGATAAGAATGGTAACGGCGCAGCCGGTCTCGATTGCGAGGCTGCGGCGGAGCGACCCTATCGCCGAGGAGGTGTTGCCTGTCTCGATCGCCGCCGCGAGCGACGGCGTCAGAAAGTAGCGATTGGCCGCCGCCAGCAACAGCATCAAGCCGAACAGCAGCAGCTTTGCCACCAGCAGCAGGCCATAGAGGCTGGTAAACATGGATCCCAGATTGGAGGGGCCGATCAGTATCCAACTATTGATCAAACCCGACACGATAAGCAGCGCCACGACCACCGATCCGACCTTCGCAAATCCATCCAGCGCGCGGTGCGAGAGGTGAATGTGATCCACCGCCATGCGCGCGGCAGGGCGGAAAACGAGGAGGCAAAGCGCGAACAACGCGCCTACCCAGATGCCAGCTGCCCAGAGATGGATGATATCGGCACCAAGATGGACCCATCCCCGCAAGCCTTCGTCGGCAGCGCCATGCCCCGTCCAGGCCAAGGTCGCCAGAGCGACAGCGGCGGTCGCTGACAGCGACCACAGGGCGAAAGCGGGACGCCGCCAACCGACGATGGAAAAATAGAGCACGAGCAGGAGGGCCGCGACCCGTACCTGCCAGACCGTCCCGATCGCAGTGCCCGATATGAGAAGATTGACCGTGGCGCGGTCTACCTGATCGAGTGGCACGCCCCCCATCGAGGCCGCCAGGACCATCATGCCCAGGATAGATAATACGATACCGGCCAGCGCGATTGTCGCCAACACCGACCGGAAACGCAGGACCGAGCCGGATGCCCGCTCAGTCCCGCGCAACGTGTAGAGGCCGAACATCGGCAACCCGAAGAGGAGCATGAGATCGAGGAAAAGTCCCAGCCTCACTGCGATCGCTATGATGTCCGGCACGGTCTTACTGGACCTTGAAGGTGTAGCTGCCCTGGATGCGATGGGTGTCAGCAGAGACGACGTGATAGTCGACCTTGTAGGTTCCAACCGGCAACGGCTTGGCAAGCGTCGCGACGAGCGTCTTGCCATCGGCGCCCACGGTGGCCTTGACGCCGTTCATCTTCATCGGCGCCATCTTCATGCCTGGCATTTCGGTCATCGTCAGGTCGAGCCCGGAAAATTGTGCGACGAGCGCTTCAGAAAAGACGAGCTGAATTCTGGTCGGGGCGGCGACCACGGCATTTGCGGCAGGGGTGGCGGCATTGAGCTTAGGGTGAGCCTGCGCAGCGGTAGCGGTGAGGACAGACGCCGCCATGGCGACGGCAAAGATTGTTTTACGAAACATCGATTTCTCCATGGGCGGCGAGACTGCCGACACATCGAATTACGCACCACGCGGCGCCACCCCTCATCAGGCGCGCAAGAATTCTGCAAATCAGAACCCCGGCGGGATTTGCGAATGAGATCTGCGCGACAGATGAGGGATCGAAGCTTGCAGTGCGTATGGACAATTGGATGGGTGTGAGAACCACCCGGATCCAAGGGACGCTGCCGCTCGGGAGGAAGCTATGGAGAATGCTAGGACGACTTGGCTGCGCAGGCACTTTCCAAGTGTAGGTTTTATCGCTGCGACAGCGCTGGTCGGCGGCGCGCTAGCGGGGATCGTCGTCTATGTGGGTGCCTATGACATCGGGGCGGATTCGCCGCACACCAAACCGGTCTATTGGCTGATCGAGCAGCTCCGAGATCGTTCCATCGCCGTGCGATCTCGTGATGTGAATGTCCCGGCCAACCTTGGGGACGTGAAGCGGCTGCAGAGCGGGGCGGGGCTCTACACCGAGATGTGCAGCGGCTGCCATCTCGGGCCAGGACTGGAAAAGTCCGAAATCAGCCAGGGACTCTATCCGAGGGCGCCGGAGCTTTCCCGCGAGGAGCAAAGATCGCCAAAGGAGCAATTCTGGATCATCAAGCATGGGGTCAAGCTGACCGCGATGCCAGCTTGGGGTAAGACCCATAGCGACGAACTGATCTGGGATATGGTGGCTTTCGTAAGGCAACTTCCGCGTATGTCACCCGCCCAATATCAGGCGGCAATAGCCAGTGCGCCCGAAGACCATGACGCGATGATGAAGGATATGCCCGGCATGACGAAGACGGCGCCATAGCGTTGCGGCTGCTCCGTCGCTGTTGCTCAGATCTGCCCGCTATGTGCGATGCTTTGACGGACAGGCTGATAGAGGGGAAAGTAAAGAACACGTCCTGGGCCGTTGCCCCGGATTGATTGAGGATTGGACTTTTCGATGGATACCGACCTGGACCGGCTGCTGAGCCGCTTACGCAACGAACCGACGCATCCGGGGCTGATTGGTCTGGAGGATGCTGTGTTCCGACGCATAGCGGCATTGCCGCAGGTTTCGACCGCGTCTCAATTCCGCCTCGGTGCGGTCGCGGCTTTCGGAGCGGTACTGCTGGGTATCGCCAGCAATGGCTTTACGCCGCGTGCCGAGGCGTCGGTCACGCTATCGCCTTTCGGGCCATCAAATCCGCTTGCCCCTTCGACGCTGCTGGTAGGTTCTCAATGAAGCCCAAATTGCTCCTCCTCGTCGCCATCGTCGCCTTTGCATCGGCGGTTGCGGGCGTGTTCCTGGGCCGCTACTTTTTCCCGCAGCCCAAGGCAGCCGGCGTCGAGCTCCACGATGTCTTGCACAGCAAGCTCGATCTGGATGATCGTCAGAAGGCCAAGATCGAGCTGCTAGAGCAGGGTTTCGCCGTGCGTCGGCGCGCGCTGGAGCTTGAACTGCGATCGGACAATGCGCGTCTCGCAGCCGCGATCGAGGTCGAACATGGCGAAGGGCCGCGTGTGACCGCGGCCGTCGATCAGTCGCATCAGGCAATGGGCGAACTGCAAAAGGAAACGCTCGGGCACATCTTCGCCATGCGGCAAATCCTTCGCCCCGATCAGGCCAAGACCTTCGATCAGGCGGTGGTTCATGCGCTCACCGACGATGCACGGTGAGTCTGGATCTCCAGGCGTGTTCGGACGGTGAACTAGCGGCACTGACGCTTGCCGGTCGGCAGTCGGCTTTCGCCGAGATTATGCGTCGGCACCAGACAGCGATATTTCGACTGGTGCGCGGCCTGGTCGGGAATGCCGAGGAAGCACTTGATCTCACGCAGGACTGCTTTGTATCCGCGTTCAGCCATCTGCGGAAATATGATGGTGCGCGTCCGTTGCGCGCCTGGCTATCCCGGATCGCGATTAACAAATGTCGCGATTGGCGCCGCCGCCAGAGGGTGCGGCAGCTCTTCACATTTGGCTCCGCGCCGTCGGATGATGAGATTGAGCAAGTGCCGGATGACGCACCCTCCGCACATGCCAGTGCTGAATCGAAAATAGAGGTGGAGCGACTGTCGGCGGCGATCAGCGCATTGCCTGCCACGTTGCGTGAAGTCCTGATGCTCAGGACCGTCGAAGGGCTCAGTCAATCAGAGGCCGCCAAAGCGCTTTCCGTCAGTAGCAAGGCTGTGGAGACGCGCCTGTATCGCGCGCGCGCGCGCCTCGCAGAAATACTCGCTGAGGAATGAGGGGTGCGCGCTGCTCGCGCGTAAGGATAAAGAGATACCGCGCTTAAGCGTCTTTTCAGACCCAAAGTGCTGCACGTTGAACAAGGAGATATTATGTCCCCCGGATTGAACCGCCGCGACCTTTTCCGCGGCGCTGCGCTGGCCGGCGGTGGCCTCGCATTGTCGGCATGGCTGCCGGCATGGGCTCAACCCATTTCGTCCGGGATTGCCAAGCCACTGCCAACGGTCAGCGGGAACGATATCACGCTCAAGATCGCGCATCAGATGATGATGATCGACGGCCGACAAAGCCATGCCATCGGCATCAATGGCACTGTGCCTGCGCCCCTCATCCGTCTGCGTCAGGGCCAAAACGTCCGCCTGTCGGTGATCAACGATCTCGAGGAAGACAGCTCGATCCACTGGCACGGCCTGCTTTTGCCGTTCCAGTTCGACGGCGTGCCCGGCATCAGCTTCCCCGGCATCAAGCCCAAGTCGACCTTTGTCTATGAGTTCCCCATCGTCCAGGCTGGCACCTATTGGTATCATAGCCATTCGGGGCTGCAGGAGCAGTTAGGTCATTACGGACCGATTGTCATCGACCCGGAAGGCGAGGATCCGATTCAGTCGGATCGAGAGCATGTCATCGTGCTCTCCGACCATAGCCAGATGCATCCGCACGCAATTTTCCGGAAGCTCAAGCAGGTCGGCGGTGGCTATTTCAATTATCAGCGGCAAACGCTGGCCGGTTTGCTGGCCAAGGAAGACCAACCCCTCAAGGACCGACTTGACTGGGGCAATATGCGGATGGATCCGACCGACGTGTCCGATGTCACGGGCTCGACCTATACCTATCTCGTGAATGGGCATGGCCCACGGGACAACTGGACCGCGCTTTTCAAGCCAGGTGAGCGCGTTCGCCTGCGTTTCGTCAATGCCTCCGCGATGACGACGTTCAATGTCCGGATTCCCGGTCTCAAACTTACGGTTGTTCAGGCCGACGGGCTCAATGTCAGGCCGGTCGAGGTCGACGAGTTTCAGATCGCGGTTGCCGAGACCTATGATGTCATCGTTACTCCGACCGATGATCGCGCCTACACGCTGGTCGGTGAATCCGTTGATCGTTCGGGCATGGCACGCGCCACACTGGCTCCGCGTGAAGGCATGACGGCCGAAGTTCCGCCGCTCCGCAAGCGGCCCCTTGCCGATATGAAGGACATGGGCATGGGGGACATGGATATGAGCGGCATGTCCGGCATGGACCACGCAGCAATGGGGCATGACATGTCTGCCGGCGGAGCTGCCGCGGGCGGGATGGCAGGCATGGATATGGGGGCCGGCGCGTCGATGCCAAGCATGCAAAAACCGGCGGATAGTTCCATGGCCAACATGCCCGGAATGGGCAGCGGGTCCGGTGATACAATGGGCGGCATGGCGATGGGCGGAATGGGCGGCATGAACATGCGCGACGCCAGCAAAGCGCCGCAGGTTAAGATGGGACCGGGTGTCCAGACGATCTCGCCCATGCCGATGGATCGCACGGGAGAACCGGGACAGGGTCTCGAAGACGTTGGCCACCGCGTCCTTGTCTATCGCGATCTCATGGCGGTGGAGCGCAACCCCGATGTTCGCGCGCCAGACCGCGCGATGGAAATCCACCTGACCGGGAATATGGAACGCTATATGTGGTCGTTCGATGGGGTGAAGCTCAGTGACAAGCGCGAGCCCATTCCCTTTATCGAAAACGAAAGGGTCCGCGTCACGCTCGTCAATGACACGATGATGTCGCACCCGATCCATCTTCATGGGCATTTCTTCGAGCTGGTGACCGGGCATGGCGAGTATTCGCCGCGCAAACACACCGTCAATGTCGCACCAGGAGGCAAGGTAAGTTTCGACGTCACCGCAGACGCAGTCGGCGACTGGGCGTTTCACTGCCATATGCTCTATCACATGCATGCCGGGATGATGCGCGTCGTCTCTGTCCGTCCCCGGGGAGATGCCGCATGAAGTCGCTTCTCCTTCTGATCGGCGCGGCCCCGCTCGCCTTGGCGACCCCAGTCAGCGCGCAGTCGATGCAGAATATGCCGGGCATGAACATGCCTGCTGCTCAGCCAGCGGCGAAGAAAAAGCCGGTGGCCAAGCCAGCAAGCCAGCCCAGGCGCGCCGCTGCGCCCACGGCTAAGGGCAAGCCTGCCACCCCGAAGCGCCGGGCACCGGCAGCAAAACCCAAGTCGGCGCCGCACGACATGTCGGGCATGGGGGCTATGTCCGGCATGGAGATGCCCGGTAACAAGACGCCTCCAATGGCTGACCCGCATGCCGGCCACGACATGTCCGGCATGCCTGGCATGACCATGCCCGATGGGGCGGGCGGTACGATGAAACACGACATGCCCGGCATGGACATGCAGGCGGCACCCGGCGGTCAGCCGATGCAGCACGATATGTCGTCGATGCCCGGCATGGCGATGGATGGGCCGATGGCAGCCCATGGCGCTGGTGGCACCAGTCTCATGCCCGGCAACGCCCCTGCACCCCAACCTCCTACCGACAACTATGCCGACCGCGTCTACAAAAACGGCGAGATGGCGGCTTCGCGTATCATGCTGCATAAGGAACATGGCGGCTCATCCAGCTCGATGATCCTGTTCAATCTGGCGGAATATCAGGTCCGTAACGGCCGCGACGGCTATCGGTGGGACGGGGAGGCGTGGTTCGGCAAGGATCTCGATCGGCTGGTGGTCAAGACAGAGGGTGAGGGCGTTCTTGCTGGCAGAAGCGGCACCTACATGGAGACCGCAGAAGTTCAGGCGCTCTACAGTCGTGCACTCGACCCTTATTGGAACCTCCAGGCGGGTGTCCGTTACGATTTCAAACCCAACCCATCCCGTACTTATGCGACGATCGGTATTGAGGGGGTGGCGCCTTACTGGTTTGAGACCGAGGCTGCCCTGTTTCTGTCGAACAAAGGCGAGGTGTTGGGGCGGATCGAGGGCTATTATGATCAGCGTATCACGCAACGCCTCATTCTCCAGCCGCGCCTGGAAGTGAACCTTTCAGCACAAAATGTCCCGGAGACGCGGATTGGAGCGGGCATCACGAACGCCGAATTGGGACTGCGTTTGCGTTACGAACTGCGCCGCGAATTTGCCCCCTACATCGGCGTTTCTTACGACCGAAAGTTCGGGCGGACGGCGGACTATGCACGCTCAGACGGAGGGGACGTGAAGGCGGCCAGCTTTGTAATCGGTGTTCGGACCTGGTTCTGAGAAGCGCCAAACTCCGCTTCCACATCGGGGCTAGCCGCGTTCATCGCTGGTTAGCCCTGGTTATCGGCGTCCAGCTGCTGCTTTGGTTTGCGAGCGGTCTTGTCATGAGCCTGTTGCCGATCGAGCGAGTCCGCGGTGAACATCTCGTCGAGCGATCGTCGCCGGCGATATTGGAACAGTCGAGATCGCGCGCGCCGTTGGACCTAGTGTTGCGCGCGGCGACCAGACCCGTGCGTGAAGTCCGATATCGCGCGCTGCTCGGCCGCGAGATTGCGGAGGTCGAGTCTATCGATGGGACGATCTCACTCCACGATGCAGAAACAGGTCGTCGACTTGGTCCCGTGAACGCTGCGATGGCTCGCGCGGTGGCGATACAGGCCTACCGTGGTACGTCGGAGCCGCCGAGCGTGCGCCTGGTTGTGGCGTCGACCCCAGAATTCAAGGGCGTCCTGCCGGCCTGGCGGGTGGACTTCCCTGACCGCGAAGCGACCCGCGTCTATGTTGCCCAGAATAGTGGTCGGATCGTCGCTGTGAGAAATGGAACGTGGCGCCTGTACGATTTCTTCTGGGCGCTCCACATCATGGATTGGAAAAACCACGAAAATTTCAACACGCCGTGGTTGATGGCGTTTGCCGCAGGTGGTCTCGCATTGGCGATCGCGGGTTCGGCACTTTTGTATCTTCGGTGGCCGCGAAAGCGACGCCGCACGGGTTGAATAGTCAAGCAGGATCGGGGCGGGGGCCAAAGGAGACGACCAATGATGAAAAATGCCTATGCGAGCCTCGCCCTGCAGACCTTGGTTGGCGGCGTCATCATGTATCTGGTGATGTTCGTCATGATCGACAGCTTGGGGAGCTTCTACAACAACCTGAATATGCTCTACATGACGCTAATGATGGTGGCGCCCATGGTGGTGCTGATGGTCCTCGCGATGGGCCATATGTTCCCGTCGAAAAAGGCAAACGCGGCCCTTATATTAGGGTCAGTTGCGATATTCGCCGGATCATTTGCCCTCATCCGCACGCAAACAACGATCGGCGATACAGCATTCCTCCGATCGATGATCCCGCATCATTCGGGCGCGATCCTGATGTGCCGCGAGGCCTCCTTGAAGGATCCGGAAATCGTTCGTCTGTGCAGCGGCATCGAGGAATCTCAGCGCCGCGAAATCGATGAAATGAAGGCTATTCTAGCCCGCAAGTAGGCTTCGCGCTCCCGTTCCCGTAAATTTTGTGCCGCCTCACGAGGGAAATGGCGCGCCCATGCGTATTATCAATGCGGGGCGCTGAGGAGAGAATTGTGAAGAAAATAGTCCCCATCATCATCGCTGGATTGGTGGCCGCGCCGGCGATCGCCCAAATGCAGGGCATGGACCATAGCAAGATGGACATGCGCCAGACCATGAACCCCACGCCAGCCAATCCTTACCCGCCTGCAGAAATGGAGATGCATCAGAAGATGATGTCCGCCACGGGCAGCGATGCAACGGAGACCTGGGTGCGCAAGATGATCGAGCATCATCGCGGTGCGATTGCGATGTCACGCATCGTTTTGCGCGACACCAAGGACGCGCAGGTCCGAATGATGGCGAACAAGTCAATCACCGAGCAAACGCGAGAAGTGGGCGAGCTTCAAGGCTGGCTGAGAGCCCACAACAAGCGCGCCCAATAGACCTTTCCTCCCCCGCCCAGGGGCGGGGGAACCAATAAGGGATCGTATGACACTCAAATTTGCCCTCGCTGCGTTCATAGCAGCCTTCTCCGTCGCCAGCGCCGAAGCTGCCCCGATCATCATGCATCGTGACCCTGGTTGCGGTTGCTGCGAACAGTGGGCGGCCCAGGTGCGCAGACAATTTGGACAAAGCGTCAATATCGTCGACGACCAGCAACGCGGCCGCTTTCAACGCGCTCAAGGCGTGCCCGCTGCGCTGGCATCATGCCATACTGCAATTGTCGATGGCATAGTTTTCGAGGGCCACGTTCCCATTGCCGACATGAAGCGCGCGATCGCGAAGCGCCCGAAGGGCGTAAAGGGATTGGCCGTAGCGGGCATGCCGCTGGGTTCTCCGGGGATGGAAGTCCCCGGCCAAAAACCACAACCCTACTCTGTCATCGCCTTCGGATCGGCGGGTCAGACGGTATTTGCCCGACACGGCGGGTGACCATCTCGTTGATCTTTGATGCTACGAGGCGTAATAAATAACGGCTGTGAAACGCGTTTTGCAACTTCTTCTCCTTCTGGGAGCCATGGTTGGCTTGATTGGCCAAGCGGCGGCCTTTGCGTCCGCTCCGCCTGCGATGTCCGCCCCAATGGCCACGTCTGTGCAGGCCGTGGCTGGGATGTCGGAAGACTGCATGAAGATAATGGCACAGCAGCAACAACCTGCTCAGAAGCCTTGCAAGGGCATGACCCTGGAATGCATCGCGGCCATGGGCTGCGTCGTTCCGCTGGCCGTTCGTAATGACGCGCCTATGCTGGAAGCACGCGAAGCCAGTCCAGCTCTGCCCTTCTGGGCAACCATCACTGTCCTGCACGGCAGTGACCTCACTCCCGAACCGGAACCACCGACTCTCCTTGGCTGATCGACACCGGCTGCCAGGCTGACAGGATTCTTGCGTCTATCGCGCATCTGAAAATCCTGTCTGACCCGCGGCTACCACGATATTTTGCCCAAGGATTACAGTCATGAAGAACCGTGTTTTCTATGCCCTGCTGGGCATTGCGCTTGCCGCTCCCGTTGCCGCTTTCGCCGGCGAACCCAACACAAACTCGCAGTCTGGCCATTATGAATGGCGTCAATCGCCAAACTATGGCCCGCGTGCGCCATCTATGAGCCCCCGTCGCGTCTGGGTGCCCGATGCTCCGCAGATGGCGAACTGCAACTGCGACATGATGAAGATGAGCGCGGCGGACTGCATGAAGGAGATGCATAGCATGGCATCGCCTTCGTCGGCTCCCTCGGCCGGCTAGGCACAGCCTCTGGCCGTGTAAGGTCGCATAGACGGCCAGGCCAGCAGTGGCGGCGGGATTGCCCCCATCCCGCCGCCACTGACATGCCTGCCAGAGTGCGCGACGCCGGCCTGATCCTCCGATCAGGAGTTTTCCATGCGATTGTTTGTTTGTCTGCCGCTGCTCGCGGCGATCCCCGGCGTTGCATTCGCTGGTCCCCTCACTTTCGACGCTGCGCTCCAGCGCGCGCGGCAGGAAGCGCCGTCGATCAAGGCCAAGGCGCTCGCCGCCGAGGCCGCTCGTTCCGCTCGTGGCGGCGCCGGATCGCTACCTGATCCGACTCTGGCCGTTGGGCTCGACAGTTTCCCGATCTCGGGGCCATTGGCGTTTGCTCCCGGGCAGGACAATTTCACGATGGCGCGGGTGGGCGTGTCCCAGGATATTCCCAACCTCGCCAAGCGCCGTGCGCAACGCGCCCGCGCTGACAGCGATATCAAGGCTGCAGATGCCGACACCGCATTTGAGGCGCGTTCGGTTGAGGTCGGCACTGCGCTTGCCTGGATCAACCTTGCCTATGCCGAGCGCCGGCTGACCGCGCTTGATGATCTTCTAGCCCGTCTGGAGCGCGTGGTGCGGACAACGCCCAGTGCCGTCGCGTCGGGCAATGCCCGGCCTGCGCAGACTCTTGCCGGCCGACAGGCTATCGCCTCATTAGAAGATCGTCGCAGCGAACTGGTCTCAAACATAGCGCGGGCACGGGCTGCTCTGACGCGATGGACGGGTGACCCGGCGCCTGAAATTGCCGGATCTATTCCCGACTTCCCTGTCGATGGGGCCGAACTGCGCGCTGGCCTGGATCGCCTTCCCACCATGGCAATGATCGACGCCCAGTCCGGTCAGGCAATGGCCGATGTGCGTATGGCCGATGCCAACCGCCGTTCCGACTTCGGGGTGAACCTTGCCTATCAACGCCGCGACCCTCGTTTTGGAGATTATGTGTCAGCCGGTGTGACGGTCAGTCTGCCCTTCTTCACCCGCAGTCGACAGAATGCGGGCATTGCGGCGGCCCAGGAGAATGCCGGACGCATCCTGGCCGAACGCGACGCGGCCCTGCGGGCGCTGGCCGCTGATCTCGAAACCGATCTTGCGGACCATATCATGCATCATGAACAGTGGCTGCGCGCGCGGGACACATTGCTGCCACTCGCCGAGCAGCGGGTGACGTTGGAGACGGCAAGCTACGGGGCAGGTCGCGCCAATCTTGTCGATATCGCGGATGCCTATGCGGCCCTTGCCGACGTCACCCTCAACACTCTCGACCGTGAAGCCCTTGTCGCTGCTGACGGTGTTCGACTGAACCTTACGTATCGGAGCGAATCGCAATGAGCCATTTCACAATCCCTCGGGGCGGCCTTTTCGGTGCCGCGGCGCTGCTCGCGGTCGCCGCTGGCGGGGTCGGTTTCACCATCTCTGAATGGAGAGGAGGATCACCCGACGCTACGGCCGCCAAACCGCCGGCACGCAAGATCCTCTATTGGTATGACCCGATGATCCCCGCTGAGCATCATGACGGTCCAGGCCTGTCGTCGATGGGAATGCAAACAATCCCGCGCTATGCGGATGAGGTGGGGGCAAGCGCGGCACAGCCGGGAATATCGATCGACCCGTCCGCCTCCCAGGCGCTCGGGATGCGAACGGTGGCTGTGCGGCGCGGCGAATTGGCGAGCAGTCTCACCGCCACCGGCACGATCGACTTCAACCAGCGCGACGTTGCGATCGTTCAGGCGCGTGCAGGCGGCTTCGTTTCCCGTGTCTATGGCCGCGCACCTGGTGATGTGATCGGTGCAGGCGCGCCGCTTGCCGATGTTCTGGTGCCGGAATGGGGCGGCGCACAGACCGAGTTTCTGGCGGTCCGCCGCACCGGCAACGCCGCTCTGATCCAGGCCGCGCGTCAACGGCTCATGCTGCTCGGCATGCCCTCCGGCACGATCGCATCGGTCGAGCAAACCGGACGACCGCATAATGTGATCACCATCTCCACGCCCACGGGCGGCGTGATCAAGACGTTGAACGTGCGGGGCGGCATGACCTTGATGGCAGGCCAGACGCTTGCCGAGGTCAACGGGCTCGGCACGGTCTGGTTGAATGCCGCCGTGCCCGAAGCGGTCGCCGGTCCCTTGAAGCCTGGACAAGCGGTGCGAGCCGCGCTTGCAGCCTTCCCCGGCGAAACCATCTCCGGGCGTGTCTCGGCGATCCTGCCCACGACTCAGGTCGACAGCCGGACGCTCACGGTGCGGATCGAGCTGCCCAACCGCGGCGGGCGCTTGCGGCCCGGCATGTTCGCGACCGTGTCGTTCGGCGGCAGTACGCAGCCGGCATTGCTGGTGCCGTCCGAGGCGCTGATCCGCACCGGCAAGCGGACGTTGGTGATGCTCGCGCTCGACAAGGGGCGTTACCGCCCCGCCGAGGTACAAACCGGGCGCGAATCCGGTGACGATACCGAGATATTGGCTGGCCTAAGCGAAGGTGAAAAGATCGTCGCCTCGGGCCAGTTCCTGATCGACTCCGAGGCGAGTTTGTCCGGCGTCGAAGCGCGGCCGATCGGTGGCAGCGCGCCGCCGGCAATTGCCAAACCCACAGCTGTAGCCGCGCTGTACGAGACCGTCGGCAAGATCGAACAGATCACCACCACTTCGGTGACGCTCAGCCATGAGCCGGTGCCCGCCATCGGCTGGCCGGCAATGACGATGACCTTCCAACTTCCAGACCCGAAGATCGCGCGGGGCCTGAAGACTGGCGATCGCGTCCGCTTCGGCTTCGACCAGCCACCGGCCGGACCGACGATCCGGCGTTTGGCGAAGGTTGCCGACCAATGATCGCCCATCTCATCCGCTGGTCGGTCAAGAACCGCTTCTTCGTCCTGATCGGCGTGCTGGCCCTCATCGGTGTAGGCGTCTGGGCGGTGCGATCGACCGCGATCGACGCGCTGCCCGATCTCTCCGACACCCAGGTCATCATCCGCACCAGCTATCCGGGACAGGCGCCGCAGATCGTCGAGAATCAGGTCACCTATCCGCTCACCACCACCATGCTCTCGGTCCCCGGCGCCAAGACGGTGCGCGGCTATTCCTTCTTCGGCGACAGCTTCGTCTATGTGATCTTCGAGGACGGCACCGATCTCTATTGGGCGCGCAGCCGCGTACTCGAATATCTCAACCAGGTGCAGGGACGATTGCCGGCGAGCGCGCGTAGTGCGCTCGGTCCAGACGCGACCGGGGTCGGCTGGGTCTATGAATATGCGCTGGTTGACAAAACCGGCCGGCACGATCTTGCCCAGCTTCGCGGGTTTCAGGACTGGTTCCTGCGCTACGAGTTGAAGACCGTCCCGGGCGTCGCCGAGGTTGCCAGCATCGGTGGGATGGTGAAGCAGTACCAGGTGCTGCTCGATCCGGTGAAGCTCGCCGCCTATGGGATTACCCACAGCCAAGCGGTCCAGGCGATCCAGCAGGCCAATCAGGAAGCGGGCGGCTCGGTGCTGGAGATGGCCGAGGCCGAATATATGGTCCGCGCCTCGGGCTATCTGAAGACGCTCGACGATTTCCGCGCGATCCCGCTCAGAACCGCTGCGGGCGGCGTGCCCGTGCGGCTAGGCGATGTCGCCACGATCCAGATCGGCCCCGAAATGCGGCGCGGCATCGCCGAATTGAACGGCGAAGGCGAGGTCGCCGGCGGCGTGGTGATATTGCGCTCGGGCAAGAACGCCCGGGAAACGATCGCGGCGGTCAAGGACAAGCTGGCGGACCTCAAGAAGAGTCTGCCGCCCGGCGTCGATGTGGTGACGGTCTATGACCGTTCACAGTTGATCGACCGCGCCGTCGCGAATCTCACCCACAAGCTGATCGAGGAGTTCATCGTCGTCGCGATCGTCTGCGGCCTGTTCCTCTGGCATGTTCGCTCGGCGCTGGTCGCGATCCTGACCTTGCCGCTGGGCGTCCTCGCGGCATTTACCGTGATGCGGTTCCAGGGGGTGAACGCCAACATCATGTCGCTCGGCGGCATCGCCATTGCCATCGGTGCGATGGTCGATGCGGCCGTGGTCATGATCGAGAATGCCCACAAGAAGATCGAGCGCTGGGAGCAGGATCACCCGGACAAGCATCTCGAAGGCGAAATGCGCTGGATCGTCATCACCGAAGCTGCTGCCGAGGTCGGACCGGCGCTGTTCTTCAGCCTGCTGATCATCACGCTGTCCTTCATTCCCGTGTTCACGCTCGAAGGACAGGAGGGCAGGCTGTTCGCACCGCTCGCCTTCACCAAAACCTATGCGATGGCGTCAGCGGCGATCCTGTCGGTGACCCTGGTGCCGGTGCTGATGGGTTTGCTGATCCGGGGAAAAATCCCGCCCGAGCAGTCGAACCCGGTCAATCGCTGGCTGACCAATATCTATCGACCCGCGCTCGACTGGACGATGCAGCGACCGAAGACAGTGCTGCTGATCGCGGCACTCGCCTTTGCGACCACGGCCTGGCCGCTCACACGCCTTGGCGGTGAGTTCATGCCGAATATGGACGAGGGCGACCTGCTCTACATGCCGTCAGCGCTTCCCGGCCTTTCGGCGGCGAAGGCGTCGCAACTGCTCCAGCAGACCGATCGGCTGATCAAGACCGTGCCTGAGGTCGAGAGCGTGTTCGGCAAGGCCGGGCGCGCGGAGACTGCAACCGATCCGGCGCCGCTGGAGATGTTCGAGGCCACGATCCAGTTCAAGCCACGCGATCAGTGGCGGCCGGGGATGACGCCCGACAAGCTGGTCGAGGAGCTTGATCGCACGGTGAAGCTCCCCGGCCTCGCCAATGTTTGGGTGCCGCCGATCAGGAATCGCATCGATATGCTCGCCACCGGCATCAAGAGCCCGATCGGGGTCAAGGTGTCGGGTGCCGATCTCGCCCAGCTTGATCGCGTCGCGCATGACGTCGAGGCGGTGGCCAAGACCGTACCCGGCGTCAGCTCGGCGCTCGCCGAACGGCTGACTGGTGGACGTTATGTCGACGTCGACATCAACCGGGCGGCCGCCGCTCGGCTCGGGTTGAACGTCGCCGACGTTCAGGCGATCGTCTCGGGCGCGATCGGCGGGGAGACGATCGGCGAGACAGTGGAGGGGCTTGCGCGTTATCCGATCAGCGTGCGCTATCCGCGTGAGCTGCGCGACAGCCTTGAAGGGCTGCGCACCTTGCCGGTTCTGACCCCGTCGGGACAACAGATCACGCTTGGCACGGTGGCAAATATATCGATCGCAGAGGGGCCGCCGATGCTCAAGACCGAGAACGCACGGCCCTCGACCTGGGTCTATGTCGACGTGCGCGGGCGCGACCTCGCCTCGGTAGTCGGCGACCTGCAACGCGCGGTGGCGAAACAGGTCAGGCTTTCGCCCGGCGTCAGCCTCGCTTATTCTGGCCAGTTCGAATACCTCGAGAGGGCAGTCGACAAGCTAAAATTGGTCGTACCGGCAACGCTGTTGATCATCTTCGTACTGCTTTACCTGATTTTCGGACGGTTCGATGAAGCCGCGCTGATCATGGGGACCCTGCCGTTCGCGCTGACCGGCGGGATCTGGACGCTCTACCTGCTCGGTTTCAACCAGTCGGTCGCGACCGGAGTCGGGTTCATCGCGCTCGCTGGCGTCTCCGCCGAGTTCGGCGTGGTGATGCTGATCTATCTCAAGAACGCATTGGAGGAGCGCGAGAACCATTCGGATGCTGCCGAGGTCGAGGCGGCGGTGCGTGAAGGCGCGCTGCTGCGTGTCCGGCCGAAGGCAATGACCGTCGCGGTGATCCTCGCAGGCTTGCTGCCGATCCTGCTCGGCTCGGGCGCTGGCTCCGAAGTGATGAGCCGGATCGCTGCGCCGATGATCGGAGGCATGCTGACCGCGCCGCTGCTGTCGATGTTCGTCCTTCCTGCCGCCTATCTTTTGCTCCGGCGGCCGAAGAGCAAGCCCTTACCTCAACCTCTCATTTCATGAAGGAGAAGACCATGAACCGTGCACGACTGACCATTGCCCTCGGCCTCGCCGCCCTGACCGCCGCCTGCGGCAAGAAGGCGGAGACGCCCGTTGCGGCCGAGACCAACCAGGCGGCGCCCGCCGCGACCATGAGCGGCGACATGGGCAACATGGCGATGGCGCCAGCGGCGCGCACCGCGATCAAGGCCAAGGGCCACGGCACCGTCACCGCGATCGACAAGACGGCGGGCACGATCACGCTTAACCATGGCCCGATCCCCGAAGCCAATTGGCCGGCGATGGCGATGGCGTTCAAGGCGGCGCCTGCGATCACCGATGCGGCCAAGGTCGGCGACAAGGTCGATTTCGACCTCACGCTGACAGGTAATGCGGGTGAAGTGACTGCGATCCACACGCAGCCCTGACCAGTTGATCGTGGTGCCGTTCGCCACCGCCTCACCATTATGATGCAGCATCGGCCTGCGGAGGCAGCTTCGCCGGCCGATGCTGAAAAAATGCACGTTTGATATCGCGCAATGACGCACCGGCCAAAGGGACCGATTCTATCCCGTGAGGCCGTCGACCAAAGCGAGTTGGCTTGGGACATTTACGGATAGAGCCAAATTCGTTGTTCCATGATCTTCGGCCCCGAATTGCAGATCACTGGAGGGCATGATCATGGTTTCGATGCGCAAGATTACGACCATATTGGCTTTGACCGCTTCTTCCCTTGTGCTGGCCGTTCCGGCCGGCGCGCAGTCGAACGGCGGCCCCGGCACGATGATGGGTCCGGGAATGATGGGTCCGGGCATGATGGGTCCGGGGATGATGGGCCCCGGGATGATGGGTCCGGGCATGATGGGTCCCAATGGGTGCCCCCACTGCGGGATGATGTGGAATCAGCGGCAGGCCAATCTGAACCTTTCGATCGCCGATGTCCGCGCCAATCTCGAGCAATGGCTTCAATGGAATCAGAACACCCGCCTCAAGGTTGGCCGGGTCGTGGAAACCGACGCCAACACGATCACCGCCGACATCGTGACGGCGGAAGGCAATTCGCTGGTCGAGCGCTACACGGTCGATCGTCATTCGGGCTTCTATCGCCCGGCCCGCTAAGATGATGTGGTGGGACCGAGCCTGTGGCTCAGCATATTGG
This sequence comes from Sphingobium sp. SJ10-10, assembly GCF_036038995.2. NCBI lineage: Bacteria > Pseudomonadati > Pseudomonadota > Alphaproteobacteria > Sphingomonadales > Sphingobiaceae > Sphingobium > Sphingobium sp. SJ10-10. The sequence goes on from NZ_CP158136.1 coordinate 29,996, forward strand.
ACCGCCGGTTGGGGGGTGATGCACGCGATCATCCCCTTGACCTTGCTTGCATTCCTGGTTTTCGGCGTAATCCTGCTGGTCCGCAAAGGCCGCTCCGACGCGCCGCTCGAGAAACGCAGCGGGCTGGAGATCCTTGACGAACGCTACGCGCGGGGCGACCTCGATCGCGAGGAATATCTGCAGAAACGCAAGGACCTGGAGGTTGGGCCGTAGGTCCGCGCCGCCCCTCTCGTCAGAGGGAGGCGATCGCGCGCTGCAACTTGTCCCTGACCTGCTGAGCTGCCGATTTCAGTTCTGTATTATCGATCGCCTGCATTGAGGCAACGGGATCGATCGCGGCCACCTCGACCTGTCCGTTGCCGACATCCTGCACAATCACATTGCACGGGAGCATGGTCCCAACCTTGTCCTCGATCCGAAGCGCCTCATGGGCCAGCGATGGATTGCAGGCGCCAAGAATGCGATATTCGCGGAAATCAACGTTGATCTTCTTTTTGAAAGTCGCGCTGATGTCGATGTCGGTTATGATCCCGAAACCCTCTTGCTTCAGGGCCTCGGTCGCACGCTGGACTGCTTCGGTGAAGCCCATCGACAGCGTCTTGGCAAAATAATAGCTCAATGTTTGTCTCCGATGTGCGGTTGAGATGACAGGCAATGACCGAATGCGGCGCGCATGCTGATCACCCCCTTACGGGCCATTGCAGTAAGGCACTGTTAGTCGAAGGCGGTCGCCGGTTAAGTTGCCTCTCCTTCATTTAAGCAAGATGTAAAGACCGACCGCGACCACCATGGCAGCAAAGCCGCTTCGCGCGACCGTCACGCGCGTGGCGAGCCAGCGCGAAACCGGCAAGCCCAGCGTCGCACCCGCGACACCGCCCGCCACCAACGGGGTGAACAGTGCCCAGTCGACCAATCCCGAGACGGAGTAGCTGATACTCGTTGCCCCGCCGAACAGGGTGACGGACACGAGGCTGGACGCCGATGCGTTGGCAAGCGTCATGCCGGTCGAGGCCATGAGGCCGGGCGCAATCAGGAAGCCGCCGCCGATGCCGAAGAATCCGGCCGCGAAGCCGGCTGCCAAGCCCACAGGAGCCAGCTTCCACACCATCGGCGGGGTCAAACGGACGCCGGGGTCACCCTCACTCTTGCGCGGCATCAGCATCGAGATGGCGATCGCGATCATCGCCAATGCGAACCAGTGCAGCAGGGCCGCACCGTCGATCATCTTTCCGACCTGCGCTCCGGTCAGTGCGCCGACGAGTCCGGCCGCAGCAAAAACGCTGGCACAGGGCCATTTGACGGTGCCCGCACGCGCCTGGGCGGCAAGGCCGGTGGCGGCGTTGACCGCGACGGCCGCGGCAGAGGTGCCGATGGCCACATGCGTATCCGCGACGCCCACCACATAGATCAGCCAGGGCGTCGCCAATACCGAGCCCCCGCCGCCAAAGACGGTGAGCAGCAGGCCGATGAGGACGCCGCCGAGGGCCGCAAGGAGGAGCGTTTCCGTCACGATGTCAGGCAGCGCGAGCGCGGCGGTTCCAGGGGGCCAGCATCAGAAGCCGCGCCATACCGCAAAAGCCGGTGGCCCCGGCAAAGGTCAGGCCCGCGCCGACAAAGGCGGACAGGCCGAACCAGCCGGGTGCCACGACGAAGCCAAGGATGACTCCGATGAGGACGAGCAGGCCCGCCGCAATCTGGACCTGCCGCATGATTTCCAGCGGTGCCTTGGCGTCCACGGCGACCGGCAGGCCCGCCTTGCTCCACGCGTCGATGCCGCCCTGAAGCACATAGGCCTGGCCGGAGACGCGCGCGGCGAGGCGATCACAGGCTCCAGCCGTGCGCATGCCTGACCGGCAGGTGAAAATGACCTCACGATCGGGCTCGACAGTCAGGCGGGCCGCCTCCCAACCCGATAGCGGCTGGGAAACCGCGCCGGGAATATGGCGTCGGGAAAATTCGTCCGGTTCCCTGATATCGACCAAAATGGCGCTGCCATTTGCGAGCCGACGGCGGGTGTCGTCGGGCGAGAGTGGGATCAGACCCGCAGTCATGGCGTTGGCTCCTCATCGGTTGGGCAGAACAGTTCGGCGAGCGTGGCGATGACGCGCAGCGCGGCCGGATCGACAATTCGGTAATAAATGGTTTGCGCAGCGCGCCGGGTAGCAACGATGCCCTCTTCACGCAGCAACGCCAGATGCTGCGACAGCGCGGACTGGCTAAGCCCGACGCGCGGCTGGATCTGACCTACGGAGAGTTCCCCATCGGCAAGCTGACACAGGATCATCAGTCGCCGCTCGTTGGCGAGCACGCGCAGGAGCGTGGCGGCGCGAGCAGCGTTGGCCTCGAAGGTTGTCAGGTCGAATTTGGCGAGATCGAGCATGCTCCAATTATATTCATTGATTCTAATTTAGCAAGTGTTAATATGAAGGATATTAGGAGGTAACCTCGTGTCTCATGCTCTCCCCGTCTCCGCAGCCAGGCCCGCCGTGCAAGGGTTCTTCGATCCCGCGACCAATACCGTCAGTTACATCGTCCATGATCCTGCGACCAAGGCGGCCGCGATCATCGATCCGGTGCTGGATTTCACAGCGCGCAATGGGCGTACCAGCACTGCCAGTGCGGACGCGCTGCTGGCGGCGGTCCGCGAGCAGGGACTGGATCTGCGCTATTTGCTGGAAACCCATGCCCATGCGGACCATCTTTCCGCCGCGCATTATCTGCGGGCGCAGACCGGCGCCCCGGTCGTCATCGGCGCGCGCATCACCGAGGTTCAGGCGATCTTCGGCGATCTGTTCGAGGCGAATGACGTCGCACGCGACGGCAGCGCTTTCGATCGGCTCGTGCGCGAAGGCGATGTGCTGCCGCTCGGTGAGCAGAACTTGCATGTCATGGACACGCCGGGACATACGCCCGCCTGCGTCAGCTATCTGATCGGTGATGCCGCGTTCGTCGGCGACACAGTGTTCATGCCGGACTACGGCACTGCCCGGGCGGATTTCCCCGGCGGCGATGCCGCAACGCTTTATCGCTCGATCCGCAAAATACTCGACCTGCCCGCCGCGACGCGCGTTTTCACCGGGCATGACTATCCCCCGGCATCCCGCGCCAAACCTGCTTGGGAGGCGAGCGTCGCCGAGCACCGAAGCAACAACCTTCATGTTCGTGATGGTGTTGGAGAGGCCGAATTCGTGGCAATGCGCAAAGCTCGCGACGCCGGGCTCGAAGCGCCGCTGCTCATTCTGCCCTCCCTGCAGGTAAACATTCGCGCCGGTGAAATGCCGCCGGCTTCGCCTTCGGGACATGTTTACCTACGCTTGCCGGTCAACGCGATTTGAGGCTTCACGAGCTGGTGATGAATTCGCGAGCGCTTTGCCTTTCGTCGCGCCTACGACGTCAAGCGCGCCATCCCCCCGGCTCGGCGCGCGGGGGGGAAGGAGGGCATGCGGACCTGACTTCGCTTCCGCAAGGCCAGTTAAATACGGTTGGTCTCAGCGCACTTCACACGGTCTCGATCTTCAGGGCAATTGAAGTTCCGACACTATAAGATGTTGGCGGTCGTAAGGAGCAGAAGGACGCCGAGCATCCCGCGATAGACGACGAATGGCCATGCAGAAAAGCGCTCGAGGAATCGCATCAGCGCCCAGATAGCCACAAAGGCCGAGATCGAGGCGGTAAAGAGGCCGAGTGCCAGCACAGACCAGCCATGCAGGTCGAGTCCCACCCGATGAAGTTCCCACAGCTCCTTGAACCCGGCGAGCGCGATCGCCGGGATGCCAAGCAGGAATGAGAACCGGGCCGCTTCTTCGCGCTTGAATCCGAGCGCGAGCGCGGCGGTGAGGGTCGATCCGGAGCGCGATACGCCGGGGATGAGTGCGCCAACCTGCGCGAGACCGACGAGCAGCGCATCGGCCAGCGATGAAGCCTCGATGCCACGGCGATGGCGTGCCAAAATCTCGGCGAGACCCATCAGCACTGCCATCGCGATGCAAGCCCAACCGATCACCGGCAAGGCGCGAAAGGGCGAGTTGCATGTGTTGAGGCTGTTCGACAGCAGAGCGCCCGCTAGCACGATCGGGACCGTCGCGAGAGCGATCCAGATTGCCAGACGAAGATCAGGATCAGCGAACTGCCGACGACCGATTGCCGATACTGAACCGACCGCTAGGCGGCGGACATCCTGCCAGAAATAGCTGATGACCGCGGCGAGCGCGGCGAGCTGCATCGCGGCTGAAAAAGCCGAGCCGGGATCCCGCCATCCCAACAGAGCCGGGACGACCCGCATATGGGCTGTTGACGAAATCGGCAGGAGTTCGGTGATACCTTGCACCACGCCCAAGAAGGCGACCTTGGCATAGCCCAGTGTCACGAAGCCCGTGTCGACGCCCGCGGCACATTGTCCGGTCATAGCAGTGCGGTCCTATTGGGTGGTGGGTGAGCGTAGATCGTTGCTTCGCTGCCTGGGTAACCGGATTATCGAACTCGCTGGTCGCGACCGACAAGACGCATACCATTGAGCACGACCAGGAGCGAAGCGCCGACATCCGCCGCGATCGCGCCCCAGAGCGAGGCCATGCCAAGCAGAGTCAGACCTGCGAAAACGAGCTTTACCGTCAGTGAGAAGCCGATGTTCTGCCGGATGACGGCGAGCGTCGCCCTGGAATGCCGAATGAGCCACGGCAGGCGGGAGAGATCGTCCTGCATCAGCGCGATATCCGCCGTCTCGATCGCCGCATCGCTGCCAATCGCACCCATGGCGATGCCGAGGCCCGAGCGCGCCATCGCCGGCGCATCATTGACGCCGTCACCGACCATGGCGACAAGGTTGTGCTGCGCTACCAGCCTTTCTATCGCCTCGACCTTCTGTTCGGGAAGCAGCTCGGCGTGAACCTCATCCACGCCGGTCTCGCGCGCGATGGCCTCGGCAGGCGCGCGACTGTCTCCGGTCAGCATGACGATCTGCGCGATGCCAAGTTCATGCAGTTGCGCGACGATCTGTCGGGCCTCGGGACGCATCGCGTCACCGACCGCAATCAATCCGATGACCGACTTTGCCTCACCGACAATAATCCCGGTCAGTCCCGCGGCGGCTATGCGATGCAATTGGACGGCAAGCGCATCATCGCCGGCGTCCCCAAGTCGCTCTCCAAGATAGCCGGGAGATCCGACCCAGGCCTCGCGACCATCGATCGCGCCAACGACGCCTTTGCCGGGCAACGCCGTCACGGCCTTTGCGGGGACCACGTCAACGCCGCGTTCCGCTGCGGCATCGAGGATCGCACGCGCAATCGGGTGCTCGCTTCGCGCTTCGATAGCAGCCGCAACCGCCAGCAGTTCAAGTTCGTCCCGGCCGCCAAGCGGGATCAGTTCGATCACCTTGGGACGTCCAAGCGTGAGCGTGCCCGTCTTATCCATGGCGATCGCGGTGATGCGGGCAGGCGTTTCGAGATGGACGCCGCCTTTGACCAGCACGCCCTGCCGGGCTGCGCCGGTCAGCCCCGCGACGATGCTGACGGGGGTCGAGATGACGAGTGCGCAGGGGCAGGCGATGACAAGCAACACCAGCGCCTGATAGAACCAGGCGGCCGAGCTTCCCCCGAGCAGAAGCGGCGGCACCAGGAACACCGCCAGCGCAAGCGCCATCACGACCGGCGTGTAGATCCGCGCGAAGCGCTCCACCCACTGTTCGGTCGGCGCACGCTTGCTCTGCGCCTCGCCGACCATGCGCACGATACGGGCGAGTGTCGTGTCGGAGGCCGGCCGGGTCGTTACGATCTCGATCGCGCCCATGCCGTTGATGGTCCCGGCAAAGACCGTTGCGCCTTGCGCGACGGTGACGGGGACGCTTTCACCTGTAATCGGCGCCTGATCGACCGCGCTCGTCCCCGCAACGACGCGCCCATCGAGCGGAATCTTTCCGCCGGGCGGAACGATCACCTGCGTGCCGACCGCAACATCAGCGACCGGCACATCCTTCTCGACGCCTGCGGCATCCCGTATCCGGGCAGAGTCAGGCGCGATGTCCATGAGCGCCGCGACGGCGCGGCGGGCACGTCCAAGGCTCCATGCCTCGAGCGCGAGCGCAAGCGCGAAAAAGAACGCCACGGTCGCCGCTTCGAACCATTGCCCAATGCCGAGGGCGCCCGCCACCGCGACGATCATGAGCAGGTTCATGTCCGGCCGGAGCCGCCGCGCCGCGAGGACCGCCTTGGGGGCGACGTACCGAACCGCCGAGAGGATCGCCAGGGAATAGGCGAGCATGGCGAGGAGGGGAGGATGAGCCTCCCGCGCCAGACTCTCGTGCAGCACCGCGGCGAGGCCGCTCGCGCGGGCATGGATCGCAAAGCCCGCCACCACCAACACGCCGCTCGCGATCGTCAGCGCGGCCTGGATGCGGCGCCGACGCTGCTCGGCTTGCGCGCCGGCACTGTTCACGCCTTCTTTCCAGAGTTCGGCGCGCATGCCGGTGCGCTCGACCGCCTTCAATATTTCGGTGTGATGTAAGGCGTCGGAAGCACCCGCGATCGACATGCGGCCATTGATGAGATCGAACGACAGGTTCCCCAACCCGACGATCGGCCCGACTTCGCGCTTGAGAACCGCGACTTCGTCACCGCAGTCCATGCCTTGGATCTTGAAGATGACGCTGTCCGGACGGTCCGGAAGCATCTGTTCGACAGGCGTCGGTTCGCCCGAGCAGCTGCTGCAACCGCCGGCCTCTGCTTTATCCTCGGTGAACGCATTCGCGGTTAGCAATTCGGCTGTCATCCCGGTGGTCGATACGGCCGCGATTACCGCCTCCACTCCGATGCCGGCCTCGACATCGATATCAAGGAAACCGTGCTTCGGCTGGAACGACAGACGTTGCTCGTCTCCGACAAGGGGGACGAGGACCTCCTTGAGAAGCCGAACCTCATTCTGGCAGTCGAGCCCGCGGACCTTGAAGCGCCACCAGCGGCCCATCGCTATAGCGCGCGCGTCGGTTTGCTCGACCATATCGTCACCTCGACTCTTCGACATGACATCCTCTATAAAGCCTGAAGTCACTAGAGGGTCAAACGATATGTCCGTCGAGCTACTCAGCATCGGAAAGCTCGCCACCGCGACCGGAACGAAGGTAGAGACAATTCGCTACTATGAGAGCGTGGGCTTGCTTGCCCCGCCCGGGCGGACGAAGGGCAATTATCGGGCCTACTCTGCGCAGCATCTCGCCCGGCTCAGCTTCATCCGCCGCGCACGCGCGCTGGGTTTCTCGATCGGCCAGGTCCAGGAGCTTCTCAAACTCGCTGACCAGAAGGACATCTCGTGCAAGGCCGTGGATACGATCGCTCGCGAACATCTTGCCGAGATCGACCGAAAGCTTCGGGACCTGAATACTCTACGGTCTGAATTAAGCAGCGTGATCGTCCAGTGTGGGCACGGCACCATTTCGGAATGCCGCATCATCGAAACCCTGGCGCCGGATTCCGCGGCGGGTGGCTAGGAGGGCGACAGACTCAGGATTGCTTTTGCGGCTATCTGCGCTAATGCAAACTAGTCGCAAAAAACTGCTTGACCCTCTAGCTGCTAGAGGGTCTAAAGAAAGCGGATGTTTACGTCCTCGAGCAGTCTCCGCCTTTGGTCGATTCGCGGGCGAGCACCCTCACTCCACCGATGGGCACTCCGCATGTTGGCGGTGCTTGGTGCTGCCGCCTGTACACTGGGCGCAAGCGCAATCGCTCAAGCCGAAACGTCTGACGTTCAGACCGCGTGGCGGCTTCTCGACTACATGGCGGTAGACTATGGCGGCGCGGTCTCCGGCGGCAAGATCAAGAGCGCGTCCGAGTATAGCGAAATGACCGAGTTTGCAGCGTCGGTCTCTGCGCGCCTCGCGACGCTGCCGCCAACACCCGAGCGCAGCAAGCTTATCGATCGTGCGGCACGGCTTCAGGCGGTCGTGGCAGTGAAAGGCTCACCGAACCAGGTTGCCGATCTTGCCCATGGTCTCGCCGCTGATCTGCTCAAAGCCTATCCGGTCCCGCTTGCACCGGCCAAGGCACCCGATTTCGCCCGTGGCGCGACGCTCTTCGCGCAGAACTGTGCGAGCTGCCACGGCCCTGCCGGCGATGGCCATGGCCCGAACGCCGCCAAGCTCGCCACGCCGCCAATCGCGTTCACCGATGCCGCCCGCGCCCGCCAGCGCAGCCCCTTCGCGCTGTATCAGGTGATCGATCAGGGCATCGACGGCACCGCGATGCAGAGCTTTTCGTCGCTGCCGACCGATGATCGCTGGGCTGTCGCCTTCTATGCGGGGCATTTTGCCTTTTCCGATGTTGCTGCCAAGGAAGGTGAGCGACTCTGGAAAGCCGATCCCGGCCTTCGCCAGCAGATTCCCGATCTAACAGCGCTGGCCGGCCTGACGCCGGAAGCCCTCGCCAAGGATGTGGGAGTCGACAAGGCCGATGCGGTCATCGCCTATCTGCGCCGCCACCCGGAAGCGGTGGTTCGGCAGGCCCCCGGCTCACTTGATGTTGCGCGCGCGAAGCTGCGACTGAGCCTCGCGGCCTATCGCGCGGGCGACAGCCACGCCGCCCGAGAGCTCGCGCTCTCCGCCTATCTCGACGGGTTCGAACCGCTCGAGCCGATGCTGACCGCGCGTGACGCTACGCTCATGGGTCATATCGAAAGCGCCATGGGCGAATTTCGGGCCTCGCTCCAGCAAGGTCGGCCCGCCGACGAGATAGCGACGCGTATCCAGGTGCTCAACGGCTTGTTCGACGACGCCGACGCGGCCTTGTCTCCGGACGCGGCGAGCAGCGCTTCTACCTTCCTGGGCGCGTTCACCATCTTGCTGCGCGAGGGCCTCGAAGCCCTGCTGATCGTCGTTGCGATGATCGCCTTCCTGCGCAAGGCCGAGCGACCCGAGGTGTTGCCCTATGTCCATGGCGGTTGGATCGGCGCGCTGGCGGCGGGCGGCCTGACCTGGGCGGTTGCAACCTATGCGATTGGGATCAGCGGCGCGAGCCGGGAGCTCACCGAAGGGTTTGGATCGCTGTTCGCGGCCGTCGTTCTGCTCTCCGTGGGGATCTGGATGCATGGCAAGGCGCAGGCGGGCCAATGGCAGCGCTACATCCGCGAAAAGATGTCGCACGCACTGTCCCGGCAATCGGCCTGGTTCCTGTTTGGCCTGGCCTTCATCGTCGTCTATCGCGAGGTGTTCGAGACCATCCTGTTTTATGCTGCGCTCTGGACCCAAGGCAATGGCGGGGTCATGCTGGCGGGCGCCGGCTCGGCTGTCCTGCTGCTCGGCGTTATTGCCTGGGCGATGCTGCGCTACAGTCGTGACCTGCCGATTGCGAAGTTCTTCGCTTATAGCGCGTGGCTGATGGCGCTCCTCACCATCGTACTCACCGGCAAGGGTGTGTCGGCGCTGCAGGAAGCGGGCATCATCGATATTGCGCCGCTGGACGGCGGAATTCGCGTCTCGGTGCTCGGCATCTTCCCGACCGTGCAGTCGATGGGCGCCCAGTTGCTGATGCTTGTCGCGGTGGCCGGCGGGTTCATGCTCAACCGGCGCCGTGCCGTCGTGGCAACCACGGGATGAAGATCGGAGCAGGACGCGATATTCGTCTTGACCCTCTAGTAGCTAGAGGGTGCATAAGGCTGCTCATGATGCTTGCACGCGTTGATAATCATGGTCTGTAGCAGCTGCCAGTCGGATGCGCCGGCGGCGCCCGATCCGCGCTGGCGCCGCTTGCTGTGGATCGCTCTCGCGATCAATCTGACGATGTTCGCCGGCGAGATCGTCGCGGGTATCGCCTCGGGGTCGCGTTCGCTGCAGGCGGACGCAAAACCGCTGGATGGTACGTCGGCTCAACATTCGATGACCTCTGGCCGCTTGCAGTTGCTGGAGCGCAAATAGATGCTTTCCATCGCCATATGCCTTCGCGCACGATGTGCCTGGTCTCGCCCGAGATTATGCGATGACATCTTAGGCCTTCATGCGATGTCGGGGCTATCCCGTTGTCGGCTTTCCTGTTAGTTCGTTGTCCGTGCGACGCCTGCTCAACATCCTTGCTTATTTGACGATCGCCCTCTCGTTGGGGACGACGGCGACCGCGCATGTGCTGGAACGGCCGGACGTAAGCGTTTCATCGCAAGAGATAGGTGTGGACGAAGTTGCCATGGGCCATGCGCCCGGCGACGCTGATCAGGTACCCTCCGATGGTGACAAAGGGTATCCTCACCATCACGGCGGCTGTCACGGCGATCACGTCGCAGCGCCGGTCAAGATCTCGAATACCGCGCTCACGCACGACCTTCGGCTTGCCCCCATTTTCGCAAGCCACTCCATGCGGCCGCTCTCGACTGCCGATCCGGCGCTAAGGCCGCCCCAAGCCTGACGATCCGCTGACCTCGCCGGCCATTGCTGCGCGGGGCGAACTTGGTTCGTCAGGAGTCATCATCTATGTATCGTACAATCGCGGCCTTCATGGTCGCGGCGACCTTGGCCAGTACGGCCGGGGCGCAGACAGCACCGTCGCTCGGCATTCCAGCGACGCCCTCTTCATCACAAGCGGCAGATGCGTTCTCGCTCGAGAACGCTCTGGCTGCGGGCGGTATGCCATCAGTCCCATCGGCCGTCGTCAGCAACGGTTTGGCATCGGGGGCGGGGGGTAACGGTCCTGCGCCCCTGCCATCGGTCGCGGCGGCTACGGCCGGCGTCGATGCCGCGACCGCAGCCCGGCGCGTTGCCGGGCTACGCCCCAACCCCGAGTTTCAGGCTCAGGTCGAGAACGTGGCCGGCACTGGCGTTTATAAAGGCCTGCGAAGTTCCGAAACGACAGTGGGTGTGGCGCTCCCGCTGGAGTTGGGCGGCAAGCGGCCGGCGCGTGTCGCGCTCGCAACGGCGCGGCTCACCCGTGCTCAAGTTCAGGCTGAAATCGCGCGAGCGGATCTCCGGCTGCGGATTACGCAGCTCTATATCGAGGCCGCCGCCGCGGAGCGCCGCGCCGAAGTGCTGAGCGAACAGGCCGGGATTGCCAACAATGCTTTTCGGGTCTCAAGCGAGCGTGTGAAGGCTGGCGACGTCGGCCCGATCGAACAACAGCGTGCCGACGTGCTTCGCATCAATGCGCAGGTCGCGGCCGACAGCGCCGCCCGCCAGGCACAGGCGGCGCGGGCCAACCTTGAGACATTGTTGTCGGCACCGGTGACGGGGCCGCTCGATCGCGCGTGGTTCGAGAGGATCGATGGCTACGGACCGCCACGGCCGATCGAGGTCGAAGGGACGTTGGCCCTGGCGGCGGCGGAGGCCGACGTGCGTACCGCCGATGCTCAAGTGCGCGTCGCGAGGTCGCTGCGCGTGCCCGACCTGACCGTCAGCACCTTCGCCCGCCGATTGGAGGCGAGCAACGACACCGCCGCGATGGTGGGTATCTCTTTCCCGATCCCAGTGTTCAACAACGGCAGCGCGTTCGTGGCGCAGTCGCGATCGGAGCAGACGCAGGCGATCGCGCTGCGCAACCTTGCTGTGATCGATACCCGCCAGCAAATCGCCAGCGCGCAAACCGAAGTGGCGAACGCCGCTGCGACCGCGCGGGCGGCAGGTGGACCGGGGCTGGCGGCGGCACAGGAAGCCGCCCGCATCGCGCGGATCGGCTGGACGCAGGGCAAGTTCGACCAGATCGCGCTCCTCGATGCCGAGCGCACGCTCTCACAGACCCGCCAGACCTACGTCGATGCGCTCGCCGCGTACCACGACGCGCAGGCTCGGCTTGACCGGCTCACGACGCCGGCCCCCATGATTTCCGGAGAAGATCGATGATGAACGATAAGCGCCTCCTGGGCGGTGCGGCGGCTGTCGCGATCGTTGCCGCACTTGGCGGCTTCGGGATCGCACGCTGGACCGCGAGCGAACCTGCCGCGACCGAAGCGGCAAGCAGCAACGCCGCTGCCCCGGCAGAAGAGGAAAAGACCCCCGACACGGTGGCGATGACCGAGCAGGCGGTCCAGCAGGCCGGCATCGCCACAGAGACAATCAATCCCGGCGGGCTCGGCGCGGAAATCGTCGCGCAGGCGATGGTCAGCGCATCGCTGCAAGGCGAGGCGATCGTGACCGCCCGCGCAGCCGGCGCGGTGACGCGGCTGATGAAGCGCCTCGGTGATCCGGTGCGCGCCGGTGAGACGTTGGCTATCGTCGAGAGCCGGGACGCGGCACAGTTTGCCGCCGATCGCACTGCTGCCGCTGCCAAATCGACCTTGGCGCAAAAGGCGCTCGCCCGAGAGCAGTACCTATACCGCCAGAAGGTCTCGGCACGAGTCGAGCTGGAACAGGCGGAGGCGGAAGCCGCTTCGGCCGCGGCCGAAGCGCGCCGCGCGAGTGTCGCGGCAGGCGCGGCGCGCGTGACCTCGGATGGTCGCGGTGTGGCGGTCTCGAGCCCGATTTCAGGCCGTGTCACCTCGGAGAATGTCAGTCTAGGCGCGTTCGTCCAGCCTGAAACCGAGCTGATGCGCGTCGCTGATGCGTCGAAGATTCAGATCGAGGCGGCGGTCGGTCCTACGGACGCACAGCGGCTCACTCCAGGCGATCGGGCTATCATCGAGCTGCCCGACGGGCGAACGGCGGAGGCGCGAGTACGCGCCGTCACGCCGGGACTCGCCAACGACACGCGCTCGGCGACCGCCGTTCTCGACGTGTCGGGCAGTCTTCAGCCCGGCCTCGCGGTGCGGGTGAGGCTGCTGCCGAGCCGTGGCAGCACGTCCAACGCGATCGTGGTGCCGGAGGATGCGGTGCAGACGCTCGAAGGGCGCGACATCGTGTTCGTGCGGACCGCGAAGGGCTTCCGCGCGCAGACCGTCACGATCGGTCAGCGCAGCAATGGTCGCGTCGAGATCTTGAAGGGCCTCGTTGGCGGCGCCCAAGTCGCGACCAAGAACGCATTTCTGCTCAAGGCCGAACTCGGCAAGGGCGCGGGCGAGGAAGAATAGACCATGATAGCCAACCTTATGGCGCTCTCCGTCCGCGCCCGCTGGACGGTCCTTGCCTTGTTCCTCGTCATCGCCGGGCTCGGCGTGTGGCAGCTCTCCAAGCTGCCGATTGACGCGGTGCCCGACATCACCACGAAGCAGGTTCAGATCAACACGGTCGACCCGCGGCTCTCGCCGGTCGAGATCGAGAAACTCGTAACCTACCCGGTTGAAATCGCGCTCGCCGGCATTCCCGGACTCGAGACGACGCGCTCGATCTCGCGAAACGGCTTCAGCCAGGTGAGTGCGATCTTCACCGACGATACCGACCTCTATTTCGCGCGTCAGCAGGTCGGTGAACGGCTGCGCCAGGCGACAGAAAACCTGCCGGACGGCGTGCAGCCGCAGGTCGGACCGGTGTCGACCGGACTTGGCGAGATTGTCATGTACACGGTTGGCTATGCCAACCCGGACGGCAAGGGCGCAAAAAAAGTCGCCGGCCAACCCGGCTGGCAGCCTGATGGCAGCTATCTGACACCCGAGGGCGAGCGGCTAACTGATGCAGTGGCCAAAGCAAGCTACCTGCGCACCGTTCAGGATTGGATTATCGGCCCTCAACTTCGATCGGTTAAAGGCATTGCCGGGGTCGATTCGATTGGCGGTTATGCCAAGACCTTCGTGGTCGAGCCGGATCCGACGAAGCTCGCCAGTTTCGGTGTCTCGTACAGCGAGCTTGGCCAGGCTCTCGAAAACGCCAATCTCGCGGTCGGCGCGAATTACTATAATCGCGGGGGCGAAGCCTATCTCGTGCGCGTCGACTCACGCGTGCGGACTGTTGATGAAATCCGCAATGCTGTCGCGGCGACGCGAGGCGGAACGCCAATTACCATCGGCCAGATCGCGAACGTTCGCGTTGGTGGCGATTTGCGGACGGGTGCCGGAAGCATGAACGGCCGGGAGGCGGTCATCGGCACTGTGCTGATGTTGATCGGCCAGAACAGCCGCGTCGTGGCTGAATCGGCGACTGCCAAGCTCGACCAGGTAGCAAAGACGCTGCCACCGGGTATCGAGGTGAAGGTGGTGCTGAACCGCGCCGCGTTGGTCGGGGCCACGGTGGCGACGGTTCAGCGCAACCTGACGGAAGGCGCAATCCTCGTTGCAGCATCGTTGTTTCTGCTGCTCGGCAACTGGCGCGCGGCGGTGATCGCGACGCTAGTGATTCCGTTCTCGTTTCTGATGATGGCGATGGGGATGAATGCGTTCAGCGTGCCTGGCAACCTGATGAGCCTGGGGGCACTCGACTTCGGTCTGATCGTCGACGGTGCCGTCATCATCATCGAAAACTGCCTCGCCCGCCTCGCGCACCGGCAGGAACATGAGGGTCGGCTGCTTTCGGTTCGAGAGCGGCTGGAGGAGACGATGCGGGCCGCGCAGGAGATGATTAAGCCGACCGTCTTCGGTCAGGCGATCATCCTGCTCGCCTTCGCGCCACTGCTCACCTTCACCGGCACCGAAGGCAAGACGTTCTCGCCGATGGCGATTACGATCATGCTCGCTCTGGTGGCGGCATTCGTCCTGGCGATTACGCTGGTGCCGGCGCTGGTGGCGATCATGATACGTGGCAAAGTCGCGGAAAAGGACGTTTGGCTGATCCGGAAGTCCAAGGACCGCTACCTGCCGTTGCTGGACAAAGCGATCGCGCGCCCGTGGCCGTTCATCCTCGGCGGGCTTGCCTTTTTCCTGGCGGCAATTCCCGCATTTGGCCTGCTGGGCTCCGAGTTTATTCCCCAGCTCGACGAGAAAAATCTCGCCTTCGCATCAACGCGCGTGCCCTCGGTCAGCCTCGATCAGTCGCTGGCGATGGAACGCAAGGTCGAGGAGGCGGTGATAAAGGTTCCGGAAGTCGCCTTGATGTTTTCCAAGACCGGCACAGCGGAAGTGGCCAGCGACCCAATGCCGCCGAACGTATCCGACGGCTTTGTGATTCTGAAGGAAAAGGAAGAGTGGGCCGCCGGCACAAGCAAAGCTGACGTGGTCGCGAAGATTGAGAAAGCGACCGGAGGGCTGCTCGGGAATCTTTACGAGGTCAGCCAGCCTATCCAGCTTCGCTTCAACGAATTGATCGCCGGTGTCCGCGGCGATGTCGCGATCAAGCTCTACGGTGACGATCTCGACAAGATGGCGCTGACCGCCAACGAAATGGTGCGGGTGCTTCAGACCATACCCGGTGCGGCCAGCGTCAAGGCCGAGCAGGTTGGTGGTGCGCCAGCGCTGGATGTAAGGCTCGACCGCGCCGCCATAGCGCGGCTAGGTCTTACAGTGCGCGACGTTGCGGACACGGTTGCGGCAGGGCTCGGCGGCCGTGAGTCGGGGCTCGTGTACGAGGGCGATCGGCGGTTCGATGTCACCGTGCGCGTACCTGAAGCGACGCGCGCAAACCTTGACGACATCCGGACGCTGCCGGTGCTGCTGCCACAAGTCGAGGGACGGCCGCGTGCCCAGGTGCCGCTTGCGCAAGTGGCGCAAATCCGGCTGACGGAAGGCCTGAATCAGATCAGCCGGGAAAACGGCAAGCGTCGTGTGGTCGTCCAGGTCAATCTCGGTGGCCGCGATGCGGGTTCATTCGTCCAGGAAGCGCAAGCGAAGATCGCACAGGTCAAGTTGCCTGCCGGTTACTACCTCGAATGGGGCGGTCAGTTCGAGAACTTGGCCGCGGCATCGAAGCGCCTGTCGATCGTTGTGCCGCTGTGCTTCCTGGTCATATTCGGGTTGCTATACATGGCGCTCGGCGGGTTCGGCAGAGCAGCGTCAGTGTTTTTGGCGGTGCCGCTGGGGCTGGCGGGCGGTGTGTTCACGTTGCTGCTGACCGGCATCAACTTTTCGGTGTCGGCAGCGGTCGGGTTCATCTGTCTTGCCGGCGTGGCGGTCCTGAACGGACTCGTGGTCATGTCCGCGATCCGGGAGAGCAGCGAATCCGGGATGCCCGTGGTGGAAGCGATCCGTCACGGCATGGCCGAGAAGATGCGGGCCGTCATCATGACGGGGTTCGTCCCCGCGATCGGCTTCGTGCCGATGGCGCTCGCCCATGGCACCGGCGCCGAGGTGCAGAAGCCGCTCGCCGTTACCGTGATCGGCGGTCTCGTCGCCGCCACCATCCTTACACTGCTGGTGCTGCCGGCGATCGCGAAAGTGATCTTGGGACGGAACGATCGGCAAAATGAGCAAGAGGCGACCACGCCGCATAGCGAAGGACCCGCCCCCCTGAAAGGAGAAGCATGATGGGAGAACCAGCCCGGAAACTGCTGCGGATCTACACGGATGAAGCGGCTTACATCGGCGATCGCAAAGTCTTCGAATATGTCGCCTCGCTGGCGCGTGATCGAAAGATGGCGGGCCTGACGGTGCTGGAAGCGCTGATCGGGTTCGGGGCGTCCGCGCACGTCCATCGACGCCATGTGCTTGAGAGCGACCGCGCGGTGGTGATCGAAATCGTCGATTTCGAGGACGCTTTGCGCGCGTTCGTGTCTGCACTGAGCGATATCCCCGACATCGGGCTAATGACGCTTGAGGCGGTCGAGGTCATCGGTGGCAAGGCCAGCAAGACGCTGGAAGCCTAAGACGATGACCCGCGGCCCGGCAAGGGAGAGGGCTTGCGCCATGCAAGCCCTCTGCGCCTCACCAACTCCCATCAATCCCCCGTCCAATCGGGGAGGGGGCCACCTTTGCGCGGCCTCCGCTTTCACCGCGCCTTGGCCGGACAGGACAGGCAACCATGAAGGAAGAGACCACTTTCGATTTCAATATGTCAGCGCTGCGGGTCTGGTCACTGATCTCCGATCTGAGGGGCTACGCACGATGGCACCCCATCTATCGCATCGCGGGCGATGCCGAACGCGGTGCCGAAATGGACGTCACCTGGCTGCTGTTCAAAGGCGACCGGAAGATGACGACGCAAATGGTCATCAACCGCCTGACCAAGCCCCAGCTCATCGGGTGGCAGATGGGCGTAAAGGGCTTCCTCACCTTCGACGAACGCTACGAGATCGAACCGATCGCGAACGGCGTCTGCATTCACCATTCGGTCGAATGTCGAGGCATCATCGGCGGCCTGTTCGGCCGCATGATGCGCAAGGGTCTGCGGCGGACCATGCGACAACAGGACGCGGCGTTTCTCAATCTCCTGCGCCGGCAATCCCGGTTGCCAGGGCGATCTACGCGGCAACATCGCCGCCCCATCAAACCACCGC
Organism: Sphingobium sp. SJ10-10; assembly: GCF_036038995.2. Lineage (NCBI taxonomy): Bacteria > Pseudomonadati > Pseudomonadota > Alphaproteobacteria > Sphingomonadales > Sphingobiaceae > Sphingobium > Sphingobium sp. SJ10-10. The sequence continues at coordinate 47,188 of NZ_CP158136.1, forward strand.
CTCCTCGCGGCGCGGCGAATGACTGACGCCCCAACATTCCCAAGAAAGGAACCCATCATGGTAGATAGTCGTGCTTCCCAGGGGCTGCTGTGCCCAACGTGCCGCGTCGATCTCGTCATGAGCGAGCGGCAGGGAATCGAGATCGACTATTGCCCGCAATGCCGTGGAGTCTGGCTCGATCGCGGCGAACTCGACAAGATCATCGAGCGCAGCGCCGGCGATGACAGCGCGCGGCCGTTGAGCGGCGTTCGTCTCGGAATATCCGACGATCGCGGCCAGGGCGATCATGGCGGAAAGCACGGGTACGAGCGGGGTCATAAGGGCCGCCGCAAGGGCTTTCTCAGCGAATTGTTCGACTGACTGCTATGGATCGGCCGCCGCACAACGAGTCCTTCGGGTGTCCGTGTGAGAACGGCCCGCGCCATGGGCGTGCCCCCTGTAGCGCCCATGGCGATAGATCGTGGAAAGACGGGGAAATAGCGGCTCGGCGCCTGCGGAGCGGCCCGGTTCGGGGGATCATCCTCGCGACCGGGCTTGCTCTGGCGCCGGGCCTGCTTGGCTGCTCGCCAGCCACCAACAAGAGCGAGGCCGAAGCGTCGCGTGATCGCGAGCTGCCCAACTTCATCGGCGAGCATTTCTACGCCTGTCCTGATGGGTCGCGCCTCGATGTCGACTTCCTCGGCGATGGCCTGACCCTCGACATAAAGACCCGACCGAACGCCGCTCCGGAACGGGTGACAGCGCCGGCAAGCGGGCGGACCTATGCCGGCCGGAACCTCAACGTGTCGATCTCAGGCGGCGACCGGATCACGCTCAAGCGCCCCGGCGCGCCTGCCTTGGCCTGCAACAGGGTGCTGGCCTATCAGGATGCACCGGACGGGGTAGCGAGCGGCCGGGCCGAAGGTTCGGCCGCATGATGACGATCTCGTCATGGGGGGAGTCGCTTTCCCATATCGTCAGTCTCGCGCTGGCCTATGCGTTGGCACTTCCGGTTGGCTGGAACCGGGAGAAGGATGAACGCAGCGCCGGCATCCGGACCTTTCCGCTGGTCGCCATCGCCAGTTGCGGTTTCGTGCTGGTCGGTATCGCCATTCTCGGACGCACATCGCCTGCCCAAGCGCGCCTGCTCGAAGGATTGATTACCGGCGTCGGCTTCATCGGCGGCGGCGCCATATTGAAGCACGCCGGCAAAGCATCCGGGACCGCAACCGCTGCGAGCCTTTGGGCGACCGGAGCGCTGGGCGCCGCGGTCGGCTATGGTCTTTACGACATCGCGGTGATCCTCAGCCTGACCACCTTCCTGACGTTGCACTTCTCTCATCCGTTGAAGCGCGCCTCCCAGGATCACGCCGAGCCGGCTGATCGACAATGAGGCACAATCGTCCCTCCGAAACTCGCGCGACGCGGCGGGTGCCCAAGAGTGGCGGGCAATTCGGGCCGGTATCGCCGCCTCCAAGCGACGACCGTCGCTCGCGTTTGGAGCGCTGGGCTTCTTTGCTCGAACGCGATCCGCACCAGCTTGTCGCGCTGCTGTGTCCGTCATGGGCAGCGGGGGAAGACATCGCGCCGATGGCGGCGAGTCCAAGTGCCGTCGATCTGGCCTGGGCCGATCCGGTGTTTCGCGTGACGGGTCTTGCGCGACGCTCTCGGGGCGACGTGAAAGCGTTTTTCCAGCTTTCGGATGCCGAGCTGGACCGGATCGCGGCGGGGTCCTGGCGCGTCCGGGTGCGGCCTGCCTGGCAGGTCGCGGCGCGCATACGCAACGTGGCAGATCCGCGCCCTGAAAGACTGATCCTGGTCGGCGTCATGGTCATGATCGCCAGTGTCGTGGGAGCTGCCCAATGGCTTGGATGAACCGGCTCTTCCCGGGAGCGACTATGACGCCGGTTCGGTTTGGGTTCGCCGGCATAGCCCTTGTGCTGGCATCGTCGGGCTGTTCGGAACAGCCTCGCAAGGCGAAACCCACCGAACAGGAAATCCACGCCGGGGACAGCGGGGATGCCAGCGGCATCCCCGGTCGCCACCCCTATCGGTGCGACGACGATCGCCCGCTCCTCGTCGACTTCAAGAATGAGGGCCTGACGCTCGAGCTGCGCCGCGACGGGAACGCTGCGCCGGTTGTCCTGACCGCGCCTGCGGCCGGGCTTCAATATGTCGGCGACACGATGAGCGCGATGTTTTCGGGCAACGAACTCAAGATCGAGGAAGGGGACAAGCCCCCCGTCTTGTGCAGGAAGGATACGAGCTTGTGACCAACCCACCCGGCAGAGAAGGGCGCTGACGATGGCGGCGCTCAAATTCTCCCTGATCCCGATGATCGCGATCATGATCGGCGCGCTGATCGCCGGATGGCGCACCCCCGGCGAGAAGCTGGTGGCGGCCATGCAGCATCTCGCGGCCGGCGTGGTGTTCGCCGCTGCTGCGACGGAGATCCTGCCGCTGGTGATGCACGGCGGTTCTCCGACCGCGACGCTGATCGGTGGGGCGCTGGGCGTCGCCGTAATGCTCGGGCTCAAGGCGGCGGAAAGCCGTTGTGAAGGGCCGGTGGCACTTCTCGCCGCGATCGGGCTCGATCTGGCGATAGACGGCCTGGTCCTCGGCCTTGCCTTCATCGCCGGCGAGAAGGCAGGAACGCTGCTGGCCGTCGCGCTGACCCTCGAAGTGTTGTTCCTGGCCTTGACCCTCACCAACGATCTGGCGGGGCGGTATCGCAAGGCAAAGGCGATCGGACTGACCTGCGCGCTGGCAGTGCTGGTGCCGATCGGCGCGCTGGTCGCGCAGCCGGTAGCGCTGCTGTCGCCGATATGGATCACCGGCTTCCTGAGCTTCGGCCTGATGGCGCTGCTTTATCTCGTCACCGAAGAGCTGCTGGTCGAGGCGCACGAGAAGCCGGACTCGCCGCTTATCAGCGCGATGTTCTTCGTCGGCTTCCTCATCCTCCTGCTGATCGAGGAAATCATGGCATGACGGCTACACCGGACACAAAGGTCTCGGCCGAGCGGCGCACACTCTGGATCGTGTTTCTGCTTAACGCGGCGATCGCCGCCGGCTTCTTCGTGACGGGCCTGATCGGCGATTCCAGCGCGCTCATCGCCAACGGCGTCGACAACCTGTCGGACACCGCGGTCTATGCGCTGAGCCTTATTGCGCTCAGCCACGGGCCGACGTGGAAGACGCGGGCCGCAACCGTGTCGGGCGTCATGCTGCTGATCTTCGCCGTCGGCATCCTGATCGACGTCGGCCGCCGCTATGTCCAGGGCAGCGATCCGATCGGCCCGACGATGATGGTGATGTCGGCCATCGCCGGCGTCGTGAACTATGTCTGCCTGCGCCTGCTCCAGAAGCTCAAGCAGCCCGATGTGAACCTGCGTGCCGCAACCACGTTCAGTTTCAACGACTTCATCTCCAATGGCGGCATCCTGATCGCGGGCGCGCTGGTGCTTTGGCTGGGGACGAATTGGCCCGATCTGCTGGTGGGCCTGGCTACCGCTCTTATCGCGATCAAGGGCGGCATCGAAATCCTGCGTGATGCGCGGGCAGAAACCAAGACCAACGCGGAGACGGCGTGATGACCGAAAAGCTCGAACTCGATATCCCCGTCCTGCTGCCGGAGGTTCCCGATGCGGCCGATGCCTGTGTCGGGCGTCTCGTGTCGACGCTCAGCGCCAAGCCCGGCGTCGAGCGCGCGCATGTCCTGCCTGCCGATGGAGAGACGCCGGCGAAGCTGTGCATCCATTTCGACGGGGCGGCGCTGCCGCTGCCGCGTGTGCGCGAGATGGTGCGGGCGGCGGGCGCCGATATCAGCGGGCGATACGGCCATGCGACATGGCAGGTCGAGGGGATCGGGCACGAGCGCCGCGCCCGCACCGTCGGCGAGACCCTGTGCCAAGTGCCCGGCGTGCTGCAGGCGGACGCCAGCGCCTCGGGCAGCGTGCGGGTCGAATATGACAAGGAGCGTGTCGACGAGGCGACGATCGTCGCGGCGCTGGGCAAGCTCAAGGTCAAGCCGGGCAAGCGGACTGGCTCGGATCATGCCGGCGATCTTGCTGGACACGATCACGGCGCGGGCGACCATGCCGGGCACGATCACGGGCCTGGCGGTCATGCCGATGGCGCAGAAAAGCACGGACCGGGCGATGGCCACGATCACGCCCACGCCAATTTCCTCGGCCCCAATACCGAGCTGATCTTCGCGCTCGCCTGCGGCGCGCTGCTGGCGATCGGCTTCGCGATCGAGAAGCTGGTTGCGGGTGCCCCCGACTGGCTGCCGACCGCCTTCTATGTCGGCGCCTATGTGTTCGGCGGCTTCTTCACGCTGCGCGAGGCGATCGACAATCTAAAGCTCAAGAAATTCGAGATCGATACGCTGATGCTCGTCGCGGCCGCCGGCGCCGCGGCGCTCGGTGCCTGGGCGGAAGGCGCGCTGCTGCTTTTCCTGTTCAGCCTCGGCCATGCGCTCGAGCATTATGCGATGGGGCGCGCAAAGCGGGCGATCGAGGCGTTGGCCGAACTCGCGCCCGACAAGGCGACGGTGCGCCGCGACGGTCAGACGACGGAAATTCCGGTCGAACAGCTGGTGGTCGGCGATGTCGTGATCGTGCGCCCGAACGAACGCCTGCCCGCCGATGGCTTTGTCATCAAGGGGTCAAGCGCGATCAACCAGGCCCCCGTCACCGGCGAGAGTATTCCGGTCGACAAGGAACCGGTCGCCGATGTTGAGGCGGCGCGCGCGAAGCCCGATGCGGTCGAGACAACGTCGCGGGTGTTCGCCGGCACTATCAACGGTGGCGCCGCGATCGAGATCGAGGTGACGCGGCGTTCCAACGAAAGCGCGCTCGCCAAGGTCGTGAAGATGGTGAGCGAAGCGGAGACGCAGAAGTCGCCGACGCAGCGCTTCACCGATCGGTTTGAGCGTGTCTTCGTGCCGACGGTGTTGGCCTTGTCGTTCATCTTACTGTTCGCGTGGGTCGTCGTCGACGAGCCGTTCCGCGACAGCTTCTATCGCGCGATGGCGGTGCTGGTTGCGGCCAGCCCCTGCGCGCTGGCGATCGCTACCCCCAGCGCGGTGCTGTCCGGCGTCGCGCGGGCCGCACGCGGCGGCGTACTGGTGAAGGGAGGCGCGCCGCTCGAAAACCTTGGCTCGCTGAAGGCGATCGCGTTCGACAAGACGGGGACGCTGACAGAGGGCCGTCCGCGCATCACCGATGTCGTGCCCGTCGATGGCGCGAGCGAAGAGGATTTGTTGGCGCTCGCTATCGCGGTCGAGGGATTGAGCGATCACCCGCTGGCGCAGGCGATCGTGAAGGATGGACGCGAGCGCTTGGGTGACCGCGAGCTGCCGACCGCGACCGACCTCAAGAGTCTGACCGGACGCGGCGTCACCGCGACCGTCGACGGCGAGACGGTATGGATCGGCAAAGCCGAGATGTTCGGCAAGGAGGGTATCCCGACGCTGAACGCGGCCGCGACCGACGCCATCGCCACCCTGCGCGAGGGCGGGCGCACGACGATGGTGGTGCGCAAGGGCGACAAGGACGTCGGCGCGATCGGGCTGATGGATACGCCGCGCGAAGCAGCCAAGGTTGCGCTCAAGCGGCTGCGCGAGATGGGCATCACCCGGATGATTATGATCTCGGGCGACCACCAGAAGGTGGCCGACGCCATCGCCAAGGATGTCGGTCTCGACGAGGCATGGGGCGACCTGATGCCGGAGGACAAGGTGGCCTCGATCAAGAAGCTCGCCGGCGAAGACAAGGTTGCGATGGTCGGCGATGGCGTCAACGATGCGCCGGCGATGGCGTCGGCGACCGTTGGCATCGCGATGGGTGCTGCAGGCTCGGACGTGGCGCTGGAAACGGCCGATGTCGCGCTGATGGCTGACGATCTCGCGCATCTGCCGTTCGCCGTGGGGCTGAGCCGCCACACCCGCGGCATCATCCGGCAGAATGTGTTCGTCAGCCTCGGCGTCGTCGCGTTCCTCGTGCCCGCGACGATCCTCGGCCTGGGCATCGGCCCGGCGGTGGCGATGCATGAAGGCTCGACGCTGCTCGTCGTGTTCAATGCGCTGCGGCTGCTTGCCTACCGCGATTCAGCGAAGCAAGCGGCATAGCGCCGAGTTGCTACTACGCTTGGATTGTCAGCGGCGAACCGGCGGCTGACGGCAGTGATGATGCTCCCAAAGGGCTCCCTAATTTGCAAGGCATGTTGCTGTGTCACGCGGTTGGCCACGGTCTTACAAAGAGGCGGTTTCCATTTGAAGCGCGACACCCGAGGTGATGCGTAGCATTTCATCCGGGGTGGGGCGAGCCCCACCCCGGATGGCAAAATTTATCCGGCCTTGAGGAGGGCGATCTGTTCTCCCAGGACCTCGTGCGGGGTGCGATAGCCCAGGCACTTGCGGGGTGTGCTGTTGAGGCGATCGGCGACGGCCTGGATCTCTTTGTCCGACAGGAGCGCAATGTCGGTGTTGGAGGGCAGGAAGCGCCGTATTCGGCCATTGCAATTTTCCACGCCGCCTTTCTGCCAGGGCGCGGACGGTAAGCAGAAATAACTGGTGACGCCGAGCCTGTTTCGCAGTGTCGCAAAAGCCGCAAATTCCGTGCCGCGATCAAAGGTGATGCTACGCCGGAGGGAAGGGGGGATGCCGCGCAAATGCCGATCGATCCCGGCCATGACACCGGCAGAATGTCGGCTCGGATTACGCGCGAGGAAGGTGAAGCGGCTGCAGCGTTCGACCAGCGAGGTGAGGTTGGCTTTGCCATATTCTCTCCGGAAGATCAGGAGATCGCCTTCCCAATGTCCGAAGCTGCTGCGATCCGCAATTTCCTGCGGACGTGCGCCGATCGTATTGGCCACAGGAATATGGAGACCGCGTGGCTTACGAGCGTAGCGCTGCCGTCGAGAACGGCGGGCAACGGGAAGATGGCGCCACAGCTTCTGGTGGCGTCCATCAGGTCCATAGACATATTGGTAAATGGTCTCGTGGCACACCGCCTCCCGGTTGCCCCGATGACGCCGCAGGTAACCCGCAATCTGTTCTGGCGACCAGGCGGCCGACAAGCGATCAGCGATATAAGCGGCGAGTTCCGGTTGGCGAGCGATCTTCCCGCCACGAACTCGACGCCCGCGCGCCATGGTCTGTGCGACAGTCGGAAAATAGCCGCGAAACAGCGGATTCTCATCCAGATGGCGGTTGCGCTTGAGCTCTCGATAAATCGTCGAAGGATGCCGACACAGCGCGTCAGCAATTTGCTGTGCTGACCGTCCGGTTGCTGCCAATCGATAAATGTCGCGCCGCTCGTCCAAACCCAGATGCTGATAGCCGTTCATTGCGTGCCTTCCTGGAAAAGGGATCAAACCCTTATAAAACCTAGGATTTCGCACTTCGAAATAGAATCCACCAGACCAAAATATTTAGACCGATAATAATGGTTATGTTAAATTTGGCCAACTCCGGGGCGATTAGAACGCCAGTTCCGTCTGCCTTGGCACCGCTCTCGGCTGCTCCTGGCGACCGCCGATCAGACCGCGCGCGCACCCTGATAAAATATAGACGGCTTGGCGCTGCGCACCGCGATTATGATGATCGACACAATAGCCCTGATAGTGCCGCTTGAGCAAGCCAGCCCGCACAAGTTCGGATACCGCCCGGCTTACATTCGTTTTTCCCGACGCTCGCACTTGCTCACGTATGGCGTCGTCGATGATTGCCGTGGCCTGATCGACGTTGGCGGGCAATGCGCCTGACATTGCCAGATCGCTGCGTATCCGCTCTTCCAAGGCAACGCGCCTGGGGTCACGCTGCCCCATCGGGGTAAGCGCATCACAAAGCCAGTCACGCAGGGGAATGAGGCCGCCGTCCTTGGCCACCAACGGCCCCGCGCTGCCGTCGGATCGGGAAACCTGTGCAATCAGGTTGAGCACCATGAAAGCGTAGCGCGGTCGAGACGAGGACCGCGCAAGCATCTCCAGCAAGCAGGGCATATCGAGTTGCGGGCGGCCGTCGCCAATGATCGGAGCGTGCAACATAACGGGATTGAATCAAGCACATATAGGGGGTGAAGTGAATCCCCCTTTGCAGCAGATTTCATCATTTTGTCGGCTGTGACACTTTGCCCGAGGGTAAAGTGTCACGCGCGCCCTTTCACCATCATGCCAGGCGACGCCAACTAAAGACGACCTGTGCATTTCTTAGGGGGAGTCGGACGTTAGAGGCAGCCGGTCTTGTTTTTCAATGGCTTCGCCGAGTGGTGGCTAGACGACGCCGTAATCGAAATGCGAACCGTTCTCATTATGGGAAGTTTGAAAGATGCCGGTCGCTTGGGTGACATCACTGCGTTCGAAGCAGAATGCCGGCAGGCGACGACCCTAGAACAACTCAAATCCAAGCTCGATGCGATCGTGCGTCAGTTCGGGTTCCGCTGGTTCGCATTGGTGCATAACGTCGATCTGAAACGGACCACCCGCAAAGCTCTCCTGATAACCACCTATCCGGTGCGCTGGATCGAGGAGGTGATGGATGCACGCCTCTATATGGAGGATCCGGTCCACGCCGCCTGTGCCAAGACTGTCTCCGGGCTCACCTGGGATCAGATCGGGGACTTCATCGCGCCCAATGCGCGCCAGCTATCAATCCTGGAGCGGGGTCGCGCGCACGGACTGGCAGCTGGGTTCACCATGCCGATCAGGATGCGCGACGAGCCCGACGCGATATTCACGGTGGCGCGTCAAGGCGACGAGATGATTTCAAGCCCGGACCTTCTTTCGGCCCGTTTGGTTGGCACGGTTGCCTTCGACCGGGCTCGTACCCTCCTGGGTCCCGAGCTGGCCAACGTACCGATAGCGCTCAGTCCTCGCCAGATCGACTGCCTCGATCTCGTGGCACAAGGAAAAAGCGACTGGGAAATTGGCCAGATTCTGGGGCTGAGCCGCGACACGGTCCACGAATATGTCGAAGGCGCGCGCCGACGTTATGGCGTCCGCCGTCGAACGCAGCTCGTGCTTCGCGCCGTTCGCGATGGCCATCTCAATATTGAGGCTCTCGTGTAGCACAAGCAGATCGGCGGTTCATGATCACCCTTGCCGAAGTGCAGGCATTCTGCACCGTGGCTCGTGCCGCTACCACCCCTCATGCTCTCATGCAGGCTGTTGAAGAAATCACGGCAGCGATGGGCTTTCGATATTTTGCGCTGGTGCATCACGTCGATTTACTGACCCCTGGCAGCACCATCGTTCGCCTCGTCAGCTATCCTCGAGATTGGGTCGACGCGTTCGAAGAGGGTCGGCTGTATGCGGCCGACCCGATACATCGCGCCAGCCACACCACGACCGTAGGCTTCGCCTGGTCGAAGGTAGCAACGCTGATCACCTTGAACCCGCGCGATCACGCCGTACTCGCTGCCGCTCGCACAGCCGGCCTCGGCGACGGATTTACAATCCCCGCCCATATCCCAGGCGAGGCGAACGGATCCTGCTCTTTTGCCATGCGCACCGGGGAGGAACTGGAGGATGCGCAATTGCCGCTGGTCCAGCTCGTGGGCAGTTTTGCATTTGAGGCCGCCCGCAAGATAGCCCGATCGGGCATCGCGCCCATCCCGCCTGCCCCGCAACTCACCGATCGGCAGACAGAATGCGTGGCGCTTGTCGCGCGGGGAAAGACCGATTGGGAGATCGCCAGGATCCTTGGTGTCGGGGTTGAAACGGTAACCCAGCATTTGAAAGACGCCCGCGACCGTTACGGAGTGACAAAGCGAACGATGCTCGCCATTCGGGCGCTGTTCGACGGAGCCATCAGCTTCACCGACATTCTCCGGCGCTGATCTCCCCAGTTCTGGGGATAACGCAGCTCATTGCAAACTGCTCGATTGACCACCTCTCACGAGGAGGTGCGTTATGGTTGTTGTTCGTAATGGTATTGAGCAGGCATTGAGCGACCGCGTGTTTCGCTCGATGTTTGAGGAGCGCAAGCGGGTCTTTGTTGATCTGCTTGGCTGGGACATTCCGGTTCTCGCCGGTCGATATGAGATCGACCAGTTCGATGACGACGAAGCGACCTATATTGTCGTGACCGACGGGACAGGCGAGCATTGCGGATCTGCCCGCCTGCTTCGGACGGACCGACCGCACATCCTCGACACAATTTTCCCCTACCTGTGCGACGATATTCCGCCAGCAGGACCGAGGGTCCGCGAGATTACGCGCTTTTGTTTGGCGCGAAGGCTCAAGGCTCGCGAGCGACTTGCGACCCGCAATCGTCTTGTGTCCGCTCTGGTCGAACATGCCCTTTGCAATGGCATCACGACATATACCGGCGTTGCTGAGTGGGCATGGTTTCAGCAGATCCTCGCATTTGGTTGGCAATGTCTCCCGCTCGGTATGCCGAGCAGCGCCGGCTGCGGCCTGTCTGCGATGCGGATAGAGATTTCGCCGGCCACACCGGGCCTGCTGCGCCAATCCGGCATCTTCACGCCGATCCAGCTGATGGATCTCGACCGCGCTGCCGCCTGAGAATTGGGAGATCATGATATGGCAACGAAAATAGCATCCGCGACGCTCGGGTCTGAGCCGCATCGTTCGCTCTGCGAGACATTGTTGGCGGAGGGTTTTTGCGTCGTGCCGAACCTGATGCCAGTGAGCGACGTCGCCCTGCTGGCGGCAGATCTTGCGCCTCACTTTGATGCAACGCCGTTCTGTGAAGGCGGATTTTATGGTGCCCGCACCAAGCGGTTCGGGAGTCTGCTCAAACGATCCCGACATGCGCCGGCATTCATCCAGCACCCGCAGATCATTGAGATGGCACAGGCCGTGCTCGGCACGTGGTGTGACACGATCCAGCTCAATCTCGCCCAGGCACTTGAACTGCACCCGGGTGCCCTGCCGCAATTTCCACACCGGGATCAGGATATGTGGGGCGGCCAGACCGGAGAAATCGAATATCTGATCAACGTGATGTGGCCGTTCACCGACTATCGGGCTGACAATGGGACGACCCTGATCTGGCCGAACAGTCACGCCGTAAATGCGCTGAATCCGGAGCCTCCCGAGAAGCCGGTTGCCGTGGAATGCAGCCCGGGATCTGCGATTGTCTTTCTCGGTTCGACGCTTCACGGCGCTGGCGGCAACCAGTCATGCGATGTGCGTCGCGGCATGATCGTAAGCTACTGCCTGGGGTGGCTGAAGCCGTACGAAAATCAATGGCTGGTGTATCCGCCTGAAGTGGCGCGCACGTTCGCACCCAGCCTGGCCGCACTGATCGGCTATCAGCAGCACAGACCCAATCTTGGGAATTACGAAGGGCGATGCCCCTCTATTCTGCTTGGGGATGAGCGCCTCGACCATCTCGGCGCGATCGATGCCCTCCGTCCAGATCAAGCGGCAGCGCTTGAGGAGTTCCTGGAAGGTCAGCGCCGGTTACGTCCAGCATCGAGGAAAAGCTGATTCCAGCGCGCTCCCCCCCTTGTGGGGGGATTGCTCGAAAATGCCGGGGCGGGTTCAAAAGAGAGGTGATTTTCAACGGAGAGTGGTCGGCGCATTTTTAATGCAGCGGCGCTGAAAAGCGGAGAAATCAGATGCAGCGCCTGCGCATTGCCCTTGCTGTGCCGTTCGTGGTGATGTCCGCCCATACGGTTCCGGCGCGAGCCAATGATCTTGGTTGCCAGGTTCTGCTCTGCATCTCAAATCCGGGCGGTGCGACGCAATATGGCGCGTGCATCCCCCCGGTGACCAAGCTTTTGCAAAAGCTGGCGACCGGCGGCTCTTTTCCCGGCTGTAGCGGTGGCGGTGTCGCGAGGACCAGGGTTTACGACCGCGACTCAGCCACCCGCCGCCGTGTCGTGATGACGTTTGCAGATGGTCGGCAACAAACCTATTCGCTGGCCAATATCGAGCGCCTGACGCCGGTCCCGGATCCAGCCGGAATGGGTTCACAATGATCCTGCAACTGGCCAGCGTCGTCGCCCTCGCGCAGCAGTGCGCGCCTTCGGTCGCACCGGAAACACTGCTTTCCGTCGTGCATGCCGAAAGCAAGTTCGACACATTGGCCATCGGCGTAAACGCCCGCGGCGTCCGACCCGAAATACCCGCGACGCCTGCGGCGGCCGCCCGAATCGCCCGATCGTTGATCGCAAAGGGATATAATATTGACCTCGGCCTCGGGCAGATCAACAGCGCCAATCTTCGATGGCTGGGCCTTTCGGTCGAGGACACATTCGATCCCTGTCGCAATCTCGCCGCCGCAGCGCGGGTTCTGTCGAGCAATTTTCTTGACGCGGCGCGCACCCAGGGTTCGTCCGATCGCGCGATCGCCGTTGCTCTTTCGATGTACAATACCGGAAGCCAGGCCCGTGGCTTTGGCAACGGTTATGTGGCGAGAGTCTATGCGAGCTCTGCGGTCATCATTCCCGCGATCAGGGGATTAGCGCCAACTGGCGCAGGCTCGGTCCCTCCACCCCCTCCTAGACCCGCATCCGAGACGCCAATCCAGGAGCCTCGCATTGCGCAGGGGCCGGCGAGAGCACCGCGGTCCTGGGACATCACCGCGCGCGCCCAAACCGCCTCGACGATGGTGTTTGGCGACGGGACACCGCCATCGAGAGAAGGACCGACCGAATGACAATTTCCGCTTCGACCTTATCCACCTGGCTGCCGCCACGTCGCCGCGCTTTCGTCCAGACGCTGGCGCTCATCGTCGCCGCGATGCTGGTTTCGATGCTGCTGAGCGACCCCGCGCATGCCCAGGCCGCCGACGGCGTCACGTCGATGGCCGAGAATATCAAGACCTGGCTGACCGGGACATTTGCCAAGACGATCGCGGTGATCGCGGTCGTCATCGTCGGCTTCATGTTCTTCACGGGCCGTGCAAGCCTCGGTCTGCTCGTGACGGTCATCGTCGGCATCTTCATCGTGTTCAGCGCGCAGTGGATCGTCGATACCATCACCGGCGGCGCGTGAGTGCGCCGCGATGGACGACGAAAAGCTCAGGGAAGAAACGCTCTTCCTGGCCGTGACCCGACCAACGATGTGGTTGGGCGTTCCGATCGAGGCGTCACTGCCGATCGCGCTGGCAGCGTGCCTGACCCTCATCATCACCGGCAACCCGCTCTACGCTTTCGCATTGGCCGGTGCGTTTCTGGCCATTGCTCGACTGATTGTCCGGCACGACGCCAACGCCTTTCGCCTGTTGTGGCTGTGGACCACGACCAAGGCGCGCTGCCGCAACCGCGGCTGGTGGGGCGGCAGCTCTTACTCCCCCCTGCCGATCGAGGGCGCGAAGCGCCCGGGCTTCGCGCGTGGCTAGCCGGGCCAGCTCATTGAGCGGAGCGACAGCCCGCACGCCCTGGCGGATCCTCAAACAAGAGGCCGATCCGGCGCGTTACCTGCCCTATGCGCGCCATATCGACGAGAACGTCATTGCGCTCGACGGGCGGGACCTCATGATGATGTTCAAGCTCGAAGGAATGGCGTTCGAAACCGCCGACCCTGTCCATCTCAACGACTGGCATGAGAAGCTCAACGGTACGCTGCGCAATATTGCCGACGACCGCCTCGCGATCTGGACCCATATCGTTCGCCGGCCGATCACGGACTATCCCGAAGGCGAGTTCCGCTCGGCCTTTGCGGCCGATCTCGATGCAAAATATCGTGCACGGGTCACTGCCAAACGGATGTTCGTCAACGAACTGTACCTCACCCTGATCATGCGCCCGTCCGTGGGATCGGCCGACCGCACCGGCGTGCTGCTTCGCCGTCTGGCGTCGGCGCGCAAGGAAGGGACCGAAGTCGACGAAGACGAGCTCGCACGCTTCGAGGACAAGGCGCGCGATATCGAGAAGCTCCTCGCACGCTGCCGACCCCAACGTCTGCACCTCTACGAGCATAATGGCCTGATGTTTTCCCAACCGCTCGAGGTTCTCGAGTTGGTGATGATGGGCCGCGCCGGCAGGGTGCCGCTGGTCCGCGGCCATCTTGGTTCCGCCATCTATGGGGAACGCGTTATCTTCGGCCGCGAGACGGTCGAGGTGCGCGCGCATGATACGAGCCGCTTCGTCGGCCTGTTCGGTATCCGCGAATATCCGGCCATGACGCGACCCGGCCAGATGAACGCGCTCCTCAGCCAGGATTTCGCGTTCGTCGTCACGCAGTCCTTTGCGTTCATGGGCAAGGCGCGGGCCTCCGAGCGCTTGCGGCGGCGTCAGAACCAGATGGCATCGACCGAGGATGCCGCTGCAAGCCAGGCGCTTGAGCTGGCCGACGCGGCCGACGATCTGCAGAGCAATCGCTTTGTCCTGGGCGAGCATCATTTCTCGCTCGCGGTCTTCGGTGAAAATCAGAAACGCCTGGCCGAGAATCTTTCGACGGCACGGGCCGCGCTCGCCGATGCCGGTCTGGTCTCGGCGCGGGAAGGCCCGGCGCTGGAAGCCGCTTTCTGGTCGCAGCTGCCGGGCAACTTTGCGTGGCGTGCGCGGCCGGCGGCGATCACGTCACGCAATTTCGCCGCACTCTCCCCCTTTCACACCTTTCCTGCCGGCAAGGCGGAGGGCAACCATTGGGGTGCTGCCATCGCGTTGATGAAGACCGCGGCTCAGTCGCCCTTCTACTTCAATTTTCATGTGAACGATCTTGGCCACACGCTGATCATCGGTCCGTCGGGAGGCGGCAAGACTGTCGTCCAGAATTTTCTGATGGCGCAACTCGAGAAAACGGGCGCGCAGCAGATCTTCATCGACAAGGACCGAGGCGCCGAGATCTATGTGCGGTCATCCGGTGGTACGTATCTGGCGCTGCGCAACGGCGTGCCGACCGGCTTCGCGCCGCTCCGCGCGCTCGAGCAGAACCCGGGCAACATCGTCTTCCTCGGCAGGCTGATCCGGCATCTGGTGACCCCCTCGGGCACCCAGCTCGGCGTCACGCAGGAGCGGATGATTGACGAGGGCATCCTCTCGATCGGACGCCTTCCCCCGGAGGAGCGGTCCATCCTCGCGCTGCGACAGTTGCTCGGGCAGCGCGATCCGGAAGGTATCGGCGCGCGGCTTGAGAAATGGTCGCGCGGCGGAGCGCTTGGCTGGGTGTTCGATAATGACCGCGATGAGTTGACGCTCGAAGCCCGGTTCATCGGTTTCGACATGACGGATTTCCTCGACAATCCCGAGATCCGCACCCCGCTGATGATGTACATGTTCCACCGGGTCGATGCGCTGCTCGATGGCCGTCGCCTCGTAATCGACATCGACGAGTTCTGGAAGGCGCTGGGCGACGACGCGTTCCGCGCCTTCGCGCAGGATGGCCTCAAGACCTACCGGAAGCAAAATGCCTTTCTGGTCTTCGGCACGCAAAGCCCGGCCGACGCGCTGCGCTCGGACATCTCGCATAGCATCATGGAGCAGGTCGCCACCAAGATCCTCTTGCCCAACCCCCACGGCCGGGAGGTCGACTATATCGATGGGCTTGGCCTCACCCGCGCCGAGTTCAAACTCATCAGAAACGATCTGATCCCCGAAAGCCGGCGGTTTCTGGTCAAGCAGGGGCACGATTCCATAGTCGTGGAACTCGATCTCGGCGGCCTGTCCGACGAACTGGCCGTCCTCTCGGGCACCACCGAAACCGTTGGAATCCTCGATCAGGTTCGCCGCGAACATGGCGACGATCCCAGCGACTGGCTGCCCGTCTTTCACGAGCGCCGTCGGGTCACCACCAGAAGGAAAGGATAAGGTCATGATAGCAATTCGAGCGCTCGCGATTGTCGGCGGACTGGCAATGTCCATGCCGGCGTTCGCGCAAGGCATTCCGGTCTATGACTCCAGTACCTTCCTGCAGACGCTCTCGACGGTGAAGAACACGCTGTCGATGATCGAGCAGGGCAAACAGCAGATTTCGCAGGCAACCGAGCTCTACAACAGCGTCAACAAGCTGACGAACGTCAATCAGATTGCCTCGTCCCTGAACACCGATGCTGTTCGCCACCTCTTGCCGAGCGAAGCACGGGATATTCAGCGCCTCATGTCATCCGACACCACAGGCCTCGGTAGCCTTGGGACCGCCGCAGATCGGATCCGTAGAAGCAACCGTGTCGAGCTTCCCGAGCTGCGCCCGGATGCGACGGCTTTCGAGCGCTCGAACCGCGATTCCATCTCCCGAAATGGTGACATGGCGGCGCGCGACGCGGCCATTGCCGAGGCAGCGTATGGCGTCACCGCCCAGCGGACGACGGGTCTCGAGGAACTGCGCTCGTCGCTCGACACCGCGTCAGACGCGAAGGACGTGATGGATATCCAAGCCCGTGTCGGCGTGGAAAATGCTCATATCCAGAACGACGCAGTGCAACTTCAGGCTCTCACAATGAGGCAGCAAGCGGAGCAGCGGATTCGATCGCAGCAGGAGAGCGAGCAAATCTTAGCAAGAAAGCTTGGGAGCCTCCATCAATGAAGGCAACCATCTTCAAGACATTCGCGCTTTTGGTCCCGGCATTTCTGGTCGCGTGCCAACCCCCCGCGCGCGGAAAGGATTACCTCAAAGCCCACCCCCAAGAGCTCGCGGAAGTCCTGAAGGCGTGCGCCGATGGCACGCATCGCGACGCACAGGAATGCTCAAACGCAGAGAGTGTGAAGACGCTTGATCAAAAGCTGCGCTCGCTGTCGCCGGCCCATTGACCGTGATGGAAAGATGAGATGGCCGACGGGCTCTTCACCACTCTCTACACCAACATCGACGGCAAGCTCGACATGTTCCTCAACGAGCGCTTGAACAATGTCATCGAGGTTATGCGCGGCCCACTCGCGCTTGGTTTGGTCATCTATATCGCGCTGTTCGGCTACATGGTGATGCGCGGCATCGTCAGCGAGCCTTGGGGCGAGCTTGTCTACCGAATGGTGAAACTGTGTTTGCTCTACGTTGCGGCCACAACGGTCGCATACACGGAGTGGGTAACTAATCCCCTGTTTCACGGCATGCCTGATGCGATCTCGCAGGCGTTGGCGGGGCACACCGTCACAAGTGTTGGCAACGTGTTCGACGACTATTTCAGCCAGTGTGACGTTATTATCGCGAGGATCGAGACCGAGGCGGCAACCTACAGCGATATCAACCCATACAAGCTCGTTTTGTACGTCTTGAGCCTGGGTCTTAAAGCGCTTGCCGGACTATCTGCGGCGATCGGCTTTTCCATCACCGTTTTCGCGAAGGTGGCGCTGGCCATCATCATCGCGCTCGGACCGATCTTCATCGCCCTTTCGCTCTTCGAGACCACTCAAAGGCTATTCCACGGCTGGCTCGGGCAGGCCTTCAACTTCATTGTGCTGATGGCAGTGATCATCGCGATCACGGCCTTGATCACTGACCTTGGTGCTACCGCGATTACCGCATCCGAAGGTGTTGGAGACGCCGCCTTGGGTGCGGTGCTGTTCGCCGTTTATATTTTCTTGGGAACGATTTTCTTCTTTCAGGCCCCCTCTATCGCGACCGGCATTGCCGGGGGCGCGTCCGCCGGCATCGGCGCTTTCGCCGGCTCTGCGTGGGGGTCCATGGCGGCACCGTTCCAGCAACGCCGCATCGCTCGCAACAGTCGCAATCTCGAACGGGCCGCTCAGCGCGGCGGTGCGGTGAGCCGCGCATGAGGAAGGAACACCCAATGACGAGGCCATCCACGACAATCCGTGCGCTCCGACGATCGGCCGTCGTCATCGCCCTTCTCCCAGCGCTCGCCCAAGGTGCCTCCGGGCCGAAGAAGCTGCCCGTCTGCAATGGCAAGCACCTGCGCGACGTGAACATCTACGGGAGCGTTCTGCCGGGCTCGCCGATCCCCGCCGTGGTGGCGCCCCCTGCCCCACCACCCGTGCCGCAGATCAAGCAACCCGCTGATCGCGGCACACCGCCCCCGCCCGTTCCCCTGTCCGAGAAGACATCGGCGCGAGCGGCTCCCAGCACCTATGGAAGTTGCTGATCATGCGGAAGCAGACCAAAGGCGTGCCGACCAAGGACGCCGAACTCTATTTCGGCCATGCCCGATCCTGGGATCAGGACCGTCAGCGCAAATCGTTACGGTCCGAACGCATCGCTTGGGTCGTGGCCGGCCTGGGCCTGCTTGCCGCGACCGCGGAGGGCTTCGCACTCGCGGGCCTTGCCCCGTTGAAAACGGTCATGCCGTACATCATTCGGGTCAACCAAACGACGGGCGCGGTCGACGTGCAAACCACCGTCACCCAGAAGCCGATGCGCTACGACGAGGCAGTCACGAAATTTTTCCTCGCGCAATATGTTCGAACCCGGGAGAGCTGGTTGCCGGCGGCGGCCGAAGAGAATTTCCGGGCTGTCACTATCCTGTCCGAACCAGGCGAGCAGCAACGCTGGGGCCGGTTTTTCAGCTCGAACAACGCCGCGAGTCCACAGGTCGTGTGGGGCAAGGGTGCGGTCGTCCAGGCCCGCGTGCGGAATATTGCGTTCATCAACGATCGTGTCGCCAACGTCCGCTTCACGCGAACAGTGCAGACCGACACCGATACGCAAAGCAGCGACTGGATCGCGACGGTCACCTTCCGGTACACGAACGCGCCGATGGCGGAGGGCGACCGCTATCGCAACCCATTGGGGTTCCAGGTCGAGAATTACCGCGCGGACCCCGAGGTGGTTCGATGAACCGCCTCCTTCCGCTAGCGAGCCTTCTCGCCATTATCGCGACACCAGCGATCGCGGAGGACACTCCGCGCGGTGGGCCGGCGGATCCACGCGTGAAGTTCGTCGAATATCAGGAGACCCAGGTCTACCGGATCGTCGGCACATTCCGGACGGCGACCCAGGTGGTGCTCGGCGCCGACGAGACGATCGAACATGTCGCGCTCGGCGACACCGTCTCCTGGGAAGTGGCGGTTGCCGGTCACATTCTGTTCCTGAAGCCCCGTGAGCGGGCGGGACCGACCAACCTCATCGTCACGACCAATCGCGGGGGTGAGCTGCGCAACTATGCCTTCGAACTGACAGCACGCCGGGGACCGATCGGCAGCGGTAGCCGCGATACATTCTTCCAGGTTCGGTTTCGCTACCCGCGCGATGATGCTGATCGTGCCGCCCGCATGCGCGCGACGCAAGAAGCACAGCGCGTCGCCGCATTGCAGGCGAGCGCCGTTCGGGGAGCCCTTGACCACGGCGTCATCGATGGACCACGCAATCTGAACTACAAGGTCCAGGGTGCGAGCGATCTTCAGCCGTCGGAGATCTCCGACAACG
Organism: Sphingobium sp. SJ10-10; assembly: GCF_036038995.2. Lineage (NCBI taxonomy): Bacteria > Pseudomonadati > Pseudomonadota > Alphaproteobacteria > Sphingomonadales > Sphingobiaceae > Sphingobium > Sphingobium sp. SJ10-10. The sequence continues at coordinate 66,400 of NZ_CP158136.1, forward strand.
GCCAGTTCACGGTCCTGCGCTTTCCCGGCAACCACGAAATCCCGGCGATTTATCTCGTTCGCCCGGACGGTTCGGAGACTTTGGTCCCATTCGATGTCCGGGACGAGTTCGTCGTCGTCCACGCCGTGGCGGCTCAACTGCGCCTGCGCCGGAACCGGGAGGTGCTGTGCATCTATAATCTCGCGCCGACACCCTACGGCGTCGATCACGGCACCAACACAGCGTCGCCGCATGTCGAACGCACCATACAAGACCCGAAGGAGTGAGCGCGATGGACGAGACTGCGGCCGAGGCCCCTCGTCGCCCGCAGGGCGATCCAACACCTGAACGAGACGAAATCATCCGCGAGCGCGGCATCGATCCGATCGGTGGGATGACACCGGCAAAGCGGAATACCGCACTGATTTTCGCGGGAACGGCGATGGTCCTCGGCATCTTGTGGGTCAACTCGGGGCCAAGCGCTAATAATGCCGGCAGCCTGATGGGCAAACCGGAGTCGATGGCCAAACGTCCCGATCTGGCAGCGCGCGAGACCATCGCGTATGATGCCGTCGCGGCGAAACCCAAGCCGCTCGGCGCGATCACCGCCGATCCCAACGCGCCGGTCATCAATCCTCCACCTGGCGCGCAGGGCGTTGGCCCTGACGGACAGATCGTTCCTGCCATGCAACCGGGTGCAGCGCCGGCGGGCGCACCGCAGAATACGCGCCAGAACCTGGCCGATCAGGCACGGCGATCGACATTGATCGCCTATGGAGGGCGCGATGCGCTACAGCCGTCGCCGGGTGGAAGTGGCCCAGGTGGCACTTCCACCAGTCCGGACGGCGCCGCCGACGGTACAAGCGATACGACCGCTCGAGGCGCACCCAACGCGCTCGACGCGCTTCGACAGAGTTCGGCTGTCGGCGAGGCACGGGCCTCGATGCTGCCCAACCGCAACTATCTCGTCACTGCCGGCACGCTGATACCTTGCATCCTCCAGACAGCGATGAATTCGGCGCAGCCAGGCTACACCTCGTGCCTGATACCGCGCGATGTCTATTCGGAGAATGGCCGCGTCGTGCTGATGGAGAAGGGCACCAAAGTCCTCGGCGAATATCATGGCGGCATCCAGCAAGGGCAGAACCGCCTGTTCGTGTTGTGGACGCGCGCCGTCACGCCGCAGGGCGTGCGCATCGACCTGGCTTCGCCGGGGTCGGACGCCCTTGGCCGCGCCGGCATCGCCGGGTCCGTGGACACCTTCTTCTGGGCGCGCTTCGGCAGCGCGTTGCTGCTCTCGCTTGTCGATGACGCCGCCTATATCGCGGGGCAATCCGTCTCCGGTGGCAGCAATAACTTCAATAACACGACCCGGACCCCAAGCGAGGGGGCGAGCATCGCGCTCCAGAACAGCATCAACATCCGACCGGTGCTGAAGAAGAACCAGGGTGAGGAGGTCGGGATCTTCGTGGCCAAGGACTTCAACTTCGCCGACGTCTACAATCTCGAGTTGCGGCGCTGAGGATGAGCGATACCGCCGTCCTGCGCCATTATCTCGCGCCGATCCTGCCGCTGCTGGAACCGGTCGAGGTCACCGAACTGGTGATCAACAAGCCCGGCGAAGTCGGTATCGAGGATCATCGCGGTTGGCATTGGCATAGCGTCGCCGAACTCGACAGCGACTGGCTGGCGACGCTGGCCGTCGCGGCCGCAAGTTTTACGCGACAGGACGTCAATGCCGAGACCCCGATTTGCTCGACTATTTTGCCGGGCGGGGAGCGCTGCCAGATCGTCATTCCGTCGGTGACGCCGACTGGCGCACCATCCTTCACGGTGCGTAAGCCCTCGCGCGTCAATCTCGCGATCGATCAACTCGCCCAGACAGGTTTGTTCACCGCGACACGCTCGGCCGCCCGCGGCCTCGGCGAGGTCGATGCCCAATTGGTCGCGCAGCGCGACGCCGGCGACTGGCCGGCTTTCTTCAGGACCGCCGTCGCGGCCCGCAAGAACATCCTGGTGAGCGGCGCGACCGGCTCCGGCAAAACCACCTTCGCCAAGGCGCTGATCCAGCTGATCCCGCCCGACGAGCGGCTGCTCACGATCGAGGATACGCGCGAGCTCGTCGTCGAGCATCGCAATGTCGTGCATATGGTCTATTCGAGCGAGCGACAGGGCCTGGCGAAGGTCGGCCCCAAGCAGCTGCTCGAAAGTGCGCTGCGCATGCGGCCCGATCGCATCCTCCTGCAGGAGCTGCGCGACGGGACGGCCTTTTTCTATCTGCGCAATGTGAACTCGGGCCATCCTGGTTCGATTACGACCGTCCATGCCGGCTCGGCCATGGGTGCGTTCGAGCAGCTTACCCTGCTGGTGAAGGAGTCCGAGGGCGGACGCGATCTGGCCCGCGACGATATCCGTGGGCTGTTGCACATGCTCGTCGACGTCGTCGTCCAGACCCGCAAGCGCGCCGGAAAATTCGAAGTCGAGGAGGTGTATTTTGACCCGCCTGTCGGACGCGCGACCGCTCACTAAGGTCGCGATCGTCGCGGGGATGCTCGCGGCAACCTTTTTGGCATGTGCCTTGTGCGCGGTGCTGGTCGCACTGGTCGGCCTCAACCAGATCGGCCCGCACATGCAGATCTCGGCGATACCCGCATGGCTCTGGTATTACCGCGGCGATCCGCTTCTGCATCTGTGGCTGGAGCGCGGTGCGTTGGTTGCCGGCGCCATCGCTTTCGTCATCCTGCTTATCATCCTGAAGCGGGGGCGCACGCTCCATGGCGAGGCGCGGTTCGCGCGTGAAAGCGAGATCCGGCGCGAACATCTGCGCAGCAACAGTGGGATCATCGTCGGGCAGAAAGGCGGCCGTTATCTCGTTTTCGGCGGCACCGAACATGTCTTGCTCGAGGCACCGACGCGCGCCGGCAAGGGCGTCGGCGTGGTGATCCCCAATCTCCTGAGTTGGCCAGACTCGGTGGTGGTGCTCGACGTGAAGCGCGAGAACTGGGACATCACCGCTGGTTTTCGCGCACGGCATGGCCAAGCCGTCTATCTGTTCGATCCGCTCGATCCCGAAGGGCGAAGCGCCCGCTACAATCCCTTGAGCTTCATCGACCGGCTCGACGACACCGATGTGATCAATGAACTCCAGAAGATCGGCGGCATGTTGTTTCCGGCCCCGGAAAAGGCCGATCCGTTCTGGGCGGAAGCGGCGCGCGCCGCCTTTGTCGGCGTCGGCGCCCTTGTCGCGGCCAATCCCGCCCTCCCCTTCACGATCGGCGAAATCTATCGGCGACTGACGACGGGCGATCCGAAAATCGAACTGCCGAAGGTCGTCGAAGAGGCCCAGCGCCGCGGCCAACGGCTGAGCCAGGCCTGTGTCTCGGCGCTAAGCGACTTCACCTCCGCGTCCGACAACACCTTTTCAGGCATCAAGCAGACGATCACCTCGAAGCTCAATCTCTGGCTCAATCCCTATGTGGATGCCGCGACGTCGGAGACCGATTTCGATCTGCGCCAGATCCGCCGCGAGCGGATATCGATCTATCTTGGCGTGTCGCCCGACAATATAGACCGGATCGCGCCCGTCTATAACCTCTTCCTCCAGCAGCTGATCGACCTGAATACGCGGGAACTGCCTGAAAATGGTGGCCGCGTGCCGGTGCTCATTTTGCTCGATGAGTTCGCCCGCCTCGGCAAGGCACCGGTCATCGCGTCGGCTTTTTCCTATGTTGCAGGCTACGGGCTTCGCCTGTTGCCAGTCATCCAGAGCCGATCCCAGCCGCGCGGTATCTATGGCGTGGACGTCACAGACGAGATCATCGCCAACTGCGGTCTCGAGATCGTATTCACACCCAAGGAGCTGAAGGTCGCCAACGAACTGTCCGAGCGGCTCGGCTTTTTCACGATGAACGTCAAATCGAAAAGCCGGACAATTCATGGCCTGCTCGCCAACCGCAGCATATCGGAATCAGACCAGCGCCGCGCGCTGATGATGCCTCAGGAACTGATGCAGATGCCCAAAGGCGACCTTCTGTTGATGCGCGGCGGCATTCCCCCCGTCAGGGGCCGCAAGATCGAGTATTTCCGCTCGAAGCGCTTCACGAGCCGGATCAGTGACCCGCCCAAGGTCGCGTCCCGTCCGATCGCGATCAATGCCGTATCGTCCGCCGCCAAATTGGCCGGCGAGGCGATCAGCAGTGATCCGTTAGCGCTGGCCCTGAGCGCGAAGCGGGCTGTTCTGTTGAACGACCGTCCAGCGATTGCGGTAGCGGAGCAGGCACAACCCAGCTCGCGCGCGTTGACCGATGACGAACTGTCAGGCTTTGCCGAAATCACGGATGACATGTTGGTGCTCGGCAACATGGTGGATCTACCACCGCCCGGCGACGAACAGGCCGCTATTGCATTTGTCACGGCGATGACGGCCCGGGCCGTTCTCGAGCCGGTGGGTGCCGGCGCCCAATCTCCAGCATTTGTGACCGAGAGGCATGACCATGGCAGAGAATGATCGCAAGCAATCGGGCGCGGCGCGGACGATTACCAACAGCGTTGGCATCGATGACGCCGAACGGCGCAAGGCGCAGGCGCCTGGGCCGGCTGCGCCTGAAAAGTCCTCGCCTAGGGGACTGAAAGACGGTCCCACTGAAGCGCCTGATCATGCTAGCGCTGTTGGTACGCCGCAAAACGCGCCCAAGGTGCATTCCCTCGAGGCGGGCGATGTGCCCGACAGCGTGCGGAAGCGCTATTATGCGGACAAGGCGAAATGGTCGGGCGAACCCGCCTTTTTCACGACGGCACAAGCGAAGGATCCGGCATTTCGCGATCAGGGCCGGCGTCTGGTCACGGCGACGGAGAGCCAGGAGGTCGTCAAGGATCTGGTGGCGATTGCCCAACACCGCAATTGGGATCGGATTCACGTCACGGGATCGGAAGAATTTCGGCGATCGATCTGGATCGAGGCCAGTCAGAAGGGGCTGGAGGTACGTGGCTACAAGCCCAATGATCGCGATCTCCAGGAGCTCGACCGGCTCCGCGGAGAGACGAGCCGTAATACGATTGCGCCCATGGCAGCAGTCCGTGATCTCGATGCTGTCCGCGGGTCATCCGGAATGAGTCGGCGGAGCGATGGCAATGGTTTGGAACGGTCGGATGCCCGGCGCGGCGATCGTGGCACCACGCCGAATGATCGTGCGGCCGATAGTCAGATGCGCGTGATGGAAGCGGTGATCCGACGGACGTTGTTCGACAACCCCGAGGCGGTTGCGCGTGTGATGACCGTCGCCCGCACGCAGCTCGATGCGCATATCGCGGCGGGACGGAACATCCGCCCGGCAATGGTCAAGGACGCCTCCCCGATCGTCAGGCAGGATGTCGTCCGCGGCCGTGACCCAGCCACGCCCCCCATCCCTCGTCCAGGGCGCGAGCCCAAGCCCCAAGAACGCAGCCGGTCTCGGTGACCGAGAAGCGATCGGCTACTGCTCTAAGAACCGCCACGTTTGTTCGCGTGGGCCGAGAATTTATCATGATTGATAAACCGCGAGCGGCCTAACCCCAAGCCTGCCGGATGTATACTGTTTGCGCGCAGCGTCCTGCAAGGCACAACAATCTTGCCAGAGAATATAATTGTCGTTATATCGAATGCGCCATACATCGCACTTAGAGGCTCAAATTGCGCGAAGGATATAATCTCAAGACGCTTGGACCTCGTGCCGCCCAGCTGATCGTCGAATTGAACGAGCGCCGTCGGCCGATCTTTTCGCTCGCGGACGTCACCGAGATCACAGGTCTGAGCCCGTCATCGGCACGCAGCCTCGTCGCAAACACGGAAGCGCGCGGCATCGTCACGCGTCTCAAGCCTGGCCTCTACAATCTGGTGCCATTCGAGCGGGGCCGTGACACCGAGCATGTGAGCGATCCTTACCTCATTGCAAGAACACTGGTTGGCGATGCGGACTACTTCATCTCCCACGGCAGCGCCCTCGAGCTGCACCGCATGGTCACCCAACCGCAGTTGGCCATCATCGTCTCCTGCACCAAACGGCTGCGCCCGCAGCACATCCACGGATATGAGTTCCGCTTCGTCGACGTCAAACCGCAGAATTTCTTCGGTCTGACCGAGATCTGGATCACATCCGAGGAGCAGGTCAGGGTCAGCGATCCCGAGCGTACCATCATCGATGGTCTCTACCATCCGCAATATGTCGGTGGTGTCACGGAGGTCGCCAAGGGCCTCTGGATGAGGCGCGATACACTGCGGGTCGAACTGATGATCGAATACGCGCTTCGCCTCGGCGTTGGCGCGGTGATCCGCCGCCTGGGCTATCTTCTGGAATTTTACGGACTGGCCGACGCAGCCGCATTGGAGCGGCTGCGCGCGCGGCTGACGCCGACCTATCAGCGTCTTGATGCCCTGTTTCCCAATGAGGGCAGGATGCTGGCCCGATGGCGCATCCGACTCAACGTCGAGCCCGATGAACTCGATATAATCCGGAGCCGTTGATGATTCCCCAGCGCGATCTCTCCCGTATGCGCGTTTTGCGCGAAGCCGACCTGCCGGAGTTGAGTGCGCCGTTCATCGCCCGACGATGGGCGTAAATTAATAGATTTGCTTGCCGATTCTGCCAAAGGTTATGGTGGTCAAGTTCGGGGGATGAGTTGGACGACACGCAACGCTTTGCCTATGGGCTCAAGTTCGAGAACGCCTTTCTGCGCGAGCGCGGCAAGGCGTTCGAGACCCTGTTCGCCCGTATCATGGCGCATGCCTTTCCAGGCGATTTCCAACCCGTCCGTCCTTACGGTCCGAAAGGCGACCTGAAATGCGATGGCTTCCGGGCCAGCGATGGCACCGTGTTCCAATGCTATGCGCCCGATGCAATGAAACTCGAACCCATCCTTGCCAAGGTCGATGAAGATTTCGCAGGCGCGCTCGTCCATTGGACGACAAAAATGCTGCGGTGGGAGTTTGTCCATAACGACAGTCGCGGCCTCCCGGCCGAGGCCGTCAAGAAACTTGCCGCGCTCAACGCCGCGAATCCGAACGTCGCCTTAGCCGTTTGCGGCGAAGCGGAATTGCGGCTGATCGCCATGTCGCTCGCGCTCCACCAGCTCGAAGATCTCTTTGGCGCCGTTCCATCGGGCCGTGTGCTGGAGAAGCTCGATTTCGAGGCGTTGCGGCCGGTGCTGCTGGCAATTCAACGGCAGGAACCGGACGCGGAACCATCGCTGGTGGCGCCATCGGCCGCAAAGCTCGAACGCAATGCCCTCTCCCAGGACGCAGCCGGGCTGCTGCGGCAGGGCCGCCGCCGGGAGCAGTTGGTCGAAGCCTTTTTTGCCGGCTGGCCTGATCCCGACCTCGGCGAAGAGATCGCACAAGCGTTCCGGGTGCGCTATCAGGCCCTGAAGGCGGTCGGGCTATCACCGGACGATATCTTCGGCGAGCTTCAGGCTTTCGCGGGGGGTATGACGGGAGAACCAGCGCGCCAGGGCGCGGTGCTGGCTGTGCTTTCCTACTTTTTTGAACGTTGTGACATCTTTGAGGACGCGATTCGAATCGACGCGATATGATTCTACCGACCAAACATATCCGGCCCGATCGGGCGCTCCTGGCGGTTGGTGCCGACGTGCTCGGCTGCCTGCGCGAGCCGATGACCGTCTCCCGTCTCTGGGATGAGATACGCATTTCTCGCAGCGATCGGGCGGTGTCGGCACCGATCAATTATGACTGGTTCGTGCTGGCGCTCGACCTGCTGTTTATCGTGAAGGCCGTGCAGTTCGATCGTGGTCTGGTCCAGAAGACCGTTTCATGATCCACGGCCTTTCCAGCGACCTTCCGAGCTTCAAGAGCTTGGCCTTCCGGCCCGGTCTGAACATCCTGCTCGCTGACAAGAGCGATGGGGCGACCGATCGGCAGTCCCGCAACGGCGCCGGCAAAACCAGCCTTGTCGAGCTGATCCACTTCCTGTTCGGCGCCAATGCCGACAAGGACAGCATTTTCCGCTCCGATGAACTGGCAGGCTTCAGTTTCGAGGCCCGTGTCGATATCGGACCGACGCTCGTCGATGTCACGCGATCCGGCACCAAGCCATCCCGCATCCGATTGCAGGGCGACACATCCGATTGGCCGATCGCCCCGTCTCTCGAAGCCAAGACCGGCGATCTGATCATCAGCAACGAAAATTGGCGCGCTGCATTGGGCGCGCTGCTTTTCCGCCTGAACCCGGATGTGGACGACGAAGCAAACGGCCGCTTTCGGCCGAGCTTTCGATCTCTATTCTCCTATTTCGTGCGGCGGCAGAATAGCGGCGGGTTCGTGTCGCCCACACAGCAATCCTCGATGCAGCAGGCTTGGGATCAGCAGGTAGCGATCAGTTATCTCCTGGGCCTCGACGCGAGCGTGCCGCAACAGTTTCAGGAGGTCCGCACACGAGAGCGCGCGATGGCGGAGTTGCGCAAGGCGGCGAAGGACGGCAGTCTCGGCCGTTATTTCGGCACGGCGGCTGATCTCCGGACCCGCATGACGATCGCCGAAGCCCGTGCCAGAAGGATGCGCGAGCAACTCGACACCTTCAATGTCGTTCCAGAATATTCGGGGATGGAGCAGGAGGCTTCGCAGATCACGCGCGAGATTTCGACACTCAGCGACGACAATACCGCTGATCGGGAACTGATCCTGCAGTTGCGCGCGGCGATCGACAGCGAGCTTCCGCCGGCGACGACCAGCCTGGACCGCCTCTATCGCGAAGCCGGTGTCGTACTGCCGGGCTCGGTCGGTCGCCGCTTCGAGGAAGTGGAAGAGTTTCACCAGGCTATCGTGCAAAATCGGCGATCGCATCTGACGTCCGAGGTCCAGGCCGCGGAAGATCGTATCCGCACGCGCGATCGTGCACGCGAAACCCTCGATGGCCGGCGTCGGCAGCTGATGGGCATCCTCCAATCCGGCGGCGCGTTGGAACATTACGCAGCGCTCCAGCAGGAAGCCGGCCGCGCGGAGGCGGACGCCGAGGGACTGAGACAACGCCTCACGACGGCGGAGCAGATCGAAAGCACGAAAGCCGAACTCGACATTGAGCGCGCCCGGCTCCTGAAGACGCTTCAGGACGATCATCACGAACGTCAGAGTATCATCGAGGAAGCGATCCTCGTGTTCGAGGATCTGTCCAACGCGCTTTACGAAAAAGCCGGGAGCCTGACGGTCAGCGCCACGCCCAACGGTCCCCAGGTCGATATTCGTATCGATGCCCAGCGCAGCAAGGGCATCACCAACATGCAGATATTCTGCTTCGATCTCATGCTGGCCGAACTGACCGCCCGCCGGGGCATGGGGCCGGGTTTCCTGGTTCACGACAGTCATCTGTTTGACGGGGTCGACGAACGGCAGGTGGCCAAAGCGTTGCAGCTCGGCGCCGATCATGCTGCCGCGGTCGGATTCCAATACATCGTCACGATGAATTCGGATGCTTTGCCGAAAGACGGCTTTCGTGACGGCTTTGATGTTAGTGCCTATGTGCTCGACACCAAGCTGACCGACGCAACCGAAACCGGCGGGCTATTCGGACTGCGCTTTAACTGAAATACGCCCCTACCCCAACTTATCCACATCTTTAGCGCTCGCGATCAGGGGGCTCGCGTTTAACTTTGTCCGACTCAGCCGACGGCAAAGCATCCGATTTACGGCTGCGGCTGTCCGCTGCCGCCGAACTCCGATCGGCGATCATGATCTCCCGCGCCCGCTGCAACCGCCGAGACACCGCCGCTGGCATATCGGCCACGAACCCTGCGATATCCTCGGCCAACGCGCGGTCCTCGTCCTTTCCGGTTGCCGCCAGCGCTGCCGCGGCCTCTGCATAAGCCCCCCGGATCTGCTTCTGGCGGCCGAGCGCAAGCACATCCTCCACCCGCCGCTCTGGGTTCTGTGACCGTGCGAACGCCTGCGCGCGCTCTTCGATCAGCCGGTTGAGATCCAAATCCCTCCCCTGCCCCGCTGCCCGTGCCTCCAGATGGTGGGCCGGCGAGCGCACCCGCTTCTGGACATGGCCGCGCGCGCGGCGCGGCGTCGCTTCGGCGGTGATACCGCGCTGGCGCAATTCATGGGCGAAGCTTTCGCGCCAATGATGAAGGTCGGCCTTGCGCGGATTGAACCGCGCCCCGTCCGCACCCTGGGTCGCGACGGTCAGATGGACATGGGGGTTAGCGGTGTCGGTGTGGAGCGCCACCATATAGCTGAACTGCCCTTCGAACTCGACGCGCGCGAACGCCTGGACGGCATCATGGATGGTCGCGGCATCGGTCGTACCGCCGGGCATAGACAACACCATCGACATCGAGGTCGGTCGCTCCTTGCCATATGGGTTCATCGCCTGATCGAGCATGTCCCAATCGGCCGCGATCGCCTTCAGGCGCTTTTCGTCGGTGATGATCTCGCCTTCGCTGCTGCGAACCTCGAGCTTCCCGTGGCGCGATATATAGCCAAAATGTTCGGCGAGGTGCCTGGCCCCACGCTGCTTGCCCGAGATCTTGACCATGACCTCGGGCGCCTTGCGCACGATGCGCTCAAGCTTGGCGCGCGCCTCGGCCGGCGACAACATCGGCGCAGCGGCGCTCCCGCCTATCCCCTTGCCACCACCCGAACGGATCCGCAGCGTCCCTCCGCGCAGGCTACGCTTGCCCCCGGCCGGCGGTCGCCAGGCTTCCATCAGACTGGGGAGCGGCAGGACGCCGTCATCGTCCTCAGTCATCGGGCGTATCCCAATAGCTCAGATCACCTTTCAGCGCGCGGCCAAGCGCGCGCAGCTGGTCGGCCACCTCGTCACGGAAGGAGGCGACCCGCGCGGCCTCGCGCGCCAGGTCGAGCCGCGAATCCACCATGGTTGCGGCATGAAGGGCATGGACCGCCTGGTTGAGATTGATGCCGATCCGGTTGAGCTCGCGCCAGGACTGCGCGATCTCTACCCGGTCGGCGCGCGGCGGAAGCGGATGTGCATGAAGCCGCCGACGCAACAGCATCACGAGCCATTCGGTCCGTTTTAGCCCGCGCGCATCGGCGGCCGCATCGAGCCTCTCAATATCCTCGCGCATGAGCCGAAGTTGGAGCCGGTCAGTCGTGCGGGTCCGAGGCGAAGCCGTCTCGCTCGACCTGTCCCCGGCGTTCTCAAGCGCATCGTCGATCAGCTTGCGCAGGAGCGCTGAGCGACCGCCGGCGGCAGTCGCCCTGGCATCGAAGCGCGCCGCGAGATCATCGGGCAGACGGAGGCCAAAAAACGCCACACCCCATTGCTATTGTTTAACAATGACGGCGCCAAGCCTATCCGGCCCTCACCTAAAACCACTCGTCTTATAGTCTGCTCAAGCAGACTCCGCCCGCCCTCTAGCCAGGGATCTCACCCGACCTGACATCTGCAAAAGAGCACAATATTTCCGAGTGATTCAATAAGCACGATCCGAGAAAATGAAGACAGCCGCGCCCCTGAAGAAGGGGGCGCGGCTGTCAAAATTGTCTGAAAAGCCCGATAGTTTCTACGCGGAGTGAGGGTTGAATGTGTGAGCGCCCCGCCCGGACGATGGCTTACCCCATAACGATGCCGGCAACGGGCGCTTCGATCTCCTCGCCGTCGTCGAACACCACCCGGACCAGCTCGGGCAGGATCAAACGTCCGGTCCGCCCGTCCAGGGTCACACGAACCGCATCAAGAGGCTGGGGCTCCAAAGACTTCTCCGTGCCGAACATCGATCGCAGGCCAGCACCAGCACGAACCGGCCTGCTTGGCGCAGCGCGCTCGGAGCCCTGCCCATTCGACAGGGGGCGACGATGATCGGCTGCAGGACGCCGCGCGCGGCGATCGACGCGGCAAGATCCTTGAGCTCCGTCTCGTCGAACACGCGCCGAGGGTTTTCGGGGTCGGCGATGATCCAGTCGAGCGGCAGATCCTCGACGCGCCGCGCGCTGTCGTGGAGACCGACAAGCAGTCCGAACTCTTCGGCGCGCTGATCGAACTTGCCCATCACGCCGCACTCAGGCGACGGTCATCCATCCGGCGGACGATTTCGGCCAGGATCGGTCGGATTTCGTCAGCGGCCGCTTTCGCGCCGCTGCCGGTTTCGCGCCAGACCGGATGATGCTGTTCGGCCGAATGCTTGTAAGTCGGTCGCGCCTTGATGAAGGCGGGAAACATCAGTTTCTGGCCCACGGCGCGGGCGAGCTTGACCGCATTGTCCATTTCGCGCCGGTCGAACGGATTGACCATCGAGGGCAACAGCCCGAGAAAATCGACCTTGCGCCCGCCTCTCGCCCCTTCCGCTTTTTTGAGCGCGGTGAGCAGCATCTTGGCGCACTCGATCGAATCCTCGGCGACCTGGACCGGGGCGATCACCGCGTCGGCCACCGCCATCGCGCTCAAGGTCAGCTCATCCCATTTGGGACCGGTGTCGATGACGATATGATCGAAATGGGCGCCAAGCGCGGGAAACCGGCCCAGGAAGTCGCGGACATCCGCGGCCGCCTTGACCATCTGCAGGCGCGGATCGGCGGCGAAAACAGTGATGCCTGGCGCATCGGTCAGGTCGAGCCGCGCCTCGGGATCGAACAGATCCGCTGCAAACCACCCGGCCCGCTCGCCGGCGAGCCGACGGGTGGAACTACCCTGCGGATCGAGGTCGAGAAACGCGACCCGGTTGCCATCTCGCTCGGCAAGATACCAAGCGAGATGCGTCGCAAGAAATGTCTTGCCGACCCCGCCCTTGAGCAGGCTGACGACGATCGTTCGCATCGGCGCCGCGCCGTCAGGATTCATAGTCGTGCGGACCATCGCGCAGGTTGCGCTCATAATGCTCGCGCGACGACCAGTCGCCACCGCCGCCGATGCCGGGTCCGACATAACGGAACAGGTAAACGGTGATGACGAAGCAGACGAATGCGAACAGCAACGCATGGTCTGGATGACGCGAAAAATAGTCGGCCACGGCGGGTCTCCTTGGCATGTTCCAGGGAAACCGGTCGGTCCCCTCACCGCGCAGCGAAACGCGGCCGCTCTCGCCGCGCAGCCTCTCCTCTCGTGCCGGGGAGCAAGACCCGGTGGGCGTCAGACGGCACCGGCGATAGTCTGCTCAAGCAGACTTTTCGGCCATCCCCCCGGTCAGGGGGATAGCCGGCGTCACCATCGCTCGGTGAGACATTGTGCGCAGCCCGGCGGCAACGTCAGCGGGCTCGGTTGGCGCGACGCGATCAGCGCTCGCGGCTGACGCCTTGGTCAGTCGGCAGGCTCACGCAACCGCCACTGGTGGACCAGGGCGACGATCTTGTCCTCATAGCCGAGCTGGTCGGGATAGATCGCGCCGTGATGACCGCCCAGATAGACGAACACTACTGCCATGTCGGCCGCAACGGCGTGGTCGACGCCGAACAGGTCGGCGAGATCGAACCCGCCATTGTCTTGCGCATTCCACCAGGCGAGCAGGAAGTTTGCGGCGCGACGCGCTTGCCCCGTGTCCGAGGCGGCCAGATCGAAAAGCCGGTCGAGGGCTTGTATGACAGGCTCGCTCATCTGCGAATCCCTTTCGGTAAAAGGTGGCCCCGACAGGGTCGGGGCCATGATAGCTCAATATTCGTGGGTGAGAAGCAGCGTCAGCACGCGGGTGGTGACTTCGGGATCGGTCGGATCGGGCGATCCATAGGTCAGCGCCCGATCATAATAGTCGATCTTCCAATACAGGGCTTCGCCGGCAAGTTCGAAGCGCCCGAAATCACGCTCGCCATGGGGATCGACGTCGGGACCAAAGGCGTCATAGTCGCGCACGGTGCGCAACAGTTCGGCGCGGCGCTGGAACCCGCGGAACAAGCTAGTATCGCCGATCAGCTCGGCGACCCCGGCGGTCATGACCACCTGGTTGACGCCCGGGCTATGGATGGACTGGCGCAGGGCATCATTGAGCCGCGCGATAGTCGCGATGCGCTGGTCTGCGGATAGGACTTTGTCATTCTGGGGGTCGGCCATGACGTTCGACTTCCTGATCTGTGTCAGACCCCGCCGATCGGGGCCTTTCGACAGGCGACCGGACCGCCGGGGCATAGCGCGCCCGCGCACCCGCAGGGTCGCAACGGATGTGGAGAAGCCCGGCACGGGCTTGCGCTGGCAAGTGCCGCGGCGAGGACGCCAAGCCAGGAAGGGACGATCGGTGCAGCGGTGAGAGGGAAAATGGAACGGCATGGCCGACTTTTCGGACGTGCTGCTGGACGCGCAACCGAGGGCTTCGCTATCTATCGCCTCGATCATGACAGACACCGCCCGGATCATTGCCCTCTGGCCACGCTGGACATTGAGCGTGGGCGTGATGCAGCGGCTGCTGATCCAGGTTCGCACGCAGTGCCGCCGCTGCGGCGCCCTGATGCGCGCCGATCTGGACGATCTGGTCGCCCGCTATGGCGCAAGTGCGTCGCTGATCGATCGCCAGGAACGATGCCGCATGGTCGCGTGCGATGGCGCGACCTTCTACGTTGCCGCCCGGCGGCATGGCGAACCGTGGCGGATCCTGCTCGACGACGGGGCGCTGCGCGACGGCCTGAGCCTGTGCCCGCCAGCGCATCTCGCCCATGGGCGACCAGCCCCTTTCGCGAATGCCGCAGACCTGCTCGTTCCAGGGCGCCGTTGACGGCCTGCCCCACGGCAGGGATCGTGACCCGCATGGGCGTGCGCCGTTGTGGCGCGAAGAAGAAAGGAGTGTTCGAATGAACTGAGCTTATTGGCATAGCTCATGCCTGACCGACTTACCGGGGCCGGTGATGAATCGGCTGAGACCCCGAAAGGGGGACGGGACCATAGCATGTCGGGGTAGGGATCGAAGTTGGGCGCCGCAGCCTGACAGCTGACCAGCAGGCAAGATGCGCATGGTGAAGACTGGATTGTCTGAATCCCAGTTTCCAACGACCACTAGGTAGGTGACGGTGAACGCGGCTGACACATCGTCTCGAGCGGAGCGAGGAGCACGTCCCAGTGAATCGCTGCCAATCCGTTCGGCGTGGCCCCTGTCAGGGGACTAAGGAAACGAACGGGGCACCTAACCGCATCGCGACTCCTCACTCGCGCAACTGCGGGATCGCCTAAACAGGACGGCTCGCCGGACCTGCATGGCGACGGAGCCGTCATAGTAGTCAAACGCCCGGTGTAATGGCCGGGACAGCCGCCGCGAGGCGGACGGGGTAGCGGTATAAGCGGGAGCGATCCTTGTCGAAATCCGCTGCGTCCGGGCGAAGGACGGCAGTTCTGTAACTCGATGGATCAATGGAAAGGGACTGCTGATGCAGACCGCTACTATCCTGAGACGGATCGAGAAGCTTCCGGCCCTGTCGCGGGCGGGCAAGCGGATCAATGGTCTCAACCGCCTCATGCGGTCCCGCTGCTTATATGAGCGGGCCTATGACAGAGTATCCCGGAATCGGGGTGCGATGACGCCGGGAGTGGACGGACAGACCTTCGACGGCATGACGCTGGCGAGGCTCGACCGTCTGGTTCAAAGCGTGGCGGAAGGCCGTTACCGCCCTCGTCCAGTGCGACGGGTCTATATCCCCAAGGGCAATGGTAAGATGCGCCCATTGGGTATCCCAACGGCGGATGATCGCATCGTTCAGGAGGCGGCGAGGATGGTCCTCGCGGCGATCTATGAACCTGTGTTCTCGAAACACAGCCATGGGTTCCGCGCGGGTCACTCCTGTCACACGGCTCTCGAAGAGATCCGTAAAACCTGGACGGGCGTAAAATGGCTGATCGAGGTGGATGTCCGCGGGTTCTTCGACAACATCGACCATGACATCCTGCTCGGCCTCTTGGCCCGGCGGATCGATGATCCAGTGTTCATCGATCTGATCGGGACAATGCTTAAAGCCGGGTGCATGGACGACTGGAAGTTCGAACGGACTTATAGCGGCACCCCACAGGGCGGGGTTATCTCGCCCCTGCTCGCCAATATCTATCTCCATGAACTTGACGAGTTCATGGAGTCGATGCGGCGGGGCTTCGACAAAGGCGACAGACGGCGGGCGAACCCCGCGTATGTTGCCTGCTCTCAGCAAATCGCCGCTCTCCGCAAGGAGATCGATGCAGTCCGTGCCGATGGTGCGGGCGATGGCGAGGTTCGCGTCCGATTGGCGCTAATCGAAGCTGTCAAACAGGATCGGCGGAAACTCTCTTCCGTCGATGACATGGACCCCAACTTCCGCCGCCTGCGGTATTGTCGCTATGCTGACGACTTCCTCGTTGGCGTGATCGGCAGCAAGGCGGACGCTGTCCGGATCATGGCCGATATACAGCGCTTTCTCGCTGATCGGCTCAATCTGGCGGTGTCACCGGAGAAAACCGGGGTTCGCGATGCATCGAAGGGATCGCCGTTCCTTGGCTTCCATGTATGCGCCTTCACGTTGCGCTCCGCCGGAACAATGGCGGGGCGGCAAAAGACCGGCGGTGGAACGCGTAGCGTTCTTCGTCGGCCGACGCGAGGGAATATCAAGCTGTGGGTGCCACGGGATCGGGTCTATGCGTTCTGCAGGCGCAAAAAGCTCGGCAACCTCGACATGAGGAATGGTCGGGTGCGCCCGCAGCTCATGGAATCCAGTGTGCCGGAGATCATCGTAGCCTACAACTCGGAGTTCCGAGGCTTCGCGAACTACTACGCGATCGCCGATGGCGTGAAAGCGTCACTCGACAAGTTGGAACTGGTCATGCTCAGGAGCCTCTTCGCGACTGTGGCATGCCGGCGACGCTCGACGAGGCGGCAGGCCGAGGAATATCTGAAGATGGGGTCGGACCACGGGATTACGACCGTGGTCCGGGGCGAGCCGCGCGTTCATAAGGTGTGGAAACTGAAGCATCTGATCGTGAAGACGTGGGATAACCCCATCGTCGACACCATCACGGTAGGCTCTCGCCTTGCGCAGAGTCCGAACGATCTGGTCACGCGTCTTAGTGCCGAGCAATGCGAGGCATGTGGCGATACCGATGGTCCGTTCGAGATGCATCATCCCAATCGCTTGAAGGACAAGCGGCGCGACCAACTGACGCCTTGGGTGCAATCGGCACGACGGCGCAGGACAATCGTCCTGTGCCGAAAGTGTCACGTTGCCCATCATGGCGGCCGGATGCCCAGCGGAATGGAGAGCCGTGTGCATTGAAAGGTGCAAGCACGGTTCGGGGGGAGGCGCTGGGGCGTCCTCGAAAGAGGCGTCTCGCGTCTACCCTACCGAGACCCGGCACGGGGCTCGGGGCGTTTCGCCTAGAGCCCGGTCCGGCGCAGCCGGAGCCGCCCTCCCCGCTCAAGCCCCCTTTGCATCACCCAGATCACCGAACAAGCGAAGCAATATCTCGTCCAAACTGGCGACCTTCTCGAATCTGGTTATCCGGACCTTGCGATGGTTCGGCCGCGCATTCTTCTGGCCGTCCGCAGTCCCCTTGCTATGTTTGGCGACGGCAAACGAAGTGATGTCCGGCAAAGGCTCGCCTGGCCCCGCGCCGAACCACAGATAATGGTCGAAAAAGAGGTCTGGCGTCACCACGATCCAGATGACGCACCCGCTCGGCTTCTCCATCAGCTTGAGGCTGATCTTGACCTCATCGGTCTTGCCGCCGACGATTTTGGTCTTGAACTGGATATGGCGGGTCACGCGGCCGCGGGCCATGACCAGATCATAGCCACCCGCGTCGAATTCGGAGCGCAGCACCTCGACATCGGTCACGCCCCGTTGCCACAGGCGGCGCAGCGCGTCCCCGACAAAGACATGCTCCACGATGCGCTCACGCAGGGTCGAGTGGATGAAATGCGGGCTCGCTTCCTCGGTAAGATCGTCCAATCAGCGCTCGCACAATAACGGCGGGGGCGAATGCCCCCGCCTGAAGGTTTCAACTGAACGGATCATATTCATTGATGACCGCGACGTCGCCATCGAACTCATCGGCGGTGATGACCGCGAACTGCGTGCCGATGCCGATAACCATGGTTGCGATCATGAGGGTTCTGGAGAGGCCGAGCGCGTGGAGGCGGGCGATCTTGATGTCGGTGAACATATCGAGGCTCCTTGCAAGCCGGCGGGTTCATCCCCGCTCGACTGGCGCCCGATGTGTTCGGCCGGTGGCCGCGATCACTTTTTGCCGCAGGCCAAAAAGCCGTAGCGCAAGCGACCGGACCCTTTACGGGTTGATCGCATGAGGCTGCCGGCCGGACCAAGGATTGCGCCTCAAAGAGCGGGGTGGACCCGCCTGACGCCAGGATTTGGGCTTCGCGCCGACCCTTCTAGTATGTCTCCAAGGTCGGCCCTTGCGCAGATCGCGCGGTCTTGCGCAGGATGCTGGAGAGTTCATCCATCAAATAGGGTTTGTTGAGCAGCGCGAACCCGCAGGCGCCTTCGTCGGCCCGGACATGGCTACAGGCGCTTGAAGATGATCCGCAGGCCGGGATAGAGGGCGACCTCTTGCTGTTTGTTCTTTTTTTGTTCTATGCTTCGCTTATGCTCCGAGTCGATGAAGATAGCCTGACCCTCCATCTTGAGGTGTCGCTCGCAACCGCCGAACCGGCACTGGTAACGGATATTCGCTGCGGTGACGCAGCCGTACGGCGGCGTGCGGTGGCGCAGCTTGCCCGGCATCTGGCAGTGCGTTTGCGCTGCTATGATATTCTCGCCGACGAGCCCGCCGCAAGGACGGGTACATTGCCGCTGTTCCCCGACGCATGACGAACGCCCCGTCCCGATCCCATCGCTGATGCTCACGGCCCTGCTTCTCGCTGTCGCGACCGTACCCGCCGGGCAGACTTTCATCTGTACGCCCACCAGGGTGTGGGACGGCGATGGACCGGTGTGGTGCCGGGAGGGACCACGGATTCGACTTGGCGGAATAGCGGCACGCGAGATCGGCGGCTCCTGCCGACGCGGTCAACCCTGCCCGCGCGCCAGCGGCGTCGCCGCGCGGGACGCGCTGGTCCGATTGCTTGGCGGCGCCAAAGGCAGAACCGGCACCGGCCATATCCTTGTCGCCGGCCCTAGGCTCCAATGTCGGTCAACCGGCAACGCGAAAGGAGATCGCACCGGTGCCTGGTGCTCTGCGCCGGGGATCGGCGACCTGAGTTGCGCCATGATCGCGACTGGCACGGTGCTGCGGTGGCGACGCTATGCGGCGGGCCATTGCCGCTGAGCGGACGCGGAGGGCGATAGCGGAATAAAGCTGTCCGAAATCTGTCTACAAGCTTCGGACAGGTCT
Organism: Sphingobium sp. SJ10-10; assembly: GCF_036038995.2. Lineage (NCBI taxonomy): Bacteria > Pseudomonadati > Pseudomonadota > Alphaproteobacteria > Sphingomonadales > Sphingobiaceae > Sphingobium > Sphingobium sp. SJ10-10. The sequence continues at coordinate 85,608 of NZ_CP158136.1, forward strand.
AATTTACATTTGTCCGAAATTTGTATAGGGATTTCGGACATGGCCGATGATACTCCCGACCTCAAAGCCGCCATTCTTCAGCGGATCGACGCGCGTGCACCCAAAGCGGTGTGGACGCCGGGGGACTTTCTCGACCTTGGCAGCCGCGATGCCGTCGACAAGACGCTCCAACGCCTGGTCGCCGCTGACATGCTCCGCCGTATCGACCGCGGCCTTTACGACAAGCCCGGGCGCAATAGCCTGACCCAGCAAAGTAGCCCACCAGATCCCCGCGAGGTCATCGACGCGATCGCCCGACGCGATCAGATCCGGGTGCTGGTCGACGGCATGACCGCCGCCAATGATCTGGGCCTCACCAACGCGGTCCCGGCCAGGATCGTCGTCCATACCGATGCGCGGCTGAAGACGATCCATCTCGGCCATCTCACGATCAGCTTCCGCCTGACCGCCGCCAGCAAGCTCTTCTGGGCGGGGCGGCCCGCGATGCGGATCGTCCAGGCCCTTCACTGGCTGCGCGATACGATGGGAAGCGACCCACAAGACGATGCCACGGTCCACCGACGGATCATGGCGCTGCTGCATGACGCCCGACAGAGCAAATCCGTGCGCGACGATCTGGCCGATGGCCTGTCGACACTGCCGGCATGGATGCAGGCATATTTGAAGCCGATGCTGGCCAGTCGGGCGTCGGCCGCATGATGAACCCTGACTATGACCGCATCATCAGCGCTGACGACGACACCCGTCTCGGCCTGTTCACGACGACCGCGCAGCGCATCGGCACCACGCCCCAGAATGTCGAAAAGGATTTCTGGGTTTGCTGGACGCTCGACGCCCTGTTCAACGGATTGCCGCATGGTCCCCGCCTGCTGTTCAAGGGTGGCACCTCGCTGTCGAAGGGCTTCGGGCTCATCCGGCGCTTCTCCGAGGATATCGACGTCACCGTCTTTCGCGACGATCTGGGGCAGACCGCCTCGATCACCGAACTGGAGGCGATGAGCGGAAAGAAGCGGCAAGCCGCGCTCGACGCGATCCGCGAGGCCTCCGAGGCGCATATCCAGGGACCGCTGCACGACCAGCTCGCCACGCTCGTTGGCGAAGCCGCAGACCGCCTGGGCATAGCCGCCGAGCAATGGCGCGTCGAACCGGACCCCGAGGATGCGCAGGCGCTCTATCTACGCTATCCCTCGGTCACGCCTGTCGACGCCTACGTCGGCAAGGCCGTGAAGATCGAGTCCGGCGCGAAGTCTGCGCTCGACCCCCACGCAGTACATACGGTCCGGCCCTATCTCGAAAGCGACGTGCCGGGGATCGATCTTGCCATCACCAATATCACGATCGTCGATGCGGAGCGGACCTTCTGGGACAAGGTGGTCATCCTCCACGGCCTGCGGCGCTGGTTCGAGATCCGCGGCGTCCTGCGCGGCAACGGGCAGCGTGTGTCGCGCCATTATTATGACCTCCATGAGCTGCTGCAATCCGATGCGGGCAAACGCGCGCTGGCTGATCCGGCGCTTGGACGCGATTGCGTGGCGCATGCCAGGCTGTTCTTCAACCGGCCCGCCTTCGACCTCGCGACTGCCGTGCCAGGAAGTTTCGCGCTGTGCCCCGAGGGCGACATGGTCGATGATTTGCGCGGTGACTATCGCGCGATGACGGGCATGATCTTCGGCGCGGCGCCCGCATTCGACGATGTTGTCGAAAGCATTGCTGCGCTGCAGAACGCCCTGAACGCATCGGCATCCTGACCGAATTCCATACGAGCGCCAAGCCGCCGACAGCTATGACCAGGCCAACGCCCGTGATCAGCGCCGCACGCCAATAGACAGCTTCGATATGAGCGCAGAAGCCAAAGAAAGTGCCGCCCACAATCGCTGCAGCGGCGACAAGCCGTGCAGCGAGATCGGCCCCAGTCAGAAAAGCACTGCCAGGTGTGGCCCACAGCAATAGGACCGCCCCCATTCCCACAAATAGAATGCCGATGATGCCCAAAAGCACTTGGCTGACCAGTCGTAGGACAGGGGCTGAAGGTCTGCCGCATGCCAACGGCTCATCCCCGTACGGTTTGGGGCGCGATTGCGATCGACGAGAGATCGTTCGATGGGTCTACAGGAATGCCCGCTTCGCTCCGTTCGGAATAGCGATCGACGAGTTGATCGGCATGCGGCCGCAGCAGGACGGTAAAGCGTACAAGCTCCTCGACCACATCGACGATGCGATCATAATAGCTCGACGGCTTCATGCGGCCGTCATCGTCAAATTCGGCGAACGCCTTAGCCACGCTCGACTGGTTGGGGATCGTGAACATCCTCATCCACCGGCCAAGGATGCGCAGTGTGTTGACGCTGTTGAAGGATTGCGAACCCGCGCTGACCTGCATCACAGCCAGGGTCCGCCCCTGCGTCGGGCGCATGCCCTTATACGCCAGAGGCAGATGGTCGATCTGGGCCTTCATGATACCGGTGATCTGCCCGTGCCGTTCCGGGCTGCACCAGATCTGCCCTTCCGACCACAAGGAATGCGCCCGTAGTTCGGCAACGGCCGGGTGGTCGTCCCCTTCGACCTGGTCGGGAAGCGGCAGATCAGAAGGATCGAATATCCGCGTTTCACATCCGAAAAACTGGAGAAGCCGCGCAGATTCCTCCACCACAAGCCGAGAGTAGGATCGCTTCCGCAAGCTGCCATAGAGGAGAAGAATGCGTGGCGGCGGATCGTTCGGGCCGAGACCAAGCGCGGGCCTCCGGCGGGCAAAGGCCATCTTCAGAGCCGGCAGATAATCCGGCTCGGATAGCTGGCGCAGGCGCTCAAAGGCCATGATGTCCTCGCTCATCGGCCTTGCTCGGGCACGGTATCGGGAAACCAGCGGCGACCGAACCAGAAGGCGACATTCACCAGCAGGATCAGCACTGGCACCTCCACCAGTGGGCCGATGACGGCTGCGAAAGCGACCGGGGACGCCAGCCCGAAAGCGGCGATCGCGACGGCAATGGCCAGTTCGAAATTATTGCCCGCAGCCGTGAAGGCCACAGCCGTCGTGCGCGGATAGTCGCTGGCGATGAGCTTGCCCATGAAGAAGCTGATCGAAAACTGGACGACGAAATAGATCGTCAGCGGGATGGCGATGCGGACAGCATCACCGGGCAGCGTAACGATCTCGCTGCCCTTCAGGCTGAACATGGCAACGATCGTGAACAGCAGGGCGATGAGCGTAACCGGACCGATCTTCGGGAGGAATACGCTCTCGTACCAGTCGCGCCCCTTGGCCGCGACGAGACCCTTGCGGGTCAGATATCCCGCAAGGAAGGGAATACCGAGGTAGACCGCCACCGCTTGCGCGATGATCCAGAAGCTGACGTTGATGACGCTGCCCTCCAGCCCGAACAAGGGCGGCAGGAAGGCGAGGAAGAACCAGGCATAGAGGCTGAAGAACAGGATCTGGAAGATCGAATTGAACGCCACCAGCGCCGCGACATATTGATTGTCGCCCTTGGCAAGCTGGTTCCAGACGATGACCATCGCGATGCATCGGGCCAGCCCGATCAAGATGAGACCCGTCATATAGGCTGGCTCGGCGCGCAGGAAGATGACGGCCAGAACGAACATCAGCACCGGGCCGATGATCCAGTTCTGGACAAGCGATATCGCCAGCACCCGCTTGTCCTCGAAAACGCGCGGCAGCTCCTCGTAACGAACCTTAGCCAGCGGTGGATACATCATCAGGATGAGGCCGATCGCGATCGGTATATTCGTGGTGCCCCAGGACAGGCCGTTGATCGCGGCGGGCAGCCCCTCGATGCGCGTGCCAAGGCCTACGCCCAAGGCCATCGCCAGAAAAATCCACAAGGTGAGATAGCGATCGAGAAAGGATAGCCGTGGTCGACGGGTCTGGGTCATTGCGGTTCCTTGAGCGGTGGGGCGGCGTCACCGACACCCAGCGCGATCTGCATATAGACGGTGTCGAGCCAGCGTCCGAACTTGCGTCCCACCGAGCGCATCGTGCCGGCATGTTCGAAGCCGAGCTTGGCATGGAGGGCGACGGATGCCGCTTCACCCCCACCGATGACGGCAATCATCTGGCGAAATCCTGCCGCCTCGGTCTGTGCCAGCAGAGCAGCAAGCAGCGCCTTTCCGACACCTCGGCGCTGATGCCCGGGATCGACATAAATCGAGTTCTCGCAGCTCGACGCATAGGCAGGCCGATCGCGAAACTGCGTGGCATAGGCATAGCCGACAACATCGCCGCCCTGCTGGGCGGCGAGAAACGGCCAGCCTTTCGCCAAGCATGCGCCAATCTTGGCTTCGGTCTCCATCACCGAGCGCGGGCTGGTATCGAAGCTGGCGGTGCCCTCCCGGACATGATGGGCGTAGATGGCGGCGATCGCCGGCGCGTCGGCGAGGACCGCCGGCCGGACCGTAACCGCTGCCATCGTTCAGCCTGCCGTGACGCGGTTGCCGGCAGCGTCGACGACCTGCTCGCCGTCTTCCTTGGCGAAGGCACCGCGTTGGGCCGCGGGAATGAGGTCCAGCACCGCTTCGGAAGGGCGGCACAGCTTGACGCCGAGCGGCGAGACCACGAGCGGACGGTTGATGAGGATGGGATGGGCCATCATTGCGTCGATCAGCGCCGTGTCGGAAAGACCTTCATCGCCCAGGCCGAGGTCCGCAAATGGCGTGCCCTTCTCGCGCAACAAGGCGCGCGCGCCGATCCCGGCGCGTGCGATCAGGCTTTCCAGCTGACTGCGGGAAGGCGGCGTCTTCAGATATTCGATCACATGTGGTTCGATCCCGGCATTGCGGATCATCGCGAGCGCATTGCGCGACGTCCCGCATTCGGGATTGTGGTAGATGATGATATCCACGGTCATTCACCCGCCTCCGCCTTGGCGCTGGCGCCTTCGCTCTGTCCGATGTCCTTGAGCTTGCGCCGCATCGCCATGTCATCGAGGCTCGAGATCGGGAGCGCCAGAAACAGCGCAATGCGATTCTGCAAATAGCGCAGCGCCTGCAGGAAGGCCTCGCGTTGCCCCTCGCCCTCGATCGCAGCAGGGTCTTCAATGCCCCAATGCGCTGTCATGGGATGGCCGATCCACACTGGACAGGTCTCACCGGCTGCATTGTCGCAGACCGTGAAGATGAAATCGAACTGCGGCGCACCGGCACCGGCAAACTCATCCCAGCTCTTGGACCGCATATCGGTGGTATCGAAGCCGAGCCCCTGAAGCACCGACAATGCCATTGGGTGGACCTGCCCTTTTGGCTGGCTCCCGGCGCTATAGGCTCTGAAACGCCCCTCGCCGAGCTTGTTCATGACCGCTTCGCCAAGGATGGAACGCGCCGAGTTCCCGGTACACAGGAACAGGACATTATAAATACGGTCGGGCATACAGGGCTCCGTCAGCAGCAGGGAACAAGCTCGGCGATCAGCGGCTCGCACAGTTCCGCCCTGCCCCCGCAGCAATCCTTGACCAGGAACAGGGTCAGCGCCTTGAGCTGATCGAGGTCGGCGCGGTAGATGATCTGGCGACTGTGGCGCTCGGCACGGATCAGGCCCGCACGCGCAAGCCCGGCCAGATGCGATGACATCGTATTCTGGGGGATATTGAGCTGGCGGGCGACTTCGCCCGCGGCCAGGCCATCGGGCTCATGACGCACCAGCAAGCGAAACGCATCAAGGCGAGTGCCTTGGGCAAGCGCCGCCAGCGCGCTGATAGCAGAATCATTGTCCATATATCGATAATATTGGATATATGGATTTCTGACAAGCCCAAGCAGAGGAATGCCGACACAGCAAAAGGCCCGGTGGTTGTGGCCACCGGGCCTTCGCGGGTTTCAGAACGGAATTTCGTCGTCATCGACCGAGCTGTCATTGCCGCCCTGGTCGCCACTGGCGGACTTGGCGCGGGTGAGGAAGGTCACCTCGTCGGCGATGATCTCGACGCCATACCGCTCGATATTCTCGTTGTCGGTCCAGCGGGTGTAGTGGATGCGACCGCGCACCATCACCTTCATCCCCTTGTCGACATATTGTTCGACCGTCTTGCCGACGCCGTTGAAGCAGGTGATCCGGTGCCATTCGGTATCTTCGATCCGCCGGCCATTGTCGTCCTTGACGATCTTGCCGTTGCTGTCGCGCTTGGGCCGCGAGGTCGCGAGGCTGAAGTGGGTGATCTTGGTGCCGCCCTGGGTGGTGCGGGCTTCCGGCGTGGCGCCGACATTGCCGGCGAGGATGACGAGGTTTTGCATGTCGAGGTTCCTTTTTTGGGTGCCGAAGGGACCGTCCCTTCGACTGACCCCCGAAAAAGGCGGGCATGGGCGGTGCTTCCACCGAAGCGCGTCAGCCGCGCAGGGAAACCCCGACACAAGGGGTGGTGCGGGCAGCCGTGGCACACGGCAACTCGGCCCGAAGGGGAGCGGGTTGGAAGGACCGAACGACCGACTTAGGGATCAGGTCAAAAAGAAGAGATGGTGGCTTTGGTTCTATGAACCCAGGAACCGATGCAGAAACCTTCCCCTATCGCCGCGGCATGTCCCCGCCAGGCAGAGACCCCACAACCGGTCGTCAGCGCTTTTTCGCACCTAAGACGGTCGTCCGCAGCGAAACGACGGCAACTCTCATGGCAACAGACATAATGGCCGTCTGACGCACGGTACGCCGCAGGCCCGCCCATCCCCGGCTTCATGGGATGGCTAGCGCCTTTTCGAACCGCGCAAAGGATGATGCGGCAAAGGATGATGCGGTGGTGCGCCGTCACACGATCTGCGCCCTGATCACGGCAAGGAGACGGTCGATGCAGTGAGAGACGTCGGCCACATCGAAGGGTGACGCTCCAGCCCGGAACAAGGCGTCGATCTGGTGGCGGCGATAGGCCGGCGAAAGGATCGCGGCAAGTTCCGGCAATTCCGGAGGCAGGCCGGACAGGCCCGCCTCCATCGCAAGCGCCAGGGCCTTTTCGAGGTCATGCCGAATATGGACGCGGTTCCAGTCGTCGGCATAGCCGGCCTTCATCAAAAAGGCTTTGAGGCCGAGTTCGATCGCGATCGCCAGCGAATGTGCGGCACTCGCGGGCGCGATCTCCACCCCACCCGCCGCACCGCGCGCAAATCCCACAGCATTCTCCATGAAAATGCCGACAAGCGCTAGATCGACGGTCCCGGCAAAACGCCGCGCAGCGTCATCGAGCATGGAGGCCGATAGCCCGATCAACCAGCGCGGCCCGGCAATATTGCGCAAATGGCGCAGATACGCCGAACCCGGTTCATCGGTGTCGGTGCCGGCCGACCAGCGTAGCAGCAGCGCGGCCTTCCAGCAGCGCCCGTGACGCTGCCGGAAGGCTAGCAGAGCGCGCAGTTCCTCATCATGCAAATCGCGCATCATCATCTCTCTCTAGTTCGTGGTAAAGCGACCGTCGGTGCAGCGTCGGCAACGCGGATGGCTGGTGGACTCTGAGCCGCGTCCCGGCCGCCAACACGGCCGACGGGTTCCAGTGCTATTCAGCGACACCAAAAAGGGCCTCGGCGCCCTCCCCTCCTCTCGCCTGCGGGAATTTCCAGGGGAGGACGTTAAGCGCAGCGAAAAGGGGGCCGCCGGAAAACCGGCGGCCCGCGGCTTCAGCCCGCAGCGCGACGGGCAGCGGAAGGAGGGCTTCCCAACGGGCCGCGACGATCAACGACACGGAGTCCCCGAGCCTTGGCTTCGATGACAAGCCGCTCCGTCACGCCGTTGCCCTGGAAGGCGATAACGAACCGCGGCTTGAGCGAGAGCATCTGCTCGTTGCGACGGAAGCCGGCGCGGTCTCCGAGTTTGCGATCGAGACCGAACCGCACCTGCTGGATGCCATTCTGCTCGGCCCAAGACGCTGCAAGCCGCTCGATACCCTTCATATCGCCGCCGTGTACGAGATACATGTCGCCGACATGGGCGCGAACCTTGTTGAGGGTGGCCAGCAGATTATCGGCGAACGTCTTCATATCTTCGTCGTTGGCGAAGGTGAGGCGGCCACCGGCGAACACAACGGGCGTACCCTGCGCGGTGTTTGCGTTCAGAGCCCGCTCGCGGCGCGCTCGCAGGAAGGCATGGCCATCGACGATCCCGGCGGTGACGCCGAGCGAAATGCGGTTGCCGGACGATGGCACCCACGATCTCCCGGTCTCGCGGATATAGTGCGCGGCGGCGACATCGCGCATGATCTCGAAGGCACCAGCGGATTCCTCGACCTTCTTGGCAAGATCGATCTTCTCCTCCAGATTGGCCGTGCTGATTTCGGAGCCGTCCTGTTCGGCGAGGAGAAGGCGGATGTCGTCGGTCAATCGATCGACCAGTCCGTGTTTCTTGGCGGCGGCGCGGTGGAAGAGGTTCACCAGGCCCCAGCCCAGGTCTTCGATGTCGCGCTCCAGCGCGGTGTTTCCCATCGTCGTGAAGAGATCGCTCCAGATTGCGGTGGCGGTCTGCTCCAGCGCCTCGGTTGGTGGCGGCGCCATGCCACTCAGGTCTTCAGCGCGGGGTTCGAGGTGCCCTAGCTCCAGTGCCGCGAGTGCGGCTGCAAGCGATGTGGACATGATAGCGAGCCTTTCTGTCTGTGCCGGCGGCCTCTCCGCCGGATGCGCATCCTCCGGGCGCTCGCAAAAGAGGGGCTGGCACCGAGGCACAGCCGAGGGGAACTCGCGAACAAGGGGTGGTGCGGGCAGCCGTGGCACACGGCAACTCGGCCCGCCGTTCGCGGGTTGCCAGCGCCTCGCGGGCGCCCATATGCGGCATCCTCTGGCGGGGAAGGTGTCGACACAGACCGGTTTCGCTTTGCCCTCAGACCCTGCCGTCGATCCGGAATGGGGGTATCTCCAATTCCGCCGCTGCGAGATGCGACAGCACCGCCGCGAAGCTGCCGAGACCGCGCACCGTTTCCGCCGAGATCAGGATCTGGTCATCGTCCGACGCGCTGAAACTGCGAACGGTCATGCCGTCAAAGACCACCCGCTCCGGGCCAAACGCCCCAGGAGCGCCGCCAGCCCAGCGCGCGAAGACAAGGGCATGATCGACACAGAAAGTCTCGATCGCCTCGAACCGGCCCCAGGCAACCTCATGGTCGGCCAGGTACAGGGGAACGCTCGTATCGAGAGCGTCCGGATCGAACGCGGTGCCCTCCCAGTCCGTATAGGCGCCGTCGCTCGCGACGGCAGCGCAGAAGCCGGGAAGGAGGTCAGGGGACAGCGATCCGCCGATGCGGATCGCGACAGAAGCGCGATCGGCCATGAGAGTCTCCATAGCTAGGGAGGGGGTCAGCCTGCGGACTGACCCCGGTGGAATGCGTCGAGCCAACGCGCCATCGACATGCGCTGCTCGACGGGTTTGCGCGCTTGCGCCGCCTGGAAAGCGACCAGCGCGAGCGGTGCATCCGCAACGATCCGATCAACCTCGCTCGGTGGCAGAAGGCCGAGCGCACGGACATAGGCGGTGATATTGCCCGGTCTCGGTATCGCCCCGCCGCGCCCGACAACGGGCTTGCGCCAGAGGCCCTCGATCGTGCGCAAGCGCGGTTTTGCGCGGGCCTCCATCAGAACGATGGTGCGAAGTTCATCCTTGGAGAGCGCATCCACCTCGTGTGGCCGCATGGCGGGACAGAAAAAACATGAGGATTTAGGCGGTACAGGGAGGCCCGCACGCTCAATACGTGCAACGCAATCCGCCCGGGTCCAGCCCAGTTCGCGAAGGGGATACCGATAGTCATAGCGAGGGTCAGCATATCCCTCGGCATGCGCGTAGCGTCGCTGATCGGCACCGGAACAGTCATAGCCGATCAGTTTGACGACACGTCCGCCTTCTCCCCAGCACCGTATCGCGGGCGCCCATTGGGCCGTCCATTTGTCCTGCGGCGCCACCTTCCATTTGAGCGAGCACGACCCCCGCCCAAATGCCTTGGACGGCAGGGTGGCGTTGGTCAGCATGTTGGTGCCCAAGCTATCATAGGGCGGCCAATGCTTGAAGTTTCGCGGTTCGTAGCGGACTATCTCGGACGCAACATCGTGACGGTCCATCCAATGACGAAAGACCGGAATGAACGCATAGGTATCGGTCTTCTCGGATCCGGTATCGGCGAACAACACCATATCGATCGGCTCGCCTCGTTCGACGAGCTCGATGATCATGGCGGTGGAATCGACGCCCGCGCCCCAGGCCGCGATCACTGGCGCGCGCTCAACCATCGGTCGCGTCCTTCGGGACGATGGTCGGGTTGATAAGCCGGTATGCGCGCGTCTTGAGCTTTGTGATCCGGCACACAGTGCCGGTTGTGGGATCGCGAAAGAGCGGTGCCTTGCCCTTCGGATTGGCAATGACCGTGAAGCGGTCGCGATCTTCGCCGTCATTGAAACGAATGGGCTCGTCGAAGACGATGGTCTGTCCCGGCTTCGGGGCCGGCTTCGCGCGTTCGAGCTTGCGGCGAACCAGGTTGGCACGACAGCGTGCGCGCCATTCGGAGGCGTAGGTGCTGTCGGTTTCGGTCAATTCATCGAGAATTGCAGCGGGGCAGTCGCTTTCGCACGGTCCCATCGCTTCCGTCAGTCGGGTAGGATTGGTGCTGCTCATGGAGTCAGCCCTGATCCCCCCGCCGAACCGCACGTGCAGCTTTCACTGCATGCGGCTCTCCACTGTGACCTACCATTCCTTCGCGCTGATCGGGCAATCGGCCAGCATGAGTGTCCCGGTGGCACTGCTCGCACAGGACTACCGTCCTGCGCGCGCGGGCCGCCTTCATTCTCACGACAAAGCCGCGGTGCGAAACATCGGCCATCCCCCGGATATGGTGCACCTGACACGGAATATCGGATCGACCGCAAGCCTCGCATTGCTTGGCATTTTGACGTTCAACCCAGTCCGTACGTGAGTGTGTGAACACCTGCGTCCAAGGCTGGATATCAATCCTGGACGAGGTGGCCGGATCACGTTTCAGATGAGCCAGTTTCCAGACTTTGACCGATCGGGGCTGGCCATCGACGTCGTAGCCGATGGTAAATTCCTGCCCCTGTCAAACGGCGTTCAAAAGGGACCCCCGATCGGCGTCGAAGAGGGACCCCCTTTTCAGATAATATGATGCTGGTTTGTTGAAGATGGCCTTGCGCTGCGTGCGGCGGAGGGCGGGCGTAGCCCGACCGGAGGCGCGCGCAGCGCAAGATAGATTTTTGAAGGCGCCGAAGGTGGCTGTCAGCTGCGGTTTTTGAAGCGCCAGCTGTCGTTGCCCGTCTCGACGATATCGCAGTGGTGGGTGACGCGGTCGAGCAGCGCCGTGGTCATCTTGGGATCGCCGAACACGGTCGGCCATTCGCCGAAGGCGAGGTTCGTGGTGATGATGACGCTGGTCCGCTCATAAAGCTTGCTGATGAGGTGGAACAGCAACTGCCCTCCCGAGCGGGCGAACGGCAGATAACCGAGCTCGTCGAGAACGATCAGGTCGAGCCGCGACAGCTGCGCCGCCAGGGTCCCGCCTTTGCCGATCCGGGTCTCCTCTTCGAGGCGTGTCACCAGATCGACGGTGTTGAAGTAGCGGGCGCGAGCGCCCCTTCGCACGACATTGGCGGTGATCGCGATGGCGAGGTGGGTCTTGCCTGTCCCCGTGCCGCCGACCAGCACGATATTGCGGCGAGGCGGGAGGAAGGAGCCATCGTGAAGGGAGCGGATCATCTCCTCATTGATCGGTGTGCCCTCGAAGCTGAACCGCTCCAGGTCCTTCACCACGGGCAGCCTCGCAGCCGTCATCCGATAGCGGATGGAGGCTGCATCCCGGTGGGTCGCCTCAGCACGGAGCAGGTCGGTCAGTATCTCCATGGTGGTGCGCTTGCGCTGGAGGCCGGTGGTGACCGCCTCGTCGAACGCCGCCGCCATGCCCTTGAGTCCGAGGCCGCGCATCGTGTCGATCATATCATGCCGCTGCATCATAGCCTCGCAGCAGATCATAGCGGGCACAGTCGGCGAGCGGAGGATGCTGCAGCATCCGGTCTTCCGAAGTGACGATGCTGTGGGGTGTCGCCGGCTCGCGGCGCCGGGAGAGGATGTTGAGGATCAGCTCGTCGCTGGCCGTTCCGTTCGCCAACGCTTCGCGCACGGCAGCCTCTACCGGCTCCAGGCCATCGGTGAGCACCGCCGAGAGGACCCGCACGAACCTGCGATCGGCCTCGTCCCCGGTGCCGAGCCTTCGCCGTAATCGGTGCAGGGCGGGCGGCAGATCCCAGTCCTGGAACGGTGCGCCGTTACGCAGCGCGCCGGGCTTGTGCGCGAGGACCGGCAGATAATGCCAGGGATCGTATATCGTGCGGTTCCGACCGAAGTGGCGCTCATGCTCCCCGACGATCGCATCGCCGCAGCGTATGACGATGCGATCGGCATAGGAGCGCACCTGAACGGTCCGGCGTGCGGCCGTCGACATGACCGAGTAGCGGTTGCGATCGAAGCTGATGAGGCAGGTGCCGGTGACGGCATGCTCGCTCTCATGGAAGCCGTCGAACGGTGCCAGGATCGGCTGCAGGGCCGGTCGCTCCATATCCAGCGCCTCGGCGACGGTAATATCCCCGCGTTCGGGATGGGCATGATGCTCGGCCCAGCGCCGGCACTCGGCCTCCAGCCACCCGTTGAGCTCGGCCAGGCTGGCGAACCGGAGCCGCGGCTGGAAGAAGCGGCCTCGGATTGTCTGGACCTGCTGCTCGACCTGGCCCTTCTCCCATCCCGCCGCCGGCGAGCAGGCGGTCGGCTCGACCATGTAATGATCGGTCATGATCAGGAAGCGGCGGTTGAACACACGCTCCTTGCCGGTGAACACGGCCGTCACCGCCGTCTTCATATTATCGTAGATACCGCGTCGCGGCACACCGCCGAAGAACGCGAACGCCCGGGCATGGGCATCGAACAGCATCTCCTGGCCCTCGCGCGGATAGGCCCGGACATAGGGTGCGCGCGAGTCGCAGAGACGCATATGCGCCACCTTCACCCGCATCGGCTTGCCGGCGATCTCCACATCCTCGTGGCTCCAGTCGAACTGGTAGGCCTCACCCGGCTGGAAGGTCATCGGGATGAACGCCGGTGCGCCTTCGCCAGCATCCTTCCGCCGCGCAGCACGCCAGCGCGCCGCATAGCGGCGCACCGCATCATAGGATCCATCGAACCCCTCGCGCACCAGCAGGTCATGGATACGCGTCATCCGTAGCCGATCGCGGCGGCCGCGACCTTCGTTCTCCTCAAGCAGCGCATCGAGACGATCCTGATAAGGACCGATCCGCGGCAGCGGCTGGACTTTGCGCTGATAGTTGAACGCCGCCTCCGGCGACCGGATCGCTTTGCGGACGACCTTCCGCGACAAACGAAGGTCACGAGCGATCGCCTTGATCGCCTTACCCGCTGCATGCTCACGCCGAATCCGAACCACTGTCTCCACGATCAACATCCCGTTCTCGCCAACTGATCAAAACCAGTCGGCCGACTAAATCCCCGGGATGAAGGGGTCCTTTTTGCACGCCGATCACCCCACGAAGGGGGTGCCTATTGCACGCTGATCCTCACCTGCCCCGTCCTCATGCGGGCCACGACCGCTCGCACATTGGTCTTGTGCTTGCTGGCCAAGGTCTTGAACAAGCTCCACCGCTGGAGGAACTCAAGCCTGTTCAGCTTGAAGCTCACATCCTTGGCGAGAGCGTAATAGTTCGCAAAACCCCGCAATTCGGCGTTGTAAGCAAGGACAATCTCAACGTCGCTGCAGCTGAGCAGCAGGCTACGATGACGCGGCTTCAAGACCGACAGATCACCATAGCCCTTCGCCGAGGCAAACGCGTGGACCTTCTCCCAAGGGACATGCAGCTGCATCACTTCCGACGGCGGCCTGCGGAGGAAGCTGACGGAGCCCTTTCGGCTCCGAACCACCCGCTGACGTGTCGTATATGTGCGGACTTCATATCCAAGGAAGGCGGCCCCATCGCTCGCCTTGCGGATACCGCTTTTCTCCTCGGACACCGTTAGCGCCAATGCTTCTGTCAGGAATGCCCTGACTTCGGCGAACACGCTTCGTGCATCCTCCTTGCTACCGATAACCCCAATCATGAAGTCGTCCGCGTAGCGACAGTAACGAAGTCGGCGATAACCGGGGTCCATCGCATCTCCCGACGGGATGGACCGCTTTTGCGGCAGTAAGGTTTGGATTTTGGCCAAGGCGGCCGCAACCTTCACCTCGTCGACGTTCTCTTTAGCCCGCAGCATAGTGACGCGCTTCCGTTGTTTCTGGATGCGCCCAGCCAGTCGCCCATATTCCGGGTTCGTGGCACGGACCTTCCCCCTCTCGAAAGCCGCCATCCGTTCCGCCATGAACATATCGAGTTCATGGAGATAGATGTTGGCCAGGATTGGAGAGACGATACCGCCCTGCGGAGTGCCGCTGTAGGTCCGGGTGTGAACCCGGTCTTCCATAACGCCCGCCTTAAGCATGCTGCCGATCAGGCCGATGAATTTCTCGTCATCGATCCGTTTCCGCAGCAGCCGCAGGAGAATGTCATGGTCGATGTTCTCGAAGAACCCTGCGACATCCACATCTACGAGCCATTTCACCCCCGTCCATACGGCTTTGACATGTTCAAGCGCCGTATGACACGACCGGCCCGGCCGGAATCCATGGGAGGCGTTCGAGAACACCGGCTCATAGATCCGTTCGAGCAGTTGCCGCGCCACTTCCTGAACGAGGCGGTCATCACGCGTGGGAATCCCCAGCGGACGCCGTTTGCCCTTGCCTTTCGGGATAAACACCCGACGCACTGGTTTGGGATCGTAGGTCCCTGCCATCACGCTGGCGATAATCGGGTCGAGGTCTTCCGGTCCAAAGTCCACGAAAGTCTCGCCGTCGATACCCGGCGTCATCGCACCCTTGTTGGATGCGATCTTTTGGAGGCCGTCCTCCCAAAGGAGGCGAGACCCCATCAGACGATAGAGCCCATTCACCCGTTTGCCCGACGCAACGAGCGTCGGAATGGCCTCCAACCGGCCTTTCACAGTTTCTGGCAGCATCAGCACACCCCATGATCGGTGGTTGAAGAATCACAGCTGCCGCCCTTCCCCCGGTCTTCCCCGCTTTCGGCCTGATCGCTCAAGACCTTATACGGTTGCACCGCCGCCTCCGAAGAGGTCGATGTCCCGGGCATTACCCCGGGCGTTTGAGTAATATGGCGGCTCCGTACCCATGCAGGCCGGCAGAAGCCGCCTGTTTAGGGCATCCCGTAGTTACGCTGAATGGAGATGCGGCGCGGTTAGGTGTCCCGTTCGTCCACTAAACCCCTCGACGAGAGGCGCACCGGATGGGCTGAGAAACAGGCGGCCAAGACATGAGACCGCTGTCAACATCCGGACCTGGCGTGACAGTCGCTTTCGCCAGTATCGCTATATAGATTGCTGCAGACTGGGATTTAAGCAGTATAGCCTTCACCATACGCACCTTGCCCTGACCGTCATCGTCTCGATTTGCGACTGAGACGCATCCGGCCTTTTCCGAACATGCTATTGTTCCCCGTCCCTTTCGGGATTTCAGACCTTGTGAGGTCCGAGGTTAGTCCGGCGAGCAGAGGCATTCTCAACTTACCTCATCATCACTGATACTCCATTTCAGCGCCGCAACGGCGCACTATCTTTGTAGCCGAACGTGCAGCCATCGCGCGCGCCGGTGCTTTGCCTGGTCAGGCACACGACGGCGAAGACGGCCCGAGCGCCGGACGCCTCGATCCGTTCGCACGCGGCATAATAGGTCGAACCGACCATCGAAGACGCGAGAACCGTGAGACGATGATCCGCGTGCGCATAGGTGAACTGGTTGTCGAGATAGGAGCGCGGCGTGGCGTAGCCATCCTTATCGCGCATGAAGAGCCAACCCATGAAAGGTCTCCTGCATTACGGGGTTCAGGCCGCAGCGGCGAGGCACACAGCGCCGATCTCGTCGGGCGTGCCGGCAAGCCGGCGGCGGAACGCGGCCACGTCGAGCAACTCGGCAATCGGCGCGCAGTAAGGCCTGCCAACCGCCTGCCCATCGCGACAGCGGCTGATCGACACTTCGCTGTCGGGGAGGAAGCCCCGTGGAACCACGCGAACGGCGAGATCCGCGTGGCGCAGCTCCGTCGTGCCGTCTTCGTGATCGGCACCCATGACGGTGTTGATACGGACGTCGTCCGCATCGAGACCGATCGCCGTCGCGAGACGTGCAAGCGCGCGGCGCGCCTGATAGTGGAAGGTACGTTTGGCGTGGTAGTTTCCGCCGACGCTCTTCCCGGCGATGTCGAGCAGCGCCGGCGCGGCGGCAACCGCCAGGCGATCCGCTTCGCAACGGAGGCGAAGGGCGTTGACGCTGGGCGTGTCGCGTTCGGCAATGTCCGCCAGATGGCGGATGAGAAGAAGGATTGCCGCGTCGCCGGCGACAGGCTTGCCGGCACGCTGACAATCGTCGACGGCGGCGTTGAGGGCGTGGAGCGCCGCCGGCAGATGGTCCAGACCGGCGAGGGAAAGGGCCTGATTGTGGCGGTAGAGCGTATCGTAGAGCATGGGAGCCTCCTTCTGAGCGCTCTGGCGCGCTCAAAAGGCCGAAGGCGTCCTCCCCTCCCCTGTCCTTGCCGCGGCTGAACGGTACGGCGAACCGGCGGTAGCCGCCGGGGTCTGGGCGGCCGATCGCCGCGATCATGCTGCTTCACGGATCGGATCCTGGGCGTCGTCCGATGTGGCGAGGCCCGTTGCGCGGAGCAGGAAAGCGGCGGCCGCTTCGGCTTTTGCTGCAGCCGTCATGATGGCGCGGGAATCCTTGCGCAGCACCGCGAGCCACGAGCCGATATACGCTGCATGATCGTCGATATGGGCGGTCGGGAGGCCAAGATCCGCGCCGAGCAGGGCGGATGTCATCTCGGCGATATATCCTGACAGTCCAGCGAAAAATGGCGGTTGAAAGGTGAAAACCATCGGTGCCTCCTGCACTGCCTAAAAACCCCATGGCTCCCCCGAGGCGGGGGTGGGCGGCGAGAACGACCGGAGAGGCCCGCGCAAGCGGGGGGCCGCACCCGGAGGGGCGAAATGCAATGGAGCAGCGCGGCGAAGCCGGGCTTGCGGCGCGCCGTGGCGGGCCTAGCAGGGAGCGCCGACCAGACCCGCATCGAGGGAGGCCCAGAAATCAGCGCCGCCGCGCCAGCGGCGTCCGCTGGTGAGCGGGCGAAGCCCGCGCATCGCCGTGCGCGACGAAGCGGCCGAGCCCGCGAGGGATCGGCCGCTCGGCTTTGGTCGCTGCTGGATCATGGCTGACGGGCGTGCATCCAGTCGGCCGCTGCCTGCGCCTTGCTCGCCGCGGTGAAGATCGCGCGGGGCTCGTCCTTGAGCAGTTGCAGCCAGGAGGCGATATAGGCCGCGTGATCGGGTCGCGGTTCGTGCGCGATCCCAAGATCGGCGAGCAGGAACGATGCGGTCAGTTCGGCGGTCGCTTCCTCCATGGCGAGCGCGTGCCTGGTCCACTTGGCGCTGAAATCCCGGTCGAGCCGGTGAGCTGCGCCACTGGCATGAGCCGCCTCGTGAATATGGGTGGCGTAGAAGCCGTGGGCATCGTGGAAGGCGCTGAAATCCGGCATGTGGATGCGGTCTTCGGCGATGTGATAATAGGCGCTGGCCGAGCCGTAGACGGTATCGATGCCGAGGGCGGCGATGAAGGCTTCGGCGGCGGCGAGGCGTTCGCTCTCGGGCAGGTCCGGCCCCGGTTCGGGCGCATAGCCATCGACCTGATCGGCGTTGAACAGGCTGAACGCCTTGGCGAAAAGCCGGCGGTGGTCGTCATCGTCGCCGGCGTCGTCATCCTTCGCGCGAAACTCCTTCCAGAGGACGCCGAGGCTGGCCTGCTCGCCCTTGCGGACCTGCGCGCCGAGCGTCTGCCACTGGCGATAGGTGCCCCAGACGCCGCTCGCATAGCCGCTGCCATAGGCGGCTGCCCAGAGCGAGACCGTATTTATGCCGCGATAGGGCTTGCCGCTGGCGACGTTCGTCGGGCGGGTGACGTCGGCGCCAGAATGATGCCATGGCATGCGCCAGGTGCCGGTGCCGGCTTCGATGGCGTCGACGATCGCTTGCGTGACGCGAGCATAGACGTCGACACGTGGTGAGGCTGACATGATCTGTTCTCCGTTCTCGCGCCGGGGACCATCCCCGGCGGCGGAGGCCCGTTCGCGCCGGGCACAGGGGGGC
Organism: Sphingobium sp. SJ10-10; assembly: GCF_036038995.2. Lineage (NCBI taxonomy): Bacteria > Pseudomonadati > Pseudomonadota > Alphaproteobacteria > Sphingomonadales > Sphingobiaceae > Sphingobium > Sphingobium sp. SJ10-10. The sequence continues at coordinate 103,825 of NZ_CP158136.1, forward strand.
TCGCGCACCCGTCAGGGCCGCAGCGAAGCGAAGGACGGCGAAGCCGTTGCGCGGGCGCGCCGACCGGCGCAGGACTCCGCCAACAGCCGGGGTGGTCTACGGCGTGGGAGGATCGATCCCGGCAATCACCGCGGTCAGGCGATCAAGCTCGCGCTGGAGAGCCTGACGCTGAAGATCGGAGATGCGCCGTTCGCGTAGATGCGCCCTGGCATCGGCCGCCGCGCGTTCCCAGGCCGGCCTGTGGCGGGCGGTGATGCAGGCGTTGGGACAGCGGGTCGGCTCGCACAGGGCGGTGAGCGGCTGCGCGGGATCAGGGGTCGTCACGCGCTTGAGGCAGAGCGCGGTCGCGGGATCAAAGAAGCAATCCGCGAGCGGGCCGACATGGAAGGTGCGCGCGACGCTGGCGAGCATGACGCGCAGGCGGGCGCGATCGGCGATCATGGCGGGCAAAGGCCCTTGTCTGACGGCGGCATCGTCGAGCGTCCGCGCGATGCGCGGTCCCGCTGGGCCGCCGAGCGATGCGCCGCCCTGACGGCGGTCGAAATAGTCCAGCAGATCGTCAATCTGACCGAGCCGGCGCTGCGCTTCGACCTCGGCGCGAAACCCCGATGCGCTGGTCCCGGCATAGCCCTCGAAAGCGGCGACCGAGGCGTGCTTGTACTGGATCATGCCGGCGATGGTGCCGAACGGGCGGTTGGCGATGTGCCACGCGATCGTGCGCCGGAACTGCCGTGTCGTGATGCGCCACGGCTTGCCGTCGGGACCGCGCGGGATGACCGGCATATCGGGGTTGCCGAAGGCGGTGTTGAGGTGGTCGCGGAAGGCGTTGAGCTGGCGGACCACCTCGCTCGACAGATGCGTCTTGGAGACGGCGCTCGCGCGCAGTACCGGCCAGAGCGTATCGCTGCCGCTGGCGCGCGCCGGTCCTGCCGACAGGCGTTCGAGCACCGTGATCGCATCGGCGACCGGCTCGATCGTCACCCAGCTCGCCACTTCGCCCACCGCCGCCCGGCGCTTGTAGATGGTCGATCGGATGCGATGCCGTTCGATCAGGCCGTCCTCGCTGCGCGCGATAGAGACACACCCGCGCCGCATCGCCTGCACCTCGCAGTCGCGCATGCCGGTCAGATAGGCGCACACGATATAAGCGGCGGCCTGGAGCATCCGTTCCTCGTGTGCGAGAGTCTTCGCGTCGAAGCGCTCGCGCCATGGCCGACCGCTATCGGGATCGATCGAGATCGGCGTGTCCATGCCGCCGACCTCCACCCCCAGCTCGGCCGCCACTGCATCGATCAGCCTCGCTTCGCCGCCGGTCAGCATGAGATGTGCGTGCGGTTCCGCCTGCACGTCGATCCCGACATGGAGATGTAAGAGATGGGCGTTGATCGGTGGGGTCACGCTGCCGGTGTTGGGGTCGACGCGCAGCTTGCCGTTATGAGCGGTGGCCCAGATCGGTGCGCCGCGCCCCTCGCGGCGTCGGCGATCGAAATAGGCCTTCAGGCGGGTGCGGCGACGTTGCCGGCGATCAGGGTCCGAGAGGCCGGCGTCGGCGGTGACAAGGCGATCCCGGCGCGCTTCGAGCCGATCAAGCTCGCGGCGGGCGGCGAGAATATCGTCAGCGAAGACGGTGACGTAGCGCAACGACCAGGCGAGCAGCGCGGCGATGACCTCTTCCGGGAACCGTGGGGTGCGGTTCTCCCGGACATGGCGGTAGCCCGCAACGCGGGCGGGCGCCTGTCCGGCCCAGGGCTCGAATACAAGGCCTCCGTCAGCGAGGTGGTCACGATAGTAATAGAGATCGGAGACCACTTCGAGGAGGTGACCGACGATGACGGGTCGTCGGGCAGGATCGTCACGGAGATGACGGGCATAGGCATCGACCAATGGCTGATCGATACGGGAAACGTCGAGCCGTCCGAGCCGCTCACGGGCGAAGGCGAAGAACCGGCGGGCACGGTTGAATGCCTGGCGGATGCAGGCGGGCGGTAACTTCGTCCGATAGCCGGGGAGATCGGCGTTGAGGCGGGCGTAGAGATAGGCGCGCATCGCCGCCTGGACATCGGCATGTTCGAGCACGTCGAAATGCACGGTGACGTGGCAGCGCCGGGCGTTCTCGCGGAATACGGCGGGACCGAGATCCCAGCTCGCGTCGCCGACGCGCGACAGATCTTCGCGGGCGTGACCGGCCTTGAGCGGCGCGCTCGCCAGCACGGCGCGATCGTCGAAGGCGGGCGCCTGGACATGGGCTGGCATGGTCATGTGCGTGCCTCCGGCGGCAGATAAAGCCGTTCGCCTTCCATCTGCCGGCGCGCATCGGCGATGACGGCATCGGAGAATGCCGGCAGGACCTGGGCGGTGATGCGGGCATGGACGCGGCCGAACTTGGCCGCCCAATCGTTCGCGGGCAGGCTCAGCCTCTGCTCTTCGACGAATGCGAGGAAAGCGAGGATCGCGGGGAGCTTGCGCGCGGTGATGACGGCGTTGGGACAATCGAGGCAACCCCAGAAGGGCTGCGCGCAGGGTGATCCGGCATCGGCGAAGGGACTGCTATGGAAGCCCGCGCAGGCGGCGAGCCAGACATCCTGTTCGCCGTCGAGCAACGGACCGACGGTATCGGGCGGCATCAGCGGCGCGGCCTGATCGGGCGATTGGCGCAACGCCTTCTCGGCGGTGGGCGGCAGCACGGTCGGCGTCGCGGTGGCGACCGCTTCGCGAAAGGCGTCAGCGAGGGTCTTCTCGTGCAGGGACCGAAGCGACGGCAGATCGGCATAGTGGCGCCCCGCAACCTCGCGCGAATGACCGACTGCGAAGCGGGCCATGTGCCCCTCAGTCTTCGTGTACCACAGCGCCTTGTGGGTCTTGCGGAGCCGGGAGAGCAGCAGGTGGAGCGGCTTGCCGTCGTCATCGACAATAGCATGCTGTGCTATCCAGGCAGCGATCCGCTCCTTCGGATGAGCGATACCCGCCCGCAGGCCGCCAACGTTGTGATAAACCCAAAGACGATCATCGGTCAGATGCTCGCGGGCTGGCGCGGTGACGTCGATCAGGCGACGGATGAGGCCGCCAGGCGTGCCACCACCGCCGTCGCGGACGCGCATGCTCTTGTGCTCGGCGCCGCGGGCGCGGCGCTTGAGATAGCGCAGTTCCACCGTGCCGGCATGGGGGTTGGTGAGACAATCCACGGTCAGCGCCTTCAGGCACTCGGGCTCGAGCCCGGTATCGAGCGTGAGCAGCACGAGCAGCGCCGGCAGATCGCGCGCAAGCAGGTGATGGCGGCCATGCAGATCGTCGATGAGCGTGCTGATCGGCAATCCGCGTCGCATGCGCATGAAATAGAGGCTCTTCAGCGCGGGCTGGTCTGCGACGATAAAGCCCTGCCGCGCGATGATCGCTTCGACCTCGGCGCGCACGCTGGCGATGACCGGGTCGCCCTCATCGGTGCGGTCGTCGGCACCGAGACGGCGGAACATCGCTTCGACGTCGGTCCTCGCGGCGTCGCGCAACGCGCGGGCAACGAAGGGGCTATAAGCATCGCGCGGGGTCGAGCGGCCCGCCGACGTGGCCAGTGTGTAGCGCAGCCGCTCATGCAGGTCAGGCGCGATCCGATCGGGCCGGTCTGCCTCGATCGCGCGCAATGTGTTGACGATCTTGCCGACCGTTATGTGCCGGTGGATCGCGCCCATCCCGCGGCGGTCGAGCGCGGAGGCGAACCCATCGATATGGGCTGCGCGCAGGTCGCCGACGCCAGCCACGTTCAGCGCTTCGTCGCCAAGCCAGGCGAAGAACAGGCGGTAGGCATTTACATACTGCTTGATGACGCTCGCCGCACCGATCGGTCCTCCGAGCGCGGCCGACCGTCGCAATGCGCCAGCAAAGGCGATGGCGAGCGGACGAGGATCGAGTGCGGCCATATCGATCAGGACCGTCCCGCCATGCCGCGCCTCGATGGTGAACTTGAGGCCGAGCACGGGATCAGGCTGCACGGGCTCCGGCGTGATCGGCACGAAGGCGACGGGCCGGCCCTTGCGGGGACGACCGCTCATGCGCCCTGCGGTCCCGGCAGCAGCGCAAGCAGCTCCTCGACCGCCGCATCCACCGTATCGGCGCGGGTCGCAATATGGTCGAGGTAGATATAGGTGGTGGTGAGGCTCGCGTGGCCGAGCAGGCGTTGCACCTGTTGCAGCGGGTCCCCGAGGATCAGCCGGTAGCTCTCCATCGGCCCCGCCGGCAATGCCGCTTCGCGCAGTCGCTGCTGGATCAGCAAGGCAAGCATATGGACTGCGAACGTGTGGCGAAGCTGGTGCGGGTTGATCGACAGCGGGAAGCCGTTCTCCGCGCACCGGTTGCCAGCACGGGTGAAGATCACCTCCCACGAGTTGGGCCGAACAGGCTGCCCGACCTCGGTCAGCCACAGCGCCGCCGGCTCGCGGGGCGGTCCATCCTCGTCGCAGAGGATCAGGCGGCATCGTTCCTCCGGGGTGCAGATATCGCGCATGCGGTCGAGACCGGCGCGGGTGACAGGGATCGGTCGTTCGAGCTTGGTCGCGCCGTCTCGCGCGGCGAACTTGGCGACGCCCGCGGCGCGCTCGACGGCGACGTAGGCGGCAATCTGACGAAGCAGCCGACGCGGGAGCAGGACGCTGCGTCCCCGGTCGCCCTTGGTCAGCGGTGGCGGGAGAGGCAGCCAAAGTTGTTGTGCATCGCTGTCCTCGCGGTCGATCGCCGCGAGCTCGGCGGCGAGTAGACCCGACGCCTCTTCGAGGCGCAGGCCGGTGGTGACGAGAAGATCGGCGAACAGCGCGTTGCGCAGCCCGTTCCGGTCGCGCGCGCCGGGGCGCTCGGTGCCGTCAGGGGTAAGGCCGCGCAGGCCGACCTCGCGGAAAATGCGGTAGTCGTCCATCGTGACGAACCGCACATCCGATCGCCTGGCAACACGTTCATAAGCGTCATTGCGCGCCGCGATCATGCCGCGACGGCCACCATGCGCCGGTCGCCACACGGCGCGGCGGCTGAACGGCGCGTCAGTGATCAGCCCGTGCTGCTCACCCCATCGGTAAAGGCGATCGAGACTGGCGACGGCACGGTTCCAGCTTGCGGCCGTTATCCGGTGATCGGCCTCGTCGCGGCGTCGCTCACGATGATAGGCGTCGACATCGTCGCGGGTCGCAGCCCACACGGTCTTGCCGCAGGCATCGAGAAAGCGAAGCCAGACTACGACATCATAGGCATAGGCGCGCAGCGAATGGCGCGAGCGGACGCCCGACAACGGCAGGTCGAGAAAGAAGCGATCCAGATCGGGATCATAGAGCGCGTCGCCGCGCAGGATCAGCGGCACATGCGCATCGAGGCCCCTGGCCTCGCGGCGCTCGCAAACAGTAATGATCGACACCGGCGCGAAGCCCTCCCCCCGGACCCCCCACCCGGAAGCTGACCTTCACACCGTTGCGCACTATGGCCTGGCAGCAATCAGGCTGGCCTCCGCCAGCTCTTGGGTCAGCGCTACGGCCAGCCTGATTACTGCCTACCGTGGGCGTCCATCGCCGACCTTACTGCAAAGTTGCGAGCGGCGCAGACTGTCCAGATAAGGCGCAAAGCTCTTCGAAAGCATAAGCGTTGTCGCCGAATTTCCTGCCGAACTCTCGGTTGAGCCGGTCAGGATGACCGGTCCAATGCCCTGCCTCATGCGCTAACGTCGACGCGAAATAGGCACGGGTGGAAAACAACGCGACGGGCGGCATCGTGATGCTGTCGGCAACACGGTCATAGAAGGCCCGATCGCCGCACTGGAAAACCCTCGCCGGAAGGGCATCGAGGAAGCGCTCTGCGCGATCCGGCAGTTCGTCGTCGGGGGCGACCACGCTGAGGGGGCTTGGATAAAATTTCTCCGGCAGCCCTTCGATCTGATCGGCATTGAAGACGGCGTAGGATCGCAGCACGCGTCGCATTTCGTCCGTGGGGTCGCCGGTGACGGGCGACTCCACCGTCTTGCTGTAGGATTTGTAGAAAATGGCGATTTGCGACCGCTCGCCTTCGCGGACCTGGCCGCCCAGCGCCTGCGCCTGCTTATAGGTCATCCAGGTGCGAGAATGGTAGCCGGCGCCTTCGGCGCAGAGCCACAGCCAGAAGCAATTGATGCCCTTATACGGGTCGCCGGTCGCGCGAAGAGGACGGCCGCCAAGGCCCGGCCGCCATGGTTTCACCCAAGGGCGTACGCCCGCTTCGAGTTTGTTGATGATCGCGTTGGTGATAGTGTCGGCAGGCGACGGTTTATCGGTGGTCTTTACCACGGTCATTCTCCTGATCTCGTAGAGGCGATCCCGGACCAGCACCCTCCCCTCAGAGAGCCTGCCGCCGGGGCACAAAAGGAGGGGCGACACTCCGCGAAGAGTGCCGCCCCCAGTCGCCTCGAACCGTGCAAACGGGCGTCAGGCCGCCTCGCTCAAATCCTCCTGATCGTCGTGCGGCGCGTCCTCCAGATCCGACTCATCATCGACATCATCACCATCATCGCCGGGATCGACATCATCGGCCTCGTCGATGAACGTCGAGCGCAGCGCGATGGTCTCGGGCTGCTCGACGGCGTCGAAGCGCATCGCATCAGGCAGCCAGGCCGTCGCCTTTTCACGGATTTCGGCCTCGACGATCCCCTGCCCGTTGCAGAGCGAAGCGCAGGTTGCGGCAAGGTCGCCCTTCTTGGCGTCCTTGTAGCGCCCGCGCAGGATCGGCCCGCCAATGTCCTCGAGCGCGGCGAGCATGACCTCCTTTTTGACGCGGCCGAAGAAGTTCTCGGCCGTGGGGCGCCACCAATGCTCGACCTGAATGTCGAGCGCGCGACCAAGATGGTCATGGAACCCGTTGGACCGTCCGCCCTCGGCGATGTTCAGGCTCGGTTCCAGCGTGCGTGCGATCGAGAAGGCCACCCAACTGCCGCGGGCCTCGTCGTCGAGCGCACGAAAGGCTTCGAAACGCTCGGTCATGGTCTTGTAACCGGCCCAACTCGTATCGAGACGCTGGCGCTGATCCTCGATGGTCTGCGACGCCATCGACCCTTCGTCGCGGAAGCCGAAGATCGGGAATTGCGCGCCGCCGGACTTGAGCGTCGAGTGATTGCGGACGTAATTCTGCTCGAAGACGACATTCTGCGCCATCAGGAAGATGGTGAGGTCCAGCGCCATCGCCGGATCGCTGGCGATATGGGCGACGAGGATCTGCCGGCGCTGGGTCGCCAGCTCGTCGATCAGCGTAGCGCTGAGCTTGGGTCCATGATCGATGTCGCCGGCGCCGTCTTCACCATTGGCACCGCCCGTCGCCTTGGGCGGAGCATTCGGATCGACAACGGGCTTCTCACTGAACATGCGGGTGTGAACGCGGGCTTCGCCATCGCCACCGATATAGACGAACGTCCCGATCTGCGCCCGGACCGCCGGATCGATCTCGCGACGGGAATCCTCGATGCTCTCAAGCTCCCGTTCGATCTCGTCGAGGCGATCGTTCGCGACCTCGGCTTCCGGCGTCCCGTCGGTCAGTTCACGCTCAAGCTGCTCGACGAGTTGGTCATTTTCGGCCGAGAGCGCTTCGACACGCGCGCGCTCCTCCTCGCTGAGCGGCCGCGCGGGTGCGTGAAACTCATGAAGTTGACGCTCGAGATCATAGGGTACGTGCGTGGCCGCGATCGGCGTCACGAACGCGAGGCCCTCGGCCTGTGCGAGTTCGGCAGCGGCCGCCTCCAGCTTTTTGCCGGCAAGATCTTCGAGAAGATCGACGTCGATCCAGTTCTCGTCCCCCTCGGCTGCAAAGAGATCCCCCTCGATGCGGCCGCCTGCCGCGACATAGGCATCGCGACCGATGAACCGCGCCTTGGCATCGTTCGCCTTGATCGTGCCGTTGAGGATCGCGCGCCGGATGTTGTCGGGCTGATCGCCGTAATAGGAGGTGCTCATCTGCGCGAAGACGCGCGCCTGACGATCGATGTCGCTCGTCACGGCATAGGCCTGGGCGACACCCAGCGTGATTTCGCCGGCGGCGAGAGCCTGGAACACGCACGGCGCGAGCTCGGCAAGCCGCACCCGCTGCTCGACGAAGCGGGTGGTAACGCCCTGGCGCTTGGCAACGTCCTCGGCGGTCATCCCCTTCTGGATGAGGAAGTTGAACGCGGTGCTTTCATCCGCCGGGTTCATCGGAACGCGCTGGAAGTTCTCGGTGAGGCTCGCCTCGACCGAGTTGTCATCGTCGGTAAGGACGAGGACCGGCACGACATGGTCGGCGGGCAGCGTGCCCTGTTCGATCAGGCTCTGGAGTGCGCGCAGCCGGCGCCCGCCCGCCTTGACGGTGAAATGGCCCGCCTTCTTGAGCGGGGTAACGATGAGGTTCTGCAACAAGCCTTGCGTTGCGATGCTGGCGGCGAGAGCGTCGATACCGGCCTCACGACCGGATTTGCGGACATTGTCCTTCGACAGCGAGAGGTTCTTGACCTTTACGGACTGGATCATCGGTTGTCTCCATCTGGTACTGGCGCACCGCCTCGACGGTCACGCGAGCCTGCTCATCAGGCCCACAAAGCCGAAGGCCCCCTCCCCTCTCCTGTACTGAGCGTGGAGAGAGGCCCTGGATGGTCAGGCGGTGATGCGCTCGATGACGGCAGCGGCATGCGCGACCGGAACGAACATCCGCGTCCTGTGCTGGATGATGTCGGTGAAACAGCCGGCCGCCTTGAGTTCAGCAAGCCGCGTGTGCGGCCAATCGAGCAGTTCGAGGCGCTGCTGGCCCGCGACCAGGCTGCGCTTGAGCCGATAGGCTCCGACAGACGATATCTCGCCGGTCGTCATCACATGCTTTGCGGTATCGTCGCCTGACACGGTGATGGCGGCATTGATCCCGAAGGCGTCCGCGAGCTTCGACACCAGCGGTGCAGGGACAATCCGGCCGAGGAAGGACTGGCCGTCATCGGTGTTCAGCCGCCAGACTTGAACATGATCGTCGGGCAAGCGATCCCAGACCGGCAGGAGCAGGCCCGCGACCAAATAGAGCGTGCTGGTGCGGGTCTTGTCCCGCATCTCCTCTACCTCGGCCTGCCACAGCGCCGAAAATTCCTCCTCGCTGGTCTCTTCCCACATCGTTTCGAGCAGCAAGTCTTGCCGCATCCGCTCGGAACGGGTCGGCCGAACCAGCTCGTAGCGGCGAACGATCTCGCCATCGTCGTCGGTGAGCGAATAGGTGCTGCACCGGATCGCGGCCCTGCCGGACTTCCGATTGACGATTGGGCGCGCGTCATCGCCCAGGATCCGCAACGCGCGATCGAGCGGGAGCGGCTTATAGCGCTCCTCCGTTTCGAGGCGCAGGATCTCGGTTTCTGCGCCGCTTGTCTGATCGCGCCGGATCACGGTGCGATCAAGGATCGTGATGCGTTCGGCATTGATGCTCTCGACACCAAGATCGAGCGTGCCCGCTTCGCGCGCCGCCTCGATCCGGGCCTCGATCAGACCGAGATATTCATCGAAGATCGCATTCTGCAGCGCGATGCGCAGTGCGAGAATACGATTGAGCCAGCGCTGAATGGGCGGCAGCTCCTCCTTCAGCCCACCGCCTTCGCCCTCCAGCTCAAGTCCGGTGAGGGTCTGGAATTCATCGAGCGTCGTCGAGCGCAGCTTGCCGTCGGCCAAAAGGCGGAACCATGTCTCGAGGGATTCCTTGGCATAATCGCTTTCAAGATTGTCCCGCGGGTCGAACAGACCCTGGCCACCCGTCTGGCGCTGGCCCCGCGTCAGGGCGCCGAGGCTGTCGAGGCGGCGGGCGATCGTCGAGATGAAGCGCCGCTCGCCGCGGCAGTCGGTCGATACCGGGCGGAACAGAGGCGCGGTGGCCTGATGAGTGCGGTGGGTGCGGCCGAGACCCTGGATGGCCGCGTCAGCGCGCCAACCGGGCTCGAGCAGATAATGGTTGCGGCGTGACTGGTTCTCGGCGGTGAGGCTCGCGTGATAGCTGCGCCCCGTGCCGCCTGCATCGGAGAAGATCAGGATCTTCTTCTCGTTCCGCATGAAGGCGTCGGTCTCGGCGAGGTTTGTTCGCGGCGAACGGCTCTCGATACGCTGGCGACCATGCGCGTCGACGACGATGCGCCGGCTGCGTCCCGTAACCTCGGCGACCGCATCGCTCCCGAAATGCCCGATGATATGATCAAGGGCGGACCCCACGATCGGCAGGGAGCAGAACCGCTCGACGAGATTGTCGCGCATCTCGATCGCTTCCTGGCTGAAGATGGGACGGCCTTCCTCGTCGGACATCGGCTCGGAGCGGGTCTTGCCAGTGTCATCGACGAAGGTCTTCATCTGTCGGACGGGAAAGGCCGCCGTGAGATAGGACATGACGAACTCTTTGGGTGAGAGCTCGATGTCGAGACTCGCCCGGTCCTCGGCATTCAGCGCGGCAAGTGCCCGGTTGAGCATCGCCTCGGACGTCGAGACGAGCTGGATCACGACGCTCTCGCCCCGGGCCAGATCGGCACGGATCGCCGGGATCAGCGACGGCAGCTTCATGCCGATGAGAATCTGGCCGAAGAAACGCTGCTTGGTGGATTCAAAGATCGACAGTGCAGCGGCCTTCGCGCCGCTGTTGTAGGTGTCGTTGGAGAAGCTGTCCGTCACCCGGGTGGCATCGAGCGCTGTGCGCAAATTGGCATGGATAATCGCCCACGCATCGGCATAGGCATCATAGACCTCGATCTGGTCGGGCGTAAGACGATGTTCGAGGATGTCATATTCGACACCGGCGAAACTGAGCGCCCTGGCAACATAGAGGCCCTGCATCTTCAGGTCGCGGGCGATCAATTCCATTGCCGCGATCCCGCCACGACGCAAACTGTCGACGAAGGCACGGCGATCGGCGAAGGCGGTGGTCGGACCCCACAGGCCAAGCCGGGTGGCATAAGCGAGATTGTTGACGTCCGACGCGCCGGTTGCGGACACGTAGAGGACGCGGGCGCGAGGCAGCAGGTTTTGCAGGCGCACGCCGGCGATGCCTTGATCCGAGCCGTCCTTGGTGCCGAAACGGCCTTCGCCGCCGGCGACACCCGCCATTTCGTGCGCCTCGTCGAACACCATCATGCCGTCGAAATCGTCCCCGACCCAGTCGAGAATCTGCTGAAGACGGGTGCCCTTGTCGCCGCGGTTGGAGCGGAGCGTCGCATAGGTGAGGAATAGCACGCCCTCGGCCGCGCCGATCGGCGTGCCGAGCTTCCACTGATTCAGATGCTGGATGTCGAGCGCGAGACCGCCGACCGCGGTCCAGTCACGACGTGCATCCTCAAGCAGCGTCTCGGTCTTGGATATCCAGATATGCTTGCGGCGCCCACGCAGCCACTGGTCGAGGATGATGGCTGCAACCTGACGGCCCTTGCCGGCACCCGTGCCGTCGCCAAGGAAAAACCCGGTCCGATAAGGTCGGCCGTCCTGGTCGGGCGCGAGCGACAATCCTTCCTCGGCCGCCTTGAACAGGCCAGAAATGTCTCGCTCGAAGGCGTCACCAGCATAGATCAGCGTTTCGAGCTGAGCGTCGGACAGCACCCGGTCTGCGACAACGCGGGTGGGCAGCTTGGGAATGTAAGAGGGCCGCGGTGCCGTAATCGAGCCCATGGCGATCGATTCCACCAGAGCGGTCGGATGCGCGGATGCACAGGGAATGGCGATGCGGCTCGGCCGGTACGGCAAATAGACACCGACCGCCTCGCCGGTCGGTACGGGTTCGGCAAAGACATCGTAGCCGATATCAAGCGCGCCGAGAGACGGGGCGGCCTTGGCGATCGGGGCCGAAAGCCGGGGCCTGCTCGAAAGACCGCCGAGCAGGGATCCGTGCGCACGGGTTGGTGCAAGGCGCACTGGCGAGCATCGCGGGGTTGCCGTAAGGCTGGTGGCCGATGTGCTGATCGTCGCGAGCACCTCGGCGAGCGAGCTGCACCGGATGAGGGCGACGTCGTCCTGGGAGCCCTTTTCCAGAACGATCAGTTTCACGATCTGGCTGGTGCCATGTTTGGCATAGGCATTCGCGGGGAGCTCGACGTGGAGCGTGACCGCGAAACCGTCGGTCGCCTTCGCCCAGGCGCGGCTTGATGTGTCCACGCGATCGGGAAGGATCGCGGTACAGCGCCCCCCGGCACCAAGTCGCTTCAAAGCGGCGCGCAGATGACGGAACGCGGCAAGCGGGTCGGCATGCCTGCCCATGCTGCGGGAAAAGGGCGGGTTGATGAGCACGGCGGTCGGGCGGATCGACAGCGGCAGCAGATCGTGGATGAGTTCGCCATCGTGGCGACTGACCGGTGCGGTGGGAAATGCTGCCTCGAGCATAACGGCACGCGCGGGATCGATCTCGTTGAGGACAAGCTTGGCGCCAACGCGGGCGGCGAATACGGCGAGGAGCCCGGTGCCGGCGGAGGGCTCGAGGACGGTATCCGCGGCGGTGATGCGAGCGGCGAGCGCGGCAAGATAGCCAATCGCGGCCGGTGTCGAAAATTGCTGGAGCGCGATCTGTTCTTCGCTGCGCACACTATGCGTCGGCAGGGATGCGGTGAGCGCGGTCAGGGCCGCAAGGCACTCGGCCGGCTCTTGCGACAGGTCGAGCGTGGCGAGGTGCAGAACCTGGGCCAGCTCAAGCACATCATAGGCGTCGCGGAGTGACCAATGCCCATCGGCCGCGGTTGAACCATAGGCGGTTTCCATCGTCCGGAGCAGGCCAGGCCGGTCGATGCCGTTGCCCTTGCGCAACACGGCGTGGACCGCCTTCGCCGCGTTAATGGATGGTTCGGTGAAATCGAGTTCGAGAGCAGCGGCTGAAGTGCGCATTGTAAGCCTCCATTGCATCGCCCGGTGCCCATCACCGGAGCAACAAGCCGGAGGCTTCCTCTCCTCTCTTCAGTGGGAGTGGAGCTGGATCATGGGGCGAGGAACGGCGTTGCGGGCAAGCCGATCGCGCAGAGCATCGTTCCAATCATCATGTTCGGATGGGAGCCATTCCTCGACCCTTCGCCCGTTGGCCCTGAGGTGATCCCCTGCCCTCTTCAGGCAGATTTTCGCCGCCTTGTTTCGCTGGCCGAACACGATGACGCGCTTCACCTGCGACGGTATGCCGACATGGGCGTAGCGCTCGGCACCAAGCACAGCCCAAACCGGCAATTGGAACCAGTCGATGGCGGACAAGGCATCTTCGATCCCCTCGGCAATGCCCAGAACGTCATCCGGCTCACCAAAGCGTACGCTGCCCGAGCCGAGCAGACCCAGAGCTAGCTTGGGTTTGCGGAAGGGGCGCCGCAAAATGTTTGTGGGATCGAGAAAGGTCCGATGGACCGCGACCAGGCCCAGCTCATTTCTCACTGCGGCGATCATTGCGGGAAGGCTGCGCCGATCCTTGCCCTTCCCTATGATCGTCTGTGGGTTGAAGCGAAGATCGGACGTTGGCGCGTAAAGGCCCCGAGCATGAAGATAGGCTTCAGCCGGTGTTCCGGCGATGGGGATGCTGTGCTGCCACAATGACCTGGCCAAGCCGCTCAGATCGCGCGCCGGCGCGCGTGGTTCGACATAGACCGGCAGCCTGTCGTGCAAGCCCTGACGATCCAGAGCCTTGAGGATATCGGTCGATGTGCATCCCGCAAAGCATTTGAACAGGATCGCCTTGGTGCCTAGGCGGACCGAAAGGCTAGGCGAGTGATCGTTATGGGCGGGGCAGCGGCACTCTCCGCGCGATCCTGACCAGCGTCCACCCAAGCTCTCGACGATTTGTCTGGCGCGGACTGCTGCATCGATGGTGGCGGGCATGGGCGAAACTCCTGTCGAAATCCAAGGTCGCTCCGCGCATGCCCCCTCTCCTCTTGCCGATCGACGCTGCCTCCTGAGATTTATGCCGCCTTTGCCGCGAGCACACCGAACTCTTCGACGATCCGGTCGGTCGTGTAGTGGGTGGTCCCGTCGCGCTCATAGGAGGTGTCACGGAGCCGTCCGGCAATCCGCACGAGATCGCCAACCTGAGCCTTCTCATCGATATATTTACGCTGACCATCGCTGAAAATGACGACTCGGTTCCAGTAGCTATCCTCGATCCACTGATCGCCTTCTCCGCGGCGGCGGTAGTTCGCGCATACCGAGATGTTGGTGACCTTGGGCTTGGCATCGATCTCACCGATCCGTCCGATGATCTCGAATTTGGCAAAATTGATCATGCGACCTCCTCACTGCGTCTGCTCAGCGGCGACGAGCGGTGATGCAGCTACGATCGGTTCGCTGAGGATCTCGTCGCAGGGCGGAGCTGCCAAGGATCGAGACCGTGATGTTATCGTGGAACACCGGTCTGCAGATATCCCCCCAGCTAGGGGGGCGGGTATGTCGTCCGACCGTAAAGGCTAAACGAATCGCCTGCTTGGTCTCTTAGAATCATTCTAAAACAACGCCGCTGCTTGCAGCGGAAGGATTCATGATTCTAAGTGATTCAGATTCGCTGCTAAAAAGGTCCGCAATTTCAATGATCTGTCGCGTTTATCCTGACCGCGCGGGGGATTTTGCCTGACCCGGCGGGGGCACCATCCTGACTGGTCGGGGGGAGATAGCTGACCTATTGGGGCTATCCTGACCGATTGGGGGCGATGGCATCTGGCGATCCCGCGCTTTGGAACGGTGGCATTCTGGCGCGATTTTCGCGCGTGAGCGAGCCGAAAACGGACAGAACCCAAATTGCATCGCGACTCGGCAGAATCTCAGGAATTTTGCAAAGGCGTCATACGATTCCAACCTGACCGGATGGGGGCGGAAAAACCGCTTCAGCCTGCCCTGACTTGACGAGCGAGGACAGGTCAGGCAGCAATTAGGCGAATCTGCCCAATATGCGCTCGGCCTATATGACATGGAACATGCGGAAAATCTAAGCGGCGATACAGCGCAAGAGGCGCAAGCCGATTCGGCGCCTGGCCGTGCCATGCGTGTTGCAGCGGCCTTGCAGGCGAAGGGTGGCGAGGAATTCGCCAAACCCGGCAGCATCGTCGAAATCAAGTTCGTGAAAGGCCAATCGCTCAGCCTGACGGCGTCCCGGTTGCTCGCGTTGATGATCCTGACCGCAGGCGGCGATGCTTGGCAGGACCGGCCGCATCGTATGCGCAAGGCCGATATTCGCCGCGGGCACAAGGGTAACGAACGTATCTCCGACATGCTGGAGGAACTTCACCGCACCCTCTTCGCGATCGACGACCGATCCTGGCGCGGCAAGAAAGCTACGCTGCGCTTTTCCCTGATCTCGTCATCCCGCGAAGAGGCTGAAGATACTGACGGTGCGGATGCGGGGTGGATTGAATGGGAGTTTACGCCTGATGCGCGTAAGCTCATTCAGGAATCTGAGAGCTATGCCGTTCTCAATCGACAGGCGGTGCTCGGCTTTCGATCGAGTTATGCCCTCAAGCTTTATGAAATCGGATCGCTGCGGCTCCATCGTCGCCAGTCCACCTGGAAGGGTGATATGGCGGCGCTGCGCGCAGCGTTGGGCATATCGCCCGATGTTTATAAGGATTTCGCGCAGCTCCGTCGCAAGGTTCTTGAAAAGGCAAAGGCTGAGATCGACCAGCTCGCGCACTTCCGGGTCGAATGGAAAGAGATACGGCAGGGCCGGACAGTGACCGAGATCGAGTTTCGATTCGAGCCGAAGGACGCCCCGGCGCAGATAGCCACCGTGGACGAGATTGAGCGTCATTCAACAGGACGCAAGGCGCGGCGCGAAGAAACAGTCGAGACGATCGCGGACACGCTGGCGGTAGGATCGATGGTCAAGGCAGCGGTCAGTTCATTGACCTCGTCCGAAAAGGGCACCGAGATCATGTTCCCGCAAGGAACGATCCGTTTCAACGCAGAGGCGCTCGCCGCAATCGCGAGATCGCACGGCGGAGGATGGGACATCGACCTCATCGCCGACGCCTATCGTCAGCAAATGGGAGATCGCTTGGCAAAGCTCAAGGGGGCGAAGCTGATCAGTTCATGGACCGGATTTTGTGAGAGTTTCGTAGCCCGTCGAGGGCGGCCATAACGGAAATTGCACCGGTGCAATTTGGCATTCACCCCCACCGAGTCAGGATAGGTCCGTCAGGTCGGTCGGAATAGGGCCTTCAGCCAGTTATAAGCCTCGGCACAGATGATACACTTTCGAAATCGAGCTTGCATTTGACGAAAAAGCGCAAGTGAGGTTATTGTGCTCCCAGTTTCAAAAGGGGCGCTT
>NZ_CP158137.1:0-49569 GCF_036038995.2 Sphingobium sp. SJ10-10
CTGCCTGTTCGCTACCCCGATCCCGATCTGTTCATTTGCGATGTTCTCGACGCCATCCCCAAGGATGACATGGCCTCGATGGAGCATCCGATTTTCTCGCTCGCGACCAAGCCCGATCGGCGCGTGTTCCGCTATGAGCATAACGGCAACAAGCTCGAAATCGTCCCCAGCGTCAAAGGGCTGGCGACGATCCACGACAAGGATATTCTGATCTACTGCATCTCCCAGCTCATCGGGAAGATGAACCAGGGGGAGCGACCGAGCCGCACCTTGCACCTCACTGCTCGCGATCTACTGGTGTGGACCAACCGGCAAACCGATGGCGACGGCTATGACCGGCTGCGGAGCGCGTTCGAGCGGCTGTCGGGGACGCGGATCACCACGAATATCAAGGCCGATGGCGAGGAAATCACCGAAGGTTTCGGCCTCATCAATGAATGGCGGATCGTGCGGCAAACCCGCTCCGGCCAAATGTCGGAAATCAAGGTCACGCTATCCGACTGGCTGTTCAAGATGGTTGAGGGGCGCAGCGTCCTGACGCTCCATCGCGACTATTTCCGCCTCCGCAAGCCGCTCGAACGGCGTATCTACGAGCTGGCGCGCAAGCATTGCGGCGCGCAGGAAAAATGGTCGATCTCGGTCGAAACGCTACAGAAAAAGACCGGCGCGAGTAGCCATTTGCGCGTGTTCCGCTCGATGCTGCGCGATCTCGTCGCGCACGATCATCTGCCCGACTATGCCGTGGAAATGAACGGCGATACGGTCACGTTCCGCAATCGCGAGGCTCTGGATACGGTCGAGGCGATCGAGGCGGAACCCGAGCGGCCCTATATCGACCCCGAAGGCTTCCACGACGCCAAGAGCGTTGCGCCTGGCTATGACGTTTACGCGCTCTATGACCAATGGGTGTCATGGTGGATCGACAGCGGGCGGCCGGAACTGAAAAGCCCCCGCGCCGCCTTCATCGGCTTCTGTCGCAACAAGCACAAGACTGCCCCCTTGCGCTAGTATAGGTGTATAGATGTATAGGTGTATAATTGTATACATCTATACTAGCCGGCGATGCGCCCCCTTCCCTTCTTCACAAACAGGTCGTCCAGCGCCTCGCCCAGCAGGCTTTGAACGGTCGTCCCTTCCTCGGCCGCGATAATGCGAAGCTGCGTGCTGACCTCGGGAGGGAAATGCCCGCCAATCAGCTTGGTCCCCTGTCGGCCGCTCGGCGGGGCCTTGCGGGTCACGTCTACCGGCTCGATCGCCGACGCTGGGGCCGGGGCCGCGTCTCCGTCCGCCTTGGCGCGGTTCAGCACCGCTTGCAGACTGTTTCCGCCCTTCGCCATCACGCCACCTCCGCCTGATTGTATAGGCGTATATTTGTATACTCGTATAGTCGGCGGATTTCGTCGGCCGCTGGCCCATGCGGCTCGAACTCCTGCACGGCCCGGCCTGCGGCTTGGGCGCGGAAAAAGGCTTTGCGGTTGCCGATCGTCACCGGGCAAACCGTCGCGCCTAGCTCCGCCACGGCCTGAATCGCATCGCCAGTTTCCTGACCTTGCGGGGGCACGAAGGTAAGGACCACGGCAAAGGCGCGGTCGAGCTGGCGCACCACGTCGAGGGTGTGCGTCATGCTCATCGTGTCGAACACGGCCGTCTTAGTCGGGATCAGGATGAAATCAGCGTGACGCGCTGCCTCATAGGCCACGTCGCGCGCGACCGCCGCCCCGTCGATCACGACAAGATCGGTGCCGGCGTCCTCGCAGGCTTTGAGCATAGCGGGCAGGCGCACCGGCTGAATCGACGCCACGGCGGGCGTGTCGAGCTGGCGCACGTCCTTCCAGAACGAGGCCGTCGCCTGCGGGTCCAGGTCGATGATCGCGGCGACCTTGCCCGCCTGCTCGGCCGCGACTGCCAGACAGGTCGCGAGCGTCGTTTTCCCAACGCCGCCTTTCTGTGAGAGAATGGCGAGAACCTTCATGCTACACTCCTACACGTATAATCCTATACTTGTATACACAATAGACCGGGAGGGGAAGCCCTGTCGTTCCCGAAATGACGATAGGGAGGCGCTGAATCTGAAATGACGAAAGCGCGCCGCATCATTCCTCCGGTTCGGCGTCGTCATCGTCCAGCGGCTCATGCTCCATCTGGCCGTGATCCTCGATCGGGCAAAGCGGCGCTCCGGCCTGCTCAAGCCATTTGCGCGCGGTCCTCACGGTATAGCCGCACGTCGCGCACTCGCATTTGAGCATCCGGGTTTTCTGCTTCTTGGGCGCGGTCGACTCCCCGTCCGTGTCGAGACGGGCATGGGGGAGGGGGCCAACGCACTCCAGGATCGGCGCGATGGCCGCAAGGAACGCCTCGCCGGGGGTGGTGGCGCGCATCGGCCCGACCAGCCCCAGCCCAAGGGCGACCCGTTAAACGTCTTCCCATGCCCTGCCGGGATGCCGACAGCGGCATGGACCAGCTCATGCGCGAGGATGGCTGCGATCTGCGCCGGCATCGCGTCGGGCGCGTGCGCCAGGTCCGGGCGGATGAAGATTTCAAAATGCCCGTCCGCGCTCAACCGATTATCCCAGCACTCGCCAATCGCCTTGGCCTTCGCGCCTCTGCTGGTGAAGCCGATCGCCACGCGCACGCGGTCGGGCAGGGGGGCGTCCAGCACCTCGAACAGCGGGGCCATGCCCGCCGCCACCGCATTGAGCCAGCTTTCGCGGGTTTCGTGGGTCATCGTCCTTACTCCCTTCAAATCGCCTGTTCGGCGATGGCCATGCCATCGGCCGGAACACGGACGCCCAAGAACGCCGGCGAGAGAGGGGGGCAGCGGGATTCGATGGGGGTGGTGCGGCCGCAGCGCAGCGAGGCACGGCCCCGTCTAATCCCGTTGCGGGGGAGAGGCGGCCGGGACCGCCTTTCCCCCTTCAAACAGGATCGACGCCGGCGCACGCCGGCACCATGAAGCGAGACCCGCTTGCGATCTCGCCCCCGCCATGTGGGTCGTCACCTTGGGCCAAGACCGCTTGCGGGCTTGGGGAACGAAGCGAGTAGGGCCACGGTGCCGCGCCAGCGGCAGGCGCCGCCCCCTAGCCTGGATTGAAATTGTTGCTCAACTGAGCTACATTATCGGCTTGACTAAGGAGGTTCCAATGGCCGCTACCGCTTTCGTGCGCGCGCGCATCGACGAAACATTGAAGGATGAAGCCGCCGCCGTGCTGGCCGAGCTGGGGCTGACCGTCTCGGATGTGGTCCGCATGACCCTCACGCGGGTCGCCAAGGATCATGCGTTGCCGTTCGAGCTGAAGGTGCCGAACGCCGAGACGCGCGCCGCGATCGAGGCGTCCCGCGCGACGATGAAGGCTCGCCGCGCCCGTTTCACCGATGCCCAGGAAATGTTCGATGCCCTCGACCAAGAAGCCCGCCAGCAGTAAGCGGGCGGCGTTCCCAAGAGAGGCGTCCTACGAAAAAAGGTTCGTCAAGGATTGGGAGCGGCTGTCGCGCAGCGGGCGCTACAACATGAAACAGCTCAAGGAGGCGATGATGATGCTCATCGCCAACGACGCGCCGTTAGGCCCGGAATGGCTGGATCATCCGCTGAAAGGCGATTGGAGCGATCATCGCGAGTGCCATATCGGCGGCGATTTCCTGCTGATCTATACGATTGAGGGGAATCTGGTGAACTTCGTGCGCGCCGGCACTCATGCGGAACTGTTTGAATAGCCATGCGCGTAATCTTCATTCGCCACGGCGAATCTACCGGCAACGCCGGCGTGCCCTGCCACGATCTCGGCGCGATCGAGCTGACGGAGCTGGGCCAGGAACAGGCACGCGAAGTCGCGGCGAGCTGGATAGAAGCGCCCGCGCTCATCGTCACGTCGCCCTATACCCGCACGCAGCAGACGGCTGCGCCAACGATCGCGCGCTTTCCCGGCGTGCCGGTGGAAGTGTGGCCGATAGAGGAGTTCACCTATCTGCAACCGGCGCGCTGGAACGGCACGCGCAGCGCGGAGCGGATGCCGCACCTCGAACGCTATTGGAGCGCGGCCGATCCTGATTATTGCGACGGGGAAGGGGCGGAGAGCTTCGCCACCCTGCTCCGGCGCTGCGAGGCCGCGCTGGCGCGGCTCGCCGCCATGCCGCCCGCCTCGCTGGTCTATGTGTTCGGGCATGGGCAGTTCATCCAGGCCGCGCGCGCGATCGTGGCCGACGCTCATCTTGACGATCAGGCAAAGATGCGCGCCTTCTGGCGCAAGGGCGAGCCGCCAGCGATCAGCAACGCGCAGCGGGTAGGATTCCGCTGGCATGGCAGGCGCTGGGAATGTGCGCCGGCGATCGCCGCCTAAATCAACGCCAGAGAGGGCGGGGGGCGTCGCTCATCACCCCTGTAGCCGCGAAATCGTCGCTTGGCTGACGTTGAACAGCGCCGCGACCGATCGCTGGGTGTCGCCTGCGTCGAGCTTGCGCCGCGCCTCGGCCTGCTGGTGCGGGGTGAGGGCGCTCTTGCGGCCGAACTTGACCCCGCGCGCCTTGGCCTGGGCGCGGCCAGCGCTGGTGCGCTCGGCGATCCGCTGGCGCTCGTAGCTGGCCGCGACGCCTAGAACGGCAATCACAACTTCGGCGAGCTGCGAGGTCGTGTCCACCATCGGTTCGGCGATCGAGCGGAAGCCGGCCCCGGCCTCCTTTACCGCATGGAGGATGTTCAAGAGGTCGCGCGTGTTGCGGGCGAGGCGATCGGTCGCCGTCACCATCAGCACGTCGCCGGGATCGAGCGCGCCGATCGCGCGCTTGAGCTGGGGCCGCTCGGCCGACGCGCCGCTGATCTTCTCGCGGTAGATCTTCGCGCAGCCCGCCGCCTCAAGCTGGGCGAGCTGCTGGGCCAAATCTTGGCCGTTGGTGGAGACGCGCGCATAGCCGTAAATCATGGCGCGATTCTGCATCAGATTTTTGCATCAGGGAAGGGCACGGAAAAGCGCGGCTTTTGGTTTGATGCGAAACTTTTGATTTTTGCATCGTTCCAAAGCTGCTCCAAATGCCGGACTGACTTACATCCCTGCGTCAGTACGTTTTAGGCGCCAGCTTACGGCAGCACCCATAAGCGAAATCCTTCCTTTCTCGCGCTGGATGACGCGGTAGGGAGAGGACGCGAGCAAACTCTGAGCTATCTCGCCGGCGCGAGCAGCTTCTGGGCGGCCTCCGCATTCAAGAGCAGTTATGTCAGCCTCGGAGATCGTAAGCGTGTCAGACACTAGCTGATACCGCGCGCTGATTGAATTGCACGCTACAGTACCAGTAATTGTGCCGTCATCTAAGAATCTGAGAGTTAAGGCAGGTACGCCTCCGTTTCGAGAGGAATCAACCTCCCATGAGCCAGCAACCCCATTAGACGACGCCTCTTGGATGGGCGATGGGGTAATACAACCGCCCAGCGCAAGCACCAAAGGTACAATGGAGAATATCCCGCGCATCAATTTGTCGCTACCGAAAGCCCGAGGCCACTAATCCGTTTGAGGTGGGATCCGCCGTTCCCGTCACCGTCAGGCTTGATGTTGAGTACTTTATCGTGTTCGTGATCGTATTTCCTGCCGAGACCGTCCGCCATTCATAATCGTCACTGCCAGAGTTCATCTGCCCCTGCCAAGTGAACGACACACCCTGACTTGTGAACGGACTATTTTTGACGCAGGAACTTCCAGCACCAATGCACTCGCCAACGTGTGCGGCTGTTAGAATGCCGCGTGTAGTGCCCTTGATCACGGCAAAACCCAGCGTGCCGTTCTCGTAGAAGCCAGCGCTATCTGTTTGTGTGGTGAGTTGCTCACCACCCCGGACGCTCGCCACAAGCTGGTCACGTTTGTCGGCGGCGACAAACTCCGTGTCATCATCCGCAAGGCCTGCGCCCTTGAGTTTTCCACGAACACGATCTGGGCTGGGAGCGTAGATCGCCAAGCGACCTTTGCGCACATCAACCTCGGTGCCAAAATTTGGCTCGCTCGCAGCTAGGGCTTTGATTGCTGCTTCTTGTTTATTGCGCAATGCAACCAGGGGCTGCGCAGCCTTCTCCGCCACAATTAACGGATTGCTTGTATAACGCGACAGTAGTTGCTCGGCACCCCCAACCAGTCGAACAACGACGCGGAACTTAGGGGAATGCTCAATATAAATTCCCCCAAAGCGCACGCTTTCCGCTTCTGCCAGCTTCGCTTGAAGCTCGATCGCCTCATTCATCGCATCCATTTGAACCTTGGCTTCATCTGCGGACAGTCCGAAGTCGGTGGCATACTGCGTAAGGATCGGATCTTCAGTCGTTTGAGCGTAGGCCAATCCCGGTGAGAGGCTAAGAACCGAAGCCACAAGCAAGATATTGATCTTCATGTTTCACCTTTCTTGGCTATACGCTCGCCATTCTAAAGGTGAGTTCGCATTATTGTTCCCAACGCACCCGCGCCCTGTCTGGGCTGGCGAACACTCTGGCGCTATGCCAGATTCACGTCAGGCCTCGACCGCAGCCAGAGGGGCGAGCAAGGTCCAAACGATGCCCGGCGTCGGAAAGTCCAGCTCGGCACGGCCGCGCAAGCTGCGGCTCGCCGCCGTGCATATCAGCCGCGACCCAAAACCCTGGCGCTCGGGCTTGACGACTCGCGGGCCGCCCCGTTCGGCCCATTGCATCCAAAGTTCGGCCTCGGCGCCCGAATCCAGTACCTTCCATGTCAACTCGATCGTGCCCGTTTCATTGGACAGCGCACCATATTTGATCGCGTTCGTCGCCAGCTCGTGAAAGGCAAGGGTCAACGTCATCGCCGCCTTGGGGCCGATTGTGACCGTGGGGCCAGCGAGGCGCATGCGGCCAGCGCCAAGGGTGAAGTGCGCAAGCGCGTTCTCGGCCAGCGCCGGCAGCGGTGCGGCTTCCCAATCATGGGTTAGAAGCTGCTCGATCGCACCGCCCAGCGCCGCCAATCGCTCGTCAATGGTCGATCGGGCGTCCTCGATCGACTCGGCCCTCTGCAAGCTTTGACTGACGAGGGAGCGAACGATAGTGAGAATGTTCCTGAACCGATGCTCAAGCTCACGCATCCGGGTTTCAGTATCGACCATAATTCTACGCGCCCCCTAACCGGCCATCTAAGGCCTGTTGACATTTATGGGATTCCCTTTTCGGGTGAGATCGGATTCAAGGGTGGCGAAGGAGAGCCGTCTTGGATCGACATGCCTTGAGCGACGAGCAGTGGGAGAAGATTGAACCTCTGGTACCGGGTAAAGTGGGTGACCGCGGGCGTTCCGGAGTGAACAACCGGCTATTCGTGGAAGCGGTGCTGTGGATCGCGGGCACGGGGGCGGCATGGCGGGATTTGCCGGCGCGCTTTGGCAACTGGAACTCGAACTTCCGGCGTTTCCGCCGCTGGGCGGTGAAGGGGGTCTTCGATGTTCTGTTCGAACGATTATCCGGCGAGCCCGACTTTGAATATGCCATGATCGACGGCACGATCGTCCGGGTCCACCAGCAGGGCACCGGCGCAAGGGGGGGACTCAGGGTCAGGCCATCGGGCGCTCGCGGGGAGGCTTGACGACCAAGATCGTCGCGTTGGTCGATGCGCTGGGAAACCTTGTCCGTTTCGTGCTGCTGCCCGGCCAGGCCCACGATCTTGTCGGGGTCAAGCCGCTGATCCAGGGCGTCGAGTTCGACATGTTCCTGGGAGACAAGGCCTTCGATGCCGACTGGCTGCGGGCGGAACTGGACGACAGGGGCGCCATCGCCGTGATCCCTCCCAAGTCCAACCGAACGCAACGGATCGACTGCGACTTCCATACTTATCGCTGGCGCCACCTCGTCGAGCACTTCTTCTGCAAACTCAAAGCTTTCCGCCGCGTCGCCACCCGCTACGAAAAGACCGATCAAAGCTATCGCGCCATGATCAATCTCGCCGCCATCAAAATCGCTATGCGGTGAATGTCCACAGGCCTTAGATCAACCGATCCCCCAAGACGAACATTTTGCACGTCCGCGTGGAGCACAGAGCCAGACGCCGCGTTATTGCGCTGGTCGGTGGGACGGCTGCGTAAGTGCTTGGTGCGACATGACTACACAAGGTGGGATCAGCGGCCTTCGCGTGCTGGTTGTCGAAGATGATTATTGGGTCGCGGCCACGCTGGTCGAGATAATAACCGAAGCAGGCGCGGAAGTTGTCGGCCCTGTCGATTGTGTGCGGGACGCCCTGACGGCGCTGGACTCGTCGCCTCATGTCGCCAGCCTCGATGTGCAACTTGGCTCCGAAACCTCGTTCCCGATCGCGGACGAACTGGACCGTCGCGGCGTGCCCTTCATCTTCGCCACGGGCGCGGCCAGCATGATCCCGGCTGCCCACGCCTCACGCCCGACCTGCCACAAGCCCGCTTCGCGCGAGCTGCTGATCGGGGCGCATTCTGGCGCGCTCAACCCTGCCTAACAGGGCTGCTTCACTGACGCGATGCAAGAGGCTCAAAAGGAAACGCCCCCTCGTCGTCCAGCAGCTCGCCGGGTTGCATCGGGCCGGCTCCGGTCGCGGCGTCGATCGCGGCTTGCAAATGGACGGCGGTGGCCGTCGCGCCTCGGCCGCTCCGATCCAATAGGGCCAGTGCCATCTTCATAAGCGATAGAGCCGTGTCGTCGTTCGTCATAGACATGCCTCGATGGGAACCCGGGGCCTCGACGGAAGAGGGGTGTCCAAAGCTCGATCGGTCGTTGCGCGGCCGATCTCCACGGCGTTCTTTCCGGCGCGCTTGACCGCGTACATGAGCTGATCGACCGCGTGCATCAAGGAGGGCTCGTCGCGCGGGGTATCGGGCGGGATGAGCAGCGCGCCCATGCTGCACGTCACCGGATGAGGCGTGCCGACCAGAACCGATGACAGGCGCTTGTGAAGCGAGCGGGCGAAATACACCCCTTCCTCGGCCGAATGGACGGGAAGCAGAAAAGCGAACTCGTCGCCGCCGATCCGGCCGAAATCATCCTCGCGCCGGATGATCCCCCGCGCGCCCTGTGCGAAGGTGCGCAGCACCTCGTCGCCCGCAACATGGCCGTGGCGGTTGTTGAGGCCCTTGAAGTCGTCGAGATCGAGGATCGCGAGCAGGAAGGATTGCCGGGCAGGCACCGCTAGGGTCAGGACCCATTGATATGAGCGTCGCGATCTGATTCAGGCTCCGCGAGGAGACCGGGATGAGCGACCTGTTTTGGCTAACGGATGAGCAGATGGAGCGGCTGCGGCCGTTCTTTCCGAAGAGCCACGGCAAGCCTCGAGTGGATGACCGGCGGGTGCTGAGCGGCATCGTGTTCGTCAACCGCAACGGGCTGCGCTGGCGCGATGCTCCTGGCGCGTACGGCCCGCACAAGACGCTGTACAACCGCTGGAAGCGCTGGGGTGAGGCAGGCGTGTTCACGCGCATCATGGAAGGTCTGGCTGCGGTGGGCGCCGAACCCAAAACGGTGATGATCGACGCGACCTACCTGAAGGCGCACCGCACGGCATCGAGCCTGCGGGTAAAAAGGGGGATCTCGGCCGCCTGATCGGACGCACGAAAGGCGGCATGAACACCAAGCTCCATGCCGTCGCCGACGCGAACGGTCGCCCCTTGAGCTTCTTCATGACCGCCGGTCAGGTCAGCGACTACACCGGTGCGGCCGCGCTGCTGGACGACCTGCCAAAAGCGCAGTGGCTGCTCGGCGACCGCGGCTACGACGCCGATTGGTTCAGGGACGCTCTTCAGGCCAAGGGCATCCAGCCTTGCATCCCAGGCCGCAGGTCGCGCAACGAGCCCGTCCGGTACGATAAGCGCCGTTATCGGCGCCGCAGCCGCATCGAGATCATGTTCGGCCGCCTCAAAGACTGGCGCCGCGTCGCCACCCGCTACGATCGCTGCCCTACGGCCTTCTTCTCCGCCATCGCCCTCGCTGCCACCGTCATCTTCTGGCTGTGATCAACGAGTCCTGACCCTAAGCGGCCCCGAAGTCGCGAAGCGGCTCGTGAAGGCAACCGAAGCGCCCACGGCGAAGAGCGGTGCCGAGAAGGAGATCATGGGGGCCGGCGGCAAGGTAATCCTGCGCTACAGCAAAGCGAGGGGAGGGGGGCTCACAATCAAGGTGCAGCCCAAGACCGGAGCGTCGTCGGCTGAGTTGCTGAAGGCGATTGAGGGCCTGCTGACTTAAGAGGCGGGAGCGCGAGGGAGTCGCTGGGCGCTTGCGATGTTTCTCACTAGAGGCGGTTCATACTTCAAAACGGGCACGGGGCCTGAAGGGGAGAACGGGTGGATTGCCGCATGTCCGATTTGGAGCGCCGCGGAGGCGATAGTCGCCCTTCGTTCAGCATGCGGGCTGTGGCCGAAAGCGCCGGATCGCGGGTGGATACTGGAACGGCCGTTTTGGAACGCGACAACAGCTTAGCTGCCGCCCGTTCAGGTTGAGTGTCGCCCCACTCCTAACTTTCGCGACAACCGCTCCGAAGCTCCATTTCCCTCACGATCGGCTGTCGCAAAAGTCTGTTGCTTAACCCCGGCGTTTCGATGCACATTCGCGACATGCTCATTGGCTACGCGCGTGTCTCTACCGACGACCAGGATTTGCGACTGCAGCGTGCCGCGCTGAAGGAGGCGAGCTGCCAGCGTACCTTCGAGGAGAAGGTGTCGGGCGCGAAGCGCAATCGGCCCGAGCTAGCCAGGATGATCGAGCAGCTCCGCGACGGCGATACGGTCGTGGTGACGCGCCTTGATCGGCTCGCGCGGTCGACGCGTGACCTGCTCGACATCGCCGAGAAGCTGAAAGAGGCCGGCGCCGGGCTTCGATCGCTGGCCGAGCCATGGGCGGACACGACTTCACCCGCAGGCCGCATGGTGCTGACGGTATTCGCCGGCATCGCCGAGTTCGAGCGCGAGCTGATCCACCAGCGCACCAGCACCGGTCGGGTAGCAGCGAAGGCAAGGGGGGTTCGCTTCGGTCGGCCGCCCAAGCTCACTGCCGACCAGATCGCGCTCGGTGAGCGCCTGGTGGGGGAGGGCACCTCCGTTCGCGAAGCGGCCAAGCTGCTCAAGTGCCACCATGCGACCCTGTATCGGGCCTTGTCAGCACAGGATGCCATTCCTGTATAAGCACATCGCTTGTTGACAATGTAATGAATATTCCTTACCTCGCTTCTTGGAGGTTGTGATGGCTACCATTGTTCAAGAGCGCAGCAGGATCACGGCGAAGGGCCAGACCACCGTGCCGAAGGCTGTACGCCAGGCACTTGGGGTCAGCTATGGTGGTGAGATCGCCTTCGTGGTCGACGAGCAGGGCGTCAGCGTTCGTCGCGTGGAGGCGGACGAAGCCGATCCGGTGATCGGGGCCTTTCTGGGTTTCCTGGAACAGGACATGCTGCGCCACCCTCAGAACGTCGTGGCCTTTCCGGTCGGCCTGGCCGAACGCATGACGTCACTGACCGAGCATGCCGCCATGAATCCTGACGAGGAGATCGACGGGCCGGTTGCGCTCTGATCCATGGTCGTCGTCAATGATTGGACCATCTACGCGCACCCCCTGCTGCTCGATCAGCTCGAGAAGCTGACTACGGCTGTCGAAACGGCACGGGCCAAGGATCCGGAAGGCTGGACCGGGACGGCCAATGCCAAGGTACTGTCCGCCGTGCGGACGCTTATCTTCGAGACGATCCCCAGCGATCCGACACGGCCCGAATATCGGCAGGGCAGCACGTTGGGTGCCGCCCGGAAGCACTGGTTTCGGGCGAAGTTCGGCAATGGACGCTTCCGCCTGTTCTTCCGCTACGACAGCCGCTCCAAGGTAATCATTTTCGCCTGGGTGAACGATGAAACTACCCTGCGGACCTATGGCGCAAAAACTGATGCCTATGCCGTATTTAAGGGCATGCTCGACAAGGGCGATCCTCCAGACGACTGGGCCTCGCTGCTTAAGGCCGCATCCTCTGGCCCGACTGCTAAGCGTCTAGGTGTTTAGTCCCGGCATCTGGTGGATCGGGTCGACGATGAACCGGTCTGGCTCAGACGTCCAGATCTTGGCGATGTATTCGTAAGGGGTGAGGCCGCTGAGGGTCTTGAGCCGGCGAGCGAAATTGTAGGCGGCCATGAAGTCGTCGAGGTGCGTCCTTAGCTGGTCGTGGCTCTCGTAGTGAAAACGTTTGACCGTCGCCTGTGGATCGGCGTGGAAAAGGGACCCCGGTAGCGGGGTGATCGGCGTCGAAAAAGGACCCCTCATCCCGGTGGTCTAGGCTGCTCGCTTGGCGGTGTGTCAGGCGGCGAGATCGGGATGCTGGTATTGGAGACGGTGTTGAGGATCCGGCGCGAGCACGCGTTGGGGAAGGCCATCAAGGCGATAGCGCGGGACCTGCACCTGTCGCGCAAGGTGGTGCGCAAGGCGATCCGGGCGCCGGAGGCGGACATGGCGTATCGTCGCGAGGTGCAGCCACTGCCGAAGCTGGGGCCGTTTCAGGCGCGACTGGACGCGTTGCTGGAGGAAGACGAGGCACGGCCGCGGCGCGAGAAGCTGCGCCTCACGCGCATCCACGACCTGCTGCTGCGCGAAGGGTTCAACGGCTCGTACGATGCGGTCCGCCGCTATGCGGCCCGTTGGCGGCAGGCGCGGCGTCGCGACGTGATGGATGCGCCGGCGTTCATCCCGCTGCTGTTCCGGCCGGGCGAGGCCTATCAGTTCGACTGGAGCCACGAGGACGTGGAGATCGCGGGCAAGCCGATGCGCGTGAAGGTCGCGCATGTGCGGCTGTGCGCATCACGGGCGATGTACGTGCGAGCCTATCCACGCGAGACGCAGGAGATGTTGTTCGACGCCCATGCGCGGGCGTTCGCCTTCTTCGGAGGCGTGCCGACGCGCGGCATCTACGACAACATGAAGACGGCGGTGACGAGCGTGTTCACCGGCAAGGAGCGGGTCTTCAACCGGCGCTTCCTGGTGATGGCCAACCACTACATGGTCGAACCGACGGCATGTTCGCCGGCAGCCGGTTGGGAGAAGGGTCAGGTCGAGAACCAGGTGCAGACCGCGCGTGGCCGCTTCTTCCAGCCACGCCTGCGCTTTGCCAGCATCGAGGAGCTCAACGGTTGGCTGGAGGCGGAGTGTCGCCGTTGGGCCGAGCTGCACCAGCATCCCGAGCAGAAGGAGCTGACGGTCGCCCAGGCCTGGGCTGCCGAACGGGCGGTGCTCCAGCCTGTGGTCGCGCCCTTCGACGGCTTCCATGAGAGCGAGCACGCGGTGAGCGGCACGTGCCTCATCAGCTTCGACCGCAACCGCTACTCCGTCTCCGCCAGGGCGGTGCGGCGTGCCGTCCAGGTCCGCGCCTATGCCGACCGCATCATCGTGCGCTGCGACGGCCAGGTCGTCGCCGACCATCCCCGGTTTTTCGGGCGCGACCGGACCATCTACGACCCGTGGCATTACCTGCCGGTGCTGGTGACCAAGCCGGGTGCCCTGCGCAATGGCGCGCCGTTCCAGGGATGGGAGTTGCCACCTGCGCTGTCACGGCTGCGGCGCAAGCTCGGCGCCGGGGATGATGCCGACCGGCGGCTCGTGCGCGTGCTGGCGGCGGTGCTCGACGACGGGCTGGAGGCGGTGGAAGCGGCCATGCGCGAAGCATTGCTGGCCGGCACCGCCAGCGACGACGTCATCGCCAACATCCTGGCCCGCCGACGCGAGCCGCCCCGGCCGCTGACCATCGTCACGCCCGAGGACCTGGCGCTGCGCCATCCGCCCCGCGCCGACTGCACCCGCTACGACAGCCTGCGAGGCCTCCATGCAGCGGCATGAGATGATGACGGCCATGGCCGAGTTGGGGCTGAAGGGCATGGCTGGCGCCTTCGACGAGGCGGTCACCACCGGTCTCCAGCGCAAGCGCACGACCATGGAGGTTCTGACAGACCTGCTGCGTGCCGAGGTGACGCACCGCCATGCGGCGTCGGTCCGCTACCGGATGTCGGCCGCCAGGCTGCCGGCCGTAAAGGACCTCGACGCCTTCGTCTTTGACGATACTCCCATCAACGAGGGGCTGGTGCGCTCACTGCACAGTGGCTCGTTCCTCCCCGGCCGGCGCAACGTCGTGCTGGTCGGTGGAACGGGCACAGGCAAGACGCACCTTGCCACCGCCATCACCGCCAACGTGGTACGAGCTGGCGCCCGCGGGCGCTACTTCAACACGGTCGACCTGGTGAACCGGCTCGAGGAGGAAACGCGCCTCGGCAAGGCCGGCACGCTGGCAGCCCAGCTATCCCGCCTCGACCTCGTGGTGCTCGACGAGCTCGGCTACCTGCCCTTTGCCCGCTCGGGCGGTCAGCTGCTCTTCCATCTGGTGAGCAAGCTCTACGAGCGCACCTCGGTCATCGTCACGACGAACCTCGCCTTTGGCGAGTGGCCGACCGTCTTCGGCGACCCCAAGATGACCACCGCGCTGCTCGACCGCATTACCCACCACTGCGACATCGTCGAGACCGGCAACGACAGCTGGCGCTTCAAGCACCGCAGCTGACGCCTGGGGCACCCCGCAGAGAACGCTTCGCGCTGGTTGCGCCTCCGGTCGGGCTACGCCCGCCCTACGCCACAACCAGCGCGAACGGCGCGCCCGTCATACCCGTCACGCTGCTCGACGAAGGGGGTCCCTTTTGCACGCCGATAGGGGGTTCCTTTTGGACGCCGATTGACATAGCGGGACCAGGTGGTGTTTCGGTTACGGGGCTGCTCGGCGAACTGAATGCCATTGTCCGTCAGAATGGTGTGGATGCGGTAGGGTACGGCTTTCAGCAGGTGCTCGAGGAACTCCCAAGCCGTTCGCCTGTCAGCCTTGTCGACCAGCTGGGTGACCGCGAACTTGCTGGTGCGGTCGATGCCGACGAACAGGTACAGTTTGCCTTCGGCGGTCTGCACCTCGGCGATATCGATGTGGAAGAAGCCAATTGGGTAGCGCTTGAAGCGTTGTCGCTTCGGCTTGTCGCCCTCGACGTCCGGCAGGCGGGAGATGCCGTGCCGCTGGAGGCAACGATGCAGCGCTGACCGGGTCAGATGAGGGATCGATGGCTGCAACGCATAGAGGCAGTCGTCGAGCGGCAGCAACGTGTGCCGCCGGAACGCCACTACCATTGCCTCCTCCGCTTGGGACAAGGTCGTTGTGTCCGCCGTCAGCACCAATGGCACAGATTTGAGGTTGTGATTTAAGGAGGATCTGGGCTTCGTCGTAGTGACGAAGGAACGAAGATGAAGCCCAGATCCTCCAATGTAAAATCGCCCGCCAAGGCCCCAGCAGAGCGGGTAGTGAAGGACATCCGCCGACAGACCCGGCGCCACTTTTCGGCCGAGGACAAGATCCGCATCGTGCTGGATGGCCTGCGCGGGGAAGACAGCATCGCCGAGCTATGCCGCAAGGAAGGCATTGCCCAGAGCCTGTATTACACCTGGTCGAAGGAGTTCATGGAAGCTGGCAAGCGCCGCCTGGCCGGCGACACCGCCCGTGCCGCGACCACCGGAGAGGTCCAGGACCTGCGCCGCGAAGCCCGGGCCCTGAAGGAATGCGTGGCCGATCTGACACTGGAAAACCGTTTGCTCAAAAAACGTATGGCCCGCCCCGTCTGCAAGGGGGATTTTGAAGTGTTCTGATCAGTCTGCGTCAACGTATGCGGTCTCATGGGTGACCCCATGGCCAAGATGGACATCCGCACGTCTGGAGCCACAATAAAGACGCCGGCAACGAGTGCCATTTTTTTGGCCGGGCTTTCCAGACGCCGATCGACTGTCAGGCCATCTTCACGATCCTTCCTGCAAACATCGTTGGCCTATGCACGAAGATGCGTGCGGCCGATCCGGTTATGCCGCGACTGGGTAGCCGCGTTCGAACGTCGCGTCCTTGCGCAAGGCCGCCCATGCGATCCGCGCCAGCTTGTTGGCCAGCGCGACGACGATAGCATTGCGGTGGACTCCTCGCTCGATCATTCCTGTCAACCAGCGCCCCAACGGGGTCTCGCTTCGCGCCAGCGACGGCAATGCTGCTCGGGCACCGTGGATGAGCAAGGTGCGCAAGTAGGTGTTGCCTCGCTTGGAGATGCCGAGCAGCCGCGGCTTGCCGCCGGTAGTATGCTGACGGGGCACCAGACCGAGCCAGGCACCCAGGTCTCGGGCTTTGGCAAAGCTGCTGGCATCGCCCACGGCTGCAATCAGGGCAGTTGCGTTCAGCACCCCGACGCCGGGGATGGATGTGAGCCGCCGGGCAGCCGCGTCATTGCGCGCCAGCTCGACAAACTCGCCGTTCAGCGTTTCCACCCTGGTATCGAGTTCGCGCCATTCGGCACGCAGTTCGGCCACCAACTGGCGCAGACGCGGTGACAAGGTCGTATCCTCATCGGCCAGCAGGGCATCGATGCCGAGTTCCAGCTTGCGCCGCCCAACCGGGAAAATGGTCCCGCGCTCCAGCAGGATCGCCCGCAACTGGTTGGTCAGGCTCCTGCGCTCAGCCACCAGGCGCGAGCGAACCCGGTGGAGCGTCTGGATGTCCAACTGCTCCTGGGTCTTGAGTTCGACGAAGCGCATCGTTGGACGCGAGGCGGCCTCGGCGATCCCCTCGGCGTCGCGGTCATCGTTCTTCTGTGCTTTGACATACGGCCGTACGTACTCCGGCGACATCAGCCGGATCTCATGTCCGTGCGCGGCGAACAGGCGCCCCAGATAATGGGCACCGCAACATGCCTCCATCGCGACCACGCACACAGGAAGCTTGGCAACGTAGTCGACCAGCGTCTGGCGGCGCATCGACCTGCGTACGACGACAGCTCCCGCCGCATCCACGCCCACCACACTGCAGGCATTCTTGCCCAAATCAACGCCAAGGATCACAATAGACATCGGTCCGCTCCTTTCCTCTTCAAGCACCAGCATCATATCCGATGCCGGGGAAAAGGGGCGGGCCATCCCATAAAGCATGGTCGCGGATGGGGGCAACGACGAATGAGGTATCCCGCATCCGAGAAGCTCGAGATCATCAGAACCGTCGAGCAGTCGCACCTGTCGGCCAAGCGCACGCTGGACCAACTCGGCATCCCTCGTCGGACATTCTACCGCTGGTATGATCGCTACCTCGAAGGCGGGCCGGAGGCGTTGGAAGATCGGCCATCGGCGCCGAGCCGGGTGTGGAACCGCATCCCGGCGGGCATCCACGACCAGATCATCGAGCTGGCGCTGGAACAGTCTGAGCTGAGCCCCCGGGAACTGGCCGTGCGCTTCACCGATGGGCAGCGCTACTTCGTGTCGGAATCCACGGTTTACCGCCTGTTGAAGGCCCACGACCTGATCACCAGCCCGGCCTATGTCGTGATCAAGGCTGCCGATCAGTTCCACACGAAAACCACGCGGCCGAACGAGATGTGGCAGACCGACTTCACCTACTTCAAGATCATCGGGTGGGGCTGGATGTATCTGTCGACCGTGCTCGACGACTTCTCGCGCTACATCATCGCCTGGAAGCTGTGCACCAACATGCGAGCCGAGGACGTCACCGACACGCTGGACCTCGCCCTGGCGGCTTCTGGTTGCGACAGCGCCACGGTGCTGCACAAACCCCGGCTACTCAGCGATAATGGCCCCAGCTACATCGCGGGTGAGCTGGCGGAATACATCGAGGCCCGGAAGATGAGCCATGTCCGCGGCGCCCCGTGTCATCCCCAAACCCAGGGCAAGATCGAGCGCTGGCACCAGACCCTGAAAAACCGCATCTTGCTGGAAAACTACTTCCTGCCCGGCGACCTCGAAGCTCACATCGAGGCCTTCGTCGAGCACTACAATCACCAGCGATACCACGAGAGCCTGGCCAACGTGACGCCTGCCGACGCCTACTTCGGCAGGGCTCCGGCAATCATCAAACTGCGCGAAAGGATCAAGCGACAGACCATCGAACATCGGCGCTTGCAGCACCGCAAGTTCGCCGCCTAACATCAACCCCCTGACGAGGTCCGCACTCCGCTAATCTAAGCCGCGAGTTGTGCCGAATGTTCTGACGACGGACACGCCAGAAGACCGAGCGCGAGCGCGTTTCTTTTTCGCTCAACGATGTTTGCCACCCCGGACATCGCGGGACGCCTATATCACCGGATGGAGGGTGTCCATGAAGCGCTGTGTAGCGCGTGCGGATTGAGCAACAAGCAGGCGCATCTCGTGAGCGTCTTTGCTTCACGCTCTCGGGTCTGCGGCATCTCAATCGCAAAAGATGAAACCCTTGCCGCGCCTTGTCGCTCGCGCGAGGGTCTCGGACGGCTTCTCTCCGAAACGACGCACATAATCCTGCGAGAAGCGTCCGAGATGGCGGAACCCGGCGTCTATCGCGGCCCCGGTCACATTCACGCCGTCCATTCCTTCGAGCAAAGCCTCACGGACGAGATCGAGCCGTACATCCCTTAGAAAGCGGACCGGGCTTGTCTGGCGGAAGCGGCGAAAACCTTCGAGCAACGTACGCGTCGGCACGTTCGCGGCGTTCGCGATATCGTCCAGCCTCAGCGGATCGCGGGCATGGGCCTCTATGAACATCTCGGCGCGCCGAATGCTCGCGGGCGCCGCACCCCGATAGCGGGAAAGGTCGTGCTCATAATCGTCAACATAGCCCTGGCCGGAGAATAGCAGGCTCATGAAGAGCTGCTCGTAATCCAGGGCGACACGGCGGTTGCGCAGGAGCAGATCGATCGTGTTCTGGTCGCTGATGATCGTGCTCAGCAGATTGAGCCAGGGCGCCAGCGAAGGCCGTGCGAGATCGATGAAGGTGCTCAGACTTGCATTCCGCGAGCCGGCATAAGCCTGGAATGCCGCGGCATCGATCCGAACCACGAGCTGCACGCAATCCTCCGGCAATTCGCCCTGAAAGCGCTGACCCGGCCCGAAATACAGCCCCGTCCGCGCATCGATCGTGGTGCTGCCGTGATAGGACGTGAGCAACGCCCGTCCTTTCACGCAGAAGATAAGGAAATGAAATCCCTCGATCGGCGCGACATTGATCTTCATCCGCCCGAGTTGCTTGATCGCGGCGATTCCCATGCTCGGCATCGGCAAGAAATCGAGATAGGATTGGCAATCTTCCTGATGCCCGGCGGACTCGGCATGATAGGGTTGCATCAGGCGCGAGATGCGCGCCTGCGTCTCCGCCATGTCGTACGAGGCGAATACGCGGCAGTTATGAAGCGCATTATCCGTGGGTAGCAATAAAGCCTGCGTCATATTGTACCTTGAATTCAGCTGACTATAAAAACTCTCCGGCGATAAGAATATAACATCAAGATTGTAAGACCCGGCTAACTCCGCCTTAAGTTCAATACATCCTTAAAATAAGAAGTGCCCGCTTGCTAATCTCGGTCGAAATCGAGCCGAGTTCACGTGTCCGGGACGCTTGGCGGGAAGGCGCTGACGTGGGCGCTCCGGCTATCGATGACTCCTCCTCGTCTGATCAATGCCCGAAGTCGACACGCCCCCGAGCCGTCCCAGCGGAGCGTCCGCTGCGGACAAATTTGCATGGTGCTCGCCCGCATCCAAGACGCCAGGCTGTGCCATCACCTATCCCCCACCCGTCGAAAGCCAGTGAAGCACTCCCGCGCACACAGCACCAGAGATTTTTTGCGGTGTCCGATTTCTGCTATATTCGGATAGTCGCTGTCCCCGCCCGCGAAATCCGGATTGCACGACAGGTCGCGGGCGGCCAACGTGCGCCCATTACAATGCGGAGACTCGATAGAGAAGAAATCTGCTCGCGATCGGGAGGAGCAGGAGGCTTTGGCTGCGATCCCCAACTTCTGCAAAAGACCCAGGTCCTCCAAAAAAGAAGGGCCGGTATAATCAAAACAGAGGAAGGCAGAAAAATGATCGGTAGAACATCGCGGGTCAATGGAGCCGTCGTCGGGCGACTTCTTCTGTCCACTATAATCCTTTCGTCATGTCCAGCTCTGGCCCAAGATGTGGGAGGTACGGAACAGTCGACGGAAGATACCACCGGTGCGTTCCTCGACGACATAGTCGTCACCGCTAACAGGCGATCGCAGAATCTTCAGGATGTCGCATTGTCGGTTTCGGCCCTCGGCTCGAGAGAATTGGAGGCGTTCAATGTGCGGTCGGGCACGGATATCGCGCGCTTCACGCCAGGGGTCTCCATTTCCAACTCCTTCGCCGGCCAAAGTCAGCAATATTCCATCCGTGGCGTGACCCAGAACGACTATAACGACATCTTCGAAGGGCCGATCGCCGTATATTACGACGATACGTATATGACGTCGATCCAGGGGCAGGTATTCGGAACGTTCGACCTCGAGCGGGTCGAGATCTTGAAAGGTCCTCAGGGAACGCTGTTCGGCAAGAATGCGACCGGTGGACTTGTCCACTTCATTCCCAAGCAGCCGACCAAAGAGACCGAGGCATATTTCGACTGGGGCTATGGACGTTTCAACGGAGTCCGGCTCGAAGGCGCTGTGAGCGGATCGCTCGCGCCTAATCTGCGCGGGCGCGCCTCGATCCTCTATTCGCGCTCCGATCCCTATCTGAAGAATATATATCCCGCCGGCGGCGGCGTGCCGACGCTGCCGCCGGGGCCGCGATTTGGCGAGGATCTGGGCGGGGAGGACCTGATCGCCGGCCGACTCCAGCTGGAAACGGATCTCGGCGAGCGGCTGAATGTCCGCCTCGCCGGCACGGCCGCGCGCATGACGATGGGCAATGGGCCCTATACGAATCGGGCGATACAGCCCGTGTTCAATGCGGCGGGCCAGTATATCGACACCATCGCGCTCCCGTCGGGAACGCCGGATGGCCTTGGCTTCATTGCCCCGCCTCCCGGCAGCGAGCAGACTGCGAGCGATTTCGCCAAGGACAGCGGCTATTACGGGCGCTCCTATGACGCATCGCTGCACGTCAGATATGAGTTCGACTCCTTCGATGTGATTTCCGTCACCAGCTACAAGCGGTTCGAGAAATCGATGGCGGTCGATATCGACGGCGGGCCGGTCAACTTCGTGAACTACGGCCAGCGGAACACGTCCAACAGCCTGACCCAGGAAATCCGTGCCGCGGGCGAGACGGAGGGCGGCCTGCGCTGGGCGACGGGTGCCTTCTTCTCGAAAGCTCGTGCTCGGGGGAGGCTCGGGTTCCTCGCACCGGCCAACTCGCTCTTTGCCGGGCAGTTCG
This sequence comes from Sphingobium sp. SJ10-10, assembly GCF_036038995.2. Classification (NCBI taxonomy): domain Bacteria; kingdom Pseudomonadati; phylum Pseudomonadota; class Alphaproteobacteria; order Sphingomonadales; family Sphingobiaceae; genus Sphingobium; species Sphingobium sp. SJ10-10. The sequence continues at coordinate 21,167 of NZ_CP158137.1, forward strand.
GCGCGACCGCGACCGGCATCGACCTGATCAACCCGCTTAAGTACAAGAATACCAATTACTCCATCTTCGCCAATGTCGACCTGCCATTGACCAATCGCCTGACGCTGGTGGTCGGGGGTCGTCTCATCCGCGAGAAGCTGCGCTTCAATTTCGCATCGAACGGCTATGCCAATGTCGACGATTACGAGATCGACACCGAGACGATCATCATCCCGGGCCTGCAGCCGAGCAGCAGGCATCGGGAAACGGACCGGCTGTGGGCAGGCAAGGTCAATCTCGAATACCGGTTCGAGGATGGCTCGCTCGCTTATGCCGGCGTCAGTCGCGGCGTGAAGGGCGGCGCGTTCAACGCCAAGCTGCCCGACGGGACACCGCCTTTGCTCGCATCTGAAATACCCTATAGGCCGGAAACGCTCTATTCTTATGAGATAGGCGCGAAAACACAGCTTTTCGAAGACAGAGTGCGGCTGAGCGCAGCGGCTTTCTATTATGATTACAAGAATTATCAGACGTTCACGCTCAAGAATGTCACGGGCACCATCAGCAATAACGATGCGCACGCCTGGGGTGGCGAATTGGGCGCCCAATTCACTCCCACGGACCGACTGCGGGGTACTGTTGCAGTGGCTTACACCAAGGCGACCGTGAAGGACGTCGTCATCGCCGCGGCGGCGCCCACTGCGCCAGCGGTCCTCGACGATGTCAATCCCACCTTCGCGCCGCGGCTGCAGGCATCGGGAAACCTTAGCTATGATCTTCCGCTCGATCTGTTCGGAGGAACGCTGACGGCGATCGCCGATGTCTCGTTCATTTCGGATTTCTACGACAATATCCGCAATTTCACGGGGCAGAGACATAATGGTCACACGCTGGTGAATGGTGGCCTTTCGTGGCTCAACGCCGATCGGACGCTGACGATCAAAGGCTATGTGAAGAACCTCACCAACAACACTTATGTCGAAACCGCCTTCGATACCGCCTCATTGTGCGGCTGCGGCCAGATTCAATATTCCAAGCCACGCTGGTGGACGGTCTCCCTGCGCAAGGAATTTTGAGATGTCTGCCAGAAAACAGGGTGACGACTGCCGGGATCATCGAGGATGAGCGAAATCGACTTGCAGGAGCGCCTCAATGCGATGGAAGCGCGGCTGACGCGTCTTGAGGACATGGAGGCGATACGTCGTCTCAAATGTGAACATGCGCTGGCGTCGGACGATCATGAGCATCTGGCGGAGCGGTTCGTTGCTATCGTCACCGACGATTTCGAGGCGGATTATGGCGAGGGGTTCGGCACGGTCCGGGGCAAGGACGAGCTGCGGGAGTTCCTGCGCGCCTCGCCCTTCTCGTGGACGATGCATTATATGATCCCCAAACGGATCGATGTCGCGGCGGACGGCCGCACGGCAACCGGCGTCTGGTATTTGTGGGAGCCGGCCGCGGCGCAGAACGCGTCGGCGACGCAGGAGCGCGCCGTCTGGCTCGCCGGCGTTTACGAGGACAGCTACTGCAAGCAGGCGGATGGTGGCTGGAAGATTGGTTCGATCAAGTTCACGGCGACGTTGCTGGTGCCCTATGTGCGGGGCTGGGAGGGCGAGCGGATCGTCGCGATCGACTTTGCCGACTAGCCGGGGATGCGGGTGGTCGGGCATTTTTTCAGGAGAGTGTGATGGATGATTTTGGCGAACGCCACCGCTGGCACAAACGTTATCCGCAGTTCGGCACCGAGCCGCTGCCGATCGAGCCATGCATATCGCCGGAATATTTCGCGCTGGAGCGGGAAAAGATCTTCCGCAAATGCTGGCTTCAGGTCTGCCGGGTCGAGGACGTGGCCGAGCCGCACAGCTTCTTCAACCGCCACATCGAGATCTGCAACACGCATGTGCTGATCACGCGCGGCGGCGACGGCGAGATCCGCGCTTTCCACAACATGTGCTCGCACCGCGGCAACAAGATGGAGTGGGACGACAAGGGTTGCTCCAAGTTCCACGACTGCAAGTTCCACGGCTGGATCTACGACAGCAGCGGCCGGCTGGTCGACGTTCCCGACGAGGCCAATTTCTTCAACCTCGACAAGTCCACGCTCGGCCTGACCCCGATCCATCTCGACGTCTGGCAGGGGTTCGTGTTCATCAACCTAGACAAGGAGCCCGAGCAATCGCTGCGCGAATATCTCGGCGAGGTCGCCGACATGCTCGACGGCTATCCGTTCGACCAGCTCAAGCTCGGCTATGCCTATAAGAGCAACCTCAACTGCAATTGGAAGATCGCGGTCGATTCACAGCAGGAGGCCTATCACGCGGTCCACCTCCACCGCCGTAGCATCGGTGACGTCGCGATCGACCAGACCAACCCGTTCATGCACGCGCTCGACATCCGCTTCATGGGCCCGCACCGCATGATGTCGCTGCCGTTCAGCGGCGACTATACGCCGAGTCCGACGGCGGCGATCAGCGAGAAGTTCGCATGGACGATCAAGAAGGAAAAAGACAGTTTCCTCGATCCGAACAATCTGCCGCTCGGGGTCAATCCGGCGCGCGCGGACAATTGGATGTTCGACATCTATCTGATCTTCCCGAACTTCTGGCTGGCGCCGTTCAGCGGTGCCTTCCAGACTCACAATTTCTGGCCGACCGGCGTCGACAAGATGTACCAGGAGATCAAGATGTTCGTGCGGCCGCCCAAGACGGCCGGCGAACGCTTCGCGCTCGAGCATGCCAAATGCCTCAACCGCGACACCTGGCTCGAGGATTTCAGCACGCTCGAGACCACCCAGACGGTGCTCGGATCAGGCGCGAAAAGCCACTTCATCCTCCAAGACGAAGAGATTTTGATGCGACATTTCTATCAGATGATCGAAGATTATATCGGCCCGGTACCGTCAGCCGGTTCCGTGGGCGCGAAGGCGGGAGTGGCGGCATGAACCAGGTCACCGCGATCAAGGGCCGCAGCCTTCCCGCCGAGTTCGCCGATCTCGACAAATATCTCGATTGGGCGCTTCCAACCGAGCGCGCGCGCAGCCGCAAGCGGCTCGCGAGCAGCATGGAGGAGATCAAGGCCTTCTACGACGACATGCTCGCGCGGATCGAGCCGGCGCTCGAATATCTCAACACCTTTCCGCTCGACGACATGCCCGAGCCTCAGCAAAACCTGCTGAACCTGACGCTGATGCTGGCCGAGGTCGCCAATGCGGTCGAGCTGTTCAAGACCCAGCCGGGCGTGATCGACGGCTTCGATCCCGAACGGTTCATTACCGACCATGAAGGCGGAGGCGACTGAGCGTCGCCAACCGCACCGGGCGCTTGCGCGCTGATTGCTATCGAGGACCAAGATCATGGAGCAGACCGAACACAAGCGCTTCTCGCAGAAGTTTCCCGAGCTCGGCACCGATCCGATCCCGGTCGCGAACAGCGTCTCGCCCGAATTCTTCGCGAAGGAGAAGGAGCGCATCTTCAAGCGCAGCTGGATCAATGTCGGCCGGGCCGAGGAGCTGCGCAAGCCGGGCGACTATATCGTCAAGCGGATGGACATGTGGGACACGTCGATCCTGCTCGTCCGCGGCCGCGACGGCGAATTGCGGGCGTTCCACAACGTCTGCCAGCACCGCGGCAACCTCCTGGTCGGCGACAGCGAGAAAGGGAATTGCAAGGGCTTCCTGACCTGCAAGTTCCACGGCTGGGTCTATGACGATGCCGGCAAGCTGCGCGACGTCCCCGACGAGGAGAATTTCCACAATCTCGACAAGGCGATCCTGGGCCTCAAGCCGATCGCGCTCGACACCTGGCTCGGCTTCATCTTCGTCAATTTGCGGCCCGAGCAGAGCCTGACCGAATATCTCGGCGGCTATATGGGCGAGAAGCTCAACCTTTATCCGTTCGACCGGCTCGAGACCTTCTACACCTACAAGCCCGACGAGGCCGTGAACTGGAAGGTGCTGCTCGACGCGCAGCAGGAGGGGTACCATGTCCCCTCGCTGCACAAGCGCACGCTCTCGCTCTCATTCCCGAAGGAGTTCGTGCGCTTCCGTTCGCACGACATGATCCTGCACGGCCCGCACCGTATCCTCTCGGCGGGAAGCAACGCCGGCGAGTTCGTGCCGACGCCGGTAGGAGCGGTCGCGAGCAAGATCGGCGCCAATTCGCTCGATGCGTTCGCCGGCGCCGCCGGCGGCGACATGAGCGCTTATGCCGATGCGATGCATGGGGTGTTCGACTTCAACGTCATCTTCCCCAATTTCGTGATCGGCCTGCTCTACGGCACTTATTTCACCTACAATATCTGGCCGGTCGCGGTGAACCGCTCGATCTGGGAAGTCCGGATGTATTATCCCAGGGCCAAGACTGCGGGCCAGGCGTTCACCAACGAATATGGCAAGGTCGCCTTCCGCGACGGGCTGATGGAGGATGCCAGCGTCCACGAGGCAACGCAGCGCGGCATCGAATCCGGTGCGATCGAGAATTTCCAGTTCCAGGATGAAGAGATCTTGTGCCGCCACGGCCATCTCACCGTCCAGCGGATGGTGAACGGCTGACGCAAGCGCGACGTTTGACGATGACCGATCCTCGCGCCTTCCTCCCGACGCTATACGCTTCCGCTCTGGCTGCCGTGGACGGTCGGAAATCCGTCGCCCGGGCGCTGAGGGGGCAGCGGGGCGAGACTGCGGTGGTCGCGATCGGCAAGGCTGCGCACGCCATGCTGGCCGGGGTGAAAGCGGTGCCCGAAATCGGGATTACCGATGCGCTGGTGATTACCGGCTGGGAATATCTGCCGCCGGATCCGGGTGACAGCGTTGGTGCGCGGTATGTGATGGGCGGCCATCCGGTGCCCGATCAGAGGAGTCTGGACGCGGGCGACGCCTTGCTCGCCTTCCTCGCCTCGTTGCCGGTGGCCCAACCGTTGCTGGTCCTCCTGTCCGGCGGCGCGTCGAGCATGGTGGAGCGGCTGCCGCCCGCGATCGGATTGAACGATCTTGCGCGCTTGAACCGGTGGTTGCTGGGCAGCGGGCTGAACATCATGCAAATGAACAGCATTCGCCGCGCGGTCTCGGATATCAAGGGAGGTCGCCTCGCGGCGCTGCTGGGAGGACGCCCGACCCAGTTGCTGATGATTTCCGACGTCCCCGGCGATGCGCCGCATGACATCGGCTCGGGCCCATTCAGCCCCGTCCCTCCGGAAGCGAGGACGTTGCCGCATGACTTGCCGGAGTGGATCGCAGCGCTCGTCCGCCACGCTGCGCCGATGCCGATGCCCGATGATCCGGCTTTCGTATCGATCACCGGCCGGATCGTCGCGAGCAACGCCATTGCACGCGCGGCAGTCGCCGACAACGCGCTGGCGCTCGGCCTGGACGTTTATCCCCGGCAGGCGCTGGTAACCGAGGAGGCCGGCGTTGCAGGCTACCATTTGGCCGACGAGCTGCTTGGCCGGCCCTCCGGACTGCATGTCTGGGGCGGTGAACCGAACGTCGTCCTGCCACCTAGTCCGGGCCGCGGTGGCCGCTGTCAGCATTTCGCGCTCGCAGCTGCACAGCGGCTGTCGGGTGCCGGTGGCTGCCATATTCTCGCCGCGGGAAGCGATGGACGGGATGGGGCAGGGGATGCCGCCGGTGCGCTGATCGATGGCGGCACCGTGGCTCGTGGCGCGGCGGCCGGGTTGGATCCCGAAGACTGCCTCGCCCGGGCCGACGCGGGCACGTTTCTTGCCGCCAGCGGCGATCTGCTGCCCGCCGTCGCGACGGGGACCAACGTCATGGATCTGATATTGGGGCTGAAAAGCTGAACATGGGAGATTGGTGCGATGGATTATGTTCAATTGTCTCTATCCGAGATCCAGGTGGAGCTGCAGAATGGGGGCATAAGTTCGCACCATCTCGTCGAGCTTTATCTCGACCGGATAGAAAGCCATAATCGGTCCGGCGCCCGCATAAACGCCATCCGGGAGCTTAATCCTCACGCGCTCGAAGAAGCCAGGATGCTCGATGCCGAACGGGCCGCCGGCACCTTGCGCGGACCGCTGCATGGCATACCGACCGTGCTCAAGGACAATATCTGCACGGCCGACGGCATGCGGACCACCGTCGGTTCGATCGCCTTCTCCAATTTCGTGGCTCCGCGCGACGCGTTCATCGTCCGCCGTTTGCGCGAGGCGGGGGCGATCATCCTCGGCAAGGCGAATCTGACCGAGTTCACCGACGTAATGTCCGATCGTATGGCATCCGATTTCAGCGCGCTCGCGGGGCAGGTAAGAAATCCATATGGGTTCGAATATGGCCGGGGTGGTGGTTCGAGCACGGGGCCGGCGGCGGCAGTCGCGGCAGGCTTCTGCGCCGCCAGCATCGGCTCGGAAACCATAAATTCCATTCAGGACCCCGCGTGCACGACGTCGCTAGTCGGGCTGAAGCCTACGGTGCCGCTGGTCAGCCGGGCGGGCATCGTGCCCAATTGCATGAGCCAGGACGTCGCCGGCCCGATGACGCGCACCGTCCGCGACGCGGCCATCCTGCTCGGCGTCATCGCAGGCGTCGATTTCGACGATCCCCTGACGCTGGCAAGCGCCGGCCATGTGAAAGCCGACTATGCGGAGGATCTGCACGAGGCGGGGCTGGTCGGCGCCCGCATCGGCGTGCCGCGGGAGGTCTATTTCGACAATCTCGACGAGGATGAGCTGCGCATCACCGAGGAGTCGCTCGCGGCGATGCGGGATTTCGGCTGCATCCTCGTCGATCCCGTCGACATACCGACCGCGCGCGTCGTCGCGGATATCCGGTCGAGCATCCTGCGGAACGAGTTCAAGTCCGGCTTCGACGCTTGGCTGAATGCGCTCGGGGACCTCGCGCCGGTCAAATCGCTGCAGGAGCTGATCGAATATAATCGCCAGGATCCCGATGTGCGGATGCCGTGCGGCCAAGCACTGTTCGAAACCGCCGCGGGAATGCCCGGGGTCGCTGACCCCGGCTACCATGCCGACCGCTTGAAGGACATCATGCTGTCCCGGACCGCGGGGATCGATGCCGCCATGGACAGCTACGATCTGGACGCGCTGGTGGTGCCCCAGGCCCGTGCCGCGAAGATGCTCGGCAAAGCGGGCTACCCCGCGATCGCAGTGCCGGCCGGCTATAAGCGGGATGGGCGGGGCGTCGGCCTGACGTTCTTCGGCAGAGCCTATTCGGAGGCGAAGCTGCTGCAGCTCGCTTATAGTTTCGAGGCGCTGACCAAGGCACGCAAGGCGCCTGTGCTCGACTGACGCTCTCCGCAAAGATGGAACAAAGCCATGCAATATCGTTATCTGGGTAATACCGGCATACAGGTTTCCGAATATTCGTTCGGGACGATGACGTTCGGCAAGGAGACCGACGAGGCCGAGGCGCAGCGTCTGGTCGCCCGGTGCATGGACGTCGGCATCAACTGCTTCGACTGCGCCGACCTTTATGGAGGCGGCGCTGCGGAGAATATCCTCGGCAAGGCACTGAACGGCATCCGGGACGAGGTGCTGCTCATCAGCAAGGCCTATTTCCCCACTGGCAAAGGCGTCAACGATGCAGGCTTGTCCCGGCGCTATCTGATCCAGGCGGTGGAGGCGAGCCTCACCCGCCTGGGAACCGACTATCTCGACATCTTCTACATGCATCGTTTCGACGAGCGGACCGCGCTCGACGAGACGCTGCGCGCGCTCGACGATCTCGTCGGGGCGGGCAAGATACGCTATCTGGGCGTCAGCAACTTCGCCGCGTGGCAGGTGGCCAAGGCGCTCGGCCAACAGGAGAAAAATGGCTGGTCGAAGCTGTGCAGCATCCAGCCCATGTACAATCTCGTCAAACGTCAGGCGGAGGTGGAGCTGTTCCCTCTCGCGCTGTCCGAAAATCTGGCGGTGCTCAGCTACAGCCCGCTCGCAGCCGGCATGCTGACCGGCAAATATATGGGCGGGCAGCGGCCGGAAACCGGGCGTCTGGTCGCCAATGCGCTATATCAGGTGCGCTATGGCGAGGAATGGATGTTCGACACCGCCGAGCGCTTCGTGGCGCTGGCCGGGGAGGCGGGCATCGATCCGATCGCGCTGGCAATCGCCTGGGTCCACGCCCACCCCGCGGTCACATCCGTCATCCTCGGCGCACGCGACGTCGGCCAGCTGGAGAAGGCGCTGACGACATCCTCGGTGACGCTCACTCCCGATATGTACGAACAGATCTCGGCCCTGTCACGAACACCATCCCCCGCCACCGACCGCACGGAGGAAGGAAGCAAGAACTCCTACGCGCTGCGTTAGCCCGCGTGGATATTACCGGAGCGGGGCAGCGTAGGGTAACTTTTGAGGGGCGGACTCGCCGCGGTTGGATCATGTCGATCAGGTCTGCAGCGGACGGGGGCAGATCACTGCGGGACCAGCGACCAGGGTAGCTAACCGCGACTCCTGCTCCCCCGTCCGCGCTCATCGGGTCGTGGTGTTGCGCATGGAGCGCCTAGGGTCAGGACTCGTTGATCACAGCCAGAAGATGACGGTGGCAGCGAGGGCGATGGCGGAGAAGAAGGCCGTAGGGCAGCGATCGTAGCGGGTGGCGACGCGGCGCCAGTCTTTGAGGCGGCCGAACATGATCTCGATGCGGCTGCGGCGCCGATAACGGCGCTTATCGTACCGGACGGGCTCGTTGCGCGACCTGCGGCCTGGGATGCAAGGCTGGATGCCCTTGGCCTGAAGAGCGTCCCTGAACCAATCGGCGTCGTAGCCGCGGTCGCCGAGCAGCCACTGCGCTTTTGGCAGGTCGTCCAGCAGCGCGGCCGCACCGGTGTAGTCGCTGACCTGACCGGCGGTCATGAAGAAGCTCAAGGGGCGACCGTTCGCGTCGGCGACGGCATGGAGCTTGGTGTTCATGCCGCCTTTCGTGCGTCCGATCAGGCGGCCGAGATCCCCCTTTTTACCCGCAGGCTCGATGCCGTGCGGTGCGCCTTCAGGTAGGTCGCGTCGATCATCACCGTTTTGGGTTCGGCGCCCACCGCAGCCAGACCTTCCATGATGCGCGTGAACACGCCTGCCTCACCCCAGCGCTTCCAGCGGTTGTACAGCGTCTTGTGCGGGCCGTACGCGCCAGGAGCATCGCGCCAGCGCAGCCCGTTGCGGTTGACGAACACGATGCCGCTCAGCACCCGCCGGTCATCCACTCGAGGCTTGCCGTGGCTCTTCGGAAAGAACGGCCGCAGCCGCTCCATCTGCTCATCCGTTAGCCAAAACAGGTCGCTCATCCCGGTCTCCTCGCGGAGCCTGAATCAGATCGCGACGCTCATATCAATGGGTCCTGACCCTAGATCGAGACGATGGATCACCCGCTCGCGAAACGTCTCCTTGTTGAGCGCATCGGTCATGCGGTCGCGCGCCGCCAGGTGGTGCTCTCGATCGAAGGACCGGCGAAAGCTCAGAACAATGGCGGCGAGGAAAACATAGGTGACGGCGCGCACGGCCATCCTCGCCCCCAGCAGGGCAGGGGAGAGCCTTGGCAGTTCGGCGAGATGCGGGACGACGGCGAGGACCGCCGCGACGACCGCTACCAGATAGCCGGCGCGGCTTCCCAGCGCCCAGCAGGCGGCGCAGACGATCGGGATATAGAAGGGCGCGAGACCTATCCGGGGAAAATGTGCGTCCGCCAGCGCCAGCGCCGTGACGCTGAGGAGGATCGCGAACCAGGCGCGTTCGCGCGGCATGGAATGAAGACGATCGGCGAGGCGGCCGACAGGCAGATTGCTATTCACGCATGTCCCTACTCGGTCAAAAGGTTCTCCAAGCTCATTGTCGCGCCAAGTGTTCCTGTTCAGCCGGCGGCACGCCCCATTTCGGAGACGTGCCGGCCACTGAACCGGGTGTTGGAAACCTGAAACACGTCAGGCGCGGACGCCTTTGGCCGGGTGGCTTGGACATGCGCGCCCGCCACCCGGTCGATGAAGCTCGACCGGCTCGTGTTTCAGGAGGTTTCCACGCCTCCACCCGCGTCTCCGCAGGTGCGCGCACGCTACCGGCAAACCGTTAAGAAAAGCAACAAGCCGACAGGCACACCGGGGATCAGCCGATCTTGACGCCCCGCCAGTCCCGCTTTTTCCGCAGGTGGGTGGGCCGGTTGGTCGCTGGTGGGGGCGTATCGCGGCCGGTCCTGTCGGCCAGCAGCGGCGTCGATCGCCCCTCGATGAGGGCGCGCAACCGAGTTCGCCCGCGTGCGATGCGGCTCTTGAACGTGCCTGCGGCAATGCCGAGCTGCGCCGCGCCGTCCTCGATGGACACGCCCTGGCTCGCCAGCAGCACCGCCTCGCGCTGGTGGGGCGGGAGTTCACTGAGCGCCCAATCCGTATCGCGCAGCCAGATGGCGAGGCTCTGGGTCTCGTCCACCTTCAGCATCCGGTCGCGCGCATCCTCGGGCAGGTCGGCGTGAAAGCGGGCGCGGCGACGACCGGTGAGAAAGCAGTTCTTCATCACGGTCCGGGTCCAGGCGGCGAGGCTTGTTCCCGCCGCGAAGCTGGCGCGCGCGGTCCAGCACCGAAGCATGGTGTCCTGCAGAAGGTCGTCGGCATCGGCGCCCCCTCCAGTCAGTCGCCGCGCATAGGCGCTGAGCGACGCCGCCTGCTCGATCAGCGCTGCTCCGAACGCGTCATCGGGCATCGCGATCGGCAAGGGAACACGGGCAGGTATATCGGACGGCATCTCATTCTCCGGGCAGGGCTCTCCTGCCCCTCAAGCGATATAGGGTGCGGGCGCCGATGTTTCCGGCCAGACCGCTTCAAGGCCCGCTTCGTCCCGTCCCGGTCGATCGGGGCTGCGCCCGTACTATAAGGCTCCCATATCGCGATCGGAGAGAGACGATGGAGCGCCTGTTCCCGCGCGCCTTGATAGCGTGCATTCGTGAGGCTCGGCCGCCGACGCCGCAGGAGCTTGCATCGATGGCCGAGAAGATCTGGCACGAGGCTTTTCCAGAGCGTCCATTTCGACGCGAGCGCGCCATGACCATCGCCGCCGTAGCGCTCACAGGCGAACGCCAGACGTGCAAGGGACCGCCGGCATCCTGTCCCGCTGAACCATTTCCGGCTAGAATGCGGAGCGCTACGGTCGGCCGATGGTCGCCAGGGCTGTCGTCCAGGAGAGGATGCGCCGCTTGAGCCGGCAACATGCTGGCCGTAGCACCGGCCGGTTTCTTCAAGCAGCCGATGTGGCGGTGGCGGCTCAAATCTCGGTGGGCACCGGCTTGTAAGGCACTCCGATCCGGGTTTCGGCCGTGCCGCGCCGCCGCAGGGTCGCGGCAATGTGGCGGTCGGCCGCCGCGCGATCGATGAAGGCGTGCCGCTGGGCCTGGCCGTGTGAGCCGATCCGGCCCCAGCGGGTTTCCACAACGATCATGCCGAAAAGATCGAGGCTCGCGGTGATGCTGTAGCGCCGGCGGATGTTGCGCGCCGGATCGAGCGCCACCAGCTCGATCGGCTCGGGCAAGGACAGGTTCGCGCCATTCATGGCGCGGAGCCTACGAATTATGCCTCTCCAAGTCCGGCGACTTTCTTGAATCAATGGCACGCCGGTGATTCAAGAAATCGATGGTTCCTCGAAGCGTTACCGCGTCTGCGGGAGTGCGCGACGCTTCTGGCGCTGTTCGAGCCAGGTGGTGAACGCCGACTGGGTGCAAACGTCCAAGGGTTCATAGGTGCCCGGCGCAACACGCCGAAACAGCATGGGGCCGGTCCGAACGGTGCTTCGGCCGAGAGACACCTGGCAGCTATTCCCGGTCATTCCGCACCGGCCACCTATGTTCATCACCGGACTGGTGCGGATGCGAATTGGTCCCGAGACGCGGCCCTTCGTGATGCTGATAACGCGCGCGGGGCGGCTCTGCTCGATCTTATGCCCGGGCCTGAACCATGGTCGTGCTCGTCCGTCCGACCCGCACCAGAAACTGCGCGGTGCCGTCACCGGCGCCCGCCCTATCTCCAACTCACCAACAAGATCGGCTTTGGTGAACGCCGCGCGTCCCGCTGCCTCGATATTGTCGGGCAGGATGCAGGAGCACGCCATGGCGGGCGTGGACGCGCTCAACGCCGCACCGGCCAGAGCCGTGCCGATCGCTCGCGATAGCGACACCATCATCATACCGGGAGGCTACGCCCGCACGGCTGAACGGAGCATGGCCTGAGTGCGCCTATGGAATCGCTGTCGGATCGGCGATGCGCCCGAAAAACAGCACCGCGCCGCTCTTTCGGTCTCGCAGGGTGGCAAGGAAAGGACGATCGACCACCATCTCCGGCACCTGAGGCTCTATCCGCGCACTGGTCACGACGATCTTGACTGCGGTTGCCGCCGCCGCCTCGGTGCCCTCCTCATCGACGCGCAGGAAGGTCGCGTGCGCCACGTCATCGATCGCGAGGCGCGCACCGCTGGCGAGCCCCGACAGGTCCGCACGCTGCTGGTCGAAGGCGCTTGGCATGCCCGCTGCGATCAGCGCTGCCTTCACGCTCTCATCGAACCTCGCTTCGAAGCGGGGCAGAACGATCCGCATCTCGCGAGCCTGCTCCGCGGACAGGTCGAAACGATCATTGCCGCCCTGCTCGCCGGCGAAGAAATCGACACCCTTCAGCTCACGCTCCCAGCGGCGCAGGGTTGCCGCGTCACGTGGCAGGAAAATCTCCATCACGAAACGACCGTTGCGACCATAAGGCAGCGCGATCGCTTGCCCTTCCCGGGTCTCGCGGTAGTCGAACCGGCCAATCCGCTTCATCATCGTGATCGGGATGCGCGTGCCGTCGCCACGCGTGAAGGACCGCGTTTCCGTCTCCTCGAACGGCACCTGCCACTTCGCCTTGAAGTAAAGCGCGTTGGTCAGCACAGCGGCGGTGTCATCCCCGAAGCCGCTCGGAGAGACGATCTCCGAAATCCTGCCCTTCGTCTCGCGCGAAACCCAGCCATTGATCCGCTCGGCTGCTCCGGCAGGGTTTCCGGCATAATCGACTGTTTCCGGAGCCGCTCCGAAGCCGGCATGCGCCTCGGCGACATACTCGTTCCGGACCGGCAATCCCTTCGCCAGCCACAGCGCGTTCGCGATGCCGAGCGTGGTATCGGCATCGCCGGTGTCGGTGAGCTGGGCATTGTAGGACTTGATGAGCGCAGGGACGTTGCGGGCCGAATCCCAACCAAGCACGCGGCCGATCTCCTCGCGCGTGGCGCCCCGCGCGCCAAGGTAGGCGAGCCCCAGGCCCTGCGACAGGCTGACCGGGGAGATGAACAGATTGGCGTTCGCATCGGCCGCCGCTGCCAGGTGCGGGTAGACCTTGGAGGTCATCACCGCCGCGCCATAGGTCAGCCCCCAAGGCGTGATCTCGCTGCTTCGCTCCGACTGCCCGGCGGGAGGCGGGCCGATATTGGGGGCCGGTTCGCTCATCGCACAGCCACCAAGCGCGAGGATGGCAAGAAGCGGGAATGACAGGGCTGCTTTAGGCATGGCTGCTCCCTAGAGGCTTGGCTGCTGATCGTAGAAATCGACCTGCATCCGCATGGCTCCGAGCGGTTCGACGAAATGCGGCTGCTCCGGTAGAACAAGCCCTGGCCGCTCAGGTGTAAGGATCACCTCAGAGGCAGCGTCGAGATAGGTGAGCTTCAATCTCCCTTCGATGGCCCGGATCACGCCCCACACACCGGCCTTGGTGCGATGCTCGGAGCGCAGGGCAGCGGGCAATGTCACCTCATCGAATATGGGCGTCGAGCGGTAGGGAAGCACCATTATTTCTCTGCTCCTACTTGGATCGTGCATCGCACCGGCTGATCCGCCTTCCTTGCGGTCTGCCGGCATCCTTCGATCTTTTCTCGATTGTCGCGCAGCAACCTGTCGGCCGCGACAATCGCCTCCCAGCTCGGCCGCGATGCGCTCGCCATAAGATGCTGCCCGGCATCCCACGGTGTCGCCTCGGCAAGAACCCGCGTCGCCATGCGTTCGGGCCATTGCCAGCTCGCCGGCGCGATCTCGCGCGCGACCATACCGGGCAGGAAGGACCAGAGGAGGATGCCGATAAGCAACCCGCCCAGCCCGAACCATAGTTGACGGTTCTTTTGATCCCGCGCCGTCAGCGCCGATTGAACGACGGTGCGCAGCTCGCGCCCCTGCTGTTTCATCTCGTTGGTGGCGGTGGCGAGGGCGGCATGATCGGCGCTGCGAAGGTCGGCCGCCGCTCGATTGATCTGCGCCGAAACCTGCGCAGGCGTCATCGCCAACGCCGGCGACTTCACGATGGCCGTCGTAACCTGGTCGAGTCGTCCGTTGATGCCCTCCAGCCCCTGGACGACATGCCCCAGCGTCTCGGAATAATCCGGCACGTCGATGCTGGTGCGCTCGGCCGCCAAGCCCTCGATGGCGCGGCGCATCAACGCTAGTTCGCCGCGCTGCTGCTCGACCGCAACGCGCACCTGCTCGAACGCCTCCGTTGCCGCGTCGCCGCCTTCCTCCCATTCCTCGTCCGCCATTGTCTCTCCTTATCGGCTCAACCCTCGATCGCGGCCAATTTCCAGCGAACGGGTCAATTCCTGGCTGATCGGACGATCCCGACGCATTTCCAGCCCCAGCTCGGGCGCGCGCCGCCGCAGCACGGATTCGAGCTGCGGATCGCGATGCAGCCCTCCCGCCAAGCCGTCCATCTTCTTGGCCGCGCGCTCCGCGCCGGCACGATCGCCGCTGCGCGCGAGCTCGGCCCGCTCGCGCGCCATACCTTGCCAGCGCTCCACGAAGCGGTCGGCGCGCAGTTCGGGATTGGAACGGACCTGAGCTTCCTCGGCCATTGCCCGCGCCGCCCCGCCCGCCTTGCCTTCGGCCGCGTCGCGCACCAGTGCGGGGTTGCGCTCGAACGCGGACGACAAATCCCGGGCCGCATGGGGGCGCACCCGATCGAGCGCGTCCCCGGCCTTCGCCAGCGCCTGTTTCTGGTGCGGGAGCACAGGCAGGCCCTTCTCGCGCATCCGGTCCATATCGGCCTGCGCGCGCGCATAGCGTTCGATCGCCTTGGCCTGATTGGGCACCGGCGATCCCCGCTCGGAGCCGATGATATTCGGACCCCCTTTGCCGTCGCGCGCCGGCTCGGGCGACGTCGGTTTCGGGCGGAAGCCGGCGAACATGCCTTTGGCCTTCGCCTGCACCTTGGCGACCATCTCCCGCGCGAGTTCCGGGAACCGGATCTCGCGCCGCTCGGCGAACGCACGCACCCGGTCCTGCTCGGCCATAGCACCCTCATGCCCATAGTCGCCGGCCATGTCCTTCACCCGTTCCCGACCCAGCGTGCGGACGAGCTGGCGCTGATCGGCGAAGTCGTCACGCCCATAGTGAAGCTGCACGCTCTCGCGATGCCGCGACAACGCCACATAGGCAGAATGACGATCCATGCCGGGGGTGGCGAGGACATGCGCCTGATCGACCGTCACGCCCTGCGATTTATGAATGGTCGCCGCATAGCCATGATCGACATGGGCATAGTCTTTCAGGTCGAACGCAACGCTGCGGCCATCGTCGAGCTTCACCGCCATGCTGTCGGGCGACACGCGCTCGACCTTGCCCAGCGTGCCGTTCTTCACGCCAAGCCCGCGCTCGTTCTTCAGGAACATGATGCGGTCGCCATTGGCGAACTCGCGCGCGCCCCGCTCGGCCGACACGCGCACGTCATGCCCCAGCTCGCCAGCGTCGCGCAGCCGATCACGCGCGGCCAAGTTCAAATCCCGCACCTCGACATTGGTATGGGTGAGGATGATCCGGGTCTTGTCGGGATGGGCAAGCCGCTGCGCGTCCCAGCGGTCCACCAGCTCGCCCCGCGCAGCCAAGCGCGTCTCGGCCGCATGGGCCATGCCATGCTCGGCATAGGCGTGGACCGCCTCGCCGGTGCGGCCCGTCGCCAGCGCCCGCGTCGCGTCCTTCTGCCAATCCTCATGCTGCCGGCGAACTTCGCTGATCTCGGCCGCGCCGTGCCGCTCGGCCAGCGCGCGGAACGCCGCGCCGGCCTCGATCGCCTGCAACTGCTCGGCGTCGCCGATCAGCACGACCTTGGCCCCGGCTCTCTCCGCCTCCGACAGCACGCGCTCCATCTGGCGCGTGCCGATCATGCCCGCCTCGTCGATCACCAGCACGTCGCGCGGGCCTAGCAGCTCGCGGCCCTGCTCCCACTGATATTCCATGCTGGCGATCGTGCGCGAGGCGATGCCGGAACCACCCTCAAGCCCCTCGGCCGCGATCCCCGACAAGGCCGCCCCGCGCACCTGATAGCCGGCCCGCTCCCATTCGTCGCGCGCCACGCCCAACATGGTCGATTTGCCGGTGCCGGCATAGCCGACCACAATTGAAAGATCGCCCTTGCCGGTGATATGCGACAGCGCGGCCTGCTGTTCTGCCCCGAGTGTCAGGCCACCACTTCCGACGGCGGCGTCACGATCCCACGCTGCCGTCGGGAGACCATGCCCCGCCCGATCCGCAAGCCGATCGCCGGCGCGCTCCAACCGCTGCTCCGTCTCGATCATGTCGCGCGAGGTAAAGCGGTCCTCGCCGCGCCCGTCCTTCCCCAGCGCCACCAACTCGGGCGAGGTCCGCACCGCGCTCATCACCTGGTCGAACTGATCCTTTCCGTCGCTGTGCCGGAACGCGAACTGCGCCAGGTCGCGCTGCGTGAATGTCGCCTGTTGCCGCGTGATGGCGTCGAGCGCGATTTCCGGATTGGCGAGGATATTCTCGCCGTTCGCGCGGGCGATCCGGGCATGGTCCTCGACCCGCTCGGCCTCAAGCCCCTGTCCGGGCATACGCGACGCCGCCGGCCCGATCTTGTGCTGCGGCTCAAGGTCGATGCCCTGGTCGGCATAGGAGCGATGATCGATCCGCCCCTCCAGCCCCAGCTCGGCCATGCGCTCATTCACATGAGCCGCCCATGCCTCACGCCAGCCCTTCAGATGCTCATTGCTGTTCCAGTCGCGGTTCTTCTTGCCGAACCCCTCCGGTCCCACCTCGCGCATCGACAGCATGACATGCGCGTGCGGCTTAGGACTGCCGTCCTTCGCATGGTCCCAATGCACGTTGAGGTCGGCGACCATCCCGCGCCGGACGAACTCCTTTTCCACGAAATCGCGCGCGAGGCTAACGCCCTGCTTCTCGCTCATCTCGCGCGGGATCGAAAACTCCACCTCGCGCGCCAATTGCGCGTCCTTGCGCTTCTCGCCTGCCTCCACCTCGTTCCACAACACGGTGCGGTCGCTTAAACGCTCCGGCGCGCCTTGCGGCAGCATCACCTCGGAATGGATGACGCCGGCCTTGTTCGAGAAGTCGTGGTCACGCCCAAGCCGCTCGTCGTGCAGCTCGGATGCGGAGCGATACGCAGCCGACGCAACCGCGCTGGAGCCGTTCGCGCGGCTGATGACCTTGGCGCTGAAATGGTAGATCGCCATCGCGCTCTGCAATCTGCCTTACTTAGCACACGTCGGCAACGACGTATAAGCGCGCACTCACCACTCTCTGCCGTTCGCGTGATTGACTTGGCCGCATTTCATGATGGAACCGCTGTCCTGCCAGCGCGATCGTGCTACTGTGCGGCTCCTGTTCGACGGGCGCGAGGGAGAGAGTGATGCGAAAAACGCGCGACTATGACGCCGAATTGCGGGCACTGAGCGACAAGGCCAAGTCTATCAAGGCCAAGAAGATCGAGCAACTTGGGTTACTGGTGACGGCAACCGGGGCCGATGCGCTCGATCTCGACACACTCGCCGGCGCGCTGCTCGCTGCCGTGGAATCGGCCGACGCTGGCGAAAAGGAGGCGTTGCGCTCGCGGGGCGCGGCCTTCTTTCAGGGACGCGGGCGCAAGGCTGGGCGACGCTCTGGCGGCAACGGCGAAAGCGGAAACCAGACTGGCGCAGGCGAGGCACAGGGTTGAAGCCGCCAAGCGCCGCACCGATACGAGAGGATGGGTCGTGCAGCGCCGCGAACGCACCCGCCATCTCATAGAGCTGGGCGGCCTCGTCCAGAAGGCCGGCCTCGTCGAATTGGCCGACGACGATCGCGCAACGCTCTACGGCGCGATGCTCGATCTTGCCGCCCGCGCGCGTGATGATGGCAACGCGCTCGCGCTCTGGAAGCGGCGCGGCAAACGTGCGTTCGACGCGGAAGCGGAAGGACAGGACAGCAAGGAACAGACCGCCCATGACTGACGACACCTCGCGCCTTTCCTGGCAGCTCCTGATGGTCGGCCCCGGCATCGACCACATCACCCCCGATATTCAGGACAAGCTCGCAACCCTGCTCGATCTGCTGCCCGCCACGGCGATCATCAACGTCCAGACCGACGCCGGCTATGTCACCGTCTCACGCGACTGGCCCAGCCATCGCATGGAAACCGTCGATAGCCTGGTGGACGCCATCGCCGCCGCTCAGGGCATCACCGCTATCGACCTGCCCGAAGCGCGCTGACCATGCGCGCCGGCCTCGATCATCTTCCCGCCGCCAAGCGCCGCGAGCTGGAACGGGTCGCCCGCGTCCTGTTCGATGAATTTGAGGATGCCGTCAAAACCAAGCTCTCCGACAAGCGCAAGGGCGGCCGCATCCTCAAGCTGATCCTGTTCGGCTCCTACGCGCGCGGCGATTGGGTCGAGGATCGCGCCAGCGGCTATATCTCCGACTATGATCTGCTCGTCATCGTCAACTCCGAGACCTTCACCGATCTGCAACATGGTGGGCCGTCGCCGACGATCATCTGGTGCGCGAGCTGACCGTCACCCGCCAGCTCGCCACGCCCGTCAATTTCATCGTCCATTCGCTGATGGACGTGAACGACCAGCTCGCGCGCGGCCGTCCCTTCTTCGCCGACATAGCCCGCGATGGGATCGCCCTCTACGAAGCGCCGGGACAGCGCCTCGCCGTGCCGCGCCAGCTCGACGCGCAGGAACGCCACGCCGAAGCCAGGGCGCATTATGACAAGTGGCTCCCCGATGCCGCATACTGCCTGACGCTCGCCGAATATGCGATCCGCGACGGCGAGACCGACCATGCCGCGTTCATGCTCCACCAGGCCGTCGAGCGCGCCTATCATGGCCTGCTGCTCGTCCTGACGCTCTACGCGCCCAAATCGCACCGCATCGGCATCCTGCGCTCGCTTGCCGAAAATCTCGATCCCCGGCTGATCGAAGCCTGGCCGCGCGATACCCGCGCCGCCCGCCGCCATTTTGCGCAGCTCCAGCGCGCCTATGTCGAGGCGCGCTATTCCCATGCCTATGAAATCACCCCCGACGAACTGGCCTGGCTCGTTGACCGCGTGAAGCATCTCCACACGATCGCCGCCGCGATCTGCGCCGAACATCTCGAAAACGACAGCGGGAGGGAATCCTGATGATGGAATGGTTCCGCCAGCTCGGCCGCGCGATCCGCAACCTCGCGCGGCTCGCGCGCGAACAGCCGATATGGGCGATCACGGCCCTCGTCACCAGCCCGGTCGCCCTCATCCGCCACCTGTTCGGCGTCCTGGTCCTGTTCCTCATCACCGGCCTGGTGCTGGGGCTTGGGGTGCCGCTCATTCTTGGCAGGCTGCTCGGCCTGGCCCACGATTCCCATATCTATCAGACCGTCATGATGCTGACGGCGATCGTCGTCATCCTCGTCGCGCTGCGCGCCCTCTTTCAACCGCTGATCCTGCGCTACGGCGGCCCTGCCGGCGATGCCACGCACGGCTCGGCCCGCTTCGCCACCGATCGGGAAACTCGCCCCCTCGCCCAAAATGGCGACGGCCTGCTGATCGGCCGCGACCGCAAGAACGGCAGGCTGCTGCGCTATGCCGGCCCCTCGCATCTGCTGACGATCGCGCCGACGCGCACCGGCAAGGGCGTGGGGACCATCATTCCCAACCTGCTCGACTATCCCGGCCCGGTCGTCTGCATCGACCCCAAGGGCGAGAATGCCCGCATCACCGCCCGCCATCGGGCAAAGTTCGGCCCGGTCCATGTCCTCGATCCGTTCGGGGTGACGGGCCTTCCCGGCGCTGCCTTCAATCCGCTCGATCGCATCGACCCTGCCGGCCTCGATCTCGCCGACGACTGCATGACGCTGGCCGACGCGCTGGTCTATGACGCTCCCGGCGAAGCCGGCGAGGCGCATTGGAACGAGGAAGCCAAGGCGCTGATCGCCGGCATCCTCCTGTGGGGGGTCCGGTGAGAGGATGGTCGAAAACGTACGCTAAGGGTTCAGAGAGATTGCAGGGTGTGGAGCAGTTGGTGTGAGGCCCGTTTGATCGCGCCATCGTAGCAGCCGAACGCGAACACGATCGCTTTCTCCTGTCGTTGGATCATATCTGGATGCCGTTCCAAGGCCCGATCCACTGCGGCGAGGACCTCGTCGGCACCTGATGCGACCTCTCCCAGATGCCAACCCGCGTACCTTGGATCGTCCTGCCAGTTAGCGCCATGCGCATTCACGAAAGCGACCGGCCGCGGCTTAGCGAGGAATTCGTAAAGCTGGCTCGACATGTCGCCCAGATAGATGTCGGCGGCCCGCGCGTAGGTCATGTCGAACAGCCTGGGAGAATCCAGATCGACCGCGATGTGCCCTGGCACGGCAAGTTCTAGCCACCGCGTTCGCGGGCCCAGATGGAGGTTCTCGAATGTGCGTACATGAGGAGCGAAGACCAGGTTGTACCGCTCCTGTTCGCGGAAACGGGCGATGACATCGCGAGCGATGCCGATCGATGATAGCGCGGGATCGAAATGGGGGTTGTAGAAGACGGTCGGGCGATCGTTGTCGAACAATCGCGGTCTGGCGGGCAAAGCCTGCAGGTAATCCATCTTTACATAGCTGACGGCCGAAAGCTTCTTATGGCCGAGGCCTTGCGCGACGGCCCGCTCGATGTCTTTCTGTCCGGGGACAAAAATGGCATCGAAGGCCCTCAGCTTCGCTTCGGAAGATGGCGCACGGTCGCCGGCACCGTGGCGGAAATGGACCAGCGGACGCCTCCATCCGAGCCATCGCAAGGCCGCAGAGGTACGCTCTGGAACGATGATGGCCTGGGACTTGCGGGCCATCCATCGGATCCGTGCAAGCAAGGGGCCCTTCGCCGCCGAACGGATGCCCGTTACTCTCGCTGCAATCCTGCCTGCCCAAGGCCACGCGATCTGCGTAATGATCATCGCACTGGCTCGCATCGCCGCAGCCACCGCGCGCAAGGCGGCGGCGGTACGGTCATCGGCGCAGATGCAGCAGACCGTGATATCCGGATGACACAGGCTGAGTTCAGCGGCGACCGGCGCGAGATGCAGGACCTGATGCTCCCCTCCGATGAATACGAAGGTGAGATTATTCAAATTCGTCATGGCTTAATCAATGAACACGTTTTTCGAGCGAGAAGCTTCTGTCCGTCCGCCCTGATTTCGCCGTTCGGGGTGACATGCCGGTAGAGCGTCTGGCGGGTGATGCCCAGTTCGGCGCATAATTCGGCGACTTTCGTCTCTGGCTTTCCCATTGCCGCCTGGGCGAGGCGCAGCTTGGCGGGTGTCATCTTGAACGGGCGCCCCCCGTGTCGCCCGCGTGCCCGGGCGGAGGCGAGACCGGCGCGGGTGCGTTCGACGATCAGTTCGCGCTCGAACTCGGCAAGGCCTGCGAAGATTGCAAATATCAGCCGGCCATTGGCGGTGGTGGTGTCGATCGACGCACCTTCGCCTGCCAGCACCTTGAGGCCGATGCCGCGCTTCGTCAGATCGCCGACCGTGTTGACGAGGTGGCGCAGATCGCGGCCGAGCCGGTCGAGCTTCCAGATCACGAGCGTGTCGTCGTGGCGCAGCGCCTTCAGGCAGGCGTCCAGCCCCGGTCGCTTGTCGAACCGCCCCGAGGCGCTGTCTTCATAGATATGATCGGGATCGACGCCGGCCGCCACCAGCGCGTCGTGCTGAAGGTCGTGGACCTGGCTGCCGTCCGCCTTGGACACCCGCGCGTAGCCAATCTGAGTTGTCACATATACGTCCGTCTGCGTGACGGAGCGGCATTGCCCGTCGATCATGTCGGTTTTCAAAGTCGATGTCAGCTATATGTCAGAGACGATGACAGCCACGACGTTACGGCTCATTCTGCGGCGTTGAGTGCGGGCGTGGTGGGTGCCTCGGTTTTGAGTGCAGCGAGTTCGCGGTAGAGAGTGGATCGGCCAAGCCCAAGCTGCTTCGCCGCCTGCGCCGGACGCACGCCGGCCTCGATCAGCTTGAGCGCCGACGCCAGCTTGTCGGCGTCGAGCGTAGGGCGTCCAGGCACTTTTCCCCGCGCGCGCGCCGCGGCGATGCCGTCGCGGGTGCGCTCGACGATCAGCCGGCGCTCGAAATGCGCGATGGCACCGAACACATGGAACACCAGCTCGCCTGCAGCCGAGGATGTATCGAGCCGTTCCTCCAGCGAACGGAATGCGAGCCCGCGCGCCTTGAACATGTCGACGGTTTCCAGCAGCTCCTTGAGCGATCGGCCGAGGCGATCGAGCCGGACGACGCAGATGATATCGCCGGGTCGGCAGAAGCCAATCAGCTCGTTTAGGCCGGGCCGATCGAAGCTCTTGCCCGAGATCACATCGTCGAACACGCGGATCGCGCCCGCTTCGTCGCGCAACCGGCGACGCTGCACCTCCAGGTCCTGGTCGCTGGTGGAGACGCGGGCATAGCCCAGCACGTCCGGCATCGTGGTGTAACCCCTGTCCCTAATCCGCTCGGTTTGTGGACAAGCGGGCCGGCGCTCGCAAAATCGGGCGCCGACCGTCTCTAAATACTGTCCACAAACCCGCCGTGTCCAGAAAATCTGAACCGCATTTTGTGGACGATTTCTGGATCGCAGCGGATTACCCAGCGCGCCGCCACCTTGGTTCGAGCATGGCAACGGGCGTCGGTCATGTTGCGGAGCCGGCGGATCGACTGACCGGTGCCGCTCGACAGGCGTTCCAGCAAGGCTTGGGGCGGATCGTCCGCGCAGCGGTCAAGATCGCCGACATTGCAGCCAAGGCCATATCGACAGAAGGTCGCTACACCCATGCCGTAGGTGTCGGCCAGTCTGCGGACGTAAGTGTCCAGCCTCTCCAACGGACGCGGTTGCGGATGCAGCGGCCAGCGCGGGCGCGGTAGGTCGCCCATCAGCTCGACTTCATCGAACACGGGGGAAGGACGCTTCGAACAGGGCGCGCCGTTCGTCCGGCCCACGAAAGTCGCACCCTTCAAGCATCACGCGGTCGATCCGTTCGCGTCCATGCAGCAGCGCATGAACCGTCGCGGCAGTGAGCAAGGCCGCGACCTCGCCGATCAGGCCGGTCGATCGGCGCAGCACCATACTGCGTATTTCAGGAGCGTCCGCCAACGCCGATCGTTCGCGCAAAGGCAACGCCCGCTCGAAACTGGCGAGGAGGCGCGCGAACACACCGTCGTCCTGCCATGCCGGTAGCGGGATCGGCTCGAAGCGGTTCTCAAGCTGGTCATCGCTGCGCACCGCGATCTGAGCCTGTTTGGTGCCCAGGCCGACGATCGGGATGCGGAGCGTGTTGCCGAGAAAGCGGAGCATGTTCAGGAATTCGGCGCGGCGACGGTGCGTGCCGGCGAGCAGGTTGTGCAGCTCGTCCACGATCAGCACCCGCACCTCGACCGCGCGCAGAAGGTCGAGTGCATAGCGTTCGAGACGTTCGCCGGGGAGGTTGAACGACACTGGCGCGTTGAGCGCCGTCAGGATCGCACCGTAGAAGCGTCGGACGCTTGGTTCGGTCGGCATCTGCATCACCACGACCGGCACGACTTCGCGCTGGCCGCACGAACTTGGTGACGGCGGATGCAGGCGCCGAAACTTCTCGGCGATCATGCTCTTGCCGTTATTAGTCGGCCCCACGATCAGCAGGTTGGGCGGCCGGACGCGGCCTGGCCCAAATCGGAAGGCGTCGTCGAGCCGCGCCAGGGCCGCTTCCGCGTGGGGATGAGCGATCCACCATTGGCCGTGCATATGCGCCAGGCGCTCCGACGATGGCAGGTCGGCGATAGGGCGGGCAGCGGGCGAGAGATGATCCGGCTCGCCCATCATGCTCACCACTCCTCTACATCGAAAGGCTCGGATGATGCCGTGCCATCGACCGCTCGCACAGGCCAAGGCGAAGCAGGTTCGCTCAACCGTGGGGCGGGATCGGTGATGACACGCAGCCCAAGCCGGCGGGCCTGATTGCGCCGGGTCGTGCGCGTCGCGGTTCGCGCTTGGACCTCGATCTCACGCATCTCCTCGATCCCGGCGAACAGTATGCCTTCGTCTATCTCACTTTGCCGTTGGCGACGCAGGCGGGATCGGGCGAGACGGTGTTCCCATAGCGAGACGGGTGGCCGGGAAAGTTCACGGTAGCCGACTTCGAGATAGCCACCGTCGTCGGGGTCGTGGACATAGATGCGGCTGAGGTCGCGGGGATCGCGGCGGATGAGTATGCGCCGGGGTGGTCCGTCCCGTTCAATCCAGGGCTTCAGCGCATCCGAAAAATAGTGGATGTGGTCGATCACTACCCCGTCGCGCCGCAAGGTCCGCCGGACCACAGGCAGAAAGTCGATCAGGAACGCGCGCGGATCACGCGGCGACGGCGGTGCCAGTCCTTCGGTGGCAAGGGCGCGCACGCCTTCCTGATAGCGTTGTAATGGGGCTTCGCCGTCCAACCCGGCATGGGGACGCAGATGGTAGAGCTTGGCGATGGCGACGGCCAACCATCGTTCCAGCTCGGCGAGCGTCAGGCACGCGGCCTTGTCGCTGTCGTAGCGTCCACGCTGCATGACGTTGGAGAAGGTCGTGCCGGGCAGGCCATGCACCAACTCCATCAGCGTGCCGATCACCCGTTCCACGACACCACCGACCTGCGGTCGCCCGAATGGTCGCCAGTCGATCGTGATGTCGTGCTGGGCGCAGCCGCGTTCCAGAGCTTCGGAGTGGAACTCGGCGGCATTGTCCACGCCGATCTGCCGGGGGCGTCCCATCACCGGCCAGTCCGCATCGACCCCGATAGCTGTCAGCCACGACCGCTTGTCCGACGCGACATGCGCCAGGCACAGCCCGACGCTGGTAGCGGACGGTGCTTCCAGCGTCACGAGGAGGCCGGCGATGCAGCGGCTGAACACGTCGATTGCGACCGTCACCCAGGGGCGGCCGATCGGGCGGCGCTCGATCGGATCGACCAGGATGAGGTCCACTGGCGTATGGTCTATCTGCACCACGTCGAGCGGCGCCTGGGCGGTCACGGTCGATCCCAGCACCGCTTCCGGAACAGCCACGTCACCGCGTCTACGCCGCTCTTCCTGCGACAAAGCCGCGATCCTGCGCCGGACGGTACTCGCCGATGGCGGGCGCACATGCTGGTCGCGGGCGCGCCGGCGAACCTCGACCACGATCTTCTCGGCCGACAGCCGCTGCGGCGTCAGGTACAGTTCGGCTACGGCATCGCGGATCAGGGCCTCGCGGCGCTCCTCGATCCGCCTCTTGCCGCGCCCGCCATCCGATCCGCTGCTGACCAGCGTGGTTACCGTACCGCCGCCCTCGCGGCATTTTCGGAGCAAGCGGTAAACCTGACGCTCGGACACGCCCAAGACGACTGCGGCTGCGCGGGCCTGCTCGCGGGGACAGGCCGGCAGCGCCGCCAGTGGCCGAAGCACCGCCGCACGTCGCTCTGCCTCCTGCCATGACGGCCCGGGAACGAGGCTCAGGTCCGAAGCTGCTTCCGCCAACTGCCGACCTCCACTTCGAGGGAAGTGCAAGCTGCTGACATCGACTCCGATCACCAGCGACGCCGAGTGTGACAAACGCCGGCCCCGCTTAGCAAGCGTTCATTCGGCTTTCGCTGACATTGGCTTCGAAAACTGACAGGTGGCGTGCGACCCGGAATCGCGAGGCCAGGACCGCACGCTGGAAGCGGTGCGCGACTGCCTCACCTTCGCGCCCGATAATTTCCAAAGGATGCTGCGGGAAATGTCGCGCAGCACGCAGGCGCGCGGCCTGATCGCCCGCGCCGCGAACCGCCACCTGGGCAAGTCCGATCGCGAGGCCGCCGGCGTGCTGTCGGCCGCGCAGCGCCATACCCATTTCCTCGATTCGCCGCGCATGTCGGCCGTGCTGGGGCGCTCGGATTTCACCTTCGCCGATGTGAAGGCGCACGCCACCACCGTCTATCTGGTGTTGCCGCCCGATCGGCTCGCCACCTATGCCCGCTGGCTGCGCCTGATGCTCGCGCAAGGGCTGACCGATCTGGCGCGCGCGCCGTCCTCCCCTGCCCGCTCCGTCCTGTTCCTGCTCGATGAGTTCGCCGCCCTCGGCCGCCTCGAACCCGTCGAGCGCGCGATGGGCCTGATGGCCGGCTATGGCATCCAGCTCTGGCCGATCCTGCAAGATGTTCACCAGCTCCGCGCGCTCTACGAGCGCCGCGCCGGCACCTTCCTGTCCAACGCCGGCGTGCTGCAAGTGTTCGGCGTCAACGATCACGACAGCGCCAGGCTCGTCTCCGATCTGCTCGGCCAGGAGACAGTCGTGTTCGAGACGATGAGCCGCGCGATCGACGCGGAGGAAACCGGCATATCGTTCGGATCGCAGCATGTAGCGCGGCCGTTGCTGACGCCGGATGAAGTCCGCACGCTGCGCGAGGATTTGCAGCTCCTGTTCCTTGCGGGGCAACGGCCGATCGTCGCCGCCAAGCTGCGCTACTACGCCGATCGCGAGTTCGCCGGGAAGTTCGACAAGGCGTGAACGGACACTATCGACGAAGTGAAAAAGGCCGTTTGCTGTATAGTGTCAGAACTGCCGCCAAGGGCGGAAGGATAGAATATGGACCAACGCGTCATTGATCTTTGGGACCGGCTCATGGCCTATGGAGAGAGCGGTTCCGCACCTCTTCCGGCGATCCGCGACGACGTGTTGGAGCTGCACGAAGCGATCACCGATGAGGAAAGCCGGCTCGGCCTCATGCGGATATTCAATCTCGTCTGCGATCTTGTGGCGGTGCATCTCCAAGAGACGAACGGCGATCTTGAAGCCTTCGCCCAGCACCGGCAGGGCCAGATATGGATGTTCCTGCGCGCGGAATGTCTTGTCGATGGCGCGTTGGACCGGAGCCGGCTGCGATATGTGACATGGCGCGAAGTCCAGGCCGGCCGCATGACCGAGGATGATCCGCTGCGCCGCTACGCATTGGGCGATGACTCCGCCTTTGATGAGCTGATGGCCGCGCCGACGCCACCGAAGCGGACGCGCCACTAGGCGCGAATGTATAGGCGTATACAAATATACATGTTCGCCGTCTGTTCGCCCTTGGCGTTGTTTAGCGGACTTTCCGCGCCCTGCCCTGCCGGCTCTTGGCGTAGGATTCCGCCCTCTCCCGCAGCAATGTTCGGGGCCAAATCCGTGAAATCGTTGCCTGGCGCACAAACCTTGAGGCTCGCCGTTTCGATCCCCGACCTCGCGAGGATCTAGCTTTCCAGAAATCGGCCGCATGGGAAGCCCGTAGAGCGCCATTGCCGCTTGGACCCTCCCCGGCCTGCCAAACGTCCAGAATGAAGCCCAGCGGCCCGGAAATCGCCCCTGCTGCGACGTTTCCGCCTCCCCTGCCCTCTCGGCTCGATCACCGCCCTATCCGCCTGGCTTTCCTGGAAAGCCAATTGCGACGGTGCCGCTGGCGCTGTGGTGTCGATAGAAGCGGGGCGTTTAAACGATCCTCAATCTAGCAAAAAGCGTGCCGGCGAAGCCGGCTCATCATGGGGATGCCGGGTGGGAGGATCGCAAAGCGATCCGGGGCGGCCGAAGGCCGCGAGCCGGCGGGGGCGAAGCCCCCAAGAGGCGGCGCTTTTCTTCCCTCTGACCGGTGCCGGTAGCGCGGCGCCAGTGGATCACGCTGCCTCTGTCCCGAAAATCAGGACAAGTTGTTCGATCTGGCGGGACGCTGGTGGGTGAAACCACGATGATCCGGCGTCGAGTGGGCGCTGCGGTTAAAGTTATCCACAGGTCGGCCTAGTGTTAATATATGGGTTAAAGAGTCGTGTTACGGGATTTTGGCGGTTTCATAAGCAACTGAAAATATTAGAATAATCGGGCGTTTTTTTGCCCTCGGCGTCAACGGAACCCCGAATCTGGTGACTCCAGAACCCCGAATCTGCGTCAACGAAACCCCGAATCGCGATCACCCGTCAATGAAACCCCGAACTTTTCCGTTGCGTCAACGGAACCCCGAATCTGGTGACTCCAGAACCCCGAATCTGCGTCAACGAAACCCCGAATCGCGATCACCCGTCAATGAAACCCCGAACTTTTCCGTTGCGTCAATGCAACCCCGAATCTACGGTGCGCGTCAATGAAACCCCGAATCGAGCCTGACCGTCAACGAAACCCCGAACTCCCGCTTGCCGTCAATGAAACCCCGAACGGCGCGGAGGGACGCCCTCCCCTG
>NZ_CP158138.1:0-48936 GCF_036038995.2 Sphingobium sp. SJ10-10
CAAGGTCGCCCATGCTGCGCCGGCGCACGCCGGGAATGTTGTTCGGCGATAGCATAAAGATGCCATGTGTATATCACTTAGCCATCGGATCGAGAGCGAAGCCGTTTAAACGGCCGCGAGGATCTCCGGCACGACCGCGCTGCGGTCAGGCGCGATCGAACCGGCCGGCGAACTCGCGATCGGCATAGTAGCGCAGCTTGGTGGCAACGATCGGCCGCTGGCCCGACAGGAACAGCAGCTCGCGGTCCTCGGGCAGCGTGCGGACCTCATCGGGGGTGAGGAGGGGCCGCGCGACATGCTGTTCGCCGAACGAGATGCCGCTTTGCTCGGAATCGAGGGCGCGGCTCATCGTCTCGAACACGACCGTCTCCTGGCCCAGCAGATCGGAGACGAGCTTGGCGCTGTCGTGATCGTTCACCCCGAATATCTGCAACACGGCGGCATTGGACAGGAAGGTGCCGGCGCGGCGTTCGTAGAGCGCGCGGAGCTGGTGAACGTCCTGCAGGATCGGCCAGAGCTGGATGCCGTAGCCGGCCATCAGGCCCATCGCGCGTTCGATCGGATCGAGCCGGCCGAGCGCCGCGAACTCGTCGAGCAGGAACAGCACGGGCTGTCCGCCCGAGGCGGGCGCGCGCGCCAGATCGGTGAGGGATTGGGCCAGCATCAGGCGCAGCCAGCGGGCATAGGTGGAGAGCCGATCGGGCGGCAGCACCAGGTAGACCGTCGTGGTCTTCGCCTTCACGTCGGCGAAGCTGAAATCCGAGTGGCCGAGCAGGACCGTCATGCGCGGGCTGTCGAGAAAATGGGTGTGGCGCTGCGCGGCCGACAGCACGCCGGCGGCCTCGCGATCGGACTTGCCCAGGTGGCGGTTGGCGGCGCGGGCGGCGAGGCCGCCTTGCCCCTGCATGGCGGTCAGCATCGCCGCGAAGGCTTGCGGCGCGAGGGTGAGCCGGTCGCGCAGCGTGGCGAGGTTGCGCGTCGCGGGCGGCTCGCTGGTGACGATCGCAAGGATGATGCCGGCGATCAGCGCCTTGGCTTCCTCGTTCCAATGGGCCTCGCCGGCTTCGCCGGGCGGATCATAAACCAGGGCATCGGCGAGCGTCATGCAGTCGTCGGCGAGATCGAGCCCGGCCGGGTCGATCCGTTCGAGCGGGTTGAAGGCCGCGCCGGGCAGGCCGGTCGCGTCGAACGGATCGAGGATATGGACCAGGCCGAACCGGGCGCGGTGGCGGGCGGTGATGCGGGCATTCTCGCCCTTGGGGTCGATGCAGATCACCGAGCCCGGATAGTCGAGCAGGTTGGGAATGATCGTGCCCACGCCCTTGCCGGTGCGCGTCGGCGCGATCGTCAGCAGATGCGACGGGCCGGAATAGCGCAGCAGGCGCCCCGAGCGGCTGTCGCGGCCGATCAGCAGGCCGGCGTCGCCGGCGAGGGGCCGCGTCTCGGCATCGGTGGCGAAGCGGGCCGAACCGTGGGTCGCGTCGCCTTCCGGGCCGCCATAGCGCATGATGAGCGGCTGAAAGAGCGCGCGCAGGGCGACGAGGATGACGACGATCGCCGTCAGCATCATCACCGTCTGATAGATGTTGGAATCGTGGGGCAGGCCGAGCAGCGAGCCGAGCACGAGCTTCATACCGAGCCCGAGCACCAGGCCGGTGATGAGGAACAGGATCGCCACGCTGAACAGGTGGCGGATCAGCCGGATCGGGCTGACCACAAGGGCGGTGATCGCCCATATCGGCTCCGCGCGGACGATGCGCGTCAGTTTGCGGATCGCACGGACGAGCTGGCGGAGCCATTCCATCGTCAGGACGCCTTGCTGGCCAGCGGCGTGATCGCCAGCGCCGGATCGGCGTCGGGATGGCCGAGCAGCTTGAGGACGATCGCGGTGGCGAGGGGAGGGGGCACAGCTTCCTCGCGCAGCATGTCGAACAGCGCATCGTCGTCAGGTTCGAGCGCCATGCCCTCGATCGCGAGATTGGCGCGCGCGTCGGCATCGTCCTCGCGCCATAGGGCGGCTTCGGCTGAGCTGCCCCGCACATAGTCGAGCGCGCGGACCTCGCGCCGGATCGCGTCAATGTCGAGCCCGCTCATTCGATCCTCTCTTCCGCTTCCGCGTCGAACGCGCGTTTGCCCCGCCGCTTCCAGAGCGCCAACACGTCACCGGCATCGTCGCCCTGGGCGCGCCCCGCCAGTTCGAGCATCGCCCCGTAGAGGGTGGCGCGATCATCGTCGGCGAGATCGACCAGGCCGGCTTTCTGGACGAGGCCACCCAGCTCGATCAGGTGACGGGTGCGTTCGCGGCGTTGCACGACCCAGCCTCTCGTATCGGTGCGGCGCTGCCCGGCCTCAGCCCTGCGAACCGCCTGCGCCAGCTTCGCTTGTGCCGCCGCCGTTGTCCGCATCGCCTTTGCCAGCCCCCTCGACCTGGCTCGGGACAGGCTTGCGCCCGCGCCGCTGAAAGAAGGCCGAGCCCTTCGCGCGCCACGCCTCCTTTTCTTCCGCATCGTTCGATTCCACGGCGTCGAGCAGCGCGCCTGCCAGCGTCTCGATGTCGAGCGCATCGGCTCCCGTCACCGCCACCAGCTCGCCAAGCTGCTGCACCTTGCGGGCCTTCAACGCCCTGGCCTTGTCGCCCAGCGCTTTCAGCTCCGCATCATAGTCGCGCGCCTTGCGCATAGTCTTCTCCCTCTCGCCCAGGATCGCGAGCCGCAGCGTAGCACGATCGGCGTGAGAGGGAACGGACCACAACCGAAAATGCCGCGAAGTCAGTCACAGGAACGGCAGAGAGTGTGAGTGCGCGCTTATACGTCGTTGCCGACGTGCACTCAGAAAGGCAGTATAGCAGCCGTCATGGCGATCTATCATTTCTCGGCCAAGATCATCAGCCGCGCCAACGGATCGAGCGCCGTTGCGAGCGCGGCGTATCGTTCCGCCTCCGAGCTGTACGACAAGCGGCTTGGACGCGATCACAACTTCAGCAACAAGGCGGGTGTTATCCACTCGGAGGTGATGTTGCCGGAGGGTGCGCCGGAGCGTTTAAACGATCGCACGACCTTGTGGAACGAGGTAGAGGCGGGAGAAAAGCGCAAGGACGCGCAGCTTGCCCGCGAGGTTGAGTTCTCGATCCCGCGCGAGCTGAACCAGCAGCAGGGTGTGCAGCTCGCCCGCGAATTCGTCGAAAAGCAGTTCGTCGATCGCGGCATGGTCGCGGACCTGAACGTGCATTGGGACTATGCCGAGGATGGCAGTCCCAAGCCGCACGCCCATGTCATGCTGTCGATGCGCGAGGTCGGGCCGGAGGGCTTCGGCCAAAAGGTCCGCGACTGGAATCGGACCGAGCTGTTGCAGGGCTGGCGGGAAGCCTGGGCCGATCATGTCAACGAGCGGTTGGCCGAGCTGGATATTGATGCGCGCATCGACCATCGCACCCTGGAGGCGCAGGGGATCGAGCTTGAGCCCCAGCACAAGATCGGCCCTGCAGGGTCGCGCCGATTGGATCGCGGTGAGGATGCCGAGCGCGCCGACGATCATCTGCGCATCGCCCGCGACAATGGCGAGAAGATCATCGCCAGGCCGGAGATCGCGCTGGACGCGATCACGCGCAGCCAAGCGACATTCACCCGGCGCGATCTCGCCATGTTCGTCCACCGCCACAGCGACGGCAAGGAGCAGTTCGACCAAGCGATGAGCGCGGTGCGGACCAGCCCCGAGCTGGTGGCGCTGGGGACGGACGGGAAGGGCGAGGACCGCTTTACCTCCCGCGACATGATCGCGGTCGAGAACCGGCTTGAGCGTGTGGCCGATCGGCTTGCAGATCGGGGCGGGCATGGTCTCCCGGCGATGGAGCAGTCCTTACGGCCCACCGCCGGGAGTGAGGGCCTAGTGCTGGGGGGCCAGCAGGAAGCCGCGCTGGCGCATATAATCGGCGAGAAGGATATTGCCATCGTGGTCGGCTATGCCGGCACCGGCAAATCGGCCATGCTGGGAGTCGCTCGCGACGAATGGGAGCGCGCCGGCTATCAGGTGCGCGGCGCGGCCTTGTCCGGCATCGCGGCCGAGGGGCTTGAAGGCGGTTCCGGCATCCAGTCGCGCACGATCGCCAGCATGGAATATCAGTGGGAGCAGGGCCGCGAGCTGCTAGGCCCGCGCGACGTGCTGGTGATCGACGAGGCCGGCATGATTGGCACGCGCCAGATGGAGCGCGTGCTAGGTGAGGCCGAGCGCGCCGGGGCCAAGGTGGTGCTGGTCGGCGACGCCGAGCAGTTGCAGGCGATCGAGGCCGGCGCGGCGTTCCGCAGCCTTGCCGAGCGCCACGGCGCGGCCGAGATCAGCGAGGTTCGCCGGCAGCATGAGGATTGGCAGAAGGACGCCACCAAGGCGCTCGCCACCGGCAGGACCGGCGAGGCGATCCATGTCTATGCCGAGCATGGCATGGTCCACGCGGCCGAGACGCGCGAGCAGGCCCGCGCCGAGCTGATCGACCGCTGGGACGCGCAGCGCCGCGCCGATCCGGACAAGAGCCGGATCATCCTCACCCACACCAATGCCGAGGTCCGCGATTTGAACGAGGCGGCGCGCGATCGGCTGCGCGACGCCGGCGACCCTTCGACAGGCTCAGGACAGGGGCTGGGGGAGGACGTGAGCGTGTCGACAGAGCGGGGCGCCCGCGACTTCGCCGAAGGCGACCGCATCATGTTCCTCAAGAACGAGCGCGGGCTTGGGGTGAAGAACGGCACGCTGGGCGTGATCGAGAAGGTGTCCCCCGGCAGCATGGCGGTGCGGCTCGACGATGGCCGCCGCGTCGCATTCGACCTCAAGGACTATGCCCATGTCGATCACGGCTATGCCGCTACCATTCACAAGTCGCAGGGTGTAACGGTCGATCAGGCGCATGTGCTGGCGACGCCGGGGATGGACCGCCACGCCGCCTATGTGGGGTTGTCGCGGCATCGGGAGGGCGTCCAGCTCCATTACGGCCGCGACGACTTCGCCGATCAGCGCCAGCTCACCCGCACGCTCAGCCGCGAGCGGGCGAAGGATATGGCGTCGGATTATCCGGTGGACCGCGACGCCGAGGTTCGTGCCTTCGCCGATCGGCGGGGGCTGTCGGGCGAGATCCGCTTCGCGGAACCGCCTGAGAGGGCCGGAGTCGACCAGCGCGCAGCCGAGCGTGGATCGTCGCGCCAGGAGCGCGAGGATCCACGAAAGATCGACCGCGGCGAGGAGACGGCCGCGGGCGAGGGGCCGCGGCGGCGCGGCATGTTCGACGGTTTCCGGCCCGCATCGGAGCGGCCGTCGCCGGCGACCGATCGCGGCCAGGGCGACAAGCCCAAACGCGGCATGTTCGACGGGTTGAAGCTGTCGGTCGCGCGGACGCCCGCGCGGGGACAAGCCGCCGATCGCAGCGCTGACCGCACCCAGGACCGCGATTACGCCCGTGCCGTCGAGCGGGTGGCGCGATCGGCGCAGACGATCGCCCAGGCGCATGAGAAGGGCGCGCCGGTGCTCGAACATCAGAAAGTGGCGCTCGAGCACGCGCGGGGCGCGCTCGAGCAAATCCGGCCGGGATCGTCTCGAGACATGATCGCGGCGGCCGAGCGCAATCCCGGCCTGGTCCGCGACGCGGCGGCGGGGCGCAGCGGGCCGATGATCGACGCGATGGCGCATGAGGCGAAGGTGCGAGCCGATCCGAACGTGCGCGCCGATCGGTTCGTGGAACGCTGGCAGGGCCTTCGCCATCAGCGCGGCGCGGCCGAGCGCGCCGGCGACCATGCCGGCGCGGAGAAGGCGGGCAAGGCGATGCAGGGCATGGCGAAGGGCCTTGAGCGCGATCCCCAGGTGGAATCGCTGCTCAAGGGCCGCTCGCGCGAGCTGGGGCTGCAGATGGAGATTGCGCGCGGCAGGTCGATCGGCGTCGAGCTGGTGCAGCAGCTCGACATCAGCCGGGATCGCGGCATGAGCCGCTAGGAGAGACGGATGGACGAGGACGACTATCGCGATGAACCCCATGCCGGCGACGATCCCGCAGCGGCGTTCGAGCGGCTGCGTGGCGAGGTGTCGCTGCTGCGCAGTGCGATCGAGGGTCTGACCGCCGCGCGCGAGTCGATCGACATTCCCGATTATGAGCCGACGCTGGCGCGCACCGAGAAGATATTGGTGGCGCTGGTCCACCAGGTCGACGGCATCGGCAAAAGCCCGGTGATGAGACTCACGCCCGAGACTATGGGCGGTCGTTTAAACGCCGCTGTCGCCGACAGCGTGAACATGCTGCGCAGCCACGCCCAGTCGTCGCAATCGGCGCTGGACGGAACGGTCAACGATCTGCGCAGCATCATCCGATCGGCGCGCCATGCCGACGACCAGGACCGCCGCGTCTATCTGTTCGGTGGCGGCGGTCTGGTACTCGGCCTGCTCCTTTATGCGGTGTTGGCGGGGCCGATCGCGCGGCTCGCGCCGGCGCGCTGGCAATGGCCCGAGAAGGTGGCGACGCGCGTGCTGGGCGAACCCACCGCATTCGATGCAGGGCAGCATATGATGCGCGCCGCCAATGCGGAAGGGTGGCGCGCGATCGTCGCCGCCGCCAGCCTGGTGCGCGACAACCGTGAGACGATCGACAGCTGCCGCGAACAGGCGGCCAAGTCCGAGAAGGCGGTGCGCTGCACGATCGAAGTGAAGACCGGCGACAAGCCCTGATCATCGGTTTTGTGAATCAATCGCGTGCGCATGATTCAGATAAATCATCGGACTTTGCAGATGCGATTTTGTAAGGTTGTGCCATGCAAGGCGCTAGTCTTCCTGATCCGATCGATCTGGTGGCGATCGACCCGGCGCGCAATATCCGGCGGCGCTACAGCATTACGGTTACCCTCGACCTGTTCGGGATGATCATCGTCGAAACCTGCTGGGGGCGGATCGGCGCAGCCGGCCAGGCGCAGCGACACGCCTTTGCCGATCCGGCGACGGCCGAGCGCCATATCGCTGCCACCTTGCGTCGGCGCGGTACCGCCAAAGGAAGGATCGGCGTCGCCTATCGTCAGCTTGATCGTTCTTAGTACGCGATCGACCCAGAGCAATGGCGTTTATCATTGCTCGCGGTTGGACGCCAGCTGTAGCGGACTGGAATGATGAAGGCCCGGACGCACAATAAAGGGCGGTGTCGGGCGCATATTAGCTGAGACGGAAATGCCCCGCCCAGATTTCCAGGCTCACCAGTCGCCGTCTCGCCAAGCATCATCTCCTTGGGGTCCGGTGAGAGGATGGACAAAAACGTACGCTAAGACTCGGGCCATGTCGGTTGGGGCAGCTCTCCCTGACGAGCGAGGATCGTCACCCGCTCGATCGCGGTGTCGAGACTGGCGCGGCGACCGGCGACGAAGCTGTCGAAATCGGTGTCGATCGCCAGCGGCAGCGGTCCTCGCGCGCGCATCGCATCGAAGGTTGCAGGTGGCAGCAGATAGCTGTCGAAGGCACGATACTGGCGGCTCGCCGCCACCCATATGTCGCCGGCGCGCAGCCGGTCGCGCAATTGGGTCAGCACAGTTCATAGGCGGCGCGGACGACCGCGCCGTCGCGCAGCACGAACGGCCGCCATGACGGCGGCACGAAGCGAAGCGGCGGCTTGTCGGGCAGGCGGCGGCGTCCGGTGCGATAGATGTCGGCCACGAGGCGGACCGCATCGAGCAGCCCCTGCACCGGACCGGCACCGAGAAACTCGAAGGCGTTGAGGAACGGCCCGATCACGGAGCGCAGCGAGCGCTGCCGCTCGATCAGCTCGGCCGTGCGGTCGATCGTTTCCGGCGCGATCAGCAGCTCGGCGTCCACGACCGCCGTTCCCAGCCTTTCCCAGTCGATCGAACCGATGGCGGCAAGCGAATCGACACCCCGCGCCCGCGCGTCGAGCAAGGCCCGGCACGAGCCGGTGAGCAGGCGAAGTTGCGTCTGAAGTGACCGGATCGTGCCTAGGGCCTTGTCCTTGGTCTGGTTTTCGGCTCGGCGCATCATGCTCCCCAGGAGCTTGTCCATCATCGTCAGCACCGCATCGGTCAGGCTTTCCTCAAGCCGGATGCCGGCAGCGGCAAGGATCGCATGTCGGCGCCGGTCGGGGAGTTCCGCCAGATGCTGCGGGGTGATGCGCGCCGCTTCGTCGGCGATCCGGTCGAACGCCGTCTGCGGGATCGTCGCGGCACGCGAGGCCGCAAGGCCCAGCGCGCGAACATGGTCGAGCCGTTCGATCAGTCGCAGGACATTGCGCGGCGCCGGTGATAGCGGCGGGTTGCGCAGCCATGAGAGCCAGGTCGCGCTTTTGTCGTCGCGCCGCGACAGCAGAGCGTCGAGCGCCGCGCGTTCGGGATCGCCGAGATCCCCGGCGAGCACGTCATGGACCAGATCCCCGGCCTGCTGCCGCGCTCGTCGCACGATAGCCTCGACCACCGTCACAGGTGGCAGCAGCAATCGCCGGCGTCGCATCTCGTCGATGACGATGCCGGCAAGCCGCGAGGGCTGGGTGAGGTCTGCGCGATCGGCATGGCGAACGCGACCAGCGCGTGGAAATCCGCGCGGCTGAAAACGAGATGACCGAATCGCCGCGACAGGTCGACGAGGTGCGTCCGCCGCGTTTCGTCGCGGCGGGCATAGTCACGCCATGATGCGGGCGACACATCCAACTGACGGGCCACGAACGCGAGGATCGGCATGGGCGGCGCTTCGCCGGCTTCCAGCACACGCCCCGGCCAGCGCAGATACAGCATCAGCATCGCATAGCCGAGGCGGGTGGCGTCGCCACGCCGGGATGCGATCAGTTCGAGGTCGTCACGGGTCAAGGTGAAGTGGCGCGCGATCTCGCGTTCATCGAGCGACGGATCATAATGGCCCGCAAGCATCTCGCGGGTTAGCAGGTGTCTTCTGGCCAAGGTCGAACCCCTCCATGTCGCTGTCCGTCAGACGTCCGTTGGACGGCCACCGGGAATGTGTCCGTCAACTCTGGACCTTCGATGGCGATTCGGACAAGATCGCATGATGATGGGAAAACGGACACAATGGGGCGGCCCGTGGCGCTGATCGGCTATGCGCGGGTCTCAACGCCGGACCAGAAGCTCTCGCTCCAGCAGGACGCGTTGGAGCGGGCGGGGTGCGAACGTGTTTTTGACGATCAGGCGTCAGGCGCCAGGACCGACAGGCCCGGTCTTGCCGAAGCGCTGGCCTATCTGCGCACCGGCGATACGCTCGTGGTGTGGAAGCTCGATCGGCTCGGTCGCTCGATGAGCCATCTCATCGAGAAAATCGGCGAGCTGGCGGCGCGCGGCATCGGTTTCCGATCGCTCACCGAGAATATCGACACCACCACGCCGGGAGGAATGCTGGTGTTCAACATCTTCGGTTCCCTCGCGCAGTTCGAGCGCGATCTGATCCGAGAGCGCACCCAGGCGGGCCTGCGTGCGGCGCGCGAGCGTGGCAGTAAGGGCGGTCGTCGCCCCGTCGTCACACCCGACAAACTACGAAAGGCGCGGGCGCACATCGCGGCAGGCCTAACCGTGCGCGAGGCCGCTGCGCGCGTGAAAATTGGAAAAACCGCCCTCTACAAGGCGCTCGAACAGACCGCCGCGAACACCCAAGCCTGATGTTCGCCACCCGTTCTCCCTTGGCGTACGTAAAATTCACTTTCGTGTAGTCACCCCAATAAAGCACCCGGCGCCTCGGTCCTTGCGCCATCAGCACAACGCTCCCTTCACCTAGCCGGTTTTTGCGGGTGTCCAGCTGGCCGTATTGCGCAACCTATAGTTAATTTGAGTTCTCGTAATTCCGAGCAGTTTTGCAGCATGACCGCGATTACCTTTTGCATAATCGAGGGCTGCGCTGACTACATGATTTTCAATCTCTTTCATTGAGCCAAAGTGATCTAATAGTTCAATGAATTGATTAACTCTAATATTATCAAGATCACAAGTAAGGTTTTTATTTGTGACGGATGGTTTATCAAAAACACGTTTATCAGTTTTTCTATATTGATCTTCTATATATGCTACATGGCATAACTCAATGTTTGAATTTCTATCTGCCAATATAATTGCCCGCTCTATTCTATTTTTTAGTTCTCTAACATTTCCCTCCCATTCGCACATTTTCAGATATTCTGCAGCTTCATTAGAAATCTTCACTGCTGGTTTACCAAGCTTTTCAGCCAGCTGCGGGAGATAATAATCGATTAGAGCCTCAATATCTTCTCGCCTTTCTCGTAGCGGCGGGATGTGGATTGGAAACACCGCCAATCTTTGATAGAGATCCAACCGAAAGCGTCCAGCGCGAGCTTCTCCGAGCAGGTCGACGTTGGTTGCGGCAATAACCCTCACATCGGAATGCCGCTCACTTGGGTCTCCTAAACGCTCGATAATTCCGCCATCTAGGGTACGGAGCAGCTTGACCTGTGATTCCATCGGCAATGTGCCTACCTCATCAAGAAACAGCGTGCCACCATTTGCTCGCTCGAACCTGCCAGGCCGCGCACTAACGGCTCCGGTATATGCACCCTTTGCCACGCCAAACATCTCAGCTTCAATAAGATCCTTGGGAAGCGCACCGCAGTTAACAGCAATGAAAGGCTTGCCACTACGCGCACTCAGTGAATGAACTGCGCGGGCCAGAACTTCCTTCCCTACCCCTGTTTCGCCCGTAATCAGGATCGAAGCATTAGTCACCGCAGCCTTCCGAGCGTGGTCAATCAACAACCTCAGATGAGTCGAAGAACCTACTATCCCAGATCCTTTGACAGCGGCCTGCTCGCCGGGCTGCACCCGTCGCCCCTCTTGAGGCGGCCCGACCAAATCATGCTTGCTTGAACTCTCCTTACCAATCACCCGGCATTCGTCTGCGCCCATAGCTTCGCATGAAACTTCCACAAAGGTAATATCGCGACCGAAGCAATTGGATACGAGCTCGCTAAGATGGCCTACCTGTATATTACATACTGGATAAGTAGAGAATCCACATGATCTTTTAAATGCCTCAGCTTCGAAAGAGTTTCGTAAAATCAACTCGCAAAAGAAGTCTTCTCCATTTTTAGATGAAAGCGATAATAGTTCAGGGCATGATAAACCAGCTACTTTATGGAGGTTGAGTATATCTGATAGGTTTAAAGCATTATGAAAGAGCGCGTCAGATCCGTGTTTATATTTCGAGCCTTCGTCTATGCCGATACCGACGAATACTTCTTTCGCCGCCCGCTCACCGAAGATCCTCACAATATTCGACAATATCTTACTGTATAGGCTTAAATGCAGAATTGCTACCCTATTATCAGCAAATTCTATCGACCCTCGATTAAAGTCAAAGCGAAGTTCCGATGC
This sequence comes from Sphingobium sp. SJ10-10, assembly GCF_036038995.2. Lineage (NCBI taxonomy): Bacteria > Pseudomonadati > Pseudomonadota > Alphaproteobacteria > Sphingomonadales > Sphingobiaceae > Sphingobium > Sphingobium sp. SJ10-10. The sequence goes on from NZ_CP158138.1 coordinate 11,343, forward strand.
AACACTTATCTCTGGCCTGTCTACTCTCATGTCGAAATTGCCATCTCCAACGGGTGCCAAAGAAAGAGGCTGCGCTTTAGGGGTAGTGTGCCATTCAGATTTACACCGATCAAGCACAATTTTGCGTTTCCTGCATAATTTTCAACCGCCGCTCTCCAAGATCCGCCCTCTTGGATCGCTGCCTTGCCCGCCTCGGTTTTCCGTTGCCTGGGTGCAGGCACGACGGTGGCATCAATTATCTTGCCATCCATCGCGAAGCGGAAGCCCGCAAAACTCTGGCGGATACGTAGCGCTCTGCAGCATCAGAAGCTATCCCTGAGTGGCAAAGTTCAGGGTTGAACGTCTCCGGGCGTTGCCCAGAGAGGAGAGTTGGCACGATTCATGCTTCCTGCCACTGGGAGTGCTAATATTCCCAAGTGCAGAGTGATATCTGAGAAGGGGGACCACGATAAGGAGAGATGCAATGACTAAGAGCCACTTATCCTGAGAAGACGGGCTATATATATTATTTGCATGGGAGTACGTTGGCTAATAACCCGAATAGACACACACAGGAGAGAGTTTTCATGAGTACAAACGTGGCTTCACACCTTCGCTTTCAAGAACGTTATCCAGAGTTGGGTAGGGAGAATATACCTGTCAGCGTGAATACATCTGCCGAGATCTTCGAGTTAGAACGAGAGGTATTCCGCAGGTCTTGGCTAATGGTAGGTCGAGTCGAAGATGTCCAAGAGCCGGGCTCTTACTTTGTGAAGGAGATTCCGACCCTTCGAACCTCGATACTCGTTACAAGATCGAATGACGGGGAGATCTCTGCCTTTCACAACACCTGCCAACACCGTGGGAACAAGCTCGTTTGTTCCAATCACCATGGAGGTCGTGCCAAGGGATTCTCATGCAGTTTCCACGGCTGGACCTACGATCTCAAAGGGAATCTCGTGATCGTCCCGGACGAGGACAAGTTCGCAGGTCTCAACAAAGCGGAGCGCGGGCTACCCAAAGTCAATATCGGGATATGGGAAGGTTTTATCTTCGTCAGTATCGATCCGACTCGATCACTTGAAGAATGGCTTGGCGAGCGCTATTCACAGTTTGGCGGATATTTCCGCGACCTTCATTGCTTCGCGCACATGTCGAGCGACGTGAAAGTGAACTGGAAGATATTTCTCGATGCATTCGCCGAGGGATACCATGTGCCATTCATACACGGCAAGACGCTTCCGGATGCGATTACAGGCGAGCACAACCCGCTTTGCCATGTCCTGGACATTCAGTTGTTCAACCAACATCGCATGCTCTCACTGCCTGCCAATCCAGAGTATGAGCCGTCTCCGGTTGAAAAACTGATAGCGCGCCATATTAAGGCACCAGTGTTCCCAGCTCTAAAAGCAGATATCGCGAAACTTCCTCCGGGAATTAACCCGACAAAAGACCCGAGCTGGGGTTTTGACATAAATATTCTGTTCCCTACCTCATACTTTGCCCCTTGGGCCAATGGAATGCTTTTGATCTACTACTTCTGGCCTATATCTGTCGAGCATACTAGATGGGAAGTTGGACTATACTGGAACAAGCCTAAAACCGCTGCAGAACTTCTTAACCAGGACCTTACTGCAAAAATGACAATTAGTGTAGTAAGGGAGGACCTATCTTCCCTAGAGACAACACAGGAGACTTTACTTTCAGGATCTTTAGACACCATGGCACTGTCTGATGAAGAAATAGCCGTCCGACACGGATACCATGTTATTGCTGAAGCAATATCGAATATTCAAGGATAGAAGAAATGACTACAAGTTTTATGCAGCTTCCGCCAGAGTTTTCAGATTTGGAAGTCTTTTGCTCAAAATGGCTGCTTGCCACCGAGCAGGAACGCTACATCACACGTATTCGTGCGCCTTACGCCGAACTCGTGGAAATGTACGAAAGGATGACTCCTCGACTTCCCGCAATAATCGAACATCTTAATAACTTTCCTTTGGAAGATATGCCGCAAAGGGAAACTAGCCTTATGCATCTAACATTTTCTCTCATGGAGGTAGCGCACGCTGTTGAACTATGGAAACAGCCCGATCTGCCCGAAGCCTTCGAGCCCGAGCGTTTGGTCATCAAGCTGGCTGGCGGCATAATCTAAAACAGGAGACATCGTTATGAATATTCAGAGCCCAACGCCCATGAGCGTAGCCTTCGGACTCGGCACCGAGCCGTTGTCAATCACACCGAATATCTCGACTGAACATTTTGAGCAGGAGCGCGAGCATGTATTTGCACATTCGTGGCTCAATCTCGGCCGTGAAGATCAAATCCCTCGCCCCGGTGACTATTTTGTCCGTGAGCTCGATATTCTTCGAACGTCAGTGATCGTCGTCCGCGGGCAGGATGGCGTTGTCCGTGCTTTTCACAATATGTGCAAGCATCGCGGCAACAAGCTGGTCGGCCCGGGGCGGGAAAAGGGCTCTGTCAAAGGATTTGCCTGCAGCTTTCATGGGTGGACGTATAACACCAAGGGTGAACTCGTCATTGTGCCTGACGAGGACCAGTTCTTCGACTTCGACAAATGTGCAAACGGCATGACCCCGCTTGCAACTGAGGTTTGGGAGGGACTCATCTTCGTGAACGCGGCGCCTCGGGAAAGCCTTTCCGATTGGCTTGGAGAGATCCAGGGGCAATTTGACGGCTACTTCTCCAAAGGTAACCACGTCGCTAGCTACGAAGCTAAGGTTAGGGCAAACTGGAAAGTGGTTTTGGATGCTTTCGTCGAAGCTTATCACGCGCCGTTTCTTCACGGAAAAAACTATCCAGATGCCCTCACCGGGGCCAACAACCCCTTGTGCCATCTGCCTGTAGTTAAACTCTTCCCGCGACACCGAATGATGTCGATTGAGTCGAACCCTAATCCCACCCTCACTCGCACCGAAGAGATTCTTCTGAAGTACGTGGATGGCGTATTCTCAGCGATGGTCAAGCCTCTTGACAATGATTCGCTTCCCCCCGGCGTTAACCCTGAACGGATCGACAACTGGGCATTCGATGCATATACAATCTTTCCTAATTTCTACCTAGCTCCGATGCGTGTTTTTCACTTTGTCACTTATCACTTTTGGCCAATCTCGTCCAACGAGACCCTCTGGCAGACTGACCACTACGTCATTCCCCCCAGCAACGCGGGAGAGAGGATTGCGTTGGAATTTTCAAAGTCTTTTGCCAGGGACGTGCAGCGTGAAGATCTCATCACACTGGAAAATACCCAGCGCATGTTGGAGTCGGGAGTCATGTCGCACATGCACTTGTCAGATCAGGAAGTGTGCGTCCGCCATGGGTACAAGGTCATCGAGCAAGCTATCACCGAGGGAGTGAAATGACCATGAATGCTGAGACACCCTCCAGAAGTCTTCCTGCGGAGTTCGGTGAATTAGAACCCTACGTTGAGAAATGGAATGTTGAACCGCTTTCTCGGCGGCAGCAAGCACGGATTAGCAGCAGTCTCCAGGATCTGAGATCGTTCTACGATGCAATGATGTCGCGGGGCGATGAAGCTATTGAGTATCTTAATTCTGTCGACCTGAACGATCCTCCTCCAGAAGCAAAAGCGCTCCTGAACATGATGCGTTCGCTGATGGAAGTGTCGCACTCTGTGGAGCTTTGGGATCGAGTTGATCAACCTGGCGCATATGATTTCGACAGGGTGAAGTTTGTACTCGATCAGTAAGGATTTCTTATGATTAAGATTTATCACATTCTTCCCACGAACGATACAATGGGGGGGTCGCGCAATGCAGCAAAGGTATCCATCGCGTTAAGGGAGATCGGCGAAGCGTTTGAGATCATTGATCTTAATCGGGAAAGGGACCTCAGACCAAGTCAAACACCATTTAAGAAAGACATTAACCCCAATGGAGTTACGCCTGCTATAGATGACAACGGATTTCTGTTATGGGAATCCTCCGCTATTCTCCGATACCTTGCGGATACGCGCGCTGCGCTGATTAGCGACGACCTGCGCTGCCGGGCGATTGCACAGCAATGGCTTGCGTGGGAGGCTTCCACATTTCAGCCAAGTTTCCTTTCCTATTATTTTGCAGTGTCGAGTGCTCAAGAGGATAATACGACGGCAGCCGAGACTCAATATCAGTACAAACTGCAGATACTGGAAGACGCTCTTAAGAGAAGTGGCGGTTTCCTCGCCGGAGAATATTCAATCGCCGACATCGCTGTTGGCGCTATCGTTCCGATTGGATTTCATCTGGGTATCGATCTCCGTGGCTACCCCTCTATTGTTCAATGGCTTGCCACACTCTCGAATAGGCCTGCTTGGAAATCTGAATTGTCGTTCCAACAGGATATGTCGGCGGGAAGGTCATCGAACCTCATTTAATTCGAAGAGGTAAATTCATTATGCCTAACGTAATCGACACTCATGGCCACATCCTTGAACCAAGGAGTTTGTGGGAAGATTACCTAGAACAAAGATATCGTGATCGTGCAATTCGCTTCTGTAGCACTGATAAAGGGGTGGATTACATGATTCTCGACGGCAAACCATCGCCGTATTCCTTCGGTGTTGGCCCCTTTTCGGCCGGGATGGGACAGCCATACGAGAAGCTAAGAACCGTTGGAGCCTTCGGATATTTCGACGGCCCCCCTGGTGCATACGACCCGCACGAGCGTCTTAAGTTCATGAACGAAGAGGGAATTAGTAAAACACTGATTTATCCAAGCGCTGGTCTTATTTGGGGATCAGAAGTTAAGGATGTTGAGATCAACGCCGCTTATACTCGCGCCTATAATAATTGGGTTTTTGACTTTTGTTCCAGTGATCGAGAGCGACTTATTCCGATCGGCTTTGTCCCGGTTCTTGATGTGAATGAAGGTGTCAAGGAAATCCGTCGGGTCGCTGCTATGGGGGCCAAGGGCATCCTCTTGTTCGCAACTCCTCTCACTCGCGAAGGGTTTTGGCACCAGTCATACGATGCTTTATGGTCTGCACTTGAGGAGGTCGACCTGCCCGCTATTTTTCATCCCGCCTTAAACGAGAACTTTTTCGGCAGTCAGTGGGTCACTGGAGACCAAGACGGTATCACCGACGACCGCTACCTACTTTACATGGAAAGTTGCGCAGTTGTTGTTGATGTGCAGGGAGCCCTCGCACAGTTATTCCAAGGAGGAGTGTTTCATCGTCATGAGAATCTCAAGTTATTGCTACTCGAGACGGGTGCCGGTTGGATTCACCATGCTTTAGAGCGAGCAGATCAAAAGTTCGCCCGAGTTGCAGATCGTTCTCCCTTAAAGATGTTGCCGAGCGATTACTTTAAAAGGCAGTGCTGGATTGGAATGGAGCCGGACGAGACAAGTGTTCCCTATCTTGTCGACATTTATGGTGACCGGTTTGTTTGGGGAACCGACATGCCTCATTGGGATGCGATCCCCGGAGCGTTGGACGTAGCCAGAGGTACGACCCAGCAGTTATCCCAAGATCGCCAGGATGCAATATTTGGGCGAGCAGCTGAGAAGCTTTTTAGAATCTAGTTCCCTAGTCCTGCGATTAGAGGCTTCACCTCCACGAAGTAAGCTATAGTCAATCAGGTATCATTAATATGGATGCTATTAAAATATGTAAAACGTCTGACGTCAAGGAAGGTGATGTAAGAAGGTTTTTGGTCGGAGATTTAGACGTCGCTGTCTACAATATAGGTGGGTGTTTCTATGTCACGGACGACACATGCACCCACGGTCCAGCGTCCCTATCAGATGGATTCGTTGAGGGTGAAACTGTAGAATGCCCTTTTCACTATGGAGTATTCCATGTTCCAACCGGGAAGCCGTTAAAGTCACCGTGTGTTAAGCCCATTACTACGTATGTGGTTAAGGTATCTGATGATTGTGTATTCGTAATATTATAATAGCCTAATTACGGTCGGCGTATTTTCCCAAAGTACCCTGCCGCTAAAAGAGAGAGAGAGAGGGAGAAATCATGAGAGGTTATGAACGTAGCTTGCCGACGAGGGGGTCAACCAAACGTTACTCGATGAAAGGCGCTAGCCTATCTGCGCTAATCGCGTACGGGGTGATTCTAACCGAGCCCGCATTTGCGCAGGTTTCAAGCACTATTTCCCCGACACGGCTGCAGGCAAATGAAAGCAACCCAAATTCGAGTGGCGTAGAGTTGGGCGATATCGTCGTGACCGCTCGGAGAAGGAGCGAGAATCTACAGGAGACCCCGATCGCGGTTACTGCGCTAACGGGCGCGACGCTTGAGAATAGAAATATCTCCAATGTTGCTGAGGTAGGGCAGTTCGCTCCCAATGTTAACCTACAGCCCGTAGCGAATCTTTCCGGAAGTAGCGCATCGCTTACCGCCTTCATCCGAGGTGTCGGCCAGACCGACTTTCAGATTACCTCGGACCCCGGTGTTGGGGTATACGTGGACGGCGTTTACATGGCTCGATCCGTCGGAGCTCTTTTAGAGATGGCCGATATTGAAAGTGTCGAGATATTGCGCGGTCCACAGGGAACGCTGTTTGGTAAAAACACGATTGGGGGTGCTATTCTAGTAAATTCGAAGCTTCCATCCGATCAGTTTGAACTGGCTGTCGAAGCGGCAACGGGAAGTTTTAACCGGGCAGATGTGCGTGGGGTTATTAATGTACCGCTGACTGATACGATGGCGATCCGTGCAGTGGCTTCTTACGAAACGCGTGACGGTTACATGAGGCGCTTGCTTGATGGCGGGCGCCAAGGGAATAAGGATAGTTTTGGAGGCCGAGTTACTATCAAGTGGGATCCAACCCCTAATTTATCTGCCATCTTGGCAGCTGACGTCAATATTCGCCGTGAAGAGTCTGCTGCAAACACGCTCTTAGCTATCAACGATTCTCCAACATTTAATCCATTTGCGCCAAGTGCGATATACTGGTGGAATAAGGTTAGGTCAGGATCGAGTTGCGGTGCGGACGGACAGCTTGCCCCTCCGTCAAATCCCTCTTGTGTAACGAGCCGGTGGGTTACGAGTGATATAGACACGACATGGTCTAATGCGAAAAATAAATCAAACTTCGATCTTTGGGGATTAAACATGACCCTAAAATGGGATGTCGGGGATATCTCAATTAAGTCAATTTCGTCATATAGAGATCAAAAGTCTAACTTTTTTTATGATCTAGACGGCTCTCCCCTACCGGTCCTGCAGTCAATTGAGGATATAAATATTCATCAATTCTCACAAGAAATCCAAATTAACGGTAGCCTTTTTCATGACACGGTGAAACTGACATCAGGGGTCTATTATCTTAAAGAAAAGGGTGAAGAAAAGAACCCTGGGGATTTTGGCTTTGCTGATTTCGTAGCTGGAGGAAAAGTCGATAACGATAGCTATGCCGCGTATGCTCAGGCTTCTGTAAAAGTCACTGAGCGATTATCTGTTACGCCCGGCATTCGCTATACAGAGGAAACGAAGACGTATGATCCGTCTGACAGAAGAATTACTGTTGACTATACCTCCGGTGTATTCCCGGGGTTTCCGGATGGGGTATACGCCACACTTAGCCGTTGTGTGATCTCGAGCGTTCCACAACCGATCTCCCCGGCATGCATCGCCGATCCTGTGCTCAATCCTAGCGGAACACAGGTTCTCCCGGCGGTGAAAGTCAAAACGGTAGCAAAAGAATGGACGCCGTCCTTCTCGGTAGACTATAAAATCAACGATAATGTTCTCGCTTATGCTTCCTATTCAAAAGGGTTCAAGAGTGGCGGGTTTGTGATGCGTGTTTTCCCAGCTGAACCTGTCACACCTGTTTTTGATCCGGAATTTGTGGAAAGCTATGAGGCCGGCCTTAAGATGTTTCTTCTTGACCGTCACCTACGCCTTAATCTGGCTGCCTTTATTTCGGACTATTCGTCAGTTCAGATTGTTGTTCAGGAAGGATTGGGGCCGAAACTTCGTAACGCTGGGGATGCGCGGTTTAAGGGGCTAGAAGCTGAAGGGGACATATTGCCTGTCGATTGGCTTCGAGTTAGCTTTGGGGTCGGATATCTAGATGCTTATTATCGGTCCGTGGCCCCCAATGCCGTTGGAGTTAACCTTGATAGCAGACTTGCTTTTGTCCCGGAGTGGACTGGGTCCTTTGCAATTAACGCTGAAGTATATGACGGAAGAAGTGGAAAGTTGGTGCTTAATGGAAATGGTTCGTATCAGTCGTCGACATTTAGAGATGCGGCAAACAATCCATTGCTATACCAACCTGGATTTAGCATATTTGGAGCCAGTGCGTCCTTCACGCTTCCAAATAATAAGACGAAGCTGACTGCTGGTGTTACGAACATTACTGATAAGCGGTTTATCAGGGGTGGCTTCAGTGATCCTATAACGATTGGAACAACAATAGCCTCTTATTCGCCGCCGAGAGAATGGTTTTTAAAAGTGAGGCATGAATTCTGAGCGGAGGATCTTTTACCATTATAGGGGCTCGACTGTTATGATGAACTCAGTGGAAATAGTAAGTAAGCCAATGCCGGAAATCGCCAATTCGTTCGTCATCGGCGGAAGCTCGACCAATTATCATGACGTCGGCGAGGGCGATCCGGTCCTGTTGGTTCATGGTTCCGGGCCTGGCGTGACTGCATGGGCCAACTGGCGCCTGAACATTCCGGTTCTTGCTCAGGATTTCCGGGTCATCGCGCCCGACATGTTCGGTTTCGGCTATTCGGACAGCAAGGGCCGGATCGAAGACAAGCAGGTCTGGGTCGATCAGCTCGCCAGTTTTCTCGACGGATTGGGCATCGACAAGATTTCGATGGTCGGCAACTCGTTCGGTGGCGGGATCACGCTGGCATTCATGATTGCCCACCCCGATCGGGTGGAACGCGCCGTTCTGATGGGGCCTGCAGGGCTCAACTTTCCGATTACTCCTGCGCTCGACAAGGTTTGGGGCTACGTGCCGTCAGTTGAGGCCATGCGCGAATCGCTCAAGTACCTTGCCTGGGATCACAGCCGCCTGACGGAGGATCTGATCCAGTCGCGCTATGTCGCCAGCGCCCGGCCCGAAGCACATGAACCCTATCATGCAACGTTCGGCGGCGCCGACCGCCAGGCCAACGTGGCGATGCTCGCCAGCCGCGAGGAGGACATCGCCGCAATCGCGCACGAGACCCTGATCCTGCACGGGATTGCCGATCAGGTGATCCCGCTCGATTCCACCGTACGCTTGGCCACGCTGATGCAGCGGGCCGATCTGCACCTGTTCGCCGAATGCGGACACTGGGTGCAGATCGAGCGGATGGCAAGTTTCAACCGGATGGTTGCCGAGTTCTTTAAGCATGGCCTCAAGGCCTGATCGGAGAGGAGATTCGTCATGGCTTTGACTGGTGTAATTCGTCCTGGCTATGTCCAGCTCAGGGTTCTGGACTTGGACGAGGCCATTATCCACTACCGCGACCGGATTGGTCTAAACTTCGTCAATCGCGAGGGGGATCGGGCCTTTTTCCAGGCGTTCGACGAATTCGATCGGCACAGCATTATCCTTCGCGAGGCCGATCAGGCGGGCATGGATGTGATGGGCTTCAAGGTCGCGAAGGATGCCGACCTCGATCATTTCGCCGAGCGCTTGTTTGATAGCGGCGTCCATGTCGATGTGATCGCGGCCGGGTCGGACCCCGGCGTAGGCCGCAAGATCCGCTTCAACACGCCCACCCAGCACGTGTTTGAACTCTATGCCGAGATGGAATTGTCTGCCAATGGCCCGGCCACCAAGAACCCGGACGTCTGGCAAGTCGAACCGCGCGGCATGCGCGCCACCCGTTTCGATCACTGCGCGCTCAACGGCGTGGACATCTCCGCCTCGGCGAAAATCTTCGTCGATGCCCTTGATTTCTCGGTGACAGAGGAACTGGTCGACGAGGCGAGTGGTGCGCGTCTTGGCATCTTCCTAAGCTGCAGCAACAAGGCCCATGATGTCGCCTTCCTAGGCTATCCCGAAGACGGCAAGATCCACCACACCTCGTTCAATCTCGAATCCTGGCACGACGTCGGCCATGCGGCCGACATCATCAGCCGCTACGATATTTCGCTGGATATCGGGCCGACCCGTCACGGGATCACCCGCGGGCAGACGATCTACTTCTTCGATCCCTCGGGCAACCGCAACGAAACCTTCAGCGGCGGTTACATTTATTATCCGGACAATCCGCAGCGCATGTGGCAGGCAGAGAGCGCTGGCAAGGCCATCTTCTACTACGAAAAGGCGCTCAACGACCGCTTCATGACGGTGAACACCTGATCATGGACGGGGTGGTTTCGGTCCGGACAGTAGGCCACGAATTGGCGCTCAAGGCAGCGGCTGCCGCCGTTGCCATGGGTGAGGCGGCGGGCTGTCCGGTCGTTGCCGCGGTGGTCGGCGCGGGGGGAGACCTGGTCGCGTTCGTGCGCGCCAGCGGCTCCCCTTCGCCGTCTGCAAAGATCGCGCAGGACAAGGCTTACAGCGCCGCCAGCTTCCGCGTCCCGACTCCGGATCTCTATGCGATGGTTTCGAGCAATCCGGCCTTGCGCGACGGGATCGTCGCGCAGCCGGGATTAGCGATGTTCGGCGGCGGCCTGCCGATCGAAATCGCCGGTGAATTCGTCGGTGCGATTGGTATTTCCGGCGGGAGCGAAGCGATGGACGTCGAGTACGCCAACGCCGGCCTCGCTGCGATCGGCGCAAGGCAATTCTGACGCCCCATGGGCTCTGGCAAAACGTAGGTAATATGCACCAATGACTTCCGTCTCCTCCTCTCCAATCACGGATACTATCCTGAACTTCATCGACGGGTCCTATCGCGAAGGCAGCGAGGGCAAGTCGTTTTCCAACGTCAATCCGGCCACCGGGGCCGAGATCGGGGTTGTGCACGAAGCAAGCCAGGCAGACGTCGCCGACGCCGTGGCTGCGGCCAAGGCCGCGCTTACCGGGCCGTGGGGCAAGATGACCACGGCCGAACGGGTCAATCTGATCACCGCCGTGGCGACCGAGATCGAACGCCGAGCGGACGATTTCCTGGCTGCAGAAGTGGCCGACACCGGCAAGCCGCGCCATGTTGCGTCGCATATCGATATTCCGCGCGGAGCCGCCAACTTCCGCATGTTCGCCGATGTCGTCTCGACGATGCCGGGCGAAAGCTTCAACACGCCAACCCCCGATGGCGGCCAGGCGTTCAACTATACCGTGCGCAAGCCCAAGGGAGTGGTCGCCGTCGTCTGCCCGTGGAACTTCCCGCTGCTGCTGATGACCTGGAAGGTTGGCCCGGCGCTTGCCTGCGGCAATACCGTGGTGGTCAAGCCGTCCGAGGAAACGCCTCGGACCGCTGCCCTGCTGGGCGAAGTGATGAACGCGGTGGGCATGCCCAAGGGTGTCTACAACGTCGTCCATGGATTCGGTCCGGGTTCGGCCGGCGAATTCCTCACGTCCAACCCCGATGTCGATGCCATCACCTTCACCGGGGAAACCGGCACCGGACAGGCCATCATGCAGAAGGCCGCGACCGGCGTTCGCGACATCTCGTTCGAACTCGGTGGCAAGAACCCGGCGATCGTGTTCGCCGATGCCGACCTCGACAAAGCGGTCGAGGGTCTGTCGCGCTCGGTCTTCCTGAACACCGGGCAGGTCTGCCTCGGAACCGAGCGGGTCTATGTCGAACGGCCGATCTTCGATGCCTTCGTGGCGCGGATGGCGGCGGCGGCGCAGGGCTTCAAGCCGGGCGTGACCGGTGATCGCGCCTATCTCGGCCCTCTGATCAGCGCCGAGCACCGCGAGAAAGTGCTGGGCTACTATCGCCGTGCGGTCGAGGACGGGGCCACCGTGGTCACCGGCGGCGGCGTTCCTGAAATCTCGGGCGCGGAAGCAGGCGGCTTCTACGTGGAACCGACGCTGTGGATCGACGTCGCCCACGGCGATACCGTGATGCGCGAGGAAATCTTCGGGCCGTGCTGCGGCATCGTACCGTTCGACAGCGAGGACGAGGTGATCGCGCTGGCAAACGATACGGTTTACGGACTGTGCGCCTCGGTCTGGACCGAAAACCTGTCCCGCGGACACCGCGTGGCGGCGGCGATGGAGGTGGGGGTGTGCTGGGTCAATTCCTGGTTCCTGCGCGATCTGCGCACGGCTTTCGGCGGGTCCGGCCATTCCGGCATCGGCCGGGAAGGCGGGGTGCACAGCCTCGAATTCTACACCGAGATCACCAACATTTGCGTGAAGCTGTAAGACGATGACAATCGACCCCAAGACTATCGAACAAGCGGCCCTGGCGCTGCGCGGCGCGGCCGAAAGCGGCAGACCGGTCAGTCCGATCCGAGACCTGATTGCCGCCGGTGGCGTTGAGGCCGCCTATGCTGTGCAGGAAGTCAACACCCGGCACTACCTGGCTAGCGGGCGGCGGCTCGTAGGGCGCAAGATCGGCCTGACTTCGCTTGCAGTCCAGCGCCAGTTGGGGGTGGACCAGCCCGATTACGGGATGCTGTTCGCAGACATGGACGTGCCGGAAGGCATCCCGGTGTCGCTTGATCAGGTCATCCAGCCCAAGGTCGAGGCCGAGATTGCGATCGTCGTTGGGCGGGATTTGCCCCACCCCGACATGACCACCGCCGAGATGATCCGCGCGGTCGAATATGTCGTTCCGGCAATCGAGATCGTCGACAGCCGCGTCGCCAACTGGGACATCAAGATCTGGGACACGATCGCCGACAACGCGTCGAGCGGGCTGTTCGTGCTCGGCGCGGTGCCGCGCAAGCTAGATAGGCTGGATTTGCGCACGTGCGGCATGGTTATGGAGGTAAAAGGCGAGCCGATTTCGGTCGGCGCCGGGATCGCCTGTCTTGGTAGCCCAATCACCTCTTCCCTGTGGCTGGCGCGGGTCATGGCGAATGCCGGGCGGCCCCTGCTGGAAGGCGACGTGATCCTTTCGGGCGCGCTCGGCCCGATGGCCGGGGTTTCTCGCGGCGATGTCGTCGAAGCGCGGATCAATGGGCTTGGCACCGTCCGGGCTACGTTTGCTGCGGACTGAATTGGAATTGGAGGTCGGTCAAATGGCCAGGATGAAATGCGCGATTATCGGTTCCGGCAATATCGGCACTGATCTGATGATCAAACTGCTCAAGGGCTCGGACACTCTGGAGCTGGCGGCGGTAGTCGGGATCGATCCGGCCTCGGAAGGCCTGGCGATGGCCCGCGAACGGGGCGTGGCCACCACTCACGAGGGGATCGAGGGCCTGTGCCGGATGCCGCAATATGCCGATATCGGCATCGCCTTCGATGCGACTTCGGCCTATGCGCACAAGGCGCATGACGAGATACTCGCCCGCGACGGCAAGCTGATGGTCGACCTGACACCGGCAGCGATCGGTCCGGCGACCATCCCGCCGGTCAACCCCGCGGTCGATGCGACCGTTCGCAACATCAACATGGTGACCTGCGGCGGCCAGGCTACGATCCCGATCGTCGCGGCGGTCTCGCAGGTGGCCAAGGTGCACTATGCGGAAATCGTTGCGTCGGTTTCGTCGCGCTCCGCCGGTCCCGGCACCCGTGCCAACATTGATGAGTTCACCCGCACCACAGCGCGGGCGATTGAGACTGTCGGCGGTGCGGCCAAGGGCCGGGCTGTGATCATTCTCAATCCCGCCGAACCGCCGATGATCATGCGCGATACGATCTTCACGCTGTCGGAAATGGTCGATGAGGAAAAGGTGCGAGATTCGGTCCTGGCGATGATTGCCAGGGTGCAGTCATACGTGCCGGGCTACCGGCTCAAGCAGGACGTGCAGTTCGAACGCTTCGGTTCGAACCGGCCGCTCAAGATCCCCGGCTACGGTGAATTCGAAGGCCTCAAGACCAGCGTGTTCCTCGAGGTCGAGGGCGCGGGTGATTATCTGCCCAACTATTCCGGCAATCTCGACATCATGACCGCTGCCGCCAAGGCGGCAGGCGAGAGCTTGGCCAAGACTCATATGGAAAAGATCGCAGCATGACCTTTGATCCAACATCTGATCGGCTCTACATCCAGGACGTGACCTTGCGCGACGGGATGCACGCCATCCTGCATATGTATGGCACCGACAGCGTGCGAACGATCGCCAGGGCGCTTGACGAGGCAGGGGTGGATGCGATCGAGGTCTCGCACGGCGATGGCCTGAATGGTTCGACCTTCAACTATGGGTTTGGCGCCCATACCGACTGGGACTGGATCGAGGCTGCCGCCGATGTCATCCAGAACGCGGTGCTGACAACGCTTCTGGTGCCCGGCATCGGCACCGCCGAAGAACTCAAGCGCGCCTATGCCATGGGGGTGCGCTCCGTGCGCGTCGCGACCCACTGCACCGAGGCCGACGTCGGCAAGCAGCACATCGGCATCGCGCGCGATCTGGGCATGGACGTATCGGGCTTTCTGATGATGAGCCACATGATCGAGCCCGAGGCGCTCGCCCAGCAGGCGCTACTGATGGAAAGCTATGGCGCGCATTGCGTCTATGTCACCGACAGCGGCGGGGCGCTCGACATGGATGGCGTGATTGCACGTCTCCAAGCCTATGACCGGGTGCTCAAACCTGAAACCCAACGCGGCATCCATGCGCACCACAATCTGTCCCTGGGCGTGGCCAATTCGATCGTCGCCGCGCAAGCCGGCGCGGTGCGGATCGACGCGAGCCTTGCCGGGATGGGTGCGGGAGCCGGTAACGCACCGCTCGAGGTGTTCATCGCCGCCGCCAACCGCAAGGGATGGAAGCACGGCTGCGACGTGATGGCGCTGATGGACGCGGCGGACGACATCATCCGCCCGCTTCAGGACCGTCCGGTGCGGGTCGATCGCGAGACGCTCAGCCTGGGTTATGCAGGCGTCTATTCAAGCTTTCTGCGCCATGCGGAAAAGGCAGCGGAGCAGTACGGAATCGATACCCGCGAGATCCTCGTCGAGTTGGGCAACCGCCGGATGGTCGGAGGCCAGGAAGATATGATCATCGACGTTGCGCTTGATCTGATCAAGGCCAAGGTGAACTGAGATGGACAGGCTGGCGAAATACGCGGAAACGCTCGACACCGCTCAGCGCGAAGCAACAGCTACCCCGCAGATCACCCCTGTGGACACCGCTTTCACGGTGGAAGAGGCCTATCAGGTGCAGAAGCTCTCGGTCGATCGGCGCCTGTCGCGCGGCGAACGGCGCATCGGCGTCAAGATGGGGCTGACCAGCCGGGCCAAGATGTTGCAGGTCGGCGTCGACGAAGTGGCCTGGGGCAGGCTGACCGATGCGATGCTGGTCGAGGAAGGATCCGCCCTTTCGCTCGCGCGCTACGTCCACCCCCGGGTCGAACCGGAAGTCGCCTTTCTGATGAAGGCCCCGCTGGTCGGTAAGGTGACTGCCGCCGCTGCGCTGGCAGCAGTCGAAGCGATCGCCCCGGCGATGGAGATCATCGACAGCCGTTACGAGAACTTCAAGTTCGCGCTCGAGGACGTGATCGCCGACAACACTTCCTCGTCGGGGCTGGTGATCGGATCCTGGCACGATCCCCGGATCGATTTTTCGAATCTGGGCGTGATCCTCGAAATCGATGGCGAAGTGGTACAGGTCGGGTCGACCGCGGCGATCCTTGGCCACCCCATCCGTTCGCTGGTTGCTGCGGCCCGGCTGGTTGCCGAAGCGGGCGAACAGATCAACGCCGGTGACATCGTCATGGCTGGCGGCATCACCGCCGCGCCCAACCTGGCTCCCGGCCAGACCGTGCGGACGACCGTGCAGAACCTTGGCGCGGTCATGTTCCAGGTGGAGGCCTGATATGCCGATCATCGAGGTCAACCTGCTCGAAGGGCGCCCGCCGGAAGCCAAAGAGCGGCTGATCCGGGCGCTGACCGATGCTGCCATCGATGCGATCGGGGCCCCGCGCGAGTCCGTTCGCGTAATTCTTCGCGAGATGGACCCAGCGCATTTCGCGGTGGGGGGGGTAAGCTTTGCGGCGAAGGCCGCTGCCGCGCAGCCCCGAGTCGAAGAAGATTGGTCGAATGAGGCTTGAGCCCTACCAGATCCGGATCCTCGGAGGGGGGCAGTTCGCTTGCCCCGAGGGTGAACGCGTACTGATCGCGATGGAGCAGTTTGGTGCCAGCGATATAGGAGTGGGCTGCCGTGGCGGTGGTTGCGGGTTTTGCCTGGTTCGAGTTGTCGAAGGCGAATACCGGACCGGCAAGATGAGCACGGCCAAGGTTTCTGTCGCCGACCAGGAACTAGGCTTTGCCTTGGCATGCCAAATATACCCGAAAAGCGACCTAATCATTCAAACTTCATTCAACAAACACAATAAGTATATTCAATCAATTATTAATTGTAATGCGACAAATTCCTAATTATTTCTCTCTGAATGTTGAATCATGTATTACAGAGACTAGGCATTCAATGAAGTGGATAGCATGTTTCGGGAGTATTTATGCATTCGGTGGTTGTAATTGGCGCAAATCTCGCGGGTGGACGCGCTGTCGAGTCCTTGCGAAACGCTGGCTTCGAGGGCCGGATTACCTTGGTTGGAGAGGAGCCTTGGCTTCCATACGAGAGACCGCCGCTGTCCAAGGACGTGCTTTGGGATTCTGCCAGCGCAGCCGACAATCTCTTCCTCCACGATGAGCGCTGGTATGCAGACAACCGGATCGACGTCCGGCTAGGGGTGCGGGCCCAATCGATCGATTTGACAGCCCGCGGTATTTGCTTGGCTGGAGGCGAGTTAATTCAGGCTGATTGCATCCTGCTTGCTACAGGTGGCGCCCCTCGCAAGCTTAACATCGAAGGCGCTGATGCCAAAAACCTCCATTATCTGCGAACGAAAGATGACGCAACACGCATTGCGGCCAGTCTTTCTGCTGGCGCACGAATTGTCATTGTAGGTATGGGCATTATCGGGGCAGAGGTTGCGGCCAGCGCTGTTAAACTCGGCTGTGAGGTAATCGCGATCGAGCCCTTAGCGGCACCAATGGTACGAGCTCTTGGGCCGCAGTTCGGGCGTTGGCTGGGGGCTGAGCATCGCAAGAATGGTGTTGATACTAGGTTTGGCCGCGGCGTGACGAGCATGAAGGTCTGCAATGGCCGGATATCGCAGATCGAACTCGATAATGGATCGCTGGTGGCCTGCGATACCGTAGTGGTCGGAGTCGGTATTGTACCAAATATCGAATTGGCGAAAGGGGCAGGAATTGCAACCGCCAACGGGATCATTGTCGATCGAGAGTGCCGCACTAGTCATTCGTATATCTTTGCAGCAGGCGACGTGGCAGAACAGGAGAGTTTCTTCGGAGGCCGAATCCGTCAGGAAACTTACCAAAATGCCTCAGAGCAGGCGCACGCTGCAGTGATGGCGATGCTTGGCCAAAAGGTCGATTATTGCCGACCAGCTTGGTTTTGGAGCGATCAATTTGACCTAAATATTCAGTTTTGCGGACACGTGCCGGTGAATGGCGATGTTGTGGTGCGCGGTGATGTAGAGGAAAAGTCATTTACCGCATTCTTCAGGTCTGGTCCAGCCATCGAAGGAGTTCTTACGGTGAACCGCGCACAGGATATGGGCATCGGCAGGCGTTTGGTCGAACGTCGGCTCTATGCGGCAGCAGAACACTTAAGTGACAGGGACCTAGCTTTACGCGAGTTGCTGAACGACTGACCGGCTGACGCCGGTAGGATCATCGGGCGGGGCTGAAGCCTTGTTTGTGGGTATGTAGGTGGAGATATCATTGGTGATGTTGCCTGAGGTGGGCGCCTCCATTTACCGCTCGCCAAAGTAGCATGGGGATGACCGGGCAGTGGGAGCGAGCGATGCGGCAATCGGGGTTTTTCGGGCTATCGGACCACATGGGGCTCTCGGCGGACGGCGATCCGCTGGAGGTTCTGGCGCGGGTGGTGGACTTCGAGGCGTTTCGTCCCACGTTGCTGGCCGCGCTGGCCTATTCGGACGGCGCCAAGGTGGGCGCCCGCCCTATGGATCCGGTGGTGATGCTCAAGGTGCTAGTGCTGGCGGCGCAGAACAATGTATCGGACGCGCGCATGGAATGGCTGATCCGCGACCGGCTGAGTTGGCTGCGCTCCTGGGCTTTGACCTCGGCGGCGACGCCGGATGCGAACACGATCGCATGTTCCGTGAGCGGCTGCGGCCGGCGCGCTCGATGCGCTGTTTGCCGATTTCGATCGCCAGTTAAAGGCGCGCGGTTACCTGCCGATGGGCGGGCAGATCGTCGATGCCACGCTGGTGGCGGCGCCCAAGCAGCGGAACACCGAGGCCGGCGGCAAAGACGGGCAAGGGCGCCGCCGAGATCTGGCCGGACGAACCGGCCAAGGCGCGGCAGAAGGATACCGACGCGCGCTGGACGCTGAAGTTCGCCAAGGCCCGACCCACCGGCGATGGCAGGCCACAACCCGATATTGCGATCCCGAGCTTCGGCTACAAAAGCAGCATCGCAATCTGCCGGGCCTTCGGCTTCATCCGCGGACAAAGTCGCTAACCGACACGTGCGGCGGGATTTTGACGAACATATGAACGTGATCGCTCGACAGCGCGCCGTTGATGATCGTCACGCCCGGCAAATCCTTTAGTAAGAGCCTGATTCATAATTATCCGATTGCTCAAAGATTATTTTTACAAACTTGATTACCGAAAAGGGAGTGGAAGAGATGACAATAAGATCGCTCGGTATCATGCTGGGATCTACATTGATTTATCCGACGATAGCCTATGCCCAAGGCACGCAACATTCACAAACGTCCCTCGCAGCTGACGCAAGGGAAGTCAGTAACGACGAGATAATAGTGACGGCGCAAAAACGAGAACAAGTCATGAGCCGCGTACCCGTTACTATGAATGTGGCTACCAATAAAGAGATTACCGCACTTGGCATTACAAAAACCGACGACCTCGCTAAGATCGCACCAGGTTTTACCGCCGCCCGGGTATCCCAGTCCGGCTCGGTAGTCTACACTCTGCGTGGTGTTGGATTGAACGAGTCTACTTTAGGCGCATTGCCGTCAGTAAGCGTCTATGTCGATGAAGCTCCTTTACCTTTTGGCTTCATGGCACAGAGCACAGCGCTTGATCTTGAGCGGATAGAGGTCTTGAAAGGCCCACAAGGGCTGCTATTCGGTCAAAACTCCGCCGCCGGTGCGATTAACTTTATCGCAAAGAAACCCACGAGGCAAGTCGAGGCAGGAATTCGTGCCAGCGCTGGCCGCTTCAATACCTTCGATTCTGAGGCATATATTAGTGGCCCTCTATCCAGCACATTGTCCGGTCGGATAGCAGTGAATGGTGTTCATGGAGGAGATTGGCAACAATCGTACACAAGGGACGACGAAATCGGGAAATCTCGACGCGCCGCTGGGCGTATGCAACTGCTTTGGGAGCCATCACCAAGGCTTCGTGCCCTCGCTAATGTCAACGGATGGCTCGATAAGTCAGATCCACAAATTCCGCAATACGCGGGTCCGAATCTGTTGGCGCCGCCATTTGCGCTGCCGGGTGTGGCGAATTATCCCCTGCCAGCTAAGCCGACAAACAGAGACGCAGATTGGTCTATTCTCCCAGCCCCAGCAGGCACCTCCCCGCTCGGCGGAACTAAATGGGGGAACGATAATTACTTCTGGGGCGCTGGGCTCAGAATCGATTGGGACGTATTTAGCGACGTGACGCTGACTTCATTAACTAATGTCGGCCGCGCTCGGCTCGACTCGATTACTGATATTGATGGCGCCGTGTTTGATACCCAGCACTACCGCCTAACCGGAAATCTCCGAACGACAGACCAGGAAGTGCGGCTGACAAGTAAGATTGGGCGCTTTGATCTCACTGCTGGCGGAAGTTTTGAATATGCGCGAGCGCGCGAACAGAATTACGGATGGATCCCGGATCAGAGCTCTGTAGTAGCGTTCAATTTTTTGCCCACTCCGACGAGAAACGTCGCATATTCGGCCAATCAGACACACAAAACGTGGGGTATATTTGGAAGTATCGATACCTATCTTACCGACGAGTTAAGCCTGATAGGCGGAGTCCGTTATAGCGATGTAAGGCATAAATTGCTCGGCGCTTGTATTGCAGATGGAGGGGATGGTGGCTTCGCTGCCGTCGGATCTTTCCTTAGCGGGACGGCGCGATCAGTGGCAGGGCTTCCACCAATGCCAAATCTGTTTGCGCCTGGTGGATGCGTAACCCTTGGCCCCGATTTCCTTCCATACCGAGCAAAAGATAGTTTTTCAGAGGATAATGTCTCTTGGAAATTTGGCATTAACTGGAGAGAGAGCTCGCAAGTCTTTATGTATGCGAGCGTCAGCCGAGGCTACAAATCGGGAAGCTACATAAACACTGCCGGTCTTAGCTACAAGACATATCTCACACCGGTGAGACAAGAAGAGAACACGGCATATGAGGCGGGCGTCAAGCTATCTATGATCAATAGGTCCGTGCTCGTGAATGCCTCGGTTTTCTATTATGACCTTACCGACAAACAGATTCTCGGGACGTTGGTCGATCCATTCTTCGGAACACTTCCAGTGCTTGCAAACATTCCGAAATCACGCGTGGTCGGCTTCGATGCGGATATAACGCTCCTACCTGTTCATGGATTGACCATACGGGGCGGGATAAACCATAGTGATAGTAAAGTTAGGTCTCACATGATCTTGCCGAGATATGACTCGGTTCCGGAGGACATTTATGGATTTCCTTTTCCGTTTGCGCCTAAATGGAGCCTGACGGGGCAGGCCGACTGGGAGTGGGGTCTGGGCGACAGTCATCAGATGTTTGTGGGTGCATCTGGGCTATATAATAGCGATACAAATGCTATAGCGGCGAAAGGACCGGGGACGCGGATAAAAGCCTATGGTACCCTCGACCTGAGAGCCGGTATTCGCGCTAGTAATGGGAGATGGGAAGCAATGGCGTGGGGACGAAATGTTACAAACACGTACTATTGGAATAATGTAGGTTTCAATGGCGATGTTCTTGGCCGAACGACGGGTCTTCCCGCCACGTACGGTGTTACCGTTACTTTCAAGCTGATAAACAAGTGAGCTGGGTACCTCCATTTGTAGAAGTGGCTTGGTTGGTCTGCACAGGGTTCGGCAACAGATAAGTGGATCGTCCGCCGGTTGCTGTTTCGAACTGCCGATATGGGCCGTCATGCAGGAAGGGCGTAGCCCGACCGGAGTGACGGCCCATATCAGCGGCCAAGGTCATGCTGCCATCGTCAGCGGCAGGTTGTCAAAGTATGCCTGATCCTGCGTCTTGGCGGCCAGGCTCGAGTGCGGCCTCCTGGCATTGTAGAAGGCCAGGTACCGACCGATCGATCCCCGGGCTTCGCTGACCGCCGCGTAGGCGCGCAGGTAGACCTCCTCGTACTTTACCGAGCGCCACAGTCGTTCAACGACAACATTGTCGCGCCATGCGACGCGGCCGTCCATGCTGATGGCAATGTCCTCCCGGCGCAGCACGCTGGTGAACGCCAGCGACGTGAATTGGCTGCCTTGATCGGTGTTGAAAATCTCCGGCTTTCCATACCGCGCCAACGCTTCCTCAAGTGCCTCGACGCAGAAGTCGGCCTCCATCGTGATTGATACCCGGTGGGCGAGGACCTTGCGGCTGAACCAGTCGACGATAGCCACCAGATAGACGAAACCCCGCGCCATCGGGATGTAGCTGGACACCTCGAAGAACCGTCTGGACACCCTGAAAAACCCGGTGGTTTTGAGGCTGGGAATGTGATTCCATCGCGCTGAGCGATGGAGGTGCATGTGTCTGTGCAGCGTGGCTTTTTCGATCTGGATGCGCGGTATGCGGCGCTTTCGGCTGCGGGCGATCCGCTGGAGAAGCTGAATGCCCTGATCGACTTCGAGATATTCCGGCCCACGCTGGACGCGGCCTTGCAGCGATCGGACGGCAGCAAGGGCGGCCGCCCGCCGATGGACGCGGTTATGATGTTCAAGACGCTGATCCTGCAGACGCTCTACGGCTTGTCGGCCCAGTGACCTCATAAGTGTGAAAACGGCCATCTGAAAGAACGGATGGAGAATCTCTGCGCTCGATCATGCCCCGACTTGTATGGAATTGCTGACGACGCGGCTGATTGCGCGGCGACAACTACGATGGCCGGTTGAGCGGCAACTATGATGGCCGGTAGGATCGGTTGTCTGGGCTGATCGTAGGGAGGGGCGGAGCCCCGACCGGAGAGCGGACCAGACAACCGATGGCGATCTTCTTTCCCCTTCTTTCGGGGGTTGGTCGGGGCTGCGGCGGGCGGTGGTATCGGAACACTCATCGAACAAGGAACGATGGGTTTGCGATGCCGGGCCACCACATTTCCGATCAGCAGGTATTTCTCTTCATGACCCATCGTCGCCAACACACCCAGGCCGTCGCGGCTGCCAAGGCCGGTATCAGCGAGCGCAGTGCACGCCGGATCGAGAACGATCCGCAGCTTCCGTCCCAGAAGAAGAAGGAGCGCCACTGGCGCACCCGCGCCGATCCTCTCGAGCCATTCTGGCCACGTGTCGAGGAGTTGCTCCAGATTGACGGTATCATTGCCGTCACGGTCTTCGAGACGCTCCAGGACGAGTTCGGCGAGGATGCTGTTCCCGATGCGATACGACGAACACTGGAACGCCGGATCGCCCGCTGGCGGGCCCTGCACGGCGGTGAGAAGGAGATCTTCTTCCCGCAGCATCATGAGCCCGGTCGGCAGGGCCTGTCGGATTTCACGGTATGCGATAGTCTCAAGGTCACGGTTGCCGGCGAGACCCTGGCCTATCGCCTCTACCACTTCCGCCTGGCGGCGAGTGGCTGGGAGCATGCGGCTGTCGTGCTGGGCGGGGAGAGCTTTGCCGCCCTTTCGGAGCACCTGCAGGATGCGTTGTGGAAGCTGGGCGGTGCGCCGGCCGAACACCGCAGCGATTCCCTGTCAGCCGCCTACAAAAACCTCGACGCCGATGCGCAGCGGGATTTCACCCGAAGCTATGACGAGCTGTGCCGTCATTACGGCATGCTTGCCACCCGCAACAACCGCGGCGAGGCGCACGAGAACGGATCGATCGAAGGTCCGCACGGTCACCTCAAGCGGCGCCTCGATCAGGCCCTGCGCCGGCGGGGCAGCCGCGATTTCGTCAGCATCGAGGCCTGGCGCGAGTTCGTTGACGCCCAGGTCGCCAGGCAGAACCGACGGCATGCCGCGCGCATCGATGCAGAGCGCAAGCTACTCAAGGCGCTGCCCGCAAAGCGAACCACCGATTTCGCCATGGTCACCGTCGATGTCACCCGCAACGGCACCGTCGGCATCGATCGGGTTACCTATTCGGTGCCTTCCCGCCTCGTCGGACGGCGCCTCAACGCGCATCTCTTTGACGATCGCATCGAGCTCTTCCTCGGTCCGGACAGGGTAATGTCCACGCCGCGTGTGCGGATCAGTCATCCCCACCGGGGGCACAGCATCGATTTCCGGCACATGATCGGTAACCTGCGCCGCAAGCCCGGTGCACTGCGCAACCTCGTCTACCGCGAAGCCCTGTTCCCCGATCACGCCTACCGGCGGGCCTGGCAAGCCTTCGATGCCCAGCTCGACGGACGGCAGGCCTGTCGCGATGCCGTCGCACTGCTCGATATCGCCGCCAGGGGCGACTGTGTCGACGTGCTGGCCCGGCGGATCGATGAGGCACTCGACAGCGGGCGCCTGCCCGATGTCGATGCGCTCAGGGACGAGTTCCTGCCAACCGCAAAATCGCAGCGCGATGTCACTATCCCGCCACCCGATCTGCACAGCTACAACAGCCTGATCGCCAGCGGGGAGGTGCACTGATGACCCGCACCAAAGACCAGGCCGCCGCCGTGCTGCCTACCCTGCTCAAGGCCTTGCGCCTGCCGAGCATCAACCGCAACTGGAAGCGCCTCACCGACACCGCCGATCGCGATGGCTGGCCGGCCGCCAACCTGCTCGCCTCACTCCTCGAGATCGAGATGGCCGACCGTTCCTCCCGGCGCATCCAGCGCCATCGCGACCAGTCCGGCCTCCCGGCAGGCAAGACCTTCGCCACCTTCGATTTCGACGCCGCCCCCGGCATCCGCAAGCCGCACCTCTTGTCCCTGGCTGCCGGCGACGACTGGATCGAGAGCGGTGGCAACCTGCTGCTGTTCGGCCAGAGCGGCACCGGCAAGACGCACGCGGTTGCCGCCATCGGCCATGCCCTCATCGACGCCGGGCGACGTGTCCTGTTCTGCTCCACAACCGACATGGTCCAGAAGCTCCAGGCCGCACGCCGCGACCTCAGCTTACCCGCGATGCTCGACAAGCTCGACAAGTTCGATCTCATCGTCCTCGACGACCTGTCCTACGTCCGCAAGGACCAGGTCGAGACCAGCGCCTTGTTCGAGCTCATCGCCCATCGCTACGAGCGCCATTCGATCGCCATCACCGCCAACCAGGCCCCTGTGCATTATTCGGACACAGATTCACGGTAGCGGTTTGGTGAGCAGCGGCAGGAGGCCTTCGGCGTCGAGGTCGAGGCGGTCGGACCAGATATAATCGCCGGTGAGATTGATCCGGTCCCATCCCAGCGGCGACAGCCGGGACACCATGGCGGGTCCGATCGGCGTACCCCGGCGTCGCAATTCGCCGATGGCGCGACCAAGATAACGGCAATTGAACAGGATGATGGCGGCGGTGACGAGGTTGAGGCCGGCCGCGCGGGTCTGCTGGTTCTCCATTCCGCGGTCACGGAAACGGCCGAGGCGATGGAAGGCGACAGCCCGGGCCAGGCTGTTGCGTGCCTCGCCCTTGTTCAACTCGGCGGTGACGGTGCGGCGAAGATCGCTGTCTTCAAACCAGCGCAGCGTGAACAGCGTGCGCTCGATCCGCCCGACCTCGCGGAGAGCGGCCGCAAGACTGTTCTGTTGCCGGTAGGCGGACAGCTTCTTCAGGATCAGCGATGGCGTGACGGTGCGGTCTCGCATCGCCCCTATTACCTGGGATATCTCGTCCCAGTGGCTGATGATCAGGTCGCGGCTGAGGCGGCGCCCGAACAGCGGTGCGAGCCGACCATAACGCCGTGCCGGCTCGAAACCATAGAGACGCCGGTCCGACAGGCGTGGAATCCGGGGCTCGAAGTCGAGACCGAGCAGGTGCATGACGGCGAACACGATATCGGAAACACCGCCTCCATCGGTATGCAGGGCGGTGAGGTCGGCGCTGCTGTCGTGGCCGAGAATGCCGTCGAGCGCGTGGATGGCCTCGCCGGCCGTGCCGGCGATCACCGTCTGATGGAGTGGCGCGTATCGGTCGGTGATGGTGGTGTAGATCTTGACCACCGGGTCGCGACCATAATGCGCGTTGATCGTCCCGCCGGCTTCACCCGGCCCACCGAGATAATAAGCCTGGCCGTCCGCCGAGGCACGATGCCCTGGACCAAACCAGGCGGCGAGCGGCTCGGCATGGATGGCGTCGGTCAGGCAGGCGAGCGCGGCGCGGAAAGTCTCTTCGCGCATATGCCAGGTCTGCATGCGCAAGAGGACACGCCGGGAAGCGACGCCGCAGACTTCCGCCATGCGGGACAGGCCGAGGTTCGTTGCCTCGGCGATCAGCGTCGCGAGAAAGGCACGTTCGTCGGAAGGCGGCAGGCCCGTCGAGACATGACCGAAGTGCGAGATGAACCCGGTCCAGCGCTCGACCTGCGACAGTACGTCCGTGATCCGGGTCGTGGGCACCATGCCGTAACAGGCAAGCGCGAGTTGCCGGCCATCATCCTGACCGGCCTCTTCGGCCGGCTCTTTCGGAAACCGCAGCCGTTCTCCGGCGAAGAGCGCGGGGTCGCGCTTGTCGAGATTGCCAGCGACATCGCGCAGGGCGTCGTCGAGCCGTGCCGCTCTCTCCTCGAGCCAGGCGTGCGGATCGCCGAGCGAGAATGCCTGTTTCGGCACGGCATTGCCGGCTGGCGGGGCGAGCAGCACGCCGAGCGAGCGATGGATGCGGGCTGTCGGCACCCACATTCCACCCGACGCCAGGGCGTTGGCGAGGGCGCTGTAGGTCG
Source organism: Sphingobium sp. SJ10-10 (assembly GCF_036038995.2). Classification (NCBI taxonomy): domain Bacteria; kingdom Pseudomonadati; phylum Pseudomonadota; class Alphaproteobacteria; order Sphingomonadales; family Sphingobiaceae; genus Sphingobium; species Sphingobium sp. SJ10-10. The sequence continues at coordinate 37,390 of NZ_CP158138.1, forward strand.
CCAGCTCCCAATGGGTGCGATCGATCCCGCCGGGCGTCACGACATACCGGCGCCAGCGCCGCTCGATGTGACCGAGCGGTACGCCGGCAGGCAGTGGCTTGCGCCAGTCTCCATCGAGATCCGCAAGGAGAGCCATCGCCTCGCGCAACTCCTGCATGCCCGTCCGGCCCCGGAAATCGAAAGCACGCACGAACAGCGGCCCCGTCCGCTTGAAAGTGCGATATTCGGCGGCGATCTCATCCAGCACTTCATCACGGTGCGGTGCGGCAGTCCGGCGGATGATCGCGGCGTCCGCATCGATCGTATCGAAGGATGCCACGGCGCTGACCGCCGCGACGATATCGCCGCCAGTTCGTTTCGCCTGGCTCATCGCTTCCAGAATCCTGGCGATGCGCAGCAACCGTTCGCGCCCTTCGCGACCGGAAACGGCCACCCGCTGTTCGAGCCGTTTCCGGGCACGCAGGTGAGAGCGGCCGACGAGCGCGCCGAACATATCGATCGCGGCATCGGTGAGCGTTGCTTCCAGTTCGCGCAGCGTCGCGAGAAGCACCACCCGTCTGCGGGCCGGGCGCATCTGCTGGAAAGCTTGCGCTGTATAACGCACGCCCTCCCGGGCAAATTGCGCCAGGCGCGGTGTGGCGCGGGGATCGATCGACAAGGCCGACACACCGGTGCTGCGGATCATGACGACCTTCTCGATGATTTCCATAAGCGAGCCGGCCGCTACACGCGGTTCCGGTTCGCGCAGCCAGGACAACCGGCTTTGCCGGTCATGGACCTTGTCATCGCTGAGCGTGTCGAGATGCTGACGCATCTCAGGTGTGAGGCTGCCATCGATCGCGGCCACGAGATCCGTTTCCGCATGGTGCATCGCCTCGGCCGCCATGCGCTCCACGACGCTGATACCGGGGATGACGATATGGCGTACGCGCATCTCATCCAGGAGCCGGTCCAGCAGTTCGCGCCCGTCGATGGTGGTTGCAGCCTCATTTGTCAGCCACGTCATCAATTCCGCGCGCTGTGGCCGGCTCAGATCGCTGAAGCCAAACCGTATCTTGATCGCGGCGAGTTGGTCGTAGCGTGTGGGCGTGCGTCTCGCGAAATCAGCGATGACGTCCGCATCCACTCCGACCTGTTCGGCAATATGGTCGAGCATGAGTGCCGGCAGCAGTTCGCCATGGCGCAGATGCCGGCCCGGATACCGCAGGCAGCAAAGCTGCAGGGCATAGCCGAGCCGGGTCGCAGGGGTTCGCGCGGTGCCGACCGCCGCGATGTCATCGTCGGACAGGCTATAGTGCTTCACGGTCATGGCCTCGTCCTCGGGCAGCGCCAACAGGGTGGCGCGCTGCCGCGTCGTCATTGGTATGCGTCCCGGCACTTGCGAACCTCCAAAAACCGCTTGCCTTTCAGTTTAATTCTGCAAGAGGATTATGAAAGACGGAAGGGCGCGGAAATCTGTCCGTGTCGTGAAGACCTCCGGATACGGCCGTTTGTGAAAGGTGGGATTTGACCAGGGCGCCCTATCTGATCGGCTATGCGCGGGTATCGAAAGGTGACGATCAGTCGAACGCCGCCCAGCGCCGCGCGCTCGACGCTGCTGGTTGCAAGCGGATATTCGAGGAGATCGCCAGTGGCGGGCGCTGGGACCGGCCGAAGCTGCACGAGATGATCGGGCAGCTTCGGGACGGCGACGTCGTGGTGGTCTGGAAACTCGACCGGCTGTCACGTAGCCTCAAGGATCTGCTACACATCATGGAGCGGATCGAGACGGCGGGCGCGGGTTTCCGCTCATTGACCGAGGCGATCGACACCACGACGGCCGCAGGCCGCATGATGATGCAGATGGTCGGCAGTTTCGCCGAGTTCGAACGCGCGATGATCCGCGAGCGCACCAGCGCCGGTCTCGCGCAGGCGCGGGCCGAGGGGCGCATCGGCGGGCGCCGGCGCAAGCTCGGCGACAAGCAACGGCGCGAGATCGCGGAATCCGTCATCTCCGGCCGAAAGTCAGGCGCCGAGATGGCGCGGCTCTATCATGTCAGCGAACCGACCGTTTCGCGCATCGTCGCCGCGCACCGACAGACCATGGAGCTACCGGCATGAAACGCGGGCATGACCTGACCGGGCTGATGAAGTTCGCGACACGGCCCGAATGGGCTGACGACCTGCACGATGCGCTCGACGATCATCTGGGGCCGGCACTGGCGCAGTTCGACATCGATTCCGACGAATTGCCCGACATCATCGGGGAGCACTGGGCCATGACCCTGTGGGGCTGTGCGTTCGAGGATCTGACGACCCGCGTCCTCGAGCCCGATGGCCGCAACCTCGTGGACGAGTATCTCAAGCGCCGCGGATGGAACGAGGCAGGCCCCAACAAGATCTACATGCGCGCGCTGCGAACCTCGGTCATGAGCGTCTACGAAGTCAGCGCGATCGAGCCCGGCGTCGGCTTCCTCGCGCGTGATCTGATCCGGGGCGGAGAGCCGGTCCAGGTCCGCGAGCGCACCGCCTCGAAGACGCTGGGACCATGGGACCGGATCGGTGCGCGTATCATCCCGGTGAGTGGGCACAATATCCTGGCTGGCGGCCTGTTGTCCTTCACCGCGCAAGCCACCAGTTCCCTTCTCGAGGCATTGCGCCTGGGGCAAGGCAAGCGCGGGCCACGCGCGAAACTCGCCATGGGTGATGATCATCTGCGCGACCTGGCACCGCTCATTTCGATGGTCTGGCTGTTCGATATCCTGCCCAGGGCACTGGAGCCCACGACCATTCCCACGCTGCATAATGCCGATGGCGAGGAGGTCATCTTCCATCGCGTCCGTTTCCCGTTCGCGCGGGGTACGACGCAGGCTCTCGTCGGAGAGCGCCTCGATACGATGCCCGCCTTCCAGCGGGAAACCTCCCATTTCTGGAACTGGCTGGGGACCAAACCGAAACCGGGCAAGAAGGGCTCCGGCCAGATAGCATGGGGCGTGTCGATGGCCGACGGCACGCCGGTGCTCGGCAATCTCGAACTCAAGGGCCGTGCCCTCATCCTTGCCGTCACCTCGGCCGAGCGGGCGGAACGAGGGGCCGCGCTCATCGGCCAGGCTCTCGGCGACCTGGTCGGCACGCCTCTGACCGAGATCGAGACGATCGAACAGGCCATGGCCGCGCGTCAGGAGGGGCGGACCACATCGGAGCCGGCACCGGATATTCCCGTCGAGGTCGCCACGCCGCTCGTGCATGGCATGCTCGATCGTCAGTACCGGGCCCTCCTCGAAGAGCCTGTCCCGATGCTGGGCGACAAAACGCCCCGTCAATGCGCCCGCAGCAAGGCCGGACGGGAGCAACTCGCCGATTGGCTCAAACATCTCGAAAATCTCAGCGGGCGACAGGCCGGCACCGATGATCCGATGGCAACTTACGATTTTGCCTGGATCTGGCACGAACTGGGGATCGAGGATCTGCGCCGATGACGGCTCTCTCGGGGACATTCCCGAACGGCTGGTTCCGGGCGATTACCAACGTGAAGCCGCCGCTCCAGACGGCTCTAAGATTTCAAAAAGAACGATATGCCCGGGTGGCCCCAGAAGAGTCTTTTCGGTACAAGCCTATCTTTGACCGGTCTGGAGCGACTGTACACTACAGAAGAAACAAGATGAATCTGTCGGATCTGCTGGTACACCCACGATTTTCGCCAGTCGCTGCCGCGACGAGAGGTTATGCTCCGGTTGTCGCATGGACTGACCAGAATACAGGTATTACTTTTCAGTTTGGCAGGGATGGTGACGCACACAGCATTTGGCATTTCAGCGCTAGACACGACCAGATTCAGGGGAAGTTTTTAGCTCAGACATATATCGTTCGCCAAGAATTTGATCCGTCGATGGGTGCCGTAACCTATCTTGCCGAAGAAGACAGGTTGTTATGGGAGATCTCACCAAAACGCGCGCACCTTCATCCTGAAATAATCAAATTCACTGACATTATTGGGGGTCGAAAAGAACTTCTTAGAATTTTCTTAGATGCAATCATTACCTCTCATGCTTTCTTCAGAGAGCGATGGATTTTTGGTGAAATTAGCAGAGTCAACTTCGCGTTTGGACGACTGCCAAGCTGGGAAGAGATCACAGCCGTTCGTAATGATGTTAGGAGAGGCGGATAGCTCCGCTGCATGCATTCGGCACTTGGGAAGTTGCGGTGAGGCGGCTGCAATGAGGGCGCTATCTGACTTCGCGGAAATATGCCGTAGCCCCACATCGGCTCGATAAAATGATCGATCGCGCTTGGTTCAGCCTCGGGGAGACGATTGGCCCGATGTCGTTGCCCCTTAATTCCCGGACAGTTCCTCACTGGTTGAACGTGTGATGTATTCGCGCGGGGCGAGATAGCCAAGGGCGCGATGCGGGTGGACGTTGTTGTAGTGGTGGAACCAGCTTGGTAGCTGGCTGATCACGGCCTTGGCGTTGGGCTTTTCGGCGACGCGGACGTAGTCTCGCTTCATGGTCCGCACGAACGCCTCTGCCATGCCGTTGGATTGCGGGCTTTCGATGGGTGTTGTCCGGGGTCTGAGGTTGATCTCGCGTGCGAAGCGGCGAGTCTCCTTGGCGGTGTAGCAGCTGCCGTTATCTGTCAGCCATTCGATGGTGGAAGGCAAGCGGTTCACGCGGCCGAAGCGGTGCTCGACGGTGGCGGTCATCAGATCGCGCACGTCCTCGGCGGATATGCCTGCGGTGGTGGCCACGAAGCCCATTGCCTCGCGATCGCAGCAATCCAGGGAGAAGGCGACGCGCACCTTCTCGCCGTTGTCGCAGCCGATCTCGAAGCCGTCGGAGCACCAGCGGGTGTTGCGGGTATCAACCGCGACGCGCCCGTCGTGACGACGATCGTCTGCCTTGCCGCTATGGCGCTGGAGCAGCAGGCCATGCACCTTCATCACCCGGTAGACCCGCTTGGCATTCGGCGCAGAAGGTCCGCCATTGCGTGCCTGCCGCCGCAGGAGCGCATGGATCCGGCGGTAGCCATAGGTCGGCAGTTCCGCGATCAGAGCCTGGATACGCGCGACGAGCTCTTCCTCGGGCAGCGGAGGTCGGCCGCGGCGGCGCGCAGGGGCCTTGCGTCTGGCCGACGAGAGATGCTGCCGCGAGACGCCGAGCGCGTTCGCCACCGCGCTCACAGGTCGCCCTCCGGCAACGAGATTGTGCGCAATGCCGTTTTTTTGGGACCTGCCACGCGCGAGATCGCCTCGCGCAGGATCTCGTTCTCCATGGTCTTCTTGCCGAGCATGCGCTGCAGCTCGCGCACCTGGTTCTCCAGCGCGCGATACTCGCTGGCCGGAACCACCTCGCCGCCTGCGCGGGTGGCGGTCAGGGCGCCGCTCGCCGCCTGCCGGCGCCAGCCAAACAGTTGGTTGGGCGCTACCCCGTGCATGCGCGCCACACGCGACACGCTGTTGCCGGGCAGGAAGGTCTCTTCGACCATGCGGAGCTTCTCTTCCGGGGTCCAGCGCCTACGGCGCTGAACCCCTCCGAGAACCTCCGCATGCACATAGCTACTGGGATTACTGTCGGTCATATGCCTCACTCTTACATAAGTGTGAGGAACTGTCCGGTCATTTTGGGGGCTGCTTCACCCGAACGTCAGGACTCCTGTTTTGGCGGTCCATGTCGGCGCCTGGAGCGCCCCGATCCAGATACCATCGAGCGCGGATGTTATTCGAGCCAAACACGCCTGCGGCGCCTCGACGGTCATAGTGTAGCTCCTTGGGGCCGTTGGCGGACCGTTGCTACAACCGTCGAGCACCAGTACGGGCGCCATTAGAACCGACATCAACGCGATTTTCATCGTGGCACTTATGCAAAGCCCACCGGGCCAGGGCACGGACTCGATCGGCGCCTTTCGGGACATTCGATCACCGCACGCAACGTCCATGGTGAGGGCTATGCCATCCGATGTCGCGCCGCCTAACGCGCATTGCATCTCAAGGAACCTTGATAACAGGATTGCCGACATCTGGCAGGGGCGGTGCCGGGTCCAAAACGCGGGCGGCCCATATCAGATACCGTTGATTTAAGCGATCGTTGATCCCTTCGATCCGCGTAAAGCGCTCCCGGGCATTACTGAACTGACCGGAGCTATCGGCCATCTTGAGCCAGAGGCTCAGCGCCGCCTTCCGCTCTTCTTGGCAAGAAGTGAAAAACTCCACGTAGCGATCAACAAAAGGGAGCCGGTTCGCGCGAAGCCGCTCAGCGGCCGCAATAAGGCAGTCGTCGAGCGCGCTATAAGCAATCACATATGCCGGCTTGCCCTCACTCCGCGCCATATCGGCGTAGGATGTCGAAGCGATACCAACCGCGATCATCGCCCATTGCAGCATTCACAACCCCACCGCCCTGAGGCCGACAACCTATGACGGCTTATGGGAACGTCAAGCCACGCCTGATACGACCGCAATGAGGGCGCTTCCCGACCGACTGCTCCCGCGTCTACGACATCAGGACGCTACCGTGAATCTGTGTCCGAATAATGCACAGGGGCCGTCTAGTGACAGCCCAAGGTCGCGCCAGCGCCTCGTCAGCACGAACGTCAGTTCCTGGTCGTGCAAAGGCCGGTAGTGATGGGCGAAGCCTACGCGGCTGAAGAGTTGCGGATAGCGCGCCATCCGCTTGTCGATTCCTGGCATGCCGATCAGGATCAGGCCGATCCCCCGGCGGTCGAACAGGTCGCGCAGCCATTCCAGTGCCGTCGTGGTCAGCCGCTCAGCCTCGTCCACGATCAGCAGCTCGACGTCCGGCGCGGGCTTCCGCTCGATCGCGGAGCCGATGCTGGACACGACTTCGCAGCTCGCCGAGGTCGTGATCGCGGTGCTCGGCGTCGCGGCGAGCTGGGAGCGCCAGCGGATCGCCGAGCGTACCGGCGCGGGCCGCGCCCAGGCCAAGGCGCGCGGGGTCAAGTTCGGCCGCAAGAGCGCCCTCACCCCGCACCAGCAGGCCGAGGCGCGGCGCAAGCTCGACGCCGGCGACACGCAGCGATCGGTTGCGGCGCTGTTCAACGTCAGCCAGGCGACGATTTCGCGGCTACAGGGCCAATGAGCGACGATCGCCTGTCTAGTTTCGGAGTGAAATACAAGCGATAGCTCACCGCTTGCATCACAATAGCGGCAAGCTACCTAGCCGAATACCTCGCTATGCGAGCCGAGACGCGCGAGGCGCAGCGTGGCGTCGTCGGGCTTCGCGTAGATCAGCACCAGGTCAGGTTTGATGTGGCAATCGCGATAGCCCGCCCAATCGCCGCTCAGATCATGGTCGCGGTAGCGCGGATCGAGCGGTGTGTCCGTCGCCAGCGCGATTAGGACAGGTTGAAGATCGGCATCGAGCGTCGCCCGATGCCGGCCCTTCGCTTCTCGTTTGTAGTCGCGCTTGAACCGGGTCGATCGCTCAATCGTCCGCATGAAGGTCCGCCATCAGCGCATCGACGCTGGTGAACCTCGCGCCCTTCCCCGCCGCCAGCTCGGCGATGGCTTCGCGCGTCGCGGCGTTGGGCACCTTGACCTCGAACGGCAGGCGGCTTTCGTCGGCGACGCGAAGCATCAGCAGTCGGATCGCATCCGAGATCGACAGCCCCATCGCGCTCAGCGCGGCGGTGGCGCGCTCCTTGGTCGCATTGTCGATCCGCGCGCGGACATAGGTATCGCTGACAGCCATTTTCCGAATCCTGCTAAATAACGTAGTCTCATTGTAGTCACATCGGGTTAAAATGCAAGGTTGGGCGCGACCCTACGGGCACGACTCTATCTCCGCCTGACGGCTCCGACCGAGCCGCCGTGCCGGCGTCTCGGCGCATCCGCGTGACGATCCTCGCGTAAGGGCCGGGGGCGAGCCCCCTGCCCTGTCGCCGCCGGCGTCGCCGGCGAAGATCCATTGTTGGCGGGTGAAGGGGGACGCCGCCCCCTCCCCCCAGCAACGACAATCAGCCGGCCGTGGCTCACTCGGCTGCGCCTCGCTGCGCCCGCACCACCCGGCAGATTCTCGCTGCCCCCCTCTCCTCCGCTGCTCCGCGCGAACTCGGGAGCGATGGCGAGGCCATCGCCCCGTGGGCGATTTGAAGGAGCAAATGCGATGACCGACGACAACCGCGAAAGCTGGCTCAACCGGGTTGCGCTGGGCATGGCTCCGCTGTTCGAGGCGCTGGACGCCCCCTTGCCCGCGCGCGTGCGGGTCGCGATCGGCTTCACCAGTCGGGGCGCGAAGGGCAAGGCGATCGGCGAGTGCTGGGATAACCGGCTGAGCGGCGACGGCCATTTTGAAATCTTCATCCGGCCGGACCTGGCCCACGCGCCCGACGCGATGCCGGCGCAGATCGCGGCGATCCTCGCGCACGAGCTGGTCCACGCCGCTGCCGGCATCCCCGCCGGGCATGGGAAGCTATTTAAACGGGTCGCGTTGGGATTGGGGCTGGTCGGTAAGATGACGGCCACCACGCCGGGCGAGGCGTTCCTGGCGAGCGTGGCACCGATCCTCGATGCGGCAGGCCCCCTCCCCCATGCCCGGCTCGACACCGCCGGTGAGACGACCGCGCCCAAGAAGCAGACCACGCGGCTGCTCAAATGCGAGTGCGCGACGTGCGGCTACACGTTGAGGACCGCGCGCAAATGGCTGGAACAGGCCGGCGCGCCGCTCTGCCCGATCGAGGGGCATGGGCCGATGCAGCACGACCTGCTCGACGAGGACGATCCCGAGCCGGACGAGTGAGCATCATCTGTATATCACAATGATGGACAGATCATACGGAAGCGATTAATAGAAGGCAGCGAAGCGAGGGCGCTATGATATTGGCAGTCGGAAACACCAAGGGCGGCGTCGGCAAGACCACGCTCGCCGTCAATCTCGCGGTCGCGCTGGCGCTCGCCGGCCGCGACCTGTTGCTGGTCGATGGCGACGAGCAGGGCACCGCCCTCACCTTCACCCAGCTCCGCGCCGAACGCTTGGGCGAAGCCGGCTATACCGCCGTGGCGCTGACCGGCGCTGCGCTGCGCAGCCAGGTTCGCCAGCTCGCCGGCAAATATGACGACATCATCATCGACGTCGGCGGGCGCGACACCGGCTCGCTGCGCGCCGCGCTCACCGTCGCCGACACGCTGCTGGTCCCCGTGCAGCCGCGCAGCTTCGACGTGTGGGCGCTCGATCAGGTGTCGGCGCTGGTCGCCGAGGCGCGCGAGATCAACGAGGGCTTGCGCGCCGTCGCGATCCTGAACGGCGCGGACGCGCAAGGGGCCGACAATGAGGCCGCCCTGGAGATGATCGGCGACATTGAGGGGATCGAGGTGCTGCCCACGTCGATCGTGCGCCGCAAGGCGTTCCCGAACGCGGCGGCCGAGGGCAGGGCGGTTCTAGAGCAGAGCCCGCGCGACCCCAAGGCGATCGACGAACTGACAGCGCTGATCGCTGCCGTTTGTATATCACGATAATAGCGGAGTGCATGTCGATGGCTATCGCTCGTAAACCGAACAGCAAGCCCAAGCCCCCGGTGGACGACGCGGCGGCCGATGCCTTCATTGCCGGCGCTGCCAAGCCCGAGGCCGCGCCGATCGCTGCGGCCGAGGAGCCGGGGGAGGGGGGCGAGCCGCGCAAGTCGCCGGTGATGCTGCGCTTCGATCGGGCCTTGCTCGCCAAGGTCGATACAGCCGCCAAGCGGCGCGGGATCAGCCGCAGCGCGTGGATTCAGTTCACCGTCAGCCGCGCGCTGGACGCTGGCGAGGGGTAAGGCCGGCGGCGTTAGGCGGCTCTAGCGCGCCAACGGTGAGTTTTGGGGTAGGGGCTCACCGTTCGGCGGCGGGCAGGGTGAAATCCACCAGCACCGGCATTTCGGGAATGCCGCCGCGCAGCTTGGCGCGGCGGACGATGCTGTGCTGGTCGATGAGGTTTTGCGCGTCGCGTCGCCCGCTCGATGTTTTCGGGAGCCACATCATCGACACGCGCTCGACCTTGCGGCCCTTCTTGATCGGGGTGAACTCGACATAGAAGGGACAGAGCTTGTTGATTTCTTCCTGCGCGACCTTGAGGCAGTATTTGTTGAGATCGGCGAAGCGTTTCAGCTTATCGTCCGGCACGTTGAGCAGACCGCGCAGCTCGGCGACGGTGAACTCTTCGGATTGCTTATATTCGAGACCGATGCGGCGCTCGATCATTTCATAGAGGCACAGCGCGTATTTCGACTCGAAGCAATACATCACCTGCGTCTTGAGGCGGGCATAGACCTCGCTGTTGCGCAGTATCTCGATCAGCTCCTCGGGGATGCGATAATGAAGGAAGCCGTCCTTTTCGAGGCTTTCATCGCTGGGTCCGAGGAGCTGGACACGGCGCTTGAAGCTCTTGCCGCCCTTGCGGATGGTGACGATCGCGATCGTGCCCATTAGGCGCAGCAGCGAGCTTTCGATGCGCTCATTGCCTTGGTGCGTGCCCTTGAGTGCGGATTTGGCGATGCGGTGGATGACCGGCTCGCCGATCCGATCCCAGGCATTGGCGATTAGCAGATTGTAGATGCGGCGATCGGCCAAGGTGAGGGGGGACAGCTCGACAATATCGACCAGCTCGCCGGGCTTGACGATTTCCCCGTAATTGGCCGGATCGAACGGATTACCGCGCCCGCGCTGGGTCAATGTTCGGGCGGTGTCGATCGGCACGGGCTCTGTCATGCGACGCTATTCCAACGGTGAGCGGGACTCTTTCACCGGCTCACCCTAACGGCGAACGGTGAGTTATGCAAATCCTCCGGCTCGCCGTTGGTCCGTCTTGGCCCGGCTACCCCAAAACTCACCGATCGGAGAGGGGATACCCCAAAGCTCACCCGACTCTGCCCCGACACTCACCGTAACCAACCCCAAAACTCACTTTTGCCTACCCCAAAACTCACGCGACTCGACCCCAACACTCACTTTTCGAGGTCATTTTCCTTGGTTTTCTGCGGGTTTGCGCACGCCTGAATCTTGAATCTAAGAAGAATCTTTGAATCAGAAGCGCAACGGTGAGTTTTGGAGTAGCGCTGCCTGTGGATAACCCGGCTGCGGCATCCTTAATGGCAACGTAGCACGAAGATGAAAACGAACAACACCGCCTCTTGGGGGCTTCGCCCCCGCCGGCTCGCGGCCTTCGGCCGCCCCCGGATCGCTCCGCGATCCTCCCACCCGGCATCCCCGGATGCAAATGTGTCGGCTAGGCCGACGAGTCTTTTTGAAAGCCTTGCTCAACCGCAGCACATCGCCTTCAACGACATCGCCCAGCCACACCGTCAAATTGGCTTTCCAGAAAGCCATGCGGAGAGCGCAGCGCATCGATCGAGAGGGCAGAGCACGCGGAAATGTCGCCACAGGAGCGATTTCCGGGCCGCTGAGCCCGTTTCGAGACGTTCGACGAGGTTCAGGCAGCGCCCAGCGCCTTCTATGGGCGTCCCTGCAATCGTCGCCTTACGCTTCGGCTATCGGGGTTTCACCCACCGGCAAGCGCGGCCAGGCCGGGGGCGGTGATCCCTAACGGTGAGCCCATACCCCAAAACTCACCTTTCCCGCGC
>NZ_CP158139.1:0-28569 GCF_036038995.2 Sphingobium sp. SJ10-10
ATGGACCGCCCCGGGCTGACCGAGCTGCTCGCCTACGCGCGCGCGGGCGACACGCTCGCGGTCGTGCGGCTCGACCGTCTTGGCCGCTCTCTCGGCGAGCTGCTGACCATCGTAACGGCGCTGAAAGATCGCGGCGTCGCGCTGCTCAGCCTCGAAGAGAAAATCGACACTTCATCAGCCGCTGGCGAACTGATTTTTCACGTGTTCGGCTCGATCGCGCATTTCGAGCGACGTTTGATCGCCGAACGCACGAAGGACGGCATCGCCGCCGCGCGCGCCAAGGGCAAGTTGCCAGGACGGCGTCCACTCGACCCGGAAAAGGCGAGCGCGGCGCTCAAGCTCGTCGAAGCCGGGGTGTCGCCCACCGAAGCCGCGCGGCAACTCGGCCTCGGCCGCGCCACCGTTTACCGGGAAATGGCCCTCGCTGGCGTACGGCGAGCCGCTTGAATGCGCGTTCTCTGCCCGTTCTCTCCTAACGCAATTCAGAACACATCCGTTGCGATGACCTCTAGTAGCGCAGTTTGGCGGCGACGATCGGCCGCTGCCCGGCGAGGAACAGGAGCTGGCGATCGGGGCGGAGTGTGCGGACTTCATCGGGGGTGAGCAGGGCGCGGCCGACGTGCTGTTGTCCGTAGGAGAGGCCGCTTTCTTCCGCGTCGATCACGCGGCTCATGGTCTCGAACACGACGGTTTCCTGCCCCGCCAGATCGGAGACGAGCTTGGCGCTGTCCTGATCGTTGACCCCGAACACCTGGAGGACACCGGCGTTGGACAGGAAGGTGCCGGCGCGCTGCCCATATAGTGCGCGGAGCTGGTGGACGTCCTGCAGGATCGGCCAGAGCTGGACGCCATAGCCCGCCATCAGCCCCATCGCGCGTTCGACCGGTTCGAGACGGCCGAGCGCCGCGAACTCGTCGAGCAGGAACAGCACCGGCCAGGGCGGGCGACCCGGCGCGCGCGCCAGCTCGGTCAGGGCTTGCGCCACCATCAGGCGCAGCCAGCGCGCATAGCTGGCGAGCCGATCGGGCGGCAGCACGAGGAACACCGTCGCGGGCGCATCCATTAATCCGGCGAACGTGAAATCCGAGCCGCCCAGCACTGTCGCCATACGAGGGGAATCAAGGAAGTGGGTATGGCGTTGCGCGGCCGACAGCACGCCAGCGGCTTCGCGATCGGATTTGCCGAGCTGGCGGTTCGCGGCGCGCGCGACCAGGCCACCTTGCGCCTGCATCGCGGCGAGCTGCGCCGCCAATGCGGCCGGGGCGAGGGTCAGCCGGTCGCGTAGCGTGTCCAGGGTGCGCGTCGCGGGTGGTTCGGTGGTTACGATGTGAAGCAGGATGCCGGTGATCAGCGCCTTGGCTTCCTCGTTCCAATGCGCCTCGCCCGCTTCGCCGGGCGCGTCGTGGACCAGCGCGTCGGCGAGCGTCATGCAATCGTCGGCGAGATCGAGGCCGTCGGGGTCGATGCGATCGAGCGGGTTGAACGCAGCCGAGGCCAGGCCGGTGACACCGAAGGGATCCAGCACATGCACCGCGCCGAACTTGCCACGCTGGCGCGCGGCGATGCGGGCGTTCTGCCCCTTGGGGTCGATGCAGACAACCGCGAACGGATATTCCAGCAGGTTGGGGATGATCGTGCCGACGCCCTTGCCGGTGCGGGTGGGCGCGATCGTCAGCAGATGCGCGGGGCCGGCATAGCGCATCGGCTTGCCGGTCTTCACGTCGCGGCCGATCAGCAGGCCGTGATCGTCGTTGAGCGCTTGCGCTTCCCCGGCGCTGGCGAAGCGGGCCGAGCCGTGCGTGTCGGCACGATCGTCATAATCGAACCGGCGGAGCAGGGGCAGGACGAAAATCCAGGCCGTGACCAGCACCACGGCGGCGCTGATCGCCAGGAGGGCGAGCTGGGCGACCGCGCCGTTCTTATCCAGCTCGAAAAACCAGATGGACAGCAACAGTAGGGCGAACAGCCCGAGGAACAACGCGAGCGCGAACAGGGCCACGCCGATGATGTGGCGGGCGAACCGGAAGGGGGCGAGCAGGACGCCCAGCAGCGCCCACATTGGGTTCGCGCGGGCGGTGCGGGCGAGATTACAGGTGGCGCGCGCGAGACCCATGTTACCGGCCTTCGAAACCCGCCGCGATTATGGGCGTGATCGGCAGCGCCGGATCGGCGTTGGGATGATCGTAGAGCTTGAGGAGGATTTGCGTGGCGAGGGAAGGGGACACCCCTTCATCCACCATCATCTCGAAAAACGCATCTTCGCTAGGCGTCGGGATCATGCCCTCGATCACGAGGTTGGCGCGCGACTCTGCCCTGTCCTCGTGCCACATGGCGACTTCCGCCGGCGATCCGCGCACGAAGTCCATCGCGCGAATTTGCGCGCGGATCGCCTCGATATCGAAATCGCTCATTGCGCTCCGCTCCCTTCCGCGATCATGGCGCACTCCCGCAACGGATCGCGCAGCCCGATCCACGCATCGCGGCAGCAAGGATCGCCGCGGCCAAGGGCAGATGACGCGCCCACCCGTCGAGCATGGCCTTGACGCTTGGGTTGGGCGCACCGGAATCCCAGCATTGATGGGAGACCCGTAAGCTCGCGGGCCGACCTTCCTTGAGCAGAAAATCGTAGCAGGCGAACCCGCTTCGCTTCGCGTCGAAATAGATCGTGCGGGAAGACTCGGGGCGGGCATCGGCGCTGTTGGGGTTGCGCTTAAGCACCAGATCGGGCGCGGCCTGCCTCGCCAGTTCGGCATAGCCGGTGAAGAAGTCCATTACGGCTTTGACCGGCACCGGCTCGTAAGGGCTGGCGGCGCGTTCGATCGCGGCCTCGACCAACTCGCGATCATCGCCCGTCACGATCGGGAGCAGGCTTTCGTAAGGCAGCACCGCATCGAACCCGCTCGCGAGCTTGGAGCCGGTCAGGTAGATGGACGGTGCGACCAGCAATGTCGCGACGATCGGCGCGGCCCCCGAAGCGAAATGTGCGTCGCGGCTTGCGGCGTAGCGGGCCGGTTGATCGGGGGTGAAGCCAGCGTCGATCTTGTTCTCGACCAGCAGGACCGCGACGCAGGATGTTCCTGACCAGTAACGCACCACAAGATCCGCCGTCCCGCTCGCGTTCGCGTGCCGGACTTGTCGCGCGACCGTCACCCGATCGGCAGCAACTCCGCTTCTCTGACGGGTGACCGTTTCGAGATACAAGGCCGCAGCGCCGGGATCGGAAAGGACCAGCCGTTCCAGCACGGCATCGAGTGAGGATTCGGTGACGGAGGGCTTCATGGGTTGATCCTGATTGGCCCGGGGAAGGCGTCATCCGCTTCCGCATCGAACGCGCGTTTGCCGCGTCGCTTCCACAGCGCCAGCACATCGCCGGCATCCTGGCCCCTCGCGCGTCCGGCGAGATCGAGGAGCGCACCGTAGAGGGTGGCGCGATCGTCGTCGGTCAGATCGACCAAGCCGGCTTTCTGGACGAGCCCGCCCAGCTCGATCAGGTGGCGGGTGCGTTCGCGACGTTGCACCACCCAGCTCCGGCTATCCGTTCGCCGTTCCGCCGCTTCCGCCCGCAGCATCGCCGCCCGGTTGCGCCGTTCCGCTAGCGCCGTCGCCTTGAGCAGCCGCAGCAGCTTTGCGCGCGCGCCGTTGAAAGAAGGCAGCGCCCCTCGCGCGCCATGCCTCCTTCGCGCTCGCATCCTTCGATCCGACCGCTTCCAGCAGAACACCGGCAAGGGTTTCAGCATCAAGCGCATCGGCTCCGGTCGCGGCGACGATCTGGCCCAACTGTTCGACCTTGCGCGCCTTGAGCTGGCGAGCCTTGTCGTTCAGCGCCTTTAGCTCGGCATCGTAATCGCGAACCTTCCGCATCGCCGTCACCCTTCCGCGCATCACCCAGCAGCATCTTAGCGCGCCCGTCACACGGGTAAAGCCGGAACGACCAGAAAGCGGCGCCAAGTCAGTCAGGAGATGCGAAGCAGATCGTGAGTGCGCGCTTATACATCGTTGCCGACGTGCGCTAAGAAGTGCAATAAGTAGGCTGTCATGGCGATCTACCATTTCTCCGCCAAGGTTGTGAGCCGTGCGAACGGATCGAGCGCCATTGCGAGTGCCGCCTATCGTTCCGCGTCCGAGTTGTACGACGAGCGGCTTGGGCGGGATCACGACTTCAGCAACAAGGCGGGCGTCATCCACTCCGAGGTGATGTTGCCGCAGGGCGCGCCGGAGCGTTTAAGCGACCGCACGACCTTGTGGAACGAGGTGGAGGCAGGCGAGAATCGCAAGGACGCGCAGCTTGCCCGTGAGATTGAGTTCTCAATTCCGCGTGAGATGAACGAGAAGCAGGGTGTCGCGCTCGCCAGGGATTTTGTGCAAAAGCAGTTTGTCGATCGCGGGATGGTCGCGGATCTCAATGTGCATTGGGACAAGGCCAAGGATGGCACTGCGAAGCCGCACGCGCATGTCATGCTGTCGATGCGCGAGGTAGGGCCGGACGGGTTCGGCCAGAAGGTGCGCGACTGGAACCGTACCGAGCTTTTGCAGCACTGGCGCGAGGCATGGGCAGATCATGTCAATGAGCGTCTGGCCAAGTTGGATATCGACGCCCGCATAGATCACCGGACCTTGGAGGCGCAGGGGATCGAGCTTGAGCCACAGCACAAGATCGGGCCAGCCGGGATGCGCCGGCTCGATCGTGGCGAGGATGCCGAGCGCGCGGACGATCATGTCCGGATCACGCGGGAGAATGGCGCGAAGATCATCGCCGCGCCGACGATCGGGCTCGACGCGATCACCCGCCAACAGGCGACGTTCACGCGGCGTGACCTCGCCATGTTCGTTCACCGTTATTCGGATGGCAAGGAACAGTTCGACCAGGCGATGGGGGCGGTGCGGGCCTCGCCCGAGCTGGTGGCGCTGGGCAAGGACGGGCGCGGCGAGGATCGGTTCACGTCGCGCGACATGATCGCGGTCGAGCAGCGGTTGGAGCGGGCGGGCGATCGGCTTGCGGAGAGCCGGGGGCATGGTCTCCCGGCAGCGGTCAGGGAGTTTGCCGCTGCCGGGAGTGAGGGCCTAGTGCTCGGGGTGGAGCAGCAGGCCGCGCTGGAACATATAACCGGCCGGAATGATCTTGCCATCGTTGTCGGCTATGCTGGCACCGGAAAGAGCGCCATGCTGGGAGTCGCGCGCGACGAATGGGAGCGCGCCGGCTATCAGGTGCGCGGTGCGGCCTTGTCGGGGATCGCAGCCGAGAATCTGGAAGGAGGTTCGGCTATCCCCTCGCGGACGATCGCGAGCCTCGAATATCAATGGGGACAGGGCCGCGAGCTGCTGACCCATCGCAACGTGCTGGTGATCGACGAAGCGGGCATGATCGGCACGCGCCAGATGGAGCGGGTGCTGTCGGCCGCGCAGGATGCCGGCGCCAAGGTGGTGCTGGTCGGCGATCCGGAGCAATTGCAGGCGATCGAGGCCGGCGCAGCGTTCCGGGCGCTGGCGGAGCGGCATGGCGCGGCCGAGATCACCGAGATCCGACGCCAGCGCGAGGACTGGCAGCGCGACGCGACGCGCCAGCTCGCCACAGGCCGAACGGCCGAGGCGGTCCATGCCTATGAGCAGAACGGCATGATCGCGGTAGCCGACACGCGCGAGCAGGCGCGGGACACGCTGGTGGACCGCTGGGATGCGCAGCGCCTGGCCGATCGCGATCAGACCCAGATCATCCTCACCCACACCAATGCCGAGGTGCGCGATTTGAACCTGGCTGCGCGCGACCGGATGCGTGAAGCCGGCGAACTGGGGGACGATGTACATGTGTCGGCCGAGCGGGGCGCGCGCGCGTTCGCGTCGGGTGACCGCATCATGTTCCTGAAGAACGAGCGCGGCCTTGGCGTGAAGAACGGCTCGCTGGGGACGGTAGAGCGGGTGTCGCCTGACCGCATGGGGGTGCGTCTCGACGACGGGCGCCAAGTCGCGTTCGACCTGAAAGATTATGCCCATGTCGATCATGGCTATGCCGCGACCATCCACAAATCGCAGGGGGTGACGGTCGATCGCGCGCATGTCCTCGCCACTCCCGGCATGGACCGTCATTCGGCCTATGTGGCGCTCTCACGGCATCGCGACGGGGTGCAGCTTCATTACGGCCGTGACGATTTCGCCCATCAGCGTCAGCTTGTCCGCACGCTGGGCCGCGAGCGGGCGAAGGATATGGCGTCGGACTATCCGATGTTCCGGGACCGGGACGGCGGTGATTTTGAGAGGGGGGTGCAGTCGTTCGCCGATCGGCGCGGGCTATCGGGCGAGATCCGCGTTGCGGATGCGCCCGAGCGGAAGGGCGTGGCGATCCTCGCGCCCCGCGCGGGAACCTCACGCCAGATGGGCGAGGATTCCCGCGCGCCTGATATTGGCGGCGGCCGCGGCGCTGGCGATGCAAAGGCCGCGGCCGAGCGGCAACCGCGGCGAGGTATGTTCGATGGGTTCCGCCCAGCGCCCGAGCCAAAGACAGCGGCCGAGCGCGCCCAGGGCGACAAACCCAAGCGCGGCATGTTCGACGGCTTGAAGCTGTCGGCCGAGCCGGCCAGGGGCGCGGAGCGTACGCCGGTGTCGCCGGATCGCAGCCAGGATCGGACATTCGCGCGCGCGGTCGAGCGGACCTCGCGCTCCGCCGAGGCGGTGTTGCAGGCCCGCGCATCGGGCGGGCCGGTGTTGGAGCATCAGAAAGTCGCGCTCGAGCGCGCGACGCAGGCGCTTGACCAGATCAGGCCAGGAGCTTCGCGCGACCTTGCATCGGCGATGCAGCGCGATCCTGCCTTGCTGCGCGACGCGGCGGGGGGGCGCAGCGGCCCGATGATCGAAGCGATGGCGCAGGAAGCTCGCGTGCGGGCCGATCCCCATCTGCGCGCCGATCGCTTCGTGGAACGCTGGCAACAGCTCTCTCAGGACCGCGACCGCCTCTATCGCGCCGGCGACATTACGGGCCGCGAGCGCGCGGGCAAGGAAATGGCGGGCATGGCGAAAAGCCTTGAGCGCGATCCCCAGGTGGAATCGATCCTGCGCGACCGCACCCGCGAGCTGGGGCTTGAGATCGGCATGAGCCGGGGCCGCGACATGAGCGGGGGCGAGCTGGGCCGTCATTTGGCGCAGGAGCTTGAGATAGGTCGGGATCGCGGCATGAGCCGCTGATATTTTTGCGGATAAGCGCCTATCATGATAAGATGCTATGCGTTTAATCAGAGAGTCGACCCATGAACGATATGACCCGCTGGACCGTTTCGGTATCCAAGAACACCGACATTGCGGTGCGTAGTTTTCTCGCGCAGCGCGGCATGAAGAAGGGCGACCTTTCCCGCTTCATCGAGGAAGCGGTCAAATGGCGCGTTCTCGATCAGACCATTACCGAGGCGCGGAGCAAGTTCGAGGATATGGCCCCTGATGAGCTGGACGCGCTGATAGGGGAGGCGGTGACCGCCGCGCGTCAGCCCGCAGGCTGACCGTGCGCGTCGTTGTCGATACCAATGTCCTCATCAGCGCGCTGCTGTCGGGCCGATCGCCGCCCGCGCGGATCGTCACGCTCTGGCGGGAAGGGCGGTTTGAGCTGCTGACTTCGGCCGAGCAACTGGACGAGCTGGCGCGGGTGACGCGCTATCCCAAAATCCGGGAGCGGCTTTCGCCGGCGCTGGCGGGGCGGCTTGTCAACGAGCTGCGCGACGTGGCCGTGATGGTGTCGGACCTTCCGACCGTGACGGCCTGCGCCGATCCTTACGACAATTATCTCTTGGCGATGATCGTGGCGGGCAGGGCGGATCATCTTGTCACAGGCGACAAGCGGGATTTGCTGTCGATGGTCCGCTACGAGGGCGCGCGTATCATTGGCGTGCGGGACTTTCTGACGATGTTTGGGCGGATGCCCAGGGACGAAGGCGCATGAGCGACCAGAACGACTATCAGGGACGCGGCGAAGCGGGCGACGATCCGGCGTTGGCGTTCGAGCGGCTGCGCGGCGAGGTGGGGTTGCTGCGCGCCGCCGTCGAGGGGCTGACCGCCGCGCGCGAGTCCATCGACATTCCCGACTATCAGCCCACGCTTGAGCGCACCGAGAAGGTGCTGGGGGTGTTGGCGCAGCAGATCGCCGCCATGCGAAAAAGCCCTGCCCTGTCGATGGACCCGGCGCATATGGCGACCGAGATCGCCAGCGCGGCCACGAACGCACGGCGCGAGGATCAGCGCCTTATCACCGACGCGCGCACGGCGCTGGACCAGGCCGCGCGCGAGATCGGCAACCGGCTCGCATCGGCGCGGCGCGGCGACGAGCAAAATCGCTGGCTGTATGTCATTGGCGTTAGTGGCGCGGTGCTGGGGCTGTTGCTCTACGCCCTACTTGCCGGGCCGATCGCGCGGGCGACGCCCGATAGCTGGCGCTGGCCCGAGCGCATGGCGGTCCGCGTGTTGGACGAGCGTAGTCTATGGGATGCGGGGCAGCGATTGATGCAGACGGCCGCGCCCGAGAGCTGGGGCGCGATCGTCGCGGCCTCGCCGCTCACGGACGGCAATCGCGAGGCGGTGCAGGCGTGCCGTGAGCGGGCGGCCAAAGCGAAAGAGCCAGTGCGCTGCACGATCGAGGTGAAGCCATAATGGCCTTATGACACTTTTCCGTTCCGCTCAGCCGCACAACCCTACCCCGAGAGCCTCCAATGGGGTCGCTAAATCCTATGTCGCGATACGTACCTTTGCCGGGACGAACCCAACGCTTCCTTGCCACCATGTGCCTCAAGCGCGGCGATCACCTGATCGAACACCGGCTGCAGATGCGAGGGATGGACCGGATCGAGCATCGCGCGGATGTGATTGTCGGTCGGGATCCGCTCCATCCCGAACAGCGTCTGGCAATTCGACGACTTGCGCCCCTCCTCCAGCGAGCGCTGATAGGACAGGAATGATTCCGAACTGCATGAAGAACAGCGAAAACGCCGAAAGCCCGATATCCGCCATCGAATAGATGGCATCGCTCTTACGCTTGTCCGGAAACGCCGCGCAGGCTTCCTTCAGGCCACCCAGAAGCTGATCGAGAACGAGCATCGCTATCCTGAATCAGAACCAGGCCTCGCGCGAAACCCTCTTTCTGCAATCCTCTCCCAAATATCTCAGCATGTGGCTTTCGGGACTCACTTCCCAAATGCGAAGGGTTCGCATTTAGAATCGCTGTAGAATCGCTGCCCAACTTGACAACGCCTTGCAGCCTCGGTCTCGAAAAAGCCGAGATCGACCGGGGGGCGGTCCAGACCGTAATAGCGCATCACTTCGGTCTGCATCAGCCGCTCCGTCTATGGCCGGGCGGGAAGCGCCTGCGGATTTCGTCCATGACCTCGGGCCTGGACAGCGTGCGTGCCAGCAGCGCGTCGATGAATGCACGGTCCTCCTCGCACAGGCCGCCCAGCGGCAGGCGCAATTCCTCCGAGATCGCCATTCGCGCCCTGAGCGGGGTCGCAAAGGTCAGTTCGGCGAAAGGGTCCGGGTCGGCAAATGGCCGCACCGGTACGGCGACAGCCCCATCGGCAGGTTTGCGCGCGATCACCTTGATGTCGTCTTCACCCGTCAGGACCGAGCGGGGAATCCCGATCCTCGTCGCCAGTGCATCGACGCGGTCCGTGCGCACTTCGCGCCGGCTCTTGCGGTGCTTACGGTAGCGATGCAGCGGCACCGGCCCTCCGACCGGATCGAATGGCCCATATCGGTCCTCGCCATGCTCGACCCATAGTTCCTGGTCGAACAGCCCCCACCAGACGACGACCGTTTCGCCGACGACCTCAGGCGTGACCTCGTAGGTGACGCCCGCCACGGTCAGCCGGCAGTCGATGCCGACGGTTCGCCGCTCCGGCTCGCGCGCGAATGCGCAAAAGCGTTCCCAACTGCACATCGCGCGAATGCCGCCATCTGGCAGATGACCGAGCCAGTCGTCGATCCGGCTATGCGGCTCGCGGCGATGATCGCCGCTGTTATAGGTGGCAATGTAGCGGGCCAGCCAGCGATTGGCCTCTTCCTCGCTGGCCGGTTCGTGGAAGTGGTAGAGCGTCTCGTGGGCTTCCTTGACGGTGCGGAATGGCCGCTCGACCTTGCCCTTGGCGCGGGCGGTCGTGCGCCGCCCGTCCGAGCCTTTGGGCATGTGTGGGAAGGCATTGATCCCGAGGCATTCCATCACCCGTTTGAACACGGCCGACTTGCCGATCGGCCCACCATCGAGCTGGAGGTTGTCGGGGATACCCCCGAATGGATTATCCTCCTTGGGGGCCATGGCGCGATACAGGAAGCGCAAGCCCGCCTCGGCGTCCTCGCCATAGACCAGCCCATATTCCTGATAGACGACGCCCGACCGGTCATCGACCACCGAGAACAGCATAAGGGTCGGCGCGCCACTGCGATCGGGATCGATCCAGGTCGGTGCCTTCAACTGCTTGAGGTCCGACGGGCTCATGTCGAAATGCCACAGCATGTTCGATCGCTCTGCCTGATAGCGCACTGCCGCCGGCTCGCGTGTCATGCGCGCGGCGTCATACCCCAGTTGTCGCATGTGCCGGTTGAGTGTGGACGCCGCCACCCGTCCTGGCGGTAGCTTCACGAGACCACGGTCGGGGGTCTCGACGCCATGTTCGGTGACGATCTGGAGGATACGCCTGGTCGAAAGACGACGGCCCTGCCGATTGGTCGTGCGACTCTTCATTGCCGCAACGACCTCGCACCACCACTCGATCTCGTCTGCGGGCATGATGCGCGAAAGGCCTCGATCGGCGCGGTGTGCGTCCTTCGGACGTCGCTCACCGCGCAGCAGCCGGTAGAGGGTGGCGCGACTGATGCCGTAGAGTTCGGCTGTCGATGCCATCAGCGGTTGCCGCTCGGGATGCCGTGCCGGGAGTGTCGCCAGACGACGCCGGAGCGTCACGATCGCCTCGATAGGGACCGTGACGCCCACACCCATCACGCGGCCGGGTTCTGGACTGGCGGTCGCATCGGGATGGCGTCGAGCAACGCCTGCCCCGGAGCCTTGGGGCTGCCATCGCCGTTGACGTAGACATAGAGTGTCGTGGTCGTGATCCCGAGCCGCCTGGCGACATCGGCCGCGACGGCACCCCGATCGGACATCGCCGCCATCGCCATCGTCAGCGTCGCCCGGTTCATCTTGCGCGGCCGACCGCCCATACGACCACGCGCACGCGCTGCGGCAAGGCCGGCATGGGTGCGCTCGGCAATCAGCTCGCGCTCGAACTCGGCGAATGCCGCGAAGATGCCGAAGGCGAGACGGCCATTGGCGGACGTCGTGTCGATCTGCGCGCCGGCACCGGCCAGCACCTTCAACCCGATCCCGCGCGACCGGAGATCCTCGGCGGTCGTGACCAGGTGGCGCAGATCGCGGCCGAGCCGGTCGAGCTTCCAGATGACGAGCGTGTTGCCCGGTTGCAGCGCCTTCAGGCAGGCGGTGAGACCTGGCCGGGCATCGTGCCGGCCCGATGCCAGATCCTCGTAAATGCGGGACGGATCGATGCCGACCGCGAGCAGCGCGTCGCGCTGCGGCTCCAGCGTCTGCGTGCCGTCCGACTTCGACACCCGGATATAGCCGATGAGCAATCCACACCTCGCCAGAAAAGATGATCGGCATGGTGCAAGATTGCGCTGGTTTTCACAACGGGTTTCCTTGCCATTGGCGCGAGGTCGAGGCCGGCATCGCGCGACCGCGAGAAAACCGTCCGTTTTTCTTGCGGGGCAGGCGCCGGCTTCCGGCGATCGGGTGTCGCTACGGGGTTTCCATCCACGTCTGAATCCGTTCCGCCGTCGCCTTGAGCACCTGTTGCACCAAGGCCTGGGACGCGGGCGGCAAATCCGAGGACTGGAAGTCGGATACCAGTCGTGCGAGGTCGTCGGCCCAGCGGTGCATCATTTCCGTCAAGCGCCCGGCATGGTCGGCGTGGCCGCCATCAGCGGCTGCCTGAAGCTCGCGCTCCAGTTCGGCGGCGGCGTGCAGCACATGAACGAGTTTTGCCTTCAGCCGCTCCGGCAATTCAGGCAGCTCGCCATGGGGATGGTTGTCGGAGGCCAACATGGCCTGGTTGCGTTCGGACATCTCCTCCATGATCCGGGCATACCGCTCAAATCCCGGGAAACGGTCGCACAGGTCGCCCAGCGTCCTATCGCTGGCGGTGCCGTAGATACCGTGCAGGTCCTGCATGTGGCCGATCATATGATCGGCCAGGGCGATCCCGGTGATACCCTGTGCCTCAAGCTGGCGGACACGCAGGTTGATGGCGGCGGCAATCCGGCTCGCATCGATCATCTCGCATCCGTCCCTTCTATTGCAACTCTCGTGAATACGTCGCCTTCGATTGCAGGCAGCGCCGGATGATTGCAACGCTACCGTGCGGAGCAGACCATGCCCGTTGCGACATTGCTGCCGTCTCCGCGATCCTGCGCCGCGCGCTGAACATCTCGCGTCCGTCGCACGCAATGTGATTTGCGTCGCAACCAATGTGAGCCTGGCGACCCTGAACGTCTCACGCAATGTGAGCCGGAAACCGCCCTTTATTGCAGTTCCGGGCGATCATTATTGCAAGCCGCTACAAATACCCGGTTCAATTTCGATTCTGGCAAAGGCGCGATCGATGCCGACATATCCTACCCCATCGATCGGCTGATCGGCGGAAACCTGAACTTCTACCTCATCGGCCAGGCCTTCACCGGATATGGCGAGAACCTCCTCGACTATAACCGCCGCATGACCCGCCTGCGGGTCGGACTGGCGATCGTACGGTGAACGCATTCAAACACCGTGGAATGGCCCCGCGCCCGCTCGCCCAACAGTCGGAATGCATCGATGGCCGGTTCGATGACAACTTTGGGGCTGGGCTGATCGAGCAGGCTGCGTCGCTCAGCGCCTATGCCCGCCGCCTCACCGGCGGTGCCGGTGCTGACGCCGACGACCTGTTGCAAGACACCATGCTCCGGTGCTGGGCAGCCCGCCGTTCGTTCGTGCCCGGCACGAACCTGGGCGCGTGGATGCGCACCGTGATGCGGAACAGCTTTCTTTCCGGGCGTCGCCGCGCCCGCTTCCGGGCCGACCTTCCCGAAGATGCGTTTGACCGGCTGCTGGGCGTCGCCGGGGCCCAAGGCGCAGCGGTGGACTTACGCGACGTGGATTGGGCGCTCGGCGAGCTGATCCCCGAGCAGCGGGCGGCGATCCTGCTGGCGGCCGAAGGGTTGTCTATCGAAGAAGCGGCGGCCAGGCTCGCTATCCCGGCGGGCACCTTCAAGAGCCGCCTGTGGCGCGGCCGGCTGCGATTGAAGCGATTGATGGAGCACAGGGATACCCCTTTGCTTGATCGGCGCGTGATGGAGAAGCGGCCGAAGCCCCCTCCCCGCCGGAACTGGAAAAACGTGGTGATCGGCTAGGCGTGGACTTCGGTCCCAAGAACTGCCGAGCAGTCGCAGAAGAGAGGATTATCGCACCATCTGCTCGGCACCGACCTCAACGACACCGCCCCCAAGGGAGCGATAGAGCACCACCAGATTGTTAGCCCGTGTAAGTCGAGTTGCGACCAGCTGCTGCTCGGCGGCATAGGCTGTCCTTTGCGCATCCAGCGTGTTCAGGAAGGAGTCGACGCCGGCGCGGAACCGTGCGTTCGACAAGCGGGCCGCGGTCTGCGCGGCGCTGGCGCGCGCGGTTTGCGCCTCGATTTGCTCCCCGATCCTGCCACGTTGCGCGAGCGCGTCAGCCACCTCGCGGAACGCCGTCTGGATGGTGCGCTCGTAAGAGGCGACGGCGACGTCGCGCGAGGCGCGCGCATAGTCCAGGTCACCGCGCCGACGGCCGCCATCGAACAGCGGCAGCGAGACGCCGGGTGCGCCGGTATAGCTGAAGCTGCCGCCGGAGAAGAGGCCGGATAGAGCAGTGCTGATGGTGCCGACGGTGGCGGTCAGCGATATCGTCGGAAAGAAGGCAGCACGAGCTGCACCGATATTGGCGTTCTGCGCGATCAGCTGATGCTCGGCCTGAAGCACATCGGGACGCCTGAGAAGCACGTCGGACGACAGGCCGGGCGGCAGCGCATCAAGCGTAACCTGCGCGTCGCCCAAGCCGCCCGGTAGCCGGTCGGCGGGGACGGTGGTCCCGACCAGCAGGTTCAGGGCATTCTGGTCCTGCGCGACGCGCGTTTCGAGGGTCGCGATGTCGTTACGCGCGCCCTGGAAGTTCGTCTCCGCCTGACGCACCTCCAACTCGGAACCGACGCCGATCCGGAATTGGGCGGCGGTAAGGTCGAGCGTCTGCCGGAAGGTGGCGAGCGTTTGGCGCGCGACCCGCAACTGATCCTGGTCGGCCGCCATCGTCAGCCAGGCATTCGCGATCTCGGCGATCAGGCTGATCCGCGTCGAGCGCTGGGCTTCCTCGCTGGCGAACACCTGCTCCTGCGCGGCGCGAGCGAGATTGCGCACGCGCCCGAACAGGTCGAGTTCGAAGTTCGAGAAGCCGGTGTTGAGCGAATAGAATTCCAGGTCCGAACCGCCGGTGCCGACGCCGGTTCCGCCGCCACCCGTGCCAGCCCCTGTTCCCGTTCCGGTGCCGTTCCCCGTGCCGTTGCCGGTCCCGCCGGTGGCTGCACCGCCCGCAGCCGCACCCGCCGACCCGGCCGCGTTGTTGGTGTAAGTGGCGGAACCGGTCACGTCTATCGACGGAACAAGGCTCCCACGTTGCGCCCGCAACTGTGCCCGGGCCTGCAGGACGTTCGCCGCCGCGATGCGCAGATCGCGGTTGTTGGCGATACCTGCCTCGATTACCAGTCTTAGGCGCGGTTCCAGAAAGAAATCGCGCCAGCCGACGCGCGTGATGTCGCGCGCATCGGTCGGCGCCGCCGGGTACACGCCGCCTTGCGGCAGCGTTGCGGGCACCGCGCCAAGCGGCTGAACGTATTTGGGAGCAAGATTGCAGCCCGCGAGCATCGTCGCGCCTGCCAGGCAGGCGATCAGCGACCTATTCATACCATCAGGCTCCCTGCGGCGCGACGCCGCCATCGGAAGATTTGTTGCCGCCCTCGGGCTCGATATCCTTGTTCAACCGCTGCCGGTCCTGGTCTTCCTGACCATGGTTGAACAGGCGCGCGACGACCACGAAAAACATAGGCACGAAGAAGATGGCGAGCACGGTGGCTGACAACATGCCGCCAACCACCGCCCGACCGATCGCGTTCTGACCGCCCGCGCCCGCCCCGGTCGAGATCGCTAGCGGCATCACGCCAAACACGAAGGCGAGGCTGGTCATCAGGATCGGTCGGAGACGCAGCCTGGCAGCTTCGATCGCGGCGTCGAAGGCGTTCATGCCGGCCAGCACACGTTCCTCAGCGAACTCAACGATCAGGATCGCGTTCTTCGCCGACACGCCGATGGTCGTGATGAGACCGACCTGCAGATAGATGTCGTTGTTCAGCCCCGTCAGTGCGGCAGCCAGAACAGCCCCGAGCACGCCCAGCGGCACGACCAGCAGCACCGCGATGGGCACCGACCAGCTTTCGTACAGTGCGGCAAGGCACAGGAAGACGATCAGCAGCGACAGGCCGTAGAGCGCCGGCGCTTGGCCGCCGGACAGTCGTTCCTCGTAGGACAGCCCTGTCCACTCCAGGCTGGTGCCCGGCGGCAGCTTGCCCTGCATCTCCTGCATTGCCTCCATCGCCGATCCTGTGCTGAGCCCCTGGCCGGGAGCGCCCTGCAGTTGCATCGCCGGGCGCCCGTTGTAGCGCGTCAGGATCACCGGCGCCTGCTTCCAGGACAGGGTCGAGAAGGCGCCGAGCGGCGCCATCTGGCCGTTCACACCGCGAATATAGAAGTCCTGGATGTCTTCGGGCGACGAGCGGTACTGCTCGTCGGCCTGCAGGTACACGCGCTTGGTCCGCCCGCGATCCAGGAAGTCGTTGACATAGGCCCCGCCCCAAGCGGTCGAGATGGCGGAGTTGATCTGGCTGATGTCCAGCCCCAGCGCGCCAGCCTTGTCCTGGTCGATGTCGACGTTGAGCTGCGGGGCATCGTCGAGGCTGAGCGGCCGCACCTGCGCGACGCGCTTGTTGCCCGCCGCCATGCCGAGCAGCTGGTTGCGTGCGGCGAGCAGCTTGTCGTGACCGATGCCTGCCCTGTCGACCAGCCAGAGGTCGAAACCGGTCGCGTTGCCGAGTTCCCGCACCGCCGGCGGCACAACCGCGAAGATGCTGGCGTCGTGATAGCGCGAGAACGCCGCCATCGCGCGCCCAGCGATCGCCGGTGCCCGGCTGTCGGCTCCGTCCCGCTCTTCCCAATCCTTCAGCTTGATGAAGGCGAGCCCCGCGTTCTGGCCTTGGCCGGCGAAGGAGAAGCCGCTGATGGTGAAGATCGAGGAGACGTTCGCCTTTTCATCCTCGAGAAAATGATCACGCACGACGTCCAGCGCCTTCTGCGTACGCGGCAGGGTTGCGCCTGCGGGCGCCTGCACCAACGTGATCATCTCGCCCTGGTCCTCTTCGGGCAGGAAGCCGCTCGGCAGACGCCAGAAGGTGAACGCCATCACGGCGACGATCAGCACATAAAGTAGCCCCGATCGCTTCCAGCCCCGCGCAGTCCGCTTAACGCCTCCTTCGTACTTCTCCGTCCCGCGGTCGAACTTGTTGTTGAACCAGCGGAAGAAGCGCGCGAACGGCCCGTTGCCCTGCTGCTGCCTGGGGTCGTGCGGCTTAAGGATCGTGGCGCACAGCGCCGGCGTCAAGATCAACGCGACGAGGACCGACAGCACCATCGACGACACGATGGTCACCGAGAACTGGCGGTAGATGACGCCCGTCGATCCCCCGAAAAATGCCATCGGCAGGAACACGGCCGACAGCACCAGGCCGATGCCAATCAGCGCGCCGCTGATCTCGTCCATCGACTTGCGCGCCGCTTCCTTGGGCGTGAGGTGCTCTGTCTGGATCAGGCGCTCGACGTTCTCGACCACCACGATGGCGTCGTCGATCAGCAAACCGATAGCGAGCACCATGCCGAACAGCGTCAGCGTGTTGATCGAATAGCCCAGTGCGGACATCACGCCTAAAGCGCCGAGCAACACCACAGGCACCGCGATGGTCGGGATAAGCGTCGCACGCCAGTTCTGCAGGAACAAAAACATGACGAGGAACACGAGCACCACTGCCTCAACCAGCGTGTGGATCACCTGCTTGACGGACAGGCGCACGAAGGGGGTGGAGTCGTACGGGTAGACGACCTTCACGTCCGCTGGGAAACCCTTGGCGATCCGCTCGATCTCCGATTTGACCGCGTCGACCGTGTCGAGCGCGTTGGCGCCGGTGGCGAGGCGCACGCCGAAGCCCGAAGCGGGGTGTCCGTTATACTGCGTGTCAAAGCCGTAGTTTTCGGCACCTATCTGAACCCGCGCGACATCGCGAAGACGCACCACGGCGCCGCCTTGCGTTGACCGCAGGCGGATCGCCCCGAATTGTTCCGGCGTCTCGAGGCGCGACTGGACGGAGACGGTGGCATTGAGCTCCTGCTCTTTGGAAGAAGGGAGCTGACCGATCTGACCGGCCGAAATCTGCGCATTCTGTCCTTGGATTGCGGTAACCACGTCTTCAATAGCGAGATTGTAGCTGCGTAGCTTGAGCGGATCGACCCAGATCCGCATGGCGTATTGAGTGCCGAACACCTGCAGTTCACCGACGCCGGTGATGCGGCTGACCGGCTCCTGCACCTGGCTGACCAGATAATCAGACAGGTCGTTGGCGGTATGGCTGTTGTCATCGGAGTACAGCGCGGGAATCATCAGGAAGCTGGCCGCTGACTTGGCGACCACCACGCCTTGGCGCTGCACTTCCTGCGGCAGCAGCGGGGTAGCGGCCTGAAGCTTATTCTGAACCTGCACCTGGGCGATGTCGGGATTGGTTCCCTGTTCAAAGGTGAGCGTGACCGTCGCGCGTCCTGCCGACGAGGTCTGCGCGGAGAAGTAGCGCAGATTGTCGATGCCCCGGAGTTGCTGCTCGATAATCTGAGTCGTCGTGCGCTCCAGCGTTTCCGCATCGGCACCCGGGTAAACGGCGGTGATAGTCACCGTCGGCGGCGCGATTGCCGGGAACTGCGCGATCGGCAAGCTGCGAATCGCGAGCGCGCCGAATAGCATCAGCACGATGGCGATCACCCAGGCGAAGATCGGCCGATCGATGAAATAACGAGACATAGGGGCTTACTTCGCCTGCTGCTGAGTTTGAGCAGGCTGGCTAGCTTGCCGGCCACCCTGTTGGAGCGGAACCGCCTTTACCGGCGTGCCTGGTCGCAGGTTCTGGGCGCCTTCCACCACGACCTTGTCGCCGGCCCGCAGACCTCCGGTTACTAACCAGTTTTGGCCAACCGTCCGCGGTGCGGTGATTTGACGAACCTGGAGTTTGCCATCCGGGCCCACAACCAGGGCTGTCGGATTGCCGCGCTCGTCCCGCGACACCGCGCGGATCGGCACCAGCAGGCCGTTGGACTTGGTGCCCTGGGCCAGCTCGGCGCGCACGTACATGCCGGGAAGCAGCAGCCCACGCGTGTTCGGGAAAACCGCGCGCACCACCTGGCTGCCGGTGGTCGGGTCGACCGTAACGTCGGTGAACTTTAGCACGCCCTCCGCCGGATAGGTGCTGCCGTTCTCCAGCTTTAGCCTGACCCGCGCTGCGGCGCCGCCACGCGACAGCTCGCCGGACAAGATTTGCTGGCGCAGGTTCAGGACGTCGGCGCTGGATTGCTGGATATCAACATAGATCGGATCGAGGCGCTGGATCGTGGTCAGTGCCTCCGTCTGCCCGGCCGTGACCAGCGCGCCCGCGGTGTAGGTGGACCGGCCGATCCGGCCGGTGATCGGCGCGCGGATGGTGGTGCGCGTCAGATCGATCTGCGCGCTGCGGAGCGCCGCCTGCTGCGCAGCGACATCGGCCTGCGCCTGCTGTGCGCCGGTCTGGGCGTTCTCCGCCTCCTGGCGCGAGATGGCGTTGATCTTGACGAGCTCGCCGTAGCGGCGCGACAGCGCCTGGGTCGACGAGATCGCCGCGCGCGCCCGCACGACCGCGGCACGCGCGCTCGCGACCTGCGCCTGATAGGGGGCCGGGTCGATCCGGTAGAGCGGCTGTCCGGCATGCACCAGATCGCCTTCCTGAAACAGGCGGGCAAGGATGAGGCCGTTTACCTGCGGACGGACATCCGACGTCTCATAGGCGCTCGTGCGGCCCGGCAACTCGCTGCTGAGCGTTACCGGCTGCTCCGTGGCGGTGACGAAGGACACCTGCGGAGGACCGGCCGGTGCCGGAGCCTGCTGTTGCGACTTGCCGCACCCGGCAAGGATCAGCGCCAGCCCGATGGCCGGGATAATCTTCTGCATACCAACCCTGGTCCGTTTCTCGGTTAAAAAAGCGAGCGTGTTCGCGCGCGCTCGTCACGCCGCCGCCATTCATCCTCGCCTGTCTTCAAACATCCTTGCCATTTTAGGCTTCGTCCGTATGAGTGAATAGTCACTCACGCGCCGTCTGTAAGAAGATGTGGCGGACTTCGCAACTGCAAAAAGGAGGTTGGATGCACCCGGCGAAGGCTCCCCGGCCACTAGGCGAGCGGGCCCGTTTGCGTCGGAGTCATCTGCTCGAAGTGGCCCGGACGCTGTTCATCGAACAAGGATTCCATCAGACGGGCATCGCGCAGATCGCGACCGCGTCGGGCATCGCGGTGGGGCAGATGTATCGGGATTTTGAGAGCAAAGAAGCGATCATCGCAGCCATCTGTGAGGCCGACGTGGAAGCATGGCTGGAGGAGAAAGCGCTGGCGGACGCAGTAGCCGCGCAGGATCTTGATGCCATTCGGGCTTGGCTGGAGCGGTTTGGCACGCGTGACCAGCCGGAAGACCGATGTCGGCTGGTCGCCGAGATCGTCGCGGAGGCCGGCCGGAATCCACGCGTCGCCGACATCTATCGCCAGGTCGATGCCCGTGTCCGCCAGAGCCTGTCGGCTGCTCTGGCGGCCCTTGCGCCTGACGGGATTTCGGCGAAACACGTTGCGGCGGTCGCCGAGTATATCCTGACATTGGGTGCAGGAGCGGTCTGTCGTCGGATTGTTCATCCTCAACAATGCGCTGAACAGATCGACCGTTTCGTTGATGCAGCGATCTTCAACGACCTTGAGCATTTGTTGCGGGAAAATCGCCAACTGCTCGATGGCGAAGGTATCGAGGGCAACCAAGCGAGGTGCATTGGAAGACTGAAAGGTAAGAGGTGACTCATGGACAGCAGGCTGGAGAAGCAACGCAGGCTACATTTCGACCTTATCAACGTCGGTCTTCGTGCTCAGGCTACCGCAGCCGGCCTGGTGCGGCTCTGCATCGAGTTGCGTGACGCAAACGTCCTGACCGAAGACGCGCTGGAGCGGATCAAGGGCGCGATCGCCGACGACGTCTCCTTGACGGCGCCGCGCGGGATTCCCGCGCGCGACTACCGGCATGAAATCCAGGATCGGTTGGATCTGCTGTTTACCGGCAGCAAGGAAGTCGGTCCGGCAGATGCACTCGCTTTTGGGGCAGAACCTGACCTTTGAAAGATCGAGAGCGCACTTGGCTTTCCGATGTGGAGCGTGTCCGCGATGCCCGGCGATCTATCCCGCCTATTTGCATATTCAGCCAACCAAGGGCGAGCGGCGAGGCCTATCGTCGCTCTGATGGAGATGATGACATGGCCGGAGATAATCTTGAGTATTACGAGCGGCGCGCTCGCGAGGAGAGGGAGGCGGAGACAGCGGCCACGTCGTTGGAAGCAGCATCGGCCCATCGCCTTCTTGCGCTCGAATATGAAGCGCAGGCGCGGGAGTTACGGTCCCGAACGGAGGGTGCCGCCAAGTAGCGGGGTAACCCAGCCCAGGAGAAGGCGGCGGCGCGAAACGCAAAGGCTCGCAACATGCCGAAACTGTTGATCAGACAGCGTCGGGGACGGCAAGCGTCGAAAGGAGAGGCTACAAGCCTTCATAGCCTGGAGACCTCTCCCGCGAACGGTCGATTGCGCGACAGCGGTGTCGATCGCGGCTGAGGCCATTAAAACCGCCCGTAAAGTTTCCGAAAACCGTCCCTTGTTTCCCTCTCTCAAATCCGACTAGGTTATTTCGAGCTTTCGGAGAGAACCTTTGCTCGTCGGCTATGCGCGTGTGTCCACCAGGGACCAGTCCCCTGCCCTACAGCTCAATGCGCTTCGTGAAGCCGGGTGCGAGAAGGTGTTCACCGAGAAGGCGTCGGGCGCGCAGCGCGATCGGCCCGAGTTGCGGGCGGCGCTCGATTATCTCCGCGCTGGCGACACGCTGGCGGTGTGGAAGCTCGATCGGCTCGCGCGCTCCGTTCGTCAGCTCGTGGAAACGGCCGAAGATCTCGCCAAGCGCGAGATCGGCCTTAGGGTGCTCACCCAGGCGATCGACACCACCAGTCCGGGCGGGCGGCTTGTGTTCCACGTTTTTGCAGCCGTGGCGGAGTTCGAGCGCGAGCTGATGTTGGAGCGCACCCATGCCGGGCTTGCCCAGGCAAAGGCGATGGGGCGGCGCGGCGGGCGTAAGCCGGCGATGGGGCCGGCGGAGATCAAGCGCGCCAGGGCAATGCTCGCAGACCCCACCATCACCGTTGAGGAGGTGGCGCAGCAGATCGGCGTGCAGCCGTCGACCTTGTATCGGCATATACCGGGCGGGCGCAGCTCGCTTATCCAACCGGCCTAGATGGAGGCCGTCATTCGACGGCCGCGTCTTGGTCCCACCCACCCACCCAACCCTTGGCTTGGCCTTTGACCTTGCCAAAGGCTCTTGACACTTGCACCTTATATGGTGCATTGCACTTTATAAGAAACCGATGAGCACGAGTCCGCCGCATAGAATCGAACTGGTGTTCTACCAGACCGACGCCGGCAACGTGCCGGTCAGGGACTGGTTGCTCGGGCTTGCGGAGGTCAATCGCCGCGAGATCGGGCAGGACTTGCAGCGTGTCCAGTTTCGTTGGCCGGTCGGTATGCCGCTAGTGCGACCGATGGGAAAAGGACTGTTCGAGGTTCGCACGTCCCTACCGGACGGCACAATTGCGCGGGTAATGTTCTGCTTTCAGGCCGGCGAGCTGTATGCGCTGCACGGCTTCATCAAGAAGGCGAACAAGACGCCGGCATTGGATTTGGAACTCGCGCGAAAGCGCCAGAAGGAGGTCGAAAATGGCTGACAATAAGCACCGGGGTCCGACCCTCGACAGCTTCCTTGAGAACGAAGGCGTTCTTGGCGAGTTTCAGGCCAGGGCGATCAAGGAGGTTATCGCTTGGCAGCTCGCCGATGCGATGAAAGAGCGCAAGCTCAGCAAGAACCGCCTCGCCACGATGATGCACACCAGCCGCACCCAGGTTGATCGCGTTCTCGATCCCAAGGACGGCAATGTAACCATTGAGACGCTGCAACGGGCAGCCGCGGTTGTCGGTCGTCGCGTGCAGCTCGAACTCGTCTAGCCGACGACAGGCCACAGAGTCTGGCGCCTGCCGCTACGCGGCACCGCCGCTCTCAGTCGCTTCGCTCCCCAAGCCCGCGAGCGGTCTTGGCCCTGCCGGGTTCCGATCGACTGGCGAGGCGAGGATCCGCGTAGCGGATCGACGCCCTCAACAAACGCCATTGACCTAAGCGCCTGTTCCGTCCACACGTGAACGTGTTCACACGTTCACGTGTTCAGGGGTTCACATGAAGGTCATTACTGTCATCAGCCAAAAGGGCGGCGCGGGCAAAACGACCTTGGCGATCCACCTTGCAGCGGCCAGCGCGGGCGCAGGGCTTACGACCTTAATCCTCGACACCGACCCACAGGCGACAGCGAGCCACTGGAGCGAGTGGCGCGGATCGTCCGATTTGGAGGTGGTCGATTGCGCCTCCCCTCCCCTCTTGCCCCGCAAGCTCCAGCAAGCGGCCGAACTCGGTGCCGACCTGGTGGTGATCGACACGCCGCCCCACGCCGACATCATGGCGCGGGAAGCCTGCAAGGTCGCGGACCTGGTGCTGATTCCCTGTCGTCCGCAAGCCTTTGACCTCAAAGCCGTCGAGATGACGGCCGAATTGGTGCAGGCAACCGGCAAACTCGCGTTCGTGCTTTTCATGGGCGGCCCGCAGCGCGCTCCGACAACCTACCGCGATGCCCGCGAGCTGATCGAGGGCGGCGATGGCGTCGCCGGCATGGGCGTGGACGTTGCGCCCGTCATGCTCACCCAGCGGGCGATCTATCATCACAGCACGGCGCAGGGGAAAACCGCGATCGAACTGGAACCCGAAGGCAAGGCGGCGGAAGAGGTTGCCGCACTATGGGTGTGGATAAGTGAACAGGTGAACGTGCCCACACGTTCACCTGTAAACAGGAAAAAGCGGGGCGCGGCATGAGCAAGTTCGGCGCAATGAAGCAGCAGCGGGCGGAGAAGGCTGGCGCGATCGGCGACAGCCCCGACCCGACGACTGCGACGCCCACCACCCGCGCGCAGACCCGGCAGGGAAAGAAGGCGGTGAGCGCCTATTTCAGCCCCGAGGTCAGTCGCGGTCTCAACATGCTGGCGGCCGAGCAGGGAACGACGTTGCAGGCGCTCCTTGGCGAAGCCATCGACCTACTCATGCGCCAGCACGGCAAGCACCCGTTCGGCGAGCGATAGCTGTCCACGTGTGAATATGTGAATACGTGAATGTGTAAATGTGTGAACACAAAGATTAGGAGCGATGGGGGTGGCGAGATCGACGAACGCCAAGAAACCAACCGGCCCGGCGGAAGAGGTCGAACAACCGATGCTGCCGATCGAAGCGCCGCGCCGCCAGCGCAATCGTATCGGCAAAAAAACGATTGCCGGTAAGTTCGACCCGGCCATTGCGAGAGCGTTTGCGATCCTTGCCGTCAAGGAAGACACAACAATTGAGGCGATGCTAACCGAGGCGGTTTTGGATATTCTCCAAAAATACAAGCAGCCTATCGAAAGGTGAACACGTTCACATGATGGATTGTGAACGTGTGAACACGTAAGCTACTTACGACGCTAAATAGAAGCGGCTTCCCAGCATCCTGATAATCTGACAAGTTTGAGCGTCGGCGGACTCGTTCGCCGATTCGTCGTGGCGATCCTAGCGGGTGGCACCGATAGGGCCAAAACGACGAAAGCCCGGCTTGGCGGCCGGGCTCTCGGAAAGTCTGATGGGCGGGAGTCGCCCGGTCTCTATCGCAAGGACCAAACTCCCGCAGATCGGACGTGAAGTCAACTCGAAAACGCTGTTTTCGAGAACGGGAGAGCTATGTCCATGAGGGATTGCCGCCAGCAGCCGGGCCTACCGATCGACGGGAGGTTCCATGCAAACTGTGTTCGAGGCCTTGGGAGGGGCGAAAGGTAGGCGGCCAGGCCGTCAGACCCGCCAGCGGGTCCATCGCTACAGCTGCACCGAGAAGGGCCGGGAAGGGCGGTTCTGGCAGCCGTTTAGTCCCAAGAACGTCGCTCGCTTCATGCAGGCGGCCGAGAAATATGACCGATTGAAACGGCTTGCCCACCGGCGCGAGCGCAACAACCGCGAGAACGGCGCGATCGGTCATGTCGGACTTGAGGTGTTGCGCGAGCTGCTACGCCTGATCGACTACAAGACCGGGCGGCTCGATCCCGCAATCGCGACGCTGGCGCTTCGCATCGGCCGCTCGATCGCGGCCGTGGTGGACGCGCTCAAGCGGCTCAAGGCGCATGGCTTCCTTGACTGGTTGCGCCGCTATGTGCCGACCGGCAACGCAGGGATGCGCGGCCCCCAGGTCAAACAGACCTCGAACGCCTACCGCTTGATGCTTCCGCCGCAGGTGGAACGCGGCATGACCGCACCACCACCAGAGGACGACAGCGACCGGCGGCGAGCAGCGGCCGAGGAAGACAGGGCGATGATCGCCAGGCTCCCGCTCGACGAGCAGCCCGCCCAGCTTATCGACGATCCCGGCCTCGCTGCGATCCTTGCCCGCCTCGGGCGTGGAATCATGGACCAGGAACGTGATTCAGAGAGGCAGAATGAATCCAGCCAGAGTTAGAAATATACAGGCGGAATTGGCCTAACGACCAATGCGTAGTCGGTTTCGTGCCGCCTACGGCGTCACCGGGCGGCCTGCCGGCCGCAGGCTATCGGGAAAAAGGTGGGCTGATGGCATCCGAATCATGCCCCAGCGACCGTCAGGAGCGCGGTGAGGGCAGGAAAGGGGCTTCCGACGTGTCCAGTGCGCCGATCGCGGCGAACGTCACCAGCGGGGCTTAAATTGGCCCGTTAGTTTGCCGCCCAGCGACTTAGCCGCGATCGATCACGCGGGATCGAACCGCCCGGCGAACTCACGATCGGCATAGTAGAGGTCATCGCAACGAATGCTCTCTGAATTGCGCTAAGTGAGAACACATCACGAACGTCTTTTGAGATCATGCAGCCATACTCATCCGCCCCAGGTTGAGCGGCCGGCGTCCGGTCGGCATAGCGGCGGCACGGTCCCATAGGAAGTCACCCGAGAAGGCAATGTGACCCCAGCCCACGGGCGAGGTGTGCGCCAGCAACTCGTCGGGTGCAGGCTCGCCGATCGCGCGGAGGTGAGCAACCGCGTCGGCTATGTAGGTCGAGTTCCAATAAACGATTGCGGCGATGACGAGGTTGAGACCCGACGCCCGAAACTGCTGCGCTTCATGCGTGCGGTCGGCAATGCGGCCCTGCTTGAAGGTGCAGATCGCTTGCGTGAGAAAATGGCGTTGCTCGGATTTGTTGAGGCCTGCCTGGCATCGGCGGCGTAGGGCCGGGCTCTCCAGCCAATCCAACATGAACAAGGTCCGCTCAACGCGACCAATCTCGCGAAGCGCGAGGTCGAGCTGATTTTGGCGTTCGTAGGCGGCGAGCTTGCGCAGCATCGCCGAGGGCAGGACGGTGCCAGCCTTCAGCGAAGCGACGAGCCGGACGATCTCGTCCCAGTGCTCGCGGATCACGTCGACCTTCACACGGGCGCCCATCAACGGCTTGAGCGACGGGTACTGTCCGGGCGCCTCGATGCAGGCCATGCGGCGATCGGGTAAATCGCGCAGGCGCGGACTGAAGCGAAAACCCAGCATCCGGCAAAGCGCGAAGACGTGATCGGTCGCGCCGCCGGTGTCGGTGTAATGCGTATCGATCTCAAGCCCGGTACCATGATGAAGCAGACCGTCGAGGACGTAGGGCGCTTCATGGGTCGCGGCCGAGATGACCGTGACGTGGTAGGGGCCATGCTGGTCGGAGACGTGGGTATAGAACGAGAAGCCCGGATCGACGCCATACTTGGCGTTGAAATCACCTGCGCCGCTACCCCGTTTGCCCGAGCGGAAGAACTGGCCATCGGACGACGACGTGGAACCTTGGCCCCAGGCCGACGCGATTGGCAGCGAATGGTGGGCATTGATGATACGCGCGAGCGCAGCCTTGTAGTTGTCAGGCGCGATGTAGGCCGACTTGGTCCAGATGAGCTGATCAGGGGAGACCCCCTGGCTGGCTGCCGCCATGCGCGCGAGGCCGAGATTGGAGCCATCGGCGAGTATGGCGGCGAGCAGCGCGTTTTCGTTGTCGTGGTGTTCGCCGGTGCGGACGTTGAGAAACGCCTGGGGGAACGCAGTTGCGCGCGCGACCTCGTGGAGCAGTTCGGTGATGCGCACATGCGGCATCAGTGCGTCGATGCGCGCGGCAAGATCCTTAGCGGCGGCGGACTCGTCGGCGCGCACTGGCGAGACCGAGAGCTTGCCGTCCTTGAACGCAACACCTTCGACCTCGCCGCGCGCCAGCCCATCAGCGAAGCGTTTCAGTCGCCAGTCGAGTTCACGGCTGCGGTCGGCGATCCATGCATCGGCCGTAGCCGGGAGCTTGAGGTCGGCGGCAATCGGTGCGGCCTCTGCGGAGGAGAGCATATAGCTGTCGAACTTGCGGTAGTTGGCCGAGCGTTCGACCCAGACGTCGCCGGAGCGCCACTTATTGCGCAGATGCGCCAAGACCCCGGTTTCCCACAAACGGCGATCGGGCTTGCCGCCGCCTGCCTTGACCAGCGTGCGCCATTCCTTGCGGAACGGCATCGGCGCGTCCGGCGGCACATCGCGGCTTCCCGAGCGGTTCATCTCGCGCAGCGTGTTCAACGCCGCGATCGTCGATGCGCTGCCGCGCCCCGCTTTGAAGTCGATCGCCTCAAGCAGCAACGGCGCGAACTTGCGCAGACGGCTCCACTGGTCCGCCGCGCGGACGAGCGGGTTCTCCTCGGCCATGTCGGCGATCCGCCGGGCCTGCCCGCGCGCGCGAAGCAGCTTGTCCCAGCCTACCGCCGCATCGACTGCGGCAAAGCCTTCCATCCCGCTTTCCTGCGCCTCCGCCAAGGCGGCAACGGTCCGGTCAAACAGGCGCATGATGCGACCCACGTCGCGCGTGGTCTCGGCATAGCTCCTTTTCTGCTTGTTGTTTCCGCGCGTGAAGCTGCCACCGATGATGCGATCGGCCATGTCGAGCGCGGCGTCGGTCAGTCGCGATTCCAAATCCAGGATCATCGCCGCCAGCGTCGCGCGCCGACGAGACGGCGTATAACGTCCGATGAGCTGCGCGGAGGAGGCACGCCCCTCTCGGACGAACTGCCGCAGCCGATCAGCATGGATAGCGTCACCGATGGTGACGGGCAGCCCGATGTCGCGCACGCGGGCCAATCGGTCGAGCAGCCCACGCACATTGTCCGGCGTTGGCGCAGTGGCGATCTCGCGCAACCAGGCGAGCGGTGTCAGACTGGTTTTCGGATCGACGACCAACGTGGCATCGAGCTTGGCCAAGCTCTCGACGGGCACGCACGCGAGCAGCGCGTCGTAAGTACGTTGCCTGGCGCGGGCGCGTCCCGCAATTCCGGCGCGCTCGATCACCGATGGTGATGGCAGGTCCGCATTCGTGGGACCGCGAAGCCCGAGAGCGTCTCCCACCTCGCGCGCATGGACCGACGCGGTCGCAGGTCGCACGGCGTAGGTGTCGAACGCCGATGCGGACACGTCGATCTGTTCGCCCATGAACGCGACGAGGTGGTCGGGCGCGCCGCCTTCGAGCGTAAATCCAAACCCTGGATGGCGCATCAGCGCCAGTTGCACAGCGAAGCCGATCCGGTTCGTGTCGCCGCGCCGCACAGCAACCAGTGCGAGATCTCGCGACGATAACATATAGTGTCGTGCGAGATCTTCGCGGGCAGCGGGCACGGTGAATAGCGCGTGCCGTTCGCTATCGGTCAGGAGATCGCGTCGCGCCATGATAAATCCGTCCACAAATGGGTGAGAAGAACTGTGGACTTAAGACCTTATTGAGACGTAGTCTCTGGACGGGTTTGGGGTATGCCGCGCGCCTGCGCCGTCGGCGTCCACAGACCGAGCGTTTGGGAGACGGTTGTTGAGCGGCATTTTGGGCTACGCGCGGGTGAGCACGGGCGACCAGGATGTCGCCGGGCAGACGATGCGGCTCGAACAGGCGGGCGCGATCAAGGTCTTCACGGACGTGCGCTCGGGCAAGTCG